>NZ_JAHBGE010000090.1 GCF_018390635.1 Ancylobacter lacus | reverse complement strand
CACGTCGGTCGCCCCGCCATTGGCCATGCCGCCGGGGCCGGCGAACCACGCGCGGGCGGCACCGGACGGGCCATATTTGGCGGCATAGCCGCCGAACTGTCCGGCGAACACCCTGTCCTGCGCCGCCGGGTCGGCCAGGAACTGGTCCGGCGTCAGGCTCTCGCCGAGGTGGCGGCGCGTCCAGTCCGGGATGTTGGCGCCCATCACCTGATAGGCGCCATAAGCGCGGTCGCCGGTCTTCGTCAGAGGGCCGAGCGCGGCATAGTTCCCTGCCGGCGAACCGCTCTCGATGGTTCGGATCGCCTTGCCCGCCGCGCTCAGATCGACGCCCGTCGTGCCGCCGGCGACGGCGTCGGAGCCGATGCCGCCGGAGGAGCCGACTTTCGGGACGGTGCTTCCGGCCGCACCGGCAACACCGCCGTTGATGATGATGGTGCCGGCGTTCACCTGCATGGTGCCGACCGAGCGCAGGCCCGCGCCCGGCAGGTTGTCGTTGGTCTTCTTGCCGGTGAACACCCCCAGCAGGTCACCGAGGGTGCCGTAATTCGTCCCGAACGCCGCGTTCTTGAGCGGGTTGATGACCGAAAGCTGGATGAACTCCCGCGAAATGCTCTGCAGCAGGTTCTTCAGATCCACGCTCTGGCCGTTGATCGCGTCGCCGAGCGCATCGAGCGCGCCCTCGCCGGCCTGGCGGTAGCCGTCCCACGCATCCTGGCTGCGCTGCTGCTGCACCGAGAGCTCCGCCAGCGCCTGCGCCTGCTGGCGGATGCCGTCCGCCTCGGCCGAGGCGGCGTCGATGCCTTCGCGGCGGATGCGCTGTTCCGCCTCGATCTGGGCAAGGCGCCGGGCGCGGACCTGCTCGCTCTGGCCGATCAGCCCGATCTCGGCCTTCATGGCGTCGATCTGGTCGCGCTGGTCGCGCAATATGCCGAGCGCGGCGGTGCGGGACTGCTCGGCCTGCGCCGCCGCCAGCGCCCTGCCCAGCGCGTTGAGCTGCTCGATATACTTCGCCCGCTCGGCCCCTTCCGCCGCCAGCGCGGCGCGGGCGAGCTCGCGCATCTGCGCTTCCATCTGCAGGCGCTGTTCGCCCTGGGCGATGGTCATGGTGCCGGCGGCGACGGCGGCATTGACGCGGGCGCGGGCCTGCGTCTCCTCCTGCATGTCGGCGATGCGGTTGCGCGAGGCGCCCAGCGATTCCTCGATCGCCCGGGTTCGCGCGGCCTCCACCTGCGCGTTGATCTTCGCCGCGTCGTTCTCCTGGCCGTACAGTGCCAGCCTCTCGCGCCGCGCGATCAGGTCGGCGCGGGTGACGGGATCGCGGGCCTGCTGGATCTGCACATCCAGCGCGGCGAGCTGGTTGGCGATCTGCTGGGCGTTGTTCAGCCCGTCCAGCGCCCGGCTCTTGGCCTCGATCGCCCGGGCGATCTGGTCCTGTTCGTCGGCCGTCAGGCCGGGCGTGTTCGCGCCTTCCTTCAGCGCGGCGATCTCGCGCTCCAGCTGGCCGCGGCGCTGCACATCGGCATTGGCCGGCGACTGGCCGGCGATCGACACCGCCGCCGATCCCGCGCGGTCCTGCTCGGCGGCACGCTGCCGCTCGGCGGCAAGGGCGCCCTGACGCCGGCGCTGCTCCTGCAGGTCGGCAACCTGCGCTTCCGCCGCAGCCACATCCGGCGCGGCACCATAGGTCGGCACACCGGCCGCCTGCGCACGCCGGAACCCCTCCGCTTCCGCCCGCGCCTTGTTCAGCCGGTCGATCGCGTTCGCCAGCTGCTCATCGAGCGCGGGACCGCTGATCAGCCGGTCGATGCCGGAGCCGATCGCCTGAAACGCATTGGAGGCCGCGTTGCTGACCGCGTCCCAGCTCCGCGACCAGATGGTGGTGGCCTCCGCCGCGTCGGCGAGGCGCGGCTTCAGCCCGGCGAGCAGCGTTGTCTGCGCCTCGGTCAGCCGGTTCTGCTCGGCGAGCCGGCCGACCAGCCGCGCGGTGGCGCCGTCGAGCAGCCCCATCTGCTGCAGCTGCTGGGCGCCGCGGGCGGGATCGGCGACGATCTGGCCGAGCTGCGCCGAGCCGTCCGCAACATCCGCGCCGATCGTCGCCGCGAAGTCCTTCGACATGGCGATGAGCCCGCCGAGAGCCTGCGCCCCGATCCGCCCGGTGCGCAGGAACGCCGCCTCCATGGCGCGCGCCTCGCGCACCGAGACGTCACCGGCGCGCGAGGCCGACTGCGCGATGGCTTCGAGCTGGCCGGCGGTGGCGCCCGCGGCCCGGCCGGGACCGGCAAGCGCCGTTGTCACCTCTTTTGTCGAGACGACATATTCGTTCCACATCAAGGCGCCCGCGGCGACGATCGCCCCGAGGGCGCCGATGCCGCCCGTGAGCGGCGTGACCACTCCGGCGAGCGCCGCCAGCGCCGGCCGCACCCCACCGACCGCCTGAATAATCTGCGGCCCCTGCTGCGCCGCGATCAACGCCGGGTTCATGCCGCTGGCGAGCGAGGTGAACACGTCGAAGCCCTGCGCCGTCAGCTGCTGGCGCTGCCACGGCTGAAGCCCGGCGGCGGCTCCCGTCGTCTGCTGACGAAGCGGCCGCATCGCCGTCGCTTGGGCGGCGAACACCGCCTTGGTGCGCGCGATCGCGGCGTCGGCTTCAGCGGCCGACGCGAAGGCGCCGAGCCGCTGCGCCTGCCTGATCTCGGCGAGCTGCGAGAGATAGGTGCGCTGCGCCGCGAAGAGCGGGTTGTACTTGGCCCGGAGGTCATCCAGCGACTTGCCATAGGCGGCGATGTCGGCCGCCCGTGCCGCCGAGCCGACGTCGGCGCGCACGCCCGTCGCCGCCTCGATCGCCGCGCGCCGCGCCGACTGCGCGACCTCGTCGATCGCCTTGCGGGTACGCTGGGCCAGCCCTTCGGTGGCCTGCAGGCTGCCATCAAGGCGGCGGAACTCCTGCACCGCGTCATTGGCGCCCTGGCGGACGCCGGAGGCATCGGCGGTGATGCGGACCGCGAGCTGCAGGCTCATGCGCGGCCCCCGTTGAGGATCGAGAGCGCCTCGACCTCCATCACCTGCAGGTCGGCGAGGTCGGCCTCGAGCCCCCGCCGGCGCGCGACGACGTCGACAGCGACATAGTCCAGCCCGACCCAGACCATGCCGGACATGGCCGCGCTCGCCCGCCACTGCGTCTCGCAGGCGAGGAAGAGCCGGACGGTCTGCCAGTTCTCGGGCCACACCTCGAAATCGTCCTCGTGCTCGGGATCGTCGGGCGGAAGGGAGGCGGGATCGACGCCGAGGGCGATGAAGTCCGCCCGGGTCGCGGCATCGAGCGTCTGCGGCCGCTCGCGGTCGCTCTGTCCGGTGGCGGCGAGCGCCCAGCGCCGCGCCGCCTGTCTCAGTTTCCCAGACGCGCCTTGCCGCCCGTCGTCAGCTCGGCATAGGCGGCATAGGCCGCCGGCGGGAACCACGGCAGCGCCAGCGCCCGCTCCAGCGCCTCGGCGCTGAACGGCACCTCGGCGGTGCCGGCCATGACCTCGCTCCAGCCGACGATGAGCCGCTCCAGCGTGTAGTGCTGGTGACTGACCTGCTCGGCGGGATCCAGGGCCAGAAACGCGTCGTCCAGCGCCCGCAGCTCGGCCGGCGGCAGCACCTCGAACACCAGGCTGAAGCTCTGCGCATCGAAGGAGCCGGGCGTGGCGGCGCTGGGCACCTGTGCGGTCGCGGGCCACGTCACGCGCGGGCGGGAGGCGAGCAGGAACGACATCGAACGGCCTTTCAATGGGCGTTGAACAAGGGGGTGGCGGGTCAGCGCACGACGATGGAGAGCTCGTCGTCGCCGGTATCGGGGGTGAGGAGGAGGGGCAGCGAGTAGTTCGTGATGCCCTGCGTCTCGCCATAAGTCGGCCGGCCGAGCTGCACCTTGGGCGCGGCGATCTCGACGATGTTGCCCGCGACCGTGCCGTGCTGGACGGCAAGGGCGCCCGGCGTCCCCGCCTGAGCGATCCCGAACCAGTTCTTGGTGGCGATACTCTTGGCCTCGATCACCGCGGTGCCGGTCGCGCGGCGGTCGGTGATGACGATCGACTCCTCGCCGATGAGATGGCGCGCCTCGACCGTGTTGCCGAGATCGATCGACAGGCTTTCGGCGATCGCGGAATAGCCATGCAGGGAGAACACCGGCGTGTTCGCCTTGGAGACCGGCGCCGGCCGGATGAAACCGGTCAGCACCTCCGCCGGCAGCGCTGTGTCGGTGACCGGGCCGAACAGCCCGCGCAGGGTGAAGGTGAAGCGCGGGATCTGCTTTGGCGTCAGGGACATCGTGAAGGTGCCGCGCCCCCCGAGCAGCGCATGGCGCACGCCGTCGATATTGACGTAGACCGTGGCACTCTCCGGGTTGTCGCTCGCGAGCCGATAGGTCACGCTGGTCCCCGCGAGGATGACCTCCGCCCAGGAGCAGGCCCGCAGCAGCGGTCCATAGGCCGGCGCCGTGCCGGGCGTGCCCGCGCCCGCGATCTCGACCGAGAACTGCAGCTCGGCGTAGTCACCGACCAGCAGCGCCCCCTGATTTCCGAGATAGGGCAGGATCAGGTCCCGCCGCACCTCGTCGCCGGCGAGCGGCGTCAGTGTGGGATCACTCACCTGAATGGCGTTGGCGCCGCCGGTCGGCACCGCATCGACGCCATAGTCCGTCTCGACCTTGGCGGCGATAGCCATCTTGCGCCGGAGGCGCTTGGCCGTCAGTGCCATTTCAGTTTCCTTTCCTGCCGCGGGCGCCCTGCGCCTCGGCCTCGCTCGGTTGCGCCTCGGTCTCCGCCGGGTTCTCAGCCCCGGCCCCGCCGGCCGGATCGCCGGCGGGGGTGGCTTTGCTCTCGGCGGGGGTTATCGTTGTGTCGATCGGCGTCGGCGCCGCCGCCGGTTCGATCGGGGCCTCGTTGCGGCGCAACTCGCCGGTCTCAGGGTCTTGGGTGTAGGAACCGCCTTCGCGCGCGCCCATGGTCAGCTCCGCGGCGGCCAGTGCCACGTCCCCGGCTCGCGATCGGCCGAGTAGTAGGCGGAATAGGCGTGGGCCTGCTCGCCCGCGTCGTTGGCGCCGTCGAGGAAGATGTGCAGGTTCGCCAGCCCCGACAGCTCGTCGGAAATCTGCGACCAGGGCCGCACGATGATGGCCGGGCGGACCTCGCCGGCGCGCTTGCTGCCGGCCGGCAGCACATAGTGGACGATGCGGCCGGCGGCGACGGTCGGCACGGCAGTGTGCGACATGGATCACTCCTCGGTGCGGATGTAGCGGTCGGTCGCCCAGGTCTGGACGTACCAGGTGACGCCGTTGCCCTGCGGAGCGGCACGGCCGGCGACGAATTCGTAGGGCTTGCTGTCGGGATCGGGCGTCCAGCCCGCGAGAGCCATCTCGATGGCGCTGCGGAAATCGTCGATCGAGGCGACGCGTTCGGCGCCGCGATCGTCGCCATAGGCCCGCAGCACGACGGCAACGAGCAGATAGACCTCCACGCGCTGGCTCGTGCCGCCCGTCGCCAGCGTGTTCGGCTCTCCGCGTTCGTCGAACGGCACGACGAACGCCGCACCATGGTCCGGCGCCGTGCTTTCGCCCAGGGCTTCAAGCCGCTCCGCCCCGTCGACCGAGGTGAAGGGCGGGCTCGCGACGCTGCGAAGCCGGTCGATCGTCGCGCCGATCACAGGAAACCCTCCAGCCGGTCGCGGGTGAAGACCGGCGGCGAGCCCTCCGCCAGCGTGCCGCCGCTGGCGGTGCCGGCGGGGTTCAGTCCGTCGACACCGGGCAGGGCGATCCGGCCGGCGGCGGCATCGCGCAGCTCGCCGAGCGCGTCGCGATAGTCCCGCACCACGTGGTCCGGCGCGCCGCTGCGGTGGAGCTGGTAGCGCGCGATCGACGTGGCCCATTTGCGCACCAGCGGCGGAACGGTGCTCAACGGCATGGCGAAGCGGACGGCGAGATAGCCGTCCACCGTCTGGTCCGCCGCCGCCAGCGCCGCCGCGATCACCTCGGGATCGGGCGTGCCGTCGCGGTCCCGATCGGCCACCTGCCGGATTTCGGCCTCGCCGGCCCGCTCCACCAGATCATCCAGCGAGGCATAGCCCATGGTCAGCCCTCGCCCTCGGCCGCCGCGTCCCACGGCTCCGCCACCGCGCCGGCCCGATGAAGCGGCCCGTGCTCGATCTCGGTCAGGGTGATGGTGTCGCCGGGAGCGAAGCGCTGGTGGTCGCGCTTGATGAGATGCGCGGCGGTGAAGACGCGCAGCTCGTCGGCGCCGGACGGGTCCCCGGCATTCTCGCTGGCGCGATCGTCGGCCCCCCTGGGTTCCTTCGCCATCTCACGCCACCGCGTTCTGGAAGAAATAGCCGAGGTCGGCGGCGGTGATGAGTTCCTTCACGCTCTCGCCGGCGCGCACGCGGATCGCCCCGCGCAGGCCGGCCTTGGGCTCCGGGATCTGGCCCGCAACCCGGGTATCGTACTGGAACGTCGCGCCGAAGCTCGGGCGCTGGTTGAGGCTCGTCGACAGCGTATCGCGCCGCAGCAGCGCGGCATGCTTGCCCCAGGTACGGGCGAGCGAGGTCGGCTGACCCTTGCGTGCCGTGTTGACCCAGGCATTGCCGATGACGATCTCATCGAGCTCCAGCAGGTCGGTCACCGCCTGCAGCGATGCGACGCCGCTGGTCGTGCCCGATCCCGAAAGGGAGGAGACGATCTTCGGGTGACGGCGCAGCATGGTCCAGGTGGCCCGGCCGAGCACCAGGATGTTCGGGCTCATGATCATGCCGTCCCGGGCGTCCTGGATGTCGCCGATCGGGTCGGACGCGGCGTCGGACCACTGCGCGGTGCCCGACAGCGTCTCCTTGTTGGCGGCGGGATAGGTCGCCGCGTTGAAGACGAGATCGGCGACGCGCTTCTCGCGATCGAGCAGCACGAGATCCATGACGCCCTGGGCGGCATAGGTCAGCGGGTTGTAGCCGGCCGGGGCGTTTTTGACGTCGTCGATCGGCACGACGTCGTCGAGCCCGTAGTCCAGCGTGCTCGCATCCAGTTCCGTGCCGCCGAACTCGACCTCGTTGGGCTCGCCCTTTCGGCCGACCCGCGTTTCGGGCACCGTGACCGACTGGGCGAAATCGAACTTCATGTAGCGGAAGGTCTGTCGCGTGAGCGGCGGGCCGATGCGCGGCAGCACGCGATCGGCGATCAGCTCGGCGTTCTGGTAGGCGATGACGACGCCAGTGAGCTGGGGGTCGACGGGGAACGGAAAAGACGACATGGGGCTGTCCTGGTTGGCGCCGTCCCGGGGACGGCCCTATGACGGGAAGGAGCGGGCGCGGTCAGGCGCCCTGGATCTGGCCGGGATTGACGAAGGCCGGCACGATGTCGCCGCTGACGGCCGACACGAGGGCCCGCCCGCCGACGAAAACATTGGCACCGGAGGCGGGCGCGGCGGCGACGGCCTTGCCGCTCGCGTCGGAGACCAGCAGCCCGCCGCGGGCGACGGTGCCGCCGAATTCGACATCGGTGACACCCAGCAGCACGACGTCGACGCGGTCGCCCGTCGCCACGCCGCCCGGGCAGTCGGTCACGCCGATGACCGCATCGGTCGCGGCCGCCGCCTGCAGCACCGTCCCGTCCGCCGCGCCGAACTTGACGTAACGCCGATGGCCGATGGCGCCACCGGCGATGAAAGTTTTCACGATGACCTGGTTCACGCGGAGGCTCCTTTCTGCAGGCGGTTGAGCGCTTCGGCCGGCGAGATCGTCTCGCCCTTGCCCTTCGCCGCGGCGATTTCGGTGGTGAGGGCCGCGGCCACCGTCAGCGGATCGGCGAAGTCGACCGCGCCGGCCTTGCCGCCGGCGATCTCGGCCGTGACGACCGGCACCGGCAGGCGCGAGAGCAGGTCGCGGAAGGCCGCGCGCGGCGACGTCTCGCGCATCTCGCCGCCCTCGGAAAAGCTGAGGGTGCCCTCGCCAAGCTCCGCGAACAGCGCGACGGAGGCGTCCTTCAGCCCGATCGGAAGCCGCCCCGCGGCCACCACCTGGTCCACGAAGGCGGCATCTTCCGTGGCGCGCTGGCGCCGCCCGTCTTCGGCAGCGGCGCGCTGCCGCTCGGCGAAGGCGGCCTCGGCGGCGGCGAGCGTCGCGGCGCGACGCTCCAGCTCCGCCGCGTCGGTAGTGGTCGTGCTCATGTCGGACTGTCCATTGTCGGGCGTTGCAGGATGGGATGGCGCGGGGGCGGCGAAGGCGGGCGTGGCCGCAACGTCGGCCTGGCCGGCCTCGACGCCGGCGCGGCCGAGGCTGTCGATCTCGTTGTCCGGCAGGACCTGGTCGGCGCTGTCGATGCCGGCCGAGCTGATGATCCAGTCGCGCAGCCGCCGGAACAGCCGCGCGGTCGTGCCGAGGCCATAGGCCAGCTGCCAGTCCGCGAATTCCACGGTCACCACGTCGTCCTGCTCGCCGAACTCGATGGGGGCGAGACCCTTGACGGCAGGCGGCTGCGCGCCGAGGAAGCCGACGTGGCGCAGATAGTACGAGCCCGGGACGGGATTGCCTGACGCGCCCGGGGCGTAGAACGACGCGGAGACCTTGGCGAACTTGCCGCCCTGCACCATTTCGGCGAAGCTCGGGTCGACGCGCGAGGGCGCGGCGACCAGCCGGTCGCCACGCACCGAAAGCCCGTCGACCCAGCCCCAGGCCGGCGCATCCGTCCGGGGATGGCCGATGACGATCGGCGCATGGTGCTTCGAGGGATCGTAGCTCGCCGCCATGGCGGCGAGATCGCTCTCGCCGAAAGCGAGAGACGCGCCCTGCATGGGCGTGTGCGTGCCGGTGCGAAAGATCTCGAAGGGCTTCATGTCCGGCAGAGTGCCGGGTTCGGTCGCCCCCGCCTGCCCCCAAGCCGCTTGTGGGGTGCCCGTCTGCTACGGGCGCGATGGTGGTGGCCCGCCAGCGCGCCCGTTGAAGGCCCATTTAACGCCATGGGCGGCTGTTCCGCCTCCGGCGCGGGAAACATAGCCCGACGACGACGGCGCCCGCCAGCGGCGATTTGTGGCGGCCGGCGCTACAGCCTCAGACGCGCTCGGCCGCGCCTCCCGTCCCCGCGATGAAATGGTCGTCGAGAATGGCTGTAATCTCGATCAGGTCCTCCGCGGACAGGCCGAGGAAGGGCCGGGCGGGGATGATGACACGCATGGCGTGGACGATGCGCCCGCCAAGGCTGAAGACCAGGGCCGCGGCCGTTTTCGGCAGGATCACCGCGCCGAACTGGTGGACGCGGGCATAGACCACGGAGGACCCGACCTGCACCGCGTTGCCGCCCAACTGCCAGACGATGTCGGACAGCCGGCGGTTCTCCCGCAGGATGCCCGGTCCCTTCTTGCCCGCCCGGTACTCGGGATTGAGCGGCGCCCAGGGAACGCCGGCCGGCGACACCTCGCGGGCGAAGCGGTCGATGGTGGATTGCCGCACCACCTGGCCGATATTGGCCAGCGGCGCGCGCAGATCAACGCTGGCCGCGACCAGCCGGGCGAGACCGGAGACGACGGCATCGTCGTCTATGGTGAGAAGGGCGCCCGGGGTCTTCTCTGTCATCGATCCGTCTCTTGAAAAGCCCGTTCACTCGCCTTAAATCGATGCCGACCATGCAACGAGGCCGCCGCCGGCCCTCCGTAGGTGCATGGCAATCGGGCTCCGGCGGCGGAGCCCGATCTCGTTTCAGCCCCGCCGGAACAGCAGCGCGCCGGTGCGCATGGCGCCGACATAGTTGCCCGGCCCAATGAAACTGGTGATGCCGGTCCAGCCACGCGCTGTCCATTCGAAGCGTGAAAACAGGGTGCGCCCGTCCGGCAGCACGGTGCTCCTGATATAGGCCCGACGCAGCACGATTCCCGACGCCACCCGCACCCAGTCGATCCATATCTCGTCGGGATCGAGGATCGTCTCGGCGAGCTGCCCCATGAAGGGGCCGCGGTCGCGCTTGTTGACCTTCAGGCCAAGTACGGAACCGTCCGGCGCCCGGGCCTCGAAAAGCGAGCGGTCGATGGTGATGAGGCCGCCCGACGCGTCGCGGAACAGCACGCCCCGATCGAGGCTCGCGCCGAAAGGCGCCAGGAAGGCGCGGGCATAGTCCTCGTCCGGCAGGCCCTTTGCCAGCACCGGCGACTGCGTCGGCCGCGGCGGCGGCAGCGGCGGTGGCGCCGGCGCATCGGTCGGCGGCGTGTCCGCCGGTGGCAGCGGCTTCTGCAGCTCGGTCGGCACGACGCCGGAGAGCCATTCCTCGCCGACATTGTATTCCCAGCCGCGGTCAATGCCGGGCCAGCGGGTTTCCGGCTGGCCGGTGCGCGGATCGCGCGCCGTGTAGCTCCGATCGTCGGGGGCGGGGTCGGGGCCGGTCTTGCCCATGGCCCGGAGCTGGCGTTCGGAAATGGCTTCGACGTCGCAATGGCACCCCCAGCCATTGGGCGGGAAATGCACCTTCCACCACGGGTCGGTCCGCCGCAGCACCGTCCCGTCCCAGGCGACATGCATGGGTCGGGGATGGGCGTTGTCGTGGTGGCGGTAGCGCCAGAAGGGCCGATAGCTCGCGACCTCCGGCGAGGTCATCTGCTGGTAGCGTCCCGCCATGTAGGAGGTGCGCATATTGGTGTTGTAGATGATGCGGGCGCGCCAGTCGCGGCGCTGCTCCTCGGTCGAGCCGACCGCGTTGAACGTCCAGCCGGTACGATCGACGATGGCGTCGAAATCGCGCCGGAACTCCTGGAAGCTCGTGCCCTGCGAGCGCGCCTTGTCCATGGCGGCACGGAAGTCGGCGAGCATGTCCGCCGCAGTTACCCCGGCGACGGAGAAGCCGCGGACATGGGCGCCGTGGCGCAGATCGTCCCATTTCTGCGTGGGAAGATTGACCTTCTGCCGGAAGAACTCCGTCGCCTGCGCGAAGTCGAGACGGAACGGCTCAACCGCCATTGCCGCCGCCCTGCGCGCCGTCGCCCTCGTCCAGCACGCTCGCCATGCCGCCGAGGCGCGCGACGATGTCCATGTCAGTGACCTCCCAGCCAGACCAGCGCGAAGAGCAGCAGCCCGCCGACGAAGCCCCCGACCATGGTCCAGGCCGGGCGCGAGATGAGGCGGGGCGCATCGGACGAGCGCGGCATCCGCCTCGTTCTGATAGGTGATCAACGCGTCCCGCAGCGAGGGAGCGACCTTGTTCGGGGAAATGGTCGCCAGCCAGCCGAACAGCTTGCCACGCGGAATGCAGATGGCCTCTTGGTCGCCGCTGGCTGAAGGCATCACCATTTTGATGACACCCCACCTGGCCGAACTTGAAGTTACCTTGCGGTGCTGGGCCTGCCACGCGAGACCAAGCCGCTCGCAGATCGGACGAAGCGCAACAAACTCCCCGTCCGCCGTCTCTATGACGATGATTTCCCCGCCCCGAAAGGGCACACGCGTGAGTGCGTTCGCAGCCATGGCCGCGTTCTCCTGTGCTTTCAATGATGAAGAGCGGAGGAGCGTTTCTGAGGCGATCCCGCGCCCAGGGTTCAGAAACACGGCACAGGTCGTGCCCCCACGCCTTTAGGCTTGCGCCCTGGACATGCGCGTGGGGACCCTGGACATGATCGCGGGATGCGGTTCTGACGAGCCGCGCGCCGCCTGTGCTTTGGAAGGGTTTCTGAGGCCCTGTCGGGAAGCTAGGCTGGTTCGCGGGTTTCGTCAAAGAGAGAGGTGAAGCATGGTGGCCTTTGTTCGGTACGGCGATGTGACGGTCGACATCGAGCCGCACGTGCTCACGGCCGTGCGATTGTTCGCACCAGACCTGCTGGGCAGCGTAGGAGACATGGCGAACGTGCTCGCGGCCGCTCATACACACGGACGACCGGACTGGAAGGCTATAGGCCTTGCAAAAGAAAGCTCGCAGAACCTCGATGTGGTGACGGCGCGGTCCTATGCGCTCGCCTATGCTGAATATCTCCGGCGCCAGCTCTCCGACCCGGCTGTCCTTGCCTACAGGCCGCTGGGCCGTTTTCGGGCCGGGGAGGAAGCGTGTGCGCGGGCGGAGGCGCTCCACAATAGGTTGTTGCCAACGAGCGAGCTGCCGTACCCACCCTTCACCGACTGCGATTTCGTATCCTGCCAGTGCTCTTTCGTTGCTCTGAGCAAACGGGCAATCGCCCTCGGCAAATAGCCGTTTCATCGTCCGGCCCCTTCCTTGAGCTCAGCTTCCAGCAGCCGGCTCGCAGCGGCGGCGGAGATCGCCGCGTCCGAAGCCTCCTGTCCGGCCGCGCGATGGCCGGCCTCGTAGAGGTCGTGCGCGATCTGGTTCAGCACCTCCGCGCCCTTGCGCAGGCGCTGGACGGTGGCCGCGGTGACGAGCGGGGGGCGCGGCGTCGCTCGTCATGAGCGATCTCCGAAGCCGAGCAGCCCGGCCGGGCCAGAGCCACCGGTGACAGGCGCATTGATGTCCACCGCGAGCCCGGCCCCGAAGCCGTGGATTTGGGCTGTGTCACGGAACCTGCCCTTTGCCGGCGGTAGGGCGGGAACGCTTCGGAAGGAATGGCCCCGTCGAGCAAGCTCGGCGTTGAGGACGGAAGCGATCGCGGCCACGATCGCGGCGAGCAGGGCGGCGCACACCAGCAGGCGCGCGGCGGTGTCGGTTG
>NZ_JAHBGE010000089.1 GCF_018390635.1 Ancylobacter lacus | reverse complement strand
GCGCCCGCCGGCAGCGGCCACGCCGGCCGCCACCGCGCCCGCCGCCAACCCTGGCGGCACGCCGACGCCCGGCGGCGCCGGCCCGAGCGGCAGGCCCGCCCCGGCGCGTCCGGCCGCGACCCCGGCAGCCGTACCGGCCTCGCTCGCCGCCCGTGCGCCGCTGGCACAGGCTGCGGCAGGCTCGGCAGGGCTGATGCGGGCAAGCGCCGAGAGGCAGCGGGGCGGCAGCGCCACGGTGGCCCCGTCCACGGGATCGGCGACGCCGGCCGCGAGCCCGCCGGCACCGGTGCCCGGCACGATTCCGGCCGCCACCGCGCCCGAGACGGGGCAGCCTCAGGGCGAGGGACCGGGGCTGGCCCCGGCCGCCAGCCCGCCGAGGGCGGCGAACCAGGGCTGATCCGACCGCCGGCCTTCGTGTAACCAACGAGATGGGCGCGTGCCCGGCGCAAGCCACTTGCGGACCGACGGGGACACCCGCAAGCCGCCCGTAACGCCTTTGGTGGCGCGGGCTCAGCGGTTGCGCGGCTCAGCCGGCGGCCTCAGGCGTGGCCGGCCTCGCTGGAGAGCATGCCGGGGGGAATGCCGATCTTGCGCAGGGCCTGCTCATATTTGGCGCCGGTGTCGGGGCCGAAGATGAGGCCGGCATCGGCGGGGCAGTGCAGCCAGCCATTCTGCTGGATCTCGTTTTCGAGCTGCCCCGGCGCCCAGCCGGCATAGCCCAGCGCCAGCACCGCGCTTTGCGGCCCACCGCCATGGGCGATCGCCTTCAATATGTCCAGCGTCGCGGTGAGGCAGACGCCGGCGTCGATCGGCAGGGTCGAGTTCTCGATCACGAAATCGGAGCTGTGCAGCACGAAGCCGCGGCCGGTCTCCACCGGGCCGCCCTTCAGCACCTTCACCTCGCCGGCGCGGCGCGGCAGGCGGATGAGCTCGGTCTCCGGCACCACGTCGAGCTGCACCAGCAGGTCGGGGAAATTGATGTGGCTGGCCGGCTGGTTCACCACGATGCCCATCGCGCCCTCGGCCGAGTGCGCGCACAGATAGATCACCGCACGGGCGAAACGCTCGTCGCGCATGCCCGGCATGGCCACCAGCATCTGGCCGTCGAGAAACCGTTCGACGTCGGTATCCGGGCTTTTCGGTCCAATCTTCATCAACGGAAGGGTAATCCCTGTCGGGGCATTTTCAACCCACCCCGTCGGGCGCGCGGGTGCGGCGGAAGACCCGTCTCACACGAACGTGCGGAATGCCGGCTTCCCGGCGCGGATGGGACGCGCTATCGGCAGGAGATGCATCGTTTCGCTCCGATGAACCACCCCCGCCACCCTACGAGCCCCGCCGCCCCGTCGCGGCAGGCCACGCCACGCCGCCTGCGCCGCGCCGCGGCGGTTCTGGCCGCGCTCGCCTTCGCGCTCGCCCCGGCAGCCGCCGGAGCCGGCATCGAATCGGACTGGAGCGCGACCGGCAGCGGCGCCGTCCGCCTGCTGGCCGGTGCCCGCAGCGGCGACCAGCTCGACGGCGGGGTCGAGATCAGGCTGGCCCCGGGCTGGAAGACCTACTGGCGCTATCCCGGCGACAGCGGCGTGCCACCGCAGTTCGACTGGTCGGGCTCGGAGAATCTCGCGGGCGTCGACATCCTCTGGCCGGCGCCCCACCGCTTCGACGATGGCGATGGCGCCTATTCCATCGGCTACAAGCACGACGTCATCCTGCCCTTCCACGCCACCCCGAAGGACCCCACCCGCCCGGTCTCGCTGCGGCTGAAGCTCGATTTCGCGGTGTGCGAGAAGATCTGCCAGCCCGCCCACGCCGAGGCGGCGCTGGACATTCCCGCGACCGGCGCGGCGCCCTCCCCGCCCGAGCTGCTGGCGGCGCTCGCGGCGGTGCCGCAGCACGGGGAGCTGGGCGGCGCCGGCCCCACCGCGCTGGAGAGCGCGCGGCTCGTCGAGGTGGACGGCGCGGCCGCGGTGCGGATCGAGGCCCGGGTCGCCGACCCCGCCAAGGCCGACCTGTTCGTCGAGGGCCCGGACGAGGCCTGGGCGCTGCCGCTGCCGCAGGCGCGGCCGGCGGCCGATGGCCGCGTCGTCTTCCTCATGCCGCTCGAAGGGATGCCCAAGGGGGCCGACCTCACCGCCACCGGGCTGCGCTTCACGCTGGTGGACGGCGACCGGGCGATCGAGCTGACGGCGCCGGTTTCCGCGCCCTGAGAGCGCTTCCCGTGACGCGGGAAACGACTATGCTACCCGCCGGCCGGAGGGGCCGCCCCCGCGGGGCGGCGGCCCCGGCTCGCCCATTGCATCACGAAAGGACAGTCCATGACGATCAAGGTCGGCGAAATGCTGCCGAGCGCCACCTTCCGCGTCGCCACCGCCGACGGGCCGGTGCCGAAGTCCACCGACGAGATCTTCAAGAACAAGAAGGTCGTGCTGTTCGCCGTTCCCGGCGCCTTCACCCCCACCTGCCACAAGAACCACCTGCCCGGCTTCATCGCCCGCGCCGAAGAAATCCTGTCGCGCGGCGTCGACGCCATCGCGGTGACGGCGGTGAACGATCCCTTCGTCATGGCCGCGTGGGAGCAGGCCTCCAATGCCGGCGGCAAGATCGTGTTCCTGTCCGACGGCAACGGCGAATTCGCCCGCGCGCTCGGCCTTGATTTCGACGCCTCCGCGGCCGGGCTCGGCCTGCGCTCCAAGCGCTATTCCATGCTGGTCGAGGACGGCGAGGTGATGGTGCTGAACGTCGAGGACGTGCCGAGCAAGGCCGACAAGACCAGCGCCGAAGTGCTGCTCACGCAGATCTGAACGACGCCATCGCACCACCCGATGCCCGGCCACGCGCCGGGCATCGTCGTCTCGCGACCCGGCCGAGCCGAACGCGCCGGCCGGCGCCCGCCTTTCAGGCGATGATGTCGGGGGTGATCTGGTCCTCGACGAAGCCGATGCGATCCTTGAGCTGGAGCTTGCGCTTCTTGAAGCGGGCAAGCTGGAGCTGGTCCGCGGCCGGCATGGCCTGCAGCGCGTCGATGGCCGTGTCGAGGTCGCGGTGCTCCTGCCGCAGGCGCTCGAGGAGAGCCCGCAGCTCGCGTTCCTCTTCCGCCGTCATGATGCTCAAACGCCCGCCCTGAACTCGAACCCGCCTGCGGTCCCGCCCGGCGAAAACCCGCGCGACCGGCCGCGCCCACGAGTCGCGACGACCTCAGTATCTCCGGGGCGAGCCCCCTCCGCAATACGTGCTGCGGCGCACGTCGATGGTGCGGCGCAATGATTCGTTTCGTCGACAGCGGCCGCGGCCCGTGACAGACTGATGACGTTCCTACCAGGAGACAGGGAGACAAGGTCCATGTCCATGCAGGCGCATGTCGCGGAGTTGGAACGGCGCCACCAGGCGCTCGACAGGGAGCTGAAAGAGGCTATGGCCCGACCGGCCACCGAAGAGACCCGCATTACCGATCTCAAGCGTCGCAAGCTTCACCTCAAGGACGAGATCACGCGGCTGAAGAGCAGCACGCTGCACTGAGGCACCCGGCATCCGGCTGCAGCACCGTCCCGCACGAAAGATCGCGTCCTGCGCCTGAACGCAGGGCCGTTCGCCGGACGGACCGACCCAGCCGGAAGGTCATCCAGCCCACCCCGCGGGCGCGCCGGCGCAGACCGGCACGGGACACGGCGCTCAGCGGAAGGGGATGGTCCTGCGGACGCATTGTCCCGCGCAAGCAGCTTCCCGCGCGTATCTCCGCAGGCTCGTCAGACAACACGCGCCGCCGGTCGAGCAGACCGGCGGCGTTTTACATCCGAAGGTCGAGCTTGAACCCGGGGCCGTCTTTGTGCGGGATCAACGACAGCCGCATGACACCGGCCAGATGATGCCAAGCCGGACCACGAAACGCGTCCGGCAGCAGGAAAATCCACGTTCGGGAGAACGCCCATGACCATTTCGGCCACGCCCTCGGCGGAAGCCGCCTACCGGGCCGTGCACGCCCGTTCCCTTGCCGATCCCCAGGGGTTCTGGGGCGAGGCCGCACGCGCGGTGGAATGGATCGCCGAGCCGCGCGCGGTGTTCGATCCCTCGCTGGGCGCCTATGGCCGCTGGTTCGTCGGCGGCATCTGCAATGTCTGCCACAACGCGGTGGACCGCCATGTGAACGAGGGACGCGGCCAGCAGGCCGCCATCCTCTATGACAGCCCGGTAACCGGAACCAGGCGGCGCATCACCTATTCCGAGCTGCTCGGCGAGGTCCGCACGCTGGCCGGCACCCTGCGCGACCTCGGCGTCGAGAAGGGCGACCGCGTCGTCATCTACATGCCCATGGTGCCGGAGGCGGTGTTCGCCATGCTGGCCTGCGCGCGGATCGGGGCGGTCCATTCCGTCGTGTTCGGCGGCTTCGCCGCGGCCGAGCTCGCCGCCCGCATCGACGATGCCCAGCCGAAGGTGGTGCTCTCCGCCTCTTGCGGCATCGAGCCTTCCCGTATCGTCGCCTACAAGCCGCTGCTGGACCACGCGCTCGAACTGGCGCACCACACCCCGGAACGCTGCCTCATCCTGCAGCGGCCGGAACTGGAAGCGGCGATGGTGCCGGGCCGCGACATCGACTGGGCGACGCTGCGCGGGAGCGCCTATGCCGGCTCCCGCGGCGTGGAATGCGCGCCGGTGGGCGCCACCGATCCGCTCTACATCCTCTACACCTCCGGCACGACCGGAAAGCCCAAGGGCGTGGTGCGCGACACCGCCGGCTACATGGTGGCGCTGCGCTGGTCGATGGAATGGCTCTACGGCATGAAGCCCGGCGAGGTGTTCTGGTCGGCCTCCGATATCGGCTGGGTGGTCGGGCATTCCTACATCGTCTACGGTCCGCTGCTGGCCGGCTGCACCACCGTCCTCTACGAGGGCAAGCCGGTCGGCACCCCGGATGCGGGGGCCTTCTGGCGGGTGGTCGCGGAATATGGGGTGGGCGTGCTCTTCACCGCCCCCACCGCGCTGCGCGTCATCAAGAAGGAGGACCCGCAGGCGCTGCGGATGCGGGACCACGACCTCTCCTCGCTGCGCGCGCTGTTCCTCGCCGGGGAGCGCGCCGACCCCGACACGGTGCGCTGGATCGAGGACAAGCTGAAGGTGCCGGTGGTGGACCACTGGTGGCAGACCGAGACCGGCTGGGCCATTGCCGGCAACCCGCTCGGCATCGGGGCGCTGGAGGTTCAGGCCGGCTCCACCGGCGTGCCGATGCCGGGCTACCGGGTCGAGGTGCTGGACGAGGCCGGCCATCCCGTGGAGCCGGGCCGCACCGGCTCGGTCGCCATCGGCCTGCCGCTGCCGCCGGGCTGCCTGCCCACGCTGTGGCACCAGCCCGAGCGCTTCGCCGAAGGCTACCTCACCGAATTCCCCGGCTACTACAAGACCGCCGACGCCGGGGTGATCGACAAGGACGGGCGGCTCACGATCGTGGGCCGCACCGACGACATCATCAATGTCGCGGGCCATCGGCTCTCCACCGGGGAGATGGAAGAGGTGCTCGCCGCCCTGCCGGATGTCGCGGAATGCGCGGTGATCGGGGTGCACGACGCCATCAAGGGCGAGGTGCCCTGCGGCTTCCTGGTGCTGAAATCGGGGGTCGACAAGCCCGCCGCGCAGGTCGAGCGGGAAGCGGTCGCCCAGGTGCGCGAGCAGATCGGCCCGGTGGCGGCGTTCCGGCTGGCGCTGGTGGTCGGTCGGCTGCCGAAGACCCGGTCCGGCAAGATCCTGCGCGGGACGATGAAGAAGATCGCCGACCAGGACGACTGGACCCGTCCTGCCACGATCGAGGACCCGGCGGTGCTGGACGAGATCGCCGAAACCCCGCGCGCGCGCGGCGTCTCCGGCGAGAAGCTGGACGCCTGAGGCTTCCGGCCCGCGCTCCGTGGAGCGGCGGGGATCAGACGAGCCGACGGCGCGCCCTGCGGGCCTGCCCTCGGCGGGTGCGGGCGGGCCGGCAAAGCCGGCCCTGCCGGCTCACTCCTCGATGTCGCTCTTCCGGGCGCCGCCGAGCTTGGCGAACACGGTCTCGAGGTCGAGCGAGTCCTCCTTCGGCCGGCGCGGCGCGGTGTAGGGCTCCTCATACTCCTGCGCGGTGGTGACATCGGCCGGCAGCAGCGTCGCGCCCTGATCGACGGCGGCGGCCGGGCGATCCTTGGAGGAGCGCTGCACCTCGATGTCGAGGTCGATCTGCGAGCACAGGCCCAGCGTCACCGGATCCATCGGCGTCAGGTTCTGCGCGTTCCAGTGGGTGCGCTCCTTGATCGCCTCGATGGTGGTCTTGGTGGTGCCCACCAGCCGCATGATCTGGCTGTCCTTCAGCTCCGGGTGGTTGCGCAGAAGCCAGAGGATGGCGTTGGGGCGGTCCTGGCGCTTCGACACCGGGGTGTAGCGCGGCCCGCGGCGGCGCTTCGGCTCCGGCAGGCGCACCCGCGATTCCTGCAGCTTCAGCCGGTAGTTCGGGTTCTTCTCGGCGCGGTCGATCTCCTCGCGGGAGAGCTGGCCGGACGAGACGGGGTCGAGACCCTTGATGCCCTGGGCGACTTCGCCGTCGGCGATGCCCTTCACTTCGAGAACGTGCAGTTTGCAGAACTCGGCGATCTGGTCGAAGCTGAGCGCGGTGTTCTCGACCAGCCACACGGCGGTGGCCTTCGGCATCAGCGGTGCGTTCGCCATGGCACGCGTCTCCATTCGCAATTTCTGGTTCGCGGCGCGCTGTTCCGCGCCGGGCCTTCCACGCACGGGCTCTCTCGCTCTGCCGACCCTTCGGGGGCGGAGCCTCGGACCGTCTCGCGATGACCGGGATGTCATGAATATAGGCCGCCTCGGACGCGAGCGCAATTCACCTCGCATCCCCGCCGGCCGATCTATGACCCGGCGAAGCCCACATTGACCCGGCGAAGCCCACATTCGCTTCCGCACGGCGGCGTGCCCGTGCGCCGCGCGGCTTGACACCTCCGCCCGCCGCACCCATGACGAAGGCGATCCGCCTGCGAGGCCCCCGGACGATGAACCGCCCATGAGCGCCGACAAACCCGCCCTGCGCGTCCTGCTTTGCGCCCCGCGCGGCTTCTGCGCCGGGGTGGTGCGCGCCATCGACGCCGTGGAGAAGGCGCTCGCGCTCTACGGACCGCCGGTCTATGTCCGCCACGAGATCGTGCACAACAAATACGTCGTCGAAGGCCTGAAGGCCAAGGGCGCGGTGTTCGTGGAAGAACTCCACGAGGTGCCGGCCGGCACTACGGCACCGGTCATCTTCTCCGCCCATGGCGTCGCGAAATCGGTGCCGGAGGATGCGGCGGCGCGGAACTTCTTCGCCATCGACGCCACCTGCCCGCTGGTGACAAAGGTGCACCGGGAAGCCACCGTGCACCACAAGCGCGGCCGCGAGGTCGTGCTCATCGGCCATGCCGGCCACCCCGAGGTGATCGGCACCATGGGCCAGCTGCCCGAGGGCGCGGTGGCGCTGGTCGAGACCGCGGCGCAGGCCCGCAGCTTCACGCCGCGCGACCCCGAGCGCCTCGCCTACACCACCCAGACCACGCTCTCCATCGACGACACTGCCGAGATCGTCGCCATCCTGCGCGAGCGCTTTCCCGCCATGGTCGGCCCGCAGAAGGAAGACATCTGCTACGCCACCACCAACCGCCAGGAAGCGGTGAAGCGCGTGGCGCCGCAGGTCGACGCGATGATCGTGGTGGGCGCGCCCAACTCCTCCAATTCGCAGCGCCTGCGCGAGGTGGCGGAACGGGAAGGCTGCCGCGCCAGCGCGCTGGTGCAGCGCGCCGCCGACATCGACTGGGCGGTGTTCGGCTCCATCTCGTCGCTGGCCATCACCGCCGGCGCCTCCGCCCCCGAGGTGCTGGTGGAGGAGATCATCGACGCCTTCGCCGCCCGCTTCGCCGTGGCGGTGGAGACGGTGCACACCGCCCATGAGGACGTCTTCTTCCCGCTGCCGCGCCAGCTCCGCACCGACGCCGCCGAATAGGCCCGACGCCGCGCCGCCGGCCGCGGCCGCCCGACCACGAGAGACCCCGCCCGCATGGCCGTCTACACCGACGTCTCCCCCGAAGAGCTGGAAGCCTTCCTCGCCCATTACGACATCGGCCGCCTGCGGGCCTTCAAGGGGATCGCGGAGGGGGTGGAGAATTCCAACTTCCTGCTCCAGACCGAGGCGGGCAGCTTCATCCTCACCCTGTACGAAAAGCGGGTGAACCCGGCCGACCTGCCCTTCTTCATCGGGCTGATGGAGCACCTCGCCGGCCGGGGCATCGCCTGCCCGCAGCCGGTGAAGAACCGCGCCGGCACCGCCCTTGGCGCGCTCGCCGGCCGCCCCGCCGCCATCGCGACCTTCCTGATCGGCACCTCGGTGCGCCGGCCGGGCGTCGCCCATTGCGCCGCGCTGGGCGAGGCGCTGGCGCGGCTGCACGAGGCCGGGGCCGGCTTTGCCCTCACCCGCCGCAACGCGCTGTCGGTTCCCGGCTGGCGCCCGCTGTTCGTGACCGCCGGGGAGCGGGCGGACACCGTCGCCCCCGGCCTTCATGCCCTCATCGCCGACGAGCTCGCGCTGCTGGAAACCCGGTGGCCGACGGGGCTGCCGGAAGGCGTGATCCACGCCGACCTGTTCCCGGACAATGTGTTCTTCACCGACGACCGGCTCTCCGGGCTGATCGACTTCTATTTCGCCTGCAACGACCTGCTGGCCTATGACGTCGCCATCTGCCTCAATGCCTGGTGTTTCGAGCCGGACGGCGCCTTCAACATCACCAAGGGCCGGGCCCTGCTCGCCGCCTACACGGCCGTGCGGCCGCTCGGGGAGGCGGAGATCGCGGCGCTGCCGCTGCTCGCCCGCGGCGCGGCGCTGCGTTTCCTGCTCACCCGGCTGGTGGACTGGCTGAACGTGCCGCCCGGCGCGCTGGTGCGCCCGCACGACCCGAAGGAATATCTGCGCAAGCTGCGCTTCCACCGCACCGCGACCAGCGCGCGCGACTACGGGATCGCGCCGTGAAGACCGCGCCGGGAACGCAGCGCGTGTTTGGCGACGATGCCGCCGAGACCTCCCGCGGCATCGTGGCGGTGTGGACCGACGGCGCCTGTTCTGGCAATCCCGGGCCCGGCGGCTGGGGCGCGATCCTGCGCTATGCCGGGGCGGAAAAGGAGCTTTCCGGCGGCGAATCCCCCACCACCAACAACCGCATGGAGCTGATGGCGGCGATTTCGGCGCTGGAGGCGCTGAAGCGGCCCTGCACCGTCGATCTCCACACCGACAGCGAATATCTGCGCAACGGCATCACCAAGTGGATCCACGGCTGGAAGCGCAATGGCTGGCGCACCGCGGACAAGAAGCCGGTGAAGAATGTGGACCTGTGGGAGCGGCTCGACGCCGCCCTCGCCCGCCATGAGATACGCTGGCACTGGGTGAAGGGCCACGCCGGCGACGCCATGAACGAACGGGCCGACGAGCTCGCCCGCGCCGGCATGGCGCCCTACAAGCACGGGCGGAGCTGACGCCCCTCCACTCCTCGGAAAGGCAATGCCATGGCCGGCACGGCGGCGGGCGGAAACAACGGCTCTTCCGAGGCTCGCGAGGCCGGCGGCATGGTCGAGGGCGCGCCCGGCCTGCTGCTGCGGCTCGAAGGCGCCGGGGTGTTCCTCGCCGCGCTCGCCGCCTATGCCGCGCTCGGCGGCGGCTGGTGGCTGTTCCTCGCCCTGATTCTCGCGCCCGATCTCGGCATGCTGGGCTATCTCGCCGGGCCGCGGGCCGGCGCCATCGGCTACAACGCCACCCACACCTATCTCGTCCCGCTGCTCCTCGGCGGGGCCGGGGTGGCGCTGACCGCGCCGCTGGCGCAGGCGGTGGCGCTGGTCTGGGTGGCGCATATCGGGGCGGACCGGGCGCTGGGCTTCGGGCTCAAATATCCCGGCAGCTTCGGACGCACCCATCTCGGCCTTTCCGCCCCGGCCCGGCGCGCCGCGCGGCACGCCGCCGGGGATCAAACCCGCCCGGCGGATTGACAAGGCCCCCGCCCCTCCGCTATCAGCCGGCCTCGAATTAAAGCTGGCGGATAGGGGCGCGGTCGTAGCGGCGCCGTCTCATTGCGCCGGCGCACTCGTTACGAAGGTTACGTGTCATGAAGATCCGCAATTCGCTCAAGTCGCTGCTCGGCCGCCACCGCGACAACCGCCTGGTGCGCCGCAAGGGCCGCGTCTACATCATCAACAAGACCCAGAAGCGCTTCAAGGCCCGCCAGGGCTGAGACGTCGCGAAGGCCCCGGCGCGCGGCTTGCCCGCGCCCGGCCCGATCAGGCCCGCCGGCCGCGTTCACGTTTTCGCGGCCCGCATTGACGCCGCCAGCCCGCTTCATACACTGGCGGGATGCGCGTTCTGATCCTCGCCACTGCGATAGGTTTCGCGGCCGCCGGCGCTTCCGCCCGCGCCGACGTTTCGTCCTCCCCTCCGGTGCAGCCTGTGCTGTCCGAGGTGCAGCAGCCCTCCGCCCCGGCGCAGACCACCCCCGGCAAGGAGGCGGCATCTCCCGGCACCTCGGCGCTCGCGCCGAATGAGCCGGACCGCGCCAAGCGCCTCGACGCGCTGTTTGCCGCGCTGAAGGCCGCTCCCTCCAAGGAATCCGCCAAGGCAATCGCCGACCGCATCGAGGTCGCGCTGGTGCCCTCCGACAGCGACACCGCCGATCTGCTGATGAGCCGCGCCGCCACCGCGACGCAGGCGAAGGACTACGACCTCGCCATCGCGCTGCTCGACGGCGTGCTCACCATCGCCCCGAACCATCTCGACGCCTGGAACCGCCGGGCGACGGTGTTCTACCTCAAGGAAGACTTCGTCGACTCGCTGGCCGACCTGCGGCAGGTGGTGGCGCGCGAGCCCCGGCACTACGGCGCCTGGGCCGGCATCGCGCTGATCTGCAAGGAACTCGGCGACGAGAAGCACGCGCTGGAAGCCGCGCGTATGGCGCTCGCGGTCTATCCCCAGCTCGAATCGATGAAGGACATGGAGAAGGAGCTGGCCATCAAGGTCGAGGGCCGGCCGATCTGACGCCGCCGCTCAGGCCCGCTCGTAATCGACGAAGCTGAAGGCGAACTCGTCCTTCTCGCCCTGGAACGGGCCTTCCCGGGCGATCTCCCGCCAGTCCGGCACATTAAGCGCGGGAAAGACGACATCGCCCGCGGGCGCCCCGTGGATGCGGGTGAGACGCAGGGCGTCGGCATGGGGCAGCGCCTGCGCATAGATATCGGCGCCACCAACCACGGCGGCCTCCGCTACCCCCAGCCGCTGCGCCTCCACCCCGGCGCGGGCTATCGCGGCGTCGAGGCTCGAGGCCAGCAGCACGCCTTCCGGCAAGCTGAGCTCCGCATCCCGGCTCACCACGATGCTGGTGCGGCCCGGCAGCGGCCGGCCGATCGACTCGAAGGTGCGCCGGCCCATGATGAGCGGCTTGCCCCAGGTGATGGCGCGGAACCGCTTCAGATCGCCCGAGACATGCCAGGGCAGGCCATCGCCACGCCCGATGATGCCGTTCTCGGCGACGGCGACGACGATCACCAGCCGAAGTGCACGGCCTCCGCTGCGGTCCACCGCGCCGCTCACGCGGGGCTCGCCGTTCCCGCCGCTCACGCGGGATTCACGGTTCCCGCCGCTCACGCGGCGTGCCGCGCGAGCCGGGCCAGCACCGCGTCGGCGGCGGCAAGGCCGGTTTCGTGGGCGCCATGGGCGGTGGAATAATAATGCGGCGACACCGCCTCGCCGGCGAAGAACACCTTGTCGCCCACCACCTGCGCCAGCCGCGCCCGCATATGCGCCTTGCCCGGCAGGGCGCAGCTATAGGCGCCGCCGATCAGCGGATCGGCCACCCAGCCGGTGGTCGCCGTGCGCAGCACCCGGGCCCGGATATCGGCGCCATAGGCGTCGACCAGCGCCGCCAGCGCGAAATCCACCATCGCCGCGGGCCCCTCCCCCACCAGCCGTTCGGCATTGGCCCCGCCGAGCTGGGCGATTGCCATGGCGTGGCCGAACGGGTTGAGGGTGAAGTTCACCGGAATGCGCGAGGGATCGCGCAGGTCGATGGTGTCGACATAGGTCACCGGCGGCACGCCGAACACGTCGCGGTCGAACTGGAACGCAACCTTCTCGGCCGAGCCCAGCGGCAGCGCCTCGAACGCCTCGGCAAGGTCGGGCGGCAGGTCGGGAGCAAAGCGCAGCCGTCCGCGGGCGATGGCCGTGGTCGGCACCGCGACGACGGCGTAGCGCGCGCTGAGCCGGCCCTTCGGCGTGTCCAGCGCCACACCGGGGCCGGACCAGTCCAGCCGCTCCACCGGGCAGCCGAGCGTCACCTCGAGATCGGGCGCCGCGCGCGCGGCGACGGCGAGGACGAGCGCGCCATAGCCCTTCTCGACAGGGTAGTTTTCCGCCGTGTCGCTGTAGGCGACGTAGTCGAGGGTGGAGACCCGCTCCGCCTCCGTTGCGGACATCAGCGCCAGCCAGTGCCGGCTCATCCGCAGCCACGGGGATGCGGTGTCCAGCACCTCGCTGGCGGCAATGTCGCGGCCCTGCTCGCCCGCGTGCTTCACTGCGGCGAAGGCGCCGTCGATCGCCTCCCACACCGCCTGACGCTCCGCCGCGTCGGCCCAGCGGTCGCCGAGATGGGTGGCCCGGGTCTGCCGGTTGCCGCGCTGGTAATAGCCGAGGCCCAGCTCGTCGGCAGCGATGCGGAACGGGTTCACCGAGGCCGAATGCAGCCAGTGGCACCCCTTGTCCCAGGGCACGCCAAAGGCGGCGACGTCGGTATGGGCGCGGCCGCCGACCCGCTCCGCAGCCTCCACCACGGCAACCGCGACCCCGGCGGCCCGCAGGCGGGCGCCCGCCGCAAGGCCGGCGGCGCCGGCACCGATCACCACGACGTCGAAGGACTGGGACACGAGAGCTTCTTGGGTTGAGCTTCTTGGGTTGAGCTTCTTGGGTTGAGCCGCCCGGGAGGCATTGCCTCTTGCGGCGGCTACTTCTTGCGAAAGGCGTCCAGCCGCACGACCTGCGCCCCGCCGGTTTCGGGCTCGGGCGATGCCGGCTCCGCCGAAGGCTTGGCCGCCGCCGCATCGGCGGGCTTGGCCTCCGTCGAACGATCCTTGCGGGCCGGGGCCGCCGCCGGCCCGTCGGTCTTGGCCGTCGCGGAGCTGCCGCCGGCTTCCGTCTTTGCCGAATCGGCCTTGGCGGTCTCGGCCCTGGCAGCTTCCACCTTGGCCGGTTCGGGCTTTGCCGGGACGGGGCGCGGTTCGGCCCGCGCGGGCAGCGGCGTCGCCGGCGCCGCTGCCACGGGGGCCGCGGCGGCGGGCGCGGGCGAGGTCGGCACCGATTTGAGCTGCACCGGCGCCGGGGCCGGCTCCTCCGGCTCCTCCTCGGCGGCGGAAGGCTCGAACTGCAGGCCGAACTTCACCGAGGGGTCAAAGAACCCCTTCAGCGCCGCGAAAGGCACATGCAGCCGCTCCGGCACGCGGTTGAAGGACAGGCCCACCTCGAAATACTGCTCGGTAACGATCAGGTCCCAGAACTGGTGCTGGAGGATGATCGTCATCTCCTCCGGGTACTTCTCCTTGAGGCGCGAGGAGATGCGCACACCCGCAGCCCGGGTGTCGAAGGAGATGTACAGATGGTGCTCGCCGGGCAGGCCGTCGCGGGCGACATCGCCCAGCACGCGGCGCACGACGCCGCGCAGCGCATCCTGGACGAGAAGGTCATAGCGGATCAGGTCGACACTCATGTTCGCAATGAAGCCGATTTCTTGATGGACCGCCAGCGCAACGGCACCGGAACCGGAGGCACGGCACAGGAAAATGAAGTGGAGGCTTCTGTTGCCAGGTGCCTCCGAACCCCGCCTTACAGTGCTACCCGCAAGGACTTATTTCCCAGAGATCAAACCGCTCACGCGGCCTGAGCAACCGGAGCATAGTTGTCGTTGGCAACTATATGTTCGGCCCGATGACGGCGGAACCATGCCGAGCGAAAGTCCACCCTTTACGCCCTCGTCGATCCTGTTTCGCCCCCGCCGGAACCCAGCGCGCCGCTGGGCTCGGGTGGAGGCGCCGGGTACTGCCCCCGGGTCCGAAGGGTTTATTCCGATAGCCGTTTATCGCCATAGCCGACTTGCGCCGGCCTTCCCAATATAGTGAGGGTCGCGCGCCGTTGGAAGGGGGAGCGCCACTCTTCCAACAGCGGGGACTTTGGCCGGGCTCAAGGCCCGGCCGGCCTACGCCTCGGTCTGGTCGCCGTACTGCAGGTCCTCCAGCGAGAGGTTGGCCGCCGGGGTGCCTTCCAGCTTCTCGTCGAGTTCCGCGAGCCGCGCCTGAAGCGCCGCCATCAGCGCCTGCCGCAGCAGGGTGTAGTCCAGCCGCACATCGGAATGGGCGCTGCGCAGCGTCTGGCCCGGCCGCAGGATCAGCACGGCGCTGCCATTGCCGCCCTTGCCGCCGTCAAGGGCGAGGTCGAGGGGGTGCGAGGCGTCCTTTTCCAGCAGGTTTAGATGCGCCAGCACCCGGTGGCGTTCCTTGCTGAGGGTCTCGGTGGTCTGGGTCATGGGAATTCCCCCTTGGCGATCGTTGCGGTATCAGGGAGAAGCCGGATGAGGCGGCAGGGGTTCCGGGGCGGCGGACCTGATAAAGCCCGCCCGATGTGCTAGTGCATGGTTACGCCACCAGACGAATCGAGCGGACCCACCATGCGGCAGTATCACGAGTTCCTTGAGCGCATCCTGCGCGAGGGCTCCCGCAAGCACGACCGGACCGGCACCGGCACGATCTCGATCTTCGGCCACCAGATGCGGTTCGATCTGGCCGAGGGCTTTCCGCTGGTCACCACCAAGCGGCTGCATCTGCGCTCGATCGTCCACGAACTGCTCTGGTTTCTCGCCGGCGACACCAATATCGGCTACCTCCGCGACAATGGCGTCACCATCTGGGATGAGTGGGCGGACGAGAAGGGCGACCTCGGGCCGGTCTACGGTCATCAGTGGCGCTCCTGGCCGGCGGGCGACGGCGCAGCCATCGACCAGATCGCGCAGCTCGTCACCGACATCCGCCGCAATCCCGATTCGCGCCGGCTGATCGTGACGGCCTGGAACCCGGCGGACCTGCCGAAGATGGCGCTGCCCGCCTGCCACTGCCTGTTCCAGTTCTACGTCGCCGACGGCCGGCTCTCCTGCCAGCTCTACCAGCGCTCCGCCGACGCCTTCCTCGGCGTGCCGTTCAACATCGCGAGCTACGCGCTGCTGACCCACATGGTGGCGCAGGTGACGGGGCTGAAGCCGGGCGATTTCGTCCACACCTTCGGTGACGCCCACATCTACCTCAACCATCAGGAACAGGTGCACGAGCAGCTCTCGCGCAGCCCGCGGCCCCTGCCCCGGCTGGTGCTGAACCCGCAGGTGCGCGACCTCTTCGCCTTCCGTTTCGAGGACGTCGCGGTCGAGGGCTACGATCCCGCGCCCGCCATCAAGGCGCCGGTGGCGGTATGAGCCTCGTCCTGCGCCCGGCGCGCCGCGAGGACGTGGCGCGCATCCTCGGCTTCGTGCGCGAGCTGGCCGAATATGAGCGCCTGATCCACAAGGTGGAGGCCACCGAGGCCGGGCTGGCCGACGCGATGTTCGGGGACAGGCCGCTGGTCTTCTCCACCCTCGCGGAATGGGACGGAGAGGCCGTCGGCTTCACCCTGTGGTTCTATAATTTTTCCACCTTCCATGGCCGCCCCGGCATCTTCCTGGAAGACCTCTTCGTGCGCCCGGCGTTTCGGGGACGCGGCATTGCCCGCGCCCTGCTGGCCGAGCTGGCGAAGCGCTGCATCGACGAGGGGTTGCCCCGGTTCGAATGGATGGTGCTGAACTGGAACGAGCCGGCGATCGCGGTCTATCGCCGCCTCGGCGCGGAGCCGATGTCGGACTGGACCCTGCAGCGCGTTTCCGGCCCGGCCCTGCTGAAGCTCGCCGAAGACTGAATTCCTCCCGCCACATGCCTCCCGCCCACGCACAGGGCAGAAAAAAGCCGCCAGCCCGAGACGGGCGGCGGCTGAAGGTGTTCGAGCAGGGGAGCTCGAGGGTCCAAAGAAGGGTCGGTCAGAAAACGAGCGCCGGGGCGGAAGGTTCCATCCGGACGATCGGTAGTTGCGCACGGCACGGGTGAACCGGGACTGAACGTGCACGGCCACACGCCGCGCACGGTGCGGCGGGAGTCCTTAAGCCCGCCTTAGCGGGCGCCGGCGCCGCCGCAGAAGCTGTGGATGAAGGGCACGCCGTTCCTTGCGTGCCCGGGGGGTCACGGCTGGGGCGAAGCGGCGGGCGCCGCCGGCGCGCCGGGCTTGTCCGCCTTGTCGCCCTTGGCGTGGGCCTGCTCGGCCCGCCGCACGATGGCGGTGAAGCGCTTCTGCTGGTCGGGGTTGAGCGCGTCGTAGAACGGCCGGGCGGCGGCCGCCAGCGTCTTCAGGGCCTCGCCGGAGGTCACCATCGCGTCGGCGCGGTAGCCGAGCCGGGCGACCACGTCCAGCTTCTCGTCATCGCCCTTCTGGTGCATCTCCAGCATGTGGGTGCGGCGGGCGATACGCTGCTTCACGAAGGCCTCGAGCGCGCTTTCCACCGGCGGCCAGAGCTTTTCCTGATCCGGCGTCAGCTGCAGGCTCGCCTTCAGCTTGGCGATCCGCGCCTCGCTGCGCTCCAGCGCCTTGCTGGAATAGGTGGCGGGGTCGACGGGCGGCTTGGTCGCCGTCTGCGCGAAGGCGGCGCCGCCGAGGCCGGTGCTCAGGAGAAGGGCCGCCAGGGTTGCGGTGCGGGTGAAGCGCTTCATCGGTCTCACTCCCTCAGGATCGAAGCCGACCCTGCGCCGTGGCGGCCCATTCTTCAAATGAAACTTCGGTAATGCCGCCGCCATATTCCCGTCATGGGCATCGCGCCGGCAGGTCAATCGCGTCAGCCGGGCGAGATCATCTTCTCCGGCCGGACAATGCTGTCGAATTCCTCATTCGTCACATAGCCGCCACCAACCGCTTCATCACGCAGCGTCGTGCCGTTCTTGTGCGCCGTCTTGGCGATCTTGGCGGCATTGTCATAGCCGATCTTGGGCGCCAGCGCGGTGACCAGCATCAGCGAGCGCTCCAGCGCCGCCTTGATGTTGTCCTCGCGGGCGACGATGCCGACCACGCAGTTCTCGGTGAAGCTGACCGCCGCATCCGCGACAAGGCGGACCGACTGGAGGAAATTATAGGCCATCACCGGGTTGTAGACGTTCAGCTCGAAATGACCCTGGCTGTTGGCAAAGCTCAGCGCGGCGTTGTTGCCGAACACCTGCACGCAGACCTGGGTGAGCGCCTCGCACTGGGTCGGGTTTACCTTGCCCGGCATGATGGAGGAGCCCGGCTCGTTCTCCGGCAGCGCCAGCTCGCCGAGGCCCGAGCGCGGGCCGGAGCCGAGCAGCCGAATGTCGTTGGCGATCTTGAACAGCGAGCTCGCCACCGTGTTGATGGCGCCGTGCGAGAACACCATGGCGTCGTGAGCCGCCAGCGCCTCGAACTTGTTCGGCGCGCTGGTGAAGGGCAGGCCGGTGATGGCCGCGATCTTCTCCGCCACCAGATCGGCGAAGCCGACCGGCGCATTGAGCCCGGTGCCGACGGCGGTCCCGCCCTGGGCGAGCTGCATCAGCGCCGGCAGGGTCTGCTCGATGCGGGCAATGCCGTTCTCGACCTGCTGGGCGTAGCCCGAGAACTCCTGGCCGAGGGTCAGCGGCGTGGCGTCCTGGGTATGCGTGCGGCCGATCTTGATGATCGAGGCCCATTCCCCGACCTTCGCGGCCAGCGCGCCGTGGAGAAGCCGCAGCGCCGGCAGGAGACGGTTCACGATCTCCTCCGCACAGGCGATGTGCATCGCCGTGGGATAGGTGTCGTTGGACGACTGGCTCATATTGACGTGGTCGTTCGGGTGCACCGGCTTCTTCGAGCCAAGCACCCCGCCCAGCATTTCGATCGCGCGGTTCGAAATGACCTCGTTGGCGTTCATGTTCGACTGGGTGCCCGAGCCGGTCTGCCAGACCGCCAGGGGAAAGTGCGAATCAAGCTTGCCGTCGATGACTTCCTGAGCAGCCGCGATGACCGCGGCGCCGATCGCGGGGTCGAGCCGGCCCAGCTGGAGGTTCGCCTCCGCCGCCGCCCGCTTCACAATTCCGAGAGCGCGGACCACCGGAATGGGCTGCTTTTCCCAGCCGATCCGGAAATTCCCGAGGGATCGCTGTGCTTGCGCGCCCCAATATCTGTCGGTGGCGACCTCAATGGGCCCGAAGGTATCGGTTTCGATCCGCGTGTCAGTCATGCGACAACCCCTTGCAAGAACGCCCTGCACTGCGCGGCCACAAAGGCCGGCAGGTGGCGCGGTTTAGCACGCGCCCGGGGCCGGCGGAATGCGACCTAGGGCGGGCGGCGGAAGCAACCGCCAAGAGATCCGACGCCTGCCGCCGGGTGCCCGGCGGGATCATGCGGCCTTGATCTTGCTGCGCGGCACCCCAGCATCAGGACCGGTATTGCGCTGGCGACAACACCGAGAGCGTTGCCAGGCTCATCTTCGAAGCCGAACGCATTTTCTCATTGAATTGGGGGCAAAGCGCAAAGAAATGGCGTATGATAGTACCCTACCTTTTTCGTAAGCAACCTGCTTCCAAAAGTGCGATATTACCGTAAGTTGGATTCATTTGCTTACATTTGCAGAAGCGTGTTGACGCGGCTGCTGAGAAGCGGTCAAAAATCGCCAGGGGAACATCTCGATGAGCGAAATCGTTAACTTGCGCCGATTCCGCAAAAAATTGGCACGAGAGGCGAGGGAACAAACGGCTGCCGCCCGGCGTTACCAGTTTGGTAGGTCGAAAGACGAGCGCGAAGCCGAGGAGGCCCGTGAGCGTATGCGGCAGAATGCCCTCGAAGGCCATCGACGCGTACAAGGGGATGAGACATGAAGAGCCCAGTCGTGAAGCGGTCGATTGTGATCGCGGGGCATAAGACGAGCGTCAGCCTGGAAGACCAGTTCTGGGACGCCCTGAAAGAGATCGCGAATAACCGTCGCAGCACGCTGTCGGAGATTGTCGCCTCGATCGATTCCGGCCGAAACCAGGGCAACCTGTCGTCGGCGATCCGGCTCTTCGTGCTTGCCCATTTCCGCAATGCATCGGCTACCCGCGACAATTCGGACTTCGCCGAAAAAGCGAGTCATAGCCGCACTACCGTTGCGTAACACCCCGACAGTCCCATATGTGACCCGCGGGCGGCGCGTTGTAACCCGGTGCTCAGTCACCTATAACCGCCCCCGTCGCGCCTCGTCCGAGGCACGGTCACTCTGACTGCACCATCGTGTCCCGGGGACTGAAATGCGCGCCCGCGCGGTTCGTCGGTCCGGGTGCGTAAACGGGAGTTGCGACGGCATGTCGTGGAAGAACCAGAGCGGCGGTCCATGGGGTGGTGGGCCGCGCGGTCCCTGGGGGAGCGGTCCGCAGTCGCCGGGTCCCAATCCGCCTGACCTCGAAGATCTGATCCGACGCGGCCAGGATCGGCTGCGCAGCGTGATGCCCGGCGGCTTCGGCAGCACCAAGGGCGTCATCCTTGTCGTGGCACTTGTGGTCGCCGCCTGGCTCCTGTCCGGCTTCTACCGGGTCCAGCCCGACGAGCAGGGCGTGGTCCTGCGGTTCGGGCGGTTCATCGCCACCTCCAATCCCGGCCTGAACTACCACCTGCCCTATCCCGTCGAGAGCGTCCTCACCCCCAAGGTGACGCGCATCAACCGCATCGACATCGGCAACCGCACGGGCGACGACCCTCGCCGCGCCGGCGCCCTCCGCGATGTGCCCGAAGAGAGCCTGATGCTCACTGGCGACGAGAACATCGTCGACGTCGACTTCGCGGTGTTCTGGATGGTGAAGCCCGCCGCCGCCGGCAGCACGGAAGATGTCGGCGCCGCCGACTTCCTGTTCAACGTCCAGAACCCGGAAGGCACCATCAAGGCCGTGGCCGAAAGCGCCATGCGCGAGGTGGTCGGCCGCACCAACATCCAGCCCATTCTCACCGGCGCCCGCCAGGGTATCGAACAGTCGGTGCAGGAACTGATGCAGCAGACGCTCGACCGCTACCGGTCCGGCATCCTCGTTACCCAGGTCCAGCTCCAGAAGGTCGACCCCCCGCAGCAGGTCATCGACTCCTTCCGCGACGTGCAGGCCGCGCGCGCGGACGCCGAGCGGCTGCAGAACGAGGCGCAGGCCTACGCCAACCGCGTCGTTCCCGAAGCGCGCGGCGAGGCCTCGCGGATCAGCCAGGGCGCCCAGGCCTACAAGGAACGCGCCATCATCGAGGCGCAGGGCCAGGCCGCGCGCTTCCTCAGCGTGCTCACCGAATATGAAAAGGCTCCGGAAGTGACGCGCCAGCGCATCTATCTCGAAACCCTCGAGCGCGTCTTCGGCGGCATGGACAAGATCATCATCGACCCGTCGGCCCAGGGCGGCCAGGGCGTGGTGCCCTACCTGCCGCTCGGCGCGCTGGACCGCAGCCGCCCCGCGGGGCAGACGCAGGGCACCGCCCAGGGAGCGACGCGATGAAAGGCGTAGCCGGCATCGTCGCGGCCATCGCCGCCGCGGCCCTCCTCATCATCGCCTATTCCGCGCTGTTCAGCGTGTACCAGACCCAGCAGGCGCTGGTGCTGCGCCTCGGCGAGCCGGTGCGCGTCATCAACGAACCGGGCCTCAACGCCAAGATCCCGCTGGTGGACAGCGTGATCTTCCTCGACAACCGCATCCTCGACCTCGAAAACCCCTCTCAGGAGGTCATCGCGGCCGACCAGAAGCGGCTCGTCGTCGACGCCTTCGCCCGCTACCGCATCGTCAACCCGCTGCGCTTCTATCAGGCGGTCGGCACCATCGACGCCGCCAACTCCCGTCTCGCCACCATCCTGAACTCGGCGCTGCGCCGCGTGCTGGGTGAATCGACCTTCATCCAGGTCGTGCGCGACGAGCGCGAAGTGCTGATGGGCCGCATCCGCGAGCAGGTGAACCGCGAGGCCGCCGGCTTCGGCATTTCGGTGCTGGATGTGCGCATCCGCCGTGCCGACCTGCCGGAAGCGAACAGCCAGGCGGTGTTCCAGCGCATGCAGACCGAGCGTCAGCGCGAAGCCGCCGAGCTGCGCGCCCAGGGCGCCCAGGCGGCGCAGACCATCCGCGCCCGCGCCGACCGCGAATCCACCGTCATCGTGGCCGAGGCGACCTCCGGGGCCGACCGGCTGCGCGGCGAGGGCGACGCGGAGAAGGCCCGCATCTTCGCCGATGCCTACAGCAAGGACCGCGAGTTCTTCGACTTCTTCCGCTCCATGCAGGCTTACGAGACCTCGCTGAAGCCGGACGACACCCGGCTGCTGCTGTCGCCGAACTCCGAGTTCTTCCGCTACTTCAACGCCCCGGGTTCGGCGGCGGCGACGGGCGGCACCCCGGCTTCCGCGGCTGGCACGGCAGGCACGGCTCCTGCCGCTCCGGCCCCCGCACCGGCGAACTGATCGCGCGCGACGATGTACGACCTCATCGTCGCGCTCGGTCTCGTCTTCGTCATCGAAGGGCTGATGCTCGCCGCCTTCCCCGCCGCAACCCGGCAGGCGATGGCGACCCTCCAGACATTGCCCGATCCCACCCTGCGGGTGCTCGGGCTCGCCGGCGGCATAGCCGGCCTTGTCGTGGTGTGGCTGGTGCGGGGATGAGGTGAGGCCGGCCCCGCGTGGGGCCGGCGCACGGCGCGAATCGCCTCGCGCGGTTTTGGCTTGCATCGCCCGCTCCGCCGGTCCAGCGTTCGGCCTTCTGCCCGCAAAGGCAGCGCGGCGAGCGAAGCGGCACGCCGCCTTCCGGGCGGAGCCCTGCCGACCGTTCGCGCGGGCCGGCGTCAAGGAGGCAACATGCTCGCTTTCGTTCCAAACCGGCGTCGCGCGGCCCGGGCCTTTTCCTTCCGCCGGCTTGCCGCCCTGTCGCTGGCGGTTCTGCTCAGCGCACCGCTGGCCGCGCGGGCCGCGGCCGTAAAGGGCCCCGACACCGTCGCCGACACCGCGGCGATGGTGATCGATTCGGTCGTGAACATCTCGACCTCGCAGACCGTTTCCCCGCAGCGCAGCGTGCCGACCCCGCAGCTTCCGCCGGGCTCGCCCTTCGAGGAATTCTTCGAGGAGTTCTTCAAGCGCAAGCAGGAGCAGGACGACGGCGGCGACCGTCCGCGCCGCGTCTCCTCGCTCGGCTCCGGCTTCGTCATCGATCCGAGCGGGCTCGTGGTCACCAACAACCACGTCATCGCCGACGCGGACGAGATCTATGTGAACTTCAACGACGGCTCCAAGCTGAAGGCGGAGCTGGTCGGGCGCGACACCAAGATCGACATCGCCCTTCTCAAGGTGAAGCCGGACGCCTCGAAGCCGCTGAAGGCGGTGAAGTTCGGCGATTCCGACGCGCTGCGGGTCGGCGACTGGGTGATGGCCATCGGCAACCCGTTCGGCCTCGGCGGCACGCTGACGGTCGGCGTCATCTCGGCCCGCAACCGCGACATCAATGCCGGCCCCTACGACAACTTCCTGCAGACCGACGCCGCCATCAACCGCGGCAATTCCGGCGGTCCGCTGTTCAACATGGAAGGCGACGTCATCGGCATCAACACCGCCATCATCTCGCCCTCCGGCGGCTCGATCGGCATCGGCTTCGCGGTGCCCTCCAACACCGCCGTCGCGGTGGTGCAGCAGCTGCGGGAATTCGGCGAGACCCGGCGCGGCTGGATCGGCGTGCGCATCCAGCAGGTCACCGACGAGATCGCCGAGAGCCTCTCGCTCGGGCGGCCCCGCGGCGCGCTGGTCGGCGGCCTCACCGATGGCGGCCCGGCGGCCAAGGCCGGCATCAAGGCCGGCGACGTCATCGTGAAGTTCGACGGCAAGGACGTGAAGGACATGCGCTCCCTGCCGATCGTGGTGGCCGACACCGCGGTCGACAAGGAGGTGGACGTCGTCGTGGTGCGCAAGGGCCAGGAAGAGACGCTGCGCCTCAAGGTCGGGCGGCTGGAGGAGAGCGAGAAGGTCGAGCAGGCCGCGCTCGCCAAGAAGGCCCCGGAGGCGCCGAAACCGCCGACTAGCCGCCTGATGGGGCTGGAGCTCTCCGAGATCACCACCGAGCTGCGTGGCAAGTTCAAGATCAAGGACGAGGTGAAGGGCGTGGTGGTGACGTCGGTCGAGGGTGGCACCGCCGCGGCCGACAAGGGCCTCAAGCCGGGCCTCGTGATCCTCGAGGTCAACCAGGAGGCGGTCTCGCACCCTGCCGACATCGAGAGGCGCCTCGCGGCTCTGAAGAAGGAAGGCCGCCGTTCCGCCCTGCTGATGGTCTCGGACGCCGACGGTCAGGTGCAGTTCACCGCCCTGCCGATCGACTGATCCGGCGCCGCCCGCGCGGGATTCCCTCACCAGCAAAAGCGCCGCGTTCCGGCAGGTACGCGACGCTTTTTGCCGTGCGGGAGAAGGCGTCCGGCCGGGGCTTGCGGCAGCACCGGCGCGAAGGGACGTCAGGTACGTCAGGGACGTGGCGGCGGGGACGGCGCCTTGCCCGGGGTCGCCGCGCCCGGCTGGCTCTGCTCGGTCAGCTGCACCGTCCAGCTCTTCTGCTCGTGGGTGTCGACCTCGAAGAAGCCGGTGCGGTCGAAGCCGCGGGCGAGGCAGTCCTGGATGCCGCGGATGGTGAACTCCTTCTCGCGCGTGCACATATAGGCCTTGCCGGCCCATTCCCCGCCGAGATCGTAGTCCACGGCATAGACGTAATAGAACCGCGCCACGAGATCGCCGCGCAGCAGCGTCTCGCAGCTGTTGGCGTTCACGTTCCACCAGCCCTCGGTGGCCCAGGCGTCGCCGTCCTTGTAGCCCACCGCGATGCCGACCCGGCTGTCGGTGCGGTTGCACAGCCGGAAATCCGCCGCCGCCGGCCCCGCCGCCAGCAGCAGCGCCGCAGCGGCCAGACCGGCCGGGAGCGCGGCCCGAACGGTACCGCGCCCGCGAGCGACACGACACGCCGCAACGCAACGCTCCGGCGCGAGGCGGCGTGGCGTGTCAGACATCGATGAAGACGGCGCGGAAGTCATTCACGTTGGTGCAGGTCGGTCCGGGCGTGAGCAGGTCGCCGATCTTCTCGAAGAAGCCGGTCGAATCATTATTGGCGAGGAACTCGGCGGGATCGAGGCCGAGCGCACGGGCCCGGGCCAGCGTATCGGGGGCGACGAAGGCGCCGGCCGGGTCGGTGGCGTCGCCGCCGCCGCCGTCCGTGCCGTCGGTGTCGCCCGCCACCGCGTGGATGTTCTCCGCCCCGCCGAGCGCCTCGGCCAGGGCCAGCGCGAATTCCTGGTTCGGCCCGCCGCGACCCTGCCCGCGCATGGTTACGGTGAGTTCGCCGCCCGACATCAGCACCGCGCGGGTGCCGGCGGCCTTCAGCTTCAGCGCCTCGGCCGCATGGGCGGCGGCGACCTCGCGGGCCTCGCCTTCGAGATTGTCGCCCAGTAGGACCGGCTCCACCCCCCACGCGCGGGCCAGCTTCTCGGCGGCGACGAAGGAATCCGCCGGGCGGGAGATCAGCAGGTACTCGGCAGTGTCGAAGGCCGGGTCGCCGGGCTTGGGCGATTCGTTGGCCGGGTCGCGCAGTGCCACCGCGATGGAGGCGGGCGGGTCGATGCGGAAGCGGGTCAGCACGTCCCGCGCCTCGGCGAGGGTGGAGGGGTCCGGCACGGTCGGGCCGGAGCCGATCACTGCCGGGTCGTCGCCCGGCACGTCGGAGATGGCGAGGGTCACCACCTTCGCCGGCTGGGCCAGCGCCGCGAGGCGGCCGCCCTTGATGCGCGAAAGATGCTTCCGCACCGTGTTGATCTCGGTGATGTTGGCGCCGGAACGCAGCAGCGCGCGGGTGAGCGCCCGCTTGTCGTCCAGCTCCACGCCGATCGCCGGCGCGATCCAGTTGGCGGAGGCGCCGCCCGAGAGCAGCACCAGCACAAGGTCGTCCGCGCCGGCGCTGGCGGCGAGGTCGATCGCCTTCTGCGCGCCGGCAAGACCGGCGGCGTCCGGCACGGGATGGCCGGCTTCCACCATTTCGAGCTGGCGGGTCGGCCGGCCATAGCCATGGCGCGCCACGCCGATGCCGAGCAGTCGGGCGGGATCGAAGCCGAGCGTGTCGAGATAGTGCCGTTCCGCCACTTCGAGCATCGAGCCCGCAGCCTTGCCGGCGGCCAGCAGGATCAGCCGCCCCGTGGCCGGCGGCGCCGGCAGGACGGGCGGCAGGCAGGTGGAGGGATGAGCGGCGGCCACGGCCGCCTTGAACAATTCGTCGAGAAACGCGCGCGGCGAATGATCCGTCATCTTAACTCCCCGTCCCCCCGCTTCACGCGGGTGCCCCTTGTCTTATAGTGAGCGCCGGCCCGGCAGGCGAGGCGACGCGAAACCGGCGTATTCCTATGGCACCGGAAGCCCCTCGTCACCATACCCCCAGCCTTTATCGCAGTCACAGCCCAGATGATGCTTCGTCGCACCCCCGATGAAAACGCGGCCGAATCCGCACCAGCGCCCGCCGCCGTAGCGGAAGGCGGGGATTACGCCCCGTTCGAGCGGATTGCGGGGGCGGCGGAGAGCGGGCTGATCCTGCTGTGCGACCATGCCTCCAACGCCCTGCCCGCCGAGTATGGCGACCTCGGCCTGCCCCGCGCCGAGCTGGAGCGCCATATCGGCTACGACATCGGCGCCGCCGGGGTGACGCGCGCCCTCGCCGCCCGCATGGGCTGCCCGGCCGTGCTGACGCATTTCTCCCGCCTGCTGATCGACCCCAATCGTGGCGAGGACGACCCTACGCTGGTGATGCGGCTGTCCGACGGCGCCGTCGTGCCCGGCAACCGCCATGTCGACGATGCCGAGATCGCCCGGCGCATCGCCCGGTTCCACCGGCCCTACCACCGCGCCATCGAGGCGGAGATCGCGCGCATGCTCGCCGCCGGGGTGGTGCCGGCGCTGCTCTCCGTCCACAGCTTCACCCCGGTGTGGCGCGGCGTGCCCCGCCCGTGGCACGCGGCCCTGCTGTGGGACCTCGACCCGCGCCTCGCCCGCCCGCTGATCGAGGCGCTGGCCGCGCCGGGAGACCTCGTGGTCGGCGACAACGAGCCCTATGACGGCGCGCTGCGCAACGACTGCCTGTTCCGCCACGGCACCGCCCGGGGCCTGCCCCACGCGCTGATCGAGATCCGGCAGGACCTCATCGCCGCGCCGGACGGGCAGACCGGCTGGGCCGACAGGCTCGCCGCGGTGTTGCCCGCTTTGCTGGCGCAGCCCGAGCTTCACCGCGTGAGCGCCTTCGGCTCGCGCACCGGCCCGGTCGCCCCCATCTTCACCTGAGGTTCCCCTTTGCCCGGAGGGCAGCATGTCCGACCCCGCCATCCCCTCGCCCGCCGCCGAGCTGGACGAGGCCACCCGCACCGAGCTCGAAGCGGCCGCCTTCCGCCGGCTTGTCGCGCATCTCGCCGCGCGCACCGACGTGCAGAACATCGCGCTGATGAATCTGGCCGGCTTCTGCCGCAACTGCCTCGCCAACTGGTATCTCGACGCCGCGAAGGAGCGGGGCATCCCGCTGGCCAAGGAGACCAGCCGCGAGGTCGTCTATGGCATGCCCTACGAGGACTGGAAGGCGCGCTATCAGGCCGAGGCCGGAGCCGAGCAGAAGGCGGCCTTTGCCGCCCGCAGCCAGGAGCCGCATTAGGGCGGCGCAGCCCGTCGGCCACGGCATACCGTTGTCCGGGCCTGCGGCGCACGCCCGGCCCGGCGCGCCGCATTCTGCCGTGGACGGGCGACTTCAAACGCTTGACGCGGCGCGCCGCAGACGGATTCTTCCTGACCCCTTTTCACGAACGGAGCCGCCGGTCCTGTGGGCCGGACGATGCCCGCGGGAGACCAGATGTCCGACATCCCCAACGACCAGCCGCTGTCCGATGCCGCCGCCGGCTTCGCCAAGGACCAGCTCAAATCCTTCATCGAGCGGATCGAACGGCTTGAGGAAGAGAAGAAGTCGATCGCCGACGACATCAAGGACGTTTTCGCCGAGGCCAAGGGCACCGGCTTCGACGTGAAGGCGCTGCGCGAGATCCTCAAGATCCGCAAGCAGGACGCCGACCAGCGCGCCGAGCATGAGGCGATCGTCGATCTTTATCTGCAGGCGCTCGGCATGGTCGGCTGAGCCGGCCGGCACGGGAGACGCGCGGGCTTCTCCGCAGGCGCCTCCAAACGCATGACGGGCGGACCCCTGGTCCGCCCGTCATGCGTTTGAGGGGATGTCCGGCCCCGCCGTCAGTTGCTGGCGGTCCAGTAGCGGCGCGGCGGCAGCGGCGTGGCGCTGGCGAGGGTGACCACCGGAACCGCCACCACGGCGGCGCCGGTGAAGCGCGCGGTGTCGAGCCCGCCGGAGGCGTCGCGGCCGAAGCCGCCGTCGACCACCTGCCGCGGCGCGGCGACGAAGGCGGCGAAGCGCCGGAGTTCCGGCGTGCGCAGCGTGGTGTCCTGCGCCACGGTCGGGCTGGAGAACAGCCGGCGGATTTCGGCCTGGGCCTCCGCCGTGGCCGGCCGTGCCGGCCCATGGGCTGCGGCCGGCCGGGCGGCATGAGCGGCGGCCGGCGCGTGGGCAAGCGCGCTGCCGGCCGGCAGCGCCGGCGCCACCGGCGCCTGCCCGGGCTGGGTGCGCGGCGCGGCGAAGCTGCCGGCGGAGGCGTAAGAGAGCGTGCCGCGCTCGACATCGACCGTCGGCGCCGACGCCGCCAGCGCGCCGCCGGTGGTGATGAGCGCGGGCAGCCCGGCGGCCGGCATGGCGGCCGCGACCTGAAGCCCCGCGCCGGCCGGACGCGCCGGCGGGCTCGGAACCGTCGCCGCAAGGATGGCAGGGCCTGCCGTGGCCATGCCCGGCGCCGGTTCGCGCGCGGGATGGGCGAGCGGCAGCGGGACATTGGCGTCAGCCACCACCACGGCCGCCGGAGCGGCCGGCAGATCGGGCTTCGGCGCCGGCAGCGGTACCGCCGCTGCGGCGACCACGGCGGCGGCGGCGGCGACGGGCGGGGCGACAGGTGCGGCGGCGACGGCGCGCGCGGCCGGGGCGGGCGCCTCCGCCT
>NZ_JAHBGE010000088.1 GCF_018390635.1 Ancylobacter lacus | reverse complement strand
GCGACGACATCATGGACTTCACTGTCCGTCCCGCCAATGCGGGGCATGAATACGATCCCGGCGCCAGTGTCACGCTCTCCGGGGGGCTCGGCGATGACGTGATCTGGACTGCCGGCAGCCGGCTCACCAGAGTCTATGGCGATAATGAGACCCTGGCGGGAACCTCGGCCACCGCCCTAGCGCTGGGCGGCAACGACACGATCGACCTCTCGGCCGCGACGGTTTCCACCAACGTCTATGGCGACGGCTATTACCTGAGCTGGGCCAAGGGCGGCAACGACACCCTCACCGGCAGCGGCAGCGGCGACGTGCTTTATGGCGACGGGAACCGGGTGGGCAGCATCGCCGACACGCAGGCGACCGGCGGCGACGACGTCATCTATGGCAAGGCCGGCGGCGACACGATCTATGGCGACGGCAACCTGGGCTACGGCACCGGCGTGACCGCGATCGGGGGCAACGATATCCTCTACGCCTATGACGCCACCACCAACGGCACCGAAACAGACGCCCTTTACGGCGAGGGCACTTCGCTCGGCCTCTACGCCAACGATATCATCCTGTGCGGCAACGACACCCTTTACGGCAGTGACGGCAATAACAGCCTCTACGGTGACGGTAATTCCATCGCGGCTGGAGCCGGCACGACCTTCACCGGCGGCAACGACACGATCTATGGCCGGGGCGGGCAGGATACGATCTATGGAGATGGAGGTAATGCGGCCTCCTCTGCAGCCGGCGCAAAAGCCACCGGCGGCAGCGACACCCTGTATGGCGATGACGGGAACGACGTCCTCTACGGCGATTTCGCCAAGGTGGGCAGCGCCACAAACGCCACCGTGATCATCGGCGGGAATGACTGGCTGTATGGCGGCGCCGGCGACGACTCGCTGATCGGCGACGCCGAGAGCGTAGCGGCGGCCGCGACCCTAACCTGCGGCAAAGACCGGCTCGACGGCGGCACCGGCAACGACAAGCTCTATGGCGACGTCTCCGGCACCATCACCACCGGCGGCAAGGTCACCGGCGGCAACGACACCTTCGTGTTCGAGCCCAATAGCGGCGCCGACACCATCTACGATTTCGGGCAGGTGGCGGGCAGCAGCACCGGCGACGACCTGATCGACGTTTCGGCCTACGGCTACACGTCCTTCTCCGGCCTCAGCATCACCGGCAACGGCACCGCTTCGGTCGTGGTCGATTTCGGCAGCGGCAACAGCGTGACCGTGCAGAACAAGGCCAACACCGCCCTCACCCTCGACGCCTCGGATTTCATCTTCGCGGCGTGACGCTGCGGCACGTGCGGCGGGGCGGGGCGCGACGGCCCCGCCCTCCGCCAGGGTTGTGGGACGGCGCTCATACACCTGATTTCGTTATAAATTTCGAACCAGGAAGGCGACAATCCGCACTGACCACGCTTTGCCCTTCCACGCGCTCCGGTATCATGACGCCGCAAGCCGTGATCGCGCGGGCGACCGGCACGTGAGGGCGGGCCATGCAGTTTACACGTTCCGGCAAGTTCAACCGGACCAGCACCACCACCAACACCACCACCAGCCAGACGCTGTCGACCTATGGCTATTGGGGCAGCTCGGTGATCTATGCCGGATCGGTCGGCGACACCATCCTGACCGGCAGCGCCGAGAACGAGGCCTTCATCTACGACCTCACCCTCTCCGGCACCAACGCGTTGCGCTTCTCCGGCATCACCGCCTTCGATGCCGGGGCGGGCGACGACATCATGGACTTCACCGTCCGCACCGCCAATGCCGGGCATGAATACAATCCCGGCGCCAATGTCACGCTGATAGGCGGGCTCGGCAATGACGTGATCTGGACGGCCGGCTCCCGGTTCACCACGGTCTATGGCGACAACGACACCATGGCCGGCACCTCGGCAAGCGACCTGGTGCTGGGCGGCGGCGACATCATCGACCTCTCGGCCGCGACGGTTGTCACCACCGTCTATGGCGATGGCCTTTCCCTGAGCTGGGCCAAGGGCGGCAACGACACGATCACCGGCAGCGCCAAGGGCGACACGCTCTATGGCGAAGGATCGCGGCTGGGCGCCGTCGTTAACGCGCAGGCGACCGGCGGCGACGACGTCATCTATGGCAAGGGCGGGCTCGACGTCATTTATGGCGACGGCACCTTGGGCTACGCCCAAGGCTCAACCGCGGTCGGCGGCAACGACATTCTCTACGCCTATGATGCCACGACAAAGGGCACCGAGGGGGATATTGTTTACGGCGACGCCAGCGCGGTCGGCAGTGGTGCCAACAGCACAGTCCTGTGCGGCAACGACACGCTCTATGGCAGCGACGGTAGTAATACTCTCGGCGGCGACGCGAATAACTTCGGAACCGGCACCGGCGCCACCGTGACCGGTGGGGATGACACGATTCATGGTTGGGGCGGAGCAGACTATCTCTACGGAGACAGCGGTGACAGCGCGGCGAATGCGGCTTCCGTGAAAGCCACCGGCGGCAGCGACACGCTGTATGGCGACGACGGCACCGACATTATCTACGGCGATTTCTCCAATGTGGGCAGCAGCGCCAAAGCCAGCCAGCTCTTTGGCGGCAATGACCGGCTGTATGGCGGCGCCGACAACGATTTTCTGGCCGGCGACGCCAGCAACCTGACGTCGAAGGCGACACTGACCTGCGGCAATGACTGGCTCGACGGCGGCACCGGCACCGACAAGCTCTATGGCGACGTCTCCAACAATCTCAACGGCGGCACAGTAAAAGGCGGCAACGACACCTTCGTGTTCGAGCCCAATAGCGGCGCCGACACGATCTACGACTTCGGCCAGGTGGCGGGCAGCGGCACCGGCGACGACCTGATCGACGTCTCCGCCTATGGCTATACCTCCTTCGCCGGCCTCACCCTCACCGGCAACGGCACCGCCGCGGTGGTGGTCGATTTCGGCAGCGGCAACAGCGTGACCGTGCAGAACAGGGCCAACACCGCCCTCACCCTCGACGCCTCGGATTTCGTCTTCGCGGCGTGACGCTACGGTACGTGCGGCGGGGCGGTCACGGCCCCGCCCTTCCCCTTGGACAGTGGCCTGGCGGTCACAGCCATTACATTCTTCAGGAATATCCAACCCGACAGGCGGAAATCCACACGGACACACTGGGCTTTCTCACACCCGTACGGCAACATGGCACCGCATGCCGGAATCGCGTGGGGCGACCGGCCGACGCAGGAGTGAGACCGTGCAGTTTACCCGCTCCGGCAAATTCAGCCGGGCCAGCACCACCACCAACACCACCACCAACCAGACGCTGTCGACCACTGGCTTCTACGGCAGCTCGGTGATCTACACCGCGTCGGGTGGCGATACGACACTGACCGGCAGCGACGCCAACGAGGCCTTCATCTACGACCTCACCCTCAGCGGCACCAACGCGCTGCGTTTCTCCGGCTTCGAAACCTTCGACGCCGGGGGCGGCGACGACATCATGGACTTCACCGTCCGTCCCGCCAATGCCGGCCACGAATACGCTACCTATGCCAGTGTCTATGGCGGGCTCGGCAATGACGTGATCTGGACCGCGGGTTCGCATATCTACGAGGTCTATGGCGACAACCGCGCCATGATCGGCACCTCGGCCAGCGACCTGGTGCAGGGCGGCAACGACATCATCGACCTCTCGGCCGCCACGGCGACGACCACCACCTATGGTGACGGTTACAACCTCTCCTGGGCCAAGGGCGGCAACGACACCATCACCGGCAGCGGCGCCTCCGACGTAATCTACGGCGATGGCGGGTCGCTGGCCAGCGACGACGGCTCCAGCGCGTTCGGCGGCGACGACGCCATAGAGGGTGGTGCGGGCAATGACTGGCTCTATGGCGACGCCATTAGACTGGCCAATGGCTACGGCACGACCGCAACGGGCGGCAACGACAGGCTCTACGCCGGCACCGGCACCGACGGCGACACTCTCTACGGCGACGGCCAGGATTTCGCCAACGGCACGTCCAGCACCGCCATCGGCGGCGATGACGCGCTCTATGGTAATGACGGCGATAACAGCCTTTACGGCGATGGGGAGCAATTCTCCAATGGCGATAATTCGAAATCTACCGGCGGCAACGACATCGTGCTTGGCGGTGGCGGCAACGACCTCATTTTCGGTGACGCCGATTACTTTGGCGAGGCGAACGGCACGACCGTGAAGGGCGGTGACGATAGTCTCGCTGGCGAAGATGGCAACGACACGATCTATGGCGACGCCCGGTCTGTGGGCTACGGCAGCATCCAGGTCACCGCCACCGGCGGCGCCGACATGCTCTTTGGCGGCGCCGGCACCGACATCCTGATCGGCGACGTCGCCAGCGTGGCAGGGGGTGTGACCCTGACCTGCGGCAATGACCGGCTGGACGGCGGCACCGGCGACGACAAGCTCTATGGCGACGTCTCCGGCAGCATCAGCGGCGGCGGCGTGGTCATCGGCGGCAACGACACCTTCGTGTTCCAGCCCAACAGCGGCGCCGACACGATCTACGATTTCGGGCAGGTGGCAGGCAGCAGCACCGGCGACGACCTGATCGACGTCTCGGCCTATGGCTATTCCTCCTTCGGCGAGCTCAACATCACCGGCAACGGCACGTCGACGGTGACGATCGACTTCGGCGGCGGCAACAGCGTGAAGGTGCAGAACAAGGCCAACACCGCCCTCACCCTCGACGCCTCGGACTTCATCTTCGGGGCGTGAGGGGACCCAGGGAAGGCGAGCCGTCCCGGCCCGCCTTCCCCACGGTTCGCGGCGTGGCGTGCAAACGAGCCATGTCGTTCACCTTCAGAAATATACAGGGGGTAATCCGTCACGTCTTTGCTTGCGAACGTAGCACCCGCAGCTAAGGTGACCGCTACCGGAATACGCCTTGGGGGCGTCGCCGGCTTTGAGGGCGTTCGATGCTTTTCACCCGTTCCGGCAAGTTCAACCGCACCAGCAGCACCACCAACACCACCACCGGTCAGGTGCTCTCGACCTACGGCTTCTACGGCAGCTCGGTCATCTACACCGCCTCGGGTGGCGACACGACGCTGACCGGCAGCACCGAGAACGAGGCCTTCATCTACGATCTCACGCTGAACGGCACCAACGCGCTGCGCTTCTCCGGCTTCACCGCCTTCGACGCCGGGGCCGGCGACGACATCATGGACTTCACCGTCCGCCCCGCCAATGCCGGCAACGAATACGCCACCGATGCCACGCTCTCTGGCGGGCTCGGCAATGACGTGATCTGGACCGCCGGCAGCCACCTGAAGACGGTGCATGGCGACGTCGCCACCCTCAGCGGCACGTAGGCGTCGGACATCCTGCAGAGCGGCAGCGACATCATCGATCTCTCGGCCGCGACCGTTGCCACCACCGTCTATGGCGACGGCACGACACTGTCCTGGGCTACGGGCGGGGCCGACACCATCACCGGCAGCGGGCTCGGCGACACGGTCTATGGCGATGGCGACCAGCTCGGCGGCTACCAGACGAAGGGCACCGGCGGCAACGACATCATCTATGGCAAGGCGGGAGCGGACAGCCTCTTCGGCGATGCCAACATGCTCGGCAACGCCAGCTCTTCGACCGCCATCGGCGGCGACGACATCATCTATGCCTATGACGCGCTGACCGCCGGAACCGAGGTGGACAGCATCACGGGCGATGGCGCCAATATGGGCATAGGTTCGTCCACCACCGTCTTCGGCGGCAATGACACGATCTATGGCAGCAATGGCGGCAATACGTTAACCGGCGACGGCAATACGCTGGGTTCCGGCGGCAGCTCGGTGGTGACCGGCGGCGCCGACACGGTCTATGGCCGGGATGGCGTCGACAGGATCTATGGCGACGGCGTTCAGGTCGCCACCGGTTCCGGCTCCAAGGTCACCGGCGGCAGCGACATCCTCTATGGCGACGGGAGTGACGATACCCTCTATGGCGACTTCAACATCGCCGGTGATGCGAGCCTGGGTTCCCAGGCCTTCGGCGGCGCCGACAGCCTCTTTGGCGGCGCCGGCGCGGATACCCTCATCGGCGACTGCGTCCTGACCCGCGCCGCGGTTACCATGACCTGCGGCAACGACCGGCTCGACGGCGGTACCGGCAACGACCAGCTCAGCGGCGACATCTCCGGCGTCGTCAACGGCACGGTGACCGGCGGCAACGACACCTTCGTGTTCCAGCCCGGCAGCGGCGCCGAC
>NZ_JAHBGE010000087.1 GCF_018390635.1 Ancylobacter lacus | reverse complement strand
GCTGGCCGGATGACGATTGGAAACCCGGCCGGATGAACGTCGGAATCTGCAGGCGACATAGACCCGCTCGCGTTGGAGATAGTCCGCGACCGCCTGGCGCAATCCCGGATCGGCAATCCAGTGGGCCGAGCGTGTTGTCACCGGCAGGTAGCCGCGGGCCAGCTTATGCTCGCCCTGCGCTCCGGCCTCGACGACGCGGAGCCGATGGGCGATGGCGTATTCGATGGCCTGATGGTAGCAGACCTCGAAATGCAGGAAGGGGTGGTGCTCGATCGCGCCCCAATGGCGACCGAACAGGGTGCCGGCACCGATGAAATTGATCGCACCCGCGATCCAGCGGCCCGCGCGCCGCGCCATCACCAGCAGGATGCGATCCGCCATCCGCTCGGTCACCAGCGAGTAGAAGCTCCGGGTGAGATAGGGACGGCCCCATTTGCGCGAGCCGGTCTCCTGATAGAAGGCAAAAAAGGCGTCGAGCGCCTCCTCGGTGATGTCGGAGCCGGTGAGCCAGCGAATGTCGATGCCGCTTTCCACCGCTTCGCGCCGCTCGCGCCGGATCGCCTTGCGCTTGCGGGAGGCGAGCGCGCCGAGAAAATCCTCGAAGCTGCCATAGCCCTCATTGTGCCAGTGGAACTGCTGGTCCGTGCGCGGCAGGAAGCCGACCGCCTCAAGGGCGCCGGCATCGTCCGGGCGCAGGAAGGTGGCGTGCACAGAGGACGCGCTGCGCAGCTCCGCCAGCGCGGTCAGTCCCTGCGCCAGCGCCCCCCGAACGGCAGCCTCCCCGGCGCCCGGCCGTGCCAGCAGACGGGGGCCGGTAGCCGGGGTGAAAGGCACCGACACCTGGAGCTTGGGATAATAACGGCCGCCGGCGCGCTCATAAGCGTCGGCCCATCCCTCATCGAAGACATATTCTCCGCGCGAATGCGACTTCAGATAGGCGGGGCAGGCGCCCAGGATGCGGCCCTCCGCATCCTCCAGAACGAGATGCTGGGGGAGCCAGCCGGTCTTCGCCGTCGCCGAGCCGGAATCCTCCAGCGCCGAGAGGAAGGCGTGGGTGACGAAGGGGTTGGCACGCGCGTCTGGAATAGCCGGCGGCATGTGTCCATCCGGCGATAGGGCTGCGTCTGCGTTCGGCGATGTTCGATTTTCCCCCGCGCAGGCGTCCCACTCGGCGGCGGGAATAGCGGCGAGCCGGTTCTCGACGCGGAGGCGGAGCGGTGCTTCATGCATGGTCGGGAGCGGCCGGCATCAGGCTGGAGAGGCGCGGCGACAGGCCGTGCGGGGACAATTAGTGTCACCCGGAACGAACCGAGGCGGAAGCCCGCTCACGACCTTGGGAAGGGCAGGTTCCGCTTCAGGGGATAAATCCCTCGAAGATGATCTGGTCGGCATGACGCCGCGCGCTCTGGCGGTCGTCTGCGGTGCGCACCGTCCAGGCCAGCACGGGGGTGCCGGAAACCGCCCGCGCCATCGCCACGACAGGCGAGTCGATCTCACGGACATAGTGGGCGAGGAAGTGCGGGCGGGTGTGCGGCGCGTGCCGAAGATGCGCCCAGGCGAACTTGGTCTCGTGATCGAGGAAATCCCATTCGGGGTCCTCGTAATGCTGCTCCATGGTGAAGCCGCGCGGTAGATGCGGCGCCATGTGGCGGACGGCGGCGACGAGATCGGGATCGAACGACATCAATGCGACCGGCCCACGATAGCCAGCCAGCCGGGTGCATGTGTTGGCCGCGACCTGGGTGGCGCCGTCGAAGCGGCTTTTCAGCTCGATCAGCAGCGGAACCCGACCGGCCACCCGCTCCAGCAGGTCGGTGAGGGTCATCACCCGCTCCGGCGTCTGCCGGAACGCCACCTGCCGAAGCTGGTGGAGCGTGTGGTCCTTCACCCACCCGGTGCCGAGGGTGAGCCGTTCCAGCGTGTCGTCATGGAATACCACCACCTCACCATCCGCGGTGAGCTGGACGTCGACTTCAATCGCGTAATCCCGGGCCACGGCAGCGTCGACCGAGGCGGGCATGTTTTCGATGCGTCCGGCAGCCGCGTCATGGAGCGCACGATGGGCGATCGGCCGCGCGAGCAGCCAGTCGAGGGAAGGGGACGGCTCCATGGAACGCTCCGCAGGATGGATCAGGCGATCTCGACGACCGCCTCGACCTCGACGCTGACATTGAAGGGCAGGGCGGCCACACCCACCGCCGAACGCGCATGGCGGCCGGCATCGCCGAACACGTCAACCAGCAGGTCAGAGCAGCCGTTCACCACCTTCGGCTGGTCTGTGAAGTCCGGCGCCGAATTGACGAAGCCGACCAGCTTCACCACGCGCTTCACCCGGTCGAGATCGCCGAGGGCGGCCTTCATCTGGGCGATGAGGTTGATGGCGCACTGGCGGGCGGCGGCGCGGCCCGCTTCGACATCGGCGTCGTCGCCCAGCTTGCCGGTCATCAGCACGCCGTTGGCGATGGATATCTGGCCGGAGATCCAAAGCTGGTTGCCGGTCTGAACCGTCGGCACGTAATTGGCCGCAGGGGCGGTTGCCGTGGGGATGACGATCCCGAGGGCCGCCAGCTTCGATTCGACCGTTCCCGACATGTGTTGCTTCTCCGCCAGAGGGCTGAAACGATGGCGTTCCAACTTTCGCCCTTGTTCTCGCCTGTGTTCGGGCGGGATGTTTGGACGATCCGCCGCTGCCACGCAAGGAGGTTTACCTCCGGCCGCGGCCCATCTTTCACGGGAGCCGTGCCGATGACCGTCGTCTTCCCCGCCAGCCTCGTCCGCCTGGTGCTCGCGGCCCTGCTCAGCGCCCTTCCGCTCGGCGTTGCCGAGGCCGTGCAGCTGACGCCGCACCGCGCGGTGTACGAGCTGTCGCTCGACGGCTCCAAGGCGGCCAAGCGAGTCGAAGCGGCGCGGGGCGAGATTGTCTACGAGCTCAAGGGCAACGCCTGCAGCGGATATTCCGTGAATCTGCGCCAGGTCACGGAGCTGGAGACCGATGGTGGCGACCGCGTCCGCAGCGCGTTGAACACCGTGACATGGGAGGACGGCGCTGCCGATACCTATCGCTTCCGCATCCAGAACACCGTGAACGACGAGCCGCAGGACGACGCCGACGGCGTGGCCGAGCGCAAGGGTGGGGTGCTCGACGTGCGCACCACCAAGCCGGAGGCGGGAAACGCGATACTCGGTGACGCCGTTGTCCTGCCGACGCAGCACGTCGTAAAGATGATCACGGCCGCCACGCAGGGCGATACGGTCCTGGAAGCGAGGGTTTTCGACGGCTCGCCGGATGGGCGGAAGGTGTACGATACGCTCTCGGTGATCGGAAAGGCGACCACCGCGCAGGACGGCGTCGAGCCCGCTCTCTCCAGCCTTGCCAGCCTCGCGCGCTATCCCGTGACCGTGAGCTATTACGAGCATGGCGCGGCCGCCGAGACGCCAGATTATGTGATCAGCTTCGATCTTTATGCCAACGGCGTCAGTCGGGCGCTGAAGCTCGACTATGGCGATTTCGTCCTGCGCGGCACCCTCACCGCGTACGAGGCGCTGCCCGAGGAGCCGTGCTCGAAATAGGTGACTCGCCGGCGGCGCGGGGGCGGTCGAGCCGCAACCCGGTCTCGATGGCGCCGGCACCGAATTTCTCCCGCAGGGCGTCCATGGCCCGTTCCGCCGCCCCCTTCTTCGCCGCGCTGGGGTCGATGAGGACAGGCGGGTCGGCGAGGGCGGGGTCGCACAGCTCCGACAGCCCCACCCCGATCAGCCGGTAGCGAACGGCGTCCGTCGCTTCGCGCGCGAGCAGGTCCCGCGCACTGGCGAAAATCCGGTGGGCGAGCTGGGTCGGGTTCTCCAGCGAGCGCGCCCGCGTCACCAGCCGGAAGTCCGCGGTCTTGAGTTTCAGCGTCACCGTCCGGCCGGCAAAGCCCGCCTTCTTCATCCGCGCCGACACCTTCTCCGCCAGTGGGTACAGCGATTGTTCCAGCGTTCGCAGGTCGTGGATGTCGCTGTCGAAGGTGGTTTCGGCGGAGATGCTCTTGGTCTCGCGCTCCGGGTTCACGCGCCGGCTATCCTCGCCGCGCGCGAGCCGGGCCAGCCGCAGCCCTTCCGCGCCATAGCGGCGGGCGAGATCGTTCTCGCCAGCGGCCTGAAGGTCGGCGATGAGGCGATAGCCGTCGCGGGCGAGACGTTCCTGCGTTGCCCGTCCCACGCCCCAGATGGAGCCGACCGAGCGCGGGGCTAGAAAGGCCTGCGCCTCCGCGGCGCCAATGACGGCGAAACCGCGCGGCTTGTCGAGATCGGAGGCGATCTTGGCGAGGAACTTGTTGGCGGCGAGACCGATCGACAGGGTGATGCCAATCTCGGCCTCAACCTCACGCGCCAACCGGGCCAGCGTCCGGGCTGGTGGCTCGCCGTGCAGGCGTTCGGTGCCGGCGAGGTCGAGAAACGCCTCGTCGATCGACAGCGGTTCCACCAGCGGTGTCAGGCGCAGCATCCGCTCGCGCACCTGCCGGCCGACCGCGACGTATTTCGCCATGTTCGGGCGGATCACCACCGCCTCCGGGCAGAGTTCGCGCGCCCTGAACATCGGCATGGCGGAACGCACCCCGCGGATGCGGGCGATGTAGCAGGCCGTCGACACCACTCCGCGCCGGCCACCACCGATGATCACCGGCCGGTCGCGCAGGGAGGGATCGTCCCGCTTCTCGACCGCTGCATAAAAGGCGTCGCAATCGATATGGGCGATGTGGAGCTTGAACAGCTCGGGATGCCGGATGACCCGCGGGCTGCCACAGGAGGGGCATCGTCCCTCCCGCGTGACGGAGGCGAGGCAATCCCGGCAGAAGGCCGCCAACGACATGGTGGTCTCAGCGCTCGCGCCGGCCGGCGCCTTCATGGGTCAGAATTTCGCGCGCGGCCACCACATGGCCGGGGTCGATGCCGGCGCCGTTGGCATATTCGATCAGCAGGTCCTGCCGCTCGATGAGATAGTCCAGCACGCCCACCTGAAAAGCGGTGGAGCCGACAGCGCCCCGCAGGTCGCCCGGCGCCATGCCGCTCGCTGCCAGCATCGGGCCGATTCGCTCGGGGTCGGAGACGAGGAAGGTCAGCGCGCCGACGGCAACTTCGCGCGCCGCGGCTGCCGTTGTCAGGGACCGGGTTCTTCCGGGTGATCTGCCGAGCGCCATTTGCGGTTCCGTAAGGAATGGAGGGTAGGGTCGGGCGGTCGAAATCCACCGTCCACGCGGCCTTTTTCGTTCCGAGTCTTATAGCAGCCGCGCGCCGCCGGGGCGAACGGCCGGGGATCACGCTTCCATGCCGAAGACCGTCATGATCGTGGAAGACAACGAGCTGAACATGAAGCTCTTCCATGATCTGCTCGAAGCCCATGGTTACGCCACGGTGGAGACACGCAGCGGCGTCGAAGCGCTGGAGCTTGCGCGCGAGCACCGGCCGGATCTGATCCTGATGGACATCCAGCTGCCGGAGGTATCCGGCCTCGACGTCACCCGGCAGCTCAAGGCCGATCCCGAGCTCCGCGCCATCCCCGTTGTCGCCGTCACCGCCTTTGCCATGAAGGGCGATGAGGAGCGGATTCGGGAGGGGGGCTGCGAGGCCTATCTGTCGAAGCCGATCTCGGTGGCCAAGTTTCTCGAGACCGTCCGGCATTTCGTCAACGACGAGTGAGCGGCGCAGCCACGCACAGGGTAAGCCCAGCGCCCGCAATGCGCTCATAATTCGACATTGCAATCATTAAGCATTGGATTAGCTTCGAAGGGCTCCGACAGCCCTGCGGGGTGCCCGGGTTCGCCGCATCTCCCGGGTCCGTAGGGTCAGGCCGGCGAGCGCCGCCGGCGGATAGCCTCTCCAGCCCCGTCGCTCGCCGGCCACCCCATCCGGGGGGGAGGTATCCCCTTGGCGACGACTTGCCGCTGGCCGCACTCAGCGTTCACAACAAAAAAGGCGCCTTATGGCGCCTTTTGTCGCTACCGAACCCGGTTGGTTCAGATCACTTGATCTTGCCTTCGCGGAATTCGACATGCTTCTTCGCGACGGGGTCGTACTTCTTCACGACCAGCTTGTCGGTCATCGTGCGCGAATTCTTCTTGGTCACGTAGAAAAAGCCGGTGTCGGCGCTCGACACGAGCCGGATCTTGATGGTCGCCGCCTTGGCCATGGCCGGTCTCCTTGTGGGTGGCGGGGACGATTCCGGCCGCGCCTATATGAAACGGATCGCGCGACCACACGGCCGCTCGTTGGCGTTCGTATCGTAGATCGCGGGACGAATGTCAAGGAACGCGCGCCACCCGCCAGGCCACGACGGCCACATACAGCGCCATCAGCGCCGCCAGCGTCAGGGCAAAGCCATGGGGATCAACGGTGTCCATGCCGATGCCGACCAGAGGCGGGCCGATGGTGAGGCCGATGGCATAGAGCATCACGAACACCGAATTGGCCGCCGCCAGCTCCGCTCCGTGGAATCGGGCGCCGAGATGGGCAAGGCCCACGGTGTAGAGCCCGGCCACCACGCCGATGGAGACGAACAGCACCGCCCGGATCGTCCACCCGTCAATGGCGAGCCAGGGCAGAATCAGTGCGCCGGCCAAGCCTGTGATGCCGCAGGCGAGCAGGAGCTTGCGGCGGCTCATCCGGTCACTGAGCAGGCCCAGCGGAAGCTGGAACACGACGCCACCCAACAGGGCGATCGTCATCAGCATCGCGGCGCTCGATTCGTCGAGCCCGCGCCGGATGCCGTAAATGGCGAGGAAGCTCATCTCGCCCGTCTCGACGGCGCCGAAGATGAAGGCGGCAAGGCTCGCGCTGGGGGCGATCCGCAGCAGGGCGAAGACGCTGAGCCGGCTCTCTTCATGCACCTCGGGCGCGCCGGAGGCCCCGATGATCACCGGCACCATGCCGGCGCTGAAGATCACGGCGCCGGCGATGTAGGGCGCCCAGCCTTCCGACCCCGTCACCCCGAGAATGGCCGGGCCGGCCGCCACCGCGAGCGACATGGCGGTGGCGTAGATCCCCATGACCAGTCCCCGCCGCTCCGGCGGGGCGGCGGCGTTGATCCAGAACTCGCTCACGACGAACAGCACGCAGAACGCCGCGCCCGCGATGAAGCGCAGGGCACACCAGACGGCGAAGGAGGAGGTGAGCTTGAAGGCGAGCAGGCTCAACGCCGCGAGCGCCAGAGCGCCGAACAGCAGCGTGCTCACGCCATGGCGCCGCACCATTCCGGTGACGAAGGGAGCCACGACGATGTTGGCGATGCCGGCCACAGCCGTGTTGAGCCCGATCAGCGTTCGCGGTACGCCCCGCGACTCCATCTCGATGGCGAGCAGCGGCACGGTCAGGCCGAGGCCCACGCCGACAACGGCGATGGTTCCGATCGCGGCGGCGATGGAGGCGCTTCGGGAACCAGTGACGGGAGCAGGGGCAAGCATGCGCGCCTTGTAGGGGCCGCGCCTGTCTCAGTCCAGCGTGTCCCGGTGGAAGCGGTTCCCCCGCATATAGTAGAAGGGCACCACCGGGCGGGCATAGGGGCCGGCCGACAACAGGGCCTCGACATCCTCAAGCACCGCTTGGGTGATGATCGGAAGGTCGAGCCGACGCGCTTCGTCGAAGCCGGCCCACACCAGTTCCGTCAGCTCCGATTGCGGCCCGACCACGTCGCCGAGCCGGTGGGCGATGGCGCTGGCCTCCGCGAGGAAAAAGCGCGTGTCGTAGCGGCGGGAGCGGCGCGGGGGGGTAACGGCGCGGGCGACGAAGCGCAGGGCCTCCAGGTCGGGATAGAGCCCGGCCTCTGCGAAGGGTCGCCACGCCTCCGGCACGCCCTCGGGAGCGCCGGCATCGCGGGTGCCGAGCAGCAGGCCGGTTTCCTCGCAGGTTTCGCGAATGGCGGCGAGAGCCAGTGCCCGCGAGCGGGCCGCGCTGGGGCGCACCACGCGCGCCGCCAGCCGGCGCTCGCTGTCGGCATCCAGCATGCCGAACACCGGCATGCGCCGGTCCACCGGGTCGACCCGGCCGCCGGGAAACACGTATTTCCCCGGCAGGAATACCTGCTGCTCGTGGCGCCGGCCGAACAGGATCCGCGGCTTGCGCCCACTGCGGTCGACCAAAATGAGGGTTGCGGCATCGACCGGACGCCGGTTCGCATGAGCGCCGGTGGCCTTGATGCCGGCGAGTTTCTCGGCAACGTCCGCGGAGCTCATGCGATCGGCGCGTCCGCCTGCACCGCACGCCGGCTGGGCGGCACCGGGTCGTATTCGTCGCTGCTGCGGTCGAAGCCGTGCATGCGCACCGCCCATTGATAGCCGATCAGTGCCCCCTTAAGCGGTGGTAGCAACAGCAGGCTGAGCACAAGGGTCAGCGGCAGCCAGATCGCCAGATGCAGCCATTCGGGCGGATGCCAGGCCATCTCCACCGCCAGCACCAGCGGCACGATGATGTGACCCACCACGGTGATGACGGCATAGGGCGGCGCATCGTCGGCGCGGTGGTGCCACAGCTCTTCGCCGCAGGCCGGGCAACGCTCGTTCACCTTGAGGTAGCCGCCGAACATCGCTCCTTCGCCGCAGGCGGGGCAGCGCAGGCGAAAGCCGCGCGCGATGGATTGACCCATCGGGCGGGGCGGGGCGGGTGGGCTGCGGCGTGGCGTATTCATCGGCGTCTCCCCGGGCGTGGCGGCCCGCGGCGCGCAGGAGTGTCGCCGTGGCGGCCATGGCCGCGTTCGCTGCGGCGCGCGCCGCGTATATGGTGGCCCTCGGACAGAAGCTCAAACCGCAGCGCGCCGGCAACCGGCGCGGCCTCCACCAGACGGACTTCGACCCGGTCGCCGAGCTGGTGGGCTTCACCCGAGCGCTCGCCGATCAGGGCGTGACGAGCTTCATCATAGCGGTAGTAGTCCTGTCCCAGCGTTGCCGCTGGAATGAATCCGTCGGCTCCGGTGTCGTCCAGTGCCACGAACAGCCCGGCCTTGGTGACACCGGCGATGCGGCCCTTGAACACCGCGCCGACCTGTTCGGCGAGGTGGTGGGCGATCAGCCGGTCGATCGTCTCGCGCTCGGCCGCCATGGCCCGTCGCTCGGCGGCCGAGATGCGGGCCGCCACTTCGGCCAGCACCTCCGGCGTCGCGCTGTCCGGCAGGCCGTCGCGCCCCAGTTCGAGCGCCCGGACCAGAGCCCGGTGCACGATGAGGTCGGCGTAGCGGCGGATCGGTGAGGTGAAATGGGCATAGCGGCGCAGGTGCAGGCCGAAATGGCCGTAATTCTCGTGGGCGTACTCCGCCTGCGCCTGCGACCGCAGGATCACCTGATTGACCAGCGGCGCGATCTCGGTGTCCACCACCCGGGCGAGAATGGCGTTGAAATGCGCAGGGCGAACCGTGTCGATCTTCGGCAGCTTTATGTCCATGGTCTGGAGGAACTCGCGGAGTGCCGCGACCTTCTCCAGCGAGGGAGCATCGTGCACGCGGTAGAGCAGGGGCGTGCGCTTTTCCTCCAGCGTCTCCGCCGCGGCGACATTGGCGAGGATCATGAACTCCTCGATCAGCCGGTGGGCGTCGAGCCGCTCGGGCACGATGACACGGTCCACCGTGCCCTCGGGCGTCAGCAGCACCTTGCGTTCGGGCAGATCCAGCTCCAGCGGCTCGCGGGCGTCGCGCGCTTTCTTGACCAGGGCGTAGGCGGCATAGAGCGGCCGCAGCACCGGCTCCAGCAGGGCGCCGGTGACATCGTCGGGCCGGCCGTCGATCGCCGCCTGCGCCTGGGCATAGGCGAGCCGCGCGGCGGAACGCATCATGATCCGGTGGAAGCTGTGGCTCCTCTTGCGCCCGTTCGGCCCGATCACCATCCGCACCGCCAGCGCCGGGCGGTCCTCCAGCGGGCGCAGCGAGCACAGGTCGTTCGAAATGCGCTCGGGCAGCATCGGCACCACCCGGTCGGGGAAATACACCGAGTTGCCGCGGACCAGCGCCTCCCGGTCCAGCGCGCTGCCGGGACGGACATAGCTCGCCACATCCGCAATGGCGACCGTAACGACATAGCCGCCCTCATTGGCCGGGTCCTCGTCGATCACCGCGTGAACGGCGTCGTCATGGTCCTTGGCATCCGGCGGGTCGATGGTCACGAGAGGAAGGTCGCGCCAGTCCTCGCGGTGCGCCAGCGTCACCGGACGGGCAGCGTCCGCTTCCGCCAGCGCGTCGCGGCGGAACACGTGGGGAATGCCGTGGGCGTGGATGGCGATGAGGCTGAGCGCCTTCTCCGTTGCCAGCGAGCCGAGCCGCTCGCGGACCTTGGCGGTCGGCAGCCCATAGGCGTGGTGACGCAGGATTTCGACCGCGACGAGATCGCCGTCCTCCGCGCCATTCTCCTGCCCGTCGGGAATGGCCAGCTCGCGCCCCATGTTGCGCTTGTCCACCGGCACGAGGCGACCGCCGCCCTCCCGGCCGCCCTTGCGGTAGATGCCGAGAACCTGTGAGCGCGCCTTCTCCAGCAGCTTGAGAACGCGGCCGGAATGGCGGACCTCGCCTTCGGCATCGGCAATCTCTTCCGTCCGCAGCAATACGCGGTCGCCGATGGTGGGCGCGGGGCCCGGCAGCCGGCCCCCGATGCGGCTGCTGCGCGCCAGCTTCACCAATATGCGCGGCGGGGCGCCGTGCTCGTCCTCGTCCCAGTCGACAGGGACCGCGATCAGCTCGCCATCCTCGTCCCGCTCGGTCACCTCGGCGAGGACGGCGGCGGGCAGTTCGCCGGGCACATGGAGCTTGCGGCGGCTGCGACTGACGAGGCCTTCATCCGCAAGCTCGCGCAGCATCGCCTTCAGTGCGATCCGCTCCTGGCCGTCGAGCCCGAAGGCGCGCGAAATCTCCCGCTTGCCGACATCACCACCATGGGCGGCGACATAGGCGGTCAGTTCCTCCTTGGAGGGCAAACCGCGCGGCATGCGGGGCTTCGGGGGCGCTTTGGGCTTGGAAGGCTTGCGCACGTGCGGACATGTCTCCTTGGCGTAATGGCTGCGACGCTAGCCGACCCTCGTCGCCGCGTCGACCGGGGAACGCACCGCGACCCATCGCGTTCGTTCATGGTTTTGATCATTCCATTCATGGAACCCAGAAGTGATCGCTCTGTGCTTGCATTCCCTCGCGACCGCGGCATGGTGCCGCCGTCGCCGGGGGGCGATAGCTTCAATGTGACGGACCCCATCGATGGATGCGCGCACCCCGCAAGACCAAGCCCCGGCCGCGTTGGACCATGCCGCGATTCGCACGATCATGATCGGCATCATGCTGGCCATGTTCCTCAGCGCGCTGGACCAGACGATCGTCTCCACCGCATTGCCGACCATTGGCCTTGCCTTTGGCGACGTGGCGAACCTGCCCTGGGTGGTGACGGCCTATCTGCTGACGGCAACCGCCGTGACGCCGTTGACCGGCAAGCTCGCCGATATCTACGGCCCCCGGCCGGTGCTGCTGGCGGGCATCGGCCTGTTTCTGGTCGGTTCGGTGGCCTGTGCGCTGGCGTCCAGCATGGTCGGCCTCGTGCTCGCCCGCGCCCTTCAGGGCGTTGGCGGTGGCGGCCTCATCTCGCTGGCTCAGACCATCATCGGCGTCATGGTCGCACCACGCGAACGCGGACGCTATCAGGGCTATTTCGCCGCCGTCTTCATCTCGTCCAGCATTGCCGGGCCGGTGATGGGTGGCTTCATGGCCGAGCACCTGCACTGGTCTCTGATCTTCTGGATCAATGTGCCGCTCGGCCTTCTCGCCGCCGTCATGAGCGAGCGCTCGCTGCGGCGCCTGCCGCCCCATCATCATCCGCACCGGCTGGACCTGCTCGGCGCGCTGCTGATGGCGGGCGCGACGGTCGCGCTGCTTCTGGCGTTGAGCTGGGGCGGCGGGCGGTATCATTGGCTCTCGCTGCAGGTGGGCGGGCTGATCGCCGCGTCCGCTGCGCTGTGGGTGCTGTTCGGCGTGCGCATCCGCTTCGCCGCGGAACCCCTGTTGCCGCTTTCGGTACTGGGCAATCAGGTCGTGCGCACCGGTGTGGTCGCCGCCGCCTTCGCCATGGGAACGCTGATCGGCCTGTCGATCGAGATCCCGCTCTATCTCGAAGGCGTGCTGCATCTGTCGGCCAGCCAATCCGGTGCGGCTTTGATTCCGCTGATGGCCGGCGTGGTGGTGGGCGCCACCGGCACAGGACGCATGATGGGGCGTATCACCCATTACAAGCGCATCCCTATGGTAGGCCTCACCGTCGGCACGCTGGCGCTGGTCGCGCTGGCCGCCGGCTCGACCAGGGTGCCGGTTGCTGGGCTCGTCGTGCTGCTCGGCTTCGCCGGGATCGGGCTCGGCACGGTTCTGCCGATCTCCACCGTTGCGATCCAGAACGCGGTGCCGCTGCCGCAGATCGGCACCGCAACGGCGGCCATGAACTTCTTCCGCTCGCTTGGCGGGGCGGTGCTGACCGCCGCCTTTGGCGCGATCCTGATTGGCGGTGCCGGTCTGGAGGGCGGCTCGCTCGGCGAGCGGCTTCTGCTCCACCACGGCGACGCGGACGTGCTGGCTGCCGCTTTCCGCTGGGTCTTCGCCGCGGCGGCGCTGGCGCTTGCCGGCGCGCTGTTGGCGGTGGTGGCAATGGAGGAGCGGCCGCTGCGCACCAGCGTTCATGCCGCGGCCGCGATCGAGTGAGCGCCGGCGCGTGGCAGCGCGCCGGTCTTCCGTTTTTGCGCCTCCCCACGCCCTGACCGGCTGAGGCGGACGAGGGAGCCCTTCGGAAGGTCAGCCTTCCGCGGATTTGCGCGTGGTCGCCGGTTTCGTGGCCGGCTTCTTCGCCGATTTCGCCCCAGACGTGGCAGTTTTGGCCACGGGCGGCTTTTTTGCGGTGGTTTTGGCCGCAGCTTTCGGGCTCGATGTCTTCTCGGCCGCAGCCACTGTTTCCGCGGGCGCCTTCGATGCAGCAGCCTTGCCCGTCGCCCTCGGTGCGCGAGCGGGCCGGGCAGGAGCGGCGTCCGCCTTCGCGGCGATGAGCGCGACCGCCTGTTCCAGCGTCACCTCGTCCGGCGGCATGTCCTTGGGCAGCGTCGCATTGACCTTGCCGTGATTGACATAGGCGCCGAAACGGCCGGGCCGCACCGTGATCGGCCCGCCAAGCGTGGGGTGGTCGCCCAGCGCCCGCCCCGCCGGGGTGCCGCGCCGGCCGGGGCCACGGTTCTGCTTGTCGGCGATCAGCGCGATGGCGCGGTTGAGGCCGATGGCGAGCACATCGTCGTCGGCTTCCAGATTGGCGTAGGTCTTGCCGCTCTGCACATAGGGGCCGAAACGTCCGATGCCGGCGAGGATGGGTTCGCCCGATTCCGGATTGCGCCCGATCTCACGCGGCAGCGACAGCAGGGCCAGCGCGGTCTCAAGGTCCACCGCCGCCGGGCTGAGCCCTTTGGGCAGGCTGGAGCGCTTCGGCTTTTCCCCGTCCTTGGCTTCGCCGAGCTGGAGATAGGTGCCGAAGCGGCCATCGCGGACCGTCACTTCGAGCCCGGAAGCCGGGTCGACACCCAGCGAGCGCGTGCCGGTTTCCGCTTCGCCGCTCTCCCCCTGCTGAACGGCGAGGGGACGCGTGTATTTGCACTCGGGATAGTTCGAGCAGCCGATGAAGGCGCCGAACTTGCCGACCTTGAGCGAGAGCCGCCCGCTGCCGCAGGTGGGGCACAGCCGTGGGTCGCTGCCATCCTCCTTCGGCGGGAAGATATGGGCGGTCAGCATCTCATCGAGGGCGGAGATGACGTCCGAGACGCGCAGTTCCTTCGTCTCGCCGACCGCGGCGGAGAAATCGCGCCAGAAGTCGCGCAGCACGTCCTTCCAGTCCAGTTCGGCGGCGGAGATGCGGTCGAGCTTCTCCTCGAGCCCGGCGGTGAAGTCGTACTCAACGTAGCGCTCGAAGAAGCTTTCCAGGAAGGCGGTGACGAGTCGTCCCTTGTCCTCCGGCACCAGCCGGCGCTTGTCGAGCCGCACATATTCGCGCTCGCGCAGCACGGCGAGGACCGAGGCATAGGTCGAGGGGCGGCCGATGCCGAGCTCTTCCATCCGCTTGACGAGGGAGGCTTCCGAATAGCGCGGCGGCGGCTCGGTGAAGTGTTGCTCGGCCTTGATGCCCCGGTTGGCCAGCGGCTCGCCCGCGGTCATGGCCGGCAGGCGACGGTTTTCCTCATCGTCGCCTTCGGCGGCGTCGTCACGCCCTTCGCGGTAAAGGACGAGGAAGCCGTCGAACTTCACCACCGAGCCAGTGGCGCGCAACTCGAGGTTGCGTCCTGCCACGGCGGCTTCGATGTCGACCGTGGTGCGTTCGATCTCGGCCGATTCCATCTGGCTGGCGACGGTGCGCAACCAGATGAGCTCGTAGAGCTTTGCCTGGTCCGGCTCCAGAATGCGCGCGACGTCCTTCGGCCGGCGCGACAGGTCGGTCGGGCGCACAGCCTCGTGCGCCTCCTGGGCGTTCTTCGCCTTGGTGGTGTATTTGCGCGGTGCCGACGGCACATAACGCTCGCCATAGTCGCGGCCGATCACGGCCCGGGCGGCATCGACCGCTTCCGGCGCCATGTCGACGCCATCGGTACGCATATAGGTGATCAGGCCAACGGTATCGCCGCCGATATCGACGCCTTCATACAGCCTCTGCGCGATCCGCATCGTGGTCGCCGGGGCAAGGCCCAGCTTGCGGCTGGCCTCCTGCTGCAGTGTCGAGGTGGTGAAGGGGGGGTAGGGGTGCCGCCGGCCGGGTTTTGCCTCGACCGAGCGCACCCGGAACGCCGCCGCCTCCAGCGCGGTGCGGAAGGCCGCGGCCTCCGCCGCCGTGCCGACGTCGAGCCGGGTGATCTTCTGGCCGTCGGCACCGACCAGCCGGGCCTCGAACACGTCCTGGCGGGGCGTGGCGAGCTGGGCGGCGATCGACCAGTATTCCCGCGTGACGAAGGTCTCGATCTCGCGTTCGCGGTCGCAGACCAGCCGCAGCGCCACGGACTGCACCCGCCCCGCGGAGCGTGCTCCCGGCAGCTTGCGCCACAGCACCGGCGACAGCGTGAAGCCCACGAGATAGTCGAGCGCCCGGCGGGCGAGATAGGCATCCACCAGCGCGGCGTCGATGACGCGCGGGTTCTTCATCGCCTCGGTCACCGCCTGCTTGGTGATGGCGTTGAACACCACGCGCGAGACCGGCTGGTCCTTCAGCGCCCGCTTTTCCCGCAGCACTTCGAGGACATGCCAGGAAATGGCTTCGCCTTCCCGATCCGGGTCGGTGGCGAGGATCAGCGCGTCGGCGCCCTTCACGGCCCGGGCGATGTCGGCGAGGCGCTTCTGCGCCTTGGGGTCGACATCCCAGAGCATGCGGAAATCCTGCTCCGGGTCCACCGAGCCGTCCTTGGCCGGCAGATCGCGCACGTGGCCATACGAGGCGATCACCTCGTAGCCCGGCCCCAGATATTTGTTGATCGTCTTCGCCTTGGCCGGCGATTCGACGATGACGACCTGCATGCACCCGCCGCGTAGGTTGGAGGAATTTCAGCCCCGATGGGAGGCCGGAAAATGGGGGAGCCCTCCCGCTCTGTCAAATGCCGCTCCGCGCACAATGGTGCTTCGAGGGTTTCGAACGGAGAGCCCGCCCAGATCGCGGCCGGCCGCCGAAAGGGAAGGAGTGCACGTTATGGTGTGTTCATATATGATATTGTAATCGGAGGTTGTGTCACCAGACGGGCCGGCGCTATGGTGCCGCGGTGTCGCAGGTGGGGGCTTGGACGAATGCCGGAGAGCCCGGACGAACAGCGGGTGGCTGCAGAATATGTCGCTGCCCTGGTTGGCGAGCTGGCGCGCATCGCCCATGGCCAGGGGTGGGACACGCTGCGCTATCTCCTGGAAATGGCGCGGGAGGAGGCGAGGTCGATCGTTGTCGCCCGTGAGCCGACACGCCGCCGCAAGTGAGCGACCTCTCAGAGAAGGGATACGCCCCCGCCGGGGTGCCGCTCGAGCCGTCCGGCAAGTTCCAGCTCAAGCAGGATGATGTGCACCTCTCCGGCTCCGGCACCGGAAAGGACGATGAGATCGTCAACGTTCACGGGGGAGGGGCCGAGCAGGCCAAGCACGCGGGTGCGGGCTCCCTCGCTCGGCTCGCCGTCGTCGAGGGGCACGTCCGGCTCGTCGAGGCTGCTGTCGGGCCCGCGCTCGCGCAGCGGCGAGAGCGCCTCGATGACATCCGCGGCGCTCGTGATGAGGGAGGCGCCCTGCTTGATGAGCCGATTGGCTCCCGCGGCGCGTGGATCCAGCGGCGAGCCGGGAACCGCGAAGACCTCGCGACCCTGCTCGGCGGCCAGCCGCGCGGTGATGAGCGAGCCCGAGCGCTCGGCCGCTTCGACGATGATCACGCCCAGGGCGACGCCCGAGACGAGCCGGTTGCGGCGCGGGAAGTCGCGTGCGCGGGGCTCCCAGCCCATCGGCATCTCGGTAAGGATCGCGCCCTCCTCGGCGATGCGCTCGAGCAGGGCAAGGTTTTCCGGCGGGTAGGGGCGGTCGTGGCCGCCGGCAAGGACGGCCAGCGTCCCGGTGGCAAGGCTGGCTTCATGGGCGGTGGTGTCGATGCCACGGGCGAGACCGGAGGCGATCATCCAGCCGGCGAGGCCAAGGTCGCGCGCGAGACGGGCCGCCATGGTGCGCCCCGCGCCCGACGCGTTGCGCGAGCCCACGATGGCCACCATCGGCTGGGTCAGCAGATCGAGCCGGCCGCGTATGGCGATGAGGGGCGGGGCGTCCTCGATGGCGCGCAGCGCCGGCGGGTAATCGCGTTCGCCGAGCGCGACGAGAGTCCCGCCCAGCCGGGCCAGTGCCGCCATCTCGGCGTCGGCCTCCGCGATCGAGAAGATGCGCGGCGGCAGCAGGCCGCCACCCTTTCGCGCGAGCTGGGGCAGGGCCTCGATGGCCGCCGCGGCCCCGCCGAAACGGTTGATCAGGCTGCGAAAGGTCCGGGGACCGACATTCTCGCTGCGGATAAGGCGAAGCCAGTCGCGGCGCTGGCGATCGTCGAGGCGGGTTCCACCGGCTGATCGCGCCGCGCCCGTCATGTCATTTCTGCCCGATCCGGCCTTCCGTCCCGGCCAGCAGGCGCTGGATGTTCGCGCGATGCTTGAACCAGAGCAGAGCCGTGAGGAGGCCGAGGAGAATGGCTGTCGGTGCCCCGGCCAGATAGCCGCCGGCGGAGGTGGTCGCGACGGAGGCGATCAGCGCCGAGAGCGAGGAATAGCGGGTGGCGAAGGCCACCGCCAGCCACACCGCGGCAAAGGCCAGCGCCGCGGGCCAGGCCAGCGCCAGGCTCACGCCGAGAAAGGTCGCGACGCCCTTGCCACCCCTGAAGCGGAGCCAGACCGGAAAGACATGGCCGAGAAACGCGCCCAGTGCCGCGATCAGCGCCGCGTCATCCCCGAAAAAGTGCCGGGCGAGCAGCACCGCGGCCGTGCCCTTCAGCGCGTCGCCTAGCAGCGTGGCGGCCGCCAGCCCCTTCCGGCCGGTGCGCAGCACGTTGGTGGCGCCGATATTGCCGGAGCCGATCGAGCGGATATCCGCCGTACCGGCAGCGCGGGTGAGCAGCAGCCCGAACGGGATGGACCCGAGCAGATAGCCGATGACCAGTGCGGTCAGGCTCGCAGAGAGCGGCAGCGTCCCGTTCATCGCCGTGGGCCTTCCGTTCGGGAGTTGCACTCCCTTGGGTCAAACGTATTCGTACACCGTGCGCCCGGCAACAAGGGTGCGCACCACGCGGCCCTGAAAGCGGGCCTCGTCGAACGGCGTGTTCCGGCAGCGGGATTTCAGGGTCGCGGCATCGAGGATCCACGCTTCGTCTGGCGCGATCACCGCAATATCCGCGGCGGCGCCGGGCTTGAGCGTGCCGGCGTCGAGGCCGAGGATTTCAGCAGGCCGGGTCGACATCGCCCGGACCAGCGTCATCAGGTCGAGCGCGCCGCCATCCACCAGCCGCAGCCCGGTGGCGAGCATGGTTTCCAGCCCGATGGCGCCGAACGCCGCCTCGGAAAAGGGGAGGCGCTTCACCTCGACGTCCTGCGGGTTGTGGTCCGACACCACGACATCGATCAGCCCGTCGGCGACCGCCGCCAGCAGCGCCTCCCGGTCTTCCTCCGCGCGGAGCGGCGGGGCGACCTTGAAGAATGTGCGATAGCCCACGACGTCGCGTTCGTTCAGCGCGAGATGGTTGATCGAGGCCGAGGCGGTGACCGCCAGCCCCTCTTCCTTCGCCCGGCGCAGCACCGCCAGCGATTCCGCGCAGGTGAGCGACGCGGCATGGTAGCGCCCGCGAGTGATGGCGGCGAGACGCACGTCCCGTTCCAGCACGATGGTCTCGGCCGCCTTGGGAACCCCGGCGAGGCCGAGGCGGGAGGCGAGCTCGCCCTCGTTCATCACGCCTTCGCCGGTCAGCGTGGCGTCCTCGGTGTGGTGCACGATCAGTGCGTCGAAGTCGCGGCCATAGGTGAAGGCGCGGCGTAGCACCTGGGCCGAGGCGATGGAATGGGCGGCGTCGGTGAAGGCCACCGCACCGGCCGAGGCCAGCAGGCCGATCTCGGTCATCTCCCGCCCCAGCAGCCCGCGGGTGAGGGCGGCCATGGGGTGGATGTTGACGATGGCGGTGTCGCGGGCGCGTCGTTTCACGAAGTCCACGATGGCGGGATCGTCGATCACCGGGTCGGTGTCGGGCTGGCAGATCACCGTGGTGACGCCGCCCGCCGCCGCCGCCTGGCTGGCGGAGGCGAGCGTCTCGCGGTGCTCGGCGCCAGGCTCGCCGATGAAGGCGCGCATGTCGACGAGGCCCGGGATGACGATCTGGCCGGCGCAGTCGATGCGCTCGGTCCCGTCAGGAAGTCCGGCAACGCCGAGGCCCTGCGCGATGTCCTTGATGACGCCGTCGGCAATCAGCACGTCGGCGTGGCGGTCGAGGTCGCGGGAGGGGTCGACGACCCGGCCGCCGGTCAGCAGGATGGGGCGGGACTCACGCATTGGGCAGGTTCCTCGACAGGGCGTCGAGCACCGCCATGCGCACCGCGACGCCCATCTCCACCTGCTCGCGGATCAGCGACTGCGGGCCATCGGCGACGGCCGAATCGATTTCGACGCCGCGATTCATCGGGCCGGGATGCATCACCAGAGCGTCCGGCCGGGCATGGCGCAGCTTGGCGGCATCGAGCCCCCAATAGTGGAAATATTCTTTCACCGAGGGCACGAAGGAGCCGCTCATCCGCTCGCGCTGGAGACGCAGCATCATCACGATGTCGGCGTTGGCGAGCCCCTCGCGCATGTCGCGGTACACCTCGACGCCGAAGCGCTCGATGTCGCGCGGCAGCAGGGTAGAGGGCCCGATCACCCGCACCCGTGCGCCCATCGTGTGCAGCAGCAATATATTGGAGCGGGCGACGCGGGAATGCAGGATGTCGCCGCAGATCGCGACGGTCAGCCCTTCGATGCGACCCTTGTTGCGGCGGATGGTGAGCGCGTCGAGCAGGGCCTGGGTGGGGTGCTCGTGGGCGCCGTCGCCGGCGTTCACCACCGCGCAGTCGACCTTGCGGGCCAGCAACTCCACCGCGCCCGAGGCGCTGTGCCGCACGATGATCATGTCGGGATGCATCGCGTTCAGCGTCGCCGCCGTGTCGATGAGCGTCTCGCCCTTTTTCACCGACGAGGTGCTGATCGACATGTTCATCACGTCGGCCCCGAGCCGCTTGCCGGCAAGCTCGAAGGAGGACTGGGTGCGGGTCGAGGCTTCGAAGAACAGATTGATCTGGGTGCGGCCCCGCAGGGTCGCCCGCTTCTTCTCGACCTGGCGGTTGAGGGTCACGAACTCCTCGGCAAGGTCGAGAAGCCCGGTGATTTCCTCGGCGGACAGGCCTTCGATGCCGAGCAGGTGCCGGCGCGACAGGCTGAAGGGTGCGGTCGGGTTCGATGTCATATCGAAGTCGGCTGGATAGACGCACGGGCGCCCCTCCGCAAGACGCGTGAGGCGTTTTGGGCCTTTGTCCCATCATTCCTGATGTGCGACGGCGGCGCGGCGGGGGTGGCGTTGCCGTCGCGGTAAAATGACGCCATCTTCATGACGGACGATCGAACAAGAGCCACGAAAGCGCCACCGTGCATTCAGACCGTGTTCACCGGAATCGGTGCATTGTCGGGCCAATCGCATCGGGCTCGGTGCGAACCAGGGAGTAGCTTCCATGATGACTTCGCGTTTTGGCAGGGCCATGGCGCAGGCGGGCATCGCCGCCGCGCTGATCGGCTCGCTGGCCTCGCCGCTGGCCGCCGCCCCGCTCGGCGCCGTCAACCTCGCCTCGACCGTTGTGCCCGCCGCGCCGGTCGAGAACGTGACCTGCACCGGCTGCTACGTGGCGGGCGGTCTCGCCGCCGGCCTCCTTGCCGGTGCGGCGATCGCCAACGCCCAGCCGCGCTACTACGCGCCGCCGCCGCCGCCGGTCTATTACGCCCCGCCGCCGCCGCCGCCGGTGGTGTATGCGCCCGCGCCCCGCTACTACGCCTATGGCAAGTGCTGGATCCAGACCGGCCCCTATCAGGGCCAGGGCTATTACGGCCGCTGCTGACCGCTCCGCCGGATTGAACGTGCTGTGACATTGGATGAGGCAATGCCGTCAAGGCATTGCCTCATATGTGTTTCTGGATGATCTCTATCGCGGCGATCACGAGCGGCATCGTCACTGCGGCCGCCAGGGTCTGGACGGTGAGCATCTCTGCGAGCAGCGGCGCGTCCCCGCCCATCTGCCGTGCCAGCACGTAGCCGTTGGGCGCGGACGGCACCGCCGCCGCGACGGCGACGATGAGCAGGTCCACCCCGGCGAGCCGCCACCAGACCCCGATCGCGACGGCGAGCGCGGGCAGAACGGCCAGTTTCAGCACGCTCGCCACCCAGGTCGCCGCCCGCGGCCGGCGGAGGTCGCCGAGCCGCAGCCCGGCCCCCACCACCAGCAGCCCGAGCGCCAGCGAGGCGCGGCCGAGGATGTCGCCGAAGGTCACGATCACCGGCGGCACCGGCAGGTGGAAGGCGTTGATGGCGGCGCCGGCGGCGCAGGACCAGATGAACGGGTTGCGCACGACCTGCAGGCCGATGCGGCGCAGACCCGGCGCGGCATTGTGGCCGTGCCGCGCCAGCGTGATGACGCTCAGCGTGTTCAGCGCCGGGATCATCACCGCCAGCCCCACCGCCGCCACCGCCAGTCCCGCAGGGCCGGCGAGACCGCCCGCCACCGCTAGCCCGACATAGGTGTTCCAGCGCACAGCGCCTTGAAATACCGAGGTAAATCCCGGTCCGTCGAGCCGCAGGGCGCGGCAGAGGGCGGGCCGGGCGAGCCACAAGCCCGCGGACATGAGGGCGATGGCGCCCAGCAGCGCGACGCACACCTCCAGCACCGCCACCCCGCCGAGATCAGCGCGGGCGATGTTCACCACCAGCAGGGCGGGGAACAGGACGTAGTAGCTGAGCCGCTCCAGCGCGACCCAGTGCGTATCCTCTTGAAGCAAAACGCGTTTCAGCACCGCGCCCAGCGCGATGACGAGGAAGACGGGCATGAGGGCGGAGAGCACGTTGGCCATGGCGGAGCCGTCAGCGCGCCGCGCCGAGCATCCGCAGCCGGTCGAGCGCACCCTGCAGGATGAACGCGGCCGCGTGCTGGTCGATCACCGCGGCGCGGCGGGCGCGGCTGACGTCGGCGCCGACCAGCTCGCGCTCGACCGCAGCGGTGGAAAGCCTTTCATCCCAAAGACATATGGGCAGCTCGGTGAGCCGCGCGAGGTTGCGCGCGAAGGCCCGCGTGGCCTGGGCGCGGGGGCCTTCGGAGCCGTCCATGTTGATGGGCAGGCCCAGCACCAGCCCCACCGCGCCGCGCGCGGCGGCAAGCTCCAGCAGCCGCGCCGCGTCGGGCGTAAACTGTTTACGGGCAATGGTTTCGACCCCCGCCGCCAGCCGCCGGTCGGGGTCGCAGCTGGCGATTCCGATGGTCTTGGTGCCGAGATCGATGCCGATCAGGCTCCCGCGCGGGGGCAGGAGGGCGGCGGCGTCGGCGAGGGGCAGGATCGGGGCGCTCATGGCTTCTGCGCTAGCACGCCGCCCCGGCCGACGCCATCGGACAACGGTGCGATGAGTGCGGTGAGGTGGACGATGAGTCCGATCATGCCGAACCGGACGGCGCGCGCCGGTGCATTCCCGACCGATGGCGGCGGCCCGCGACCGCTGCGCAGCCGGCCTCCGCACCGCGCCGCCACGCACGCCAGGCGTGCGCCGCGCCGCCGCGCTTCTCCTCGCGCTCTCGCGCCGGGGGCTGCCGCCGTCGCCGTCCCGTCGCCGTGGCGGCGGTAGGCTTCGCCCTTGTGTCGCGGGTCGCCCGCCCTATCTTGCCCGACCGGTAACAACGGAGCTGCCCATGAAGATCACCTGGTATGGCCACGCTGCCTTCCGTCTCGACTTCGCGGACAAGGTCGTGCTGATCGATCCCTTCCTGTCGGGGAACCCCGGCTTCACCTCGAGCCGCGACGTCGCCGTGCTCGGCACCACCCATATCCTGCTCACCCATGGCCATGGCGACCATGTCGGCGACACGGTGGCGATTGCCGAGGCGACCGGGGCCAAGGTGGTGGCCAATGCCGATCTCTGCGGCTGGCTGGCGAGCCAGGGGGTGAAGGCGCTCGATTCCATGAACACCGGGGGCACCACCGATCAGGGCGGCTTCACCGTGACGATGGTGCGGGCCGACCATTCCTCGGGCGAGATGGTGGAGGGGCGGCCGGTCTATCTCGGCAATCCCAACGGGCTCATCCTCCACGCGCCGGGCGAGCCGACGGTCTGGCACATGGGCGACACCGACATCTTCTCCGACATGGCGCTGATCGCCGAGCTGCACCAGCCGGAGGTCGTGATCGTGCCGATCGGCGACCGCTACACCATGGGGCCGCGCACCGCCGCCGTCGCGGTGCGGCGCTATCTGCCGGGGCTGACGGTGATTCCCTGTCACTACGCCTCCTTCCCGCCGCTGGAGCCGACCGCCGACCGCTTCGTCGAGGCGGTGGGCGAGGAGGCGACGGTGAAGGTGCTGGAGAGCGGCGTGCCGGTGGCGTTCGCCAAGCCCTGAGGCCGGCGCCGGGGAGGGCCGGCCAGTCGCTGCCCCCAAGCGGTGCGGCCGGCCGCCTTCGCTCCTGGGGAAGGGCCGCAAACGCGGTGACCCCGCCTTGAGAGGGACGCGCCGCCGGCCCGGCCGGCATCGGCGCTCCGGGGGCTCGTGGCCCACGGCGAGGGAGGCCCCCCGCCGTGGGCCCACGGTTCGCCCTCGGGGTCCGGTGGGCCGGCGGCGGCTCGGCCGCAGCGGGCGCGGGTCGGGCCGGGCTCTCGCACCAGGGCGGGGGTGTCGACGGGCCCGCCCGAAAGGCGGCGGGTTTCGATGGGCGGGGCGGTTCGCTCTTCCCGCCGTTCCGACGGCGTCGCGGTCGCCCCGGCGCCGGGGCGCAAGAAGGCGGAACCGGCGAGGGCGGAACGAACGAGGGCGGAGCGGGGAGGGTGGAACGGGCTGGGGCGCAGCGGGCCAGACCTGAACCCTGTGTGGCTCTCGCGCGCCGCCGGCCCTTGCGGGGTGCGGCACGTCTCGGCTGGTGGCACCTCGGGTGCCGGCGGGGAGACGCTGCCGGCCGCTCGGAGGCCCTGCGGCGCGGCTGCCCGCCCACCGGCTCGCCACCGCCCAGGAACCCGGCAGCCCGGCTGGGTGGGCCGCGCGGCTGTTGATCGGCGGCCGCGCCGCGCCGGCGCGATCTTCCCCGTCCCTCCGCCGCTGCCGCTCCGCCGCCGCCTCTTCGGACCCCGCCTCCCGGGCCCCGCCGTTCCGGTGCCGCCTGTCGCGCGTTCCCCGCCGCTCCGGCCCCGGCCCGACACGTCCGTCGCCCGCCGGCGCCCGGGCGCTACGGCGGCGGGGTGCCGTCGACGGCGGCATAGCCGCGGCGGATGCCGGTGGTGTGGCGCACGAAGGCGGTGGCGGCCAGATGGTCCAGCGCGTCGGCGAGCGTCGGCAGCGCCTCCACCGTGCCGGCCGTGCTCTCGATGCGGCGCACCAGCCCCACCTCGGCGGCGCCGCGCAGGATGCCGAGCACATGGGAGCGCGACACCCGGTAGGTCCGCGCGATCTGCGAGATGGAGCGGGGCGTGCCACTGCGCGCGGCGTCGTACAGCTCCAGCGCGATGACGAGGCCGCCGTCACGATCGGCGAAGCCGCGCAGCGCCGGCACCTCGTCCACCAGCCGCCAGCCATTGCGGAACGGCTCCAGCAGCGTGTCGACGAAGGCGCCGACGAAGCGGTCGTCCTCCAGAAGGGTCAGCGCCCGCGCCGCCTCCGGCCACAGCTCCACCAGCGGCTCGAACAGCGAGCGCCAGCGCTGGCGGTGGAGCGCGATGAAGCGTTCCGTCGCCACCAGCCGGCGCCGGCGCCGGTCGGCGTCGGGCGCCGGCGCCAGCAAGCCGAGCAGGCGGAAGGTGGCCACCACCGCCGCCACCCGGCCGGGGCTGCACACGCCGAGCGCGGCGGCCTCCGCCTTCAGCCGGCCGGTGGTGAGGCCGCGCGCCTCCGGTCCTGATTCGAAATGCATGCTGAGCATCATCAGCCCGAGCGCGACCCGGCCGCGGTCGTTGAGCAGGCGGGCGAGCAGAAGATTGCCGCGGTAGCTGTTCGCCATGCCGCGGGCGGCCCGCAGCGCCGCCTCGGGAAAGGCCGGAAGCGTGCGCAAACGGGCGCGTTCGGCGCGTTCGGCAGGGCTCAACCGGCCGCTTTCGCCGTCGGTTTCCAGCCGAACCGTCATTTCGATCGCCGCCATCGCCACCCAGCCCCGCTGCCTCGGGTCACCCGTTCCGGTCATTACGATCAAGAATCGACATTGCGGTTATGGCGCGAAGAAGACTAATGCGGCACCGTCCCCTAACGGAATTTTCAACGGAGGACACGCCATGTCCAGTTTCTCCCACCCGCTCGCCGGCCTCTCCCGCCGAGCACGTCGTCCCGGCCGCCTGCTGCCGACCGGCTTCGCCCTCGTCGCCGCGGCGCTCGCCCTCGCCAGCTTCGCCGGCGCCGACAACGCCGAAGCGGCGGTGGTCTACTGCACGGCTCCGGGCGTGCCGGCCGGCTGCGTCGTGCGGCCCACCCCGGCCGCGCGGGCGACGGTCTACTGCACCCGTCCGGGCTATCCCGTCGGCTGCACGGCGGGCGCCGATCCGGCCGCCCGTGCGGTCGCCCGGCCCGGCGCCGGCGTCAATGGCGGCGGTCCGGTGAACCGGGCCGGCCTGCGCTGACGATCCCGCCTTCGACACCCTACACGACGCGTTCCAAAAATACCTGTTTCCAGGGAGTTACCCCATGAGCCTTTCCCTCGTCCTGCGCCGCGGCGCCGTTGCCGCCACCTGCCTCGCCGCCCTGCTGGCGGCGGGCGCCGCCCAGGCCAACCGCGCCGCGGGCGATGCCTGCGCCGCCGGCCTCAGCCCGGACGCCAAGGCGATCTATTCCTCCGTGGTCGGCCAGCTCGGCTCGGGCGACCTGCGCTCGCTGGTGACGGACACCACCAAGTCGCTCGCCATGTCCGGCAAGATCGACCGTGGCAACGCCCGCAGCAATGCCCAGGCCGCCGGAAAGTGCCTCGAGACCGCCGCCAACTGAGCGGTGTTTCCCCCGCCGGCCCGGCCGGATGAACACGGATCGGCACGCCCTGCGTTGCGGGGCGCGCCGACGCCCTGCTATACGGCGCCCGGTTGAAGTCCAGCTTGGCGGGATTACGGGATGTCGGTCGATCAGGCGACGGTTCGGCGGGTGGCGCATCTGGCGCGCATCGCGGTCACGGACGAGGAAGTGGCCCATCTGCAGGGCGAACTGAACGCCATCCTCGCCTTTGTGGACGAGCTGGCGGAAGTGGACGTCACCGGCGTCGAGCCGATGACCAGCGTCACCCCCATGAAGCTGCCGCTGCGCGCCGACGTGGTCACCGACGGCGACTGCGCCGACAAGGTGCTCGCCAACGCCCCGGCGGCCGAAGACGGCTTCTACGCCGTTCCCAAGGTCGTGGAGTGACCGCGATGACCGACCTCACCTCCCTCACCCTCACCGCCGCCCGCGAGGGCCTCGCCCTCGGCCATTTCACCGCGGTTGAGCTGACCCAGGCCTATCTCGACGCCATCGAGGCGGCCGGCGCCCTCAACGCCTATGTCCTCGCCACCCCCGAGAAGGCGCTGGAGATGGCGAAGCTGAGCGACGCCCGCCTAGCCGCCGGCGAGGCCGGCCCGCTGGAGGGCATCCCGCTCGGCGTGAAGGACATGTTCGCCACCGAGGGCGTGCGCACCACCGCCGCCTCCGGCATCCTCGCCCATTTCGTGCCGCCCTATGAATCCACCGTCACCGCGCGGCTGTGGGCCGATGGCGCGGTGCTGCTGGGCAAGCTGAACCAGGACGAGTTCGCGATGGGCTCGTCCAACGAATCGAGCGCCTTCGGCCCGGTGGTGAACCCCTGGCGCAAGACCGGCTCGACCCAGAAGCTGGTGCCCGGCGGCTCCTCCGGCGGCTCGGCGGCGGCGGTGGCGGCGCATCTGTGCGCCGGCGCGGCCGGCACCGACACCGGCGGCTCGATCCGCCAGCCGGCGGCCTTCACCGGCACGGTCGGCATCAAGCCGACCTATGGCCGCTGCTCGCGCTGGGGCATCATCGCTTACGCCTCCTCGCTGGACCAGGCGGGGCCGCTGGCCCGCTCGGTGAACGACGCCGCGGTGCTGCTGCGCTCCATGGCCGGCTACGACGCCAAGGATTCCACCTGCGCCGACCGGCCGGTGCCGGATTTCGAGGCCGCCGTCGGCGCCTCGGTGAAGGGCCGGCGCATCGGCATTCCCCGCGAATACCGGGTGGAGGGCATGTCCGCCGAGATCGCCGCGCTGTGGGACAAGGGCGCGCAGATGCTGCGCGAGGCCGGCGCCGAGATCGTCGAGATCAGCCTGCCGCACACGAAATACGCCCTGCCGGCCTATTACATCGTGGCGCTGGCCGAGGCCTCCTCCAACCTCGCCCGCTATGACGGCGTGCGCTATGGCGAGCGCGTCGCCGGGCGCGACATCGTCGACATGTACGAGAAGACCCGCGCCAGCGGCTTCGGCGCGGAAGTGCGCCGCCGCATCATGATCGGCACCTATGTGCTCTCGGCCGGCTATTACGACGCCTATTACGTCCGCGCCCAGAAGGTGCGCAGCCTGATCAAGCGCGACTTCGAGGCCGCCTTCGCCGAGGGCATCGACGCGGTGCTGGCCCCGGCGACGCCCTCGCCGGCCTTCGGCATCGGCGAGAAATCCGGCGCCGACCCGGTGGAGATGTATCTGCAGGACGTGTTCACCGTGACGCTGAACATGGCGGGCCTGCCGGGCATCGCGGTGCCGGCCGGGCTTTCCGCCGAGGGGCTGCCGCTCGGCCTCCAGCTCATCGGCCGGCCCTTCGACGAGGAGGCGCTGTTCGCCCTCGCGCAGGTCATCGAGGAGGCCGCCGGCCGCTTCCCGGTTCCCGCGCGCTGGTGGGCCTGATGGCCCGGCCGCTGCCCGAGGAGGAGCGGCCGCTGGCGCCGTTCCGCGCCGAGATCGACGCCATCGACGCCGAGATCGTCGCGCTGCTGGCGCGCCGGCTCGACGTGGTGCAGCGGGTGGTGGCGGTGAAGCGGGCGGAGGGCCTCGCCGCCCTGCTGCCGGAGCGGGTCGAGGACGTGGTGGAGAAGGTCCGCGCCGAGGCGCAGGCTCGCGGCGTGCCGCCGGAGCTGGCGGAGCGGCTGTGGCGCGAGCTGATCGCCTTCGTCGTCGCCTATGAGGAAGAGCGGCTCGGCTGAGCGGGGGGCGCCACGAGGCGGTTGACACCGGACTCCCGCGCCGCGCTGCGGCCCCCGTTGCCCACGCGCCATGGTGTCGCGCCTCCCGCGCCGGGTCGCCGCGCCCCGCCGCCGCCCCGCCGCTGCGGAAGATCGTTGCAGGCGGCCGCGTTGAGGCGCACTCTTGGGGCCGTGCCGGTGGCATCCCGGGGGGCGGGATGCGCCCGCGCGGGGGCGCGTTGCCATGGAGTGGCTGGGGGCACTGTTCCAGAACGGGCCGGACATCATCCGCGCCGCGAGCGAGACCGGGCTCGGCATCGTGGCGCTTTGCTGCCTCGTCATCGGCTGCGCCGGCGTGGTCTATCTCGCCCGCACCCGCACCTCCCACCCCTGGATCGGCTTCGCCATCTTCGTGATGCTGGTGCTGGGCTCGCTCGGCCTCTCGGTGGTGGCGCTGTACACCGGGGCGCGCCGCCCGCTCGCGCTCGGCAGCGCCACCGCCATCGCGTTCAAGACGCCCTATTACAACGAGCAGACCCACACCTACCGCCTGCTCGACGCCACCGTGACCAATGTCGGCGACAAGCTGTGGCGCGAGCTGCAGGAGCGTCCGGACGGCAATGCCGAGTACTACCACATCGTGAAGGCGATCGAGCCGGACCGCATGCTGTTCGTGCGCCGGCCTCCGGCCGACGGCAGCACCGACAGCACCGAGCTGATCGTCGATGTCAGCCGCAGCCTGCTGTGCTACCGCGACAGCCCCGGCACCGCGACGCTGCAATGTCCCTACGCGCTGGTGTCGATCCACTGAGGCGCCGGCCGTCCCCCGGCCCGCCCGTCCCCCGGCCCGCCCGCCCCGGCCGGCGGTTGCCATCGGCCCGTGCCCGGGAGTAGGGAAGGGCGCGACCCTTCGATCACAGCAGGCCCGCCGCCATGAACATGTATGCCCGTCCCGCCGACCCGAAGAAGCTCATCAAGGGCGCGACCGGCGACTGGGAGGTGGTGATCGGCATGGAAATCCATGCCCAGGTCACCTCCAACGCCAAGCTGTTCTCCGGCGCCTCCACCGCCTTCGGCGGCGCGCCGAACAGCCACGTCTCCCTCGTCGATGCCGCCATGCCCGGCATGCTGCCCGTCATCAACGAGGAATGCGTGAAGCAGGCGGTGCGCACCGGGCTGGGGCTCAAGGCGGAAATCCACCTGCGCTCGGTGTTCGACCGCAAGAACTACTTCTACCCCGACCTGCCGCAGGGCTACCAGATCAGCCAGTACAAGAGCCCCATCGTCGGCGAGGGGGCGGTGAAGGTGGACCTGCCGGAGGGCGGCATCGAGGTCGGCATCGAGCGGCTGCACCTCGAGCAGGACGCCGGCAAGTCGATCCACGATCTCAGCCCGACCCAGTCGCTGGTCGACCTCAACCGCTCGGGCGTGGCGCTGATGGAGATCGTCTCCAAGCCGGACCTGCGCTCCTCGGAAGAGGCCAAGGCCTATGTGACCAAGCTGCGCACCATCCTGCGCTATCTCGGCACCTGCGACGGCGACATGGAGAAGGGCAACCTGCGCGCCGACGTCAACGTCTCGGTGCGGCGGCCCGGCGAGCCCTTCGGCACGCGCTGCGAGATCAAGAACGTCAACTCCATCCGCTTCATCGGCCAGGCGGTCGAGGTCGAGGCGCGCCGGCAGATCGGCATTCTGGAGGATGGCGGCGTCATCGAGCAGGAGACCCGGCTGTTCGACCCCGGCCGGGGCGAGACCCGCTCCATGCGCTCCAAGGAGGAGGCGCACGACTACCGCTATTTCCCCGACCCCGACCTGCTGCCGCTGGAATTCGACGACGCCTTCGTCGAGGCGCTGAAGGCGCATCTGCCGGAGCTGCCGGACGAGAAGAAGGCCCGCTTCATCGCCGATTACGGCCTCTCCGCCTATGACGCCGACGTGCTGGTGGCGGAGAAGGAGACGGCGGATTACTACGAGGCCGCCGTCGCCCATGGCGGGGTCAGGCGCGACGCCAAGGCGGTGGCGAACTGGGTGATGGGCGACGTCTCCGCCTTCGCCAACGCCTCGGGCCTCTCGGTCTACGAGACCCATATCACCCCGGCGCAGATCGCCGGGCTGGTCGATCTCATCGCCGACGGCACCATCTCCGGCAAGATCGCCAAGGACGTGCTGGCGATCATCATCGCCGAGGAGAAGGAGGGCGACCCCCGCGCCATCGTCGAGGCCCGCGGCATGAAGCAGGTCACCGACACCGGCGCCATCGAGGCGGCGGTGGACGCGATCATCGCCGCCAACCCCGACAAGGTGGCGCAGGTGAAGGCCAAGCCCACCATGCTCGGCTGGTTCGTCGGGCAGGTGATGAAGCAGACCGGCGGCAAGGCCGCTCCGCAGCTCGTCAACGACCTGCTCAAGGCGCGGCTCGACATCGCGGGCTGACGCTCACTCCCCCGGGACGGCGCGGCGCCCGCCGCGCACTTCCCCTCAACTCGCCCCCGGTGCACCCGCGTGACCCTTCCCGACGCCGATCTCACCTTCGCGCCGGCGAGCCGGGCCGACCTGCCGGCCATCGTCGCCATCCTCGCCACCGACCGTGCGTTCGGCGAGCGCGACAGCGCCGACCCTGCCTTCGCGGCGGAGTATGAGGCGGCGTTCGACGCCATCGCCGCCAACAACGCCACCACGCTCTATGTCGCCAAGCGGGGCGGCCGGGTGGTCGGCACCTTCGAGCTGATCGTGGTGCACGCCCTGCTGCGCCATGGCCGCTGCCTCGCCATCGCCGAGGCGGTGCATGTCGCGCCCGATATGCGGGGCCAGGGGGTGGGCAAGGCGATGATGGCCTTCGCCCGCGCCGAGGCGCGCCGGCTGGGGGCGGGCTCGCTGCAGCTCACCACCCATCTCAAGCGCCTGCCGGCCCATCGCTTCTATGAGGCCGCCGGCTTCGAGCCGCGCCATCTCGGCTTCAAGGTCGAGCTGGACTGACGCCGGCTTCCCCATGGGAAATATAATGGCGCTGCCGATGTCGGATCGGCCGCGCGGCCCGCGTCCTTGGCGTGGAGAGGCCGTGGGGCCTCGCGGATGTGGGAGAGCACGATGCGGGTGATGGTTCTGGTGAAGGCGACCGCCGACAGCGAGGCGGGGGTGCTGCCCTCCAGCGCGCTGCTGGAGGCGATGGGCCGCTTCAACGCGGCGCTGATGGAGGCCGGCATCATGCTGGCGGGCGACGGGCTGAAGCCCTCGGCGCTGGGCAGGCGCGTCGCCTTCGACGGCGACCGCCGGGTGGTGACCGACGGCCCCTTCGCCGAGACCAAGGAGGTCGTGGCGGGTTACTGGATCTGGCAGGTGCGCGACATGGCGGAGGCGGTGGACTGGGTGAAGCGCTGCCCCAACCCCATGCCCGGCCCCAGCGAGATCGAGATTCGCCCGCTCTACGAGATGGAGGACTTCGCCGAGGTGATGACGCCGGAGGCCGAGGCGCTGCATCGCCGCTGACGCCGGGCCGGCCCGCCGCCCCGCCGCCCCGCCGCGCGGCATGGGCGCGGGGGCGGCGGATGGCGGGGGAGGCTTGCCAGCCGTTGCGGCTGGCCCTACCTGTTGTGGTTGACGAGGGCAGCCCAGCCGCCCGGGCGAATGGAAGGCGTCAACCCATGGCTCCGCTGCAGACCCAGCCGATCGAGCTCTATTACTGGCCGACGCCGAATGGCTGGAAGATCAGCATCATGCTGGAGGAGTGCGGGCTCCCCTACGTGGTTCACCCCGTGAACATCGCCCGCGGCGAGCAGTTCAGGCCGGACTTCCTCGCCATCTCGCCCAACAACAAGATGCCCGCCATCGTCGACCCGGAGGGGCCGGACGGGGCGCCGATCTCGATCTTCGAATCGGGCGCGATCCTGCAGTATCTCGGCCGCAAGACCGGGCTGTTCTACCCCGCGGACGAGCGCGGCCGGGTCGAGGTCGACCAGTGGCTGTTCTGGCAGATGGCCGGGCTCGGGCCGATGGCGGGGCAGGCCCACCATTTCCGCATCTATGCCCCGGAGAAGCTTCCCTACGCCATCGACCGCTACACCAACGAGGTGCACCGGCTCTACGGCGTGATGAACGGCCGGCTGAAGGACCGCGAATTCCTCGCCGGCGCCTATTCCATCGCCGACATCGCCTGCGTCGGCTGGGCCAAGCTGTGGCAGCGCCAGGGCCAGGACATCGCCGAATTCCCCCATTTCGCCCGCTGGCTGGAGGCGGTGCTGGCCCGCCCCGCGGTGAAGCGCGGCTTCGCGGTGAATGCCGAGGACCGCGGCAAGATCGACCTCGCCACCGACAAGGAAGCGCAGAGCGTGCTGTTCGGCCAGCGCGCCCGCTGAGCCCTCACGCCGGCCCCGCGCGGGGGCCGGCTGATCCCGGCGGGACCGGCTCAGTCCGGCTTCGCCGTCGGCGCCCCGTCCTCTTCCGGCGTGCCGCCGGCCTCCGGTTTCCCGCCCTTCTTCGCCGCACGCCTGGCCTTGGGCGGACGGGGGCCGACGCAGTGCGGGTCGATCGCCCGCCCGGCCATCGCCCGGAACGAGGACCACGGGCAGAAGCCGTTGCTGCCGCCGGTGCAGCTTTCGATGGCGACCAGGGTCGAGCTCGGCGGCGCGGCGTCGCTCAATTCGGCATCGGAGCGGAGCTGGTCGAGGGTCTGGGCGTAATAGACCGGGCGCAGCATCGGCTCGCCGGTGGGCGGCTGCCACAGCTCGAAGGCGATGCCGCCGCCCGGCGGCACCTGATAGGGGTGGAAGCCCGGCAACTGCCAGCTCAGCCCCAGCAGCCCCGCCGCGTTGAGAATCAGCGTGTCGTGGCTGGAGAAGAAGGTGAAGGCCGGCCCCCGGCCGTCCGCGAGCTGTTCCAGCGCCTTCAGCACCGGCGCGGCCACCGGCGAGCCGAGCTTCTCCGCCTGGTAGTGCGGCATGTTCATCAGCCGCTCGCTGGTGGCGTGCAGCAGATTGACCGCCCCCACCGCCTCGCCGAGCGGCAGGCCGGTGGCGCCCGGCAGCCGGCCCCACGCCACCTCGTTCTCCGGCAGGCCCATGCCGTACTGCATCAGGAACTGCTCGGTGAGCGGGGAGGCGAGGCGGATCGCCCCCGGCGTCTCGGCGCGGCGCGGCAAGGTGGCGAGCGAGCAGGGCGCGCTCGCGCCGTTGGCGGCGCAGCCTTCCGGCCGGAACGGGCCGAGCACCTTGTCGAGCTGGGCGATGGCGCCGGCCAGCGCGCCGTCTTCCAGCGCGGCGAAGGAGCCCCCGGCCAGCGCCTGCGAGGCCGCCATCGCCGCGGCGGGCTCATAGCCGCATTTCGGGCCGTGATAGAGGCCCGGCTTCACCTTCAGCGGGTGCAGGAAGCAGCCGGGGAACATGCCGTCCATCATCGCGCCGGCGGTGACGATGGTGCGCTCCACCCCGTCGGTGACATAGGCGACGCGGTCGGGATCGGGGCAGCCCTCCGCCGGAAACAGGCCCTGCCCGGCATAATGCGCGCGGTAGAACTGGGCGAGCCGGCGGCTGCGCTCCGAGCCGGAGATGGTGAGGTGGCCGGCGGCGACGCCGAGCGTCGGCCAGGGCTGCTCGGCCACCGCGTTGAGGCAGTTGTCCGCCGCCGCGCCGTCGCAGTGCACCGAATGGGTGGGCGCGCGCATGCCGTGCCGGCTCAGCACCACGACGCCCTTCAGCGTCCAGCCCGCCGGCGCTGCCGGCAGCGGCGGCAGCGCCGATGGCGAGGCGGGTGGCGAGGCTTCCGGCGGCGCGGGCGACGGCTGCGCGGCGGCCGGCGCCGTCGCGCCGGCGAGCACGGCCAGCATCAGCGCCAGCCGCGTGCCCCATCGCCCCGTCCGCCCGCGCGTCACCCTGTCCGCCCGCCCGGCCGCCGCCGGTGTCACCGTCCCGTTTCGACTGCTCGCCATCATCCGCACTCCACCGAATCGCGAACCGCTACCCTATACCGGCGGCAGTGTCCGGGGATGGGGGCGCCGCCGGCCGTCGCGCCGGTGGAAGGCCGGCCGGGGCGGCCGCCGGGCGGCCTCATTCGCCGGTGCGGTAGCCGACACCGGGCTCGGTGATGACGATGGTGGGGCTGGCGGGGTCGGGCTCCAGCTTGGCGCGGAGCTGGCCGACATAGACCCGCAGATACTGGGTGTCGTGCTCGTGGGCCGGCCCCCACACCTCGCGCAGGATCTGGCGGTGGGTCACCACCTTGCCGGCATGGCGGGCGAGGAAGGCGAGCAGGTCGAACTCCTTGGGGGTGAGCTTCACCTCCTCGCCGGCCCGGCTGACGCGGTGGCGCGGCACGTCGATCTCGATGTCGCCGAGCCGCAGCACCGGGGTCTCGCCGCGGCTCTGCAGGCGGTGGCGCGGCGCGGCGCGCAGCCGCGCCATCAGCTCGCCCATGCCGAACGGCTTGTTGATGAAGTCGTCGGCGCCGAGGTCGAGCGATTCGATCTTCTCCGCCTCGCGGTCGCGGGCGGAGAGCACCAGCACCGGCACCTCGGACCACGCCCGCAGCCGGCGGATCACCTCCTTGCCGTCCATGTCCGGCAGGCCGAGATCGAGCACCACGATATCGGGGCGGCGGTTGGCGGCCAGCGCCAGCGCCTCCGCCCCGGTGTCGGCGCGCAGCGCCTCATAGCCGTTCGCGGCCAGCGCCGGGCCCATGAAGCGGTGAATGGCCGGCTCGTCGTCCACCACCAGCACGCGGAGCGGGTGCGTCATCGGTCGTCCTCCGGCGGCGGCGCGGGCCGTGCCTCCGGCACCGGAGCCCGCCCGGGCGGCGCCGGGGCCTGCGCCGGGGCGGGGGGGCGTTTCAAGGGCAGCCGCAGCGTGATGCGCGCGCCGCTGGCGTGGCCGGGCGGCGGGCTCTCCGCCGCGACCGTGCCGCCATGGGCCTCGACAATGCCGCGGGTGATGGCGAGCCCCAGCCCGGAGCCGTCGCCGCCATCGCCGCTGCCGCGGCTGGCGCGCATGAACTTCTCGAACACATGGGGCAGGGCGGCCGCCGGAATGCCCGGCCCGTCATCGGTGACGGCCAGCACCATCTCCCGCGCCGAGGCTGCGGCGGCGAGCACCACCCGCGCCCCCGGCCCGGCATGGCGCACCGCATTGCCCACCACATTGCCCACCGCCTGCTCGATGAGGGTCTGGTCGGCGAAGAGCAGCGGCAGCCCGGCCGGCGCCTGCACCTCGAAGCGCTGGGTGGCGCCCCGCGCGCGGGCGAGGGCGACGGCGCGGTCCAGCACCTCGCGCATGTCGATCCAGTCTTCCCGCAGGTCGAGCGCGCCGGCTTCCAGCCGGGTCATCGAGAGCAGGTTGCGCACCATCAGGTCGAGCCGCTCGGCCTCCTCGCGCATCTGCAGCAGCAGGTCGTGCCGCGAGGCCTCGGGAATGCCGGCGCCGTAGTCCAGCAGGCTGGTCGCGGCGCCGAGGATGGAGGCGAGCGGGGTGCGGAAATCATGGCTGATCGAGGCCAGCAGGATGTTGCGCACCCGCTCCGTCTCCGCCGCGGTGCGGGCGGTGGCGACCTCGGTGGAGAGCCGGGTGCGCACCAGCGCCGCGGCGGCCTGCTCGGCAAGCGTCGCCAGCAGCGTGGTCGTCTCGGCGTCGAGCGGCCCGGTGACGGCGCCGCGCTCGATGCCGACCACGCCGATGCGCCCGGAGGGGGCCGTTCCGGTCATCGGCAGGAACAGCCAGGGCGCGCTCGGCAGCGTGCCGGTGCCCGCCCCCGCGGCCTCGCCATGGTCGAAGGCCCAGCGCGCCGCGGTGGTCGAGGCGGTGTCGAGCCGGTCTTCCGGCGGCCAGGCGGCGGCGATGGCCAGCTCGCCACCGACCGCCTGCAGGATGACCGCGGCCCGGCCGGTGGCGGTGTGGATCTCGATGGCCGCGGCATCCGCCACCGAGGTGGCGTCCGGCAGGGCGGAGAGCTTGCGGGTGAACTCGTAGAGCCGCCGCGCCGCGCGGGTGCGCCGCGTCGCCGCCCGGGCCTGCTCGCGCGCCCGGCCGGCGATGGTGGAGATCAGCACCGCGATGATGAGGAAGATCAGCAGCGCCAGCAATTCATGCGGGCGGGCCACGGTGAAGGTGTCGACCGGGTCGATGAAGAAGAAGTTGTAGGCGAGGAAGGACAGGCCGGAGCCGAGGATGGCCGGCCACACCCCGTGGCGGATCGCCGGCACCACCACCGCCAGCAGATAGAGCATCGAGACGTTGGGCAGCGGCACCACGAGGCCGAGGCCGAGCCCGGCGAGGGTGGCGAGGGCGACGCACAGCACCGCCCCCACATAGCCCGCCGCCGGCCCGAACGGCGGCAGCTCCGGCATCTCCCAGCCGGGGGGCTGCGGCGCTTCCGCGGTGACGACGTGGATCGCCACCCCGTCCGCCTCGCGCACCAGCGCGTCGGCGAGCCCGGCGCGCCACCCGCCGGCGAGGCGGCGCAGCAGGCCGCGCGGGCGGGCCTTGCCGATGACGATCTGGGTGATGTTCTCGAAGCGGGCGAGCCGCAGCAGCTCAGCGGCGATGTCGGCGGCGACCAGCGAGCGGGTGTCGGCGCCGAGGCTGGCGGCGAGCCGCATGCCGGCTTCCAGCCGCGCCCGCTCGGCGGCGCCGGTGGCGGCGCCGGGGCGCTCCACCGTCACCGCGATCCAGGTGGCGTCCAGCCGGTCGGCGAGGCGCTTGCCCTCGCGCACCACCCGCTCGGCGGCGATGTCCGCGCCGACGCAGACCAGCAGCCGCTCGCCCGCCGCCCACGGCCCGGCGATGGCGGCGCCCTGCATCCGCTCCAGCAGGTCGCTGTCCACCCGCGCCGCCACCCGCCGCAGCGCCAGCTCGCGCAGGGCGGTGAGGTTGCCGGGCTTGAAGAAGCCCTGCACCGCGCGGCTGGCGGTGTCCTCGACATAGACCTTGCCGTCGGCGAGCCGCTTCAGCAGCTCGTCGGCCGGCAGGTCGACGAGAATGATCTCGTCGGCCTTCTGCAGCGCGGTGTCCGGCACGGTCTCGCGCACCCGCACCCCGGTGATGCGCTGGACCACGTCGTTCAGGCTCTCGACATGCTGGATGTTGAGGGTCGTCCACACGTCGATGCCGGCGGCGAGCAGGTCCTGCACGTCCTGCCAGCGTTTGGGGTGGCGGCTGCCCTCGACATTGGAATGGGCGTATTCGTCGAGGATCAGCAGCGAGGGACGCCGGCGCAGGGCGCCCTCGAGGTCGAATTCCGGCACCAGCCGGCCGCGATAGGCGATGCCGCGGCGCGGCAGCAGCTCGAAGCCGTGCACCAGCGCCTCGGTCTCGGCGCGGCCATGGGTTTCGACCAGCCCCACCACCACCTCGCGGCCGCCGGCCCTGGCGGCGCGGGCGGCCTGCAGCATGGCGTAGGTCTTGCCGACCCCCGGCGCGGCGCCGAGGAACATGCGCAGCTTGCCGCGCGTCTCCCGTTCCGCCGCGGCGAGGAGGGCGTCGGGCGAGGCGCGCGGCGCCTCCTCAGCGCTCATCGCCGCGCCCCTCACGACGAGGGGGTGAGGCCCGGCGTGCCGCTCGTGCCGGGCGGGGCGGCGGCCGGCGCGCTGGCGTCGTCGAGGGCGATGTTGAGGTCGAGCACATTGACGGTCGGGTCGCCCAGGAAGCCGAGGGTGCGGCCCTCTATGTGCGCGCCGACGAGGCCGCGCACAAGCGCGGCGTCGAGCCCCCGCGCCGCCGCCACCCGTGGCACCTGCGCCAGCGCGAACTCGGGCGAGATATGCGGGTCGAGTCCGCTGCCGGAGGTGGTGATGGCGTCGGCGGGAATGGGCCCGTCGAGCCCCGCGGCCCGCAGGGCGGCGGCGTCCGCCTTCAGCCGGTCCGCCAGCTTCGCGCTGGTGGGGCCGAGATTGCTGCCCGAGGAGGCGGTGGCGTCGTAGCCGTTGCCGGCGACCGAGGGGCGGGGGTGGAAATAGCCGGCCCCGGCGAAGGGCTGGCCGATCAGCCGCGAGCCGACGGCGGCGCCCTGGCGCGTCACCAGGCTGCCATGGGCCTGACCGGGCAGGACCGCCCCGGCCAGCCCGGTCATGGCGAGGGGATAGGCGAGGCCGGTCAGCACCGTGAAGACGGCGAGCAGGCTGGTGGCGGGACGAAGGTGCGTGAACATCGCGGTCTCTCCTCAGACCAGACCCAGGGCGACGATGGCGAGATCGACGATCTTGATGCCGGCAAAGGGCACCAGAATGCCGCCGAGCCCGTAGATCAGCAGGTTGCGGGCGAGCACCGCGCCGGCCTCCCGGGCGCGGTAGGCCACCCCGCGCAGGGCGAGCGGGATCAGCGCGATGATGATCAGCGCGTTGAAGATCACCGCGGAGAGGATGGCGCTCTGCGGCGAATGCAGCCCCATGACGTTCAGCACCCCCAGCTCCGGTATGGCGGCGATGAACAGCGCGGGGATGATGGCGAAGTACTTCGCCACGTCGTTGGCGATGGAGAAGGTGGTCAGCGCCCCGCGCGTCATGAGCAGCTGCTTGCCGATGCCGACGATCTCGATGAGCTTGGTGGGGTCGCTGTCGAGGTCCACCATGTTGCCGGCCTCGCGGGCGGCCTGGGTGCCGGTCTGCATGGCGACGCCGACATCGGCCTGGGCCAGCGCCGGGGCGTCGTTGGTGCCGTCGCCGCACATGGCGACCAGCCGGCCCTGGCGCTGCTCGTTGCGGATATAGGCCAGCTTGTCCTGCGGGGTGGCCTCGGCGATGAAGTCGTCGACGCCGGCCTCCGAGGCGATGGCGGCGGCGGTGACGGGGTTGTCGCCCGTCACCATCACGGTGCGGATGCCCATGCGGCGCAGCTCGGCGAAGCGCTCCTTGATGTCCGGCTTCACCACGTCCTTCAGGTGGATCACCGCCAGCAGCCGGCCGTCCTCGGCGAGGCCGAGCGGGGTGCCGCCGGAGCGGGAGATGCGCTCCACCGCGGCGTCGAAGGCGGGAATGTCCGGGGCGCCACGGTCGGTGACGCTCATGACGAAGCGCTTGACCGCGTCGATCGCGCCCTTGCGGATGCGGCGGCCGCCACTGTCGAGCCCCGACAGCCGGGTCGCGGCGGAGAAGGCGATGACGCCCGCCCCCTGCGGCGCCCGGGCCGGCACCTCGATGCCGTAGTGCTGGCGGGCGAGGGCGAGGATGGAGCGGCCCTCGGCGGTCTCGTCGGCGAGGCTGGCCTCGACCGCGACGCGCGCCGCCTCCGCCTCGCTCACCCCCGGCACCGGGATGATCTCGCTCGCCATGCGGTTGCCGAAGGTGATGGTGCCGGTCTTGTCCAGCAGCAGCGTGTCGACATCGCCCGCCGCCTCCACCGCCCGGCCGGACATGGCGAGCACGTTGTGGCGGATCAGCCGGTCCATGCCGGCGATGCCGATGGCCGAGAGCAGGCCGCCGATGGTGGTGGGGATCAGCGTCACCAGCAGCGCCACCAGCACCGGCACCGGCACATCCGCGGCGGCGTAGCGGCCGAGCCCGGCCAGCGCGACGACGGTGATGAGGAAGATCAGCGTCATGCCGACCAGCAGGATCGAGAGCGCGATCTCGTTCGGCGTCTTCTGCCGCTCGGCGCCTTCCACCAGCGCGATCATGCGGTCGAGGAAGGAGGAGCCGGGATCGGCGGTGATGCGGATCACCAGCCAGTCCGACAGCACCGTGGTGCCGCCGGTCACCGCGGAGCGGTCGCCGCCGCTCTCGCGGATCACCGGGGCGGATTCGCCGGTGATGGCCGCCTCGTTCACCGAGGCGATGCCCTCGATGATCTCGCCGTCGCCGGGGATCAGCTCGCCGGCCTCGACGAGAACCACGTCGCCGCGGCGCAGCTCCAGCGCCGGGACGGTCTCGCTGCGGGAACGGTTGGCCGGGTCGCGCAGCCGCCGGGCCAGCGTGTCGGTGCGGGCGCGGCGCAGCGTGTCGGCCTGGGCGCGGCCGCGGCCTTCCGCGATCGCCTCGGCGAAGTTGGCGAACAGCACCGTGAACCACAGCCATGCCGCGATCTGCCCGGTGAAGCCGAGCGGATGGCCGGCGGCGACATCGCGCAGGAACAGCACGCTGACGAGGGCGGCGACGACCTCGGTGACGAAGATCACCGGGTTGCGCATGAGGTGGGCGGGGTTGAGCTTCACCACCGCGTCGCGCGCCGCGCGGACGACGAGTTCCGGCGAGGCGAAGGCGGAGCGCGGGGCGGCGCCGGGATCGGCGGCGATGTGGGGCGCGGTAGGGGTCTTGGCTGACATGGGATGTCTCCGGGCCGGCTCAGAAGGTCTTGCCGGCCAGCATCTGCACCTGCTCGGCGATCGGGCCGAGGGCGAGCGCGGGGAAGAACTGGAGGCCGCCGACGATGAGGATGACGCCGACCAGAAGCCCGACGAACAGCGGGCCATGGGTGGGGAAGGTGCCGGAGGAGGCGGACAGCCGGGTCTTGGTCGAGAGCGAGCCGGCAATGGCCATCATCGGCACGATGTAGCCGAACCGGCCGAGCATCATCGCGATGCCGAGGGTGGTGTTCCACCACGGGCTGTTCGCCGAGAGCCCGCCGAAGGCCGAGCCGTTGTTCCCCGCCGCCGAGGAATAGGCGTAGAGGATTTCCGACAGCCCGTGCGGGCCGGCATTGCCGAGCCCGGCCAGCGCCGCCGGCAGCACCGCCGCCACCGCCGAGAAGCCGAGGATCGCGGTGGGCAGGATGAGGATGGCCAGCATCGCCATCTTCACTTCCTTCGCCTCGATCTTCTTGCCGAGATATTCCGGCGTGCGCCCGACCATGAGCCCGGCGACGAAAACGGTGATGATCGCCATCACCAGCAGGCCGTAGAGCCCGGAGCCGACGCCGCCCGGCAGGATCTCGCCGAGCTGGATGAGGAACATCGGCGCCAGCCCGCCGAGCGGGGTGAAGGAGCCGTGCATCGCGTTCACCGCGCCGTCGGAAAGCCCGGTGGTCACCGCCGCGAACAGGGCGGAGCCGGCGAGGCCGAAGCGCACCTCCTTGCCCTCCATGTTGCCGCCGGCGGGATCGAGCCCGGCCGCGTGCAGCATCGGGGTGCCGGCCGCCTCGGCCCAGTAGGTGACGGCGATGCCGGCGAGAAGGATGATGCCGATCGCCGCCACCAGCGCCCGGCCCTGCCGCCGGTCGCCGGCCAGCCGCCCGAACGCGAAGACCAGCGCGGTGGAGATGACCAGCATCTGCCAGATTTCCAGCGCGTTGGAGAAGGCGGTGGGGTTCTCGAAGGGGTGGGCGGCATTGGCGTTGAAGAAGCCGCCGCCATTGGTGCCGAGCTGCTTGATCGCCATCTGGCTCGCCACCGGGCCGAGCGCGAGGGTCTGCCGGGCGCCTTCCAGCGTGGTGACGCTCGCGGTGGCGTCCAGCGTCTGCGGCACCCCGGTCCACACCTGCACCAGCGTCGACACGATGGCGAGCGGCAGCAGCAGGTAGAGCACCGCGCGGGTGAGATCGACGAAGAAGTTGCCCACCGTCGGCGAGCCGGAGCGGGCGAAGGCCCGCACCAGCGCGACCGCGAGGGCAAGGCCGGTGGCCGCCGAGAGGAAGTTCTGCACGGTGAGCCCGGCCATCTGGCTGAACAGGCTCATCGTGGTTTCGCCGGCATAGGACTGCCAGTTGGTGTTGGTGACGAAGCTCACCGCGGTGTTGAAGGCGAGGTCCGGCGAGAGGCCGGCGAAGCCGAGCGGGTTCAGCGGCAGCACGCCCTGCAGGCGCAGCAGCCCGTAGAGCAGGGCGAAGCCGGCGGCGTTGAAGACGAGCATCGCCAGCGTGTAGCCGAGCGCGCTCTGTTCACGCGAGGGATCGACCCCGGCGAGCCGGTAGAGCGCACGCTCCACCGGGCCGAGCACCGGCGTCAGGAACGTGGGCTCGCCGCCGAACAGCCGCGCCATGAAGGCGCCGAGCGGGGCGGCGGTGAGAAGCACGATGGCAAGGATGATGGCTATCTGAAGCCAGCCGAGAGCGGTCATGGCACACGGTCTTTCGGGAAAGGGGCGGCGTCAGAACGTCTCGGGCCGCAGCAGGGCGACCACGAGATAGACGGAGAGGCCAAGGGCGACGGCGGCGCCGAGGGTGAGGTCCAGCATGGCTCAGGCCTCCGCGGCGAAGCGGGCATAGGCCATCAGCGCCGCGAAGAGACCGAGGCCGAGGGCGAGGAAGAGGAGGTCGGGGAACAGGATGTCGGACATGGGGCGAGCCCTCCTTTGGGGTTCGCCGCAGCATGTAGCCCCGGGCCGCATAAGGGCGCGATCCGGTTTGCCGGGGGGCGGCATAAGGAAGGCGTAAAGACGCCGCGGCGGCCGGGCGCGGCCGGCGCCTCGGGCGAGGCGGCGATCCCCGCCGCGGGTCAGCCGGGCCGGGGCCTTACACGCCGCGGCCGCCCGCGCCGGCGGGTCCGGGCGCCGGCGGCCGGGCGGGGAAAATCCCGAGCGTCTGTCGTATCTTGCGGGGCGATGCCGCCAGATCGATTCAAGCGGGGCGCCGTGGTCTAGGGCTCGCTGCGGCCGATCGCCGGGCGGGCCACCAGCAGCGCCGCGCCGAGCGCGATCCAGCCGAGCACGACATAAGGCCAGAGATTGCCGGGGAAGGACGGCACGGGATAGACCGAATTGTAGAGCGGCCAGGCCATCGCCAGCGTGCCGGCGGCGCCGAGCACCAGCCACAGCCGGCTGCCCGCACGTATCGCATGGACCGCCGCCGCGGCGGTGACGCCGAGATAGGCGACGATCAGGGCCAGCACGCCGATGGTGCCGACGCTGTCGTAATAATCCGCCGGGCCGATGAAGGGCGCCCACGCCAGCAGCCCCGCCAGCATCAGCGCGCTGACGATGCCGACCGCGACCGCCGGCGTGCCATAGACCGGGTGCACCACCGCCGCGCGGGCGGACAGCCCGGCCCGGCCGAGCACGAACAGCATGCGGGCGCCGGCCGAGAGCGTGCCGATGACGCAGGACACCGCCGAGACCGAGGTCGCGATGTCGAGCGCGGTCGCCATGCGCAGCGTGCCGAACTTCAGCGCCAGGGTGTTCAGCGGCGCTTCGCTGGCGACGAGTTCCTTCACGTTACCAAGGCCGAAGCCGACGATCTGGATGTAGGAGGCGAAGACGAAGAACAGCCCCGCCAGCACCACCGAGCCCACCAGCGCGAGGGGGATGGCCCTGGCCGGCTGGCCGGTTTCCTCGGCGAGGGTGGTGGCGGCTTCGAAGCCGGCAAAGGAGAGCACCGCGAACACCACGGCATAGCCGACGCCCCACCAGCCCAGCGTCGGGTCCGGCCGGAACGGCGCCGCGCTCAGCCCCTCGGTGCCGCCCACCGCGATCAGGATGCGGACGCCGAGGATGATGATGACGGCGATGGAGGAGAGCTCCAGCACCAGCATCAGCCGGGTGGCGAAGCTCATGTCGCGCCAGGCGAACACGGTGGCGAGGCCGAGCGCGCCGACCCCGAGCGCCAGCCACCCGCCGCCGATGTCGACGCCGTGGTCGAGCAGGGCGGCGCGCAGGAAATTGCCCACCAGCGCCGCGCTGCCGGAGCCGCCGGCGATGTAGAGCAGCAGCATGCACCAGCCGGCGATGAAGCCGGCACGGGGGCCGAAGGTCTTGCCGATATAGGCATAGCCCGAGCCGGCGCTGGTGATGCGGCCGGCGAAGAAGACGAAGGACAGCCCGACCACCGCCACCACCACCGTGCCCACCGCGAAGCCGAGCGGCGCGGCGATGCCGGCGGCGCCCGCCGCCAGGGTCACGTTGAGCGCCATGCCCATGGTGGGCGCCATGACCGACAGCGAGAGCGCTATCGCTTCGAGTGGCCCGAGATCCCGCTTCAGCTTCGCCATTCCCGCCCTCCTGACGTACCGCCCGTCTTATCCGGCGGCGGGCGCCGATCGGCAATGGCGGAGTTTGGCCGCATCCGCCGCCGGGGGTCGACCGGGGGCGGGCGCCGGGCGTGTGGCTGGCCGCTCCGGCGCGGGCTTTAGCGTCCTGCGCGGGCGGCGCCGTGCGGCAGGCCCGCCACCGCCGCCGCGGCGACCATCAGCCCGCCGGCCAGCAGGAAGGTCTGCCGCAGCCCTTCCGCCAGCGCGGCGGGGGCGGCGTGGATCAGGTCGCCCGTCCCGGCGCCGGCGGCGAAGACCGCACCCATCAGCGAGGTACCCGCGATGAGTCCGGCGTTGCGCGACAGGCCGAGCAGCCCCGCCACCGTGCCGCGACGGTCCGCCGCCACGGGAGCCAGCACGGCGGTGGTGTTGGCGGCCTGGAAGAGCTGGTAGCCCGGTGTCAGCACGAGGATGGCGAGGACATAGCCGCCGACGCCGAGCCGCTGCGGCAGCAGCGCCAGGAGGAAGGCGCCGGCGCCGAGGAGGCCGAGCCCGATGCCGAGCACCCGGCCGCTTCCCAGCCGGTCCACCAGCCGGCCCGACGGCACGCCGCTCGCGATCGACACCGCCGGGCCGACCGCCATGACGAGGCCCACCGCCGTCTCGGTCAGGCCGAGGCCACGCCCGAGGTAGAACGGCCCCACCACCAGCGTCGCCATCATGACGGCGGCGACCAGCAGGTTGACGATCAGGCCCGGCACCAGCCCGGTGCCCAGCGGCGGCCGCCGGGAGGGCGCCGGCGGCGCTTCCCGGAGGCGTTCGCGCGGCAGGGTCGCGGCGGCGAGAGCGAGGCCGGCGGCGGCCAGCGGCACCTGCGCCCAGAAGATGCCGCGCCAGCCCGCCAGCGCCAGCATCAGCCCGCCGAGCGGGGGCCCCAGCGCCGTGCCGAGCGCCGACATGGTGCCGAGCAGGCCCATCGCCCGCCCCAGCCGTTCCGGCGGCGCGGTCTGGCGCATCAGCGCCAGGGCGAGCGTCATCAGGAAGGCCGCGCCGACGCCCTGAACCGCGCGGGCCATGACCAGCAGCCAGAGGGTGGGCGCGAGGCCGCACAGCAGCGCTCCCGCCGCGAAAAGGCCGAGCCCGGCGAGGAGGGCGGGCTTCAGCCCGTAGCGGTCGCCCAGCCGGCCGGCGAGAACGACGGCGAGGGTCAGCGTGCCGAGATAGGCGACCACGACCGCCTGCACCTCGGCGAAAGGCGCCGCGAAGCTCACGGCGAAGGCCGGAAGCGCGATGTTGGCGATGCTGGTGCCGAGCGAGGCCAGCAGCATCGCCAGCGCCAGGGTGAGCGAAACGCGCCTCCGCGGTGCTGCCGTCTCTTTAATGTCAACCGTTTCCACCCGATCACCCCTTGTCCTGCGACTGGTTCGGGCGCAGCCTGCCACTTCAAGCCAGGTTGAGGTCAAGCATGGCGTTGCTGGATATTGGGGAGGTCGCGGCGCGCAGCGGGATACCGCCCTCGGCGTTGCGCCATTACGAGGAGGCCGGGCTCATTGCCTCGGTCGCGCGGCGCGGCCTGCGCCGGCAGTTTGCGCCCGAGGTGCTGCTGCAGCTCGCCCTCATCTCCATGGGCAAGACGGCCGGTTTCTCGCTGCAGGAGATCGCCGGCATGTTCGGCCCGAGCGGCTCGGCGGAGCTGCCGCGCGCCACGCTGCACGAGAAGGCGGAGGCGATCGACCGTCAGATCCGGCAACTGGCCGCCCTGCGCGACACCTTGCGCCATGTCGCCGACTGCCCGGCCCCCTCGCACATGGAATGCCCGACCTTTCGCCGGCTGGTGGAGGTGGCGGGAAAGCGCGCCGCGCGCGGGCGCGGTCCGGCTCGGCGCCGCTGAGGCCGGGCGTCGGGACCGAGAGGGCGTCGCCGTCGGGCGCCGGCCGCGTTGGGCCGGCCTCAGTTGCGGTCGGCGGGGCCGGTCCAGCCCGGCTCGCCGGCAAGGCGGGCCGAGAGCATGGTGCGGTTCGAGACCTCCATCTTCTGGAAGATGTGCAGCAGATGGGTCTTCACCGTGCCGAGCCCGATATTGAGGGTCTCGGCGATGTCGCGGTTGGCGAGCCCGTCGCGGATCAGCTCGGCGATCTCGATCTCGCGGCCGGTCAGCCCGTAGACGCGCTGCAGCTCGCGCTGGCGGCGGCGGTCGCGCGGGCGGGGATGCCGGCCGAGCTGGTACTCGATATAGGGCTGCATCGACTGGGCGACCCGCAGCGTCTCCCCGCAGATGAGCGGGTCGCTGCGGTGCTTGAGGATGCCGAGCCCGGCGATCGGCTCGTCGTCCTGCCAGAACACGAAGTCGAGCACGTCGGCGATCTCGCTGTCGCTGAGATAGCGGCTGTAGCGCTCGAAGGCGCTGCGCGGCGCCAGCGAGCGGTCATGGCTCATCGTCGCCACCCGCTTGCCGGAGGAAACCAGCCGGTCGATGTTCAGCGGGTCGAATGCCTGCATGTCGTGCAGATAGCGCCCGATGTAGCGGCAGCAGGGGCCGGTGGTGTCGGCCACCACCATCGAGCGGTCGTCGTCGATCCAGTAGAACACCGCCGAGCCCGCCTGGAACACGGACAGTGCCACGTTGCGGATCTGCGCGATCTGCTCGTCCAGTGCGGGCGCGGGGTACATCGCCGGGGGCTGAAGCATGGCTGCGGTCTCGCATCGGGAGGTGCGTTCCTGCACGCGAGCCTTCACCAACGCAAAAACGCGGCCAGAACGGCGGGAAAATGCCCTCGCCCCGGCTTTCGACACCGCGTTACCGCGGCTCAGCCGGGGTGGTGGCAGCACACGGTGTGGCCGGGGGCGAGGGTGCGGGCCGGCGGGTCCTGTTCCGCGCAGAGCGCGCTGGCGCGGAAGCAGCGGGTGCGGAAGCCGCAGCCGGAGGGGCGCTGGGCCGGGCTCGGCACGTCCCCGGTCAAGACGATGCGCTGCCGCGCCTTCTCGCGCGCCGGATCGGGGATCGGCGCCGCCGAGAGAAGCGCCTGGGTGTAGGGGTGCAGCGGGCGACGGTAGAGCGCCTCGCGCGGCGCGCTCTCCACGATGCGCCCGAGATACATCACCGCCACCCGGTCTGACATGTGCCGGATGACCGCGAGATTGTGGGCGATGAAGAGATAGGCGATCCCGGTGCGCTGCTGGATGTCCTTCAGCAGGTTCAGCACCCCCGCCTGCACCGAGACGTCGAGCGCCGAAACCGGCTCGTCGAGGATCATCACCTCCGGCTCCACCACCAGCGCCCGGGCGATGCCGATCCTCTGGCGCTGGCCGCCGGAGAAGGCGAAGGGGTGGCGGTCGGCCTGCTCGGGAAGAAGCTGAACCTGCTCCATGGCGCGCAGCGCCCGGGCCCGCCGCTCGGCCCGATCCAGCGGCAGCATGCGCAGCGGCTCGGCGATGTTCTCGATCGCGGTCATCCGCGGGTTGAGGCAGGCATAGGGGTTCTGGAACACGAGCTGCAGGCGGCGCCGGTAGGGCCGCATCGCGGCGGGGGACAGGCCGGCGAGGTCGGTCTGGCGGAAGCGGACCCGCCCCGCCGTCGGCCGCACCAGCCCCATGATGGCGCGGGCGAGGGTCGACTTCCCGCAGCCGGACTCGCCGACCACGCTCAGCGTCTCGCCCGGCTGGAGCTGCAGCGAGACCCCGGCGACGGCGCTGATGGCACCGACCTGGCGGGGGAAGACGAGGCCGCGCCGGACCGGGAATTCGATGCGCAGATCCTCGACCTCGAGCAGCGGGCCGCCGGCATCGGCATCGGCATGGGCATCGGCATTGAGGGCGGCGGGTGGCATCACGCCTCCTTTGCCGAAAGCGTGGACAGCGACAGTTCCGCGGCGCGGTGGCAGGCCACCACCCCCTCGCCGAAGCGGGCCAGCGCGGGCTCGCTGGCGTGGCACAGCGGCACGGAGAAGCCGCAGCGCGGCGCGAAGGCGCATCCCGGCGGCCGGTTCTGCAGCGCCGGCGGCGCGCCGGGAATGGCGTAGAGCCGGTCCGCCACGTCGTCGATCGAGGGCACCGCGGCGAGCAGCCCCGCCGTGTAGGGATGGCGCGGCGCGGCGAAGACCGGACCGACCGGACCGCGCTCGGCGATCCGGCCGGCATAAAGCACGTTCATGCGGTCGGCGAGGCCGGCGACGAGGCCGAGATCGTGGGTGATGAGCACCACCGCGATGCCGCGCTCCTCCCGCAGTCGGGCGAAAATCTCCATGATCTGGGCCTGGATGGTGACGTCGAGCGCGGTGGTCGGCTCGTCCGCGATCAGCAGGTCGGGATCGTTGGCGATGGCGATGGCGATCACCACGCGCTGGCGCATGCCCCCCGAGAATTCGTGGGGATACTGGTCGAACCGCCGCTCCGGCGCGGGAATGGCGACGGCTTCCAGCAGGCCCAGCGCCCGCTCCCGCACCTCGGCGCCGGACAGGCGGGGGTTGTGCAGCCGGATCATCTCGGCGATCTGGGCGCCGATCGTCTTCACCGGGTTCAGCGCCGTCATCGGGTCCTGAAACACCATGGCGATGCGCCGGCCGCGCAGCGCGCGCATCCGCCGTTCCGGGGCGCCGCAGAGTTCGATGCCGTCGAACCGGATCGAGCCGGAGACCGAGACGTGCCGCGGCAGCAGCCCCATCACCGCCAGCATGGACAGGCTCTTGCCCGAGCCGGACTCGCCGACGAGCCCGACCACCTCGCCGCGACGGACCGAGAGATCGACATTGGAGACCGCCGCCCGCTCTCCGTCGCGGAACGGGATCGAGACGGTGAGGCCCTTGATGTCGAGAAGCGGCGCCTCCATGGTTCAGCGCCCCCGCGACTGCGGATCGGCGAGGTCGCGCAGCGCGTCGCCGAGGAAATTGGCGCTCAGCGAGACCAGGAAGATCGCGACGCCGGGACCGAGCGCGATCCACCAGTTGTAGAAGTTGGACGCCCCTTCGGCGATCATCTGACCCCATTCCGGCGTCGGCGGCTGGGCACCGAGGCCGATGAAGCTGAGGCCCGCCGCGAGCAGGATCACCTGCCCGACATCCATGGTCGTGTTGACGAAGATCGGGCTCCAGCACAGCGGCATGATGTGCCGGAACAGCAGCCGCGCCGGCCGCACCCCGCCGACGATGGCGGCGTCGACATGGTCGAGCTTCTTCACGTTCAGCACCTGCGCCCGCATCAGCCGGGCATAGATCGGCCACCACACGATGATGAGGGCGAGGGCGGTGTTGACGAGGCCGGGCCCCAGCGAGGCGGCGATCGCCATGGCCAGCAGCACCGGGGGAAAGGCGAGGGTGATGTCGGCAAGCCGCATCAGCACATTGTCCGCCAGCCCGCCGAGGAAGCCGGCAAGCGCTCCCGCCGCCACCCCGATGCCGACCGCGGCCACCAGCACCCCGGCGGCGATGGGCAGCGAGTAGCGCGCGCCATAGAGCGTGCGCACCAGCACGTCCCGCCCCAGCGCATCGGTGCCGAGCCAGTGCGCCGCGCTCGGCGGCTGCAGGCGGCGGCCGGCGAGGCCGATCGGGTCGTAGGGCGTCCACCAGGGAATGGTGAGCGCGACGATCACGAGCCCGGCCAGCACGGCGATGGCGAAGATCGCCGGCAGGTGCGACCAGCCGAGGCGGCGGAAGGCGCGGCCAATGCCGGCGGCGAGGCGGGGCCGAGGGCGCTCGATGGCGGGGAGGGTCGGACCGAACAGCATCAGCCGGCGTCCCTCATGCGCGGGTCGGCGGCGGCATAGGCGATGTCGGTCATGAGGTTGGCGAGGAGGAAGCCGAGCCCGCCGATGATCGTCACCCCGGTGATGGCGGGGTAGTCGAGGCTGCGCGCGGCATCCACCGCATAGGAGCCGATGCCGGGCCAGGAGAAGATGGTTTCCACCAGCACCGAGCCGGTGATGAGGTAGGCGAAGGTGAAGCCGAGGATGGTGAGGGCGGGGATCAGCGCGTTGGCGAGGGCATGGTGGACCAGCACCCGCAGCCGGCCGGCGCCCTTGGCCCGCGCCATGGTGATGTAGTCCTGCCCCATCACGTCGAGCATCGAGGCGCGCACCATGCGGGTGACGATGCCCATGACCGACCAGCCCAGCACGGCCGCCGGCAGCACGAGATGGCGCAGGGCATCGACGAAGCCGGCCCCGTCGCCCGCGAGCAGCGTGTCGACCAGCATGAAGCCGGTGACGGGGGGCGGGGCCACGGCGCGGATGTCCAGCCGGCCCGGCCCCGGCAGCAGCCGGGTCTGGACGGTGAACAGGAACAGCGCGATGAGCCCCAGCCAGAACACCGGCAGGCAGGAGCCCATCAGCGCGACCAGCCGGGCGAGATGGTCGGCGGCGCTGTCCTTGAACTCGGCGGAGACGATGGCCAGCCCGATGCCGCCGAGGGTGCCGACGAGCATCGCCGCGATGACCAGCTCCAGCGTCGCCGGCAGGCGCTGGGCGAGGTCGGTCAGCACCGGCTGCCGGGTGCGGAAGGAGGTGCCGAGGTCGCCATGGGCGAGGTTCCAGACATAGATGGCGTAGCGCTCGGGCACCGAGCCGTCGAGGCCCCATCGGGCCTTGGCGGCGGCGACGATCTCGGCATTGCCGAGATTGCGCGCGCCGATGATGGAGATGAGCGGGTTGCCCTTGGTGAACTGGGCCAGCAGGAAGGTCGCCGTGACGATCCCGAGCAGCAGGAACGGCATCACCAGCAATCGCCGCACGACGACCTTCAGCATGGCAGCTTCAATGCCTCACTTCTTCTCGATTTCGCCGAGCGGCAGGTTGCAGCACGCGCTGTAGCGCACGCCGCTGACCTCGTTGCGGTAGGCGAGCACGAGGTTCGGGCTGACCAGCGGCAGGATGATCTTGTCCGCGATCATCTTCAGCGCGAGGTCGTGATAGGCCTTTTCCTGTCCCGCCGTGTCGGTGGCGGCGAGGGCGGCCTGATACATGGCGAGCTGTTCCTTGCCGTCGAGGCCAGGCTCCTTGCCCACCCCGGCGCGCTTGGCCCACGGCATGTCGGGCATCATGCCGAAATACTGGACGTACTGGGCGCTGCCGAAATAGTCCGGCGCGAAGAAGCCGAGCGCGAAGGGCGCGCCGGGGCTGTCGATGTCGCTGGCCCACACCGTGAAGGGAACGGGCTTCAGCGAGAGCTTGATGCCGATCTTGCCGAGATCCTGCTGCACCTTCTGTGCCAGCAGGGAGAGGTCGACGCCGTAGACGTTCATCGCCGGCAGTTCGAGCTCCATCGCGAAGCCGTCGGGATAGCCGGCCTTGGCGAGCAGTTCCTTCGCCCGGGCGGGGTCGAACACCGGAGCCGGCAGGTCCTTCGTTCCGGGATAGCCGTTCGGGATGGGGGAGGGCTGTTCCTTGCCTTCGCCGCCGACGGTGAAGTCGATGATGCCCTTGTAGTCCAGCGCCAGCGCGATGGCCTCGCGCACCTCGAGGGTCAGCGGCACCGGCGCGCCCTTCGCCGCCGGGCTGATGGCGGCATAGACATAGTTGAAGGACGGCACCGCCTTGAAGGTGACGTCGGGCGAGGCAACCGTCTTCGCCGTGTCGGGATCGACCTGCATGGCGATGTCGGCGGCGCCGGACTGGAGCATCTGCGCCTGCGTCACCGCATCCGCGGTCTGCTTCAGCACCACGGCGGGAACCGCGGGCTTCTTGGCCCAATAGGCCTCGTTGCGGGCTAGGCGCAGGGAATCGTCGGGCGCATAGGCCTCCAGCACGAAGGGGCCCGCGCCGGCCGAATGGGCGAGGAACCAGGTGTCGGAGGTGTCGGAGGTCGCCGCATCGTCCTTGGCGTTGGCCCCGTTCGCGGTGGCGAGCCTGGCGTTGATGATGCCGGTATAGGGAGCGGCGAGGATGCCGAGGAATTCGGAATTCGGCGTCGTGGTGGTGATGACGACGGTCCTGTCGTCCTTGGCCTCGATCGCCTTCAGGCTGTCCATCAGATAGGACGGCCCGCCCTTCACGTTCTTCAGCCGCTCCAGCGACCATTTCACGTCCGCCGCCGTGACCGGGCTGCCATCGGAGAAGGTGGCGGCGGGGTCCAGATGGAAGGTGAAGGTCGTCACGTCCGGGCTCACCTCCCAGCTTTTGGCGAGGCTCGGGACGATGGTCTGGTTGTCGGCGGCCAGCGTCAGCAGGGTCGCATAGACCGCCGAGAGATAGATCTGGCAGGTGTCGCAATAGGCGCGGGCGGGATCGAGCGAGTTGATGTCCATGGCGCGGGCCACGACGAGGGGTCCGTCGGCGGCGGCCTTTGTCGCGCCCATCGGCAGGACGAAGACCGAGCTCAGCAGCGCGGCGGCGAAGCCCGTGGAGCGGGCGAAGCGGGGGGGCAGGGCCATGGGCGATATCTCCGGGCGGACGAGGGCGGGGAGCGGCAAGGTGGAGGCCGTCCGCCGCTGTGCCGACCGCCGCGAGGGACGACCGGCGACGGGGCGGCGGCGGAGCGGGGAGGCCGGCCCGGTCGCGCGGCGGCGACCCGGCCGGCGCCGGCTTCAGGCGGGGGTTGCGGCGCGCGCGCGGACGGCGCGGAAGCCGACATCGGCGGCTTCCAGCGCGCGGGCGATGTCCTCGGCGGTGTGCGCGGCGCTGAGGAACATGTTGTGCTGGGGGTGGAAATAGACCCCCGCCCTCAGCGCCGCGGCGCAGAAGGCGAACCCCTTGCGGTAGTCGGCATCGTCCTCGAACAGCACCATCGGCATCTGCACCGGGCCGGTCTGGCGGATGGCGATGCCATGGTCGGCGCTGAGCCGGTCGAGGCCCTCGCGCAGCGCGGTCCCCATCCTCTCCATGTGGTCGACCGCATTGTCGCGGCGCAGGATGTTCAGCGTCGCCACCGCCGCCGCCATGGACATCGCCCCGCACCAGAACGAGCCGGTGGTGAAGATGGACTGCGTCGCGGCGCGGAAGCGGTCATTGCCGGTCACCGCCGAAAGCGGGAAGCCGTTGGCGATCGCCTTGGACCACGCCGAGAGGTCCGGCCGCACCCCGAGCCGGTCCCAGCTTCCGCCCAGCGAGAGCCGGAAGCCGGCGCGCACGTCGTCCACGATCAGCGCGGCGTCGGCGGCATCGGCGGCGGCGCGGGCGGCCCTGGCGAAGGCGAGCGTCGGCAGCTCCTGGTCCTTGCCGTAGTCGTGGCGGAAGGCGCTGACGAGGATGCCGGCGAGATCGCCCTCGGCAAGCGCCACGGCGGCGTTCAGGCTGTCGATGTCGTTATAGTCATAGGTGAGGATGTGGGCGCGGTCCTCGGCGGTGACGCCGACGAGCGAGGGCGAGCACCACGGCACCGCGCCGTGATAGGCGCCGCGGGCGACCAGGATCTTGCGCCGCCCGGTGCCGGCGCGGGCGATGGTGGCGGCGGTGGTGGTGGCGTCGGTGCCGTTCTTCTCGAACTGCACCCAGTCGGCATGGGGAACAAGCTCGACCATCAGCTCGGCCAGCTCCACCATGGTTTCGGCCGGGCCGTTCATGGCGTCGCCCTGCTGGTACTGGGCAAAGGCGGCGGCGTCGACTTCCGGGTGATGGTGGCCGAGGATGATCGGGCCCCAGCTGCACATGAAGTCGAGATAGGCGTTGCCGTCGACATCCCACAGCCGGGAGCCCTGGGCCCGGGCGAAGAACTGGGGATAGCCCTCCGGCAGGTCCTTGGCGTGCATGTGGCCCCACATGCCGCCGGGAACCACGCGCAGCGCCCGCGTGCGCAGGGCGTGATCCAGGGAGTTGCTCATCAATGCGGCCCCTCTTGTGCGTGCCTATTTCTTGGACGCGAGGGTGTAAGCGCCGGGACCGGCGGTCAATCTACCGAAAGTAAGAGACGGGGCGGGAAGCGCCCGTTGGCGGGCTGGAATCCGGCCCCACCCGATCCTGTGGCGGTCATGAATCCGTTTCATCCGGGCCCGGCGGCAGCGCCATCTCGGACAGCGGCGGAAGCCGTGAATCCGCCATGGCGGCCGTGCGATGGCCGAGGCCGGCGCGGTAGCCCGGGTGGCTGGCGAAGGCGAGGAAGGAGGCGGTGCTGGTCTGCCGGACCAGCATGGCCGTGTCCCACCGCTCTTCGCCGGGCCCGATCAGCCAGTCTCCCCCTGTCCCGAGGAACAGCAGATCGCCGCCGCTTTCCCGCAGAAGGGGCAAGGTATGCCGGATGTAGCGGTCAAAGGCTTCGGCACCGCTGATCGGCGCCGAGGGCGCGAGGCCGGGATGGTGCGCATCGTCCGCCGTGTCCCGGAACCGCAGCCGATTGAGCATGATGACGGGGGCGGCAAGGCCACGCCGCACGAACCGCCGGCCCGCTTCCTGTGTCGGCTCGATATGGGAGAGGGAGGCGGATCCGCTCATGGCCGTTCCGCCTCCGGGGAGGGGTGCCCGCCCGGCGCGGGCGCGCCGAAGGCGAGCTGCAGGGCATAGGCCCGGATGTCCGGCGGCCACGCGGCGATCCGTTCTTCCATCTCGGTGCGGGCATCGGCGAAAAGGCAGCGTGTCGCCTCCTCGAAGCCGGGCAGGTCGCCGGCGATCGCCTGCATGAAGCGATAGGCCGCTTCCTGAGCCGCCCGGCGCCGCTCGCGCGGATGGGGCGCGTTGCGGGCGGCGTCGACGAGGCGGCGCAGGGCCGCGGACGTTCCGCCGGACTGCGCCGCCAGCCACTCCCATTGCCGGGGCAGCAGGGTCACCTCCCGAGCCACCACCCCCAGCTTGGGCCGCCCCCGGCCCCTCTGGCCGTCCTCCGTCGCCCCGGCCTCGGCGGTGGCGCCCGCCGTGGGACGATAGCGGCCGGCGGACGGTTTTGGAGGCTGCGACAGCCGTTCGAGAATCGCCGCATCGCTTCCGCGCAGGTCGAGATCGACGACAGCGCCCGTCGCGTCGTCGAAGACGAGGACCGGGTCCGCCTCCGGCGCCCGCGCGAGGGCAAGCGCCACCTCCGCCAGCGGGCCGGAAAACAGCCGTTTCTGGCCGGCGAAGGCGGTGCAGGGGTGGGTCGGGGACCGGGACATGGCGCGCTCACGAGAAGGATGCGCGATTAATATCCGGGTAAAATATACGCGTCAATTATATCCGGGTGATATTGGAGGCCCGAACGCGCGTTTCTCCGCGCGCGACGCAGCTGCGTCGCGCGGACATGAGCACAAAAGCGGGAGGCGGAAGGATCGTAAGCGTCGTCCTCAGGCCACGTTACTGAGGGTGGGCTTGGTGGGATAGGCCC
>NZ_JAHBGE010000086.1 GCF_018390635.1 Ancylobacter lacus | reverse complement strand
AATGCTGGCCGGATGACGATTGGAAACCCGGCCGGATGAACGTCGGAATCTGCACTCTTGCAGTCGAACGATCTCAAACAGGCGTTGCGACCCTATTGCATCGGTGGGGCGTGGGGGCGGTTGCTCGATGCCGAGAACGAGCATCTGGGCACGGCGACGGTTCAGGCGTTCGAGACTGAGGGGCTGATCGGCACCGACGCCGCGCCCGCCGTACTGGCCTATCTCTTCCACCGGATCGAGGACCGCCTCGACGGTTCGCCGACGCTCATCATCATCGATGAAGGCTGGCTGACGCTCGACGACGAGGGGTTTGCTGGGCAGCTCCGTGAATGGCTGAAAACGCTGCGCAAGAAGAACGCCAGCGTCATCTTCGCCACGCAGTCGCTGTCCGACATCGACGGCAGCGCCATAGCGCCGGCGATCATCGAAAGCTGCCAGACCCGGCTTCTGCTGCCGAACGAACGGGCGATCGAGCCACAGATCACCGCCATCTATCGCCGTTTCGGTCTCAACGACCGCCAAATCGAGATCCTCGCGCGGGCGATGCCCAAGCGCGACTATTACTGCCAGTCGCCGCGTGGCAACCGGCTCTTTGAGCTGGGCCTTTCCGAGGTGGCGCTGGCGCTCTGCGCAGCCTCCTCACGCCAGCATCAACAGCTCATCGCCGACGTCCATGCCCGCGCGGGCACCGACGGGTTCCTCGCCGAATGGCTCACGGAAAACAGACTCGCCTGGGCAGCCGACATGATCGGGGATCTCACCAACGTCATGCCGCAATCCAGCATTCCGTCCCCGCAACTCCCGGAGATTCAGCCATGATCCGTATCCGCATCCGTTCGCGCGTCGCCCTTGTCGCCGTGTCGATGCTTTCTGTGCCGTTCGCCCTATCGCCGATCGTCACGACCCCGGCTTACGCCATCATCGTGTTCGATCCCTCGAACTATGCGCAGAACGTGCTTCAGGCCGCCCGCGCGCTTCAACAGATCAACCAGCAGATCACCTCGCTTCAGAACGAAGCGCAGATGCTCATCAATCAAGCGCGCAATCTGGCGAGCCTGCCGATTTCTTCGCTCCAGCAGATCCAGCAGTCGGTCCAGAAGACGCAACAGCTTCTGCAACAGGCGCAGAACATCGCCTATGACGTGAAGCAGATCGATCAAGTCTTTCAGAGCAAATACGCCAACGTCTCGCTGTCGGCCTCGGACAAGCAACTCGTGCAGGATGCCCGCTCGCGTTGGCAGAATACGGTCGGTGGTCTGCAGGACGCGATGAAGGTGCAGGCCACCGTCGTCGGCAATATCGACACCAACCGCACGGAGATGTCGCGGCTGGTCGGGGCGAGCCAGGGTGCGACCGGCGCGCTTCAGGCGACGCAGGCCGGCAACCAGCTTCTGGCGCTTCAGGCCCAGCAGCTCGCCGACCTCACGGCCGTCGTCGCGGCCAATGGCAGGGCGCAGGCGCTGCAATCGGCGGAACAGGCCGCTGCCGCCGAACAGGGCCGCGAACAGCGCCGCCGCTTCCTGACGCCGGGCGCGGGCTACCAGCCCGGCAATGCCCGGATGTTCCCGAACAGCGGCAATTGAGGGCGCGCGATGGACGGCAAGACTCTCGCGCGCATCGGCGCTGTCGTGTTCGTCGCGGTTGCCATCGTGGCGACCGCGATCGAGATGAACCGCAAGCCCGATGGCCCGGACAATGCGCCGACGATCGCGCGTCCGTCATCGATGCGCAATCCGCTTGATGCGGAGCTCGCGCGTTGCAGCAGCATCGGTGAAGCGGGCGGGCGCGATCCGTCCTGCCTGAAGGCGTGGGGTGAAGCCCGCCGCCGCTTCCTCGGCCAGACAGCGCCGGCCACCGCATCCCCGCCAGCGGCATCTGCCGCGCCTACGACGCTGTTCCCCAGCGCACCGACCTCCGCTGATCCAGCCACGCCTGCTCTCCAATCCGAACCCGCAACGTCGCCGGTATCGCCTGAACCGGGGGTGCGCTGACATGCAGGGCACCAGCGTCATCGACCATTTCCTCGAAGTCTTCACCCGCTACATCGATGGCGGCTTCGGGCTGCTGCGTCCCGAGGTGGCCTTCATAGCCACCACGCTCATCGTCATCGACGTGACGCTGGCCGCGCTGTTCTGGTCGATGGGTGCCGACGAGGACATCATTGCGCGGCTCGTCAAGAAGACGCTGTTCGTCGGCGTCTTCGCCTATATCATCGGTAACTGGAACAATCTCGCCCGCATCGTCTTCGAGAGTTTTGCCGGTCTCGGCCTGAAGGCGTCCGGCACGGGCTTTTCCGTCACCGACCTCTTACGCCCCGGCAAGGTGGCGCAGACCGGCCTCGATGCCGGCCATCCGCTGCTCGACTCCATCTCGAACATGATGGGCTATTGGTCCTTCTTCGAGAACTTCATCCAGATCGCCTGCATGTTGTTCGCCTGGGCGCTGGTGCTTCTGGCCTTTTTCGTCCTCGCCATCCAGCTCTTCGTGACGCTCATCGAGTTCAAGCTGACGACGCTCGCCGGTTTCGTGCTGATCCCGTTCGGGCTGTTCGGCAAGTCCGCCTTCATGGCCGAACGGGTGCTTGGCAATGTCATCTCGTCGGGCATCAAGGTGCTGGTGCTCGCTGTCATCATCGGCATCGGCTCGACGCTGTTCTCCGAGTTCACCCAAGGCTTCAACGGCGCGACGCCGACCATCGATGATGCGATGGCGATCGTGCTGGCGGCCCTTTCGCTTCTCGGTCTCGGCATCTTTGGTCCCGGCATCGCCAACGGTCTCGTCTCTGGCGGCCCGCAGCTCGGTGCCGGTGCTGCCATCGGAACCGGGCTTGCTGCGGGCGGCATGGCCGCTGCGGGTGGTGCAGCGATTGGTGCGGTGGCCTCGGGCGGTGCCGCCCTTGCCAGAGGTGCTGCCGCAGCGGCCCGTGGCGGGGCCGCGCTCGCCGGTGGCGCATCGACCGCCTACAGCCTTGGCGCGGCAGGCCAGTCCGGCGCGTCCGCCGCGGCGTCCGGTCTCGGCAATGTCGCCAGCACGGGCGCGCAGGCCGCCGTCTCGCCGCTGAAGAAGGCGACCGGTCGCGCTGCGGACAGCCTCAAGCAGAGCTACCAGTCCGGCGCGCGTTCCGCCTTCGAGGTGACGGGCGGATCGTCCACCGCCGGGACCATCGGCGGCGAGGCCGAAGCCGCCTCAGCCCCTGACGCAACGTCCGCATCCGCTGCCGGCAGTCCTCCCGCCTGGGCCAAGCGGATGCAGCGTTCCCAGAAACTATCTCACGGCGTCCAGGCCGCCGCCCATGCCGTCAAATCTGGCGACAGCCATGGCGGCGGCTCCTCCGTCAACCTCTCCGAAAGTGACTGACCATGTTCAAGCGACCCGCCGCGCATTACGGCAAATCCCCGCAACCCGAGACACCATACCAGCGCGCCGCGCAGGTCTGGGATGACCGCATCGGGTCCGCCCGCGTCCAGGCGAAGAACTGGCGGTTGATGGCCTTCGGTTCATTGGCACTCTCTGCCGGTCTTTCCGGCGCGCTCGTCTGGCAGTCGTTGAGCGGCTCGATTGTGCCGTGGGTGGTGCAGGTGGACAAGCTCGGTCAGGCGCAGGCCGTCGCCCCCGCGACCGCCGACTATCAGCCAAACGATGCGCAGATCGCGTTCTATCTCGCGCGCTTCATCGAGCAGGTCAGAAGCATCCCGGCCGACGCCATCATCGTGCGGCAGAACTGGCTGCGCGCCTATGATTTCACGACACAGGCCGGTGCGCTGGCGCTCAACGACTATGCCCGCGCCAACGATCCCTTCGCCAAGGTCGGCAGGCAGCAGGTCGCGATCGAGGTGTCGAGCGTGATCCGCGCTTCGCCGTCGAGCTTCCGCATCGCCTGGATCGAGCGCCGCTATCAGGACGGATCGCTCGCCTCGACCGAACGCTGGTCGGCCATCCTCACCGTGGCCGTGCAGCCGCCGCGCGACGCCGACACGCTGCGGAAGAACCCACTCGGAATCTACATCAACGCCATCAACTGGTCGAAGGAGCTTGGATAATGACACCGACCTTCCGCACCGCCGGGAGGCCGGCTCCGCGCGCTGCCTCCATCGCGGCTTTACTGATTTCCGCATCGGCGCTCGCGGGCTGCGCGGGTCACACCCCGCCGCCGGAGATTTCCTATGACGATGCCGCACCCGCCGTCATCGCCGCTGATCCGCCCAAGCCCGTGCAGGTGGTCGAACTGCCCAAGCCGTTGCCGCTTCCTGGCCAGTTGAAGCCGGTCGGCAAGGACGGAAAGCCGACGCCCGAGCTGCCGGACCCTGCCGCGCGCGTGAACGAGGCCAATGCCGCCGCCCGGATGCAGCCCATCCGCAACGGCTTCATCAACTCGATGCAGGTCTATCCCTTCGTCGATGGCGCTCTCTATCAGGTCTATGCCTCGCCGGGGCAGATCACCGATATTTCGCTCCAGCCCGGAGAACAGCTCGTCGGCTCCGGTCCCGTCGCCGCCGGCGACACCGTGCGCTGGATCATTGGCGACACCGAGAGCGGCACGGGCGTGGGCAAGCAGGTCCATATCCTCGTGAAGCCGACCCGACCCGAGCTGATGACCAACCTCGTCATCAACACCGACCGGCGCACCTATCACATGGAACTGCGCTCCACCGAGAAGACCTATATGGCCTCGGTGTCCTGGCAATATCCGCAGGACCAGCTCATCGCGCTACGGCGGCAAAACAGCCAAGCGGAGGCCGCGCAACCCGTCGCCAGCGGTGTCGATCTGTCCAAGGTCAACTTCCGCTACGAGGTCTCCGGCGATCATGCGCCGTGGCGACCGCTCCGTGCCTTCGACGACGGGCGGCAGGTGTTCATCGAATTCCCGCGCGGCATCGGCCAGGGCGAGATGCCGCCGCTCTTCGTCGTCGGCCCGGAGGGCGCGACCTCCGAACTGGTGAACTACCGCGTACGCGGCAACTACATGATCGTCGATCGGCTGTTCGCCGCCGCCGAACTGCGCTTCGGGGCGGACAAGAACCAGAAGCGCGCCCGCATCTCCCGCACCGATGGGAGGCCCGCGTCATGAGCGGCGACCCGATTGATCCCGATAAGGAGGGTGTGCAGCCGGGCGCTCCGCATCCAGTCGAGCCGTCAGAGGATGATAGCCGCCCGTTGACCGGAGAGCCGGTCGCGCCGATGCGGCTGCGGCCCGAACCGCCGCGCGTCACGCGCCTGTCGCGTAAGGTGCTGATCGGTCTCGGCGCGGCCGGCAGCCTCGCGATCAGCGGCGCGCTCTATTACGCGCTCCAAACCCGCAACGGCGGCCAGGGTCAGGAACTCTATTCGACCGACAACCGCTCGACGCCCGATGGCCTCAACGGTCTGCCGAAGGATTATACGGGCGTGCCAAAGCTCGGCCCGCCGCTGCCCGGCGATCTCGGCCGTCCGATCCTCAACGCACAGAACGGCGGTCAACCGGTTCCGACGCCAGGGATCGCCACGCCTATGCCGTCCGGCCCCAGCCAGGAGGAACAGCGCCGCGCGCAGGAACTGGAGGCGGCGCGGCTCGCCAAGCTGTTCGCCTCGACCGAGACGCGGGCCGCGAACAACGGCACGGCCATGTCGCCGACCGTGACCGCTATGCCACCGACCGACCTCGCCAGCCTCGGCTTGGCACCGCAGCCGGCGACACCTTCTGCTCAACAGCGCCAGCAGGCGTTTCTCGACGCCACGCCCGACAGGCGCACCGTCTCGCCGGATCGGGTCGCTGCTCCAGCATCGGCCAACGTGCTTCAGGCCGGCGCGGTGATTGCCGCAGCCCTCATCACCGGCATCCGCTCCGATCTGCCCGGCCAGATCACCGCCCAGGTGACGGAGAATATCTACGACAGTCCCACAGGCAAGATCCTGCTCATCCCCCAGGGCACCCGTGTGATTGGCCAATACGATAATGGCGTCGGTTTCGGCCAGAAGCGCATCCTGCTCGTCTGGAACCGGCTGATCTTCCCCAACGGCCGTTCGATCGTGCTCGAACGCCAGCCGGGTGCGGACACTGAGGGCTATGCCGGGCTTCAGGATGGTGTCGATTACCATTGGGGCGAGCTGTTCAAGGCCGCAGCACTCTCCACACTGCTGTCGATCGGCAGCCAGATGGGATCTTCGAGCGACGAGAGCGAGATCGCCCGTGCGCTGCGTCAAGGGGCGTCCGACAGCGTCAGCCAGATCGGACGGCAGGTCGTTGGACGCCAGCTCGACATCGCACCGACCCTCACCATCCGGCCCGGCTTTCCGGTCCGCGTGATTGTTACGCGAGACTTGGTACTCGAACCCTACGGAGGCTGACATGGCAAAGCTGAAACTCGGCCCGATCGCCGACGATAAACCCATCAAGGTCACACTGGAATTGCCCGCCAGTTTGCACCGTGATCTGACGGCCTATGCCGACATCCTCGGCCGTGAAGCGGGACAACCGGCCACCGATCCCGTCCGCCTGATCGTCCCCATGCTGGAGCGCTTCGTCGCCACCGATCGCGGTTTTGCCAAAGCGCGACGGGCCGCCGACCTGACGAGCCCCGAAAAGACAGATTAATGACCCCGATCGCTTCGATCGGAAGTCGTCATCCTGTGCGCTTTGCCCTCAGCGCGATCGTGGCGGAGGTCGCTATCCATTAATGCGGGCTGGTCTTTGCATCTGTCAGCTTTCGCTCGTCTTTGCAGGAGCGGCGACGTTCCGAGACAGGAATTTCGCCATGCTGATAAGACGTCGAAGCGCTGGATTATCATTGCTCGGCGACCAGACCGCGCTGAACGGTATGGTCTCGTCCTGGACAGGGCGAAACACCACCCCGGGGAAGGGAAAAACCGCCCTGGTTTCGTTCACCAAGGTAAGGCCATGCCCCAGAGCGACCAGTGAAAGAAGGTTGTCCGACCCAACATTCTGAGTGTCGATCATCGGCACTTCCGCAAACGTCTTCAGTCGTTCTCTCAGACGATCGAGAAACTCGCGCCCCTGGGCGGCTTCCCCAATGATAAATATTTCGGATACGATGTCAGGCCAACTCAGTTTCCGATGGCGGGATTTTGGGTGATCGTTCCATAGAGCTACGAATAGCTGCTCCGACCAAAGATGTTTGGTATCGCAGCCCTGCCACTCGGTTGCCCCCATGACGATGGCCAGGTCGAGTTCCAATTGGCGGACCAAAGCCACATGCTCGACCGGATCGCCGTCGATCCAATCGTAAGCGTCGTCCCGGCGGCACCTTCATAGGTTGGGCGTGAAAGCGCAGTCT
>NZ_JAHBGE010000085.1 GCF_018390635.1 Ancylobacter lacus | reverse complement strand
AATGCTGGCCGGATGACGATTGGAAACCCGGCCGGATGAACGTCGGAATCTGCACATAGCCGGAATTCTTGATGCCACCGAACGGGAGTTCGGCATCCGACCAGTCGATATTGTTGATGAACATCATGCCAGTCTCGACCCGGCTCGCGACGCGCTTGCCGCGCGCGATGTCCTTGCACCAGACTGAACCACCGAGGCCGAAGTCGGAATCATTGGCGAGCGCGACCGCCTCATCCTCGTTCTTGACGCGGAACATCAGCGCCACGGGGCCGAAGAACTCGTCCCGGAAGGCCGGGTTACCGGGCTTGATATCGGTGAGGATCGTCGGCTGCATGTAAGAGCCGGCCCGGTCTATGCGCTTGCCACCCAATGCCAGCTTCGCACCCTTGTCCACGGCGACTTTCACCTGTTTCAGCAACTGCAGCAGGGCTGCCTCGCTCGACATGGGGCCAAGCGTGGTCGCCTCGTCCATGGGATCGCCGGGCTTGAGGGCTTCGAGCGCTGCCTTGAACCGGGCGAGGAAGGTGTCCGCGAGGGACTCCACCACGATGAACCGCTTTGCCGCGCAGCAGGTCTGCCCGGTATTATACATCCGTCCCCAAACCGCCCACGGGATCGTGTGGTCGAGATCGGCATCCTCCAGCACGATGAAGGCGTCGCTCCCGCCCAGTTCCATCGAGGAAATCTTGAGGTTACGCCCGGCACGCTCCGCAATGCTCGCTCCCGCTGCGACGCTACCCGTCAGGCAGACGCCCTTGATGCGAGGATCATCGACGACCCTGTTGGCCTGCTCGTGCGATATGAAGAGGTTGGTATAGAGACCGACCGGGGCGCCCGCCTCGATCAGCAGCTTCTCGAAGGCGATGGCGCATTGCGGCACGATGCCGGCATGCTTCACTACGAGGACATTGCCCGCCATGAGGTGCGGTCCGGCGATGCGGGCGAGCTGGTAATAGGGAAAGTTCCACGGCTCGACACCGAAGATCACCCCGAGCGGGCTGCTTTCCATATGGGCTTCGCCGGCCGTCGGATGGAGTTCCACCGACGCGAGGAAGCGTTCGGCGTTCTTGGCGTAGTAGGCCATGATCCGCGAGCTGAACTCGACTTCCCCGCGGGCCTCGCCGATCCGCTTGCCCATCTCCAGGGTCATGGTACGCGCCAGCGGTTCGACCTTGGCGTGCAGCAGTACCGCCGCCTTGCCGATGATCGCCGCACGCTCGGCATAGCTCTTGGTCCGCCAGCTCTCGAAGCAAGTCGCTGCGGTCGTGATTGCGGCATCAAGCTGCTTGTCGGTCATCTGGTTAAAGGAATCGACCGCAATCCCGTTGAAGGGATTGGTGCTTTGATAGGTCATGGCATGTCCTTTGACGTGTCGTCGTACAAGCCAGACGAGCGGCGCGCTCTCACAAACATTGAGTTGTTGGTGCGCGTTCTCGTCCAATTATGGCCGCACACTGCACCGGGTCGGCAATGCTCGGCAGGATCGGAAACTACTCAGTTGCGGAGATGGGGAGGGTCCAGTGGGGAGCCCGCATCGATGCCGCCGCAGGGTTCAAGACGTCGGGCTGGCGGACAATGCGCGCTGGATGGCGCGCGCCAGCTCGTGTTCGAGAAACGGCTTGCGCAGCACGATGGCCCCCGACATACGCTCCTGAACCCCGATAATGTCGCCGCTGACGAAGAGATGGGGCACGAACCCGCCCCGCAATATCTCCTGCGCTGCGGCGATTCCGCTGCCCTGGCGCAACGACGCATCGACAATCATGAGATCCGGCTTGAACCGTGCCGCTGCGGCAACGGCGCCTCTCTCCGTCGTCTCGATCGCGCAGACCCTGTGACCCATCTCCGTCAACACATCTTCATAGAGCGTGCCGATAAAGGCATCGTCCTCTATGATAAGTACGCACAAGGCTCGCCTCGCGGCCTCATCGCCTGTCAGCATCGTCATCTCCGCCCCGCGGCGTCACGCCATGCGCAGGTGGAGCGTGCAACAGCACTCCCGCGACTGTCGCGCCTCGACAAGCCTGCCAGGAAAGCCTACAGAGGCGGGAACCGTCCGGTCAGGCTCGGAAACTACGCAGCTGGTCGGCAAGGTCCGCGCGACTCTTTGGTCGTGGCTACCTGCCCCATACCGTGACAAGCTGCCTTTGCTGCAACCCAGTGTGATCGTAACGATTGATTTCGATCAGAAGCTGCATCTCGAAGCGCGCTAAGTTTCAGCTACTGTCGAACTTCACCCGTGAAAGCGACATCACTTAATGGCTGCCCAGCATCCCGTTCTCGCACGCGCGCCGCCGCCCAAGGTCACGGATCGTTTTCCCATTGTCGGTATCGGCGCCTCGGCAGGTGGCCTCGATGCCTGCGCCAGATTGCTCGATGCCATGCCTGCCGATACCGGCATGGCCTTCATCCTCGTGCAGCACCTCGATCCCACCCATGAAAGCATGATGGTGGATCTCCTAGCCCACCATACCGCGATGGTCGTGGTCCAGGCGTCGGAGGGGATGCGGCTCGCACGCGACCATCTCTACATCATCCCTCCCGGCACATATCTCTCCGTCCATGCAACAGGCACGCTGCACCTGTCGCCACCGACGGCTCCCCACGGCGCCCGTCTGCCGTTCGACTTCCTGCTCCGCTCGCTGGCAGAGCAATATGGCGAGCTCGCCTCCTGCGTCGTCCTGTCGGGAACCGGCGCCGATGGCAGCCTCGGCCTCAGGGCCATCAAAGAAAGGGGCGGTCTCGTCATCGCACAGGAACCCGAAGAAGCTGGCTATGGCGGCATGCCGACAAGTGCTGTCCTCACTGGCGCGGTCGACCTCGTGCTTCCGCTGGGGGGCATTCCCGAGGCGCTGGCCAAATTCCATCGCCGGATCGGTCGCGCACATGCGGCGGTCCCGCATGGTGAGAAGAACCCTCCTAAGGATTGGCTGCCCACGATCCTCGAACGGCTCCGTACAGCCACGGTTCATGACTTCCGGCTTTACAAGGAAGGCACACTCCGGCGGCGAATCGAGCGCCGTATGGCGATGGCCTCGATGGCGGCTGACGATATGGGCTCGTATGCCGAACTGCTGAAACGCGATGGCAAGGAACTCGAACACCTCGCCACCGATCTGCTCATCAACGTCACTAGCTTTTTCCGCGATCCCGGCGTGTTCGATGTGCTGGCGAAGACCATCATTCCCGAGCTGGTCCGCAGCCACTCCATCGATCAGCCCCTGCGCCTATGGATCGCCGGATGCAGTACGGGCGAGGAAACCTACTCGCTGGCGATGCTATTTCGGGAGGAAGTGACGGCGGCTAAACGCGAGATCAAGCTGCAGATATTCGCCTCCGATGTCGATGCCGATGCGGTGGCCATCGCCCGTGAGGGGCGTTATCCCGCCTCGATCGAAGCGGAGGTTTCAACTGAGCGCCTCACCCGCTTCTTCTCGAAGGATGATCACGGCTACCAGGTGCTGCCGGAACTGCGCGCAACGATCGTGTTCGCGGTGCAGGACGTTCTCGGCGATTCGCCGTTCTCGCGCCTCGACATGGTGTCCTGCCGCAATGTGCTGATCTATCTGCGCCCCGAAGCGCAGCGGACCCTTGCAGAGACGTATCTGCGCCGACGCGGCATTACGCTTTTGCACGGAACCGGAAACCTGCGCTTTCATCCGCGCTGCTACTACAAGCCTGACGGCGGCCCGACCGAGGCCTGGCCCGCCATGACCGCCGCCGTCACCGATCTAACCGGCAGGATCACCGGAGTACACCGCACCTGGCTCGCACCCGACGGTTCGGACAAGGCTCCGATCGACACGCCGCGCAAGGCGATGGGTGATCTGCTGGGGTCTACCGTTCGCATAGGTGTGCCCAGCAGCGTGATGGCGGCAGGCGAAGGCATCGAGACCATGCTGTCGCTCCGGCAGATCCTGCCCAACATGGCGATGGCGCCCGCGCTCTCGGCAGCGCATCTGGCCGCCATCCTGTTCCCGCCTGCCTTGAGGCGGCTTTATATCGTCCGCGACAACGATCCTGCCGGTGACGCGGCGCGGGACACGTTGATCGAACGGGCGAATGCCGAGGGCATCGAGGCCATTCCATTGTCGCCAGCACTCGGGGACTTCAACGAGGATCTCCAGCGGCTCGGTAGGGATGCCCTCCGGATGGGTGTTCGGCTGCAGCTCGCCCCGGAAGATGTCGTGCGCTTCATGAGCCCGGCCCCATAGGCGGAACGGGCTAAACCGCGAGACGTGGCTGCCATACCCGCAAGGATGCGTCAGCCCACGGAAAGGACCGCGCCTTGCGCCTTCGAGAGGGCGATCGGCCATCAGCCGGGCCGGATCGGCAATGGCTGCCGCCGACGATTTTCCGGCGCGGCTTTCGGGCCGCTTTCCATCGCGAGGCAAAATCGCCGGCTTGTCGCCATCCTCCGCTGCGCTTCGGCCCTGTGCGCTTTTTCGGCATGGTCTTGTCCCGAAACCGGTTCCCACTTTCGGGGACCATGCCCGCGCTCCGGGTGCAGGTCCGTCCCGCCCGACGGCTTCGTCGCCATGAAGGCCGCCACGGCAAGCGGTCCAAGCCGACGGAGCATCCCATGAGCGCGCATGACGACCACGAGCCGCACCACGTCTCATCCCCGACCGACCACCTGATCCAGGAGTTGCAGCTCCACGGCCATCGTCCTTCCGAGGACGAGCGCGACCAGCGCCCACCACCGGAAGACCGCCTCATCGAAGGCGCCGTTGCCGACATCTTCGACGCCCTGGTCGCCACGATCACCGACACCAGCCTCGATGCCGACCTCCCTGATCTCCTCTGGTCGACCGTCAACATGTTCCACCGCGCCGTGGACCGGATTGAGCAGAAGCTCGACGACAACGAGCAGACCCAGAAGCAGCTTCAGCGTGAACAGGACGGCTCCGAGGTGAAGTCTCTCGAGCTCGAGCGCCTAATCGACATCGGCATGAACCTGATCGGCCGGCGCGACGGCCTGGAAAGCTTCCGCGAGGCCGCCGCCGACCGCTACCGTATCGCCGCCGGCTCGCCCTGGACGCCACGGGCCGGATCACGGGTCAACCATCGCCACCTCACCGCATCGCTGATCGACAGCCGGGATTTCCTCGCGGCCAGAAGGCGTGCCGATACCGAGGTGCTTGTGCCCGCCGGGCCGAAGATCGCCTTCTCTGGCGGCGACACCGCCGATCACAGGCAGATCTGGGCCAAGCTCGATCAGATCCACGCCAAGCACCCGGACATGGTGCTGCTGCATGGCGGCTCCTCAAAGGGCGCCGAGAAGATCGCGTCCCTCTGGGCCGACAGCCGCAAGGTGCCGCAGGTGGCCTTCAAACCTGACTGGACGAAGCACGCCAAGGCCGCGCCCTTCAAGCGCAACGACCAGATGCTGAACGTGGTGCCGATCGGAGTCGTGATCTTCCCCGGCACCGGCATTCAGGACAATCTGGCCGACAAGGCCCGTAAGATGGGCATCCCGGTCTATCGGTTCGGCTCCGGCGGCGCATAAGCGCTGCCCGACCCGCCATCTTGAATATGATAGCAAATTATCTATTTTGCTATCAACGCTATCAGCCTTACTGGGAGGCGCCATCATGCCCGCAGTGACAATCCGCAACCTCTCCGAGGCGACGCACCGTGCCCTCAAGGTGCGCGCGGCCCAGCATGGCCGCAGCACCGAAGCCGAGATGCGCGACATTCTCGAGACCGCCGTTCGCCCTGACACGCGCCTCCGGCTCGGCACGGCGCTCGCGGAACGCAGCCGCCGGCTTGGCCTAACCAATGAGGATATCGACGCCCTCAGCCCGGCGCGCGACAGCACGCCCGCCGAGCCCATGAGCTTCGAATGATCCTTCTCGACACCAATGTCATCTCGGAGGCGATGAAGCCCGTCCCCGACGATACCGTGCGGGCGTGGCTCGACGAGCAGGCGGCCGAGACGCTCTATCTCTCCAGCGTCACCATCGCCGAACTGTTGTACGGCATCGGTGCGCTGCCCGCGGGCAAGCGCAAGGACCGACTCACCGAAGCCCTGGACGGGGTGATGGAGCTGTTCGCCGACCGTGTCCTGCCGTTCGATGTCGCTGCCGCACGACGCTATGCCGACCTCGCCGTGAAGGCGCGTGCGGCCGGCAAGGGCTTTCCGACGCCCGACGGCTATATCGCCGCAATCGCAGCCTCCCGGGGCTTCGCTGTGGCCACGCGCGATACCAGCGCCTTCCATGCCGCCGGTGTGGCGGTCATCAATCCGTGGAACATGCAACGCTGACGGCTTGCCACGGGCGGCAGGTGTTAGACCTGCCAACCCGGCAGAAGCGACCTGCGCAGCAACCCACCATCACGGTCTCTTGACCGGACGCCCACCCCCGCTTCACGACGCTGATCCTTGGGTCCAGCCGATGGCCTGACGCCATCAACCCATGAAGGGTCGGACTACGCTGCGCGTGCCGCCGCTCCGGCTGCGCCGCACGCGGTGATTGCGGCCAGCGGCCGGCCTTTTCGGGCGCCTGTCAGCGGGGGATGGACCTCCGCTCGCGCAGGAGCCAGGTCGATGTCCGCCCAGATCGCTCACGCCTTCGCCTTCAGCCTCGCCACCACCCTGATGGCCACCGTCGTCATCTTCCGCGCCGGCGACGGCACGCTCTCCGTCGCCCCGGCGGCCGAATATGACGGCGACGAAGCCGCCATCGTCCGCGAAATCGACCCCTTCGACTCTTGAGAGGCGAGCGGGCGGCCATGAACGGCGGAGACGGCGTGCGCTCGTGCTCTGACGCCAACGCCAATCCCGCCGGTGCATCGTGGTGGTGGAGGCGCTTCGATCTGATTTTATGGAGCCGCCCCCATGATCTTCATCGGCATTCTCCTCAGCATGGCGACGATCGCATTCTTCTGCTGGCTGCTCTTCACGCTGGCGGTATTCGCATTGCCGCTGTTTGCGGGCATCACGGCGGGCACATGGGCCTATGGCACCGGCGCCGGATGGCTCGGCGCTATCGTTGTCGGCTTTGCTGCCGCAGCCCTGGCCTTCGGCCTGGGCAGTTTCCTACTCTCCGCCATCCGTACGACCTGGGCGCGCCTGCTCATCGCCGCCGCATTCGTCGTCCCGGCTTCAGCGGCAGGCTTCCACGCCACCCATAGCATCGTGAAGCACACCATGCCCTGCCAGACGTGGCAGATGGTGTTTTCGATCCTCGGAGCCGCCGCCGTTGGCATTGTCGCCTTCGTGCGCATCACCGGAATGAAGACGTTCGGCCCTTCTGACGGGCACAGCTCCCCTTCCTGAAACCGCGATTTACGTTCGCCGCATCAGATAGCAAACGGCACAGCGTCCGCGTCAACCGGCTGGGCCGGGAGGGAGCGGAGATCCGGCGCGCCGGCTTCTCCCTCCGATGCGGCAAGATTGGTGCGCCTGGAGGACGACAGCCGCGTCGCAGTCGAAAGGCCCCCCAAGGGCAAAGCATTCGCGACGTTGGCGGAACAGGGAATGCGCAACTTGGCCAAGGTCAAGGTATCGTCCGCCGATGCTGGCCGGACGGGTCTCTATCTCCGGCGCGAGGCCAAACCGTCTCCCTCATCCATCCGCCCGTGCCCGCTCCAAACGGCCTCTTCAATGGCCTGATCTGGCCGAAGGACGGCTGCGCCTCGAGCGCCTATGCCACAACGGCTGGTCCCGACTTTCTTCCCCTGCCGACGCCCACCCCGCGCGCTGCGCGGGGACCCTGGATCGCCGTCATTCCTCGCGCAGCAACAAAGTCGCGCCTGCGCCGTCCTCCGCTGCGCTGCGGTCGCAACATGATCTTCATGGTGACGCTTTAGGGCACGGATGCTTTCTCGAAAAGGAACCTTCGATGGGAAAGCGAGGCAAAATTGGCCGCGCGGCGCGTATTGCCAGGGGGCTTTCCCGAAACCTGTTCCTGAACGTGTTTTCCCGAAACTGCCGGTTGGAGACGGAGAAACGGGACTACTTTGCGATAAGGAATGGCCGGTTTCGGAAGCGTGTCGCGATCCGCTAAACGGCCGGACTGGGGTCGGCTGCAGAACGGCCGCTATCTGCACAGCGGCAGCCAAAACCGACCAGTCCGCTCCCGGCCCCAAATCGGCCATTCATCGTCCCCGCAGCTAACGTCGGCTTCTGGCGCATCCTGCAAGTTTGAGGGGATGCCGTGCCGAAGGCGACCGAAAGAGCCCGAACAGTTGCGTCACATGCCGCCATCGCCCGACTTTGCCGCCGTCCCCTGCAGGTTCAGGTAGTAGCGCGTGTATCGGCGCTCGCCGGTTCGCGTCAGGGCGCCTTGTTCCACCAGATCGTGCAGATCGCGCGTGGCGGTGGGGCGTGAGGTGCCGGTGATCGCGAGGTAGTTCTCCGCGCTCAGGCCGCCCGTGAAGCCGCCGGGGCCCTCACGGAACAGGCGGGCGATCACCTTTTCCTGCCGTTCGTTCAACTTGTCGCGGAACCGATCATAAAAATGCGCCTTGGCGATGTGGAAGGCGACGCGGCCGAGCGTCGTCTGCTGGGCCGCGATGATCGTTTCCGCAAAATAGACCAGCCAGTCCGTGACATCGAGCGTCTGCTGATGGATCTCGAGCTGGTCGTAATAGGCCTTGCGATGCTGCTCGATGGTATGGGCGAGAGCGATCAGCGTCGGTTGCCCGATGTTCTGGGCGAGGGATTTTTCCGCCAGCGTTCGCCCGATGCGGCCATTGCCATCCTCGAAGGGATGGATGCTCTCGAAATAGAGATGCCCGATCCCGGCCCGGGTGAGTGCTGGCAAGGGCGTTCCACCGTCCGGGGCCGAGCCATTGAACTGCAGATTCCGACGTTCATCCGGCCGGGTTTCCAATCGTCATCCGGCCAGCAT
>NZ_JAHBGE010000084.1 GCF_018390635.1 Ancylobacter lacus | reverse complement strand
CTTCTTCGGGGGCGTAGCGGGCCAGGACTTGATGAGGGTGTCGTAGTCGACGGTCTCACCCTTCGGCTTTTCGTTGGCGAGCTTGGGCTGTGGGGCGAGGTTGCCCTCCTTCTTGGCGAGCTCGACCCAGTACTCCATGGGGTGCTTGGCGTTGAGCTTGGGACCGCAGTCGCCCTGGACACCGGACTTCTCGATGCGGGCCATGACGGATTCCTGGGCCTCGGCGAGGGCGTCCATGGCGGCCTGCGGGGTCTTGGCGCCGGAGGAGGCGTCACCGATGTTCTGCCACCAGAGCTGGGCGAGCTTGGGGTAGTCCGGGACGTTGACGCCGGTGGGCGACCACTGGACGCGGGCGGGCGAGCGGTAGAACTCGATCAGGCCGCCGAGCTTGGGGGCCCGCTCGGTGAAGCTCTTGTCCCAGATGTCGCTCTCGCGGATGAAGGTGAGGCCGACCTGGCTCTTCTTGAGCGAGACGGTCTTGGAGGTGACGAACTGGGCGTAGAGCCAGGCGGCCTTGCGGCGCTCGACCGGGGTGGACTTGAGCAGGGTCCAGGAGCCGACGTCCTGGTAGCCGAGCTTCATGCCGTCCTTCCAGTAGGCGCCCTTGGGGCTGGGGGCCATGCGCCACTTGGGGGTGCCGTCGGCGTTCATGACCGGCAGGCCGGGCTTGACCATGTCGGCGGTGAAGGCGGTGTACCAGAACATCTGCTGGGCGATGTTGCCCTGGGCGGGGACCGGGCCGGCCTCGGAGAAGGTCATGCCGAGGGCCTGGGGCGGCGTGTACTTCTTCAGCCACTCGATATACTTGGTGATGGAGTAGACGGCGGCGGGGCCGTTGGTGTCGCCGCCGCGCTCGACGGTGGAGCCGGTGGGGCGGCAGCCTTCCATGCGGATGCCCCATTCGTCGACGGGCTTGCCGTTGGGCAGGCCGCGGTCGCCATTGCCGGCCATGGAGAGCCAGGCGTCGGTGAAGCGCCAGCCCAGCGAGGGGTCCTTCTTGCCGTAGTCCATGTTGCCATAGACCTTGACGCCGTCGATCTCCTTGATGTCGTTGGTGAAGAAGTCGGCGATGTCCTCATAGGCCGACCAGTTCACCGGCACGCCGAGGTCGTAGCCGTACTTGGCCTTGAACTTGGCCTTGATGTCGGGGTTGGTGAACCAGTCGTAGCGGAACCAGTAGAGGTTGGCGAACTGCTGGTCGGGCAGCTGGTAGAGCTTGCCGTCCGGGGCGGTGGTGAAGCTGGTGCCGATGAAGTCGGGCAGGTCGAGGGTGGGGGAGGTGACGTCCTTGCCCTCGCCGGCCATCCAGTCGGTCAGCGGCACCGCCTGCTTGTAGCGGAAATGGGTGCCGATCAGGTCGGAATCGTTGACCCAGCCGTCATAGATGTTCTTGCCCGACTGCATCTGGGTCTGGATCTTCTCCACCACGTCGCCTTCCTGGAGAAGGTCGTGGGTCACCTTGATGCCGGTGATCTCGGTGAAGGCCTTGGCCAGCACCTTCGATTCATATTCGTGGGTGGTCAGGGTCTCGGAGACGACGTTGATCTCCATCCCCTTCAGCGGCTCCGCCGCCTTGATGAACCACTCCAGCTCCTTCAGCTGCTCGTCCTTCGACAGCGTCGAGGGCTGGAACTCGCTGTCGATCCACTTCTTCGCCGCCGCCTCGTCCGCGCGCGCCGCGCCCGCACCCGCAACCAGCGCAACCGCGCTCGCCGCGATCATCAGTCGCTTCCGGACCGTCATCTCAAGCATCTCGTCTCCTCCCGGGACATCGCGTGCGCTTGGTTGGTTCGGGCCGCCCGGTGCGCACCTTGCCGGACCCCGTTTCACGCCCCGCCTCACACCGTGCGGAACACCACGGCGGCGTAGAGCAGCGACAGCGCGCTGGCGATCCACAGCCGCGACACCTCGATGCCCTCCCCGATCGGCAGGCTCGCCACCGGCGAGGTGCCGAAGAAGGCGAGGAAGGCGAGGTGGATGAAGGCGCTGCCCAGCAGCGCGAGGAACAGCCGGTCGCCCCGCGTGGTGGGGATGTGCAGCACGCCCACCCGCTCCACCTCCGGCCGCCAGATCGCGAGCGCCGTCATGAGCACCAGCAGCAGCGCGATGCCGCAGAAGAAGGCCGCCGTCGCCGGCGTCCAGGCCATCCAGGCGAGGCTCTCGGGAAGCAGGCTCGTTTCCATGTTGCGCCTCCTCACACCCGCCCGAGGGCGAAGCCCTTGGCGATGTAGTTGCGGACGAACCAGATGACGAGCGCACCGGGGATGAGCGTCAGCACGCCGGCGGCGGCCAGCAGCCCCCAGTCGGTGCCCTGCGACGAGACGGTCTGGGTCATGATGGCGGAGATCGCCTTGCTGTTGGTCAGGGTTCGCACGAACAGCAGCTCGACCCACGAGAACATGAAGCAGAAGAACGCGGCCACCCCGATGCCCGAGGCGATCAGCGGCACGAAGATCTTCACGAAGAAGCGCGGCAGCGAATAGCCGTCCAGCCGCGCGGTCTCGTCGATCTCCCGCGGCAC
>NZ_JAHBGE010000083.1 GCF_018390635.1 Ancylobacter lacus | reverse complement strand
TCAGACTGCGCTTTCACGCCCAACCTATGAAGGTGCCGCCGGGACGACGCTTACGCTGCAACTGAATCAAGCGCGCAACATCTCTGCGGATGCGCCGCAGTTCAGGCCACGGGAAATGCCGTCCCTCCGCCCCCTCGGCGCCGACGGCGATCAGCACGTCGAGCTTTGCGGAGAGGCCACGCAGCGAGGTGGCGTCTGCCGCAAAGAGCCTCGCGATCAGTCGCTCTTCATCGGCGGATGCCGCCGCCTCTTCCTGTCGGGTAGCGGAGTAGCCGATGGCGCGATCCGCGTCATCCCAGCGCCGTTGATGCGCGCGCAGTGCGGCGGCGACTTCGTCGCGCCGCATGCAAAGGGATGGCACGTCGGTTGCCAGTTCATCGAACTGCTGGAGAGAGCCAATCCGCACCGGCGACGACAGCTCGGCTGTGGCGACAACCGCCTGCGGAAAACCAATCGTCCGCGCCAGTTCGGATTCCAATCGTTGCTGTTTCCGGCAAAGGGCGAGCGTGCGCCTATGGGCGACGCGCCACGCTTTCAAGGCCGTGAGGGCCGCATCAGGGTAAGCGACGGCAGGCGGGTTGGCCGCCGCCGATCCGTGGAAGCCGGCGGCGCCAGTGGTCGTAACCGCGATGGCGAGAATGTCCCGACGGGATGGCCGGGCCAGACTCGTGCTAATCTCAGAATCAGCCATGATCCGAGCTCCAATCAGCTTGGGTGTGGTCAGGCTGTGTGGGGTGTCCTACCACCCTGCACAGCCGTCTAGAGTGCCTTTCTATCGAAGGCAGCTTGTCAGAGGCTAACCTAAGACGACCAAGTGTCAATTCCTTTAGCATCATATGATGCCAGCGGCCTAATTGATAATGCTTACAAGTGACCAAGTACGAGCTGCGCGGGCCCTACTCAAATGGGATCAGAAGACGTTGGCTCAGGCATCAAAAGTTTCTCTCGCAACCATCAAGCGAATAGAGCCGTTGTCCGGTCCGATTGTCGCAAACGCTGTAACCATTGACGCCCTGCGCCGCGCTTTGGAAACCGCAGGCATAGAGTTCATTACGGAGAATGGTGGCGGCGTCGGGGTCCGCTTCTGCAAGCCAACCAAATCCGACTAACTAATCAAGGTATTTTTCTTGCTGCGGGACCGCATTGACGCAATTCGACCTTAGCTTTTTCGCGTCACCCCTCCTATGTGCACGCCATAGCGCGAAAATCACGAATGAGTGGCCGTGGCGTCTTCCAGCATCTGGCATCTGTCGCTTTCAATCCCCCGCGAAACGAAGGAGGGTTACCGGCATGCGGGCGGAAAAGACGGAAATTCAAAGAACCATCAGACGACACCAGCTGCGAGAGATGGTGCCGCTAGCAGACAGCACGATCTACGAGATGGAGCAGCGCGGGGAGTTTCCGCGGCGTTTCGCACTTTCGGCGCGCTGCATCGTCTGGGATCTTGCGGAGGTGCAGGCTTGGCTGCTGGCGCGACGCACGAAGCCAATCCGTCGCGCTAAGCACCCTGACGTGACAAAACGCAAGTCCCGTCCCATCAAAGTGCGGGATCAAGCGCCGGAAGAGGCATAGCTGGCGGCACGAGCATCGGCACGTGTTTCCGCCCCTGCACCCACGCGTCCACGACGTCGGCCCACTCCTGCATCATATGCCGGCGCTGCATCTCGTACTCGGCCTTGTTGTAGACGCCCCGAGACGAGCGTCCATCTTCATGTGCGAGACACTTCTCGATCCAGTCGCCGTTGAAACCCAGTTCGTTCAGCAGCGTCGATCCCGTACGTCGTAGATCGTGGACCGTGAAAGGCTCGAGCGGCAGCCCGGCCTTCTTCGCTTCCTCAACGACGGCGTAGGTAACCCGGTTGAAGGTTGCCCGAGACATGGGGGCGTCTGCATCGTACCTGGAGGGAAGCAGATATCGTGAGTTGCCGGAACATGTCTTGAGCGCGATCATGATATCGAGCGTCTGCCGGCACAGGTAGACATTGTGGGCCTTCGCGCGTTTCATCCGCTCCTTCGGAATCGTCCAGACGGCGTTCTCGAAATCCACTTCATCCCATGTCGCATCCTGAAGCTCGCTTTTGCGAACCATCGTAAGAAGGTAGAGGCGGAAGCCCAACCGAATGGTCGGTAACGTCGCGACATTCTCAAGCTGCTTGAGGGCGATACGAATTTCGGATGGTGAGAGCGAACGGTCCCGCGGGACGAAATGGGCGATCGACGCGGGCCCTACCTCGTCGGCCGGGTTGGCGACTTTCTCGCCATGCAATACCGCAAAGCGGTAAATCTGCTTGAGGATATCCCGAACGTGGATGGCAGTGGCAGGAGCGCCCCGCTCCACGATCTTGGCGCAATGGACGCGAAGATCGTCAGGCGTGATTTCGGTCAATAGACGATTGCGCCAAGCAGGAAGCAGCTCGCGCTCAAAGACCGAGCGACGCATGGCCCGCGTGCTGTCGGCCATTTGCCCGGTAGTCAGCCACTTCTCACCGAACACGCCGAAGCTCTTCGCTTCTTTGATCCGGCGCTTTTCTCGCTGCTTTTCGATCGCCGGTGAACGCCCCTCACGAACGGCTCGTTTTGCATCGATACACATCTCTCTGGCCTTTGCCAGTGAGATGCCGTCGCGCCCGTACCTGCCGAAGGTGATGGTTTCCCTGCGCCCATTCAGACGGTAGTCCAGCCTGAAGGAGATATTTCCACTCGGTGCGACGAGCACGTACATGCCGTCACGATCGGTCACCTTATAAAATTTGTCTTTTGATCTCAGGCTCTTAAGAGCTGCATCGGTCAACATCGAGAAACCTCCTGCCGAAAAAGACCGTCAAGCGCTTTTCGAGCGCCGTCGGGACAATTTCGGTCCTTGGATCAATGCCTTACCCGAAATTCAATACCGTCAGACGCATTCGTTCTCTGACGGTATTCACAAAAATAGCGGGGCGCAATGTCTCGGCGTATCGTCAGCAGTGACGGTACGCGCGATCGCACCCACCGACCGTTGTCGATAGGCAGCATCGCAATATTTATTTTATTTCAACGAGTTAGGTCGCGACCTAGCGCGCTGCCGGATAGCTTCGGATGGGCCTGAATCATTCCCACTCGATAGTACCCGGCGGCTTGCTTGTGACGTCGTAGACGACGCGGTTTACGCCTTTGACCTCGTTGACGATGCGGGTGGCGACCCGGCCGAGGAAGGCCATGTCGAAGGGATAGAAATCCGCCGTCATTCCGTCCACCGAGGTCACCGCGCGCAGGCCGACCACATAATCATAGGTCCGGTAGTCGCCCATCACCCCGACGGTCTTTACCGGCAGGATCACAGCGAAGGCCTGCCAGATCTGGTCATAGAGGCCGTGGCGACGGATTTCCTCAAGATAGATCTCGTCGGCGAGGCGCAGGATGTCGAGCTTTTCGCGGGTAATCTCGCCCGGGCAGCGTATGGCGAGACCGGGGCCCGGGAAGGGATGGCGGCCGACAAAGGCTTCCGGCAGGCCAAGCTCGCGGCCGAGCACGCGGACCTCGTCCTTGAACAGCTCGCGCAACGGCTCGACCAGCTTCATGTTCATCCGCTCGGGCAGCCCGCCGACATTGTGGTGACTCTTGATGGTGACGGAGGGCCCGCCCGAGAAACTGACGCTCTCGATGACGTCGGGATATAGCGTGCCCTGGGCGAGGAAGGCGGCACCGCCGATCTTCCTTGCCTCGGCCTCGAACACGTCGATGAACAGCTTGCCGATGGTCTTGCGCTTCACCTCGGGGTCGGTCACGCCCTGAAGCGCCGTCAGGAACATCTCCTCGGCGTCCACATGCACCAGCGGAATGTTGTAGCTGTCGCGGAACAGGGTCACGACCTTCTCGGCCTCGCCGAGGCGGAGCAGCCCGTGGTCGACGAACACGCAGGTGAGCTGATCGCCGATGGCCTCATGGATCAGTACCGCCGCCACCGCTGAATCGACGCCGCCGGACAGGCCGCAGATGACCCGCTCGGAACCGACCTGCGCGCGGATGCGCCGGATCTCCTCCTCACGGAACGCCGCCATGGTCCAGTCGGACTTGAGACCCACGATCCTGTGCACGAAATTGGCCAGCAGCCTGCCGCCATCCGGGGTGTGCACCACCTCGGGGTGGAACATGGTCGTGTAGATGCGCCGCTCCTCATTCACGGCAATGGCGAACGGCGCATTCTCCGAGGTGCCGACGACGGTGAAGCCCTCCGGCAGCGCGGTGACGCGGTCGCCATGGCTCATCCACACGGGATAGCGGCCACCGACACTCCAAACCCCGTCGAACAGGGTGCTCGGCTTGAGGATCTCGACATCGGCGCGGCCGAATTCAGCGGCATGGCCGCCTTCCACCGTACCACCAAGCTGGAGGGCGCAGGTCTGCTGGCCATAGCAGATGGCGAGGATCGGCACGCCCGCCTCGAACACCGCCTGCGGCGCCCGGGGACTGCCGGTATCCAGCACCGAGGCCGGCCCGCCCGAAAAGATGACGCCCTTCGGCTTCAGCCGCTCGAAGGCGGCTGCGGCATTCTGGAACGGATGGATTTCGCAGTAGACCCCAGTCTCCCGTACCCGGCGGGCGATGAGCTGCGTCACCTGCGAGCCGAAGTCGATAATGAGAATGGCGTCGTGGATCGGAGTGGCGGTGCTTGTCATGGCGAGCTTTTAATGAGTGTCGAGAAATCCGTCCAGCCTCGCACACGCCGTGATGACGCGAGGCATGGCACCCATGCATACCGCGACCCACACGGGCCAGCTCGAACACCCAGCACCTTCAGAGCTTGTCGACCCAAAGGTGCGCGCAACCCGACGGCGGCTCGAGAACGCCGGGATGGCGCCGATGCAGCGTGACGCAGCTCAGCTCACGCATCGGTTGCGGCATACGCTCATTGATCGCAACGCCGATCGGATCGTAGGGGTCCACGGCGACGAAGATGTAATACAGCCAGTAGCCCACCACGACCACGGCCAGCACGAACAGCAGGCGGAACAGGACGAACACGGCAATCCCCAAGGTCTCGCGCCAGCATAGACCGGAAGGTCCACGATTCGAAGACGGTGCCGCCGGAGGCAGCAGCGGCCGAGCTTTCGCTGCCCTCCAATCCTGTCTGTTCCACCCTACGTGGCGTATGCTGATGACCACTCGTGCCCCGGACGGCGCCTCAGCCGCGCGCCAGCACCCCGACAAAGAATCCGTCGGTACCCGTACGCCGCGGCGTCAACATCACGCCTTCCGGCCGCAGCAGCGCCGCCGTTCGCAGTGCGAGGCCGGTAGGCCCCAATGCCAGCGGCAGATCGGCCGGCGGCACCAGCGTGAAACCCGCATGGCGCGTGAGGAAGCCGCGGATCTGCGCGCCGTTTTCCTCATCGAGCAAGGAACAGGTGATGTAGGCGAGCCGCCCGCCCGGCTTAACATAGGTGGCCGCGGCATCGAGGATGGCGGCCTGGTCGCGCACCCGCTCGGCGAGGGCACCGGGCCGGATGCGCCATTTCGCGTCCGGGTTACGCCGCCAGGTGCCGGTGCCGGTGCAGGGAGCGTCAACGAGGACGAGGTCCATCCGCCCGGCAAGATCGGCAAGCACGTCCGCCCGCCCGCGCGGTGTACGCACCTGCACATTGCGGACTCCGGCGCGCGCCAGCCTTTCATGGATCGGTGCCAGCCGGCGGATATCCGCGTCATAGGCATAGATCTGCCCCGCATTGTCCATCAGCGCCGCGCATTCCAGCGTCTTGCCGCCACCGCCGGCGCACAGATCCAGCACCTGCCCGCCGGGGGGTGGCGCTGCGAGAATCGCGGCGATCTGGGAACCCTCGTCCTGTATCTCGACCTCGCCTTTGAGATAGGCCGGCTCCGCCGTCACGGGGGGCGCCTTTCCGTCGGCCGGAAGCTGGATGCGCAGAGCGAGCGGCGACCAGGCGGCGGCGACGGGCTCGAGGTGCGCCAGCGCCGCGGCCGCTTCCGCCGGCGTGGCCTTCAGCGTGTTCACGCGCAGGTCGAGCGGGGCGCGTTCGGCCAGCGCGGCGCCCTCCCGGGCCCGCTCCTCTCCGAACACCGCCGCGAGCGGAGCGTCGAGCCACTCGGGGTAATCTCCGGCGACGAAGGCCGGCGCGCCGTCCAGCGAGCCTTCAGCAAGCCGGGCTCGCTCGTCGTCCGAGAGCGCGGCAGGACCATAGCGGGTGCCATCGAACAGCGTAGCGATCGTCTCGACATCAAGGCCACGCCCCAGCCTGAGCATGCCGAGCAGCACCGCGCGCGGTGTCTCCTCCCCCATCAGCCAGGCAGCGGAGGCGCGGCGGCGGAGCGCATCATAGACCAGTGAGCTTAGCGCGGCCCGGTCGCCCGAGCCGGCAAAGCGGTGGCTACGCCCCCATTCCTTCAGCACGTCGGCCACCGGGCGGCGGACGGTCTCGACCGACTGGATCACTTCAATGGCGGCGGCGAGCCGCGCGGCGGGGGTCATGGGCAGCACGTTTCGGGAATGGACGGCAGCCGGGAAGGCGCGTCAGGGCAGGACCGGGGCGAACAGGATCGAGAGCGCAAATAGCACCCACATCAGGAGAAGAACAACCACCCCGACCAGATAGGCAGGAAAGCGGTAGCGCACATTGTTTGAGGTGAGGTGGACGAAGGCGTGCGCCAGCCGGCTAAGCACGAACACCCAGGACAGGACGACGAAGATCAGGTCCGCCTTGCGGGTCAGCAGCGCCAGGACCACCAGCACGAAGTACAGCACCGGCACCTCGAACTGGTTGCGGAAGGCGTTCGAGGCCTGCCGGACCTTATCCGGCCATGCCCGCTCGTCGAGCGTGGGATCGCCATTGATCTCCCCGCGCCGCACCGCGCCAAATCGCAGCGGCCCCAGCCGGAACAGAATGAAGAACGTCAGCCCCACCTGGACGAAGACGGGCAGCAGCACGGCGGCGACGGTCATGGCAACTCCGGGTGAGGCAGGCTTAAACGCCAGCCTACAGCAACGCCGCCGGCGGCGGCAGGTTCGGGAGGTCGCCGGGAACCCGCGTAGATGATGCACCGTTGTGAGGTACCAGACCACAGAGGCCCATCATGGCATCCCCCACATCGCCATCCCACGAGCAGGCCGGACCATCCCGCCATCAGGCGAGCCACGCCGACCGGAAGCCGAAGCGATCCCTGTTCACCCGGTTTTCCCAGGCCGTCTCCAGCTACGCCGGAAAGCCCGCGACGTTCGCCATCGCCCTTGGGATCATCGTCCTCTGGGCGGTGAGCGGGCCGGTCTTCGGCTTCAACGACACCTGGCAACTGGTGATCAACACCTCCACCACCATCGTCACCTTCCTGATGGTGTTCGTGATCCAGAACAGCCAGAACCGCGACACTGCCGCGCTGCAGATCAAGCTGGACGAATTGATCTCGAAGCTGGACGGGCCGCGGGAAATCCTGCTCGATCTCGAAGAGCTTGACGATGGCGATCTGGAAAAGATCCGTCGCGAATTCGAGCAGATGGCGGAAGCCGCGCGGCAGGCCGGCGCCGCGCGCCCGTAATGTCTGGGCCCAATGACGAAACGCCGCCGGTCAGCCCGCGAAGGGGCGACCGACGGCGCTGGTCGTCATCGTGGTGCGAACGTGACGCCCGTCAGACGCGGGAGGGATAGTTCGGGCTCTCGCGGGTGATGGTCACGTCATGGACGTGGCTTTCCCGCAGCGAGGCGCCGGAGATGCGGACGAACTGGGCCTTTTCGCGGAAATCCTCCAGCGTCGCCCCGCCGACATAGCCCATGGCCGCCCGCAGGCCGCCGGCGAGCTGATGCAGCACGCCCGAGACCGGCCCCTTGTAAGGCACCTGCCCCTCGATGCCTTCCGGCACCAGCTTCAGCGTGTCCTTCACTTCGGCCTGGAAATAGCGGTCCGCCGAACCGCGCGCCATGGCCCCGACCGAGCCCATGCCCCGATACGACTTATAGGACCGGCCCTGATAGAGGTAGACCTCGCCGGGGCTTTCATCCGTGCCGGCCAGGAGCGAGCCGATCATGGCGCACTCCGCGCCCGCGGCGAGCGCCTTGGCGAGATCGCCCGAGAACTTGATACCGCCATCGGCGATGACCGGCGTGTCGAGCTTCTGCGCCACTTCCACCGCGTCGAGAATGGCGGTGAGCTGGGGCACGCCGACGCCGGCGACGATACGCGTGGTGCAGATGGAGCCCGGCCCGATACCGACCTTGACCGCGTCGGCGCCGGCGTCGATGAGCGCGCGTGCGCCCTCCCCCGTCGCGACATTACCCGCAAGGATCTGCACCTTGTTGGACAGGGTCTTTATGCGGCTGACCTGATCCAGCACCTTGCGCGAGTGGCCGTGCGCGGTGTCGACGACGACGAGATCCACGCCGGCATCGACCAGCAGTTCGGCCCGGTAGAAGCCGTCGTCGCCCACCGTGGTCGCCGCGGCGACGCGCAGGCGCCCCTGCTCGTCCTTCGCGGCCTCCGGGTTGGCCACCGCCTTCTCGATGTCCTTCACCGTGATGAGGCCGACGCAGCGATACTCGTCATCCACCACCAGCAGCTTCTCGATACGGTACTGGTGAAGCAGCTTCTTGGCCTCCGCCTGGGCAACGCCGTCCTGGACGGTGACCAGCCGGTCCTTCGTCATCAGCTCGGCGACCGGCTGGGCCGGGTTGGTGGCAAAGCGCACGTCGCGGTTGGTGAGGATGCCGACAAGGCGCCCTGCCCGACCGTTGGGACTGCGCTCAACCACCGGGATGCCGGAGATGCCATGCAGCTTCATCAGGGCGAGGGCGTCGGCCAGCGGCTGGTCGGGATGAATCGTGACGGGGTTCACGATCATGCCGCTTTCGAACTTCTTCACCTGCCGGACATGCTCGGCCTGCACCTCGGGATCGAGGTTGCGGTGGATGACGCCGAGGCCACCCGCCTGCGCCATCGCGATGGCGAGGCGAGCTTCGGTGACGGTGTCCATCGCCGAGGAGATGATGGGAAGGTTGAGCGCGATGGAGCGGGTGACGCGGGAGCGCACGTCGACCTGGCCCGGCATGACATCGGAAAGGCCCGGCTTCAGAAGCACGTCGTCGAAGGTGAGCGCTTCCCGCGCGAGCCTGTCATAAACCGACATCGCCAACTCCCTGTAACGGGCGGCACGGCGCATGGCCGGCGTGCCCCGATTGGATGAAATGCGCGAAGCGAGCACCGGCAGGACCGCACAGGCTCGCTTCGAGTTGGCGAGGGCTCTTAACATGCCCTCTCCCGCTTTCCTAGCTCCTGCACCACCAGCCCGCGCATGGCCGCACTGCGCACAGCGAGGTGGAGCGGACGCCATGCGCTTGCCTAATCGCATCACCATCACGGCGCGATGACGGGCTTGTGCACGGGCCGCCCTCGCCGCGGCGAGCGCAGGGCGCTATCTAGCTCGTCGCCTGCCCCGACCGGGCGCAAAGCCGGAACGACATCGTGCGCACCGAACGTCTCGTCCCCCTCATCGTCGCCTGCGCCCTGTTCATGGAACAGCTCGATTCGACGGTTATCGCGACCTCGCTCCCAGCCATCGCCGCCGATCTCCAGGAAGACCCCATCGCGCTGAAACTGGCGCTTACGGCGTATCTGCTCAGCCTCGCCGTATTCATTCCCGCGAGCGGCTGGGTTGCCGACCGGTTCGGCGCCCGCACCGTGTTCCGAGCGGCGATCGTGGTGTTCACCGCGGGGTCGCTGATGTGCGGCATGGCCCATTCGCTGCCGGATTTCGTGGCCTATCGCATCCTTCAGGGCATGGGTGGGGCCATGATGGTGCCCGTGGGACGGCTGGTCATCCTGCGCACCGTGCCGAAGAACGAGCTGGTCTCCGCCCTCGCCTGGCTCACCATACCCGCGCTCATGGGGCCGGTGCTCGGCCCACCGATCGGCGGCTTCATCACCACCTATTTCGACTGGCGCCTGATCTTCTTCCTCAACATTCCCATCGGGCTGCTCGGCGTTCTGCTCGCCACCCGCTTCATCGAGGACATCCGCGAGGACGACGTCGCACCGTTCGACCTGAAGGGCATGCTGCTCTCGGGGCTCGGCCTCGCCGGCCTCGTCTTCGGCGCGGCGCTGCTCGGGCAGGAGGCCGTCGCGCCGCAGATCGCCCTTGGGGTTGGAGCAGTCGGAGCGGTGTCAATGTTCTTCTATGTCCGGCACGCGCGGACGGTGGAGCGCCCCATCCTCGATCTCGGCCTCCTGCGGATTCCCACCTTCCGCGCCGGCGTCCTCGGAGCCTCGCTTTTTCGGATCGGCATCGGTGCCATGCCGTTCCTTCTCCCGCTCATGCTCCAGTTGAGCTTCGGACTCACCCCCTTCGCCTCGGGCATGATCACCTTCGCCTCGGCTGCGGGGGCGATGACGATGAAGTTCACCGCCGCACCGATCATCCGCACCTTCGGCTTTCGCCGCGTCCTGATCGTGAACGCCTTCATCTCCAGCGCCTTCATCGCCATTTCGGCGCTGTTCGTCCCCGGCATGTCGCCTGCGCTGCTGATCGGCTGCCTGCTGTTCGGCGGGTTCTTCCGCTCGCTGCAGTTCACCAGCGTCAATGCGCTGACCTATGCCGACGTGCCGCCGGAGTCGATCAGCCGCGCCACCAGCTTCGCCAGCGTGGCGCAGCAGGTGTCGATCTCCACCGGCGTCGCGGTGGCGGCACTGGTCCTCGAAGTGATGCGCGCCGCCCGGCACGACACCCACATCCTGCTCGGCGACTTCTCGGTGGCGTTCTGCGTGGTGGGAACGATCGCAATTATCTCGGTGCTGTTCTACATCCGGCTGCCGGCAGACGCCGGGGCGGAACTCGCCGGGCGCGCTCCTGCCCGGACCAAGGCGGCCCCCGCCCCTACGGGCGAAGGCGAGATTGGCACGACCGCGTGACGTCGTGATCGACGCGGTCAGTCCGCCGCGTCGGCAGCCTCCGCCACATCGGGGTTTCCCGGGCGATGCCCGCGAAACCCGGTCGCCACCACATAGAGCTCGGCTGAATCGGCTCGGCTCGCCTGTGGCTTGATGTGGCGCACCGTGGCGAAATCGCGCTTCAGATCGGCGAGCAGCGCGCCTTCGGTGCCGCCCTGGAACACCTTGGCGATGAACGAACCACCCGGCGCCAGCACCTGACGTGCAAAATCGATGGCCAGTTCGACCAGACCGACGATCCGCAGGTGATCGGTCGGCCTGTGGCCGGTGGTGTTCGCCGCCATGTCCGACATCACCATGTCGGCAGGGCCGCCGAGCATGCTGATGAGCTGGGCCGGCGCGCTCTCCTGCAGGAAGTCGAGCTGGGCGAAATCGACTCCCGCGATCGGCTCCATCTCCAGCAGGTCGATGGCGACGACGCGCCCCTGCCCCTGCTCCGACTTCACCCGCTGCGCCGCGATCTGGCTCCATCCGCCCGGCGCGGCGCCGAGATCGACCACCCGGGCCCCCGGCTTCAGCAGCTTCAGCCGGTCGTCGATCTCAAGCAGCTTGAAGGCGGCGCGCGAACGCCAGCCCTCGCGCTTGGCACGGGCGACATAGGGATCGTTGAGCTGGCGCTGCAGCCACTTCTGCGACGAGGAGCTCAGAGAACGCGCCTTCTTGAGCCGTACCTTGAGGGGCCGTGCCTCGGGGCGTGCATCCCCGCCACCGGGAGAGCGGCCGGGAGTCTTCACGCGATCGGTCATGGATGGACCTCGAGCGAACGGTTCCAGACGCCGTCCCGCCGCATGAGCTCGACGAGGATGCCCTCGCGCAGACCGCGGTCGGCCACGCGCAGGCGATCGCACGGGAAGGCACGCCGCACCGCCTCCAGTATGGCGCACCCCGCGAGCACCAGGTCGGCCCGCTCGGCGCCGATACACGGGTTGGCGACCCGCTCGGCAAAGGGCATGGCCAGCAGCCGGTCGACCACCGCCGCCACCTGCCCGGCGCCCAGCCACGTGCCATCCACCTGCGCGCGGTCGTAGCGCGGCAGGTCAAGATGGACGCCCGCCACCGTCGTCACCGTGCCGGATGTGCCGAGGAGGTGCAGCCGGCCGCAATCATGCGGACCCACCGCGGCGACGAAGCCATTCAAATGGGGGCGGAATTCGTTGACCATGGCCTCGAAGTCGGCCTGCGTCACCTGAACGCCGCCATGCCGCTCGGCCATGGAGACCACGCCGAGCGGCACGGAAACCCAGGCGCGGATGATGGCCGCAGGAGGACCGTCGTCATTCGTGTCGACCCGGTCGAGCCAAACCACCTCGGTCGAGCCGCCGCCGATGTCGAACAGCACCGCGCCGTCCGAGCGGGGGTCGACCAGCGGGGTGCAGCCGACCGCGGCGAGGCGCGCCTCGGTCTCGCGCTCGACGATCTCGAGCTTCAGCCCGGTCTCGCGCTCGACCCGACGGATGAAATGCTCGCCGTTGCTGGCAGCCCGGCAGGCCTCGGTGGCGATGAGACGTGCATGGGCGATGCGGCGCGAACCTATCTTGGCCGCACACACGCCGAGCGCGTCGATGGCCCGGCTCATCGCGGCCTCGCCCAGCCGGCCGGAGCCGATCAGTCCCTCGCCGAGCCGGACGATCCGCGAGAACGCGTCCACGACGCGAAAGCCGGTGCCGGTGGGGCGTGCGATCAGGAGGCGGCAATTATTGGTGCCGAGGTCGAGGGCGGCGTAGCACGGCTCGGCCGAACTCGCCCGCTCGCCGCCGCCGGGGCGGCCGCCACGGGTGCGGCGTCCATGCCAGCCGCCGAGGCGCACGGCTTCGGCCGCGCGGTCGTCGCGAGGGAAGCGGTCGGCGGCTGGTGGCCCCGGCACGCGCGGATCATCCACCATGGCGGGTTCCTCCCGAGGAAGCTCCGGCACCACGGCACGATGACGTGAGGTGGTCGACAACAGGTTGATACATCTTGCCCAAAGTGTAAGCACCATGGCAGCCACACGCAATGACGCATGCATCGACCGCATGGAAGCCATGCCATCGCGTCGCAGCATGATCCCCGCCATCGGAGCCGACGGCCGTTGATTCACGTCAACGCGGGCGGACCCCGTTGCGGCAGTAATGGGTCGATCGTCAGCGCCCTTCGTGTCCGAGCCCACTTCTGCGCAGGAGGAACCCTGCCGCGGCTACGCATGGCCGGCGACGCGCGTTGCAGGGGCCTGAACACGATGAACACCTATCGGGTCGAACCGCTCACAGCCGACCGCGTCGACCAGGCCTTCACACTGATCCGGCTTGTCGCCCCCACACTCGAGCTGAAGGCCTGGCGGGCCTTCTGCCGCACCATGGGGGGAGCCGCCGCCTCGTCCCGGGCCCTCAGCGTCGCCATCAACCCGCGCGGCTACGTGCAGGGCCTGTGCCTCACCGAGATGAAGGACCACCCGCTGCATGGCCGGATCGTCGACGTGCCGGTGTTCCTGGCGACGAGCGCGGCGGACGATGAGGGGGTGGCCGGCGCCCTTCTCGCCCATCTCGGCCATCTCTCCCGGCTGAACGGCGACTGCCCGGCACGGATATGGACGGAACGGGACGACATGTGGCCGCGCGCGCGGCGACTGCGATGTCGGGCGGTGGGACCATGGCGTGATGGTGGCCTTTCCGACAGGCGGGCGGGGACAGGGGCCCGAGGCGACGTCACTCTGAACGCTTGCCGGTGAAGACATACCCCACCCCCCGCACCGACTTGATGAGGCTGGGACGGCGGGCATCCGGCTCGATCTTCCGACGCAGCCGCGCGATCTGGGAATCGATCGTCCGATCGAAAGCCTCCCAGTTACGGGCTCGGGTGAGTTCCATCAGCATCTCGCGGGTGAAGACCCGGCCAGGCTGGCGCGCGAGCACCAGCAGCATGTCGAACTCGCCCGTGGTGAGGTCGACCGCGGTGCCGTCGGCCATGGTGAGCTGGCGTCGGCCGGGGTCCAGCGTCCACCCCTCGAATCGCAGCACCTCTTCCGAAGCGGCGGGCGGTGGCGAGGGGTTCTGGGGACGGCGGCGGCGCAGCACGGTCTTCACCCGGGCCAGCACCTCGCGCAGGTGAAACGGCTTGGCGATGTAGTCGTCCGCCCCGACCTCCAGCCCCACGATCTTGTCCACCACGTCGTCGCGGCCGGTCAGCATGATGATCGGGATATCGGAAGACGCCCTGATTTCGCGCGCCAGCGAAAGACCATCCTCGCCGCCCGGCAGCATCAGGTCGAGCAGAACGATGTCGAAGGTGGCCGCTTGCAGGCTGACACGCAGTCCATTGCCATCGCCGACCGACGTCACATGGTAGCCTTCGTCCTCGAAATAGCGCGACAGCATCTGCCGGATCCGTGCGTCGTCGTCGAGGACCAGGATCCGGCCGTTTTCCGACTGTGGCTCAGCCATTCTGGAGGTCGCAAACCCTACAAGATCGTAGCGGTGACAATCTGCTACAATTCATCACCGAAGGTAACACGGACGGCGTTCGCGCGTCACGTGCGGCACGTCAACTCCCGACATCAACGCGGTCCGGGAGCCAGCCATGTACATCGAAAGCGCCCTCACTCGCCACGACGTCACGGAGGCCTTCCCGCCTCACGCCCTTACGCCCCAGGGTCCGGCACACGAGCACCCCGCGCACCCAGCCGGCGGGGTCAGCCTGCAGTCGCTCTTCGCCAAACAGCCGGTGGAAAAGTTCGAGGCCGGCACCGCGGTCTTCTGGGAAGGCGACGCCGCCAGCCACGTCTTCGAGGTAACAGAGGGCGTGCTGCGTATCTTCCGCATGATGAATGACGGCCGCCGCGTCATCACTGGCTTCGTCTATCCCGGCGACCTGCTCGGCGTGTCGCTGGAGCGTCATTACCTTTACACCGCCGAGGCGGTGACGCCGGTCAAGCTGCGGCGCTTCGCCCGGGCCCGGTTCCAGCACGAGATCCAGAACTCCCCGGAACTGCGTCCCCAGCTTTTCGCCCGCCTGTGCGACGAGATGGCCGCAGCGCAGGACCAGATGGTCCTCCTCGCCCGGAAGACCGCTGAAGAACGGGTCGCCAGCTTCCTTCTGGTGATCGCCCGCCGGCTCGGCGCGGCGCGCGAGACCATGCCGGTGGTCGAGATTCCGATGACCCGTCTCGACATGGCCGATTATCTCGGGCTCACCATTGAGACGGTGTCCCGAATCATGACGCGCCTGACCCAGCGTGGCGTGATCGAGCCCAATGGCCGCCATGCCATCTTCGTTCGCAAGCTGCGCCTTCTTGCGACGCTCGCGGGCGAATGCGAGGAAAAGGCGGGCGTGCTGCATGAGGCGGCGCCGGTGCGGCGCGCCGTGTGGCCGCAATGACAGGCTGATACCGGGAGATCGCGTCCGCATGGAATCCATGGCCACCAGCGAGCGAAGCCTCGACGAGATGGTCCGCATGCTGGACGGCGCCAACATCATCGTCCATGGCTTCGATGGTGTGATCTCCCGCTGGACCACGGGCTGCGAAGAGCTTTACGGCTGGAGCCGGGGCGAAGCGGTTGGCCAGGTTGCCCATGAGCTGCTCGGCACCCTTTTTCCCGAGCCGCTTGAGGATATCCGGGCGCATCTGCGCGAGCATCAAAGCTGGCGCGGGCAGCTGGAACAGCGGGACCGCGACGGCAACCCCATCTTCGTCGCGAGCCGCTGGGTCGCGGTCCACACCTCAGAACCCGGCCGCTGGATCATCGTCGAGACCAATGTCGACGTCGGCGACCTTCGTGCCACCCAGGCGGACCTGATGGCGCGCGAGGCGCATCTGCGCTCGATCCTCAACACCGTGCCGGAAGCGGTGGTCGTGATCGACGAAGCCGGCACCATCACCTCCTTCAGCACCGCAGCCGAGCAGCTCTTCGGGTTCAGCCGGGAGGAAGCCATCGGGCGAAACGTCAGCATGCTGATGCCGAACCCCGATCGCGACGCCCATGACGACTATCTCGCGCGCTACCTGCGGACCGGCGAGCGACGGATCATCGGTTATGGCCGGGTCGTCACCGGATTGCGCAAGGATGGGCTGACCTTTCCGATGGAGCTTGCCATCGGCGAAGCCGTCGCCAACGGCTCGCGAATCTTCACCGGCTTCATCCGCGATCTCACCAGTCGCCAGAAGATGGAAGAAGAACTGCGGCAGGCGCAGAAAATGGAAGCGGTCGGCCAGCTCACCGGCGGCCTCGCCCACGACTTCAACAACCTCCTGACGGTCATCAGCGGCAATCTGGAGATGCTTGAGAGCCGGCTGACCGACGAGCGCCAGCGCTCCCTGCTCCGTGAGGCGCAGGACGCAGCCGAGGACGGCGCCAAGCTCACCGGCCAGTTGCTGGCGTTCGGCCGGCGTCAGCCGCTGAATCCGCAACTCGCCGATGTCGGCCAGCTTCTGTCGAATTTCTCCGACCTGTTGCGCCGCACGCTGGGTGAGACGGTCGAACTGCGCACCACCATCACGGGCTCCTCGAATCTCGCAATGGTGGATGCAAGCCAGCTGCAGAACGCTCTGCTCAATCTCGCCCTCAACGCACGCGACGCGATGCCTCGCGGCGGGCGACTGACCATCGACATTTCCCGAGCCCGCATCGACGTCGACTACGCCCGCATGTATCCCGAGGTGCGCACCGGAGACTATGTGCTGATCTCGGTCTCGGACACCGGCAGCGGCATGGCGCCGGAGGTCAAGCAGCGGGCCTTCGAGCCGTTCTTCACCACCAAGTCGGTGGGTTCGGGAACCGGGCTGGGCCTCAGCATGGTCTATGGCTTCGTCAAGCAATCCGGCGGCCATATCCAGCTCTACAGCGAGATCGGGCAGGGAACCTGCGTGCGGCTGTTCCTGCCCGCCGGCCCGAGCCGCGCCGCCCGCGGTGGCGCGGCAGGTACGGGCGCCGCCGGCGCCGGCGAGCTTCCGGGAGGCAGCGAGAACATTCTCGTGGTCGAGGATGATGCGCGGGTACGCCGGGTCGCCGTGGCCCGGCTGCAGGATGCCGGCTATTCCGTGATCGAGGCGGAAAACGCCCAGCAGGCGCTCGGTCTGCTGGCGCTGCACCCCGGCATCGACCTGATCTTCACCGACATCGTCATGCCCGGCGGGATGACCGGCGACGAACTGGCACAGGAGGTTCGGCTCACCCGCCCGGACATGAAGATCCTCTTCACCTCCGGCTATGCCGAACCGAGCGTTGCCGGGCGTGAGCTGGCGGCAACCGGCGCCTGGCTGCGCAAGCCCTACACGGCCCGTGAGCTCACGACGCGGTTGCGGAAGCTGCTGGACGGGGAATGAGCCCCGTCTCACCGCCACCGAGCGCCCGCAGCGCGTTGAGGATGACGGCGACGTCGATCACTTCCTGCAGCACGGCGCCCTGCACCGGGGGGAGATAACCCGCGGCCGCCACCAGCATGGCGGCGAAGGACAGGCCAAGCCCGACCACGACGCTCTGCAGCGCGATGAGGCGTGCCCGCCGCGCCGCCGCCATCGCCCGCGGCAGCCGCGACAGCTCGTCCACCAGCACCACGACATCTGCCGCTTCGGAGGAAGCTGCGGCGCCGCGGGCTCCCATGGCGACGCCGACATCGGCCGCCACCAGCGCGGGTGCGTCGTTGACCCCGTCGCCGACCATCATCACCGGTCCGAGTGACCGCTGCTCGCGCACCACCGCGACCTTCGCCTCCGGGCGCAGCTCTGCCAGAACCTCATCCAGACCGAGCTCGGCTCCCACCGCCTGTGCAACTTCCGCACGGTCGCCCGATGCGAGCACGATCCGCCGCACGCCCACGGCGCGGAACGCCGCGACCACCGCGGCCGCATCCGGACGCAGTTCATCCTCGATGAAGACCAGCGCCGCCAGGGCGCCATCGACCGCCACCGCGATCAGGCCCTGCGTCTCCGGTACGTCGCTCTCGAACCAGCCGTCCGCGCGTACCAGGCTCCGCACGAAAGCCAGTCCCCCGACCGCGACGTCCCGCCCGTCCACCACGCCGCGAATGCCCATGCCCGGCGTTTCCACGACGGCGGAAGGCAGGGCAAGGCCGAGATGCCGCGCCTCGGCCGCGCGCAGCAGCGTGTCCGCCACCGAATGGCGCGACGCCTGATCGAGGCTGGCGGCGAGGTGCAGCACCTCGCCGGCCGACCATCCCGGCGCCACGTCGAGCCGGCGTATGCCGGGGACGCCATGCGTCAGCGTGCCGGTCTTGTCCAGCACCGCCACCCGGACCTGCGCCAGCCTCTCCAGCGCCCCGCCCGACTTCACCAGTACGCCAAGCCGCGCGGTCCGCGACAGACCCGACATCATGGCCACAGGCACGGCGAGGATGAGCGGGCAAGGCGTCGCAACCACCAGCACCGCAAGTGCCCGCGTCGGATCGCCCGCCAGAAACCAGGCGGTGCCGCTGATCACCACCGTGGCGACCAGCATGACCAGGGCGTACCGGTCGGCAAGGCGGGCCATGGGGGCGCGGCTGGCCTGCGCCGCCTCAACCAGCCGCACGATACCGGCATAGGTGCTTTCCGCGGCGGCGCGCTCCACATCGAGATCGAAAGGAGCACCGATCGAGGTGGTGCCGCTCAGCACGGCCTCGCCGACGGTGCGCGGCACCGGGACCGATTCGCCCGTCAGAGCGGAGGCGTCCAGCAGGGCCGTCCCCGTGGCGACCCGCCCATCGGCCGGCACGACTTCGCCGGTGCGGACCAGGATGCGATCACCCGGCTGCAACGCCGAGATCGGCACCTCCACGAGACGTCCGCCGGCATGGCGCAGGGCCGTGCTGGCGACCCGGCCGAGCAGAGCGGCCATTTCCCGCCCCGCCCGCCCCTCGGCAAAGGATTCGAGCCACTGTCCGCCCAGATACATCACCGCGACGACATTGCCGGCCAGAGGTTCGCCAAAGGCGAGGGCGGCCGACATGGAGAGCCCGGCAATGATGTCGAGGCCGACCTGTCCCCGGCCGAGTGTCACCACCATCTGCGCGAGAAGGGCGACGAGCGCCGGGACGATTCCCACCGACCACAGCAGCGCGGCATCGGCCGGACGCTGCACATGTTGCAGTGCCAAGCCGCCCGCCAACGCCACCAGCGGCAGAGCCATCAGGGCGAGCCGTCGCATGGCCCGGGGGAACCGGGCGGCGCGAGGGCGGCGCGCCGTTCCGGGATTCCCGACTGCGCTTGGAGTGCTGGTGATCATGGCCGGCTCCTGAAATCCGGCGTCGTGGCGTGCGGGTGCCGCGGCGCCTTGGTGGGTTGCCGACCGGCCGCGCTCAATGGCTGAGGAAAAGCGGGACGGGACTGGCGCCGAGCAGCGAGCGGGTGACCCCGCCGAGCAGGATTTCCTGAAGCCGGGAGTGGCGATAGGCGCCCATCACAATGAGATCGGCATGGAACAGGCTCGCCTGATCGCGCAGCACCTCGGCCACATCCCCGGAGCCGCCGACCCGCAGGCTCTTCACCTCCGCCGTCACGCCATGGCGAATGAGATGCGGCGCCAGCTCGGCCCCGGGAACGGCCCGGGCGATATCCTTCTCACCCACCACCGAAACGATTTCGACCTGATCCGCCGCCCGCAGCAGCGGCAGGGCATCCGCCACGGCCCGGGCCGCGACGCCGCTGCCATCCCAGGCAACGATGATGCGGCGGCAGCGGAAGCCGGAATAGCCGACCGGCACGGCGATGACGGGCCGGCCGCTCTCGAACAACACACGTTCCGCGAGCACCCTGTCGAGGTCCACGACGCCGTCGAACGCGTCGAGCACCGCCACGTCGTGAACCCGCGCCTGATGGAGGAAGGCTTCCACCAGATCCGGGAACGGCAGGTGGGGGGTCTCCAGCGAGCACGAAACGCCGAGCTGCTCGGCGTCCCTGCCCGCGTCCCGGGCGACGGCTTCCGCCAGTTCATGCAAACGCCGGTTCTCGCTGGTGACGATGTCGCTGGCGAGTTGTCCCACCGCCGAGAACGGAATGGCCATCTTGAGCGAGGCCGCCTGCACGGTCAGGTGGGCCTGCGCGGCGCTGGCGAGCCCGAGCGCATAGCCGACAGCGGATGACGGCCGCTCGCCACCTTCTTCGGTCGTTCCGGCCAGAATGCTCTTGAGATTCGCGATCATGTTGAAGCTCCCGCGCTGATGACCGCAGAAGTAAGACGTGACGCCACGATCCACACTGATCTGCGTCAACGACGTCCATTCAGAATTCCTCTAGGTAAGATACGCTGTCGTGACCTGCAGATGGCCTTTGGCCGCTCGGCATCTTCGGCATGGATTGAGCAGGATCAATGACGGCGGATCGGCCCCGACGTATCGCACGAAGACTGTCTCGCCGGCGCGCACGTCCCCGGATCGCATCTTCAGCGGGGGCCGGCCGCACCGCCCTTGCAATCGCATCACGCCGACAGGGAGACGAACCATGCAAACCGACACCCTTCGCAACCTTCAGGAAGAACTCGTCCGCCTGGGCGCGGACGGCGCCCGCGTCGCCCTGAACGGCGACCTTCTGACCCTGACCGGCAGCGTCGCATCACGCCGGGTCGCCGTGGCAGCAGAAGAAGCGGCGCGCCGGGCCGCCGGCATGCGTTGCGTGATCAACCTGCTCACCGTCAGCCCCTGCGCCACCGCCGAAGCCATTCGCCGCCGGATCGGCGAGGCTCTGCGCGCTTCCGCCGACCAGAGCGCGGAGGGGTTGCGGATCGAACTGCGCGGCAATCACGTGACGCTGGAGGGCAAGGTGCATACGGCCCAGGAGCGCTACGCGGTCCGGCACGCCGCCGTCACCACACCCGGCGTTTCCGGCGTGGTCGATCGCCTGTCCATCGCCGACTGAACCGGCGTCGACACGTGGCGGACAGGCAACCCCTGCCCCGGGGCATGCTCTCGTACCGCACCGAATCAATCGGGTTCTGTGGCGACCGCCGTACCCGGTCGAAGCGCCGGCAGGGCAAGCGCCACAGCGCCGTTTCGACTTTCGGCGAAATGTGGTAGGCAAAGCCGTGGAATGGCGAACGGCAAAACGATCGACAGGCGGCCGGCCTTTTGCCGTCGCGCTTATGGCGGCGGTAGGGCCGGCTGTGTGCGGCCTGTGCACAGGCGCCGCTCCGGCCATGGCTGCGACCGCGCCCAGCCCTCCGGCGCCGGCAAACCCGCCCACCGGTCAGCTTACCTCGGCCGGCTCCGCGCTCACATGGCCGGCCGCTGGCGTCAACGCACCTTCCGCGCTGATGACGCCGGTCGTTTACGCGCCTTACGGGCTTGTCGCGCCGTCCTATGCGGGCTGGCTGACCCAGCCGCCTCAGCAGACGCTGCCCGGCACCGGCTTCACCTCCCGCCGGCTGGTGGTCGCTGAAATCGAGACGTTCCAGACGGTCGCGGTCGCGCCCCCGGCTTCAGCCATCGCGAATGCGGCCCCCGTCGCGGAGCCCCCGTCGGGGCTGATGGGTTACGCGGCGGCGTCTCCCGACATTCCCTCGGCGATGTCGTCTGCGGTGTCTTCCGCGATACCCGTGTCCGCTCCGCTGCCACCCAAGCGGCTTGCCGTTGTGGAGGGACGGATCGTTCTCGCCTCGTTGGGGCCGCTGCCGCCACGGCGTGAGGTAGCCCCGGCACCGAGCCCCGTCGCATCCCAGGCCAAGGCGTCCCCGGCGGAGGAGGTCGCGGCCGTAGCGGACGACGCGGCCGAGCTTGAGGCCGAGGCACCCCAGGAAGACGCGGCCCGCCCGATCGACGACACGACGGATGCCGGCACCGCCGGCGCAAGCGCCGACCGCGCACCCCCGCACATCGAGACGCTGATCCGGCGCCACGCCCAGCGCTTCAAGGTTCCCGAGAGCCTCGTGCGCCGCGTCGCTTGGCGGGAGAGCAAGTTCGACCAGCGCCAGCGGCATGGCCCCTATTGGGGACTGATGCAGATCCGGGTCGACACGGCACGCGGCCTCGGCTTCCGCGGCGCGCCCGAGGATCTGCTCGATGCCGACACCAACATGTCCTACGCCGTGGCCTATCTCGCCAACGCCTACCGTGTTGCCGGCCGAGACGAGAAGCGGGCGGTGATGCTCTACGCCAGTGGCTACTATTACGAAGCCAAGCGCAAGGGCATGCTGGGATCGCTGATCCATACCGCCGCGGCCGAGCCGTAATTCCGGCGGCCGCGCCCGATGCATGGGTAAGACACCACGGCGGATTATCGAACACCGGCGGCGACAGACCGCGACGCGACGCCGGGGCCTAAAGCTTAACGACATACTATGTGAAATCAGCCGTTGGCTGGGGGACCAGGATTCGAACCTGGACTAACGGAGTCAGAGTCCGCAGTTCTACCGTTAAACTATCCCCCACCGTGTCCGGCATGGCGCCGGAACGTGTGGCCGAAGCAACTTCGGCCTCGCCACCGTGGCAGAGCGGCGGCGAGTGGTGGCGATATAGCGCCTCGCACGGGCGCGGTCTACCCCCTCCGCGCAACTCATCCAAAGCTGTTGATGACGCGCCCCCGCCCCGGCAATGCCCGGCCACCAGCGGCGGGCGCCACAATCCCGGTTCTCCCGCGCGCCATGCATACCGCATCGCACAATAGGGCCGAAGGCGAAGCCGCAGGCTCGGACGCTTTGTCAACGCTGCGTCAGTCGCAGCGCAGCCCCGCATGCGTCGCCCGCATCGCTGACATGCGGCGAACCCGCTTTCGCAACGCACAATGGGGCCTATATAGCTGGCATATCAAATACAGGAGTTTGCCATGACCTCGATTTCCCTGACCCATCGCACCTCGCCCGATCTGTTCTCGCGAGCGCTTGCCGCCGTGGCCGCGTTCTTCGACGCGCTGGGCGAAGGCCGCCGCATCGCGCAGCGCTATGAGCAGCTTTCCCGCCTGTCGGACGCGGCCCTCGCCGCGCGTGGCCTCCGCCGCACCGACGTGCCGCGCGCCGCCGTTCTCGGCCGCTGATTCTCGCCTGCCGGGCAAGGTGGGGGACGGCCCGCTGTTCGCGGGCCGCCGCCTTCCGGTTCTCTACTGCACCCGCACGACGACGCTGTCGCTCAGGCCGGCGGCGTCCATCACCGTGAGGCGGACAAAGCCGGGTCCGGCCGGCCGCCAGAACAGCGTGCGCTCCGGGGAGCTTGCTGCCGCCTCGGGCACGCCGTCCACCAGCACCGTCAGCGGCCCGGTGCCACCGCTCACCTTGAGGGCGAGCGCGACATCAGCGTCCAGCGCGAGGCTGGCGCCATCCGGGGGAAAGGCGATGCGCGGCCCTTCGCTGCTTTCCTGCCGGACCACGGCGCCGAACCGACGCAGGGGAGGTGGCAGTTCGGTGTTGCGGGCCACGAGCGTGCCTCTTGGTGGCCCCGGCAGAGGCGCCGGTCGCGGCGCGACGCGGGCAAAAGCGTCGAACAGCACGGGCGCGGCCACCTGCCGCCCGATCATGCCCGGCACCGGTTGCCCATCGGGCCTTCCCACCCACACCCCGATCGTCCGCCGACCGTCGAATCCGATCGACCACGCATCGCGATAGCCGAACGATGTGCCGGTCTTGAAGGCGATGAGCCCGGCCTGGGCGTTCTCGGGCGGCGGCGTGCCCGACAGGGTCTGCGCGAGATACCAGGCCGCGACCGGGCTCATGAGGCGCTGCGCCGGCGGCGGAGCCGGGGTCGCGATGTCGGAAACCGGCCGTTCCGCCAGTGGCTGCGCGGCGCCGCCCCGGGCGATGTCGGCATACAGCGCGACAAGGTCTTCCAGCCGCACCCCGACGCCGCCGAGGCCGACCGCAAGGCCCGGCGCCTCGCCTGCCGGCAGCACCAGCCGGGTGCCCGCCGCGGTGAGCCGGGTGGCGAGGCGCTGCGGCCCCACCGCCTGCAGCAGTGCCACGGCCGGGACGTTGAGGGAGAGCTGCAGCGCCGTCTTCACCGGCACAGTGCCTTGAAATTCAAGGTCGAAATTCTCCGGCGCGTAGGCGCCGAAGCGGGTCGGGCGGTCCTCGATCAGGGTTTCGGGGTGGGCGGCGCCATCCTCGAAGGCAAGGCCGTAGATGAAGGGCTTCAGGGTCGAACCCGGCGAGCGGACCGCGCGGGTCAGGTCCACCGCGCCGGCCCTCTCGCGATCAGCCGGATCGGCGCCGCTGACGCGGGCGAGAATCTCCCCGCTGGCATTGTCGGCGACCAGAACCGCCAGCGAGACCCCGGGCGGCAGGGTCGAGACCCTCTGGCGAACCAGATCCTCCAGCCTTTCCTGAAGGTTGCGGTCGATGGCGAGCCGCTGCGCCAGCGCGGCCGGGCGCTCCCGGCGCGCCGTCTCCGTGGCGTGGGGGGCGAAGGCCGGCATGTCGCGGCGACGGCCGGGGACCGCGGCGGCGCGCGCCATCGTCGCCTCCCCCTCGCCGAAAAGACCTTGCCGTTCAAGCCTTTGCAGGACGCGATCGCGGGCATGGCGGGCGGCGGCGGCATCGCGGTCCGGGCGGCGGGATTCCGGCGCCTGCGGCAGAGCCACCAGCAGCGCCGCCTCCCCGAGGGTGAGCCGACGCGGCTCCTTGCCGAAATAGGCGAGGCTGGCCGCGCGCACGCCCTCGAGATTGCCCCCGAACGGGGCCAAGGCCAAATAAAGGCTCAGGATTTCGTCCTTTGACAGCCGCGCCTCCAGCTGGATCGCGCGGCAAATCTCGGCCCATTTGGCGGCAAGGCTGCGGTCCCGGCGGGGTTCCAGCAGCCGGGCGACCTGCATGGTCAGGGTGGAACCGCCGGAGACGACCCGGCCATGTCTGAGAAACTGCAGCGCGGCACGCGCCAGCGCCACCGGATCGACGCCCAAGTGCTTGTAAAACCTGCGATCTTCATAGGCCAGCAGCAAGGCGAGATAGCGCCGGTCGACCTCTTCCGGGGCCGCCGCGAGGCGCCAGCTTCCGTTCGCCAGCGGGAAGGCCCGCAGCAGTCGGCCGTCGCGGTCCAGCACCTCGGCGGAGGTAACCAGAGCCGCAACCGGGGGCGCCGACGCCCGCAGGCCCTCCAGCCAAGCATATGTTCCGCCAGCGAAAATGGCGCTCGCGAGCAGCAGGGCGGCGGCGGCGCGCTGCCACCACGCGTAGCGCGCGGCACCGCCCTCCCCGGTCATGGCGCCGCCCCCGTTACCTCGGTGCGGCTGGCGGCGGTGCGGGCGAAGCGGTCGGGGCGGTACATGTCCTCGACCACCGCCGGGGGGTGGGCGTAGCGGCCGGGAGAGACCGCGCGCACCACATAGGCCAGCGTCAAAACAGCTGCGTTTTCCGCATCTTGCGTCCGGTCGAAGGCGGCCGCGACATGGTCGTCGCGGAACTCGGCATGGGCGGGTTCGCCGGTTTCCTCCAGCCAGGGCAGCGTGCCGGTCTCGCCGCCGGCGACGAGGCGGGGATTGTCGACCTCGAAGCCGGCGGGGAGATAGTCCACCAGCAGCAGGCGGGAGGCCGCGGGCTCGTCCTCCGTCATCCGAAGCACCACAACAAGCCGTTGATTTTGCTTCACTTTCGAGGGATCGGCGGTGGCGCCGTCGAGGGTGTAGTAGCTGCGGGTCAGGGTCAGTCCCTGCGCCGCGGCGGGCTGTGGCGCGGCGGGCGGGCCGTCGAGAGAGATCGCCGCATCCACCGCCGCGGCGCCGTGGTTGGTCAGTATGATGGGGTGACCGGTGAGTGCAGCGCGGTCCAGAATCCGCTCGAACAGGCCGGTGTGACCGACGCCGTCGACATCGAGCACCACCCCCTCGGCGCCGCGGGCGGCCCGCGCCGCCATCAGCAGCCAGGATTCCTCCTGCGTCGAGGTGCGCCCCACCCCGGCCGCCGCCGCGGCGAGGCGGGCGCGGGCGGTGCTGGCGAGAGCGGGGAAGCCGGCCTCGGCGGCGAGCGTCGCCACCCCGGCGGCGTCGCGCAGCGGCGAGCCGAAATCGGCGCGGCCGACGCTCACCGCCTCGGTGGCGGTGGGAATCATCTCCAGCGCCGCGGTGAAGACCCGCTCGGCCCGGGGGCGGTCCCCCAGCATGGCGAGCCCGGCGGCGATGTTGGCGCGGGCGAAGGCGGTCGTCACCTCCTCCAGCCGGGTGTCGGCGACATAGCGCAGGTCGCCCAGCGGGGCCCGGCCGTTGCGGGCCAGCACATAGGCGGCATAGGCGAGGCCCTCGGCGGTGGGCCCGCTGCCCTCCCCGGCCATGGCGACGTTGTTGCGCAGCCAGTCCAGCCCCTGGGTGAAGGGCTGGTCGGGCACCGCCTGCCCGCGCTCGCGTGCCCGGGTGAGGAAATCCATGACATAGGCGTCGAGGAACAGGTCGTTGCCGCCCGCGCTCCACAGCCCGAACGAGCCATTGGCGCCCTGCCGGGCGATGAGGCGGGCGATGGCCTCGGGAATCACCTCCGCCGGCGGGTGCTCGAGGTCGAGCCCGTCGCCGGCCAGCTCGTCGAGATAGAGCAGCGGCAGCGCCCGGCTGGTGAGCTGTTCGGAACAGGTGAAGCGGTAGCGGTCGAGCGCCAGCAGCAGGCCCGGCACGTCGAGCGCCGCGTCGGGCCGCACCGACACCGCGACGCGCCCGGTGCCGGGCACCAGATCGGCGAACAGCCCGGCGTCCAGCGTCACCCCCTGCCCCGGCTGCAGGGTCTGCACCGTGCGGCGGCGGAGGGAGGGATAGGCCGGCCGCACCGTCAGCGCGTAGTCGCGGGTGATGGCGAGCCCGCCCGGCCCGCTGAGGCGGACCGAGACCCGGCCCGGCCCGATGCCGGTGCCGGCCAGCGGCAGCACCAGGCTCTGCCGGCCGCCCTTCTCCAGCGCCACCGAACGCGGCACCAGATTGGGGGCGAGATCGAGCGCCACCGCGCCGTCGGTCACGATGTCGAGCCCATAGGGCCCGGCCTCGCCCTCGACATTGTGGATGTCGAGCCGCAGCGTCGAGGCGTCGCCGGCGGCGAGGAAGCGCGGCAGGGTCGGCAGCAGCACCACGGGGTCATGGATCGCCACCTCGGCCTCGGCATGGCCGACGCGGCCGGCGGACCACGCCACCGCCATCAGCTTGCCGGTGCCGTCGAAGGGCGGCACCTCGAAGGAGACGGTGGCGCGGCCCTCGGCGTCGGTCTTCACCACGCCGGAGAACAGCGCCAGCGGCGGCTGGCTCGGCGGCTCGCCCTGCAGCCCGCCGGCCCCGGCATCGCCGCCGGAGCGCAGCCGGCCACGGCTGCCCTGCATGCCGTCGATGAGCTGGCCGTAGAAATCCCGCACCCCGGTGGAAAGGGCGCGCTGGCCGAGCAGGAAGGCGTCGGGGTCCGGCGCCTTGAAGCCGGTGAGATTCAGGATGCCGACATCCACCAGCGCGAGGGTGAGCCACGCCTCCTCCCCCGGCCCGAGGCCGGTGAGGGCCACCGGCACGGTGAGCGTCGTCTCCGGGCGCAGGCTCGCGGGCGGGGCGAGCGCGACCTGCAGCGTGCGGGTGGCGTGGTCGACCCCGAACCAGGCGAGGCCGATGGCGCGGCCGGGGTTGCGCCCGGCGGCGACATCCAGCGGCCGGTGCAGGAAGGCCAGCGCATAGGCCCCCGGCCCCCAGGCCGCGTCCACGCGGAAATCGACCTTGGTCTCCCCCGCCGGCACCGCCAGGGTGCGGGAGGCGAGCACGCCGTCGCCGACGATCAGCACCGTGGCCGAGCCGGCATAGCGGGCGGCGAGGTTCACGGTGAGGGTGTCGCCGGCTGCGTACTGCTCGCGGTCGAGCCCCACCTCCAGCCGGTCGGGCGTGTTCGCGGTGGCACTGCCGCCCCAGCCGGCCTCGAACGGCACGGCGGTGGAGGCCCCGCCGCCGGAAACCTCCAGCCGGTAGGAGCCCCAGCCCACCGGCACCGCGATGCGGCCGACGCCGCCGGCCGGCAGGTCCAGCGTGCCATCGGCCACCTTGCGGGTGGTGCGGATCGGCTCGTAGTTCCACGCGCCGCCCATGCGGTACCACTGGTAGCGCGTCTCCAGCCGATAGAGCTGCCAGCTCACGCCGCCGCGCGCGACCTGCGCCCCGGCGGGGTCGACCGCCGCCACCTCGAACGCGGCCTCGGCATTCTCCGCGAGGGCGGCGCCGCTGAAAAGCGGGCGCACCCCGAGGGCGGTGGCGGCCGGCACCACCGGCAGCACGACCTTGCGCTCCACCGCGCGCCCGCCGGCTTCCACCAGCCGGGCCAGCACGGTCAGCTCCAGCGGCCGCTCGGTCGGAGGGGCGGTGGGCAGCGTTATGGCGAGCCGCGCGGTGCCGTCCGGCCCGGTGACCGGCACCTCCGGCAGCGGGGCGCGCTCCGGGGTGAAGCCGTCGTCCGGCCGGCCGAAGCGCCAGCCCGGCAGGCCTGGGCGCTCGTCCACCACGCGCAGCTCGGTCTCGGCTTCGAGGGCGAGCCCGGCCGCCGGCGGGCCGAACAGCCAGCGCCCGGTGGCGGCGAGGGTGACGGGCGCCTTCGCCGCGAGGGTGGCGGCGGAAGGGGTGAGGGTGAGGTCCAGCCGCTCGGGCACATAGTCCTCGACCAGGAAGGAGGCGGTGCCGATGGGAGCGCCCTTGGGGTCGGCATAGGCCTCGATGCGCCAGGTCCCGGTCATCGCGCCGGCCATCACCGGCAGGTCCACCGCGCGGCCGCCGGCACCGGCATCGGCCGCCAGCACGCGGCGGTCCTCCACCCCGTCCGGGCGCTTCAGCACCAGCACCAGCGGCACGCGGGCGACGGCGCGGGCCTGCGGGTCGCGCAGCAGCGCGGTGACGTGCACGGTCTCCCCGGTGCGGTAGACCCCGCGCTCGGGGGTGACGAAGGCGTCGAGCCGCTCCGGCGCCGGCCGGCCGCCGACGCCGCGGTCGGTGAGATCGAAAGCCTGGTCGCGCAGCGAGAGGAAGGCGTAGTCGCCCTCCCGGCTCGCCACCAGCACGGCGGGGGCGAAGCCGTCGCGGCCGCGCATCAGCCCGGCGTCGAAGGTGGCGGTGCCGCTGGCGTCGCTGGTCGCGGTGGCGAGCACCTCGTTGGACGCCGCCACCAGCCGCACCTCGACCCCGCCCACCGGCTGAGCGCTGCCGAGCGCGCGCACCAGCACGGTGAGGCCGCGATCGCCCGACAGCGCGGTGAGGCCGAGATCGGAGACGATGAACCACTGCGTCGCCCGCTCGGCGTAATCCTCGTCGGGATCGGTGCCGTCGGTGGCGGGCGCGGCGGTCAGCACATAGACGCCGGGCTCCAGCGTGCCCACCGCCTCGTCGACCGGGAAGGAGGTGGTGACGTCCTCGTTCAGCGGCGCGGCGGTTTCCAATTCGCCCTGATAGACCTTCTCGGCCTTGCCGCCGGCGAGCTGAATCCGCTCGTAGCCCTGCAACGTGCCGAGGAAATTGCCGTCCAGCGCGGTGGTGAGCAGGCTGCGGTCGCCGATGCGCAGCACCTCCACCTTCAGCCGGGCGGTGTTGACGCTCACCACCGGGATGCCGCGCGGTCCGGTGCGCGGCAGCACATAGGTGCGCCCGGTGAAGCGCGCCGCCGGCGAGCGGTCGCGGACATAGACGGTGATGGCGCTGGCCTTCTGCAGCGTCTCCGAGGGGATGACCGAGGGCACCCCGGCGCGCACCTCGACGTCGTAGCGCTCGCCATGGCGCAGCCCGTCGATGCAGAGCTGCTGGTCCTGCGCGCTCACCGCCGGCTTGTCCTGCCCGGCCACGGTGACGAAGGAGGCATAGTCCACCGCCCCGCCGGCAAGGCTTTCCGAGAACTGCACGCACAGGCGCGGATTGGCGGCGTCCGAATCGACGGTGTAGTCGAGGACGCGGAAGCCCTCCTCGGTGCGCAGCTTCTCGTAAGTGGCGCGCTCCGCCGGCACCTCCTTCAGCGCCAGCCCGGCCAGCAGCGTGTCGAGCGCGGCGCGCCAGATCGAACGGTCGGCATAGAGATGGCCGAGGAAGAACAACGCGTCCGCCTCGTCGGAGGCGCTCTGCGCCCGGCGGTAGGCGATGAAGCCGGCGGCGGCGGCGCGGTCGAGCAGCGCATAGCTGTCCTCGTCCGCGTTCGGCTTGATGGCGACCAGCGCGCGGGCAAGCCGCAGCCACAGGCCGGAATCGGCCGGAGTCGCCGCCGCGAGCTGGGCGTAGAGGTCCGCCGCGCCGCGCGCATCGCCCCGGGCGAGCGCGGCGTCGGCGTCGCGGCGAAGCTGGGCGGCCGGCTTCGGCAGCGGCTTCTGGGCGCGGCGGAGCTGGGCCTCCAGCTTGCGGGCGGCCTCGACGAGATCGGGACGGGAATAGGTCTTGAGCCGCGGCTGCACCGGCTGCGCGGCGGGGTTCGCCGCGGGATTCGCGGCGGGCGCGGCCGCCGGGGTCGGCGCCGGAGCGCCGGCGGCGGCCGGGGCGGGCTTCGCCCTGGGCAGCGGGGCTGGCGCGGCGGGCTGGGGAGCGGGTTGAGGCGCCGCCTGCGCCAGCCTTGCCGCCGGGGCCTGCGCCTGCCCGGGGCCGCCAGCGAGGAGGAGACCGAGCGCCAGCGTCGCGGCGCGAAGGGCGCCCGTGGTGAAAACCCGCATGGATACCTCCCGGATGCACCGACACCGCGGCCCGCTGCCGCTCGGGAACGCGCCGGCCAAAACCGCGCCGCCGACGCTCCCATTTACGCACCGGCACATTACAAGCTGATGCCCGGAAGTCACGCACGCGCCGGATTGGCATGCCGCTGCCATTGAAAGGCCCGACATGCTTCGGTATACGGGCCGTCATCCTTGCGGGAGCCGCCTGCCCCTGACGCGGTCGCTGGCGATACCTGACCCACCTCGGCCGGACGCGGCCAACCGAGACCAGAGGCCTTCATGTCTTCCACGTTCGACACCGTCGCCAACATCATCGCCGAGACGTGCGATATCCCGCGCGAGAACATCACGCCGGAAAGCCACGCCATCGACGATCTCGGAATCGACAGCCTCGACTTCCTGGACATCGCCTTCGCCATCGACAAGGCGTTCGGCATCAAGCTGCCGCTGGAGCAGTGGACCCAGGAAGTGAACGACGGCAAGGCCACCACCGAGCAGTACTTCGTGCTGAAGAACCTGTGCGCCCGCATCGACGAGCTGATCGCCGCCAAGAGCGCCTGACGGACCGCGCCTGAGGCAAGGCTCCTGAGGCACAGCGCCTGGCCGCGGGGCGGCGGGCATGCAGCGAGGCAGGGCAGGGAATGCGGCTCGAATACTTCCAGATGATCGACCAGGTCCTCGAACTCGACCTCGAGGGCCGCACGATGAAGACCGCCAACCTCGTGCCGGAGGAGAGCCCGATCTTCGAGGGCCACTTCCCCGGCCACCCCCTGCTGCCCGGCGTGCTCCTCATCGAGATCATGGCGCAGAGCTGCGGCATGCTGCTTCTGCGCCTGCACGAGTTCGACCGCATGGCCTTCCTGGCGAGCGTCGAGAAAGCCAAGCTGCGCACCTTCGTGACGCCCGGCCAGACCATCGAGATCGAGGCGACCCTGCTGCATGACGGCTCCGGCTATGGCCGGCTCGCCGCCAAGGGCCGCATCGAGGGCAAGCTGGTCTGCGACGCCGAGCTCACGCTCAAGACCATGCCGTTCCCGGCGCCGGAACTGCGCGGCTACCTGCTCTCCACCGCCGAGCGCATCCGCATGCCGATGGCCGCCCCGGCGGGCGAGGCTGCCGCGGCCGGCGACGGCGCCCCCGCGCTGGACGGCGCGACCCCTGAAGAACCGGCGTCCTGCGCCGAGCTCGGAAAGCTTTCCCATGTCTGATCGTCGCCCGCCTTCCCGCCGCGAGGTCTGGATCACCGGCGTAGGGCTGGTCTCCTCCTTCGGCGAAGGGCTCGACGCCCACTGGGCGGCGCTGGCGCAGGACCCTGCGCCGGTGCGCGAGGAGGCGGCCTTCGCCCCCTATGTCGTGCACCCCCTCGCCAGGATCGAATTCGACCGCCAGATCCCCAAGAAGGGCGACCAGCGGCAGATGGAGCCCTGGCAGCGCATCGGCACCTATGCCGCCGGGCTCGCGCTGGATTCCGCCGGCATCAAGGGCGACAAGGACATTCTCGGCCGCACCGACATGGTGGTGGCGGCCGGCGGCGGCGAGCGCGACCAGAGCGTCGACGGCTCGATTCTCAGCGAGATCGAGAACCAGCCCAACCCGGACGTCTATCTCAGCGAGCGGCTGCAGGCGGACCTGCGGCCGACGCTGTTCCTCGCCCAGCTCTCGAACCTGCTGGCGGGCAACATCTCCATCGTCCACGGCGTCACCGGCTCCTCCCGCACCTTCATGGGCGAGGAAAGCTCGGGCGTCGACGCGGTGCGCATCGGCTGGTCGCGCATCGCCGCCGGCACCTCCGAGATCGCGCTGGTGGGCGGGGCCTACAATGCCGAGCGGCGCGACATGCTGCTGCTGTTCGCGCTGCGCCATCTCGCCATGCACGCGCCCTGGTCGCCGGTGCTGGCGGAGGCGAACGGCGTGCCCTCCGGCTCCGCCGGCGCCTTCCTGGTGCTGGAATCGGCCGAGCACGCCCGCGCCCGCGGCGCCACCCCCATCGCCAAGCTTTCCGGCGTCTGGTCCGACCGCGCCCGCCGTTCGGCGGACGGCGAGATCGAGGCGGTGCTGGAAGGGCTGATCGCCAAGGCCGGTCCGCTCGGCGAGGGCACCGCGGTGCTCTCCGGCGCCTGCGGCGCGCCGATCCCGACCCGGGCCGAGGTCGCCGTGCTGGCGAAGACCGGCCTGCCGGTGCGCTCGGTGACCGACCGCGTCGGCCACAGCCTGGAGGCGCAGTTTCCGGTGGCGCTGGCGCTGGCCGCGCTCACCGTCTCCCATGGCCGCCTGTTCGGGCCGCTCGCCGGGGAGAGCGTTGAAAAGCCTTTCGATGGCCCGCTTTCCCGTGCCATCGTGACCGGTGTGGGGCATTGGCGCGGCGAAGGCCTCGCGCTCGTCGAGCGCGCGGACTGACAACCGCATTGACGAAGACGGGCTCCCGCGGCGCGGGATGTCCGGGGAGCAGATCATGACGTCCTATACCGACAAGGCCGGACGGCCGATTGTCGTCGTCACCGGCATGGGCATGATGACGTCGCTCGGCCAGGGCAAGCAGGACAACTGGGCGAAGCTGACCGCCGGCCAGTCCGGCATCCACCGCATCACCCGCTTCCCGGTCGACACGCTGAAGACCACCATCGCCGGCACGGTGGACTACCTGCCCGGCGGTCGCCGCAGCGCGCCCGACCTTTCCGAGGAACTCGCCGCCCTCGCCGCCGAGGAGGCCATTTCCGAGGCCGGCATCGGCACCGGCGGCCGCTTTCCCGGCCCGCTGTTCTGCGCGGTGCCGCCGATCGAGCTGGAATGGCCGCAGCGCCGCATCCTCGCCCGCGAGGCCGCGCCGAACGGCCCGGTGAGCTATGACGACCTGCTGCGCGCCGCCGAGGTGAACGACCACAGCGACTGGCACGAGCGCTTCGTCTACGGCTCCATCGCCGACCATCTGGCCGACCGCTTCGGCACCCAGGGCCAGCCGATCTCGCTCTCCACCGCCTGCGCCTCCGGCAACACCTCGATCCAGCTCGCGGTGGAAGCGATCCGCCGCGGCGAATGCGACGCCGCGCTCTCCATCGCCACCGACGGTTCGGTGACGGCGGAAGCGCTCATCCGCTTCTCGCTGCTTTCGGCCCTCTCCGCCCACAACGAGAATCCGGCCGGCGCCTCCCGTCCCTTCGCCAAGAACCGCGACGGCTTCATCATCGCCGAAGGTGCCGGTGCGCTGGTTCTGGAGAGCCTGGAACACGCCGTGGCGCGCGGCGCCCGGGTGCTCGGCGTGGTCGAGGGTGTCGGCGAGATGGCCGACAGTTTCCACCGCACCCGCTCCTCGCCGGACGCCAAGCCGGTGATCGGCTGCATGCGCAACGCGCTGGCCGATGCCGGGGTCTCGCCGGACGAGGTCGACTACATCAACGCCCACGGCACCTCGACCCCGGAGAACGACCGCATGGAGTTCACCGGCATGTCCGCCGTGTTCGGCGAGCGGCTGGGCAGCATCCCGGTGTCGTCCAACAAGTCGATGATCGGCCACACCCTTACCGCGGCCGGGGCGATCGAGGCGGTGGTCTCGCTGCTGACCATCCAGAACGGGCGGATTCCCCCGACCATCAACTACGAGATCCCCGATCCCGCCATCCCGCTCGACGTGGTGCCGAACGTCGCCCGCGACGCGCAGGTGACGCGGGTGATGTCGAACTCGTTCGGCTTCGGCGGGCAGAACGTCTGCCTCATCCTCACCGCCGCGCCGGTCTGAGGCGGGCCGTCAGGTCCGGCGGCGCCGCCCTCGTGGCACCGTCGCCGCACCGGGGGCCCGCCCCGTTGCGGCGCGGCTGCATCACCCCGGGAAATCCTTTGGCGGCGAAGCATTCGCGCGGTTGCAGACCGCGGGGAATGCCCTAGAAGGCGTGCGGTATCGCGTGCAGGCCAACGGTCGCGGCACCGGTGCCGTGCCCAGCGTTTCCCGCCCGTCCGTTGCCACCCTCCGCAAGGAATACCTCATGAGCCTTCCCCGCGTTCTGGTCACCGGCGGCGGCCGCGGCGTTGGCGCGGCCATCGTGAAGACGCTGGCCCTCGCCGGCTTCCACGTCGTCTTCACCGTGCGCACCGCCACCGCCGAGGCGGAGGCGCTGATCGCCGCCATCGCCGCGGAGAAGCCGGACGCCGCCCTCGAGGTGCGCCCGCTGGACCTCGCCGACAAGGCGGCGGTCGCGGCCTTCGCCGACGCGCTGGGGGAGGAGCCGGCCTATTTCGGCTTCGTGCACAATGCCGGCATGAGCTACGACACCCTCGCCGCCATGGTCGACCAGAGCAGGGCGGAGGAGCTGATGCAGGTGAACTACTGGTCCTTCGTGCGGATCGCCGGCGCGCTGGTGCGGCCGATGACGCGGGCCCGGGCCGGGCGCATCGTCGCGGTGGGCTCCATCGCCGGCGAGGTGGCCAATCCCGGCAACGGCGTCTATTCCGGCTCCAAGGCGGCGCTGGCCGCCTATTGCCGCACGCTGGCGATCGAGAGCGCCCGGCGCGGCATCACCGTGAACACGGTGGCTCCCGGCTTCGTCGACACCGCCATGCTGGAGCGCTACGCCGCCTACCGCGCCAATGTGGAGAAGCAGGTGCCGCTCGGCCGCTTCGCCCGGCCGGAGGATGTCGCGGCGCTGGTGGGCTTCCTGCTCTCGCCCGGGGCGGCCTATATCACCGGCACCACCATCCCGGTGGATGGCGGGCTGACCGCCGCACTAGCCATCCAGCGCTGATTTCGTTATCCAGCGCACACCCTTGAGTTCGCGCCGCGTGGGCGCGCGCTTTCCGGCCGCCGCCGCCGTGCGCCGCGGTGGCCGCCAGTCCCCTTCCCGGCCCGGGTGGGCGGTGCTGGATCGCCGGAACCTTCCGGCGATGAGGCACCGCGCCCGCGCCGCCTGCCGCCCGGAGCCCCGCATGCGCGCCCTTCAACTCGTCGCCGACCGCAACCTGACCCTCACCGAGCTGCCGGAGCCCGGAGCGCCGGAAGCGGGCGAGGTGCAGGTCGCCATCCGGGCGCTCGCGCTCAACCACATCGACGTCTGGGGCTGGCGCGGCATGGCCTTCGCCAAGCGCAAGATGCCCCTCGTGGTGGGCGCCGAGGCGGTGGGCGAGGTCATCGCCACCGGCGAAGGCGTCACCCGCTTCAACAAGGGCTCGAAGGTCGCGATGTACGGCGCGCTGACCTGCGGCCAGTGCCGCATGTGCCGCGCCGGCCGCGACAACCTCTGCGAGGAGGTCGCCGGCGTCATGGGCTTCCATGTCGACGGCTTCGCCCGCGACACGCTGAACATCAAGGAGCGGCTCTGCGTCGAGATCCCGGAGGGCATCTCCTGGACCGACGCCGCCTGCGCGCCCGTCACCTTCTCCACCGTCGAGCACATGCTGTTCGACAATGCGAGGCTCGAGCCGGGCGAGACCGTGCTGGTCCACGCGGCGGGCTCCGGCATCGGCACGGTGGCGATCCGCATGGCCAAGGAGATCGGCTGCACCGTCATCACCACCGCCGGCGACGACGAGAAATGCGCCAAGGCCAGGGCGCTCGGCGCCGACCATGTCATCAACTACAAGACCGACCGCTTCGAGCACGAGGTCCGCAAGATCACCAAGAAGAAGGGTGTCGACGTGGTGTTCGAGCATGTCGGCGCCGAGACGTGGAACGGCTCGCTGCTCTCGATGCGGCCGGGCGCGCGGCTCGTCACCTGCGGCTCGACCTCGGGCGTTTCGGTGAACATGAACCTGATGCAGCTCTTCCAGCGCCAGTACCGCATCATCGGCTCGTTCGGCGCGCCGATCCGCGCCATCGCCGACGGGCTGAAGCGGATGGAGCGGGGCGTGCTGCCGGTGATCGATTCCGAATTCGCGCTGGAGGATTTCGGCGCCGGGCTGGAGCGGCTGGAAACCCGCCGGGTGTTCGGCAAGGTCGTGATCCGGTTTTGAGCCGGCGCCGGGCCCCTGCCCTCATGAACCGGCCGCGCCCCGATGAGCCGCCCGCGATGAGCCGTGCCCGACTGAGTCGCGCCCGCACGGGCGCCCCGCGATGAGCCGTCCGCTGCCCCTCCTCACGCGGCTGCGCAACGCCGCGCTGTCCGCCGCGGTGTGGGCGCTGACGCGCTATCTCCGGCTCATCGGCCCGGGGCTTTCGGCCTGGACCTGCGCCTTCTGGTGCCGGGTGGTCGGGCCGCTGACGCCGATCCAGGCGCAGGCGATGAAGAACCTCGCCCTCGCCTACCCCGAGAAGAGCGAGGCCGAGCGCTGGCGCATCGCGCTCGGCATGTGGGACAATCTCGGCCGCATGGGCGGCGAGTTCGTGCATCTCGACCGCATCTGGCAGTTCAACATGTGGGAGCCCGCCCGCAGCCGGATCGAGATCGAGGGCGCGCTCAACTTCATGAACATGCGGCTCGACGGCAAGCCGGCGCTGGTCTTCACCGCGCATCTGGCGAACTGGGAGCTGCCGGCCATCGCCGCGGCGGCGCAGGGGCTCGACAGCGCGGTGCTGTTCCGGGCGCCGGACAACGAATTCTTCGCCGACCTGCTGTTCAACGCGCGCTCGCGGGTGATGGGCGACCTCGTCGCCGCCTCCCATGTCGCGGTGTTCGAGCTGGCGGCGGTGCTGGACCAGGGCAAGCATCTCGGCATTCTGGTCGATCAGGCCCGGCGCGGCGGACCGATCGTGCAGTTCTTCGGCCAGCCCTGCACCGCCAACCCGACCATCGCCCGGCTCGCCCGGCTCTATGACTGCCCGGTGCACGGGGTGCGGGTGGTGCGCCTGCCCGGCGGCCGCTTCCGCATCACCTGCACCCCGCCGATGAACCTGCCGCGCGACGCCAACGGGCGCATCGAGGTCGATGGGGCGATGCAGGCCATCACCTCCGTGGTGGAGGAGTGGGTGCGCGAGCACCCCGAGCAGTGGACCTGGTTCTACAAGCGCTGGCGCATCTGAGCGGCAGACCGGGCCGGGCGAGCGCGCCGCCACCCTTCGGCGCCGCCCCTGCCCTCCCCTTCGGGCCTCAGCGCAGCTCGACGATGGCCGGGTCGGGCGCGCCGGCCTCGATGACGAAGCCCTCGCCCTTCTTCACCGCATAAGGCTGCTGCGGATCGGGCCTGCCGGTGCGGATGAAGGCCAGCACGTCGCCCGCCACCGCCTCCGGCGCGCCCCACTGGACGTTGTGGCCGATGTCGCTTTCCTGCGCGCCGGACTGCGGCAGCGGCACCCGGCCATACTGCTTCCAGTAGTCGGTGATCCCGGCCGCCGCCGCGGCACGGGTAAGCGCCGCCTTCACCGCTTCCTGGTCCGCCGGCAGGAAGATGTTGTCCTGCGAGCCCCACAGCACCAGCACCGGCACCCTGAGTTCCGCCAGCCGGGCGGCATTGTCGAAGGCCAGCGCCGCGCGGGTGGCGCCGATCCAGGTGCCGAGCGGCACCTTCGCGGTCTCGAGGATGTAGGGTTCGAGGAAGGCGGCGGGGGCGAGCGGGTCGACGTCCCAGTTCGCCGCGAGCCACGCCGCCACCTTGGGGTCGGCCTGCTCCGGGGTGGCGCGGTAGAAATCGACCGGGAACGCCTTGCCCTGCGCCTCCAGCGCCTTCTTCCACGAGCCTTCCACCGGCTCGGCCAGCACATAGTCGCGCAGCGCGACATTGCCGACGCCGGTCGCCGCGGTGGCGACCAGCACCGCGCCGGCCACCTTCTGCGGCGCGGCCAGCGCCAGTTCCTGGGTGACGAACGAGCCCAGCGAATGGCCGACCACATAGGCCCTCGCGATGCCCCTGGCGTCCATCAGCGCGGCGATGTCCTGCGCCATCTGGGCCGGGCGGAAGCAGGCCTCCGGCGCCGGGGCGCACAGCGCCGCGTCCGGCATCCCGCTCGCGCCATGGCCGCGCAGGTCGACCGCGAGGATGTGCAGATCGGGCGCCGCCCTGGCGAGAGCGTCGATGGTCGGCTCCCACGAGCGGATGCTGTCGGTGAGGCCGTGGACGAAGATGACCGCCGTCCCCTCCGCCGGGCCGCGCTCGATATAGGCGAGGTCGATGCCGGTGGGCAGCGCGAGATGGCACTTGCCGGCGGCGATGCTGGTGCAGCCCGCGGCCTGCGCCGACGGCGGGGGCAGGCCGGCGCCGCCGAGCAGGGCCAGCGCCCCCATCATGAACCAACCCTTCCAGGCACAGCGCGACATGGGAACCCTCCAGCAGGTGCGGACCGCACGACAGAAGGGTGAGCCTAAGGTCACTCCCACAAAAGACAACGAATTCGCTCGCCCAAACCGGATGAATCCACGCTGTCCGGCGCCGATCCCCGCCCGTTCCCACGCTGCCCGGTCCGGCCGCCCAGGTCCGGCCGCCCTTCAACGCAAAAAGCCGCCCGTCGAAACGGGCGGCTTCCGGGATGTCAGGATCGTGGCCCGGCGCCGGGCGGGGCTCACGCGGGCGGTCTTGGCAGACCGCTCACGTGCCGCGCCGGACGCTCACTTGCCGCGCTTGAACTTGTTCCAGGTGCGGGTGACGAGACGCTGGAGGTCCTGCGGGTTGGTGGTCACGGTGAACAGCTTCGCCTGCACGTCCGCCGGGGGATAGATCGACGGGTTGTCGAGGATCGCCTTGTCGACGAACTTCTGCGATTCGAGGTTGCCGTTGGCGTAGGAGATGAAGTTCGAGTTCTTCGCCGCGACCTCGGGCTTCATCATGAAGTTGATGAAGGCGAGCGCTTCGTCGACGTGCTGGGCATCCTTCGGGATGGCGAAGTTGTCGAACCACATCAGCGCGCCCTGCTGCGGAATGACGTATTCGATGTTGACCGGCGGCTTCTTGGTCTTGGCGGCGGCTTCCTCGGCGCGGGTCTTGGCCTGGAACACGTCGCCGGACCAGCCGGTGGCGATACAGATGTCGCCGCGCGCCAGCGCGTTGATGTAGCCCGAGCTGTCAAACTTCTTGATGTAGGGCCGGATCGGCATCAGCAGCTCGCCGGCGGCCTCGATGTCCTTCGGGTCCTTGGAGTTCGGGTCCTTGCCGAGATAGCGCAGCGCGGTGGGGATGATCTCCTCCGGGCCGTCGAGCATGTAGACGCCGCAATCCTTCAGCTTGGCGAGGATTTCCGGCTTGAAGACGATGTCCCAGGTGTTCAGCGGGATGTCGCCGAGGCGCTGCTTCACCTTGTCGACGTTGAGGCCGATGCCGGTGGTGCCCCACATGTAGTTCACGGCGTATTTGTTGCCGGGATCATACACCGCCAGCCGCTCGGAGATGGCCGGCCACTGGTACTGCAGGTTCGGCAGCTTCGACTTGTCGAGCGGGAGGAAGATGCCCGCCTGAATCTGGCGCTGGAGGAAGGAGCCCGTGGGCACCACGACGTCGTAGCCGGTCTTGCCGCCGAGGAGCTTGGTTTCCAGCACCTCGTTGGAATCGAACACGTCGTAGCGGACCTTGATGCCGGTCTCTTTCGTGAACTCCTCCAGCACCGACTCGTCGATGTAGTCGGACCAGTTGTAGACGTTCACGACCTTTTCCTGCGCCGCGGCGGGCATGATGGCGGACACCAGCGTGCCGGTCGCCACAAGGCCTGCCGCGATCGTCGCGAGGAGGCGGGACATCCTGTTCTCCTTGGAAGGTTGGTGGGTTTCCGAAGCGATGGGCCCCGGCCGCTTCAGAATTGTCCGAAGGCTAGTCGCTCCCCCGGCCGGGGCGCAAGGACCTACGATGGGTAAGCTGGCCGCGAAAGATACCCGCCCCCGCCAGCGCGGCGGGGGCGCCGGCTCAGAGATAGGTGTCATATTCCAGCGGGTTGATGCGCCGCTCGAAGGCCGCCAGCTCCGCCGCCTTCATGATGGCGTAGACGCGCTGGTAGTGCTCGCCGAAGGCCCGCGCGACGAAGGCGGAACCGGCGAAGTTGGCGATCGCGGCCTGCATGGAATGCGAGAGGTGCGGCGCCTCCTGCTCATAGGCGTTGCCGGTGAGCGGCGCCGGCGGCTCCAGCCGCTGCTCGATGCCCTCCAGCATGCCGGCGAGAATGCCGGCGAGGACGAGGTGGGGGTGGGCGTCGGCACCGGCGATGCGGTGCTCCAGCCGGCGCGCCTTGGGCGGGCCGTTGGGCACCCGCACCGCGACCGCCCGGTTGTCGAAGCCCCAGGAGACGCTGGTGGGGGCGTAGCTGCCCGGCACCAGCCGGCGGAAGCCGTTGAAGCCCGGCACGTAGAACACGCAGGTGTCGGCCATGGTGGCCAGCATGCCCGCCGCCGCCTGCCGCAGCAGCACCTCGCCGGCCTCGCCCGCGCCGAAGGCGTTGCCGCCCGCGCTGTCGGTGAGGCTCACATGCACATGCATGCCGGAGCCGGCGAATTCCAGGAAGGGCTTGGCCATGAAGCTGGCGCGCAGCCCGTTGCGCCGCGCCACCCCGTCGATGAGGCGGCGCAGCAGGATGGCGTCGTCCGCCGCCGCCATGGCGTCGCGGCGGTGATAGAGGTTCACCTCGAACTGGCCGGGCGCGGCCTCGGAGATCACGGTGTCCGCCGGCAGGCCCTGGATGCGCGCCGCCTCGCGGATTTCGTGCAGCAGCGGGGCGTGGGCGTCGAGGTCCGACATGGCATACATGTTCTGCCGGGCCGGGCCGTTGCGGGCGGGGAAGACCGGCTCGGGGGCGCCGTCGGGGCCGGGCGCCGGCTTCATCAGGTAGAATTCGAGCTCGAAGGCGACGCAGGGGTGCAGCCCCAGCGCGGCGAGCCGCTCGACCTGGCGGGCGAGCTGGTGGCGCGGGTCGAGCTCCCACGGCCGGGCGCCGCCACGGCCATCCGGCTCGTGCATGGTGATCATGACCTGCGCGGAAGGGCGCGGCGCCCACGGCACCGGGGTGAGCGTGCCGGGAACCGGGCGACACAGCCCGTCGCGGTCGCCGGTTTCGATGTGGATGCCGGTCTCCTCCACCTCGCGGCCCCAGATGTCGAGCCCGAAGATCGAGAGCGGGATGGCGACGCCGTCGGACCAGATCTTGGCGGCCGCCGGGCCCGGGAGCCATTTGCCACGGAGGATGCCGTGGGTGTCGGGAAGCAGTACCTCGACGATCTCGGGCGCGCCGTGGCGCGCGAGATAGGCGGAGAGTTCGTCGCCCTCATGGGGCGCGGCGGCCGCGGCCGGCGCGGCTTCGGTGGACGGCATGATGTCTTCCGGATGGTGCCTGCGTAAGTGTGGACATGGCGGAGGGGGCGCGGTCAAGCCGCGCCTCCCCCGCACCTGTCCCGCCCTTGTGCCACGACAACGGGCTTGACGCACGCGAAATGTGATCACATTCTCCCGGCCAACCACGGAAGGCCGGGATCATGACTCTCCACAAGACCACCGCCGAACTGCGCGCGCTCGACGCCGCGCACCATCTCCACCCCTTCAGCGACACCCGCGCGCTGAACGCCGAGGGCTCGCGCGTCATCGTCAAGGGCGAGGGCGTGTGGCTGACGGATTCCGACGGCAACCGCTATCTCGACGGGATGTCCGGGCTGTGGTGCGTCAATGTCGGCTATGGCCGCGACGAGATCGCCGACGCGGTGGCGGCCCAGCTGCGCGAGCTGCCCTATTACAACACCTTCTTCAAGACCACCCACACCCCGGTCATCGAGCTGGCGGCGAAGCTGGCGGAGCTAACTCCGCCGCAGTTCAACCGGGTGTTCTTCACCGGCTCCGGCTCGGAATCCAACGACACGGTGATCCGGCTGGTACGGCGCTACTTCGACATCAAGCAGCAGCCGAACAAGAAGGTCATCATCTCCCGCCGCAACGCCTATCACGGCTCGACCGTCGGCGCGGCGAGCCTCGGGGGCATGGTGCCGATGCACGAGCAGGGCAACCTGCCGATCCCCGGCATCGTCCACATCGCCCAGCCCTATTTCTGGGGGGAGGCCCGCCAGGGCGAGACGCCGGAGGAATTCGGCCTGCGCACCGCCCAGGCGCTGGAAGCCACCATCGACGCCCTCGGCGAGGACAAGATCGCCGCCTTCATCGCCGAGCCGATCCAGGGCGCCGGCGGCGTCATCATCCCGCCCGCCACCTACTGGCCGGAGATCGCCCGCATCTGCCGCGAGCGCGACATCCTGTTCATCTCCGACGAGGTGATCTGCGGCTTCGGGCGCACCGGCAACTGGTTCGGCTGCCAGACCTTCGGCACCCAGCCGGACATCCTCGTCATGGCGAAGGGCATCACCTCCGGCTACATGCCGCTGGGCGGGGTGATGGTGGCCGACCGCGTGGTCGACGTGCTGCTGGAAGGCGGCGACTTCAACCATGGCTACACCTATTCCGGCCACCCCGCCGCCTGCGCCGCGGCGCTGGTCAATCTCGACATCATGGTGCGCGAGGATCTGGTCGGCCGGGTCGCCCGCGACGTCGGGCCCTACCTCAAGGCGAAGTGGACCGCGCTCGCCGACCATCCGCTGGTGGGCGAGGCGCCCGCGCTCGGCATGGTGGCGGCGCTGGAGCTGACCCCCGACAAGGTGGGCCGCACCAAATTCCCCGATGTCGGCAAGGTGGGCACGCTGGCGCGCGACTTCTCCTTCAAGAACGGGCTCGTCATGCGCGCGGTGCGCGACCGGCTGATCATCGCCCCGCCGCTGGTCATCTCGCACGGGGAGATTGACGAACTGGTCACCCGCGCCCGCAAGACGCTGGACGACACCTGGGGCGAGCTGAAGCGGCTGGGCTGGACGGGCTGAGGCGTCCTCCCCGGCACCACCCACGCGGCGGGGCAGCGACGCTCCCGCCGCGCAGGCCGGCGACGGCGCGCCGCAGCCGTCGACGGTGAGGCGCGGCCGCGCGGGCCGTTGGCGCCGCGCCTGTGATTGACCAGGAAGCCATCGCGATGTCGTTTCCTGGTCAATCAAACAGACCGCCATGGCCGACGACATCGCCTTCGACCGCACGACGCCGCAAGGGCCGGTTACCGAGCTGTCGGATCATCTCGGCGTCCGGCTGCGCCTCGTCGCCAACCATGTCTCCCACGCCTTCGCCGCCAAACGGGCGGACCGGGAGGTGACCGTGGCGGAGTGGGCCGTGCTGCGCGCGCTCTATGACCGGGGGCCCGCCGCACCCAGCCGCCTCGCCGACGAGATGGGCCTCCCCCGCGGCGCCATCACCCGCCTCGCCGACCGGCTGATCGCCAAGGCCCTGCTCCGGCGGGAGGCCCGCGCCGGGAATGGCCGCGCCCAGACCCTCGCCCTTACCGAGCGGGGCGCCGGGCTGGTGCCGGAGCTGGCGACGCCGGCCGACCGCGAGGATGCCGACTTCTTCCAGCGCGGGAGCGCGCCGGAGCGCGAGACCCTGATGCGGCTTCTGCGGCGCATGGCCCAGCGGTCCGGCATGACCGCGACGCCGATCGCCCGAGACCATCGCCGCCACCCCGGAGACCACCCATGGACGAACACCAGAAGGCGACCGCCCGGGCCTGCCTCGAAGCGGCCGAAGCCAATGCGATGCACTTCCCCCGGATCGTCGGCGCGCTGATGGCGGCCGGCTTCGAGAGCCATGCGGTGGACTTCCGCCGGGCGCGGGCGACCTGCTTCCCGCCCGATGGGCAGAACATCGAGCCGCCGGTGGCCGCCCCCGCCGGCGCCGTCGCGCCGGTGTTCGACACCGCCGGGCTTCAGGCCACCCTCCGCGAAGCGCAGGTGCCGGTGCCGGGCTATTCCTGTCGCGGCTTCTGCGAGAAGGCGGTGGCCGCCGGCTGCGCCGGTTATGTCGTCTCCGTCTCCGGGCGGCGCGCGCGCCATCTCGGCCGCACCGCCGAGATTAATGTCGAGCCCTTCCCCCAGTGAAGACGCCGCCATCCGCCGCCACCCGGATGTGTCCGCCGTCGCCCGCGTTGCCACGGGCTCGCCGCCTGCTCTAAATTCGTTTCCGCGACCTGCGCCCGGGGGCTGCGGAGGACGGCCTGCCGCCCCGCGACGCCCCCCTCTCACGCCTTTAGACGGAGCCGCCGTCATGACCGTTTCCCTGCCCGCCGAATCCGTGTCCGGCGCCTCGCCCTCCCGGGTTTCCGCGCTGCGTGCCGAGGCGGAGGCGCTCTATCTCGGCACCCGCCCCAGGACCCGCGCCGCCGCCGCCGCCACCACCCATCTGTATGACGGCGTCCCCATGCACTGGATGAGCGACTGGTCGACCCCGGTGCCGCTGATCGTACAGGAGGCCCGCGGCGCCCGGCTCACCGATGTCGACGGCCACGGCTATGAGGATTTCTGCCTCGGCGATACGGCGGCGCTGTTCGGCCACAGCCCGCCGGCGCTGGTGGAGGCGCTGGCGCGGCAGATGCCGCAGGGGCTCGCCACCATGCTGCCGACACCGGACGCCGGCGCGGTGGGCGACCTGCTGGCGCGCCGCTTCGGCCTTCCCCGCTGGCAGATCGCCACCACCGCCTCGGACGCCAACCGCTTCGCGCTGCGCGCCGCCCGTGCCGCCACCGGGCGCCCGCGCATCCTCGTCTTCGACGGGGCCTATCACGGCGCGGTGGACGAGACCTTCGTGGAGCTTTCCGCGGCCGGCACGCCGGGGAACAAGGCGAGCCTGCTCGGCGAGCCGCGCGACCTCACCACCCTCACCCGCATCATCCCGTTCAACGACGTCGCCGCGCTGGAGGAGGCGCTGGCGGACCGCACGGTGGCCTGCGTCATCACCGAGCCGGCGCTCACCAACTGCGCGATGGTGCTGCCGACCCCCGGCTTCCACGCCGCGCTGCGCGAGATCACCCGCCGCACCGGCACGCTGCTGCTGATCGACGAGACCCACACGCTCTCCACCGCGCCCGGCGGCTATGCCGCCTTGCACGGGCTGGAGCCGGACCTGCTGGTGGTGGGCAAGGCCATCGCCGGCGGGGTGCCGACCGCCGTATGGGGGATGAGCGAGGAGACCGCGCGGCGCTTCCGCCAGGCCAAGCAGCGCGCGGCCGACGGGCATTCCGGCATCGGCACCACGCTCTCGGGCAGCCCGCTGCAGCTCGCGGCGCTGCGGGCGACGCTGGAACAGGTCGCGACCGAGGCGGCCTATGCCCACATGAACGCGCTCGCCGACCGGCTGGAGACCGGGCTCACCGCGGTCATCGACCGCGCCGGCCTACCCTGGCACATCGCGCGCTGCGGCGCGCGGGTGGAGGTGGTGCGGGCGCCGCAGCCCTGCCGCACCGGCGCCGAGGCGCGGCTGGCGCATTTCCCCGCGCTGGAAGCGGCGATCCACCTCGCGCTGCTGGTGCGCGGGGTGCTGATCTCGCCCTTCCACGACATGATGCTGTGCTCACCCGCGACCACGGCGGCGCAGGTCGACCGGCTGGTCGCCGCCACCGGCGAGGTGATCGACCGGCTCGCCGACTGACGAGGAACCGGAACAGGGCCGACGGAAACCCGCCGGTCCGCCATGGCGGCCGGAGAACGCGGCGGGGGAACGCGGCGGGAGAACGCGGCGGGGGAACGCGGCGGGGGAACGCGGCGGGAGAACGCGGCGGGCGCCGCGTCCCTCGCGGCCCCCGCACCGGGGCTTGCCCCGGCGGCGCTCAGCCCTGCTCGGTCTCGAAACCCGCTTCCTTCCACGCCAGTATGCCGCCGGCCATGTGGCGGTGAAGGTCGATGCCCTGCGCCTGCGCCGCCGCGGCGGCCTTCTGCGAGCGCTGGCCCGAGCGGCAGGAGAACACCAGCGTCCGGCCCTCGGGATCGGGCAGCGCCGCCGCGTCGAAGGTCGAGAGCGGGAAGTCGACCGCGCCGGGAATACGCTCGGCGGCGAGTTCGTTGGGCTCGCGGACATCGACCAGCAGGATGGAACCGTCGGCAAGGCCGGCGCGGACCTCCTCCACGGAAAGATCCTCGATCACGCCGCCGAACGGATTGGGCCTCTGCATGTCACGCTCCTCGTTGTTTCCTCCGAGGTAGACCCGCGCCCGCGCCCGCGCAAGCGCCGGACGCCACGGCGAGGGCCAGGGCGAGCGCCGGCCGGCGCTCAGCGCGGCCGGACCGCCAGCACGCCGGCGACGATGAGGACACCGCCGGCCATGACGGTGAGCGAGGGCACCTCGCCGAACAGCAGCGCCGCGCCGGTGACGCCGACGAGAATCTGCAGCAGCAGCACCACCGAGATCAGCCCCGCCGGCAGCCGGCCGAGCGCGAAGGTGGTGAGCCCCTGTCCCGCCGCATGGGTGAGGATGCCGAGCCCGGCCACCGCCAGCAGCCCCTGCAGGCTCTGCGGCACCAGCGTCTCGCCGTTGCCCAGCGCCCAGGCGAGACAGAACACCGCGCCCGCCGCGGAGGAGACCAGCGACACCATGCCACCGCCCATGCCGGGCGAACCGTCCGCCGTGGGGCGCCGCACCACGCGGATGAACAGCATGTAGGCGGAATAGGCCGAGGCGGCGGCAAGGCACATGAGGTCGCCCGTCATCGAGCCGCCGAGCTGCACCCCGCTGCGCAGGATGATGACGCCCGCGCCGCCGAGGCCCAGCGCCAGCGCCGCGACGAGGCCGAGGGTCGGCCGCTCCGCCAGGACCAGCCAGCCCATCAGCACCACGAAGACCGGCGCCATGTTGCCGAGCAGCAGCCCGTTGGCGGTCGCGGTGCGGGCAAGCCCGGCATGGAACAGCACGAGATCGGTGGCGAAGAAGAAGCCCGCCGCCGCCCCGAGCCAGAGCTGCCGGCCGCTGAAGGGCAGCCGCCGTGCCGCCGCCGGCCGCGCGGCGCGCGTCGTGCGCAGCTCGGCATAAGCCCACAGCGCGGTGGGGCCCAGCGAGAAGATCAGCCGCCAGAACCCGATCGCCGCCGGCCCGACATCCGACAGCCGCACGAAAATGGCGGAGGAGCCGATGCACACCGCCGCCAGCAGCACCGCGGCGAAGGCCTGCCGTCGCTGCCGCGCCTCCAGCGCTTCCGACGTCATGGCGTGCGGCGACGTGGCGTGCGCGAGGCTTTCCAGCGACTCGGCGGTGGCGAGGGAGGCGGGAGGAGGCGGGGACATGGTTCACACGAGACTGCGCGGGCGAGCCGCAACGGGCGCTTCGCCGGATGGGCGATGGACTACACCCGCCGCTGGCATCAGCAAAGCGAATTTATTTGGTGGTTACATCACGAAGGATGATATGATTGTGACATCCCTTCACCGACGGAGGCACGCGGATGCGCCACCTCGACACCGAGTCGCTCGGCATGCTCATCGCCATCGTGGACACGGGCGGCTTCACCGCCGCGGCCGAGCGGGTCGGGCGCACCCAGTCCGCGGTCTCGGCGCGCATCGCCCAGCTCGAGGAGAGCCTGGGGGTGCGGCTGCTGGAGCGCTCGCGCCGGGGCATCGCCCTCACCGAGACCGGGGAGCGGCTGGTGGCCCATGCCCGCCGCCTGCTGGCCTATGAGAGCGAGGCGCTTTCCGACCTCAAGGGCGGCACGCCGGAAGGCAGCGTGCGGCTCGGCATGCCGGAAGACTATATCGACGCCTATTTCACCCCCGCCATCGCCCGCTTTGCCGCCGCCTATCCCCGCATCGAGATTTCCATACGCTGCGACCTCTCCAAGGCGCTGGAGCCGGAGGTGGAGCGCGGCCATCTCGACCTCGCCCTGTTCACCCGCGACCTCTCCCGGCCCACCGGGGAGTTGCTGAAGCGGGAGAAGATGCTCTGGCTCGCCGCCCGGGGCCACCGGCCGGAGCGCAACGACCCGCTGCCGCTCGCCCTGTTCCCCACCGGCTGCCGCGCCCGCCCGCACATCGCCGCCGCGCTGGACGCGGCGGGTCGCGGCTGGCGGGTGGCCTGCACCACCTCCTCCATGGGTGGCATCCACTCCGCGGTGGAGACCGGGCTGTGCATCACCGCGCTGCCGGAATGCGCCGCCCCGGCGGAATGGCGCCGGCTCGGCGCCGCCGAGGGCCTGCCGCCGCTGCCGGACACCGAGGTCGGCCTCGTGCTGGCGCCCGCCGCCTCCCCCGCCGCGCGCCGCCTCGCCGAGACGCTGCGCGCCGCCATGGCCACCCCGAAAGCCGCCGAAGCCGCCTGAGGCCATCGCCCCACCGGGCATGCCGGCTTGCAGCGAAGCAGTCCGCCGGCCGCGGCCAGCCCTCGGGCGGACCGACCCGCAACGCCATGGGGCGCGTGAATGCGACGGGGACGGCCGGACGGTGCCCGCGCGGGGCCGCTCGTGCCGTCATCCATTCTTCACGTGCGGGTCGCCCGGCGCCGGGCTACAGCGGGACGTCCGAGCCACGAGACCGCCATGACCGACGCCGCCACCGACGCCGCCTCCCCGCCCAGCCCGGCCTCCGGCACGCTCGAGGCGGCGCGGCCGCGCCACCCCGGCACGCCGGGCGAGGTGTTCGTCGCCTTCCTCAAGCTCGGGCTCACCTCCTTCGGCGGGCCGGTGGCGCATCTCGGCTTCTTCCGCGAGGAGTTCGTCGCCCGGCGTGGCTGGCTCTCCGAAGCCGCCTATGCCGATCTCGTGGCGCTGTGCCAGTTCCTGCCCGGCCCGGCCTCCAGCCAGGTCGGCATGGCGCTGGGGCTGCAGCGCGCCGGCCTCGCCGGCATGGGGCTGGCGTGGCTGGCCTTCACCCTGCCCTCGGCGCTGGCCATGCTCGCCTTCGCCTATGGGGTGGACGCGTTCGGCGGGCTCGCCACCACCCATGGCGTGCTGGCCGGGCTGAAGGCCGCGGCCGTCGCCATCGTCGCCAATGCGGTGCTGGGTATGGCCGCCTCGCTCTGCCCGGACCGGCCGCGCCGCAGCATCGCGCTGGTGGCGGCGGCGGTCGCCGCGCTCTCGGGCGCGCTGGGGCAGGTCGCCGTCATCCTCGGCGGCGGGCTGGTCGGGCTCGCGCTGCTTGCGGGGACGACGCGGGAGCCCCGACCGGCGCCGCCCGCCCCGGCCCGCGGGAGCCGGTGGACCTCGCTCGGCGCGCTCGCCCTCTTCGCCGCGCTGCTGGTACTGCTGCCGGTGCTGGCGCGAGCGACCGGCAGCACCGGGCTCGCGCTGTTCGATGCGCTCTACCGCGCCGGCGCGCTGGTGTTCGGCGGGGGCCATGTGGTGCTGCCGCTGATCGAGGCCGAGCTGGTGCATCCCGGCGGGCTGACGCGCGAGGCCTTCCTCGCCGGTTACGGCGCGGTGCAGGCCATGCCCGGCCCGCTGTTCAGCTTCGCGGCCTATGTCGGCGCCATGATGCCGGCGGCGCCGAACGGGGTGGCGGGCGGCCTGCTGGCGCTGGTGGCGGCCTTCCTGCCCTCGGCGCTGCTGGTCTATGCCGCCCTGCCCTACTGGGCGCGGCTGGCGGCCAACCCGCGCGCGGGCGCCGCGCTCGGCGGGGTCAATGCGGCGGTGGTCGGGCTGCTGGGCGCGGCGTTCTGGAACCCGGTGCTGACCTCCGGCGTCACCTCGGCGCCGAGCTTCGCCCTCGCCGCGCTGGCCTATGCCGCGCTCACCCAGTGGCGCGTTCCGGTGGTAGCGGTGGTAGCGGGCGCCGCCGTGGCCGGCGCCGCCGTGCTGTGACGGCCGGCGACGGGGACGGCGCGGCCGGGGTTCAGTCGCGCTGGATGCGGAAGGCGTTGAAGGCCTGGCAGGTCGGGAACACCTGCAGCCGGTTGATCTGCACATGGCGCGGCACGCTGCAGCAGAACAGCACCTGCTCGGCGATATCCTCCGCCGTGAGCGACTGGGTGCCGGCATAGACCTGGCCCGAGCGCGACTCGTCGCCGTGGAAGCGGACCAGCGAGAACTCGGTTTCCACCATGCCCGGCTCGATGTTGGTGGTGCGCACGCCGGTGCCGACCAGATCGGCCATCAGGTTGAGCGAGAACTGCTTCACGAAGGCCTTGGTGGCGCCATAGGCGTTGCCGCCGGGATAGGGGTAGTCGCCGGCGATCGAGCCGGTGAAGACGATGTGGCCCTCGCCGCGCTCGACCATGCCGGGCAGGGTCGCCTCGACGGTGTAGAGCAGGCCCTTGATGTTGGTGTCGACCATGTCGTCCCAGTCCTTCAGGCTGGCGCGCTGCGCCGGCTCGAGGCCGAGGGCAAGGCCGGCATTGGCGAAGACGACATTGAGCCGGGCGAACGGCTCCGGCAGGCCCGCCAGCGCGGCGGAGAGCGCCGCCTGGTCGCGCACATCCACCTCGAGCGGGTGCAGCCTCGGGCCCAGCTCGTCGCGCAGCGCGATGAGGCGGTCGGCCCGGCGGCCGGTGGCGACGACATGGGCGCCGGCTTCGACGAAGCGCCGCGCGGCGGCGGCGCCGATGCCGGAGGTGCCGCCCGTGACCAGAACCCTAAGCGTGGCGGGATCAAGCATCTGATACATGGTGCGGCCTCCTGTTGTGCATCGCGACATAGCGCGGCGGCGCGGCGGCGTCCATCACAGGTTCCGTGTCGCGTTGGCGGCAGCCGGCTGGGCCAGGACAGCCCCCCGACAGCCTCGCCGGGCTAAGGATTTGTTCAGCATGACCGAGCGTCGATACGGATTCGAGCGGGGAGCCGGCGTCCGGGCCATGGTGACGCCACGATCCTTGTCGAAAAAGCCAAGATTGTCGCCTTGCTCGGGCACTGCGGGTTGCCCGATGCTCTGGAACGACCAACGAGCACGCCGGCGGGCCGGCGTGTGGGGGTACGGAATATGAAGATGAACGCCGTCGCGCTGACCGCCATTGCCTTCGCCCTTGCTGGGTGCAGCACGGCGATCGATGGCTTCGGCCCGTCGGCGAAGACGCCCGTCGCCGATGCCGACCCGATCACCCCGGCGCCGAGCGGCTCGGTGGAAAGCTCCGCCGTTCCCGCGCCGACTCCGGCCACCGGAGCCTCGGCGGCCACGGCCGAGGCCGCCGTGACCCCGCGCCCCGCCGCGCAGAACGTCTCTCTCAGCCTGCCGGCCGCGACCGCGCCGGGCGGCGTCGCCTATGCCGACCCCGGCGCGACCCGCTCCCAGCTCGCCGGCACCTGGACCTATACGTGGGATGGTGGCCAGAAGACCTGCCCGCTCACCCTCACGACCGACCGCGGCATGTCCGGCTTCGCCGCCAGCGCCGATGTGAGCTGCCCGAACGATATCTTCATGACCAAGGGCTGGGACGTGTGGGGCAACGACATCGTGCTCCAGAACCATGTCGGCAAGGTCACCGCGCGGCTGAAGCCGGCGGGCGCCGGCCGCTATGACGGCGTCGCCACCAGCGACGGCAGCAGCGTGGCCCTGACCCGCTCCTGAAGCCGGGGCGGGCGCCGCCCGCCGACCGGCGGGCAGTTGCTACGAACTTCGAAATAAAACCTCACGTTGTTTGGTTTCCACTTGGCACGACTGACCACTGTCGTCGTGCGTTCATGATTCACTGCTCAACGTCTCCATCACATCATCGGGAACCATAAGAAACATGATGCGTTAAAGCGCGTCAGGGTTCATGGTTAGCCATGATCAAACCCGATTGATTCGGTCTGGTCATCGAAGGAGGTTGTGATGCTGCAGGTGTCCGCGACGTCTTCGGTTTCGATCCCGCCGCGCGACGGCGAGCTGGTCGGGCCGTCTGCGCCGGAGGGTGCGCGCGCCGTTCTGCGCCGCGATGCCGGCGGCGCGTCGGCGAGCAGCGTGTTCGCCCGGATGGCCCAGCACCTCGCCCATCTCGGCAACCCCACCGACGCCGAAGCGCTCCGGGAGCTGCGGCAGGCCTTTCCCGGCGTGCCGCTGTCGGCCCGCGTCGCCGCCCTGGCCGGCCGCAACCGCGGCCGCTGACGCCGCGCGGGTGGCCGCCGGCGGCCTGTTTCCAATCACGCGCCGGCCGGAAGGTCCGGCGCGTTTTGATTCGAAGGCCCGACCCGCCACGCGTCGACGCCGGGGCGCGCTGTTCAGTTGAGACGGTCGGGCCGGCCCTCGTCGAGGTCAACCGCGACCGGCGAAGAGGTCGGGGCATCGCCGGCCAGCGGCTCCTCTGTTCCGCCGGCAGCGGTGGCACGCAGATATTCCCGTTCGAGCTGCGCATAGCGCATGACCGAGAGCGGCATCAGCGCGAGATAGGCGATGGTCAGCAGCGCCAGCACCGCCCACGGCCACGTCACCAGCACCGCCACGAACAGCGCGACGCAGACGAAGAGCGGCAGCACCGCCTCGCGCGGGACCCGCGCGCCGAGCTTCTTGCCCGACCACGCCGGCAGCTTCGACACCATCAGCAGCGCGATGGCGAGGCAGTAGACCGCCGCCACCGCCGGCGAGGCGACGAGCCGCGGCAGCCCCACCAGTTCCAGATAGACCGGCAGCAGCACGCAGATGGCGCCCATCGGCGCGGGCACGCCGGTGAAGAAGTTGCTGGCGAAGTCCGGCTTGTTCGGATCCTCGAGCATCACGTTGAAGCGCGCCAGCCGCAGCGCGGCGCAGATGGCGAACGCCAGCGCCGCGATCCAGCCGATCGAGCCCAGCGTGTCGAGGCCCCACATATAGAGCACGATGCCCGGCGCCACGCCGAAGCACACGAAGTCCGAGAGGCTGTCCAGTTCGGCGCCGAAGCGCGAGGTGCCCTGCAGCATCCGCGCCAGCCGGCCGTCCATGCCGTCGAGCACGGCGGCGATGACGATGGCGCCGAGCGCCAGCTCCATGCGCCCTTCGATCGCCATGCGGATGCCGGTGAGGCCTGCGCAGAGCGCCAGCAGCGTCACGATGTTGGGGATGAGCAGCCGCACCGGTATGGCCTGGAAGCGGCGGCGGCGCGCTTGCGGGTCGGGCTCGAAAGGCGGAAAGGGTCGCGGCATGGGCCACTCCTGTTGCGGCGCCGGCCTGCGGCGCGGCGGGCGCGGGTCATCCGATCCTGAAGCTGGCGGGCGGCTGCGAATAGGCGAGATCGGCCAGCACGGTCTCGCCGGCCACGGCGCGCTGGCCTTCCGCCACCAGCGGCCGGGCGCCGGCGGGGAAATACACGTCGACGCGCGAGCCGAAGCGGATGAGGCCGAAACGCTCGCCGGTGGCGATCTCCTCGCCCTCGCGCACGAAGCAGACGATGCGCCGCGCCACCAGCCCGGCGATCTGCACCACCCCGACGAGGCCCGCCGCGGTCGCCAGCACCACGCCGTTGCGCTCGTTGTCCTCGCTCGCCTTGTCGAGATCGGCGCTGAGGAACTTGCCCGGCCGATAGGCGATGCGCGCCACCCGACCCGCCAGCGGCGCCCGGTTCACGTGGACGTCGAACACGTTCATGAAGATGCAGACCCGCGGCAGCGGCTCGCGGCCGAGGCCGAGCTCGGCCGGCGGCACGGCGGGGCCGACGAGGCACACCCGGCCATCGGCCGGCGCGATCACCAGCCCCTCGCGCAGCGGGGTGACGCGCTCGGGATCGCGGAAGAAATAGGCGATCCACGCCGTGATCAGCAGCGCGATCCAGCCCAGCGGCTGGAACAGCCACAGCAGCAGCCCGGACACCACCGCGCCGATGAGCAGGAAGGGGTAGCCTTCGCGGTGGATCGGCGTCAGGTCGTTGCGGAGAGTGTCGAGCAGGGACATCGTGTTTCCTAGCGGCAGCGCGGCGCTGCCTATCGCAGCGTCGCGTCGAAATCGCGGCATCGACGTGCCATGCCCCGGCCCGGCTGGCAAGGCGGCGGACCTTCGGGCGGCCGGCTCTTTCGCGGCCTCGCGCGATCGTGCCCCGCACGATCATACGCCACGCGATCCTGCCGCGCAGGATCGTGCCTCGCTCCGGCGGCACCGGCGATCCGGCCGGGCCGCCGCGGCGTCATTCCGCCGCGACGCCGTCCGGCAGGTCCGGCAGGCCGTCCGGGGCCGTGCCCGCCTCGCCGCTGGCGCGCAGGGTCTCGCGGGCCCGGTCCACCTCGCGCTGGCGCTGCCACATCGAGTGGTAGAGCCCGTGCCGGGCCATCAGCGCGGTGTGGGTGCCGCGCTCGGCGATGCGGCCGGCGGCGAGCACGATGATCTCGTCGGCGCCGATGACGGTGGAGAGCCGGTGCGCGATGACCAGCGTGGTGCGCCCGCGCGAGACCCGGTCCAGCGCGTCCTGGATCTCGTGCTCGGTGTGGCTGTCGAGCGCGGAAGTGGCTTCGTCGAGCAGCAGGATCGGCGGCGCCTTGAGGATGGTGCGGGCGATGGCGACGCGCTGCTTCTCGCCGCCGGAGAGCTTCAGCCCGCGCTCGCCGACCTCGGTGGCGAAGCCCTTCGGGGTGGTGCGGATGAAGCCGTCGATCTGGGCGAGGCGCGCCGCCTCCGCGACCTCTTCGTCGGAAGCACCGTTGCGGCCGTAGCGGATGTTGTAGGCCAGCGTGTCGTTGAACAGCACGGTGTCCTGCGGAACCATGCCGATGGCGGCGCGCAGGCTCTCCTGGGTGATGTCGCGAATGTCCTGCCCGTCGATGGTGATGCGCCCGGAGGAGACGTCGTAGAACCGGAACAGCAGCCGCGAGATGGTCGATTTGCCGGCGCCGGAGGGGCCGACGATGGCGACGGTGCGGCCGGCCGGCACCTCGAAGGAGACGCCCTTCAGGATCTCGCGGTCGGGATCGTAGGAGAAATGCACGTCCTCGAACCGCACCGTGCCGCCGGCGATCGCCAGCGGCCGGGCGGCCGGGGCGTCGCGCACCTCCGGCCGGCGGGCGAGCACGGCGAACATCGCCTCGATGTCGATGAGCGACTGCTTGATCTCGCGGTAGATCATGCCGAGGAAGTTCAGCGGCTGGTAGAGCTGGACCATCATGGCGTTGACCATGACGAAGGAGCCGACCGACTGCCGCCCGGCCCGGATGTCGAACACGCACAGCACCATCACCGCGGTGAGGCCCAGGGTGAAGATGGCGGCCTGCCCGGCATTGAGCCAGGCCAGCGAGGTGTGGGTGTGCACAGTCGCGCGCTCGTAGCGGGCCATGGAGCGGTCGTAGCGCGCCGCCTCCCAGCTCTCGGCGCCGAAATACTTCACCGTCTCGTAGTTCAGCAGGCTGTCGACCGCCTTGGCGTTGGCGTCGGTGTCGCTCTCGTTCATCGCCCGGCGGATGCCCATCCGGTACTCGGTCATGATGAAGGTGAAGACGGTGTAGCCCACGATCATCGCCACCGCCGCCGCGGCGTAGCGCCAGTCGAACTGCCAGAGCAGCACGCCGATGACCATGGCGAATTCCAGCACGGTCGGGGCGAGATGCAGCACCAGCATGCGCACGATGGTCTCGATGCCCTCGCGCGAGCGCTCGAGGACGCGGGTGAGCCCGCCGGTCTTGCGTTCGAGATGGAAGCGCAGCGACAGCGCGTGCATGTGCTCGAAGGTTTCCAGCGCGAGGCGGCGCACCGCGTGGACCGCCACCTTGGCGAACAGCCCGTCACGCCACTGGGTGAGGCCGGCCATGACGACGCGGGCGAAGCCATAGGCCAGCGTCAGCACCACCGGCCCGGCCAGGATGAGCCCCACCGTGTCGGTGGTGATGACAGCGCCTTCGCGCTCGGCCACCGCGTCGGTCGCCCATTTGAAGAGGAAGGGCGTGAACAGCGTCGCGATCTTGGCGAGGACGAGCAGCAGAAGGCCCCACAGCACGCGGGCGCGCAGGTCCATGCGGTCGGCGGGCCAGAGATAGGGCACCAGCCCGCGCAGCGCGACCCAGAGCGAGCCGCGCGGCGAGGCCGCCGCCGGGGCGCGCGGGGGAAGGCTGTTGGGACGCGCAGGCGCCGTCCCGCTGTCGGAAGCACTCATGATCGGGAAAGTCCGGTTGGGCCGGCCGTGACGCGGGGCGGCTCGCCGAGGGGGAAAACGGCGTCCGGCGACGCAGAGATGGGAGACGGCAAGGCGGGGGTCAAGCCGGCAGCGGACGGGGATTGCCCCGCGAGATCGGCCAGCAGCGGCGCCAGCGTCGCGGCCAGCCGGGCGACGACGGCGCGGTCCAACCCATAGCAGGAGCGCGGCCCTTCGATGGTGCCGGTGATGAGGCCGGCCTCCTTCAGCACCTTGAGATGCTGGGAGACGGTGGACTGGGCAAGGCTGAGCCCGCGCACGATCTCGCCGCACGGGCAGCGCTCCGCCCGCGCCAGCGCGCGCAGGATCGCCAGCCGCGCGGGATGGGCGAGCGCCCGCAGCCGCAGGGCGAGAAGATCGTCGGAATCGTCGGCAAGCTGATCCATCGGTGATCGTCGATAGACGATGATTGCGGCAGCGGGAAGACAGCCGCCCAGACGCGTCGCGGCCGCGCACCGGTGACGCAGCGTCATGTATAGATCGCGAAATCTAAGAATAAATTTAATCGGATATGAGAAAATAATAATACAAACGAATCTTCATTTCATGCTGACAGTATTGCGAATCACGATTACTTTTATCTCAAAATAACGGGAGGGGTGACGGTATGGGCGCGTTCGCAAGGCGGCGGGCGGCGGTGCGGCGTGTCTGGGTCGGTGCCGGCACCGGGCTTCTCCTGCTGGCGGGCCTGCCGGCGCATGCGGCCGACGCCGACGCGGGGGACAGCGATCCGGGATACGAGATCGACAGCGAGAACATCTTCGGCTTCACCGAAGGTTCCGACACCAATGACCGCGGCGAGCAGGAGGTATCGGTCGAGGCGACCGGCCGGTTCGGCCGCGCTGCCGGCGAGGCGGAGGGCGGCTCCCATTACGGCGCCGGGGAAGCGGAGGCCGAATATGAATACGGCGTCACCCGCAACCTCACCATCGGCGTCAGCGCCGCCCTCGCCTATCACGACATCAGCAACATCGACGGGCTGGAGGACATGGCCGCCGGCGGCTTCGGCGGGCTCGGCGCCGAGATCAAGTACCGCTTCCTGAGCTGGGAGCACGCGCCGCTGGGGCTGGCGGTCTCGATCGAGCCGGAATGGGGCCGCTATGACGACGATTCCGGCGAGCGGGTCGACAGCTTCGGCCTGCCGGTCCGGCTGCTGATGGACAAGGAGCTGGTGTCGGAGACGCTCTTCGGCGCCGTCAACCTCGGCTATCTCCCGGAGTGGGGCGGCGGCGAGGCGGAGAGCGGCCTGGAGGTTTCCGGCGCGCTGAGCTGGCAGGTGGCGCGCGGCCTCTTCCTCGGCGGCGAGCTGCGCTACCTCGCCGCCTTCGACGGCGCCGGGCTGAACCGCTTCGAGGGCGGCGCGCTCTATCTCGGGCCGAGCTTCTACGCCCAGCTCAGCAAGGCCGCCTATGTGAAGCTCGCCTACGCCTACCAGATCGCCGGCTCGTCGCCGGACAGCGACAACAACCTCGACCTCGTCAACCACGAGCGCCAGCAGCTCCTGCTCAAGCTGGGCGTGGAGTTCTAAAAGGGCTTGTCGACGGGCCTGCAGGGCGTGCGACGGTATAGGCCGCCGTCGCGCGGCCCCTGTGCTGCCCCGGTGGGGCCGGCGCGCCGCCGCCCGGAGGGACCGCCATCCCCTCCGCGACGCGGCGGCGCCCGGCCCCTATCGCATCAGCCCCGCGGCGCGCAGGGCGTCTTCGATGACCTTGCCGACGGCGGCAACCCGGTTTGGCGCCGCGCGGTGGCCGGGCTCGCCTGTGGGCTGGGCCGTCGTGGCTCCCCTGCCCTGCGTGGCCGGCGCGGCAGGCAAAAGCGAGGTGGCCGGCGCGGCAGCGGTCCGGGCAATGGCGTTGGGTGCCGCCGCCGATGCCGCCGGGCGCCCGGCCACCGTGGCGGCGGGTTCCGCAATGCCCCAGAAAGCGGCGATCTCCAGCGTCGAGGAGATGCCGACATCCAGCATGTAGGGGCCGGCCACGCCGAGTTCCGCGCTCAGCGGCGTGCCATGCCCCATGCCGGCCACCGTGTTCAGCTCGATCACGGCTTCGCCCGCTGCGTTGCGCCACACCCGTTTCTCCCGCGGGCCCAGCCGTTCGATCTCGGAGGGCGCCTCGCCGAGGTGGTGCACGCCGCGCCATTGCGTGGCGATGTCCGCGGCATTGGTGGGCGCCACCGTGTGGTCGGCCATGCCCTGCCAGATCGCGACCTTCGGCCATGGCCCGTCATGGCTGGCCCCCTCGCGCAGCAGACGCCACAATTCCTCGTCGGACGCGGCGCTCTGGCCGCGCATGCAGTCGAACGCCTCCGGCACGGTGGTGGCGCGGCCATAGGCGAGCCCGGCAATGACGGCGCCGCCGGCGAAGAGCTCGGGATAGGTGGCGAGCATGACGGACGCCATCGCGCCGCCGGCCGAGAGGCCGGTGACGAAGATCCGCTCGGGGTCCAGCCCGTGCGCCTCGACCATGGTCGCGATCATCTGCCGGATGGACAGCGCCTCGCCGGCGTCGCGCCGGGCATCGCCGGGGCGGAACCAGTTGAAACAGAGGTTCGGGTTGTTGCCATGGTTCTGCTCGGGGTAGAGCAGCGCGAAGCCGGCGTGATCGGCCAGTGCCGACCAGCCGGCGCGCAGGTCGTATTCGGCCGCGTTCTGGGTGCAGCCGTGCAGCACCACCACCAGCGGGGCGCCGCGGGCGGCGGTGGCGGGAACATGGACATGCGCTTTCAGCCCGCCCGGATTCGACCCGAACTCGGGAAGCGGCGCGAGCCGGCCGGGGTGCTGGGGCGTCCGCGTTGCCGCACCGGCCGACCGGCCGAGAGCGGCGAACCGGCCGAAGTCGTGAGACATTTTCTGCAATGAAGGCGTCCTTGTGGGTGCGCCCGGAAGCGGGCGGCACGGGTACAACAGCATTGCCGGCATATCGTTGCTGCGATGCACAATGACAAGGCCGCGACCCGAGTCAATGGCCGGAGCCCCGCGGGCGGACCGTGCGGCCGTGCGTGCGCGGGCCGGCCCGCGCCTTGCAAGCGTGGTGGCTTGACGCCTCTTTCCCGCCCTGCATCATGGTGGCCATGTCGACGATCAAGAGTGTTTGCGTTTACTGCGGCGCCGCGCCGGGCGACAGCCCGGTTTTCCTCAAGACCGCTACCGAGCTCGGCCGCATCCTCGCACGGGAGGGTGTCCGGCTGATCTATGGCGGCGGCGGTGTCGGCCTGATGGGCGCCACCGCCCGCGCCTGCGCCGAGGCCGGCGGCCGGGTCACCGGCATCATCCCGGAATTCCTGATCGGCAAGGAGCAGGCGTTCGAGCACGCTCACGAGCTGGTCGTCACCCGCGACATGCACGAGCGCAAGCGCCTGATGTTCGAGCGGGCCGACGCCTTCGTCGCCCTGCCCGGCGGGGTGGGCACGCTGGAGGAGCTGGTGGAACAGCTCACCTGGGTGCAGCTCAACCGTCACCGCAAGCCGGTGCTGGTGGTGAATGTGGACGGCTTCTGGGACCCGCTGCTGGCCCTGTTCGGCCATATGCAGGCCACCGGCTTCGTGAATGCCGAACGCCCGCTCTCCCTGCTGGTCGCCGCCAACGCGCAGGCGGTGGTGCCGCGGCTGCGCGCGGCGGTGGCGCCGCTGCCGGAGGGAAGCCTGCACGGCGCGCCCGAGGTTCAGGTGGCCGAACGCATGTGAGGCGACGGGGCGCGGGCGCCCGCCGGCCGCGTGCGGCGCTTCGGCCTGCGACGGCCCTCGCAGCGGTCAGCCCTCCGCGCCTTCCTTCACCAGCTTCCACACGATGCTGTCCAGCAATGCCTGGAACGAGGCGTCGATGATGTTGGTGGACACGCCCACCGTGGTCCAGCGGGCGCCGCTGCGGTCGCTGCTCTCCAGCAGCACGCGGGTGATGGCCTCGGTGCCGCCGTCGAGGATGCGCACGCGGTAATCCGTGAGCTTCAGGTCGCCGATCAGCGGCTGGTACTTGCCGAGGTCCTTGCGCAGGGCAAGGTCGAGCGCGTTGACCGGGCCGTTGCCCTCCGCCGCGGAGATCGTCACCTCCTCGCCGATGCGCACCTTCACGATGGCCTCCGCCACCGTGACCTGCTCGCCGCGCACATTGTAGCGCCGCTCCACCGAGACGCTGAAGCGCTCGACCTGGAAATAGTCCGGCACATGGCCGAGCACCCGGCGCGCCAGCAGCGCGAAGGAAGCGTCCGCCGCCTCATAGGCATAGCCGGCGGCCTCGCGGGTCTTCACCTCGTCCAGCAGCCGGGCGAGACGGGGATCGTCCCGCCGCACCTCGATGCCGAGCCGGTCCAGCTCCGCCAGCACGTTGGAGCGCCCGGCCTGGTCGGACACCATCACCCGGCGGCGATTGCCGACGCTCTCCGGCGGCACATGCTCATAGGTCGCGGGGTCCTTGAGGATGGCGGAGGCGTGGATGCCGGCCTTGGTGGCGAAGGCGCTGTCGCCGACATAGGGGGCGTGCCGGTCCGGCGCACGGTTGAGGATTTCGTCGAGCGCGCGGGAGACGGAGGTGATCTCGGCCAGCCGCTCCGGCCGCACCCCGGTCTCGAACCCGGCATAGGCCGGCTTCAGCAGCAGGGTCGGGATCAGGCTGCAGAGATTGGCGTTGCCGCAGCGCTCGCCCAGCCCGTTCAGCGTGCCCTGGATCTGCCGCGCCCCGGCCCGGACGGCGGCGAGGGAATTGGCCACCGCCTGCCCGGTGTCGTCATGGGCATGGATGCCGAGATGCTCACCCGGCACCACCTGCGTCACGGCGCGGACGATGCGCTCGACTTCCTCCGGCAGGGTGCCGCCATTGGTGTCGCACAGCACCACCCAGCGGGCGCCGGCCTCGAAGGCGGTGCGGGCGCAGGCCAGCGCATAGTCCGCCCGTTCCTTGTAGCCGTCGAAGAAATGCTCGCAGTCCACCAGCACCTCGCGACCGCGCGCGCGGGCGGCGGCGACGCTGTCGCGGATCGCGGCGAGATTCTCCTCCTCGGTGGTCTCCAGCGCGACGCGCACCTGATAGGCCGAGGCCTTGGCGACGAGGCACACGGCGTCGGCCTGCGCCTCCAGCAGCGCGGCGAGGCCGGGATCGTTGGCGGCGGAACGGCCCGGGCGCCGCGTCATGCCGAAGGCGGTGATGCGGGCCGCGCTTGCCCGCCGCTCGGCGAAGAGCGCGGTGTCGGAAGGATTGGCGCCGGGGTAGCCGGCCTCGATGTAGTCCAGCCCGAGCCGGCCCATGAGTTCGATGAGACGCAGCTTGTCGGCCAGGGTGAAATCCACCCCGTTCATCTGCTGGCCATCGCGCAGCGTGGTGTCGAAGAGGTGGAGCCGCGCGCGCCCGCCCGGCGGCGGGGTCGGGACGGAGGGCGGGGCGGCGGCGGGCGCCGGGTCGGTCATGAGCGGGCTTCCCCCTCCGCGAGGGTCTTCTGGACCGTGGTGTTGCCCAGCCACACCGCGCCGAGCGGCACGGTGTTGCGGCGCTGGGGCACGTAGCCCCGCTTCTGGAAGAAGCCGAGCGCGGTGTCGCTCGCATCGGCGCTCAGGCTCTTGGCGCCACGGGCTTGCGCCAGCCTTTCCACCGCGTCGCACAGCAGCGTGGCGACGCCCTCGCCGGCGACCTCCGGGTGGACATAGAGCAGGTCGATCACCGCATTGTCGGCCAGAGCGACGAAGCCGACCGGCTCGCCGCCGCGGGTGGCGACCAGCGTCAGCCGGGTGGCGAGCCGCGCGGCGAAGGCCTCCTCGTCATCGGCCAGCGCCGCCCACGCCTCCTGCTGGTCCGGCTCGTAATCGTCGCCGGTCAGCTCGAACACCGCCGCCTGCAGGATCGCCGCCAGCAGGGGCGCGTCGGCAGGCAGCGCCGGGCGAAGGGCGGCGGCCGGGGCGGCGCTCACCGCGCCGGCTCCCAGGTGGTGGTGCCGTCCTTGTTGTCCTTCAGCGCGACGCCAAGCTCCAGCAGCTCGTTGCGGATGCGGTCGGAGGCGGCCCAGTCGCGGTTGCGCCGGGCCTCGATCCGCTCGGCGATGCGCGCCTCGATGGCGGCGGCGTCGATGGTGAGCGCCGGCGCGCGGGCGTCGCGCCAGGCCCGCAGCGGCCCCGGCGCGAAGCCGAGGAAGGCGAGCGTGCCGCCGAGCGCCTTCTTGCCGGCATGGTCCTTCAGCGCGTGCATCTCGGCGATCGCCTTCGGGGTGTTGAGGTCGTCGGCCAGCGCCTCCAGCACCGCCGGCGCCGGGCGGGGATAGGCGTCGGGCGCGGCGGCGTCGAACCACTGCTCCAGCGTCCTGGCGCTCTCCTCCAGCCCCTTCACCGTCCAGTCGATCGGCTGGCGGTAATGGGTGCGCAGCATGTTGAGGCGCAGCACATCGCCCGGCCAGTCCGCCAGCAGGTCGCGGATGGTGACGAAGTTGCCGAGCGACTTCGACATCTTCTCGCCCTCCACCTGCAGGAAGCCGTTGTGCATCCACACATTGGCCATCACCCCGGCATGGAAGGCGCAGCGCGACTGCGCGATCTCGTTCTCGTGGTGGGGGAAGATGAGGTCGATGCCGCCGCCATGGATGTCGAAGGTCTCGCCCAGATGCGCCCACGACATGGCGGAGCACTCGATGTGCCAGCCGGGACGGCCGAGCGGCCCGATGCCCGCCGGCGAGGGCCAGCCGGGCTCGCCGGGCGAGGACGGCTTCCACAGCACGAAGTCCATCGCGTCGCGCTTGTAGGGCGCGACGTCGACCCGGGCGCCGGCGATCATCTCGTCCAGCGGCCGGCGCGAGAGCGCGCCATAGTCCGGCATCGAGGGCACCGAGAACAGCACGTGGTCCTCGGCGACATAGGCATGGCCGGCGGCGACGAGACGCTCGATCAGCGTGCGCATCTCGCCGATATGCTCGGTGGCGCGCGGCTCGACATCGGGGTGCAGCACGCCGAGCGCCTCGAGGTCGTCGTGGAACTGCGCCTCGGTGGCGAAGGTCACCCGGGCGATGGCCTCGTTCAGCGGCAGGTCGGGGAATTCGCGCGCCGCCCGCGCGTTGATCTTGTCGTCGACGTCGGTGATGTTGCGGACATACTTCACGTGGTCGGCGCCATAGAAATGGCGGAGCACGCGGTACAGCAGGTCGAACACCACCACCGGGCGGGCATTGCCGATATGGGCGAGGTCGTAGACGGTGGGTCCGCAGACATACATGCGCACGCGCGCCGGATCGATCGGCGCGAAGGGCTCCTTCACCCGCGTGAGCGTGTTGTACAGCTTGACCTCGGGAAGACCCGATCCGACTTCACCCGGCATTGAACCCGCCTCTTCTGGATTGGAGCCGCCCGGCCCGCGCCACCTTCCGGCGCGTGGCGGACAGCCGCGGGGCGTCTGTCCTCCCTTTGCGCCGGCACGTCAAGGCCGGCGGGCCGCTGGCCGGCCGCGAGCCCGCTTCACCTGGCCCGGGGGTGAGGCCCCGACGCCACAGCCACCCCCAATCCACACGCTGACCGGCCGCCGGCGATTGCCTCGGCCGGAAACGGGACGTAACCAGCGGCGCCTGAATGAACCGACGGGCCGCATCGGCGTTCACGAACTATTCAATCCTTCGCGCCATAGTCCTGCCACACCATCCCGAGGCCATTCGCAGCACCGCCATGATGCTCCGCCGCGCCCTTCTCGCCGCCACCCTCGCCCTCACCCCTGCCCTGGCTCTCGCCGACGGCCAGACGGAAATGTTCGTCGTCGACAATTCCGACGGCTACGGCATCGACGCCTGCGTCGCCTCCGGCTCCAGCTGCGGCGCCGCCATGGCCGAGGCCTGGTGCCGGGTGCACGACTATTCCCGCGTGGTCAGCTTCGGCAAGGTGCAGAGCGACGCCGGCAAGGCCCGGCTCATCAGCGCCAATGCCCGCACCGCCTGCAACGGCGGAAGCTGCACCGACGTCGTCGCCATCACCTGCGGACGCTGAGGCGGCTGCGGACGCTGAGGCGGTCACGGGCGGCGGCGCGCACACGCCCCGCCGCGCCCTGCCTCACTGGATGAAGTCCCCGCATTTCGGCACCTGGGTGTCGGCGCCCCAGGGCATGACCGGCACGCTGGTGGTGGAGTTCTTCGGGCTGCCTTCGATCAGCCTGTCCGAATAGACCAGATACACCAATACGTTGCGCTTGGCGTCGCAACCCCGCACGATCTGCATCTTCTTGAAGATCAGCGAGCGGCTCTCGCGGTAGACGATGTCGCCCTGCTCCATCTTGCCCTTGAAGCGAATGGGCCCGATCTGCCGGCAGGCTATCGAGATGTCGGAAACCTCCTCCGCCACGCCGAGCATGCCCTTCACCCCACCGCGTTCCGGCTGGGTGTAGTGGCAGGCCACCCCCTCCACCATCGGATCGTCGATGCCATAGACCGCCAGCTTGTCGTCCGGGGTGAGGAATTTCCACACCGTCGACTTGCGGAAGATGAGGTCCGGCTCCTGCGCGGCGGCAGGCGCCGCAAGCGCGAGGCTGGCCGCAAGCGCGAGGCCGGCGGCAAGCGGCAGGGAGAGGAAACGCAGGCGCGTCGACATGAGGCAATCTCCGTTGGAGCCGACGGCGCATATGGTATGAGGGCGCCCCGAACGGAAGTACGACACTTCCTCTCCCCTCCGCGAGACGCCCGCCGGCGCCCGACACGGTCAGCTTGCTACGGTCACCTTTCTCATGCCGCTTCAAATTTTGGCCAAGCTTGCCGCGCTCATTGCGCCGCCGGCCGCGCTGCGCCCGGAGGATTCGGAACGGGGATCGGCCCGCTTCCGCGACGAGACGGCAGAGCTGATGAGCCTTACCCGCGACCTGTTCGCACGCGCCCGCGGCATGGTGCTGGCGGTGCCCCTGCTGGCGCTGGGGATTTCCGCCGCCGCCGCGCAGGCCTACCCGGACCCGGCCGCCAACGACCCCCAGAACGCCGCGCGCACCGCCTGCCTGCGGCTGGAGGCCCAGCTCGGCCAGCTCGGCCGTGGCGCGGGCGGCAATCTGGAAGCCACTGTCGCCAAGCAGCGGGGCGACGTGGAGTATCTGAACGGCCAGATGGACTATAATGGCTGCAACCAGCAGGGCTTCCTGATCTTCCAGCCCCAGTTGCCGCCCCAGTGCACCCAGATCCGCAGCAAGCTGGCGCAGGCCCAGGCCGCGCTCGACCGCAGCATGGCCCAGCTCGAAAGCCAGCGCGGCGGGCTCGACGCCCAGCGCCGGCAGATCGTGCAGCAGCTCGCGCAGAACGACTGCGGCCCGCAATACCGCGCCGCGCTCGGCGGCGGCCAGCCCGGCCAGAACCAGCAGCGTCAGCCGCGGCAGCCGCGCAATTTCTTCGAGCAGCTCTTCGGCGTTCCGGCCGATGAATCGGCACAGCCTTCCGAGGAGATGCCCTCGCCCGACATCCAGCCCTCGGAAATGCCGCGCGTGTCCTCCTACCGGACGGTGTGCGTGCGCACCTGCGACGGGTTCTTCTTCCCGATCTCCTCCTCCACCACCCCGGCCAGCTTCGCCAATGACGAGGCGCTGTGCCAGCGGCAGTGCCCCGGCACCGAAGCCCGCCTGTTCGCCTACCGCACCAATGAGGACATCGACCACGCCGTCGGCACCAACGGCCAGCCCTACACCTCGCTGCCCAATGCCGGGCTGTACCGCAAGCAGTTCGTCTCCACCTGCTCCTGCCGACCGGCCGGGATGAGCTGGGGCCAGGCGCTCGCCGGCGCCGACACCGGGGAGACGCTGCGGCAGGGGGATATCGTGGTCACCGAGGACAAGGCGCGGGAGCTCTCCCAGCCGCTGCCGGCCACCCCGGCCAAGACCACACCGGCCCCGGCAAAGACCGCGCCCGCCAAGCCCACGGCGGCCAGCCCCGCCGCGACCAACCCCGCCGCGACACGGACCGCCCCGGCGGCGCGCACCCAGCCGGCGCCGCAGCAGCCCGCCCCGACCTATCAGGGCCAGCCGCTGCTGCCGCCCGCCCCGGTGCAGTGACCGCGAACAGCGTGGCTGCCGACAGCCCCGTGACGGCCGGGGCGTCTCAGGCGGCGCGGCCCTGCAGCCGGGCCGCCGCCCGCTCCCGCCCGATCAGCGGCAGCAGGGCCTTCAGCTCCGGCCCGCTCTCCACCCCCGTCAGAGCGAGGCGGAGCGGGTGGAACAGCGCCCGGCCGGAGCGGCCGGCGACCGGCTTCAGCGCCGCCAGCCAGCCGGCATAGACCTCCCCGTCCCAAGGCTCCGGCGGCAGGAGATCGGCGGCACGGGCGAGGAAATCGGCATCGCCCGGAGCGAGGGTGGGCTCCACCGGCCCCTCGACCACCCGCCACCAGCGCGCGGCATCGGCCAGCCGGGCGAGATTGCCGCGCACCGCCAGCCAGAACGGCGCGCCGCCACCGACGCCGAGGTCAGCCAGCCGCGCCGCAACGGCGGCAAAGTCCAGCCCGTGCAGGGTCGCCGCGGTGAGCGCCGAAAGGTCCTCCGGGTCGAACCGGGCCGGCGCGCGGGAGATGCGGCGCAGGTCGATCCGCTCCGCCAGCGCGTCGAGGCCGGGCACCGCCTCCACCGCCAGCGAGGTGCCGGTGAGCACCGCCAGCGCCGCCACCGCCAATGCCTCGTGGCCCTCCTCCCGCAGCGCCTGCAGCGAGAGATGGCCGAGCCGCTTGGAAAGCCCCTCCCCGCTCGGCAGCGTCAGCAGGTTGTGGTGGGCGAAGGCCGGCGGCGCCGCGCCCAGCGCCTCGAAGATCGCGATCTGCACGGCGGTGTTGGTGACGTGGTCCTCGCCGCGCACCACCTGCGTCACCCCCATCTCGATGTCGTCGACCACGGAGGTGAGGGTGTAGAGATAGCTGCCGTCCCCGCGCACCAGCACCGGGTCGGACAGGGCGGAGGTCTCCACCGCCTGCGGACCGCGCACGCCGTCGTCCCAGCGGACCACGCCGCCATGGAGGCGGAAGCGCCAGTGCGGCCGGCGCCCCTCCGTTTCCAGCCGCTCCCGGTCCGCCGCCGTCAGCGCGAGGGCGCCACGGTCATAGACCGGGGGCAGCCCGCGGCGGCGGCGCGACAGCCGCTGCGCCTCCAGCTCCTCCTCGGTCTCGTAGGCAGGGTAGAGGCTTCCGGCCGCCTTGAGCCGCTCCACCGCCGCGTCGTAGCGCGGCAGCCGGCGCGACTGATGCTCCACGCGGTCGGGCACCAGCCCCAGCCAGTCGAGATCGCGCGCGATGGCGTCGGCAAAGCCGGCGGTCGAGCGCGCCACGTCGGTGTCGTCGTAGCGCAGGATGAAGGTGCCGCCGGCCCGCCGGGCGAGCAGCGCGTTGTAGAGCGCGGTGCGGGCATTGCCGACATGCAGCAGCCCGGTGGGGGACGGGGCGAAACGCAGGACAGGAGAGCTCATGGCGGCCTTATCGCCGAGCCCGCCGCCCCTCGCAACCGGCCGCGCGCGGCGTCAGGCGCCTTCGCGGAACCGGTTGGTGATGGGGTAGCGACGGTCGCGGCCGAAATTGCGGGTGGTCACCTTCACCCCGGGCGCCGCCTGCCGGCGCTTGTACTCCGCGAGGTTCAGCATGCGCTCCACCTTGGCTACCAGCGCCGGGTCGAAGCCCTCGGCCGCGATGGAGGCGACCGTGCGCTCCTCCTCGACCAGCCGCTCGAGGATCGCGTCGAGCACCTCGTAGGGCGGCAGGCTGTCCTGGTCCTTCTGGTTCTCCCGCAGCTCGGCGGTGGGCGGCTTGGCGATGATGTTGGGCGGGATGACGACGCCGCCGGCACCCAGCGCCTCGGCCGGCTTCCAGCGGTTGCGCAGCTCGCAGAGCCGGAACACCTCGGTCTTGTAGAGGTCCTTCAACGGGTTGTAGCCGCCGTTCATGTCGCCATAGAGCGTGGCGTAGCCGGTCGACATCTCCGACTTGTTGCCGGTCGTCACCACCATGGAGCCAAACTTGTTGGAGATCGACATCAGGATGGTGCCGCGAGCGCGGGACTGAAGGTTCTCCTCGGTGACGTCGCGCGCCTGCCCGGCGAAGAGCGGGGCGAGGCACGCCTCCAGCCCTTCCACCGCCGGCGCGATCGGCACGATGTCGTATCGGCAGCCCAGCGCCTGCGCCACGCCGGCAGCGTCGGTGAGCGAATCGCCCGAGGTGTAGTGATAGGGCAGCATCACGCAGTGGACCCGCTCCGGGCCCAGCGCGTCCGCCGCCATCGCCGCGCACAGCGCCGAATCGATACCGCCCGACAGGCCCAGCACCACGCCGCGGAAGCGGTTCTTCTCGACGTAATCGCGCAGGCCCAGCACGCAGGCGGCATAGTCCGCCTCGTCGCCGGTCAGCAGCGGCGCGCGGGCGCCCTCCTCGCAGCGCCAGCCATCGGCCCAGCGCTCCCAGCGGGTGAGGCGGATGCGCTCCTGGAAGTTCGGGAACTGCACCGCCAGGGAGCGGTCGGCGTTGAGCACGAAGGAGCCGCCGTCGAACACCAGCTCGTCCTGCCCGCCGACCTGGTTGATATAGGCCAGCGGCAGGCCGCTCTCGACCACACGGGCCACCGCCACATTGGTGCGCTCGTCATAGACGGTGCGGCGGTACGGCGAGCCGTTGGGAATCAGCAGGATCTCGGCCCCGGTCTCGGAGAGGCACTCGATCACGTCCTCCGACCAGACGTCCTCGCACACCGGCACGCCGAGCCGCACCCCGCGGAACGGGATCGGCCCCGGCATCGGCCCGGCGGCGAACACCCGCTTCTCGTCGAACGGGCCATAATTCGGAAGATCGACCTTGTAGCGCACCGCGGCGACGCGGCCTTCCTCCAGCAGCGCCACGGCGTTGTAAAGCCGGCCCGCCTCCACCCAGGGCGTGCCCAGAAGAAGCGCCGGCCCGCCATCGGCGGTCTCGCGCGCCAGTTCCTCCACCATCTGCCGGCAGGCGAGCTGGAAGGCGGGCTTCAGCACGAGGTCCTCCGGCGGATAGCCGGAGATGAACAGCTCGGTGAACATCAGCAGGTCGGCGCCCTGCTCCGCCGCGAGGCGGCGGGCGGCGCGAACCTTCTCCGCATTGCCGGCGAGGTCGCCGACCACGGGATTGAGCTGGGCGAAGGCGATGAGGAGCTGATCGACGGGAGCGCTGGCCATGGTCCTGATGTAGCGAGGCAAAGGCCGCTCGGCAATCGCACCCGCGGCATGGGTGGGAGGTCAGGCCCGGCGCATGGTGCCGGTCTCCCGCAGCGCCGCGTGCCAGCCCAGCGCCTCCTCGATGAGATGGGGCGTCTGGCCGCCGCGCGGGGTGGCGCGCGCGACATAGTCGGCGAGCGCGTCGCGATAGTCGGGATGGGCGCAGTTGCGGATGATGAGCGCCGCCCGTTCGCGCGGCGCGAGGCCGCGCAGGTCGGCAAGGCCCTGCTCGGTCACCACGATGTCGACGTCGTGCTCGGTGTGGTCGACATGGCTCACCATGGGCACCACCGCCGAGATGCGCCCCTCCTTGGCGACCGAGCGGGTGATGAAGACGGAGAGGAAGGCATTGCGCGCGAAGTCGCCGGAGCCGCCGATGCCGTTCATCATGTGGGTGCCGCCGACATGGGTGGAGTTGATGTTGCCGTAGAGATCGAACTCCAGCGCGGTGTTGATGGCGATCAGCCCGAGCCGGCGGATGATCTCGGGGTGGTTGCTGATCTCCTGCGGCCGCAGCACGAGGCGCGACTTGTAGCGCGCCAGTTCCGGCAGCACCGCCTCGTATTTCGGCCGGGACAGGGTGATGGAGGAGCCCGAGGCAAAGTCGAGCCGGCCAGCGTCGAACAGATCGAAGGTCGAGTCCTGCAGCACCTCGGAATACATGGTGAGGTTGTGGAAGGGGCTGTCGATCAGCCCGTGCAGCACGGCATTGGCGGTGGTGCCGATGCCGGCCTGCAGCGGCTGGAGCTGGGTGGAGAGCCGCCCCACCGCGACCTCGTGCTTCAGCAGCTCGATGAGATGGCCGGCAATGGCGCGGGTGTCGTCGTCCGGGGGCTCCACATTGGCCGAGGAATCCAGCTTGGTGGTGACGACGACGGCGGCGATCTTCTCAGGGTCGACCGGGATGAAGGGCAGGCCCACCCGGTTCTCCGGCGCCACGATCGGGATGGGGTGGCGGATCGGCCGCCGGGTCGGGATGTAGATGTCGTGCAGCCCCTCCAGCAGGGTCGGCTGCGACAGGTTGATCTCGACGATGACCTTCTCCGCCAGGATCGCGAAGCTGGCGGAGTTGCCCACCGAGGTGGTGGGCACGATGCCGCCCTGCTCGGTGATGGCGACCGCCTCGATCACCGCGACATCGACCGGCCCGATCTGGCGGGTGCGCAGAAGCTCCACCGTTTCCGAAAGGTGCTGGTCGACGAACATCACCTCGCCGGCATTGATCGCCCGGCGCAGCGCGGGATCGGACTGGAACGGGATGCGGCGGGAAAGGACATGGGCCTCGGCCAGTTGCTTGTCGAGGTCGTTGCCCAGCGAGGCGCCGGTGATGAGGCAGATGGACAGCGGCTCGCCGCGGGCATGGGCCTCCCGTGCCCGGGCGGCCAGCGCCATCGGCACCGCCTTGGCCTCGCCGGCGCGGGTGAAACCGCTCATGCCGATGGTCATGCCGTCGCGGATGTGGGCGGCGGCCGCCTCGGCGCTCACCACCTTGTCGCGAAGCGGGGCGTAGCGGATGCGCTCGGTGATCATGGACCCGTCCGGTGCTGGGGAACGGCTGCATCCGTTACGCCCTCCGGCGCCGATGGGCGATGCGACTTTCGGGGCGCGACTTTGGGAGAGCGACTTTCGGAGAGCCGCTTTGAGAGAGCGGTTTGGGGGCGGCCCCGCTCCGCAGCGGCGGGCGCGACGGGGCTATTCCGCCGCGGCCAGCTCCGGCGCTACCGCGAGCCGGGCGCGGCCCCAGCCGGCGAGAAGCGCGATGGCCGGGCGCAGCGCCTCGCCGCTGGCGGAGAGCCGGTAGCCGACCTGCGGCGGCACGGTGGGGTAGACCGTGCGGGCGATGACGCCGTCCGCCTCCAGCTCCCGCAGCGCCTTGGCGAGGATGCGCGGCGACACGTTCGGCATCGCCCGGCGCAGCTCGCTGTAGCGCCGCTCGCCGCCGGAGAGATGGAACAGGAGGCCGCCCTTCCACTTGCCGCCGATGATCTCGAGCGTCGCCTCGACCGGGCAACCCGTGCCGCAGGAATAGTCCGTGTGACGCTTGGCCATGCGCGCCTCCGCCCAAGGAAATCCCGGCGAAGATAGGCGGCGGGCCGCAAAGGGGAAAGGGCGGTTTCATTCCCGATACCACCGCACCGTTTCATCCGTTCTTGCGCCGGAGCGGGCACGGACGACATTGACGGCATCTCGTTCCACAGCGCCTCGCGCCCGGAGACTCACATGAAAGCCATCGGCTACACACGCTCGCTCCCCATTGCGGATGCCTCCTCGCTGGTCGATCTCGACCTGCCCGATCCGACGCCCGGCCCCCGCGACCTGCTGGTGCGGGTGCACGCCATCTCCGTGAACCCGGTCGACACCAAGGTCCGGCTGCGGCGGCAGGGCACGGAAGACGCGCCCGTCGTGCTCGGCTGGGACGCCGCCGGCGTGGTCGAGGCGGTGGGGGCCGAGGTGAGCCTGTTCCGGCCGGGCGACGCGGTGTTCTACGCCGGCGATCTCAACCGGCCCGGCACCAATGCCGAGCTGCATGTGGTCGACGAGCGGCTGGTCGGGCCCAAGCCCGCGAGCCTCGGCTTCGCGGAGGCCGCCGCGCTGCCGCTCACCAGCCTCACCGCCTGGGAAGGGCTGTTCGACCGGCTGGAGCTGCCGGCGGGCGGGGGCGCGGGGCGCTCCCTGCTGGTGGTGGGCGCCGCGGGCGGCGTCGGCTCGCTGGTGGTCCAGCTCGCCCGCCAGCTCACCGCCGTGACCGTGATCGGCACCGCCTCGCGGCCGCAGAGCCGGGAATGGGTCGAGGCGCTCGGCGCCCACGCCGTGATCGACCATGGCCGCCCGCTCAGCGAGGAGCTGGCGAAGGCGGGGCTCGGCGAGGTCGACTACGTCTACAGTCTCACCGCCACCGAGCAGCATTGGCCGGAAATCGTCAAGGCGGCGCGGCCGCAGGGCCGCATCGCGCTGATCGACGACCCGAAGACGCTGGACGCGCTGGCGCTGAAGGGCAAGAGCCTGTCGCTACACTGGGAGCTGATGTTCACCCGCTCGCTGTTCCAGACCCCGGACATGATCCGCCAGCACGAGATCCTCGCCGAGCTGTCGCGGCTGGTGGATGCCGGGCGGCTGCGGACCACGCTCGGCGAGCGGGCCGGCACGATCAACGCGGCGAACCTTCGCCGCGCCCATGCCGCGCTGGAAAGCGGCCGGACCATCGGCAAGATCGTGCTGGAAGGCTGGGAGGGCTGAAGCGGTCAAGCACGCGCGCGACAGGCCCGGACGACAGGCCCGGAAAGGAAAAACCCCCGCGGCGTGCCGCGGGGGTTTGCTGTCTCAGCCGGCCGGCGGGTGGATCACTCCGCCGCCTGCGTCACCCGGCGGGTGCGCCCGGCGCGGGAGGTCTTCAGCAGCTCGGCGACGAGGAAGGCCATCTCGATGGCCTGCTCCGCGTTGAGGCGCGGGTCGCAATAGGTGTGGTAGCGGTCCTTCAGGTCCGCGTCCGAGATGGCGCGGGCGCCGCCGGTGCACTCGGTCACGTCCTTGCCGGTCATCTCCAGATGCACGCCGCCGGCATAGGTGCCTTCGGCGGCATGGACCGCGAAGAAGTCGCGGACTTCCTTCAGGATCATGTCGAACGGACGGGTCTTGTAGCCCGAGCCGGCCTTCACCGTGTTGCCGTGCATCGGGTCGCACGACCACACCACCACGCGCCCCTCGCGCTGCACCGCCCGCACAAGGGCCGGCAGGTGGTCCTCCACCTTGTCGGCGCCGAACCGGGCGATCAGCGTCAGCCGGCCCGGCTCGTTGTCCGGGTTCAGCATGTCGATGAGGCGCAGCATGTCGTCCGGCTTCAGCGAGGGGCCGCACTTCAGGCCGAGCGGGTTCTTCACGCCCCGGCAGTATTCCATGTGGGCGTGGTCGGCCTGGCGGGTGCGGTCGCCGACCCAGATCATGTGGCCGGAGGTCGAGTACCAGTCGCCGGAGGTCGAATCGACCCGGGTCAGCGCCTGCTCATAGCCGAGCAGCAGCGCCTCGTGGCTGGTGAAGAAATCCGTGGTCCGCATCTCCGGGTGGGTTTCCGGATCGATGCCGATGGCGCGCATGAAGTCGAGCGCCTCGGTGATCCGGTCCGCCACCGCCTGGTACATGTGCGACTGCGGGCTGTCCTTGACGAAGCCGAGCATCCACTGATGCGCGTTGCCGAGGCTGGCATAGCCGCCATTGGCGAAGGCGCGCAGCAGGTTCAGCGTCGCCGCCGACTGGCGATAGGCCTCGAGCTGGCGGCGCGGGTCCGGGATGCGGGCGGCCGGGGTGAACTCGATGTCGTTGACGATGTCGCCGCGGTAGGACGGCAGCTCCACCCCGCCGACCGTCTCGTTCGGCGCCGAGCGCGGCTTGGCGAACTGGCCGGCGATGCGCCCGACCTTCACCACCGGGGAAGCGCCGGCAAAGGTCAGCACCACCGCCATCTGCAGGAAGACGCGGAAGAAATCGCGGATGTTGTCGGCCGAATGCTCGGCGAAGCTCTCGGCGCAGTCGCCGCCCTGAAGCAGGAAGGCTTCGCCCTTGGCGACCTTCGCCAGTTCGCGCTTCAGCCGGCGCGCCTCGCCGGCGAACACCAGCGGGGGAAACGAGGCGAGCTGACGCTCCACCGCGGCAAGCGCCTCGGCGTCCGGATAGTCCGGCACCTGCTGGATGGGCTTTGCCCTCCAGGAGCCGGGAGTCCAGCGTTCAGCCATCGAAACCTCCTAAAGCAGCGTCGCCGCCCCGTGTCCCCGGGGCGGGAAGGCCGGCCATACCGGGCCGGGGAAGAAGAAGGCCGGCCTTATACACCCAAGGCCGGGAGCAAGAGAAGAGCGGCGCGCACCGCCGGCCTGCCGGTGCTGCAAGGCCTGTCCTGCGGCCACGCAGACCGGGTGTGGCCCGCCCCCGGGCCGGGCCGGCTACTCCGCCGCGGCGGGCAGCGGATCGCTGGAGGGGTCCTTCGCCCGCATCGTCACCAGTTCCTCAGCCGCGCTGGGGTGGAGGGCGATGGTGCGGTCGAACACCGCCTTGGTCGCGCCCGCGCTCATGGCGACCCCGACGAGCTGGATCATCTCCGCCGAGGCCTCGCCGATCATGTGGGCGCCGATCACCCGGTCATCCGCCTGGTCCACCACGAGCTTCATGAAGACGCGGGTCTGCCGACCCGAGAGCGTGGCCTTCATCGGCCGGAAGCTGGTCTTGTAGATATCGAGCCGGCGGCCCTGCGCCCGCGCCTCGGCCTCGGTGAGGCCGACCACGCCGATCTCCGGCTCGGTGAACACCGCGGTGGGGATCAGCGAATGATCCACCGTCCACGGCTTGCCGCCGAACACGGTGTCGGCGAAGGCGTGGCCCTCGCGGATGGCGACGGGGGTGAGGTTCACGCGGTCGGTGACGTCGCCCACCGCATGGATCGAGGGCACATTCGTGCCTGACGCGGCGTCGACCGCGATCGCGCCCGAGGGGTTGAGCTGGACGCCCGCGGTCTCGAGGCCGAGCCCGACCGTGTTCGGCACCCGGCCGATGGCGAGCATCACCTCGTCCGCGACCAGCACCCGGCCATCGTTCAGCCGGACCCTGCGGCGGCCTTCCATCTCGTCGATGGCGTCGATGGTCACGCCGAGTTCCAGCATGATGCCCGCCGCCGCCAGCTCCCCGGCGATCAGCGCGCCGATTTCCTGGTCGAAGCCGCGCAGCAGCCCGTCGCCACGGTGCACCAGCGTCACCTTGGCACCGAGCCCGGCGAACAGGCTGGCAAATTCGAGCGCGATATAGCCGCCGCCCTGCACCACGATGCGGGCGGGAAAGCGCTCCAGATGCAGCGCCTCGTTCGAGGTGATGGCGAGGTGGCGGCCGGGGATGTCGAGCCCGTAATTCGGCCGCGCGCCGGTGGCGACGAGGATATGGCGGGCAGCGATGCGGCGCCCGTCGGCCAGCCGCACCGCATGGGGGCCTTCCAGCACCGCGCGCTGCGGCACGATCTCGACCCCCGCCGCGTCGAGATTGCGGCGATAGGCGGACTCCAGCCGGGCGATCTCCTTGTCCTTGTTGGCGATCAGGGTCGGCCAGTCGAACGTGGCACCGGCCACGGTCCAGCCGAAGCCGGCGGCGTCCTCGAACTCATGGGCGAAGCGGCCGGCATAGACCAGCAGCTTCTTGGGCACGCAGCCGCGGATCACGCAGGTGCCGCCGAGCCGGTATTCCTCCGCCAGCATGACCCGCGCACCATAGCCCGCCGCGATCCGCGCCGCGCGCACGCCGCCGGAGCCGCCGCCGATGACGAAGAGATCAACATCATGCTCGTTCTGTGTGGCGTCGCCCATGGCCGCGCTCCCCGAAATGCTTGCCTGCATGTCGGCCGAGCCGGACCCGCCGTCAAGCCGGCGCGCGGCAGGCATTCCAGAACCGCTTGCGGAAGCCGCCCGCGCGGAACCGTTCCGCCCGCCCCGGCCGGCAAGGCGTCCGGCTCATCGGGCCTTTCCGCCCCCTCACCCGGCATGCAGCAGCGTGGGGCCGGCCCTTGCAGCCGCCGATACCGCAGAGAAATGAGTGCCGTTCCAGCGAAAAAGCCGCCCCCAAAAGCGCGGCGCCACCTCTCATCTGCGGCATGCCGCAAGGGTTTTCGGCTTCTTGCCTCCATCATCTTTGGTGCAACTCGACACCGCTGGGTAAGCGCTCTAGCTTGCGGGAAAACCCGTGAGGCGTCATCCCGTCGCAGGCTGGCGCCCGCCCTGGCAGGAGGAACAACCATGGCCTTTCGCGTTCGCCCCCTTTCCCGCCGCAGCACCCTCGCCGCCCTCGCGCTGGCGGCGGTGCTGCCCTTCGGCGCGGCACAGGCCCAGGTCGGGGATCTGCGCATCATCGCGCCGGCCGCGCCGGGCGGCGGCTGGGACCAGACCGCCCGCTCGATGCAGCAGGCGCTCCAGGCCGACAAGCTCGCCACCAATGTGCAGGTGATGAACGTGCCCGGCGCCGGCGGCACCATCGGCCTCGCCCAGTTCGTCAACGGCTCCAAGGGCGACCCCAACGCCCTGATCGTCGGCGGCTATGTGATGGTGGGCGCCATCATCACCAACAAATCGCCGGTCGACCTCAGCCAGGTCACCCCGATCGCCCGCCTCACCGGCGAATACGAGGCCATCGCGGTGCCGGCCGCCTCGCCGCTGAAGACGGCGGCCGATCTCGTGGCGGCGCTGAAGGCCGACCCGCAGAAGGTCTCCTGGGCCGGCGGCTCGGCGGGCGGCACCGACCACATCACCGCGGGGCTGATCGCCAAGGCGGTCGGGGTCGACCCCACCAGGATCAACTACATCGCCTTCTCCGGCGGCGGCGAATCCCTCGCCTCGATCCTCGGCGGCAAGGTCACCGCCGGCATTTCGAGCCTCAGCGAGTATGTGGCGCAGGCCAAGGCCGGCAAGCTGCGCATTCTCGCCGTCTCCAGCGCCGGGCGGCTGCCGGAAGCCCCGGAGGTGCCGACCTTCAAGGAGAGCGGCATCGATGTCGAAATCCAGAACTGGCGCATGGTCGCCGCCGCGCCGGGCATCACCGACGTGCAGAAGGCGACCCTGACCGAAACCATCGACAAGATGGCGGCGTCCAAGACCTGGCAGGACATCCTCGCCGCCAAGGGCTGGGCCAACACCTATCTCTCCGGCCCTGCCTTCCAGGCGCAGCTCGCCAAGGACATCGCGGCCACCCAGGTCATCCTCAAGGAGGTCGGCCTCAGCCAGTGAACCGCCCCCGGCTTGCGCCGGGAGTCCGCCCGCCACGGCGACCCGACCACCAGCCGAGGACCGCGCCCCGCGGTCCTCGTGCGTTTTGCGCCCCTCCCGCCCTCCTTCGGACAGCCCTGCCATGAGCGAGACCTCCGCCTCACCCTCCGGCCCGGACAAGGCCCGCCTTGCCATCGCCGCCGCGCTCGGCGGCGTGGCGGCGGTCGTCGGCTGGGACGCCTGGCGCCTCTCCAACGTCGCCGCCCATTCCGCGGTAGGCCCTGCCGCCTTCCCCACGCTGATCGCGGTCGGGCTGGCGCTGCTGGCCATCGCCAATGCGGTGGAGGCGATGCGGGGCATCGACGAGGCGCGGCCGCGCGATGAGCTGAAGCCGATGGCCTGGGTCCTCGGCGGGCTGCTGGGACAGATCGCGCTGTTGCCCTTCGCCGGCTTCTCCATCGCCACCGGCTGGCTGTTCGCGGCGACCGCCCGCGGCTTCGGCCGCGGCCCGCTCTGGGCGCACATCCTCGCCGGCACCGTGCTGTCGTTCGTCATCTACATCCTGTTCGCCAAGGGGCTCCAGCTCTCGCTGCCGGCCGGCCCGCTCGAACGGCTGATCTGAGGACGTTTCGACATGGAAAGCTTCGCCGCACTCGCCCAGGGCGTGATGGTCGCCCTTCAGCCGGCCAACCTGCTGTTCGCCTTTGTCGGCGTCATGCTCGGAACCGCGGTGGGCGTGCTGCCCGGCATCGGGCCCGCGCTCACCGTGGCCCTGCTGCTGCCGATCACCTTCAAGCTCGACCCCGCCGGCTCGCTCATCATGTTCGCCGGCATCTACTATGGCGGCATGTATGGCGGCTCCACCGCGTCCATCCTGCTGAACACGCCCGGCGAGAGTTCCTCCATCGTCACCGCGCTGGAGGGCAACAAGATGGCCCGCGCCGGGCGCGGCGGGCCGGCGCTCGCCACCGCCGCCATCGGCTCCTTCGTCGCCGGCACCATCGCGACCCTCGGCCTCGCGCTGATCGCGCCTACCGTGGTCGATATCGCGATCTCCTTCGGGCCGGAGGATTATTTCGCCCTGATGGTGCTGGCGTTCTGCACCGTCTCGGCGGCGTTCGGCTCCTCCGTCACGCGTGGCCTCACCAGCCTCTTCATCGGCCTCACCCTCGGCCTCATCGGCATCGACCTGCAGAGCGGCCAGGCCCGGCTTTCCTTCGGCATCCCGGACCTGCTGGACGGGGTGGAGGTGACCACGCTGGCGGTCGCGCTGTTCGCCATCGGCGAGACCCTCTCGGTCGCCGCCGCCGGCGCGCGGGCCGACGAAATCATCGAGCCGGTGAAGGGCTCGGTGTTCATGAACCGCGAGGACTGGAAGCGCTCGTGGAAGCCGTGGCTGCGCGGCACCGTGCTCGGATTCCCGATCGGCGCCATGCCGGCGGGCGGCGCGGAGATACCCACCTTCCTCTCCTACGCGCTGGAGAAGCGGCTGTGCCGCAAGCCGGAGGAATTCGGCAACGGTGCCATCGAAGGCGTCGCCGGGCCGGAGGCGGCCAACAATGCCGCGGCGGCCGGCGTGCTGGTGCCGCTTCTGACCCTGGGCCTGCCGACCTCGGCGACCGCCGCGATCATGCTCGCCGGCTTCCAGCAATATGGCCTCAATCCGGGGCCGCTGCTGTTCGCCACCGCGCCGGATCTCGTCTGGGGCCTGATCGCCAGCCTGTTCATCGCCAACGCGATGCTGCTGATCCTCAACCTGCCGCTGGTCGGCATCTGGGTGCGGCTGCTGGCGATTCCGCGGCCGTGGCTCTATGCCGGCATCCTCGTCTTCGCCACGCTGGGCACGCTGGGGGCCAACCCCTCGCTGGTCGAGCTCGGCATGCTGGTGGCGTTCGGCCTGTTGGGCTACGTGCTGCGCCGCTACGACTACCCCATCGCCCCGGTGGTCGTTGGCCTCATCCTCGGGCCGCTGGCGGAGCAGCAGCTCCGGCGGGCGCTGGCGATCAGCGTCGGCGACCCGTTGACGCTGTTCCAGAGCCCGGTCGCGCTGGTGCTGCTGGCGCTGGCGGCGCTGGCGCTGTTCGGCCCGCTGCTGTTCAAGCTCATCACCGGCCACCGCGCCCCGGTGGGGGCGGACGAGGATTGACCGGCCGCGCCGCCTGCTGCCAAAGAAAATGCCCGGCCGAAAGGCCGGGCATTTTCATGAGCAATGTAGCTGCACCCGCGAGGCGGCGGCTCAGATAGTGTAGCCGCGCTTCTTCATCTCTTCGCGGACCTTCACTTCCATCTCCTTGGCGAACTGACCGCCCCAGGCCTGGATGCCGCGCATGCCCTGGTCCAGCAGCGCCTGGCGCTTCTCGACGAGCTTCTTGCCGGTGGGAGTCTTGTAGAAGACGATCATCTCCTTCAGCTCCGCCTCGGTGAAGTTCACCGCATAGGCGCGGGCGAGAATGTCGTCGATCTCGGACCGGCGGCTCTCATATTGCGGCACCAGCGCGTTCGCGACATCGCGAAGCTCACGGATCAGGTCCGGGTTCGCCTGCACGAAGCTGGCCGCAGCCTGCTCGATGATGCCACGGATGAGCGAATCGAAGCTTTTCGATTCCCCGTTGACGGAGAGCAGCTCCTTGCCGAGGGCGATATTGGCCGCGCTCGGGGCAGGCGTGGCGGCAGGGGCCGGCGCCGTCTGCGCCAGAGCCGGCGAGGCCACCCCGGCGAGACCGCCCGCCAGCATCAGCACCGCGAGGCCGCCGCCGATCCGCGCCGCGAAAGTCTTCCGTTCCTGAAACGGAACCTGCATGAAAATCTCCCTGCCAGAATGTGTCACGGACGGTCGAGCACCGTCACGCCACTGGCGCCTGCGAGAATGACCCGGCTCGCCAGGCCGATGAAAAGCCCATGTTCAACGACGCCCGGCACCTCGGCAAGTCGCGCCGCGAGCGCGCCGGGGTCCGGAATGACACCATACGCGGCATCAAGGATCAGGTGTCCCTGATCCGTGACGAAAACATGGCCGTCCGCACGGCGACGCAAGGTCAGAAGGCCATGGCAGCCGGACGCCCGCGCCGCCCGGTCGATTCCGCGGCGGATGGCGGCGACGCCGAAATCCACCACCTCGATCGGGAGCGGAAATTTGCCGAGCTGCTGCACGTGCTTGCTGGCATCGGCGATGACGACCATCTGCGCGGCCGCGGTGGCGACGATCTTCTCGCGCAGCAGCGCGCCGCCGCCACCCTTGATCAGCACGAAATCCGGCCCGACCTCGTCGGCGCCATCGATGCAGAGATCGAGCACCGGCTGCTCGTCCAGCGTGGCGAGCGGCACGCCAAGGCTCTCGGCAAGGGCGCGGGTCTGCTCCGAGGTGGGAACGCCGACGACTTCCAGCCCCTCCTGCACGCGCTCGGCCAGCAGCTCGACGAAGTGCTTCGCCGTGGAGCCGGTGCCGAGGCCGAGCTTCATGCCGCTGCGCACGAGTTCCAGCGCGCGCGCGGCGGCCTTGCGTTTCAAGAATTCAGCGTCCGACATCCGTTCCCCCGACCCGACGACCCGCGCGTCGCGGCTCTCCGGCTGCGCCAGACAAGCCAACCTGCCGGTTGGGCTCTACCGCCGAACCGGCGGCAGGACAAGCCGGCTCGCGGCCCTGCGGGCTGCGTCACTTGGGCGGTGACACGGCCCACCGGAAAAGCCGGCCAGCGGAGGGTTCCGGCTACTTCGTCGGCGGCGTGCACACGACGGAAGGCTCGGGCGCCCCTCCACCGGAACGCGGCATGTCGCGAACATAGCACACGCTCATCTCCCCGGTGACGGTGTTGACCCGGAACACGCCGGTTTCGCCGGAATAATGCGTGGACATCAGGGCGAAACCGCCCTGGGTGGTCTGGGGTCCGGCGCTGGCGTCGCGGGCGAAGCAGCGGGTGACGCCGACGAGACTGCCCTCCGGCCGCTCGAACTGGCAGGCCGACACCTCGCCCGTGGCGGCGTTCACGGAATAGAGCCGGTTCGCCTGCGCCGAAGGGGGCGAGGCGAAGTCGAAGGCCGGGCCAGCCGCGGGCGGCGTGGCCGATTGCGCCATCGCCCCGCCGGACAGGCCGGCGAGAAGGAACAGCGCCGCCGGCAGGGCGGTACGCAGCGGCAGGGTCAACGTCATGAACGGCTCCCGTAGAAGATGGCGTCACGCCGGCGCGAACGCCGCCGATGTGTGCCCGATAGACGCGGTACGCTGGACAGTAAAAGCGGCAGGATTGTAGGCATGTGGCGGACGGGGAAAAGTCCGCGCCGGCAAAGCCGCCGGAAACCCGCCGGCGCAGCCTTCCGCACTGTCACCGTCTTCATGTTTCGGCCGCCGGCGCGGCACGCGCCACGCCCTTCGCGCTGCAAGGAGAGACCATGTCCGACGCCCCGCATCGCTCGTCCCACCCGGCGGTCATCGCCTTCGACCTCGACGGTACGCTGGTCGATACCGCGCCCGACCTGCTCGACACGCTGGACGTGGTGCTCGACGAGGCGGGCGCCGCCCGCCTGCCGCGCGAAGACACCCGCAAGATGATCGGCGCCGGCGCCCGCGCGCTGGTCCAGCGCGGCCTCGCGGCCGCCGGCATCGAACTGGACGCCCCGGCCGCGGACAAGCTCTATGCCCGCTTCCTCGAGCATTACGCCGCCCATATCGCCGATGTCTCCCGGCCTTTCCCCGGCCTCGTGGCGGCGCTGGATACCCTCACGGCGCAGGGCCACGTGCTCGCCGTGTGCACCAACAAGCTGGAATATCTCTCGGTGATGCTGCTGGAACGGCTCGGCCTGAAGGACCGCTTCGCGGTGATCGCCGGCGCCGACACCTACGGCGCCCACAAGCCCGACGCGCGGCATCTGCTGGAGACCATCGCCCAGGCCGGCGGCCTGCCAACCCGCGCGGTCATGGTCGGCGACAGCATGACCGACGTGCTCACCGCCCGTAACGCCCGGGTGCCGGTCATCGTGGTGCCGTTCGGCTACACCGACACCCCGGCCCACGAGCTCGGCGGCGACGTGCTGCTGGAGCATTTCGACCATCTGCCGGCGGCGGTGGAGCGATTGCTTGCGGATAGCGCGGTGGAGCGCGCTTGACACCGCTCGGTCTGACACACTAAATCCGCGCACCTTGATGGTCGGCGGGCGATTAGCTCAGCGGGAGAGCACTCCCTTCACACGGGAGGGGTCGCAGGTTCAATCCCTGCATCGCCCACCATCGGCCCCGCCCTCCCCGCAGAAGGGCGTGCCACATGTCGCTTCCACGCATCTATCTCGCCGGGCCGGAGGTTTTCCGTCCCGATGCCGCAGCCGAAGGCGAGCGGCTCAAGGCACTGTGCACCGAACATGGCGCGGTTGGCGTTTACCCGCTCGACCTCGCACATCCGGGCAGCGCCCCGCAGGGCGCCGCCGCGATCCGGGCCAACTGCATAGCTCTGCTCGACGGCTGCGAGGCCGTGGTCGCCAACATCACCCCGTTCCGCGGCCCGCACATGGACCCCGGAACGGCGTGGGAACTGGGCTATGCGCAGGCCAGGGGCCTGCCGGTATTCCTCTGGTCGGCCGACACCCGCCCGCTGGCGGATCGCGTCGCGCCCGGGGGTACAGGGGGGCGCGACGGCGACGGCAATCTGATCGAGGATTTCGGTCTCCCGGAAAACCTGATGATTCTGGCCGAGGGCGTTCGCGTGCACAGCTCGGCGGAGGAGGCGATGGCCGCTGCGGGGGCCCGGCTGCACCGGGAAGTGGCGCCGCTGCGGGTGCAACGGGAAGCGCGCCGGGCCATCGTTTTCGCCTTCGTCATCGCCCTCGGCGCGGCGGTCGGGCTGGGCGCGATCGTCAACCGGCTGGTGGGGTGGTAACGGGGTCGCAACACGTTGGCCTCATCATAATCTCACCACGGTGCCATGGTCAGGCAGGCGACCGATCCGGCCGACGCCACGACGTCGCGGCCCTTTTCGCCACGCAGAACCCATGGGGCGCCATTGTCTGATTCGAGGAACGGTCCAATGCGTCGCCGCCCGCTCGCCGCTCTCCTTCTCGCCGGTTTTTGCCTCGCACCGCTCGCCGCCGCACAGGCCGAGGTCAGCGAGAAACTGGAGAAGAGCCTCGAAAAGCTCGATCCGACTGAACTCGTGACCCAGGTTTGCGACCTCGGCGCGATGAAGGCCCTCTCCGGCGATTCCCAGTGGCGCCATACGGACCGGGTGCTGATCGACGCGATCTCCGAGCCCAAGCTGAACGGCAACAAGGCCAGCGGGGAAGGCGGCGCGCTTCGCCGCGAAGGCCAGTGGTACCGCTTCAGCTATTCCTGCACCCTCAGCGGCAACCACATGAGCGTGGTCGATTTTCACTACAAGGTGGGCGCGGTGATACCCAAGGAAAAGTGGACCGAGTTCGGCCTCTGGAACGACTGACGTCCGGCTCGCGCCGACGGCGAACAATGCGCCGCTGGGCCAGACGCAGCGGCATCAACACTTTGTTCGTCGTATCGGGCTATACTGCCCCGTAATACCGTCGGTCCCGACATGCCCGCGGCGAGACCCTCGCGGCACCTGCGGACAGACGGCTGTGACGCCGGCCGTGACGAGCCATGGCCGGCTGTAAGCGTTGGGGCTTGGAATGAGACTGACCGATCTTCTCGTCCGCGGCGCGCTGCTGGCGGCCATCACCGCCGCCGGCGTGGCGCCGGCCATGGCCATCGATTCGGTGTTCCCGTTCTTCGGGCGGCCCTCCGATTTCGGCAACGGCCCCCGCTCGGGCGCCTATGCCAGTTCGCCGATCCCGCGCCAGGTGGTGGCGTTCGAGGGCAATTACGCTCCCGGCACCATCGTCATCCGCACCAGCGAGCGGCGGCTCTATCTGGTTCAGCCCGACGGCACCGCGCTGAAATACGGCATCGGCGTCGGCCGCGACGGCTTCCGCTGGTCGGGCGTGAAGACCATCACCCGCAAGGCGGAATGGCCGGGATGGACCCCGCCGCCGCCCATGCTGAAGCGCCGTCCCGACCTGCCGCGCTACATGCCCGGCGGCATCGACAACCCGCTGGGCGCGCGCGCCATGTATCTCGGCAGCTCGTGGTACCGCATCCACGGCTCCAACGAGCCGGAGACCATCGGGCAGGCGGTCTCCTCCGGCTGCTTCCGCATGACCAACGAGGATGTCGAGGACCTCTACGCGCGCGTGAAGGTCGGCACCAAGGTAATCGTGCTGAACTGAACCGGCGGCCGCGGCGCGCCCTCCGCCTCAGTGGTGGCGGGCGGCGCCGGCGGCATCGCGGGAAAGATTCTTCGCCGCCAGCTCCTGCAGGTAGCGCTTCCACCGCTCGGCCTGCTCCTCGCCCAGCGTGCGGAAGGTGTCCCAGGTGAAGATGCCCGTGGAGTGGGTATCGTCGAAGATCAGGCGCACGGCGTAGTGCCCGACCGGGATGACTTCCTGGATGCGGACCTCGCGCTTACCGGCGACGAGCTGGCGGTCCGCCGGCGAATGGCCCTGCACTTCCGCCGAGGGGCTTTCCACCCGCAGATATTCGGCCGGCAGATCATAGGCCCGACCGTCGTCGAAAGCGACGGAGAGCGTTCGGCGGTCCTTGTGCAGGCGGATTTCGGTCGGCCAGGCGTCGGTCACGGCTCTTCTCCTCGCGGTCAGACTCCCCACATAGACAGAGGTGGCCTCACCGCCAAGAGAGCCGCGCGTCCGCGGCGCGACTGAGAGTGACGGGTCTCCCGCCGACACCGTCCTTTGCCCCCTCGCACGCTCGTGACCCGGCGAACGGCTCTGGCTATCGACCGATAGGGCCTTGCAGCTTGGCAGGCCGGGAACGCACGTCTAGAAATTCTTTAATGATGCCGCGCGCTTGCGTGCGGCGCAGCGAAAGATGATGCGATGCGCAACGCCTATCCGACCTTCGATGACGCCCAGCTCGGCGCCCCGCGGCTGCCGCTGGTGGATACGTTCGGCCGGGCGGTGACCTATCTGCGCGTCTCGGTGACCGACCGGTGCGATTTCCGCTGCGTCTACTGCATGGCCGAGCACATGACGTTCCTGCCCAAGCCGGAACTGCTCACGCTCGAGGAGCTCGACCGTCTCTGTTCCGCCTTCGTCGCCCGCGGCGTGCGCAAGCTGCGCCTCACCGGCGGCGAGCCGCTGGTGCGGCGCGACGTGATGACGCTGTTCCGCTCGCTCGGCCGGCATCTGGAAAGCGGCGCCCTGGAAGAGCTGACCCTGACCACCAACGGCTCGCAGCTTGCCCGTTTCGCCGCCGATCTGAAGGCCTGCGGGGTCGAGCGCATCAATGTCTCGCTGGACACGCTGGACCCGGACCGGTTCCGCGCCCTCACCCGCTGGGGCGACCTCGGCAAGGTGCTGGCCGGCATCGACGCCGCCCAGAACGCCGGGCTCAAGGTGAAGCTCAATGCCGTTGCGCTGCGTGGCGACAACGAGCATGAGATTCCCGATCTCATCGCCTGGGCGCATGGCCGCGGCATGGATGTGTCGCTGATCGAGGTAATGCCGCTGGGCGAGACCGGGGCCGAGCGGCTCGACCAGTATCTCCCCCTGTCCGAGGTGCGCGCGGGGCTGGCGCAGCGCTGGACGCTGGAGGATATACCCTACCGCACCGGCGGCCCCGCCCGTTACGTGCGTGTCGCCGAGACCGGCGGCCGGCTCGGCTTCATCACCCCGCTGACGCATAATTTCTGCGAGGGCTGCAACCGTGTGCGGGTCACCTGCACCGGCACCCTCTATATGTGCCTCGGCCAGGACGACGCCGCCGACCTCCGGGCGCCGCTGCGCGCCTCCGAGAGCGACGAGGCGCTGCAGGCGGCTCTGGACGAGGCCATCTTCCGCAAGCCGAAGGGTCACGACTTCGTGATCGACCGTCCTGGCCGCCCGCCGGCGCTGCGCCGGCACATGAGCGTGACCGGCGGCTGACCCCCGTCGGCCAAGCTTGAGGAACCCGACCCGGCAGCGCCGTCCTCTCTCGCGGGCCCGGCGAAGGGGTGGCCTGTGCATGGCTGCCGCGCGCGGAACGGACTTGCTGCAACGCAGCGACACCGGCACATTCCGCGCTGATTCCTTTGATCGCTAACGTTACGGACCGGCGCCATGCAGCTTCCGCTGATCGCCCTCGCCATGGCCTCTTTTGGCATCGGCACCACGGAATTCGTCATTATGGGGCTGTTGCCCGAGGTGGCAGCCGATCTTGGCATCACCATTCCGGCAGCGGGGCTTCTGGTCACCGGCTATGCCATGGGCGTGGTGATCGGGGCGCCGATCGTCGCCATCATCACCAACTCGCTGCCGCGCAAGGCGACGCTGCTCGGCCTCGCCAGCACCTTCGTGCTTGGCAACCTGCTCTGCGCCATCGCGCCGGACTACTGGACCCTGATGGCGGCGCGGGTCGTGACCGCCTTCTGCCACGGCGCCTTCTTCGGCATCGGCGCGGTCGTCGCCGCGAGCCTCGTGCCGCCGACGCAGCGGGCAAGCGCTATCGCGCTGATGTTCGCCGGCCTCACCATCGCCAATGTGCTGGGTGTGCCGCTGGGCACCGCGCTGGGACAGGCGGCGGGCTGGCGCTCGACCTTCTGGGCCGTGGTCGTCATCGGGCTGATCGCGGTCGCGGGAATCGCGCTGTGGCTGCCGCGGGCGATCCCGCACCAGTCCGGCAACATCATCCGTGAGTTCGCGGTGATGAAGAGGCCGCAGGTGCTGCTCGCGATGGCGATGAGCGTGCTGTCCTCGGCGAGCCTCTTCACCGTCTTCACCTACATCGCTCCACTGCTCCGCGACGTTACGGGGCTGACGCCGCATGCGGTGACGGTGGTGCTGCTGCTGTTCGGCGTGGGAATCACCATCGGCAACATTCTCGGGGGCCGCCTCGCCGACTGGAAACTGATGCCCTCGCTGATCGGCATCTTCGTGGGGCTGGCGGCGGTGCTGGCGGTGCTGGTCTTCACCAGCCCGTTCGAGGCGCTGGCCATCGCCACCGTCTTCGTGTGGGGCATCCTCGTCTTCGCGGTGGTGGCCCCGATCCAGACCCGGGTGGTCGACAGCGCGGTGGGTGCGCCGAATCTTGCCTCAACCCTCAATCAGGGCGCCTTCAACCTTGGCAACGCGACCGGCGCGTGGATCGGTGGGGCGGCCCTGACCTTCGGCCTCGGCTATGATGACCTTGCCTGGGTGGGCGCCGCCATTGCCGTCGCCGCGCTCGGCGTCGCCCTCGCGTCACAGGCGCTGGAGCGGCGCGACGGTGGCCTCGTTCCCGCCGATGGGCCCGATCTCACGGGCGGTGAAGCACGCTGTGAGAATTGTTGATCGCCGCGGCACGCGTTGTCTCACGACGAAGCGAGCGGCGCGCCGGCGGATCGGCTAAAGCGTTGCGCGAACACCGGCTCGGCGGAACGCGCGACGGGCTTTGCCGGCTCGCGCGCTTGAGGCGAACCGGACCCCTCGCCTGAAGACGCGCGAGCCCGCGCCGCCCTCCTCGTGAACGCCCCATGCACGACCATCGCGTCACCAACCGCGGCATTGCCCTGATGCTTGCCGCCTGCGCCGTCTTCACCCTGACGGATGCCTGTTCCAAGCTGCTGGCGCCGCACATGCCGCCGACCGAGCTGATGGCGGTGCGGGGCACCTTCTCCGCCGCGATGCTGCTGGGCTTCCTTCGGCTGCGAGGGGAGCAGGCCGGGCTGAAGCACGCCCTCGACCGCCGCGTTCTGACGCGCTCCATCGCCGAGGCGATCAGCACGCTGCTTTATGTCACCGCGCTCGGCTCGCTCTCGCTGGCGGATGCCTCCGCCATCTTCCAGATCACGCCCCTTCTGACGCTCGCCCTAGCCGCGCTGGTCGCCGGCGCACGGGTCGGGGGGAGGCGCTGGCTCGCCGTGGCGGCGGGTTTCACCGGGGTCATGCTGGTCATCAAGCCGGGAGCCGGCACCTTCACCCTCGCCGCCCTGCTACCGCTCGGCTCGGCGGCGCTGGTGGCCTTCCGCGATTTCGTCACCGGGCGGATCGCCGCGCATGTGCCGACGCTGGTCGTGACCATCGTCACCATACTGTGCGGCATGACGCTGGGATTCCTCGGCAGCGGATTCGAGGACTGGCGCCCGCTCGACGGCCCGGTGCTGGCGCTCACCGCCTTCGCCGCCCTCACCCTCGTGGTGGGCCACTTCCTCGCCGTGGCGGCGTTTCGCGGCTCGGACCCGGCGGTGGTCTCTCCCTTCCGCTACGCCACCGTGCCCTTCGCGGTGCTGGCCGGCCTGATCCTGTTCGGGCAGGTGCCCGATCTCGTCTCGCTGGCCGGCATGGCGCTGGTGGTGGCCGCCGGCGTCTCCGTCCTCCACAGCCGCCGCGCGGAGCGGCGGGCCTCGCTCGCGCCAGTGGCGGTGCCCGGCCGGAGCGGCGAGGCCTGAGCCCCTCAGTTCCGCGTGCGGGCGCGGATCATGTAGCCGTCATAGGGATATTCCCCGACCTGCCACCACAGATACTCCTCGTTGCGGAACGCCAGCATCGAGTCGTAGATGGCCTTGAAGCCGGCATTGCTCGCGGCGATTCCTCCCAGCAGCTCGGCGGTGGTGGCATAGGCCGCGTCCATGACCGGCGCGGGGAAGGCGCGAAGCTGCGCGCCCGCGGCGACGAGGCGGCGCAGCGCGGGAGGATTGCCGGCGTCGTACTTCGCCAGCATGTCGGCATTGGCATAGGCCGAGGCGGCCGTGAACACCGCCTGGTAGCTCTTGGGCAGCGCGTTCCACGCCTTCAGGCCGACGATGAAATGGATGGTGGGGCCACCCTCCCACCAGCCGGGATAATAGTAATAGGGCGCCACCCGGACGAAGCCGAGCTTCTCGTCGTCCACGGGACCGACGAATTCGGCGGCGTCGATCGTCCCCTTCTCCAGCGCGGGATAGATGTCGCCGCCGGCGAGATTCTGCGGCACCAGCCCGTGGCGCGCCAGCACCTGACCGGCGAGGCCGGGCAGCCGCATCTTGAGGCCCTTGAGGTCGTCGAGCCCCTTGATCTCCTTGCGGAACCAGCCCCCCATCTGCGCGCCCGTATTGCCGCCGGCAAAGCCGATGACGTCGTATTTCGCGAGGAAGTCGTTCTGCAGCTTCAGGCCGCCGCCGTGATAGAGCCACGCGGTCTGCTGGCGGGCGTTGAGCCCGAAGGGCAGCGTCGTGAACGGCGCGAAGGAGGGATCCTTGCCGATGTAGTAGTAGAGCGCGGTCTGGGCCAGCTCCACCGTCCCGTTCTGCACCGCGTCGAAGGCCTGCAGGCCCGGCACCAGCTCGCCGGGGGCGAAGACGTCGATCTGGAACTGGCCGTCGGTCGCCTCGCTCACATATTTCGCCAGCAGCACGCTGGAACCGTAGATGGTGTCCAGCGACTTCGGGTAGCTCGACGTCAGCCGCCAGCGCAGCTTCGGGGCGGACTGCGCGATGGCGGGGGACGCGACCACCGTCGCCGCGGCGGCAAGGCCAGCGCCGCGCAGCAGGCTGCGGCGCTCGGGGGAATGGGTCATGACGTTTCCTTTCAGGTCGCGGTCGGGCGCCGCGTTCTCGGCCCGTGCGGGGTCTCAGCCGCGGGAGCGGGCGCGGATCATGTAGCCGTCATAGGGATATTCCCCGACCTGCCACCACAGATACTCTTCGTTGCGGAACGCCAGCATCGCCTCCACCACCTTGCGGAACCCGGCGTTCTCGGCGCTGATCTCGGCGTAGAGCTGGGTGGTGGCGGTGTAGGCGTCGTCCATGAAGCCCTGGGGAAAGGCGCGGAGCTGGGCGCCCTGCGCCACCAGCCGGCGCAGCGCGGCCGGGTTGCGGGCATCGTATTTCGCCAGCATGTCGGCATTGGCATAGGCCGCCGCCGCCTCGAAAAGGGCGCGGTAGGCCTTCGGCAGGCCCTCCCACTTCGCCTTGTTGACGACGACATGCATGGTGGGGCCGCCATCCCACCAGCCGGGATAGTAGTAATAGGGCGCCACGCGCACGAAGCCGAGCTTCTCGTCGTCATAGGGGCCGACCCATTCGCAGGCGTCGATGGTGCCCTTTTCCAGCGCGGCATAGACGTCGCCGGGGGCGATCTGCTGGGGCACGGCGCCGAGCTTGGCCATGACGCGGCCCGCAATGCCGCCGATGCGGAACTTGAGCCCACGGAAATCCGTGGTCTCCTTCATCTCGCGGCGGAACCAGCCGCCCATCTGGGTGCCGGTATTGCCGCCGAGCAGCCCGATGACGCCGTATTTCGCGAGGAACTCGTCCTGCAGGGCACGCCCGCCACCCTGGTAGAACCACGCATTCTGCTGGCGCGCGTTCAGCCCGAACGGCATGGCGGTGAAGCAGGCGAAGGTCGGGTCCTTGCCGATATAGTAGTAAAGCGGGGTCTGGGCGACCTCGACCGTGCCGTTCTGCACCGCATCCAGCGCCTGCAGCCCCGGCACCACCTCGCCGGCGGCGAAAATCTGCAGCGAGAAGCGCCCGTCCGTCGCCTCGCTGAGGTACTGCGCCATCAGCTCGTTCGCCCCCCAGATGGTGTCGAGCACCCTGGGCACGCTGGAGGTGAGACGCCAGCGCACCTCCGGCTGGGATTGGGCGACGGCCGGCGCGGCAACGGCGCCGCCGGCAAGCGCGAGACCGGCGGCTCCGAGAAGATCGCGGCGTTTCATGACGAAGCCTCTCCCATCGCCACGCGACCGCGGATGCGCGGCGCCTTCCCTGCGAATGGGCGCGATGTTTGCAACAGCCCGGCGGCAAGGGCAATTACGGATGCCGCCCGCGCGCGATTTTGCGGCCGCTCCCGGCTGTGGCTTTCGACGTACCGGCCTTGCGGGGTAGCGCGTTCCTGCGACACAAAGCCTTCATGAGCGTTCCGACCCAGCATTGCTTCGGCTTCGATCCGACCTACGGCATGACCCTCGACGCGCTGCGCGCGGTGCAGCCTCCCGAGGCGCCACCGGATTTCGACGCATTCTGGAAAGGGCGGCACACACGCGCCCGCGCCGTCGACCCCCACCCCGTGATGAGCCGCAGCCGTCTCGACCATCCCGACTGGCATGTTTTCGACATCAGCTACCGCTCGACCGGCGGCTTCACCATCCGCGGCTGGATGCTGCTGCCGCGCGCCGGCGAAGTGCAGCGCGGACTGGTGGTGGGCCATGGCTATGGCGGGCGCACGGCACCGGATTTCGACCTGCCGGTGGAAAACACCGCGCTGCTGTTCCCCTGCTTCCGCGGCCTTTCTCTCAGCGCGGCACCGCCGATCTCGTCCGACCCGGCGTGGCACGTGCTGCACGACATCGACAAGCCCGACGCCTACATCATCGGCGGCTGCGTGGAGGATCTGTGGATCGCCGTATCGACCCTTCTCGTGCTCTATCCCTGGCTGGACGGGCGGATCGGCTATAGCGGGATCAGCTTCGGCGGCGGCATCGGCGCCTTTGGCTGCGCGTTCGATCCGCGCATCCGGCGCGGCCATCTCGCCCTGCCCACCTTCGGCGACCAGCCGCTGCGGCTGCGGCTGCCCAGCACCGGCAGCGCGCGGGCCGTGCAGAACTACGAAGCGCGGCACGGCCGGGTGATGGAGACGCTACGCCTCTACGACGCGGCGGTCGCCGCAACCCGCTTCGAGGTGCCGATGCTGATCGCGGTGGCGCTGTTCGACCCGGCGGTAGCCCCGCCCTGCCAGTTCGCCATCGCCAACGCGTCGCCGAAGTTTAACGAAACCGTCATTCTGGACGCAGGACATGTCGACTATCCCGGAAGTGCAGCGCAACATGAAGCGCTTCGCGCGACAGTCAGACGGTTTTTCGGGCAATTATGAATCGGGAATATCTGCGCTGGTACAGCCCGCGGCTCGGCCGGGATATGGAGCTACTGGTATTCGGCCACGCCGGAGCCAAGGTGCTGATGTTCCCCACCCGCGACGGCCGCTTCTGGGAATATGAACAGCTCGGCATCGTCGCGAGCCTCGCGCCGAAGCTCCACGCCGGCCAGTTGCAGCTCTACTGCATCGACGGGCTGGCCGGCGAATCGTTCTACGCCCGCCACCGTCCTCCCGCCGAGCGGCTGCAACGCCATGCCGCCTTCGAAAGCTATGTGCTGCACGAGGTGCTGCCGCTCATGGCCGAGAAGAACCCGAACGACTGCGTGATCCTGCACGGGTGCAGCCTCGGCGCCTTCCAGGCCGCCAGCCTCGGCTTCCGCCACCCGCATCTGTTCCGCAAGCTGGTGGCGTTCTCCGGCCGCTACGACCTCACGATGCAGGTCGAGCACTTCACCGACCTGCTCGACGGCCATTACGACGAGCAGGTCTACTTCCACATGCCGTCGCATTTCCTGCCGCGGCTGAGCTGCCACCACGAACTGCAGAAGCTGCGCCAGCTCGACATCGTGCTGACGATCGGCAATGCCGACCCGTTCCTGGACAACAACCGCCACCTCAGCCGGACGCTGGCCGAAAAGGGCGTCGACCACCGCTTGCACGTCTGGGACGGCCGGGCCCATCGCGCCGGCTCCTGGCGGCGGATGGCGCCGCTCTATATCTGACGCCCGCGCCGCGCGCGGCGTCCGGCCCGGGTACCGGCCTCCGACACCGTAAAGACAAACGCCGCGGGGTCGGAGACGAACCCGCGGCGTCGGATCGTCGGCCTCGCCTCAGCCGCGCGGACGGGTGCGGATCTGGAAGCTGTCGAAGGTGTATTCCGCTACCTGCCACCACAGGTTTTCCTCGTTGCGGAACGCCTGCATGGTGTCGATCACCTTCTTGAAGTCGGCATTCTGCGCGGAAATCTCGCCCCAGAGCTGGTTGGTCGCCTTCAGGCAGGCTTCCATCACTTCGGTGGGATAGGGGCGGAGCTGGGTGCCGTTGGCCACCAGCCGCTTGATGGCCGGCGGGTTCTGCACGTCGTAGCGCGCCTGCATGATGGTGTTGGCGTAGGTCGTCCCCGCGATCAGCGCCGCCTGATAGCTCTTCGGCAGGCTGTTGAACTTCTCGAGATTGGTGAAGGCGTGAATGGAGGGGCCGCCCTCCCACCAGCCGGGATAATAATAGAACTTGGCGACCTTGTAGAAACCAAGCTTCTCGTCGTCATAGGGCCCGACCCACTCGGCGCCGTCGATGGTGCCCTTCTCCAGCGCGGGATAGATGTCGCCACCGGCGATCTGCTGGGGCACCGCGCCGAGCTTGGCGAGCACCTGACCGGCGATGCCGCCAATGCGCATCTTCAGCCCGTTGAGATCGGCGACTGTCTTGATCTCCTTGGAGAACCAGCCGCCCATCTGGGTGCCGGTATTGCCGCAGGGCAGGCCGTAGACGTTGTATTTCTTGAAGAAATCGTTGAACAGCTCGATGCCGCCATTCTGGTAGAGCCAGGCGTTCTGCTGGCGGGCATTGAGCCCGAACGGCACCGAGGCCGCGACCGCGAAGGTCGGATCCTTGCCGACGAAGTAATAGGAGACGGTGTGGCACATCTCCACGGTGTTGTTCTGCACCGCATCCAGCACCTGCAGGCCGGGGACGAGCTCGCCGGCGGCGAAGACCTGGATCTGGAACTTGCCGTCGGTCAGCTCCGAAACCATCTTCGACATCACCTCGGCGCCGCCATAGATGGTGTCCAGCGACTTCGGAAAGCTCGAGGCGAGGCGCCATTTGATCTCGGGCGCGGACTGGGCGATGGCGGGAGCGGCAAGCGCGGCGGACGCGACCGCGCCGGAACCGGCGGCGGCAAGGAACTGACGGCGCTTCATCGTTGATGTTCTCCTGGAGGTTCCCTCGTGGGACGGGTCGCTGCCCGCCCCTTTGGCCTGAAGCCTTGTTGTTATGAAATTGGTACGCCAGCCCCTGCCGCAACGCAACGGGGCGGAAGCTGGCCTTTTGGCGAAGGCCAGCGAGACTTCCGCTACGGCAACAGGGTGATTCAGGCCGACAAAGCGCCATGTGAGCGGCGACCGTCTCCGGCCGCCGCCGGAACCTACTCGACGACGATGCGCGGGGCCGGGCGCGCGCCGGCATGGCGGCCGGCCAGCGCCTCGCGGACGGCGCGGGCGATGCCGCGATAGATCTCCGCCTCGGGGCTGTCCGGCGCGGTCGCGACGATGGGCCGGCCGGCGTCCGAAGTCTCCCGGATCGCCATCTGCAGCGGCACCTCGCCGAGGAAGGGCACCCGCAGCCGCTGCGCCTCGTGCCGCGCGCCGCCATGGCCGAACACATCCGAGCGCCCGCCGCAATGCGGGCACAGGAAGTAGCTCATATTCTCGACGACGCCGAGCACCGGCACATTCACCTTCTCGAACATCGCGATGCCCCGCCGCGCGTCGATCAGCGCGAGGTCCTGCGGGGTAGACACGATCACCGCGCCCGCCAGCGGCACCTGCTGGGCCATGGTGAGCTGGGCATCGCCGGTGCCGGGCGGCATGTCGACCACGAGAACGTCGAGCGGTGCCCAGTCCACTTCCTTGAGCAGCTGGCTGATGGCCGACATCACCATAGGACCCCGCCAGATCATCGGCGTCTCCTCGCCGACGAGGAAGCCGATGGACATGACCTTGAGGCCCCAGGACTGCAGCGGCTGGAGCATCTTGCCCTGCACCTCGGGCTTGCCGTGCAGCCCCATGAGCCGCGGCACCGAAGGACCATAGATGTCGGCATCGAGCAGCCCGACCTTCAGCCCGAGAGTGGCGAGGCCGAGCGCGAGATTGGCCGCCAGCGTCGACTTGCCGACACCGCCCTTGCCGGAGGCGACCGCGATGATGGCGCCGACGCCGGGAATGCCGCGGCCTTCCTTCTGCGGGTCGGCCGGCGGCGTGCGCGCCGGCGCGGCGTGGCTGTGGCCCGCATGGTTGTGCCCGGCATGCGCATGCCCCGCCGGCGCGGGGGCGGGTGCGGACGCGCCGGCCCGCCGCTCGGCGGTGAGCGCCACCAGCGCGGAAACCACGCCCGGCGTGGCGCGCACGGTGCGCTCCACCGCGGCGCGTACCGGCTCCCATGCCTGCGCCTGCGTCGCGTCCACCGTGATCGAGAGATAGACCTTGCCCTGCGAGACCACGATCTCCGACAGCGCGCCGGTCGCCGTCACCGGGCGCCCGTCGGGCGCCGTGACCTGGGCGAGCCGCGCCTTCACCTCGTCCGCTGTAACCGCCATATCGAGCGCTCCCTTCATGAACGGCATCCGTGAGACACCAGAGCGGACAAGGCGTCAACCCGGCGCCGCCTGTCGGCTGATCGGGCCGGCCGATGACGACGGGCGGCGCGATCGGATTGCCTAATTGCAGGTCAGCGGTGGGACATGATCATGAATGCAGCATCCCCCGTTGCCTTGGCCGCGCAATTAATGCGAGCATCACGTGCCGGCAACAGAAGAACAGCCGGCCAGAGCATTTCCAGAGGGGAACAGCATGAGCCTCGCCACCCGCATCGCGGCAGCCGCTCTCATGATCGCGGCCGCCGTCACCGGCGCATCCGCCAAGGACTGGAAGGTGGTCCGCGTCGGCACGGAAGGCGCCTATCCGCCCTTCAACTACATCGAGAACGGCGAGATCAAGGGCTTCGACATCGACATCGCCAAGGCGCTCTGCGCCAAGATGAAGGTGGAATGCACCTTCGTCGCCCAGGACTGGGACGGCATCATTCCCGCGCTTCTCGCCGGCAAATACGACGCGATCATCGCCTCCATGTCGATCACCGAGGAGCGCAAGAAGCAGATCGCGTTCTCCAACAAGTACTACAACACCCCGGCCACCTTCGTGACCACGAAGGACAGCAAGATCACCGACACCTCCCCCGAGGCGCTGAAGGGCAAGGTGCTCGGCGCCCAGGCCTCCACCATCCATTCCAACTATCTCGAGGACGTCTACGCCAAGGCCGGCGCCGAGGTGAAGCTGTATCCCAAGATCGACGACACCCATCTCGATCTCGTCAATGGCCGCATCGATGCGCTGCTGTCCGACAAGGTGGTGGAGCTGGAATGGCTGAACACCAAGGACGGCGCCTGCTGCAAGTTCGTCGGCGCCGAATACAAGGACAAGAAGTATTTCGGCGAAGGTGTCGGCGTCGGCATCCGCAAGGATGACCCGGAGCTGGTCGCCATGTTCAACAAGGCGATCGCCGAAATCCGCGCCGACGGCACCTACAAGAAGATCAACGAGAAGTATTTCCCCTTCGACGTCTACTGACGCCGCACGGCGCCGGCGCGCCCGTCGGCCGGCCCGCCCGGGGACGGCCGACGGGTCCGCCACCAGGCCAGTCCGTGCGCCCGCGCCGCAGGTCTCCCGCCGCCCGTCCTCCGCCCGGCATGAAGAAGCGGCCCCAGCCGGCCGCCACCGGAGACTTCAACCTTGATGTTCGACTTTCTCCGCCTGCTTTCCTTCGGGCCGGACGGCTGGGGCGACGAGATCGCTCGCGGCGCCCTGCTGACCATCGAACTGGCGCTGGTCACCCTGCCGGTCGGCATCGCCATCGGCCTGGGCGTCGCACTGGCCAAGGACTCGAAGTCCGCCGCGGTGAAAATGCTCGCCAACGCCTACACCACCGTGTTCCGCGGATTGCCCGAGCTGCTGACCCTGTTCATCGTCTATTATGGCGGGCAGATGCTTCTGACCCGGCTCGCCGGCCTCTTCGTGGAAGGGGCGAGCGTCGAGGTGAACCAGTTCGTCGCCGGCGTGGTGGCGCTGGGCCTCGTGCTCGGCGCCTTCTCCAGCGAAGTGCTGTATGCCGCGATACGTGCGGTGCCGCGCGGCCAGAAGGAGGCGGCGGCGGCCCTCGGCCTGTCCAAAATGCGGGTGTTCAGGCTGGTGACCTTCCCGCAGCTCTGGCGCGTGGCGCTCCCCGGGCTTTCCAACAACTGGATGGTACTGCTGAAGGACACATCGCTGGTGTCGGTGATCGCCATCTCCGACCTGATGCGCCAGACCGCGATCGCGGTCGGCGTGACCAAGCAGCCCTTTTTCTTCTATCTCATCGCCTGCCTGATCTATCTCGTGTTCTCGGCGATCTCGAGCGCCGTGTTCTCCCGGCTGGAAGCCCGCGCTTCCCGTGGTTTCCGGCGGGTGGGAGGTCATTGATGCAGAGCCTGCTCGACATGCTGGGCGCCGGCTTCCTCCAGCTCATGGGGCTGATCGGGCTGAACAGCGATCTGATGGCCCGCTACGGCCTGCGCTTCCTCGACGGCGTGTGGGTCACGCTCCAGCTCGTGGTCCTCTCGGTCGGCATCGGCGCCCTCCTCGCCTGGCCGCTGGCGATCGCCCGGGTGGAGGGTGGCAAGTGGACGGCCCGCGCCGCCTTCGCCTATTCCTACTTCTTCCGCGGCACACCGCTGCTGGCGCAGACCTTCCTTGTCTATTACGGCGCCGGCCAGTTCCGCGAGCAGCTCACCGCGCTCGGCCTGTGGTGGTTCTTCCGGGACGCGTTCTACTGCGCCGTCTTCACCTTCACCCTCAACACCACCGCCTATCAGTCGGAGATCCTGCGCGGCGCCATCCAGACCCTGCCGATCGGGCAGATGGAAGCGGCGAAGGCGCTGGGCCTGTCCAAGCTGAAGGCGTACTGGACCATCATCATGCCACAGGCGGCCGGGATCGGGCTGCGGCCGCTCGGCAACGAGCTGATCCTCATGATCAAGTCGAGCGCGATCGCCTCGGTCATCACGGTCTACGACCTGATGGGTGTCACCCGCCTTGCCTTCTCCCGCTCCTACGACATGGAGGTCTATCTCTGGGCCGCCGTGCTGTACCTCGTCATGGTCGAGGTGGTGCGCCGGGTGTGGGACCGGCTGGAGCGCCGGCTGAACCGGCATCTGCTGGTTTCGCGCTGACCGGCTCCGGGAGGGCGCGGTCATACCAGCCGCGCCACCTCGTGCCGCAGCACCGGGAGCAGCTCGGTTGCGAACCAGGGGTGACGCTTCAGCCACCCGCTGTTGCGCCAGGACGGGTGCGGCAGCGGCAGCAGCCGGGGCGCCGTGCGCGCCTCCCAGATCTCCCGCCAGCTCTCCACCCTGCCGGTGAGGCTGAGCCGCAGAAAGCGCTCCAGCCCCAGCCGGCGCAGGTGATAGTTCTGCGCCGGCGCGCCGATCACCAGCACCAGTTCGAATTCCGGAAGCGCCGCAAACAGCCGGTCATGCCACGTGGCGGCGCACTCCGGTCGCGGCGGCAGGTCGCCGCCCTTGCCATCCTGCCCGGGAAAGCAGAACCCCATCGGCGCGATGGCGATGCGGCCGACATCGTAGAAGGTCTCCTTGTCGACCCCGAGCCAGTCCCGCAACCGGTCGCCCGAGGCATCGGTGAAGGGCAGGCCGGAAAGGTGCACCCGCGTGCCCGGCGCCTGGCTGGCCAGCAGGATGCGCGCGCCCCTCCCCACCCTCAGCACCGGGCGCGGCGCGTGCGGCAGCGGCAGGCGGCGGGGGGAATCAACGCAGACGCGACAGGCCCGGATGCGGGCCAGCAGCTCATCGAGCGGCTCGGGGGCCTCGCCGGGGTCGGTCGGGGCCGGGGTGAAGGGTGAGGCAGCGGACGTCATGTCGTCCAGATGGGGCACGCCGGGCCGCTTGTCACCCTTCCCCACCCTCTCACCCCTCCTCGCGGCGGTGCTGCCTGCGCCATTCCACCGGGGACTCGAACGGGCCGGACCACAGGCCGCGGTGGGCGGCCCGCGCGGCGGCCTCCTCCGCCGTGTAAGCGAGGCTGGTAGCGAGGGCGAGACCGGCCCGAACGACCGCGCCGCCGAGGTCGGCCTCCCCCGCCCGGCACACCGCGACCGTCCGGCCATAGCGGTCACGATCGAGCGGGCGGCAGCTCACCACGCCGGCCTGCGTCGCCCGCCGAAGCGCCTCGCGCGCCTGCCGGCCGCACTCCCACATGGCCTGCGGTGGACCGCAGGTCTGGTGCAGCTCGGGCGCGTCAATCCCGTCCAGCCGGATGCGCTCGCCGTCGAGCTCCAGGCTGTCGCCATCCACCACCCGCACCGCACCGTTCAGCGGCGGCACCATCCGCTCCACCACCAGTGCCACCGCCACCAGACCGGCGGCGATCAGCAGAGCGCCCATGGTGCTTCCGCGCCACACCCCTCGCCGCGCTCTCATCGCCACCCTGCGTTAACCATGCTTCTAGGCACTCCGTTAAGCCTCGCGACGGGATGGTGAACGCGACCTTCCATCACCAATTCTCACGCGGGAACCGTCAGTTACATGGGCACGACGGCCGGAGCCGATCGCGAGCTGAAGCAGCGGGACCCCGGCCCGACGCAGGGATACCCCGCCGGAGGCGCGACGCAAATCGCGGCCACGGCGGCTGGCAGCGCGAGCGAGCGCGACGCCCTGCTGACGCTGTTCGCCGGGGCGCGCGCCGCCGCCGCGCCGGGCGTGGGCGCCCTGCTGGTGACGGGTGGCGCCGCCGGCCTGCTGGCACTTCCTCCGTTCGCTCCCCTCGCTTTCACGGCGTGCGCTCTGGCCGCGCACAGCCTCTCCGCCGCTCTGGCGCGCCATGTCAGCGGCACCCCGGCCCCGGCCTTGCGGCCGCGCCGGGAGGTCGCCTTCGCGCTGCTCGACCTCGTTGCGGCGCTGGCATGGTCCGGCCTGGTGGCGGCACTGCTGTGGAGTGGCGCGGCCGGCTCGACGCCGCTCGCGCTGACGCTGGCCTTGGTCTATCTCGCCGGCATGTCGGTGCTGTCCGCGCCGCTCCCGCCCGCGCGGCTCGCCGCCACGCTGCCGGCGCTGGTGTCCGCGGCGCTGGTCGCGGACCCGGCGCGCGGACCGGCCGGCTTCGCGCTTCCCGCCCTGCTTGTGCTGGCGGCACTGGCGCTCACCACCCTCGCCCGCCACGCCGGCGGATTCATGCTGGGCGCGCTCACGGCACGCGGCGAGACCGCTGGGCTGATCGAGGCGCTGGAACAGGCGAAAGCCCGCTCCGACGAGGCAGCGAGCCGTGCCGAGGCCGCCAGCGTCGCCAAATCACGCTTCCTTGCCCAGATGAGCCACGAGCTGCGCACACCGCTCAACGCCATCCTCGGCTTTTCCGAGGTGATGAAGAGCGAGCTGCTCGGCCGTCATTCCAACCCCACCTACCGCGAATATGCCGGCGACATCCACGCCTCGGGCAAGCACCTGCTGAACCTGATCGACGAAATCCTGGACATCTCCCGCATCGAATCGGGCCGTTACGAGCTGAACGAGGAGCCGGTCGCACTGGCCGATATGGTCGAGGACTGCCGGCAACTGCTGAAGATCCGCGCCCGCACCCGCGGCATCCGCATTCATGAACTCTACGAGCCGGGGCTGCCGGCGTTGCGGGCAGACGAGCGGGCGCTGCGCCGCATCTGCCTCAACCTGCTGTCCAACGCCGTGAAGTTCGCGCCGCTGCGCGGCGAGGTGTGGGTGAAAGTGGGCTGGACCGCCTCGGGCGGGCAGTATCTCTCGGTGCGCGACAGCGGGCCGGGCATTCCCTCGGAGCAGCGCGACCTCGTGCTGGCGTCCTTCGGCCGTGGCGATGCCGGCGTCCGCAATGCCGAGGAGGGTGCCGGGCTTGGGCTGCCGATCGTCAAAGGTCTCGCCGAGCTGCACGGGGGTGCGCTGCATCTGCGGAACCGGCCGGATCACGGCACCGAGTTCATCGTCACCTTCCCGGCGTCTCGGGTGCTGCTGGCGCACGGTCCCGCCCAGGCGCCCGCTCCCGCCGCGGCGGTGCCGGAGGATGAAGCCGTGCCCGCCCCCGGCCGCGCTGCCGCCCGCTGAATGTCAGCCGTCCGCCACCCCGGCCTCGGCGAAGGTGGCCATGCCGGCATGGCAGGCCAGCGCCGCCTTGACGATGCCGACCGCCAGCGCCGCGCCCGACCCTTCGCCGAGCCGCATGTCGAGGTCCAGCAGCGGCCGCAGCCCGAGCCGTGCGAGCACCGCGCGGTGTGCCGGCTCGGCCGAGCAGTGACCGGCGAAGCAGTGGTCCAGCGCCGCCGGGTTGAGCGCGTGCAGCACGGCCGCCGCGGCGCAGACGACATAGCCGTCGAGCACCACCGGCACGCGTTGCATCCGCGCGGCCAGTATGGCGCCGGCAATGGCCGCGATCTCGCGTCCGCCGAGCCGGCGCAGCACCTCCAGCGGATCGCCCAGCGGCCCGCCGACCCGCGCCGCTGCACGCTCCACAGCATCGAGCTTACGCGCGAGCACGTCGCCGGTCGCGCCAGTGCCGGGGCCCACCCAGTCCGCGGGCGATCCGCCATAGAGGCCGAGATAGACCGCGGCCGCCACCGTGGTGTTGCCAATGCCCATCTCGCCGAGACAGAGAAGGTCCGGCTCACCCGCCAGTGCCTCCATGCCGAAGGCCATGGTCGCCGCGCATTCCGCCTCGCCGAGCGCGTCCTTCTCGACGATGTCCGGGCCGGGGTGGTCCAGTGCGAGGTCGAACACCCTGAGCCCCGCGCCATACACCCCGCAGATCTGGTTCACCGCGGCCTTGCCGGAGGAGAAAGTCTCGACCATCTGCTTGGTCACCGCCGACGGATAGGGCGAGACACCGCGCAGGGCGACGCCGTGGGTCGCGGCGAACACCGCGACGGTCGGACGGTCGACGCGGGGAATGGCGCGGCCTTGCCAGCCCGCGATGTTCACCGCGATCTCCTCGAGGCGGCCAAGCGAGCCGGGCGGCTTCACGAGCTGGCCCTGCCGGGCCAGCGCCGCGGCGCGGGCCGCCATGTCCGGCCCGGGTATGGTGTCGATGAGATGGCGGATGTCGTCGAAGGGAAGCCCGGTGATGGCGCGCGGCATGGCAGCTCTCTCGGCAGGTCGATCGGCAGAACTCCGGGCATAGGTCGCCCCGGCCACCTCGGCTGTCGCTTTCGGCGGCGTCCGGGGGTAGACCTGCGCGACGTGGCGCGCAAGCACCGCCGCGACGGTGCTGCCCTGCCGCCGACGCGGAGCCGACCGCGCAGCGTGCCGCCTGACGCCTCAGCCGTTCCCGATCCCGCCGACCGGAACCCCACGCCGATGCCCCGCCCCCGGCCCTTCGACGACGCCTTCGGCGCAGAGCTGGACCGGCTGTTCCGGTGGCGTCGCGACGTGCGGCACTTCCAGGCTACGTCCCTGCCCGAGAACATGGTGGCCGAACTGGTCGCCACCGCCAGCCGCGCGCCGAGCGTCGGCTACAGCCAGCCCTGGCGATTTGTGCGGGTGGCGGATGCTGCGCGGAGGGCCCGGATTCATGCCATCTTCTCGGCCTGCAACGCCGAGGCGCTGGCGGCCCAGCCGGCGGAACGCGCCGCGCTCTACGCCCGGCTCAAGCTGAGCGGACTTGCCGAGGCGCCGGAACATCTCGCGGTCTTCGTGGATGGCGAGGCGCCGACCGGAGGGGGCCTCGGCCGCGCCACCATGCCGGAGACGCTGGCCTTCTCCGCCGTGCTCGCCATACACACGTTGTGGCTGGCGGCCGCGGCGCGCGGCGTCGGCCTCGGCTGGGTCTCCATCCTCGACCCCGTCGCGGTCGCGCAGGCGCTGGAGGTGCCCGCCGGCTGGCGTCTGGTGGCCTATCTCTGCCTCGGCTATCCCGTCGAACCGGCGGAGACGCCCGAGCTGGAGCGCTGCGGCTGGGAAAGCCGGATCGCGCCTTCCGACCTGATGCTTCAACGCTGAACCGGCAACGCTGAACCGCGATGACCCTGAACGACAACGAGCCGCCCGTGAGCGCCGCCTCCTTTCCCTGGGAGCTGCTCTGCGCGCTGCCGCCGGCGCTACGTTTCCTCTCGCGCCTGCCGGTGCCGGTGATGCCGTTCGAGACGAAGCTCGATATCCATCTCCCGCCCGATCTCGACCGGCTGGCGCCCGCCCTTCCCCTCGCCGGCGCGCTGATCGGCGCGCTCGGGGCGGCGGTGCTGGTGGCAGCGCTGCTCGCCGGCCTGCCACCCCTGGTCGCCGCGACGATGGGTGTCGCCGCGCTCGTTATCGCCACCGGGGCCTTTCACGAGGACGGGCTCGCCGACTTCGCCGACGGCATGGGGGGGATGACCGCCGAGCGCCGCCTCGCCATCATGAAGGACAGCCGGGTCGGCAGCTTCGGGGTGCTGGCACTGGTGATCTCGATCCTGCTGCGGGTCGCCGCGTTGGACGGCCTCGCCGCCGACGCTCCCGTGCTGGCGGCGGCTGGCCTGATCGCGGCCTCGGGGGCCGCGCGCCTCGCCGGGGTCCATGTGCTGCACGCCCTGCCCCCGGCGCGGGCCGACGGGATGGCGAGCACCGCCGGAGCGGTAGGACGAGCGGCGATGCTGCGCGCGGGTGCGGTGGCGCTCATCCTGTGCGCCGCTCTGGTGCTACCCGGCCTCGGCCTGCTCGCCCTGCTGGCGGCGCTCGCAGCCGGGGGCCTCGCCACCCTCCTGGTCGAACGCAGCGCCCGCGCCCGGCTCGGCGGCCAGACCGGCGACGTCGCCGGAGCGGCGACGCAGGCCGCGGAGATTGCCTTCCTGCTGGCGCTGCTTATCTTCGCGCGGCACGCCTGACCCGTTCCGATTCTGTTCTACATCCCTCGCACCATGACCGTGTCCACCCCCTGCATCCGGATCTGCACGCTCGACGCCACGGGCGCGATGTGCCTCGGCTGCGGACGCACTCTTGAGGAAATCGGCGCATGGGCCGGCTACGACGAGCCGATGAGACGCGCGATCATGGCAAGCCTGCCCGGGCGTCTCGCTCCGCCGGCAAAGCGGCTGCCCGCCTGCCCGCCGAGCGTGCCCCGATGAACAGCGACCGCTTCATGTGGGTTGTCATCTTCGGGCTGGCGTCCGGCATCGGCCTCATCCTGTTCTCGGCCGAACGCGGGGAAATCGCCGGGCTGGCGACGGCCGATCTTGCCCATCTCGTGGGCTATGGCGCGCTGGCGCTGGTGATCGGCGCCGGCGTGGCGGCGGCCTTCGCCGGCCGGCTGGCCGATGCGCTGCGCGCGCTGATCCTCTGGGTGGTCATCGGCGGCGGGCTGGCGATCGGCTACACCTATCGCTACGAACTGCACGCCGCCGCCTACCGCGTGCTCGCCGAAATCGCGCCCGGCTATGCCGTGCCGCTGGCCCATGACGCCGGCCCGGCGGTGGAGGTGGCGCGCTCGCGGGACGGCGACTTCAACATCCGCGTCGAGATCAACGACAGCCGCATTCCGATGCTGATCGACACCGGCGCCTCCAGCGTCGTCCTGACCCCGGACGATGCCCGCGCCGTGGGACTGCCCATGGAGTTCCTGCGCTACGACATCCCCATCGACACCGCCAATGGCCGCGGCAAGGCGGCTTCGGTGGTGCTGGACAAGGTCGCCATCGCCGGCTCCATCGTCGAGCGGCGGGTGCCCGCCCTGATCGCCGCCGAGGGCATGCTCAAGCACAGCCTGCTGGGCATGAGCTTTCTTTCCCGGCTCGACAGCTTCGAGATTCGCGGCGAAAAGCTGGTGATGCGGGCCAAGCCCGAGGACACCCAGTAGGGGCGTCCGCTCAGGCCACCAGCTGCCAGGCGAAGCGCGCGCCCACGATCAGCAGGTAGAGCCCGAACGCCACCTCGAGCTGGCGCTTGGTGAAGGCGTGGGCCAGCCGCGCCCCGAGCGGGGCCGCGAGGGTCGCCACGCTGCCGACCAGCACAGCGCCGGGCACCGAGACATAGCCCAGCGAGAGCGGCGGCAGCTCCGCCATATGCGGCCAGCCCCCCAGCACATAGCCGAGCGCGCCGGGAATCGCGATCAGTACCCCGAGGCCGGCCGAGGTGGCGATGGCCTGATGGATCGGCACGCGGTAGAGCGTCATGATCACGCTGGCGATGCCGCCCCCGCTGATGCCGATCAGCGGGGAGGACAGACCGACGCCGAAGCCGTAGGCGCTCATCAGCGCACGGCCGGGCAGCTGCTCCCCCAACGTCCAGTGGTCGCGGCCAAACAGCAACCGACCCGACATCAGAGCGGCAAAGGCGACGAAAGCGAACTTCAGCACCCGGTCCGGCGACACCGAGGCGAGCGCGGTGCCGGCAACGACGCCCAGCACCACCGGCAGCGCCCAGCGCCGCAACGCATCCGCCCGCACGGCGCTTCGGGCGCGGTGGGCGGCGTAGGAGCGCAGTGCGGTCGGGATGATGATGGCCAGCGAGGTTCCCACCGCCAGATGCATCCGAAGCTCCGGCGCCACGCCGACCGCGGCGAACACCTCGAACAGCACGGGAACAATGATGGCGCCCCCGCCAATGCCGAACAGACCGGCAAGGATGCCGGTCGCAAGCCCGGCCGCCAGCAGGGCGCCAGCGAGCCAGAGGAACTGAGCCAGGGGAATCATCGCATCCATGGCCTATCTATGCGCCCGCCGCGCCGGCCTGCCTATGCCCGGCGGGGATACCGGCCTGGAGCGCGGTTCCCTGAGCCGCCGACGGTCGACGGCCACGCGGCGCCATGTCTCAGGCGACCAGGGCCCGGCGCTGCAGGGCGCGGCGCACTTCGGCCACCGCGGCGCGCAGCACGTCGAGCCCGGCAGCCGGCTTCACCCCCTCCACGGCGAGATGGCGGCGATAGGCCCGCGCACCCGGCAGCCCGCCGAACAGGCCGAGCATGTGCCGGGTGATGTCGTGCAGCCGCCCGCCATGTTCCAGATGCGCGGCGACATAAGGCTCGAAAGCCTCCACCGCGGCGAAGCTGTCGGCTTGCGGTGCCGGCTCGCCGAACAGCAGGGGATCGACGCGCGCGAGCAGGTCCGGCTGCTGGTAGGCGGCGCGGCCGAGCATGACCCCGTCCACCCGATTAAGATGCTCCCGCGCCGCCTCCAGCGTGGTGATGCCGCCATTGATCGAGATGGGAACCCCCTCCCCCAGCCGCTGCTTCAGGCGATAGACCCGGTCGTAATCCAGCGGCGGGACGTCGCGGTTCTCCCTTGGCGAGAGGCCCTGAAGCCAGGCCTTGCGTGCGTGGACGATGAGCCCGTCGCAGCCGGCCGCCAGCACCCGGTCGGCGAGTTCGTCGAGCGCCGGACCGGGGTCCTGTTCATCGACGCCGATGCGACACTTCACCGTTACCGGCACGTTCAGCTCGGCCTTGAGCGCGGCGACGCAGGCCGCGACCAGATCGGGGCTGCGCATCAGGCAGGCACCAAAATTGCCGCCCTGCACCCGATCGGACGGACAGCCGACATTCAGGTTGATCTCGTCATAGCCCCACGCTGCCGCAACCGCCGCCGCCCGGGCGAGCGCCTCCGGATCGGAACCGCCAAGCTGCAACGCGACGGGATGCTCCACTGCGTCGTGCCCCAGCAGCCGCTCGCGGTCACCGAAGAGGATCGCGTTCGCCGTCACCATCTCGGTGTACAGCCGAGCCCGGCGCGTCAGGACCCTGTGGAACGCCCGGCAATGCCGGTCGGTCCAGTCCATCATGGGTGCGACGGAAAATCTAAACGACTGATCTTTCAACATTGTTTTTGCAGCGTCAGGGAGTTGGGGCCTCGTCGTGTGCGCCCGGTCCTTCACCACGATGCGCCCCGTTTCCGATTATCGAGGCATGAGTGTCCACGGAGCGCACACGGACTGGCCGCCCTCACTAAACTAAAATCCGGCTGGTGGAGAGCCCAGATCCGTCGGAAGCGGCAGCAGGTCAGCGAGGAAGGCTATGCCCTGCCCCTTATTCGGGGTCGGCAATCGTCCCCGCGCGCATGGGCGGGTCAGCCCGGCGCGCGACATCGAGGCTGCCACCGGCATCGAGGCATGCGTCATCATTCCAGACGAGGCGCGGATGCGCCGCGGCACGACCGACTCGGCCGGTTCGGCGCGCGGCTCACGAACAGCGACCGACCGCAGAGGACGTGCCGGGCGTCGCCTCGGGCCGGAGCGCCATGTTTCTGTCGGAGGCGCTCGCGCCGTTGAACCTGCCCGGCGCCTCCATCGCGCAGGTCACCAGCAGCTCAGTCGCTCCTTCGGCGGCGGCGCGGAGAAAGTCGGGGCGATCGCCGGCTTGCTGAAGGGCAGCCTCGCCAATTCACATGATTACCGGATCCCCTCCTCCGCCCCTCCATTCCCTTTCGCCGTGTCATAGGCACGCTGCGCCCTTTCCAGCGCGGAACCGTTGGCGAGCGACCAGTTGTAAAGCGCGGCAAAGGGTTCGCGCAGCGAGCGGCCGAGATCGGTGATCGCGTACTCGACGCCGATCGGCTGCGTCGGCAGGACCTTGCGGCTGATGAGGCCGTTGCGCTCCAGACGCTTCAACGCCTCGGACAGGGCCTTGTGGGTGATGCCGTCCAGACGGCGCTTGAGGTCGTTGAACCGCGCCGGCTGCGTGCACAGCACGCTAAGGATCAGGACCGTCCATTTGTTGGCGATATGTTCGAGGATGGGTCGCGTCGCGGTGACATCGAGGGGTAATTCGAGCGCGTCTTCTGACATGGGTATACTTCCAGATATCTAATCAACATGTGGTGCGTTCTTGTGATTAGATATATGAATGATACCTGTTCGTCATCACCAGCGATGTGAGGACGGAATGAGCGGACTTTCAGGAAAAATCGCCGTCGTGGTCGGGGGCCATGGCGGCATCGGTGGCGCCATCGCAGAGCGGTTCGCCGCGGAAGGCGCCACGGTCTACGCCACCAGCCGTCGCGCCGACGAGGGAGAGGTCGAGCTGGGAGCCGGCAGGCTGCGCACACGCCGCGTCGAGGCTTCCGATGTGACGGCGCTCGCCGCCTTCTTCGAGCGAGTGGGCAGCGAGGCCGGACGGGTGGACGTGCTCGCCGTCAACGCCGGCATCGCCGAATACGCGACCCTCGACGACATCCGCGAGGATCATTTCGACCGAACCTTCGACCTCAACGTGCGCGCGCTGCTGTTTGCCGCCAAGGCGGCGACGGCGATGATGCCGGAGGGTGGCGCAATCGTGCTGGTGGGCTCGATCGCTGACGCGATCGGCACCAAAGGCTATGGCGTCTATGGGGCGAGCAAGGCCGCGGTGCGCTCCTTCGCGCGAACCTGGGCCAACGAGCTGGCGCCCCGCAACATCCGCGTCAATGTCGTGGCGCCGGGACCAACCGACACCGCCATGATGGCGGCGACGTCCGACGAGATGCGCGAGACGCTGACGAAGCTGATCCCGCTCGGCCGCATGGGTCGTGCCGACGAAGTGGCCTCGGCAGCGCTGTTCCTCGCCAGCGACCAGAGCAGCTACATCACCGGGGCCGAACTGCCGGTCGACGGCGGCATGGCGCAGGTCTGAGCTGCGCCATGCCGGGGCCGCGCCCCAGCCGTCGCGCGCGCGGCCTCGGCATGGCTGGCTTTACCATCCAACGGGGCCGTCATCGGACCGCCAGCCTGAACGCCCGATCACCTGCGACACAGCAGGGGCCGACCGCGGAAGGGCTGGCAATCCGCCCGTACCGTTCAGATCTGGGTCAGCCCGCCATCGACGAACAGTTCAGCACCGTTGATGAAGCTTGCATCGTCGGACGCGAGGAACAGCACGGTCGTGGCGATTTCCTCCGGCCGACCGACCCGGCCGGCCGGGATCTGGGTGGCGAGGAAATCTTTGACGCCCTGCGCCTGCTCACCGCCTCCGAAGACATCGGTCAGCCCGATCGTCTCGGTCGGTCCGGGGCTGACGACGTTCACACGGATATGACGGTCCTTGAGGTCGAGGATCCAGCTCCGGGCTAGGTTGCGCACGGCAGCCTTGCTCGCGCCATAGATGCTGAATGCCGATGTACCGGAGGCGCCGGCGGTGGAACCGGTCAGCACGATCGAAGCACCGTCCTTCAGGAGCGGCAGCGCCTTCTGAACGGTGAATATCGTGCCTTTGACGTTGGTGTCGAACGTGCGCTGATACTGCTCCTCGGTGATGGCGCCGAGCGGAAGCATGTCACCGCCGCCCGCATTCGCGAAGAGGACGTCGATCTGGGCATATTGCTGCTGGACGGCATCATAGACGCGGTCGATGTCGGCAAGGCTGGACATATCGGCTCTCACGCCGGTGACCCGACCGCCGATCTGTTTCACCGCGGCCTCCAGCACCTGCTGGCGCCGACCGGTGATGAACACCGCAGCACCTTCCGCGGCAAACGCCTTGGCGGTGGCGAGGCCAATGCCGCTCGTCCCGCCGGTGATCACCACCACCTTGTTATTGAATCGATGTGCCATTGCCTCTCTCCTGCGGCTTCGCGGCGAAGCGCCGCTGCCCACCCAAGATGAATGCGGGACGATCTTGTCTGTAGCCGGCGATTTCGCTACCCAGCGTTCCATGACAGGAACGATGGCGCGCGCTGACCTGAACGATCTGGCCTATTTCGCCGAAGTGGTGAGCCATGGCGGGTTTGCTGCGGCCGGCCGCGCCCTTGGCGAGCCAAAATCCAAACTCAGCCGGCGCATCGCCCGTCTGGAGGAGAGGCTGGGTCTGCGGCTGATCGAGCGCTCCAGCCGCCGCTTTCGGGTGACCGACATCGGCCAGGGCTTTTACGAGCGCTGCCGCGCCATGCTTGCCGAGGCCGAGCAGGCCGAAGCGCTGGCGATGCAGGCGCAGGCCGAGCCGCACGGTCGCATCCGGTTCAGCTGTCCCGGCGGCATGATCGGGCCGGTCTCCGAGCTGATCACAGGGTTTCTCGCGCGGTACCCGAGAGTGCGGCTGCAGCTCGTCGCCACCGACAGGCCCGTCGATCTCATTGCTGAGCGGATCGATCTGGCGCTGCGGGTGCGGGTGGACATGACCACCGATGCAGAACTCACCGTCCGATCGCTGGGGCAGTCCATCCGGATCCTTGTCGCCAGTCCGCAGCTGGCAAGTCGCATTGCCTCAGTCGACCAGCTCGCGACGGTGCCCACCCTGTCGACGAATGACGAGCATGCCGCCATAGACTGGGATCTTGAGACCAGCGACGGGGACAGGCGGACGGTCCGCATCGAGCCCCGCATGGGTTGCGCTGACATGAACCAGCTTCTCAGCGCCGCCGTGGCTGGACTGGGTGTTGCACTCCTGCCCGACCGGGTCTGTCGTTCGGCGCTGGATGCCGGGCGTGTGGTCCGCGTGCTGCCCGCCTGGCATGCGCGAATCGGAATCGTCCACCTCGTCTTCACGACGCGACGTGGCCTGCCTCCCGCTGTTCGCGCGCTGATCGACCAGCTCGCCAGGGAGTTTCCGCCCGCGATCTCCGTCCAACCGTAGCACCCGGCGAGCGGATGTCCTGAACGTCAGGGAGGGATCGGCAGCGTCGCGACCGGCTTTTGCACCGCGACGAGACACGCCCACGATGGGCAGGGTCATCTGTCGTCCGAAGCGGGTGCGTGCGAGGGCTTCCGCCGCTACTGCCACATGCTTCGCAGACGCGCACCCACGTCGATCCTGACGTTCCGGGCGGCGCCGGTTCCGACGTCCTCGGGACCCACCCTCGGCCACGACACGGGTTGGAAGTGCACGAGCAAGGAGTTCGGGATGAAGCGCGTGCGGCCGGCATAGACGTGGCGATCGCCCCTGGCATGCTGGCCATGGACGAAGAAGCGCTGCGGCGTGACGAGATGCAGGGCATCCTTCGCCCGTGTCATGGCGACATAGAGCAGCCGCCGCTCTTCCTCCAGCTCCTCGCTCTGGCCCGCCCCGAGATCGCTCGGAATGCATCCGTCGACCACGTTCAGGACGAAGACGGACTTCCACTCCTGCCCCTTGGCCGAGTGGATGGTGGAGAGGATGAGATAATCCTCGTCCAGCAGCGGGACTCCGGCCTGATCGCTGGTGGCATCCGGCGGGTCGAGCGTCAGCTCGGTCAGGAACCTCTCGCGCGAGCCATATCCCGCCGCGATCTGCTCCAGTTGCGTCAGATCCGCCGCGCGCATGCCGGCATCCTCATGGAGGCGCTCGAGATGCGGCTCGTACCAGAGCCGCGCCAGCTCGACCTGCGCGGGCCAGGCCACCCTGGAAATCCCCTGCACCATCGCCACAAGCTGGCCCCACGCATCGCCCACCTTGGCGGGCGCCTGCACGTCCGACAGCGCCGCGATGGGATCCGGCTGACCGGCAATCCGATCAAGGATCTTCTGCGCGGAGGCCGGTCCGAGACCGGGCAGCAGTTGCAGGAGGCGGAAACCGGCGATGCGGTCACGGCCGTTCTGGGCGAAGCGCAGGACCGCCAGCAGGTCCTTCACATGGGCCGCGTCCAGGAACTTGAGCCCGCCGAACTTCACGAACGCAATGTTGCGGCGGGTCAGCTCGACCTCCAGCGGCCCGGCGTGGCTGGAGGTGCGGAACAGCACCGCCTGCTGCTTCAACGCGATGCCCATTTCCCGATTCTCGAGAACACGGTCGGCGATGAAACGGGCCTGCTCCATCTCGTCGCGCACGCTCACCAGTTCCGGCTTTTCGGCGGACGCCCGATCGGTCCAGAGATTCTTGGTGAAACGCTCGCTGGCGAGGCCGATGACGGCGTTTGCGGCGGCGAGGATCGGCTGGGTGGAGCGATAGTTCCGCTCCAGCGTCACCACCCGCGCGGGTGGGCGGAAATGCCCCGGGAAATCGAGGATGTTGCGCACCGTCGCGGCACGGAAGGCATAGATGGACTGGGCGTCGTCGCCCACGACCGTCAACCCGTGGCCGGCCGGCTTGAGGCCGAGCAGGACGGACGCCTGCAGGCTGTTCGTGTCCTGATACTCGTCGACCAGCACATGGTCGAAGCGCGCGCCCATGTCCTGCGCGATCGCCGGCTCAGCGACGAGCTGGGCCCAGTAGAGAAGGAGATCGTCATAATCGAGCACGTTCTGCGCCTGCTTGGCCTCCACATAGGCACCGAAGAGCCGCTTCAGCTCGTCGTGCCAGCCGACGCACCACGGAAAGGCCCGGGCGAGAACCTCCGGCAGCGGCCGGGTGGAGTTCACCACGCGGGAATAGATGGCAAGGCAGGTGCCCTTGGTAGGAAAGCGCGACTGGCTCTTCGAAAACCCAAGCTCGTGACGAACGAGGTTCATGAGATCGGCGGCATCCTCGCGATCATGGATCGTGAAGGCGGGATCGAGGCCCATCTGCTCGGCATAGTCCCGCAGCAGCCGGGCACCGATGCCGTGGAACGTGCCGGCCCAGGTAAGGCCGCTCGTCAGAAACCCGCCGCGCTCGGCCAGCACCTTGTTGCAGATGCGCTCTACGCGTTTCGTCATCTCGGAGGCGGCGCGCCGGGAGAAGGTCATGAGCAGGATGCGGCCCGGATCGGCGCCACCCACGATGAGATGGGCCACCCGGTGGGCAAGGGTGTTGGTCTTGCCCGACCCCGCGCCGGCGATGATCAGAAGGGGGGATGCGGGCCGCCCCGCGCCCTCATCAGAGCCGTGCTCGACCGCGCGCCTCTGCTCGGCATTGAGCCCGTCCAGATACGCCGCCGCTGCCCCCACCGAATCCGATCCCATGGCCAAAGTCGCCGGCAGAATCGCTGATTCTGGTTTTGTTCGCAATGCCAGCCGCCTCTCGGGCTCACGCTGCCCGGCTCTTCCGGCTATGGCGCCGCGTTGACCGTCTCCACCGGCTGCGCCGCATAATAGCGCGCGGCCTCGTCGATCTCCCGGGGCGTCATCGCGCGCGCGATGTTGCGCATCTGGGCGTTGATGTCGTTGTGGCGATGACCGGACGCCAGGGCCTCGAGCTGGGCCTTCAGATAGGCCGCCGACTGCCCCTCGAGCCATGGGCTGCCGGTCTTGGTGTCAAGGCTGCCATGGCAGGCGCCGCACGGGGCGATACCGCGGGTCGGCGCACCGTAAACCACGATGCGCGTCGGCTGTCGCTGCGGCTCCGGGTGATAGGCCGGCAGTCGCGGCAGGGAGGCGTAATAGGCCGCGAGATCGACCATGTCCTGATCGGACAGATTGGCGGCGAAGGGCGACATCACCGCGTTCACCCGCGCGCCGGACTGGAAGTCCTGCAACTGCTTGTAGACCGCCGCGCCAAATTGGCCCGCGAGGTTTGGTACGTCCGCGCGGCTGATGCCCGTCGGGCCGTGACACATGGCGCAACGTTGCGCGAGGGTCGCTCCCCGGCCTATCGCCTCCGGATCGGGTCTCGTCAAAGTCGCCGCGGTCAGCACGACCTTCGAGGTCGGCGCTGTAGCGGCTTGAGTGGATGTGGGCGCGGCGTCGCGCGGCAGTCCGGCGGCCCTGCAGATCACGTCCCACATCCCGGCAAATTTCATCTCGCCCTGCGCGTAGGGCAGCACGACGAAGCCGACCAGCGCCGTCAGCACCAGCAGCCCGACCGTCAGGGCGACGCTGGTCCGGACGTAGGGATCGCGCAGGGACAGCATCCCGGGGTCCTTCATCGCTGCGCTCCCACATAGACGGCGGGCACGGAGGTGTCGGACCGGAGTGCCAGATTGAGGATCGGAACGCCGTAATTGGTGAGGGTCAGCAAGATCATCAGCGCGATCCAGGGACCGTGGCTGTTGAGCGCAGGGGGAAGGCGCGCCGGCGGATGCAGCGCCCGGCTGAAGCGAAAGGTTCCGGCCTCCCGCTTCGGCGCCATCTGCCCCCGCGCGAGGATCACGAGGAACAAGGCGCCGGAGACCAGGATGATCAGGGCGCCGATCACCGAGATGATCACCGACAGCGCCTCCGGCGCCAGGGCCGGATGGCTGTAGTCGAAATAGGCCATGCGGCGCGGCATGCCGAGAATGCCGACATAGTGCCAGGGGAAGGTCGTCACCACCATGCCGACGGCCCAAAACCAGAGCTGGATCCGCATGAGCCTGACATCGGCAAGCGCGCGCCCGGTGAGATGCGGCCACAGATCATAGGCGATGGCGAAATACATGATGACGATGGCGCCGCCGAAGATCAGATGGAAATGCCCGGTGATCCATTGCGTATTGTGGATGGAGGCGTCGAGCTGATAGCTCATGTTGACGAGCCCGCCGGCGCCGCCGAAGCCCAGCATCACAAAGGAGAGCGCCGCGGCCAGCATCACGGGATTGTTCCACGGCAACGCCGTCACCCAGCCGAACAGACCGCGGCCGCCCCGCAGGCGGGCGGCGATCTCCACCGACGCGCAGATGGTGAACACCGTCAGCAGTGTTGGCAGCGCGACCAATGCGGTGAAGGCGGAATGGATGAATTTGAAGCCGGCACCGACCATCGGGTCGGCGAAGACGTGATGGACGCCGATCGGCATCGCCACCACCAGGAACAGGATGAACGAGATCCGGGCCATGGTGTCGCTGTAGAGCAATCCGCCGATCGCGCGTGGCACGATGGTGTAGTAGGCGATGTAGCTCGGGATCAGCCAGAAATAGACGATCGCGTGCAGCGTCCAGGAGAACAGCACGCGCGAGAGCCCGGCGTCGATTGTGGACTTCCATCCAAGCGCCACCGGAATGATCTGCAGCAGCAGCTCGAGTGCGGCGCCAACGGCCGTCCAGGCCCAGAGCGAAGCGCCCGCGACATTGGCGAACATCGCCAGCGGCACCGGAACGTGTGGGTTGGCCTTCTTCCAGACCCGCAGATTGACCGCCATCAGCGCGACCCAGATCCAGGAGCCGAGCACGATCAGCACGATGCCCAGATAGTAGAAGGGGCTGCCGATCAGCGGCGGATAGAAGGTGTAGAGCACCGAGGCGCGGCCCAGCGACACCGGGACCATGGCCAGGACCGTGCCGGTGGCCACCATGCCGAATCCCGCCCAGGCCCAGCGCGCGCCCACCAGCCGCTGCGAGAGCGCGGACTCGGCGATCGCATAGCCGAAGCCCATCGCGACCAAGGTCGGGAAGACATAGGCCATGGCGGTGCCATGCGCGGTCAGCGAGCGATAATACCACTCGGGATCGGAGAGCCAGGTGTGCAACGGGCTGCGGATGAACATCTGCCAGGCACCGAGCATCAGCGCCAGCGAGAACACCCCGAAGGCGAGCCAGAAATGCGTAAGCGTCGTCCTCAGGCCACGTTACTGAGGGTGGGCTTGGTGGGATAGGCC
>NZ_JAHBGE010000082.1 GCF_018390635.1 Ancylobacter lacus | reverse complement strand
AATGCTGGCCGGATGACGATTGGAAACCCGGCCGGATGAACGTCGGAATCTGCAGTCAGGCGGTTCGGCAGATCGCGGATGCCGTGGTCGTAGACATAGGTGAGCGAGCCGTAACATGGTTGGTCGCTATCCAGTTGCTCCGCTGGTCCCACGGCCTCCCGCGCCAGGGCCTCGCGCGCCATGTCGCGAAAAATCTCGGACCGGCTCTTGTAGCCCCGCTTTTGACAGAGGGCGTCGATCTCACTGAGAAGGTCGTCTTCGACCGTGATTGTAATGCGTTCCATAGTATCCCGTCGTCGGCGGGGCGAGTCCCGCGATTACGCGTGACATAGGCGCCGAGTTGCAGTCACAAACAAAGGCAGCTCTGATCAACGCAGCCAATGCCAAGCGTATCGCGAAACGCGCGTGAATTGGAGAGTCCGCCGCCGCCCTCACGCCTGCAAGCGCGGCGTCCGGCGCACGCATTGGCTTGGCCGCCTCGCGGCCTGGTGCTTCCATTTTCCGGACCGGAGGCAATATGATCTGCGACCGGATATACTGGTCCCGCAGCTTCAAGGTGCGATCAGCTCTCGGACACTTGGAAGCGGATGCGCCATGAAGCGAAGCCGCCGTTACGCGCGAGGCGATGCGGTGCCCGTTGTCCTTCCGACCCGTCGGCTTCGCTGCGAACGATGCGGCGCCGACTTCATGTGCGGATCGGTGTCCTCCGATTCCCGTTCATTCTGCTGGTGCCAGGATCTGCCGAAACTGGAGGTCAAGCAGGCCGAAGGCGATTGCCTCTGCCCCGAGTGCCTGCAATGCGAAATCAGGCATCAGCAGCCAGGACGAAATACCCCCAGATCCTGATCATCTGTTCGAAAGTTCACCGTCTCCAGGTGGGCTCCGCCTCCGGTCCGGCAGGGTCGAACCCTGCCGGCTGGGAACGCCCGCGGAGGGCGCGGGCAAAAGACGGGAGCCCCTGACCAACGGCCGGCCTCCTCTGTCTCGGGCAAGACCGAGCCAGCGAGGGCAGCGGCAGACGCCGCCGCCCTGGCGGATCAGTTCGCGACTGCTCGGATCTGCCGCGCGGCGGCGACCATGTTGACGAGCGCGGGCTTCACCTCCTCCCACTTGCGGGTTTTCAGGCCGCAGTCGGGATTGATCCAGATCTGGCTGTCGTCAAGCCGCTGGCGGGCGCGGGACAGGAGATCCGTCATCTCCACGACGTCAGGCACCCGTGGCGAGTGGATGTCGTAGACGCCGGGACCGATCTCGTTGGGGTATTTGTAGGTCGTGAACGCGTCCAGCAGCTCCATCTTCGAGCGCGAGGTCTCGATGGAGATGACGTCAGCATCCATGGCACCGATGGCGTCGATGATGTCGTTGAATTCCGAGTAGCACATGTGGGTATGGATCTGCGTCTCGTCGGCGACGCCGGACGCGCACAGGCGGAAGCTCTCCACCGCCCAGTCGAGATAGGTCTTCCACTGCGACGTGCGCAGCGGCAGTCCTTCGCGCAGCGCCGCCTCGTCGATCTGGATCATGGCGGCCCCGGCCTTCTCCAGATCCCCGACCTCGTCGCGGATAGCGAGGGCGATCTGCCGGCACGCCGCGCTGCGGGGAACATCGTCGCGCACGAATGACCAGTTGAGGATGGTGACCGGGCCGGTGAGCATGCCCTTCATGGGCTTCTTGGTCAGCGACTGGGCATAGGTCCACCACGCCACCGTCATGGGCTTCGGCCGCGAGACGTCGCCGAACAGGATGGGCGGGCGCACATAGCGGGAGCCGTAGCTCTGCACCCAGCCATGCTTGGTGAAGGCGAAGCCGGCGAGCTGCTCGCCGAAATACTGCACCATGTCGTTGCGTTCGAACTCGCCATGGACGAGCACGTCGAGGCCGATCTCTTCCTGCCAGAGCACCGTGCGCTCGGTCTCCTCGCGCAGGAACCGCTCATAGGCCGCATCGTCGAGCGCACCCTTGGCGTGAGCCGAACGCGCCTTGCGGACCTCCGCCGTCTGGGGGAAGGAACCGATGGTCGTGGTCGGGAAGGCGGGTAGGTTGAACCGCGCCCGCTGGGTCGCGGCCCGCGAAGCGAACGGGCTGCCGCGCTTCACCATCGCGGCGGTGACGGCCGCGACGCGCGCGGCCACGGCCGCATCATGCACCTTCGGCGAGGCCTTGCGCGCCGCCGCGGCATCGGCCGAGGCCTGGAGCTTGTCCCTCACGCTGTCGCGGCCTCCGCCTAGGGCGGCGCCCAGCGTCGCCAGCTCATCCATTTTCTGGACGGAGAAGGACAGCCAGGACTTCAGGTCCGGATCGAGATCGCTCTCCAGGTCGAGGTCGATCGGAACATGCAGCAGGGAACAGGACGGGGCGATCTGGATGTGATCGGTGCCGCGCCGCGTGACCACCCGCTCCACCCGGTCGAGCAGCGCCGGCAGGTTCGCCCGCCAGATGTTGCGTCCATCGATGACGCCGAGGGACAGGACGAGCCCTTGAGGCGCCTTCTCCGACACGGCCTCGATCTGCTCCGGGGCACGCGCCAGATCGACATGCAGCCCTGCCACGGGGAGTGACAGCGCAGTGTCGAGATTGTCGCCCAGCGCGCCGAAATAGGTGGCCAGCATGATCTTGAGCCGCGGCAAGGCGTGGGCGAACGTGGCATAGGCGCGCCGGAGCGCGTCGCGGGCCGCCGCGTCGAGGTCGAGGACGAGGCATGGCTCGTCGATCTGCACCCATTCGGCGCCGTTCGCCCCAAGGCGGCGGAGCACGTCGATATAGACCGGCAGCAGGTTACCAAGGAGCGACAGCGGGTCGAACGCGGGATCCTTGCTCTTGCCAAGCCTGAGAAAGGTGACCGGGCCGAGAAGCACCGGACGGGTCTGGTAGCCCAGCGCCTTGGCGTCGCGATATTCGTCAACCGGCTTGAACGACGCCAGCTCGAACGTCTGCCCGGGCACGAACTCGGGCACCATGTAGTGGTAGTTCGTGTCGAACCACTTCGTCATTTCCTGCGCTGGAACGCCATGCCCATGGTCGTGATGACCATGCGCGCAGGCCTCTTCTGAGGACACGCCCTGCGCGCCCCGCGCCATGGCGAAATAGGTGTCGAGCGATACCGTCCCGCCGGTCCAGCCGTAAATCTTCGGGATGGCTCCCACCATGACGCTGGTGTCGAGTACCTGATCGTAGAGCGAGAAATCGTTGGACGGGATGACGCTGACGCCAAGCGCCTTCTGGCGCGCCCAATTCGCGGACCGGAGAGCGGCCGCCGTTTCCAACAGGGCCGCCTCGTTGGACTTGCCCGACCAATAGCTTTCGAGGGCGATCTTGAGCTCGCGGCGCGGACCGATGCGGGGCGTGCCCAGTGTTGCGACGGGTATGGTGGAATGAGTCACGGCTTGAGCCCTTGATGTTAGGGCAAGGCCATGGCGGCAAGCGATCAGGCTCCGCGCGGTCGAACCCGGCGAAGCCAAAGCGCACCACCGGGACACCCCGCCCGAGGTCGTTTTATAGTGTCGGGGCAGGTCTCCTGGCTCGCGGGTCAACGCCTCAAGTCCGGCCTTCCCGGGATCGCTCCCAGTGACACTGATGGACTTCGGCTCACCGCTTACAGTTGCGGGGGCAGCTCCGGCATTGGCTCTGCTCTCTCGCGAGAACATTGCCGCACCGGCTTCCCTCTTAGCTCTGGCGCCTGAAAGGCCCAGAGACCACGACGCGTTTAGCTTGCGTCGGAGGATCGCCCCCTGTCAAGCGAGATATAAAGACATCTTTATATCGTAAATTCTACCGACGAGTGATTGCTGAATTGAGCACCACCGGCATCCCGGTCCGCTGTTGCACCTGCTTGTCCTGCTCTCGCCATGCCTCGATAATCTGCGGATTGGCAACGAGGCACGCGATTTCCCTGGCCGGAAACAAGGGAAACTGCGCCGTATGATTGCCATCCCCGATCCCTGCCGCGACCGCATGTGGGCAGGCGTCCATCCTTGTACCAGCGCAGGCGCTCGCGGGAGCTGATGCCAAGGGTCCGGTCGACGGCCTTGGGGGTCAGAGGGGTGGAAAGGACCGTCGCGACCCGCTTCTCGAGACGCCGTGCGAGCCCGTGGATAGAAGCTTCATCTGTCGCTTCAAATCGAAAAAGAAGAGCGCCGTCGTGCCCCTCGACCTCGACGCCGGCTACCTTCTCGACCGCGCGCCGGACCAGATTGCACGCCACGCGGATGCGCCACTCAAGGTCGACGGGGGGCAGCCCCCGAACGGCGAACGCGAGCAGGATATCGCCTCCGCTCTTCAGGACAGTCAGGCGATCAGCCGTTTTCATGTTCAACCTCGGCGACCTTCGTACTCTCTCGCGACAGTCTTGCCCCATCCATGACCGCCCGCCCCCCAATGGCTCGGTCAATTCAACAAACAGTAGCCCGATCATCCCGCCGAATGGGGCGCAACCATGGTGCGGCGGATCCTGATGGCTAGCCCGGCCTGCTCCGTCAGTTCGCGGCGTAGGGCGTGAAGACGCTCTGGTTCTCGTCCACGGCGAGCGCTCGGCCGATGAGCGGAAAAGCCCGCTGCGGGCAGGCGGGACGTTCGCACACCTTGCAGCCGGCGCCGATGGGCGTGGCGGCGGCCGGATCATCCAGCGCCAACCCCTTGGAATAGACCAGCCGCCCCGCATGGCGGATGTCGCAACCGAGGCCGATGGCGAAGGTCTTGCCCGGATCGCCATAGCCGCCGGCAGCGTGATGCACCGTGCGGGCGATCCACAGATAGGTGCGCCCGTCGGGCATCTGCGCCACCTGGGTCAGCATCCGGCCCGGCTGGGCGAAGGCCTCGTAGACGTTCCACAGCGGGCAGGTGCCGCCGACGCGGGAGAAGTGGAAATCGGTCGCCGATTGCCGCTTCGAAATATTTCCCGCCCGATCCACCCGAATGAAGAAGAACGGCACGCCAAGGGCTCCCGGCCGCTGCAGGGAACTCAGCCGATGGCAAATGGTCTCGAAGCCGACGCCGAAGCGTGCCCCAAGCCGCTCGATGTCGTAGCGCTCCTTCTCGGCAGAGCCGAGGAAAGCGCGGTAGGGCATCAGCACCGCACCGGCGAAGTAGTTGGCGAGGCCAATGCGGGCGAGGGCCTGCGTCTCCATCGCCCCCGCTGCGGCCTCTCCGGCAAGGCGTTCGACGAGCGGACTTTGCTCGAGGAAGGCGAGCTGGGTGGCGATCTGGAACGCCCGCTGGCCATCGTCGAGCCGACGGGAGAGGCGCAGCACACGTTCACCGGCCAGAAAGCGGCGCTGCGCGACCTCGTCTTCGGCGCGCTCGATCCTCACGCCGTGGCGGGATTCCAGATGATGCGCGAGGCCCTCCGCAATGTCGCCCGGCACCAGATGAGCCTCATGCGCCAGCCGTTCGGCGGCATCGTCCAGCGCCGCGAAATAATTGTGGTGAGCATAGAAGAAATCGCGCACCTGCTCATAAGGCATCAGCGCCGCCGGCGTCGCCATGCCGCCTGAGCCGAGGCCGAGTTCGCCGGCCATGGCGTCCGCCCGTTCGAGCGCATGGCGCCACCGCCGATGCAGCGCCACCACGGCGCGCCCTACGGCCGGCATGGCTGAGGCGACCTCCTTCAGCTCGGCGAGGCTCACCTGCTCGCCACCAGCCGGATCGGTGAACACTTCGCGCAGATCGGCGATGAGGCGGCCCTCATCCCCCTCGGAGAAGAGCTGCACGTCCACCCCGAAGATCTCGTTGATCTTCAGCAGCACAGGCACGGTGAGCGGCCGCTGGTTCTTCTCCAGCTGGTTGAGGTAGCTGCCGGACAGGCCAAGCGCCTGGGCGAGCGCGGTCTGTGTGAGGCCGCGCTCTTCTCTCAGCCGCTTGAGGCGGACGCCGACGAAGGTCTTCTTCATGGCTGCCTCGCGGATTTGCAAAATTCGCAAATCGCTCCCCAAGGCTTCGCAAATCCACGCATTTTCAGTCGTTCCACCGATATCTCGCGGCGAATATTGTGAGGAAACGATCCGGCCGCAAGCGATTTCGAAAGCCTGCGCGGCCGGCGTGGACCAAGCCGGATTGCGGAAGGAAGATCCCATGGGGCAGCGCAAGAGCTACGCCGAACTCGTCGCCGAACTGACCGCGCGGTTTCCGGATGGCGTGGCACCGGGCGGCGTGAGCGTGGACGACATCGTCCAGCTGCGCCTGCAGAACACCTTCGACACCCACCTCGACATCGCCCGCGCCATGGCCGGCGTGATGCGGGCCGACATGGCCGCCTATGACGCCGATCCTTCGAAGTTCACCCAGTCGCTCGGCTGCTGGTCGGGCTTCCATGCCCAGCAGATGGTGAAGTCCGTGAAGCGCCTCAACGGCACGGCCCGTGGGGCCTATGTCTACCTGTCCGGCTGGATGGTGGCGGGCCTGCGCAACCGCTTCGGCCATCTGCCGGACCAGTCCATGCACGAGAAGACCGCCGTGGCGGATCTGATCGAGGAGATCTACGTCTCCCTGCGCCAGGCCGACGAGGTGGCGATCAACGACCTGTTCAAGGCGCTGAAGGCGGCCCGCGCCGCCGGGGACAAAGCGGCAGAGAAGGCGGCCATCGCGGCCATCGACGGTTTCGAGACCCATGTGGTCCCGATCATCGCGGATATCGATGCCGGATTTGGCAACGAGCACGCCACCTACCTGCTGGCCAAGGAACTCATCAAGGCCGGCGCCTGCTGCATCCAGATAGAGAACCAGGTCTCCGACGCCAAGCAGTGCGGCCACCAGGACGGCAAGGTGACGGTGCCGCGCGAAGATTTCATCGAGAAGCTGCGCGCTGTCCGCCTCGCCTTCGAGGAACTGGGTGTGGCGGACGGCGTCATCGTCGCGCGAACCGACAGCCTTGGCGCTGGCCTCACCCAGAAGATCCCGGTGAGCCAGCGGCCCGGCGACCTCGCAAGCGAATACACGAAGTGGCTGAAGGTGGAACCTGTCACGCTGGAAAAGCCGCTGCACGAGGGCGAACTGGGCCTGGTACTGAACGGCGAGCTGGTGCGCCCCGTGCGCCTGCCCAATGGCCTGTTCGCCTTCAAGGACGGCTCGGGACGCGCCCGCGTCATAGAGGATTGCATTGCCGCCCTCACCGAAGGCGGCGTCGATCTGCTCTGGATCGAGACCGACACGCCCAACGTGGACGACATCGCCGCCATGGTGGCGGAGATCCGCAAGGTCGTGCCGAACGCCAAGCTGACCTACAACAATTCGCCGTCCTTCAATTGGACGCTGAATATTCGCCGTCAGGTCCGTGCCGAGTGGATCGCGGAAGGCCGCATCGTTGCCGACGCCTATCCCGACGGCGCCCTGCTCATGTCCGCCAAGCTCGACGACGACGACCTCGGACGGGAGGCCGACGCGCGGCTCGCCCGCTTCCAGGCGGATATCGCGGCACGGGCCGGCGTGTTCCACAATCTCATCACGCTGCCCACCTTCCACCTCACCGCCCTCGCCACCGACGAACTGAGCCACGGCTACTTCGGCCCGGACCGCATGAAGGCCTACGTGAACCGGGTCCAGCGCGAGGAGATCCGGCGCGGCATCTCGGCGGTGAAGCACCAGCACGAGGTGGGCTCGGACCTCGGCGACAGCTTCAAGGAGATGGTGGGCGGCGAGCGCGCGCTGAAGGCCGGCGGTCACGCCAACACCATGAACCAGTTCGCGGCGGAATGAGCGCCATTCAGCACGGGAGTATTCTCATGAACGCCGAATTCAAGCCCGTCGCGCCGCCGGAGCTTCCTGAGCGGGATCGCGCCATCAACCGGGTCGCCGACGCGGTGCACCGTGTCAACGAAGCCATCCAGCGGGCCGTTGCCGCCGGCGTCTCCGTCGAGCTGGTGCGGGTCTCCCGCCACCATGACGGCGCCGGCGCCTGGGGCGACCAGATGATCCCCCTGGTGCGCGAGCCGGCGACGCCGGGCGCCTCCTGAGATGGGCGCCCCCGCCGTATCTCCCGAGGCCGGGCCAGGCCCGGCGGCCATTGTGCCGGGTCCTGACGAGACCTCGTTCGTGGAGATGGTCTTTCCCGATCAGGCCAACCACTACGGCACCCTGTTCGGCGGCAACGCCTTGAGCCTGATGGGCAAGGCCGCCTTCGTGGCGGCGACACGCCGGGCCCGCTGTCCGGTGGTAATGGCAACCTCCGACCGCACGGAATTCCATGTGCCGGTCCGTGTGGGGGAGCTGGTCGAGCTCAACGCGCGGGTGATCCGGGTGGGGCGCACTTCCATGACCGTGGTGGTGGAGATGACGGCAGAAGCCCTCGTCACCGGCGCCCGCCGCCTCGCCGTGCGCGGCTCCTTCGAAATGGTGGCGGTGGATGGGACCGGCAAGCCCGTCCCCGTGCCCCGTCCCTCCCTTCTCTCCGAGGAAACACAGACGTGAAGCAGCATACCGTCCGCACCCACACCTCTGCCGAGAACCTTCCGCGCGCTGAGCAGCTCGCCTGGAGGATCGCGGAGGTCGCCACCGATCCGGTTCCGGTGGAAGCCGAGGTGGTGGAGATGATCGGCAACCGCATCATCGACAACGCGGCGGTGGCCGCCGCCTCTCTGCTCCGCCGCCCGGTAGCCAGCGCCCGGGCGCAGGCGCTCGCTCATTCGTTCCAGGCGGGCGCGACCGTGTTCGGCCTCTCCTCGCACCGGCGCATGTCACCGGAATGGGCTGCCTGGGCCAATGGCGTGGCGGTGCGCGAGCTCGACTTCCATGACACCTTCCTCGCTGCCGATTATTCCCACCCCGGCGACAACATCCCGCCGGTGCTCGCGGTGGCACAGCATTGCGGGCTCGACGGCGCGGCGCTGGTGCGCGGCATCGCCACCGGCTACGAGATCCAGGTGGACCTCGTGAAGGGCATCTGCCTGCACGAGCACAAGATCGACCACATCGCCCATCTCGGGCCCTCCGCCGCCGCCGGCATCGGCGCCGCGCTCGGCCTGCCCACGGAGACGATCTATCAGGCGGTGCAGCAGGCGCTGCATGTCACCACCACCACGCGCCAGTCGCGCAAGGGCGAGATTTCCAGCTGGAAGGCCTACGCCCCCGCCTTCGCCGGCAAGATGGCAGTGGAAGCGGTGGACCGGGTGATGCGCGGCGAAGGCGCCCCGTCTCCGGCCTGGGAGGGGGAGGACGGCTTCATCGCCTATCTGCTCGGCGGCCCCAAGGCCGAATATGTGGTGCCGCTGCCCGAAAAAGGGGAACCCAAGCGCGCCATCCTCGACACTTATACCAAGGAGCACTCGGCCGAGTACCAGAGCCAGGCGCTCATCGACCTCGCCCGGCGGCTGGGGCCCAAGATCAAGCAGGCGGCCGGCGATCTCTCCAAGGTGGAGCACATCGTCATCCATACCAGCCATCACACCCACTATGTGATCGGCACCGGCGCCAACGATCCCCAGAAGATGGACCCGAAGGCGAGCCGGGAAACCCTCGACCATTCCATCATGTACATCTTCGCCGTGGCGCTCGAGGACGGTGGCTGGCACCACGCCCGCTCCTACGCTCCCGAGCGGGCCGCGCGGCCGGAGACGGTGGCGCTTTGGCACAAGATCTCCACCGTCGAAGATCCCGGATGGACGCGTCGCTATCACAGCCGCGATCCCAAGGAAAAAGCCTTCGGTGGCCGCGTGGTGGTGACGCTCGCCGATGGCCAAGTGATCGAGGACGAACTGGCGGTGGCCGATGCCCACCCGCTCGGCGCCCGCCCGTTCGGACGGACGCAGTACATCGCCAAGTTCCGTGAGCTGGCCGAGGGCGTCATCGCCCCCTCCGAGCAGGACCGCTTCCTCGGCACGGTGGAACGGCTCGTCAAGCTGAAGGCCGACGACCTGTCCGGGCTCACCTTCTCCGTGGATCCGGCTCTCCTTGGCGTGCCCAAGGCCACCGGCATCTTCGACTGGCGCGGGGTCACCGCTGGCGCGCCCGCTCTCACCGTCGTCTCCGGCTAGGGAGGAAAACATGCCACAGGATCAGACCATCGCGCCGGCCCCCAAGTCAGGCCTGACGAACTCGGGCTTGACGACCTCGGAACCGAAGGTCTCCGCGCCCAAAAAGTCCGTGGCGCTCTCCGGTGTCGTCGCCGGCAACACGGCGCTGTGCACCGTGGGCCGCACCGGCAACGACCTGCACTATCGCGGCTACGACATTCTCGATCTGGCGGAAACCTGCACCTTCGAGGAGATCGCCCATCTCCTCGTCCATGGCGCCTTGCCGACGAGCACCGAGCTCGCCGCCTACAAGGCGAAGCTGAAGAGCCTGCGCGGCCTGCCCGCCGCCGTGCGTCGCACGCTGGAGGAGCTGCCCGCCGCCGCCCATCCCATGGACGTGATGCGCTCTGGCGTCTCCGCGCTGGGCTGCGTGTTGCCCGAGGCGGCCGATCATAACCATCCCGGCGCGCGGGACATCGCCGACCGGCTGATGGCGTGCCTGGGGTCGATGCTGCTCTACTGGCACCATTTCGCGCAGAACGGCCGGCGCATCGAGGTGGAGAGCGACGACGACACCATCGGCGGCCACTTCCTCCATCTGCTGCACGGGCGCATCCCGAGCGAGGCGCATGTGCGGGCCATGCATACCTCGCTGATCCTCTATGCGGAGCACGAGTTCAACGCTTCCACCTTCACCGCGCGCTCCATCGCCGGCACCGGGGCGGATTTCTATTCCGCCATCACCGGGGCCATCGGTGCCCTGCGCGGACCCAAGCACGGCGGGGCAAACGAGGTCGCCTTCGAGATCCAGAAGCGCTACGCCGATCCGGCCGAGGCGGAAGCGGATATCCGCCACCGCGTCGCCGCCAAGGAGGTGGTGATCGGCTTCGGCCATCCCGTCTACACCGTGGCGGACCCGCGCAATGTGGTCATCAGGGAGGTCGCGCGCCGTCTCTCCGCGGAGGCGGGAGCCATGAAGATGTTCGAGATCGCCGAGCGCATTGAGCAGGTCATGGGCGAGACCAAGAAGATGTTCGCCAATCTCGACTGGTTCAGCGCGGTCTCGTACCATTTGATGGGGGTCCCGACGGCCATGTTCACGCCGCTGTTCGTGATCGCCCGGACCTCCGGCTGGAGCGCCCACATCATCGAGCAGCGGGCCGACAACAAGATCATCCGCCCGTCCGCCAATTACATAGGGCCCGAGAACCGGACCTTCGTTCCCCTGGAAGCCCGCGGCCGCATCAGCGCGCCCGTGCGCGCGGCCTAAGGAGGCCAGCATGCCTTATCTCGTCGCCTCCGACCTTCCCACCGAGCCCGCCGGCGCCCGCTTCAGGGCCCTGGTGGAGCGGGGTGGCATCCTGCCCATTCCCGGCACGCACAATGGCATGGCCGCGCTGCAGGCCAAGGCCGCCGGCTTCGCGGCGCTCTACCTCTCCGGCGCCGCCATGACCGCCTCCATGGGCCTGCCGGACCTCGGCATCATCACCGTGGACGAGGTGGCCTTCTTCATCCGCCAAGTGGCCCGCGCGAGCGGCCTGCCTGCGCTGGTGGACGGCGACACCGGCTACGGCGAGGCCCTCAACGTGATGCACATGGTGCGCACCTTCGAGGACGCGGGCGCCGGCGCGGTCCACATCGAGGACCAGCTCCTGCCGAAGAAATGCGGCCACCTCAACGACAAGAAGCTCGCCGATGCCCACGACATGGCCGCCAAGGTGGCGGCCGCCGCGAAGGCCCGGCGCCACCTCTATCTCATCGCCCGCACCGACGCGGCGGCGAGCGAGGGCATCGACGGCGCCGTAGCTCGCGCCAAGCTCTATGTGGAGGCTGGAGCCGACGCCATCTTCCCCGAAGCTCTCACCACGACGGAGATGTTTCACGAGTTCGCGCGGCGCATGCCCGGCGTGCCGCTGCTCGCCAACATGACCGAGTTCGGTCGCACGCCCTTCTTCACCGCCGCCGAGTTTGAAGACATGGGCTACCGGATGGTGATCTGGCCCGTGTCCTCGCTGCGCGTCGCCAACAAGGCGCAGGAAAAACTCTACGCGACGCTCGCCCGGGACGGTTCCACCCAGGCCATGGTGGGCGAGATGCAGACGCGCGCCGAGCTCTATGACCTGATCGGCCTCAGGCACTTCGAGGCACTCGATGCGTCGATCGTGGCGACCGTGGTCCCGACGCTCGCGGTAGAGTAGCGGGCTCTACTTCGCCTGTAGGGTCGGTGCGCAGATCGTCAGAGTTGATGCGAGGGTCCTTAGCGACCATTACCTCTCCCTGCAACTTTGGGCATCAATATCCCGAAACCCTTCAACACGACGGAGCGCGGATGGCTGCGCCGCTATCCACCTCGATCGAATTGCGCCATCTGCGC
>NZ_JAHBGE010000081.1 GCF_018390635.1 Ancylobacter lacus | reverse complement strand
GTAAGCGTCGTCCTCAGGCCACGTTACTGAGGGTGGGCTTGGTGGGATAGGCCCATGGCATGAGCTCATCGATCCGGCTGTTGGGGTGGCCCTCGACGATGCGGGTGATGATGTCCGTGAGGTAGGCCTGGGGATCGATGCCGTTCAGCTTGCAGGTCTCGACGAGCGAGGCGATGACGGCCCAGTGCTCGGCGCCGCCGTCGGAGCCGGCGAACAGGGCGTTCTTCCGGGTCAGGGCCAGGGGGCGGATGGATCGCTCGACGATGTTGTTGTCGAGCTCGATGCGCCCATCATCGAGGAAGAGGCCAAGCCCCGCCCAGCGCGAGAGCGCGTAGCGGATCGCTTCGGCGAGCTTGGTCTTCTGGCTGATCAAGGCGAGCTTTTGCCGTAGCCACGGCTCGAGGGCATCAATGATCGGTTTGCTCCTTTGCTGCCGTGCGCCCCGGCGCTCCTCCGGGGTGCGGCCACGGATATCAGCCTCGACGCGATAGAGGTCGGCGATGCGTAGCAGGGCTTCACTGGCGATCGGTGCGGGGCCGGTCTGGGCCAACTCGTAGAAGCGCCGCCGAACATGCGCCCAGCAGAACGCTAGGCTGACCGCGTTGCGCCCGGCCAACGTCTTGTAGCCGCCATAGCCATCGACCTGCAGGATGCCGGCGAAACCATCGAGATGGGCGATCGGTCGCTCCCCCTTGCGGTCGGGTGCATAGACATAGGCGACGGCGGGCGGATCCGCGCCGCCCCAGGGCCGGTCATCGCGGGCATAGGCGAAGAGTTGCCCCGTCTTGGTCCGGCCCCGCCCGGGATCGAGCACCGGCGCCGTGGTCTCGTCGGCGAACAGCTTCGGCGAAGCCTTCAGCATCGCCAGCATCCGCTCGTGCACGGGGCGCAGCAGGAAGGCCGCGCGCCCGACCCAGTCGGCCAGCGTCGAACGATCAAGCGTGACACCCTGACGGGCATAGATCTGGGCCTGACGGTACAGCGGCAGATGATCGGCGTACTTCGAGACCAGAACCTGGGCGACCGTTGCCTCGGTCGGGATACCACCCTCGATCAGCCGAGCCGGCGCGGGTGCCTGCACCACCACGTCTTCGCAGGAGCGGCAGGCGTATTTCGGCCGGCGCACCACCAGCACGCGGAACTGCGCCGGCACGATGTCGAGCCGCTCGGCCACGTCCTCGCCGATGCGGTGGAGCCGTCCGGAACAGCAGGGGCAGACATCGCTCTCGATATCGACCACCGTCTCGATGCGCGGCAGATGGGCGGGCAACGCGCCGCGGTTGGCCCGACGCTTTGCGACCCGCTCGGTCTTTGTCGCCGGGGCGTTTTCCTCAGATGCCGCAAAACCTGCGGCCTCCACCTGCTCGGCCTCTTCCAGGGCGAGGAGAAGCTGGTCCTCGGGTAGCGTCTCGGCGCGCCGGCCGAAGCGATGGCGCTGCAATTCCTTGATGATCTGACGCAGCCGCTCGATCTCAGCCTCCCGGGCGATCAGCATCGCCTGGAGCGTCTCGGGATCACGGGGAAGCTCGGAGCGGAGCGAAGCCATGACCCCGATTCAATCATATTCGCCAGTGGCTTGCGAGGGTTTTCAGCTCGCCGCGACCGGCGTCGTCGTCCGTTGTGGCTCATGCACCCGGCGCCAGTCCAGACCCTCGAACAAGGCTTGCAGCTGGGCCGCCGTCAGCCGCAGCGCGCCGTCCTCGATCTTCGGCCAGCGGAACTCGCCATCCTCCAGACGCTTGGCGACCAGCACCACGCCGGTGCCGTCCCAGAACACCAGCTTCACCCGATCAGGACGCTTGGCGCGGAATACATAGACCGTGCCCGAGAATGGATCGGCACCCATCGTCTCGCGCACCAGGGCGGCCAGGCCTTCGGCCCCCTTGCGGAAATCGACGGGTTTCGTGGCAACCATGACCCGGACTGCGCCGGTCGGACCGATCACAACCCGGCCTTCAACGCGCTGAGCACCGCCGTGATGGTCGCCGGTGAGGCGCCGTTCTCGATCGTCACGCGGGCGCCGGCGACCTCAATCTCTATGGCTGCGGCGCGACGTTGCCGGCCACGCCGCTTCGGTCGTGACGGTAGGGCGCACGGCTCAGATGCGGGAGCCGGCTCCGGCGCGACGACCGCCGGCACAAAGGCCGGGATCATCTCGCTCGCCTTGCGCGCC
>NZ_JAHBGE010000080.1 GCF_018390635.1 Ancylobacter lacus | reverse complement strand
GCGTTACTCCCTCCGCCACGGCCACCGCACCCGTCCCACGCCCCGGTCGCTCCGGCACGTCCCTTCGGCGGGGACAGATGAGCCAAGAATCCCAGATGATAGGACGATTGTCTAGGATTATTTTCTGATCGCGGGCCACGCCAGATAGAAGGCCACCCTCTTCTGATTCCGGCCGGGGGGTCGGCACGGGGCGCCCGGCCCGGCGCGGCGCCCGCTGCCGCCCTATTCGGCGGCGCTGCGGGCCTTGATCGGGCGGCGGGCCAGCACCTCGGCGAGGAAACGGCCGGTGTGGCTGCGCTTTTCCCGGGTCACCTGTTCCGGCGTGCCGGCGGCGACGATCTCGCCACCGCCGTCGCCACCCTCCGGCCCGAGATCGATGACCCAGTCGGCGGTCTTGATGACCTCCAGATTGTGCTCGATCACCACCACGGTGTTGCCCTGCTCGACCAGCTCGTGCAGCACTTCCATCAGCTTGGCGACGTCGTGGAAATGCAGCCCGGTGGTGGGCTCGTCGAGGATGTAGAGCGTGCGGCCGGTGGCCCGGCGCGACAGTTCCTTGGAGAGCTTGACGCGCTGCGCCTCGCCGCCGGACAGGGTGTTGGCCTGCTGCCCGACCTTGATGTAGCCGAGCCCGACCCGCGCCAGCGTCTCCAGCTTCTCCCGCACCGCCGGCACCGCCTTGAAGAACTCGGCGCCCTCATCCACCGTCATGTCCAGCACGTCGGCGATCGACTTGTTGCGGAAGGCGACCTCCAGCGTCTCGCGGTTGTAGCGCTTGCCCTTGCAGACGTCGCAGGTGACATAGACGTCGGGCAGGAAGTGCATTTCGATCTTGATGACGCCGTCGCCCTGGCAGGCCTCGCAGCGCCCGCCCTTCACGTTGAAGGAGAAGCGGCCGGGGCCGTAGCCGCGGGCCTTGGCTTCCGGCAGGCCGGCGAACCACTCGCGGATCGGGGTGAAGGCGCCGGTATAGGTCGCGGGATTCGAGCGGGGGGTGCGCCCGATCGGCGACTGGTCGATGTCGATGACCTTGTCGAGATGCTCCAGCCCCTCCAGCCGGTCGTGCGGCGCCGGCGGATCGAACGCGCCGTTCAGCCGCCGCGCCACCGCCTTGTACAGCGTGTCGACCAGCAGGGTGGACTTGCCGCCGCCGGAGACGCCGGTGACCGCGGTGAACAGGCCGAGCGGCACCTCGGCCGTGACGTTCTTCAGGTTGTTGCCATGGGCGCCGACCAGCCGGAGCAGGCGCTTCGGGTTCGGCTTGCGGCGCTTCGGCACCGGCACGGCGAGGGCACCGGTGAGATATTTGCCGGTCAGGGAGTTGGGGTCGGCGAGGATCTGGGCGGGCGTGCCCTGCGCCACGATCCGGCCGCCATGCACGCCGGCGCCGGGGCCGACATCCACCACATAGTCCGCCGCCAGTATGGCGTCCTCGTCATGCTCGACCACGATCACGGTATTGCCGAGGTCGCGGAGCCGCCGCAGCGTGCCGAGCAGGCGCTCATTGTCGCGCTGGTGCAGGCCGATCGAGGGCTCGTCCAGCACATAGAGCACGCCGGTGAGGCCCGAGCCGATCTGCGAGGCGAGGCGGATGCGCTGGCTTTCCCCGCCCGACAGCGTGCCCGAGGCACGGGACAGGGTGAGATAATCGAGCCCCACATCCAGCAGGAAGGCGAGCCGCTCGCGGATCTCCTTCAGGATGCGCACGGCGATCTCGTTCTGCTTGTCGCTGAGGGTGGCCGGCAGTTCCTCGAACCAGCCCAGCGCGGCCCGCACCGAAAGCTCCGCCGCCTCGCCGATGTGGCGGCCATGGATCTTCACCGCCAGCGCCTCGGGCTTCAGCCGGAAGCCATGGCAGGCGGCGCAGGGCACCGGCGAGAAATACTTGCCGATCTCCTCGCGGGCCCATTCGCTGTCGGTCTCGCGCCAGCGCCGCTCCAGATTGGTGACGATGCCCTCGAACGCCTTGGAGGTCTCATAGGCGCGGGAGCCGTCGTCATAGACGAAGCGGATCACCTCGCCGGCCGAGCCGTGCAGGATGACGTTGCGCACCTTTTCCGGCAGCTCCGCCCACGGCGTGGTGAGCTTGACGCCGTAATGGCGGGCGAGGGCGTCGAGGGTCTGGCCGTAATAGGGCGAGGACGACTTCGCCCAGGGCGCCAGCGCGCCCTGCTTGAGGGTGCGGGTCTTGTCCGGCACCACGAGGTCCGGGTCGATCTTGCTCTCATGGCCGAGCCCGTCGCACACCGGGCAGGCGCCGAACGGGTTGTTGAAGGAGAACAGCCGGGGCTCGATCTCTGGAATGGTGAAGCCGGAGACGGGGCAGGCGAACTTCTCCGAGAAGATGATCCGGCGCGGCGAGCCGTCCTCCTCCTGCGCGTCGGCATATTCCAGCACGGCGATGCCGTCGGCGAGGCCGAGCGCGGTTTCCAGCGAATCCGCCAGCCGCCCGGCAATGTCCGGGCGCACCACCAGGCGGTCCACCACCACGTCGATGTCGTGCTTCAGCTTCTTGTCGAGCGCCGGCGCCTCGGCGATCTCGTGGAAGGTGCCGTCGATCTTGACCCGCTGGAACCCCTTCTTCTGGAAGTCGGCCAGTTCCTTGCGGTATTCGCCCTTGCGGCCGCGCACGACCGGGGCGAGGAGGTAGAGCCGCGTCTTCTCCGGCAGCGCCAGGGTGCGGTCCACCATCTGGCTCACGGTCTGGCTCTCGATCGGCAGGCCGGTGGCGGGCGAATAGGGCACGCCCACCCGCGCCCACAGCAGGCGCATATAGTCATAGATCTCGGTGACGGTGCCCACGGTCGAGCGCGGGTTCTTGGACGTGGTCTTCTGCTCGATGGAGATGGCCGGCGACAGCCCGTCGATCTGGTCGACATCCGGCTTCTGCATCATCTCCAGAAACTGCCGGGCATAGGCCGAGAGGCTCTCGACATAGCGGCGCTGGCCCTCGGCATAGATGGTGTCGAAGGCGAGCGAGGATTTGCCGGAGCCGGACAGGCCGGTGAACACCACCAGGCTGTCGCGCGGAATCTCGAGGTCCACGTTCTTGAGGTTGTGCTCGCGGGCGCCGCGGATCGAGATCGTCCGGGCGTCGCGGCGGGGGCTCTCCACGCGGTCCTTCATTCTGGCCTTCCGGGCATTGCGGCGTTCAGGGGCACGCCGTGCTCACGGGCACGGCGGCGTTCAGGCGATCGGTGGGGCGGGCGGCCGGGGCCGCCGCGCCTCAGGGCAGGGCGCCGATCAGGTGGAGACAGCTCAGCGCGGCGAGGCCGGCGGCCACGACGAGCATGAGCCAGCCGGCGGCGTCGCGGCGGGAGGCCTCGGCGCGCAGCGCGAGGGCACGTGTGGCGGCGGGCCGCGACGGACGGGCGCGCGGCGGCGAGGTATCGGTGTTCCTCATCATCATGGCTCCAAGATAGTGATGCGCCGGCCCGGCGCCAGCCGCCCGTCCCTGCTTCTACGCCGGAATCGCAGCCTCGTATCTGCGCTTGCGCAAAAGCTAGGGCAATGTTAGGAACAAAACAAGAACTCGATTGAACGCGGTTGGGGTTCGTTGCGGTCGGTCCGCGGCGACCCCACCATATGTGGACAAGGCGCCGCGCCGACTGACCCCGAGGGGCAGGTCGGCTAGGATGCGGCCAGACAGGGCGCCGCCACCGGCGCGATGGGACGGAGAACGGGAATGGCGGGCAGCGTCAACAAGGTGATCCTGGTCGGCAATCTCGGCCGCGACCCGGAAGTGCGGACCTTCCAGAACGGCGGACGGGTGTGCAACCTGCGCATCGCGACCTCGGAGACCTGGCGCGACAAGGCCTCGGGCGAGCGCAAGGAGCGCACCGAATGGCACAGCGTCGTGATCTTCAACGAGAACCTGCTGCGGGTGGCGGAACAGTATCTGCGCAAGGGCTCCAAGGTCTATATCGAAGGCCAGCTCGAAACCCGCAAGGCGACCGACCAGGGCGGCGCCGAGCGCTATTTCACCGAAGTGGTGCTGCGTCCGTTCCGTGGGGAACTGACCCTGCTGGACAGCCGTGGCGGCGGTTCCGAAGGCGCGGGTGACGATTTCGGCTCCAGCGGTTCCGATTTCGGCTCCGGGGGCACCGGCTTCGGCGGCGGCAGCTTCAGCGGGCGCGGTGGCGGCGAGCGCAAGCCGGCCCCGGCGGGCGGCTTCGGCTCGGGCGGCTCCGGCGGGGGCGCGGGCGGCGGCTTCGGTGGCGGGCGCGGCGGCGATCTCGACGACGAGATTCCGTTCTGAGCGCGACCACGCCGCGCGGCCGCAGGTAAGGCGCGGGCCTCAGGCGAAGAACGCGCCGCGTATGCCGTCGATGACGAACTGAACGGCGAGGGCGGTCAGCACCACGCCGAGCAGCCGGGTGAGGATGGCGTTGCCGGTCACGCCGAGCAGGCGGTTGGTGCGGTCGGCGGCGAGATAGACCGCGAGGCAGAGACCGACCACCACGGCGGTGATGGCGAAGAGGCCGGCGAGTCGGATCGGGTCGCCCCTGGCTTCGCCCGCCAGCAGCATCATCGCGGTGATGGCGCCGGGCCCCGCCATCAGCGGGATGGCGAGGGGGAACACCGCGAGATTGTGCAGCCGGTGTTCGCGCGCCGAATTCTCGACTTCGTCCGGCGCCCGCTCGGTGCGGCGGGCGAAGACCATCTCGAAGGAGATGGCGAACAGCAGCAGGCCGCCGGCGATGCGGAAGGCGGGCAGGGTGATGCCCAGCGCATGAAGCAGCGGCGCGCCGATGGCGCCGAAGGTGGCGAGGATGGCAAGCGCGATAGCGGTGGCGCGCAACGCCACCTTGCGGCGCTCCTCGGTCGAGAGGCCGCCGGTCACGCCGAGGAACAGCGGCGCCAGCCCGATCGGATCGAGCACCACCAGCATCGTTATCGCCGCCGAGACGAAATAGTCGAACATCGCGTGCGCCGCCCCCGCGGCGCCACGCCGCGCGGCGATCCTGACCGGATTCCCCGGTAACGGGAAGACGTCCGCCGCCGTGGCGGGCGGGGCGCGATGGCCGCCCGGCGCTTCTATTCGCCCAGAGCCCCACCCGGGCTCCGGGCTCCGGGCCGGCCGGGCGGGGCGGCGGACCGTGTGGCGGGCCGTCTGCGGAACACGCGCTCCCGGCGGCCCGTGCCCGGCCTTCCCCCATGCGTGGCGCCGGGCGCCATGGCCGGTGCCACGGCGGAGGCGGCTCGGGCCGGCCGGCTCCAGCGCAGGCATCCGGCGGGAACGACGCCGCCGGTCACCAGCAGCGCCCCGGCGCGGTAGAGCCGCCAGCGGCCGCCCGGCGGCAGGTCCGGCACGACGACCGCCATGGCGGAATCGCTCCACACCGGCGTTGCGCCGGCCGCGCCCGGCGCATGCATGGCGGCGCCGGGCGCCACGTCGCGGGGCCGGCCGTGGCGGTCGTGCCAGCAGGAGCTGCGCGAGCGCGGCGCACCGGGCCGCCGCCGGGCCCGCTCCGGCCGGCGAGCAGCTTGGCGCCCGGCGCCATCGGCACGAGGCCGAAGCGGGCCAGCCGGCCGAGGTCCCATGCCGACGGACAGGTGGTGTCGAGCCGGAGGCGATGGAGGCCGGGCAGCTTGTCGACAGCACCGCGTCGAGGCAGCTTGTCGACAGCACCGCGTCGAGCAGGTGCGAGAGCCCGAAGCCCAGCATCACCGCCGCGGCGCGGCGTCGCCCTTCGGCCGCCCGCCGGTTGCGCCACAGCCCGAATTCCTCCCGCCAGCGCCAGAGCGCGTACATGGCGAGGTGAAGACGCCGTCCCGCGGCACCTGCGGCCGCGGGCCGGCCGTTCCGGGCACGAGGCCGAACGGATGGCGCAACGGCAGGAGCGGGTGCAGCGGGATTGCGTCGCGGAAGCCGCCGATGCCGCCCCCCAGCGACACGCCCCAGCCGATCGTCGCCCTCCACCGCATGCCGGTGCCTCCCGCTCATCGGCCGACGCTCGGGCGGGGAGCCGGTCTCACCTTTCGGGAGGTATTGGAAGACCTGCCGCGCCATGCTTCGGACATCTTTGCGCAAAGGCGTCCACAACGCATTCTAAGGCATTGAATTCAAATGCGTTTTAGCCTGCCGCCAAAGCGCGCGAAACTGGCGCCGCGCCGCGGAATCGGGTATTGAGTTCTTTCGCGTCACGAAAGAAAAGACTGATCCTTGTCCGATTCCGATAAAAAGCCCGGCGACAGCTCTCCCTCGGACGTGCGGCCCGTCAACATCACCGACGAGCTTTCGCGCAGCTATCTCGATTACGCCATGAGCGTCATCGTTTCCCGCGCGCTGCCGGATGTGCGCGACGGGCTGAAGCCGGTGCACCGCCGCATCCTGTTCTCGATGCGGGAGAACAATTACACGCCCGACCGCGCCTACAACAAGTCGGCCCGCGTCACCGGCGACACGATGGGCAAGTATCACCCGCACGGCAACCAGGCGATCTACGACGCGCTGGTGCGCCTCGCCCAGGACTTCTCGATGCGCCTGCCGCTCATCGACGGGCAGGGCAATTTCGGTTCCATCGACGGCGACCCGCCCGCGGCCGAGCGCTACACCGAGGTGCGCCTCGCCCGCCCGGCGATGCCGCTGCTCGACGATCTCGACAAGGACACGGTCGACTTCCAGGACAATTACGACGGCCGCGAGCAGGAGCCGACCGTGCTCCCCGCCCGGTTCCCGAACCTGCTGGTGAACGGGGCCGGCGGCATCGCCGTGGGCATGGCCACCAACATTCCCCCGCATAATCTCGGCGAGGTGATCGACACCTGCGTCGCGCTGATGGACGAGCCCGACATGGAGGCGGAGCGGCTGCTCGACCTCCTCCCCGGCCCGGATTTCCCCACCGGCGCGCTCATCCTCGGCCGCGCCGGCATCCGCCAGGCCTATCTCACCGGCCGCGGCTCCATCGTGATGCGCGCCCGCGCCACGATCGAGGAGATCCGCAAGGACCGCGACGCCATCATCGTCACCGAGATTCCCTATCAGGTGAACAAGGCGACGATGATCGAGCGCATCGCCGAGCTGGTGCGGGAAAAGCGGCTGGAAGGCATCGCCGAAATCCGCGACGAATCCTCCCGCGAGGGCCTGCGGGTCGTGTTCGAGATCAAGCGCGACGCCCAGGCCGACGTCGTCCTCAACAATCTCTACCGCATGACTGCGCTGCAGACCTCCTTCGGCGCCAATATGGTGGCGCTGAACGGCGGCAAGCCGGCGGTGATGACGCTGCACGACCTGCTCACCGCCTTCATCGCCTTCCGGGAAGAGGTCATCACCCGGCGCACCAAGTTCCTGCTGCGCAAGGCGCGCGATCGCGCCCATGTGCTGGTCGGCCTCGCCATCGCGGTGGCGAACATCGACGAGGTGATCCGCACCATCCGCACCTCGCCCGACCCGCAGACCGCGCGCGACCTGCTGATGGCGCGCAACTGGCCGGCGATGGATGTCGCGCCCCTCATTGCCCTGATCGACGACCCGCGCCACCGCCTGCAGGACGACGGCACCTACCGGCTTTCCGCCGAGCAGGCGCGCGCCATTCTCGACCTGCGGCTGCAGCGTCTCACCGCGCTGGGCCGCGACGAGATCGCCGACGAGCTCGACACCATCGCCGCCGAGATCAAGGAATATCTCGGCATCCTCGAAAGCCGCGCCCGGGTCCGCGAGATCGTCAAGGAAGAGCTGGTCGCGATCCGCACCGAATTCGGCACCCCGCGCCGCACCGAGATCGTCGAGGCCGAAGGCGATTTCGACGACGAGGACCTCATCGCGCGCGAGGACATGGTCGTCACCGTGTCCCACGCCGGCTATGTCAAGCGCGTGCCGCTGTCGACCTACCGGGCGCAGCGCCGCGGCGGCAAGGGGCGTTCGGCGATGCAGACGCGGGACGAGGACTTCGTCACCCGCCTCTTCGTGGCCTCCACCCACGCCCCGGTGCTGTTCTTCTCCTCCAAGGGGCAGGTCTACAAGCTCAAGGTCTGGCGGTTGCCGATCGCCGCGCCGCAGGCCCGCGGCAAGGCGCTGGTCAACATCCTGCCGCTGGCGCCCGATGAGCGCATCACCTCGATCATGGCCCTGCCGGACGAGGCGGCCTGGGACCGCCTGCAGATCATGTTCGCCACCACCGGCGGCACGATCCGGCGCAACGAGCTGTCGGACTTCACCAATGTGAACCGCAACGGCAAGATCGCGATGAAGCTGGAGGAGGGCGAGGCCATCGCCGGCGTCCAGCTCTGCACCGAGGGCGACGACGTGCTGCTGACGACGGCGCGCGGCCAGTGCATCCGCTTCCCCACCACGGAAGTGCGCGTCTTCAAGGGGCGCGATTCCATGGGCGTGCGCGGCATCCAGCTCGAGGAGGGCGACCGTCTCATCTCCATGGCGATCATTCGTCATGTCGAGGCGACCGCGGAGCAGCGGGCGGAATATATCCGCCAGGCCAACGCGGTGCGTCGCGGGCAGAACGGTGCCGAGAACGGCGCCGAGGAGATGATCGAGGCCGAGGCCGAGGAGGCGACGGAAGCCGCCGCCGGGGGCGATGTCGGCCAGATCGACTACGCCATGATGAGCGCGGCCGAACAGTTCATCCTCACCCTGTCGGAAAACGGCTACGGCAAGCGCACCTCGTCCTATGAGTACCGCACCACCCGGCGCGGCGGCAAAGGCATCGTCGCCATGGCGGTGAACGAGCGCAACGGCCCGCTGGTGGCGTCGTTCCCGGTGGAGGAGGGCGACCAGATCATGCTGGTGACCGATGGCGGCCAGCTCATCCGCTGCCCGGTCAACGGCATCCGCATCGTCGGGCGCGGCAGCCAGGGAGTGATCGTGTTCGACACCGCCGAGGACGAAAAGGTGGTCTCGGTCGAGCGGGTGACGGAAGAGGACGAGGAGGCCGGGCTGGAGGGCGGGGCCTAGCGGCGGGCCGCCCGTCATCATCCCGACACCGGGCGCGGGGAGACCTGCCGTCTCCGCGCCTGTCTGCCTCATGCTGCTGGATGTCCGCCCATGCGCCGTCTGTGTGTCTTCCTCGGTTCCAATCCCGGGCTCCGGCCGGACTATCTGGCCGCGGCGCGGGAACTCGGCGGCGCCCTCGCCCGGGAGGGCATCGGCCTTGTCTATGGCGGTTCGTCGGTCGGGCTGATGGGGGCGCTCGCCGATGCCGCGCTCGCGGCCGGGGGCGAGGTCATCGGCATCATCCCCCAGCGGCTGGTGGAGAAGGAAGTCGCCCATCGCGGGCTCGCCGACCTTCGCGTGGTGCGCTCGATGCACGAGCGCAAGGCGTTGATGGCGGAGCTCTCCGATGGCTTCGTCGCGCTGCCCGGCGGCGCTGGGACGCTGGAAGAGCTGTTCGAGGTGTGGACCTGGGCCCAGCTCGGCAACCACACCAAGCCGTGCGCCGTCATGAACGTCGCCGGCTATTACGACGGGCTGCTGGCGTTCCTCGACCACGCCGAGGCGGAAGCCTTCATGCGGCCGCAGCATCGCCGCATGCTGATCGAGGCACGCGACCCCGCCGCCCTCTTCGCGGCGCTGCGGGCCTACGAGGCCCCCAGCGTCACCAAATGGATCGGCCGGGACGAGCGCTGAGCGGCCCGCCACGGGCCGCGCTTCGGGGGGCAAACCGAAGGAACAGGGTCATGACCGAAACCGTCCCGACCAACCGCCCCGCCATTGTGGCGGCCGTTTGCAACGTGCCGACCGCCCACGCCAGCCGCTACCTCCAGCAGCTCTGCAAGCACTGGAGCCACAGGTTCGCCGTCTCCTTCACCCCGGAAGAGGGAACGGTGGAACTGCCGGAGAGCGTCAGGCTGGAGCTGCGGGTGGGTGCCGGGACGCTGGGGCTGCGGCTCGAAGCCGCGTCCGAGACGGCGCTGGAGCCGATGAAGGGCGTGGTCGAGCGACATCTGGACCGCCTCGCCTTCCGCGAGGCGCCGCTCGCTTTCCGCTGGACCCCCGCCGCCTGAGCGGCCGCCGCCGCGCGGGCCGCCGCCATGCGGTTGTGAGCGCGCTTGCGCCGGACGGCGGACACGGCTAACCATCCCGCGCATCGACGAAGGCAGGCGCCGCCTTGCTTTCGTGCCGTCTGGCCTTTGCCCAGCAGATCAGGGAACCGCCATTGAGCGCCCGCATTGCCTTCTACCCCGGTTCGTTCGACCCGCCGACCAACGGCCATGTCGAAGTCGCGCGCGCGGCCGCCCGGCTGTCGGACCGGCTGATCGTGGCGGTCGGTGTGCATCCCGGCAAGACCCCGCTGTTCCCGGCCGCGGAGCGGCTGGAAATGCTGCGTGCGGTGTTCGCGCCCATCGCCGAGGCCGAAGGCGCGGTGCTGGACTGCGTGACCTTCGACGACCTGGTGGTCGACGCGGCGCGCCGGAACGGGGCGAGCCTGCTCATCCGGGGCCTGCGCGACGGCACCGACCTCGACTATGAAATGCAGATGGCCGGCATGAACGCCGTGCTGGCACCCGACATCCAGACCGTGTTCCTGCCCGCTTCCCCGATCGCCCGCCCCATCACCGCCACGCTCGTGCGGCAGATCGCGGCGATGGGCGGGGATGTCTCCGCCTTCGTGCCGGCCGTCGTGCGGGAGAAACTCGCCACCCGGCTCCGTCGCGGCTGAGCCCGCGGCGCCTGTTCCGTCTTCTTCCACACCGGAGTGAAGCCCCGATGTTCCGACGCCTCATCCCCGCCTTCGCCACGACGGCAGCCGCCGTCGCGGTGTTCGCTGCCGTGGCGCTGTTCCAGGCCGGCCCGACGCTGGCCCAGTCGGCCAAGCCCGACCCGCAGAACACCATCATCATGGAGACCACCAAGGGACCCGTGACGATCGTGCTGCGCCCGGACATTGCCCCCAAGCATGCCGAGCGCATCAAGCAGCTCTCCCGCGAGGGCTTCTACAACAACGTGCCGTTCCACCGGGTGATCGAGGGCTTCATGGCCCAGACCGGTGACGGCGAATTCGGCAACGGCACCGGCGGCTCGAAATATCCCGACCTTCCGGCCGAGTTCTCCAAGGTGCCGTTCAAGCGCGGCACGGTGGGCATGGCCCGGGCCTCCTCGCCGGACAGCGCCAATTCGCAGTTCTTCATCTGCTTCGGCGACGCCTCCTTCCTCAACGGCCAGTACACGGTGGTCGGCGAAGTGGTGTCGGGCATGGAGAATGTCGACAAGCTGAAGCGCGGCGAGCCGGTCCGCAACCCCGACAAGATCGTCACCATGAAGGTGGCCGCCGACAAGTGAGCCGGTGCCGCCTCGCGGCGCCGACCCCGTTCCCGACGTTTATGTAAGGAGACCACGATGAGCGATCAGAGCATCCTGCTGCTCGAGACCACCCAGGGCCCGGTGAAGATCCGCCTGCGTCCCGACCTCGCCCCCAACCACGTGGCGCGGATCACCGAGTTGGCCAATAGCGGCTTTTATGACGGCGTGGTCTTCCACCGTGTCATCGAAGGCTTCATGGCCCAGACCGGCGACCCCACCGGCACCGGCCGCGGCGGCTCGGGCAAGAACCTGAAGGCGGAGTTCAACAAGGGCCGCCACGTGCGCGGCGCCGTCTCCATGGCCCGCGCCCAGCACCCGGATTCGGCCGACAGCCAGTTCTTCATCGTCTTCGCCGACGCCTCCTTCCTCGACGGCCAGTACACCGTGTGGGGCGAGGTGATCGAGGGCATGGAGAATGTCGACAAGATCAAGCGCGGCGAGCCGGTCAGCAACCCCGACAAGATCGTCTCGGCCAAGACCGCCGCGTGATGGCGGCCCAACGTCGGTGGCCCTGCGGACGCCGCGCGTCGCGGGGCCTGCCCTGAACATTGCGAGCCTCCCGGAGCGGCCCTGCGCCGTCTCCGGGATCGTTCTTTCGGTACCGGACCCCCAGCCAGATGCGCGTCGACCTGTTCGATTTCGAGCTTCCGCCCGAGCGGATCGCGCTGCGCCCGGTATCCCCGCGTGATGCCGCGCGTCTGCTGGTCGTCCGCCCCGCCCCCCGAGGCGGAGCTGGCGCATCGCAGCCGGCGGCGCCGACCCAGGCCGGACTGACCGACGCTCACGTGCGCGATCTGCCCGACTGGCTCGGTCCGCGCGACGTGCTGGTCGTCAACGACACCCGCGTCGTTCCCGCCCGGCTCGACGGCGTGCGCCGCCGTGCGGCCTCGCAGGGCGAGGGCGTCGCGGTCGAGGCCATGCTGCACAAGCGGCTCGGACCCGATAGCTGGCTGGCGCTGGCGCGCCCGGGCAAGCGGCTCGCTCCCGGCGACCATATCCATTTCAGCGGCGCCGAGGGCGCCGGGCTCGACGCCGACATCGTCGGCAAGGGCGAGGGTGGCGAGATCACGCTGCGCTTCGCGCTGGCCGGCGCGGCGCTCGATGCCGCCATCGCCGCGATCGGGCATATCCCGCTGCCGCCCTACATCGCCGCCAGGCGGCCCGACGATGCGCAGGACCGGGCGGATTACCAGACCATGTTCGCCCGCGCCGAAGGCTCGGTCGCCGCGCCGACGGCGGGCCTGCACTTCACGCCGGAGCTGATCGACCGGCTGGCCGCGCGCGGCATCGCCACCCACCGGGTGACGCTCCATGTCGGCGCCGGCACCTTCCTGCCGGTCAAGGCGGAGGACACCGCCGCCCACCGGATGCACGCCGAGTGGGGCGAGATTTCCGCGCAGACGGCCGCGGCATTGAACGCGGCCCGGGCCGCGGGCGGCCGGGTGGTCGCGGTCGGCACCACGGCGACGCGGCTGCTGGAGAGCGCGGCGGCCGAGGACGGCCAGCTCTCCGCCTGGCGCGGCGAGACCGACATCTTCATAACGCCGGGCACCCGCTTCCGCTGCGTCGGCGGCATGCTCACCAATTTCCACCTGCCACGCTCGACGCTGGTGATGCTGGTCGCCGCCTTCATCGGCCATGAGGCACAGAAGCAGGCCTATGCCCATGCCATCGCCGAGGGCTATCGCTTCTATTCCTATGGCGACGCCTGCCTGCTGCTGCCCTGAAAGCCTGCCATGACCCAACCTTTCCGCTACACCCTGAAGGCCACCGACGGCGCCGCCCGCCTCGGCGAGATCGAAACGCCGCGCGGCGTCATCCGCACCCCGGCCTTCATGCCGGTGGGCACCGCCGGCACGGTGAAGGGCATGTATCCCGCGCAGGTGAGGGAGCTCGGCGCCGACATCATCCTCGGCAACACCTACCACCTCATGCTGCGGCCGGGGGCGGAGCGGGTGGCGGCGCTGGGCGGGCTGCATGAATTCGCCCGCTGGCCGCACCCGATCCTCACCGATTCCGGCGGCTTTCAGGTGATGTCGCTGGCGAGCCTCAGGAAGATGAGCGAGAAGGGGGTGACGTTCCGCTCCCATGTCGACGGCGCCTATTTCGAGCTGACGCCGGAGCGCTCCATCGAGATCCAGGGGCTGCTCGGCGCCGACATCCAGATGCAGCTCGACGAATGCGTGCGCCTGCCCGCCCCGAAGGACGAAATCGCCCGGGCGCTGAGGCTGTCCCTGCGCTGGGCGGAGCGCAGCAAGCGGGCCTTCGAGAGCCAGCCGGAGGGGCGGGCGCTGTTCGGCATCGTGCAGGGCGGCGACGACCCCGAACTGCGGATCGAATCCGCCCGCGGCCTCGTCGATATCGGCTTTCCCGGCTATTCCATCGGCGGGCTGGCGGTGGGCGAGCCGCAGGACGTCATGCTGCGCATGATCGAGACCGTGGGGCCGGTGCTGCCGGCCGACAAGCCGCGCTACCTCATGGGGGTCGGCACGCCCGACGACATTCTGGAAAGCGTGGCGCGGGGCATCGACATGTTCGACTGCGTGATGCCGACCCGTGCCGGGCGCCACGCCCAGGCCTTCACCCGGTTCGGCAAGATCAACCTGAAGAACGCGCGCCACGCCGACGATCCGCGGCCGCTCGATGCGGAAAGCGACTGCCCGGCGGCACGGGACTATTCCCGCGCCTATCTCCACCATCTCGTGCGCTGCGAGGAGATGCTGGGGTCGATGCTGCTGACCTGGGTGAACCTCGCCTATTACCAGAGCCTGATGGCCGGCATCCGCGCGGCCATCGCCGAGGGGCGCTTCGAGGCCTACCGGGCGCAGGTGAGGGAAGGCTGGACGCGCGGCGATCTTCCGCCCCGCTGACGCCGCGCCAGAACGCAGACGGCCGGGTTTCCCCGGCCGCGTGTCCCGCAGACGGCCGGGTTTCCCCGGCCGCGTGTCCAGGGCGCCCGCCGTGCGGCCCGGTGGTCCAGGCCGACCCGCGCAGCGGACGCTTGAATGTGGGGCCCCGCCTCAGGCGGAGAGCCCTGCCTCAGGCGGCGAGCTTGCCCGCCACGGTCGCGACATGCTTGCCCTGGAAGCGGGCGGCCGCCAGCTCGACCTCGGAAGGCTGCCGGGAGCCGTCGCCGTCGGTGAGGGTGGAGGCGCCATAGGGCGAGCCGCCCTTGATCTCGTCCAGGCCCATCTGGCCCTGGAAGGCATAGGGCAGGCCGACGACGACCATGCCGTGGTGAAGCAGGGTCGGGATGAAGCCGAGGATCGTCGACTCCTGGCCGCCATGCTGGGTGGCGGAAGAGGTGAACACCGAGCCGACCTTGCCCACCAGCGCGCCGGTGAACCAGAGGCCGCCGGTCTGGTCGATGAAGCTGCGCATCTGCGAGGCGACGGTGCCGAAGCGGGTCCCCGAGCCGAAGATGATGGCGTCGTAGTTCTTCAGGTCGTCGACGGTGGCAACCGGCGCCGCCTGGTCCAGCTTGAAGTGGTTGGCCTTCGCCACCTCTTCCGGCACGGTCTCCGGCACGCGCTTGACGTCGACGGTGGCACCGGCTTCGCGGGCGCCTTCCGCAACGGCGTTCGCCATGGTCTCGATGTGGCCGTAGGTCGAGTAGTAGAGAACGAGAACTTTCGCCATTGCCCTGACTCCTGGTTTTCCGGCGCGCCGTCCGGCGTCGCCCTTGGGGTTGGCTGGAAGCTAGTCGGGCCAGCCCGATACCGGAAGCGGTGAGTTTGGCAGATTAGGTTTGCGGAACTGCAATCGGTTCGCCGGGCTGCCGGACGTGGCGCACGTTCCCGGCTGCCGGTGCGGCATATGCTGCGGCGCGACAGAATTGTGGGAAGCGGTGGCCGGCGACCGGCTCTCGTGCCTTGGGCTGATTTATACCGGTAGCGAACATCGCGGGCGCTTCAGGGCTTGCGACATGGCGGCAAGCTTCGGAGCCAACTGTGAAGCATTTGCGCGACCGCATGTCGTTGCGCCAGCAGACCGCCCTGCTCGCCGGCCTGCTGTGCGTCCTGACCGCCGCCGCCGTGGCGTTGACCGCGGCGATGCTCGCCCGCCGCGAAGCGGTGCGGGAAGCGGAGGCTTCGCTCCAGAGCCTCGCGCGGACCATGGCGGATCGGCTCGACCAGCACATGTTCGAGCGCTACCGCGAAATGACGAACATCGCCGAGCTGGCGCCGCTGCGGACGATCTGGCGCGGCGACGCCGCCGAGGTCCGCAGCGTGCTCGCCCAGGTGCAGGAGTCGCTGCCCGAATATGCCTGGATCGGCTTCGCGACGCCCGACGGCACGGTGCGCGCCGCGACCCGTGGCATGCTGGAGGGCGTCTCCGTGGCGCAGCGGCCATGGTTCATCCACGGGCTCCGCGGCACCACGGTGGAGGATGTGCACGACGCGAAGCTGCTCGACAAGCTGCTGCGGACCTCGCCGGACGAGGCGCCGTTCCGCTTTGTCGACATCGCCGTGCCCGTGTTCGATGCCGCGGGCGTGCCGGCGGGGGTGGTCGGGGCGCATTTGAGCTGGCGATGGGCCGACGAGGTGCGCGAGACCGTCCTCGCCGACCATCGCGCCGGCCTGCGGCCGGAGCTGCTGGTCCTTTCCCGCGACGGCGAGGCGCTGATCGGGCCGGCCAGCACCGGCCTGCAGATGCAGCTTGCGGCGATGCAGGCCGCCGGCCCCGAGACCGCCGGGCCGGCGCCGGCGCAACACGCCGACGGCGTCACCTTTGTCGACGGCAGCGGCCGCGAGGCGATGCTTACCGCGGTCGTGCCGACACGGGGGCTCGGCAGCTATCCCGGCCTCGGCTGGCAGGTGATCGCGCGCAGCCCGGTGGACACGGCGCTGGCGCCGGCCAACCGCCTGTTTTTCGCGATCCTGCTGGCGGGGGCGTTCGCTGCCGTGGCCGCCGCCCTGCTCGCCAATATCCTCGCCGACCGTGCCATGCGCCCGCTGGAGCGGCTCAGCCGCAACATCGACCTCATCGGGCGCGGCGGCGAAGCCTCGGGCGTCGCCTGGCAGCGCGGCTCCCGCGACGTGCTCCACATCTCGTCGGCCATCCGGTCGCTGCTGCGGCGCATCGGCCACGCCGAGGACGCCGAACGTCAGGCGCGGGCCGCGGCGGCCGACGCGGAAGAGAGGGTGGCAGAAGCCACCCGCCGCGCCGCCGAGCACCGGGCGCGGCTGGAGGATGTCTCCGAACTCCGGCGGCTGGCCGACACCGATCCGCTGAGCGGGCTTCTCAACCGGCGTGGCTTTGTGCCCCTCGGCGCGGCGGCCATGGAACGGTATGCCGCGACGGGGGAAGGCGCCGGGGTGCTGATGATCGACATCGACCACTTCAAGCGGGTGAATGACGGCCACGGCCATGCCGCCGGCGACAGGGTGATCCGCGCCGTGGCCGCGCTGATCCCGAGCGAAGTGCGGGAGGAGGACCACGTCGCCCGGTTCGGCGGCGAGGAGTTCATCGTGCTGCTCGGTGGGGCCGACGAGGGAACCGCGCTCGTGACGGCCGAGCGCGTCCGGCAGCGCATCGCGGCAACCCCCATCCGGGTGGAGGGCGCCCTGCTGGAGATCACCGCCAGCATCGGCGTCGCCGCCATCGCCCCGGGCGACCGCGATTTCGAGGACGTGGTGCAGCGCGCCGACGGTGCCCTCTATGCCGCCAAGAGCCGCGGCCGCAACGCGGCCGTGCTGTATGGCGCGGCACGTGCCGGCAGCGCGGTCGCGTGAATAGAGCCTAGTGCCAGTCGGGTCGCTGGTCGGGCGACAGCCGGCCGCTGACGCGGATGGAGCGCTCGCCCACCGCCGCCGAACGCATGCTGAGCCGCAGATCGAGCCGCCGGGTGGTGTCGCTGGGGGGCGCGAAGAGAAGATAGGTCTCGAGGACCGTGCGGTCCCGCTGCGCCGTCTTGCTGGGGCCGCGGCCGGACGCCGGAGGAATGGCGATGGGGTCGCTGCTGCGGCGCGGCAGGATGTCGACGTCGGCCTCCGAAAACAGGGAAGCCCCGGCATGCTCGTCGGGCCGGGCGGCAAGGGCCGCGCGGCGGGGAATCAGCCGCGCCTCGTCCGGTTCCACCACTTCGACGGCCAGCACATCCCAGCGGGCATCGGTCTGATTCTCCAGCTCGAGCTGGAGCGTCCACCATCCCTCCGCGGCTGCCGGCCTGGCTTGGGCACGGGCGGCGATGCCGGCGGCCTGCGTGCGACGGCGGCGCACCCACTCCCCGATTGGCAGCATGATGACAAGGATCGCCGCTGCTGCCGCCGCCGACCACCAGAGGTCCATAGATACCGTCTCCCACTTGCGTGTGCCGTTTTCGCCGTCAACGACGAAGCCGGGCGGAAAGTTGCATCGGGGTCACCGGAGAGTGGTCGATGGCGCGGGTCCGTGACCCGCCATTCAGACCGTGACCAGTGGTCCGGTGCGCCATTGCTCGCGTATATGTTCGATGTCTCGAACGTGCCGCGTTTGCGCCTGCGGGAGAGCATCACGCTAAAGCCTCCATGAGCACGTGCCGATCGGGGTGGCGCGCCAGGCCGGTCGAAGCGTGCCTTATCCTGACGTCAGAGCGCGATTCACGATCGGGGCGGTCCCGTCCGGTCGGTCGCGCTCTGGGGTTCACAGCCGGGTGTGACGGTGGTCAGCCGGCCGATTGGCCGTGTTCGTGCGCCTTCAGCGCCCGGCATGCGCAGCTTCGGGCAAAGGGCGAGCCGTGCAGAACCTGGAACGAGACCCGCATTTCCTCCGGAGCCTGCTGGCCCTCTCGGACGACTGCATCAAGCTGCTCGATCTCGACGGCAATCTCGTCTTCATGAGCGAGGGGGGATTGCGGGTCATGGAGGTCGGCGACTTCGCTGCCATAGAAGGGCGGCACTGGCCGGCCTTCTGGTGCGGGCAGGGCAATGCCGAGGCGCTGGCGGCCGTTGCCGCCGCGAAGGCGGGCGGAACCGCCCAGTTCCAGGGATTGGCCAGCACGCTGGCGGGCACGCCCAAATGGTGGGACGTGAAGGTCAAGCCGGTTCTCGACGCCGCCGGCCGGCCGGAGCGGCTGCTGGTCGTCTCCCGCGACATCACCGAGCAGCGGCTGTCCGCGGAGGCGCTTTCGGCCAGCGAAAAGCGCTACCGCACGCTGTTCAACAGTATCGATGAGGGCTTCTGCATCATCGAGTTTCTCGACGGCCCGTTCGGGCCGCTCAGCGACTACATCCATGTCGAGGCCAATCCGGCCTATGCCCACCATGCCGGCATCACCGATGTGGTGGGGCAGAAGGTGAGGGACATGGTTCCCGCCGAGGCGGCGGGGTGGGTGGAGCTGTATGGCGGCGTGCTGCGCAGCGGCCGGCCGATCCGCTTCGAGCGCGAGCTGGTCGCGACCGGCCGTCATCTGGAACTGGCGGCCTTCCGGGTCGATCCGCCGGAGCTGCGGCAGGTGGCGGTGCTGTTTCAGGACGTCACCGCCCGCAGGAAGGCGGAAGCCGCGCTTCAGCGCCTCAATGAGACGCTGGAGCAGCGGATCGGCGAGGCGATCGCCGAGCGCAAGGTGCTGGCCGATATCGTCGAGGGAACCGGCGCCTTCGTTCAGGTGCTGGACCTCAACTACCGCTGGCTGGCCATCAACCGGGCCGCCCGGCAGGAGTTCGAGCGCCTCGTCGGCCTTCGACCCCGGGTCGGAGACCGCCTGCCGGAACTGCTGAAGGACCACGCGTCCGAACGCAGCCGGATGCTGGCCCTGTGGGACCGGGCGCTGGCCGGCGAGGATTTCGTCGAGGTCGCCGCCTTCGCCGACGGCACAGGCGTCACGCGGCATTACGAGATGCATTTCAGCCCGCTGCGCGACATCTCCGGCGTGCTGACCGCCGCGTTCCACTTTGTCTACGACGTGACCGAGCGCATCGAGGCGCAGGTTCGCCTGTCCGAGACCGAGGCGGCCCTGCGGCAGGCCCAGAAGATGGAGGCGGTGGGCCAGCTCACGGGGGGCATCGCGCACGACTTCAACAACCTGCTCACCGGGGTTACCGGCGCGCTGGAGCTCCTGCAGTCCCGGCTGCACCAGGGCCGGCTGGCGGAGGTCGAGAAATACATCTCCGCCGCGCAGAACGCCTCGCGCCGCGCCGCCTCTCTCACCCACCGCCTGCTGGCCTTTTCCCGCCGCCAGACCCTCGACCCCAAGCCCACGGACGTCAACCGGCTGGTGATGGGCATGGAGGAGATGATCCGCCGCACGGTGGGGCCGCAGGTCGCGCTCGAGGTGGTCACGGCCGGCGGGCTGTGGCCGACCTTCGTCGACCCGCCCCAGCTCGAGAACGCCCTGCTCAACCTGTGCATCAACGCGCGCGACGCGATGCCGGACGGCGGTCGCATCACCATCGAGACCGCCAATCGCTGGCTGGACGAGCGTGCCGCGGCGGAGCGGGACGTGCCGCCGGGGCAGTATCTCTCGATCTGCGTCACCGATACCGGGGTGGGGATGCCGCCCGAGGTGGCCGCCCGCGCGTTCGATCCGTTCTTCACCACCAAGCCGACCGGGCAGGGCACCGGGCTCGGCCTCTCCATGGTCTATGGCTTCGTGCGCCAGTCCGGCGGGCAGGTGCGGATCTATTCCGAGGTCGGGCAGGGCACCAATATGTGCCTCTATCTTCCCCGGTACTACGGCGCCGCCGACGCTCAGGCCGCTGTCGACGCCGCCGCCAGCCTGCCCCACGCCCGGGCCAACGAGACCGTGCTGGTGGTGGATGACGAACCCATGATCCGCATGCTCGCCGCCGATGTGCTGCAGGAGCTGGGCTATGGCGTGATCGAGGCCGAAGACGGCCCGTCCGGGCTGAAGATTCTCCAGTCCGACACCCGGATCGATCTTCTCGTCAGCGATGTCGGGCTGCCGGGCGGCATGAACGGCCGCCAGCTCGCCGACGCCGCCCGGATCACGCGCCCGGATCTCAAGGTGCTGTTCATCACCGGCTATGCCGAGAACGCGATCATCGGCAATGGCCAGGTGGCGCCGGGCATGCAGGTGGTGACGAAGCCGTTCACCATGGAGGATTTCGCCGGCCGCATCCGGCAAATCCTGGAACCCGGCCGCTGACGCGGCCCCGCCTCACTCCGCCGGGGCAGGGTGGGGCGGGGCGGCCGGAGCGATGGGCGCCGCGGACCGGCCCGCCGGGCCGGCGAGCCAGCGCTGCAGCCGGGCGAGGTAGAGATAGACCACCGGCGTCGTATAGAGCGTCAGGATCTGGCTGAGGGCGAGGCCGCCGACCATGGCATAGCCCAGCGGCTGGCGCAGCTCGGCGCCGGTGCCGTGGCCGAGCATGAGCGGAACGCCGGCCAGCAGCGCCGCCATGGTCGTCATCAGGATCGGGCGGAAACGCAGCCGGCACGCCTCGCGAATGGCCGCCTGCGGGCTCAGCCCGTGGTCGCGCTCGCCGGCAATGGCGACGTCGACCATCATGATCCCGTTCTTCTTCACGATGCCGATGAGCAGGATGATGCCGATGATGCCGATGACGGAGAGGTCGAACCCGCCGGCCCAGAGCGCCAGCAGGGCCCCGACACCGGCAGAGGGCAGGGTGGAGAGGATGGTGAGGGGGTGCACATAGCTCTCATAGAGCACCCCGAGCAGCACATAGACCGCGAACAGCGCCGCCGCGATCAGCGCCGGCTCGCTGGAGAGCGCGCTCTGGAACACCTGCGCGGTGCCCTGGAAGGAGCCGGAGACGCTCGAGGGCACGCCGAGATCGGCGAAGGACCTGTTGATCGCGGCGACGGCGGCGCTCAGCGGCACGCCCGGCTTCAGGTTGAAGGAAATGGTGATGGCCGGAAGCTGCGACTGGTGCGCCACCGACAGCGGCCCCACCGCCTTGGTGTCGAGCGTCACCAGTGTCGAGAGCGGGATCGCCTCGCCGGAGGCCGGCGACTTCAGGTAGATCTGGTCGAGCGTGGCGATGTGCTTCTGCAGGTCGGGCGTCGCCTCGAGAACGACGGAGTACGACGAGAGCTGGGTAAAGTACTGCGCCACCTGGCGCTGGCCGAAGGCGTCGTTCAGCGTTGCGTCGATCAGCGCCGGCTGGATGCCGAAACGGGCGGCGCGGTCGCGGTCGATGGTGATCTTCACCTGGGGAGCGTCGCCCTGCTGGTCGCTGCTGACGTCGGCCAGCTCCGGCACGGTGCGCAGCCGGTTCAGCAGTTCCCCGGCCCAGTGGTTCAGTTCGTCGACGTCGACGTCGGTCAGCGTGTACTGGAACTGGGCGCGCGAGGTTCGTCCTCCGACCGTGATGTCCTGCACGGGCTGCAGGAACGCGGCCCCGCCGGTGACCCGCGCGAGCTGCGGGCGCAGCCGCTCGATCACCTCGGCGGCGCTGGCATCGCGCTGGTCGCGCGGCTTCAGCGCGATGTAGAAGCGGCCGGAATTCGTGGTCGTGGCGCCACCCGAGCCGAGCATCGAGCTGAACGACGCGATGGCGGGGTCGCGGGCCAGGATGGCGCCGAGCTCCAGCTGCAGCCGGCGCATCTGCTCGGGCGAGACGTCCTGCGGCGCGTCGGAAACGCCGCTGATGATGCCGATGTCCTGGGTTGGGAAGAAGCCCTTCGGAATGGCGACGAACAGCCAGCCGGTCAGGGCCACGGTCGCGAAGAACACCAGCAGCGTCACGAAGCGCCAGCGCAACGCGATGTCGAGCGTGCGCATGTAGAAGCCGGCGATGCCCTCCAGCCCGCTTTCCACCAGCCGGTACAGACGGCCGTGCTGGCCGTGCTCCGCCGTGAGGAAACGCGAGCAGAGCATCGGCGTCAGGGTCAGCGACACCAGCGCCGAGACCGCGATGGCGGCCGTGACGGTGAGCGCGAATTCGCGGAACAGCCTGCCGACGATGCCGCCCATCAGCAGCAGCGGGATGAACACCGCCACCAGCGAGATGCTGATCGAGAGCACGGTGAAGCCGATCTCGCGCGCACCCTTGAGCGCCGCCTGATAGGGCGCCTGGCCTTCCTCGATGTGGCGGACGATGTTCTCGACGACGACGATGGCGTCGTCCACGACGAAGCCGACCGCGATGGTGAGCGCCATCAGCGAGAGATTGTCGAGGCTGAAACCGAGCGCGTACATCACCGCGGCGCTGCCGGCCAGCGAGAGCGGCACCACCACCGCCGGAATGAACGTCGCCCGCACATTGCGCAGGAACAGCAGGATGACCAGCACCACGAGGCCGATGGTGAGGACCAGCGTGAACTCGACATCCTCCACCGAGGCGCGGATCGTGGTGGTGCGATCGACCAGGGTCTCCAGCGTGATGCCGGCGGGAATCACGTTGTCCAGCTTCGGCAGCGCGGCCTTGATGGCGTCGACGGTGGCGATGACGTTGGCGCCGGGCTGCTTGAACACCAGCAGAATGACGGAAGGCTTGTCGGTGCTCCAGGCTGCTATGTTGACGTTCTCGGGCCCCTCCACGACGGTACCCACGTCGTGCACCCGGATCGCCGCGCCGTTGCGATAGGCCAGGATGACGTTGCCATAGGCCTCGGGGTCGACGATCTGGTCATTGGCGGCAAGGGTGAAGCTGCGGTTGCCGCCATTGATCGCGCCCTTGGCCGCTTCCGCGGTGGAGGAGGCGAGGGTGGAGCGCACATCCTCGAAGGTGAGCCCGGTGGAGGCGAGCCGGGCCGGATCGACCTGCACCCGGATCGCCGGCTTCTGCTCGCCGCCGATCACCACCTGCGCCACGCCCTGAATCTGCGACAGCCTTTGCGCCAGCACATTGTCGGCGAAATCGTCGACCGCGGTGATCGGCATGGTGTCCGAGCGCGCGGCGAGAATCATGATCGGGCTGTCGGCCGGATTGACCTTGCGGTAGCTCGGCGGCGAGGTGAGGTCGTCGGGCAATTGCCGCTGCGCCGCGGTGATCGCGGCCTGAACGTCCTGGGCGGCGGCGTCGATGTTGCGGTCGAGCGCGAACTGCAGCGTGATCGAGGTTGTACCGAGCGTGCTGAGCGAGGTCATCTGCTCGACGCCGGCAATCTGGCCGAACCGCCGCTCGAGCGGCGAGGCGACCGCCGCGGCCATGGTGTCGGGGCTCGCGCCCGGCAGGCTGGCCGAAACCTGGACCGTGGGGAAATCCACCTGCGGCAGCGGCGCCACCGGCAGCAGCGGATAGGCAATGATGCCGAGGAGCGCCAGCGCCGCCATCAGCAGCGAGGTTGCGACCGGACGTTCGATGAACGGGGCTGAGAGATTCACGGTCTGTCCCTCACGAACCGGACCGGGTGTTGCCGTCGGCCACCTCGCCGCCGCCGGCGGCACGGACCGTGACCCGCGCCTTGGCGCGCAAGCGGTACTGGCCGTCGACAACCACGCGCTCGCCTTCCTCCAGTCCTTTCGTCACCACGGTGAAGCCGTCGAGAACCTGCGCGGTCTCGATCGGGCGGACCGATGCGGTGTCGTCGCTGCCGATCACCCAGGCGAACAGCCCGTCCTGCCCGCGCTGCACCGCCGCGTTCGGCACGGTGAGCGCGCCCTTCATCGTATCCACGGACAGCCGCACATGGACGAACGCGCCAGGCCAGAGCCGTTCATTCTCATTGGGAAACGTGGCCTTCAGCTTCAGCGTCGCCGTGCTGGCGTCAATCTGGTTGTCGATCACCGCGAGCGTGCCGGTGCCGAGCACCGTGCCGTCGTCGCGGGTCGCCACCGCCGCAACCGAGCCGCGCGCGGCGGCCTTCTGAACGTCGTCGAGGTCCTTTTCGGGCAGCGAGAAGATGACCGAGACAGGCTGCAGCGAGGTGAGCACCGCGATGGGCGTGGTGTCGCTGGTGTGGACGAGATTGCCGGCGTCGAGCTGGCGGATGCCCATGCGGCCATTCACCGGCGCGGTGACGACGGTGTAGTCGAGATTGGTTTGCGCGGTTGCGATGGCGGCGGCGTCGGCGGTCAGCGTCGCCTTGAGCTGGTCGACGCTCGCTTGCTGCTGGTCGACCGACTGGCGGCTGGCATAGTCCTTCTGCTGCAGCTCCGAGAAGCGGGCGAGGTCGGCCTCGGCGCTGCGAAGCTGGGCCTCGTCGCGGGTCCGGGCCGCGCGCGCCTGGTCAAGGGCGGCCTGGGCGAGACGGGGATCCAGCCGGGCGAGCACGTCGCCGGCCTTCACGTTCTGTCCCTCGGTGAAGCTCACCGATTCCAGCGTGCCGTCGACCCGGGCGTGGATGTTGATGGTCTGGGAGGCCTGCACGGTGCCGAGCCCGTCCAGCACCACCGGCACGTCGCGCCGCGCGACCGGCGCCACCGCCACGCGCACGGATGGAACCTTGGCGGCGCCCGCGGCTGGCGGTGCCGCGGCATCGGCCCGGTTCCACAAGACATAGCCCGCGCCTCCCGCCAGAAGCAGGGCGACGATGCCGACGATGGCAGCCCCCCTGCGGCGCGGTCGCGCACTTGCCGATTCCGTCATGTCGAGCTCCGCCACCTGGGTCGTGTCGCCGGTATTATGCCCGGACATGAGCGGTGAAGGGTATTAAATATTGTTCAGAAACAATACCTTAGGGAAGGTGTTTGTGACGCCCTCCATCACGGTTCCGTGACGCCGGGCGGCGGTTCGGGAGGGTCGGCGCGGCGGCTGGCGAGCGCCCGCCAGATCAATCGGCGGCTTGGTCGCGGCCCGCATGGCCCTCGCCGCCGGCCATGCATGCCGGCCGCCGTCGCCCGGAGGGGAGAAGGGTGCCGTCGCGTCGGCGCGCGCCGACCGCAGCCGCCATCTTCCCGGCGGAGGATGGGCGCGTGCGCGGCGTCACTTTACGAGGGACCGGAGGAAGACTAGACCGCTTTGATGCGTCCTTCCCTCATCATTTTCGACTGCGACGGCGTGTTGATCGACAGCGAGCTCATCAGCGCCCGCGCGCTCATCGACGAGCTGGCGTGTTACGGCGCCGATATCGACCTTGCCTTCATCGCGCGCCATTGCATCGGCCGCTCCTACCCCACCGTGGTCGAGGCGGTGGAGCGGGAGCGGGGCGTCCGGCTGCCGGCCCAGTGCGAGCTCGACTATCGCGCCCGGCTGCTCGCGGCGTTCGAGACCGGCCTGACGTCCATGGTGGGGATCGAGGACGCGCTCGAGGCGCTGGACGTTCCCTATTGCCTCGCCACTTCCTCCAGTCCCACCCGGCTGGCGGCCTCTCTCAGGATCACCGGCCTTGAGCGGTTCTTTTCCGGGCGCGCCTTCACGGCGAGCGAGGTGAAAAGGGGCAAGCCGGCACCCGATCTCTTTCTTCATGCCGCGGCCAGCATGGGCGTGCCGCCCGACCAGTGCGCCGTTGTGGAAGACAGCACCGCCGGCCTTCTCGCCGCCCGCGCGGCGGGCATGGAGGTGTGGCATTTTACGGGGGGCAGCCACTTCGCGGTGATGGAGCTGCCGGCGCCCGACGCACTCGTGCCGGACCGCCGTTTCGCCAGCGTCGCCGAGCTTCGCGGCGCCATGCCCGACCTTTTCCGTCAGATCGCAGCTGTAGACCCCGCATGAGCCTCCCCAGCGATGCCGAGCCTTCGACCGACGACCAGGCCGCCCGCGCGGCGTGGCTGTATTATGTCGGCGGCCTGACCCAGGACCAGATCGCCGGCGAGATGGGGGTGTCGCGCCAGCGCGCCCAGCGCCTGGTGAGCCGTGCCGTCGCGGCGGGGCTGATCCATGTGCGGCTCAATCACCACCTTGCGAGCTGCCACGAGCTGGAGGCCGCCCTGCGCGACCGGTTCCGGCTGGTGCGCTGCCGGGTGATGCCCGGCCTCGGGGCGGACCGCGACCCGGTGCGGGCCATCGCACCCGCCGCGGCGACCGAGATGGAGCGGGTCCTGCGGGAGCCCCGGTCGCTGGTCATCGCGCTCGGCACCGGGCGCGCGCTGAGGGCCATGGTCGAGGCGCTGAGCCCGATGGAGGCGCCGCAGCACCGGCTGGTCTCGCTGATCGGCAACATCGCGCCCGACGGGTCGGCCTCCTATTTCGAGGTCATCATGCGGCTCGCCGAGAAGGTGCGCGCGGCGCATTACCCGATGCCGGTGCCGGTGGTCTGCGAGACGGCGGAGGAAAACGCCACCTTCCACTCGCTGGGGCCGGTGCGCAAGGTGCGCGAGCTGGCGCGGGCCGCGGATGTCAGCTTCGTCGGCGTCGGCCAGATGAGCGACGATGCCCCGCTGCTGACCGACGGATTCCTTCGGCCGGCCGAACTGCACGAGGTGCAGGAGGCCGGGGCCGTCGGCGAGGTGGCGGGCCGCATCTTCGACGCGAATGGCCGCTACCTCGACCTCGCCATCAACCACCGGCTCGGCGGCCTGCACGCGCCCTCGGCCGGCCCGAAGCGCCCGGTGATCGGCATTGCCGCCGGACCTTCCAAAGTGGTCGCGATCGCCGCGGCCCTGCGCGGCGGCATCATCAACGGCCTCGTGACCGACGAGCCGACCGCCCGCGGCGTGCTCGGTCTCTAGCGGGCAGACGGCGGGCGGTATCCCGGCCGACGTCCGCAACCTTCCCTTCCCCGATGCGTTGATCGTCGCGGCGTGGTGCGCGCCGCGTGCGCGGCCGCGCGTGCCGTCTCATCTCGCAGCCGCAGCATGACGGGGGGATTGACGGGCGGGGAACTCCCGTGAATATTTGCCCACAAGGCGAGAAATTGCTCACTTCGCCGTAAGGGAGGTTTTTGATGACCGTGACCATTCGCACCCTCGTGGGAGCGTCGCTCGTGCTCGCGCTTACGGGCGCGGCCTCGGCCGAGACGACCATCACCGTCGCCACCGTGAACAATGGCGACATGATCCGCATGCAGCGGCTCATGCCGGACTTCTACGCCCAGCATCCCGACATCAAGGTGAACTGGGTGACCCTCGAGGAGAACGTGCTGCGCCAGCGCGTGACCACCGACATCGCCTCCAAGGGCGGCCAGTACGACGTGCTGACCATCGGCAACTACGAAGTGCCGATCTGGGCCAAGCAGGGCTGGCTGCTGGCGCTCGACAATCTCGGCGCGGACTACAAACAGGCCGACCTGCTGCCGCAGGTGGCCGCGGCGCTCACGGTCGACAGCAAGCTCTATGCCGTCCCGTTCTACGCCGAAAGCTCCATGCTGATGTACCGCACCGACCTTCTGGAGAAGGCCGGGCTGAAGATGCCCGAGAATCCCGACTGGGACTTCATCACCACCGCCGCGGCGAAGATGACCGACAAGGCCGCCGGGGTGTACGGCATCTGCCTGCGCGGCAAGGCGGGCTGGGGCGAGAACATGGCGTTCATCACCACGATGAACAACACCATGGGCGGCAGCTGGTTCGACATGCAGTGGAAGCCGCAGTTCGACGGCGCGGAGTGGAAGAAGACCCTTTCCACCTATCTCGACCTGATGGGCAAGTACGGCCCGCCCGGCGCCTCGTCCAACGGCTTCAACGAGAACCTCGCCCTGTTCCAGACCGGCAAGTGCGGCATGTGGATCGACGCGACGGTGGCCGCCTCCTTCATCTCGGACCCCAAGGAGTCGAAGGTCGCCGACAAGGTCGGCTTCGCCCCGACCCCGACCCGCGCCGGCGGCTCCAACCACGGCAACTGGCTGTGGTCGTGGAACCTCGGCATTCCCGCCAGCACCAAGAAGGCGGACGCCGCCCGCACCTTCGTCGCCTGGGCGACCTCGCCGGCCTATCTCAAGCTGGTGGCGGAGAAGGAGGGCATCGCCAACGTGCCGCCCGGCACCCGCACCTCGCTCTATGAGAACCCCGAGTATCTCAAGGTCGCGCCCTTCGCCAAGATGACGCTGACCGCGATCCAGTCCGCCAACACGGCGCACCCCTCGGACAAGCCGGTGCCCTATACCGGCGGCCAGTTCGTCGCGATCCCGGAGTTCCAGGCCATCGGCACGGCGGTCGGTCAGCAGTTCTCCGCCGCCCTGGCGGGGAAGGCGACGGTCGACCAGGCCCTTGCCGCGGCGCAGACCCTCACCGCGCGCGAGATGACCCGGGCCGGCTATCCCAAGTGAGCCATGCAGCCGAGGCGCGGCCGTCGGGCCGCGCCGGCTGAGCCCGCCGGCAGAACCGTCCCGCGACAACCCGTGCGGGACGGGAGCCTGACGGCAGACGCCGGCTTCGGCCGGCACCGGCGCCGCCCTCCCGATCCATGGGAGGGGCGGCACCGATGCGACCCTCCGCTCTCACCGGAGCGCCCGCCCGGCGCCCGCTCCAGCCAAGGTGTCCGCCCATGGCGACGCAAGCCTCACGCATCACGGGCCGGCTCATGCTCTCGCCGGCGGTCATCCTGCTGCTGCTCTGGATGATCGTGCCGCTGGCCATGACCATCTATTTCTCGCTGCTGCGCTTCAACCTGCTGATGCCGGGTACCGAAGCGTTCGCGGGTTTCGAGAACTACCAGTACTTCTTCACCGATCCGTCCTTCTGGCCGGCACTGGCCAACACGCTGACGCTGCTGCTCGGCGTGCTGGCGATCACCGTGGTCGGCGGCATCGGACTGGCGGTTCTGCTCGACCAGCCGATGTGGGGGCAGGGGATCGTGCGCATCCTCGTCATCGCCCCGTTCTTCGTGATGCCCAGCGTCTCGGCGCTGGTCTGGAAGAACATGCTGATGAACCCGGTCAACGGGCTGTTCGCCGCGCTGGCGCGGGGGCTCGGGCTGACGCCGGTGGACTTCTTCGCGGACGTGCCGCTCGCCTCGATCATCGTGATCGTGGCGTGGCAGTGGCTGCCTTTCGCCACCCTCATCCTGCTCACGGCGATGCAGAGCCTCGATCAGGAGCAGATGGAGGCGGCGGAGATGGATGGCGCCGGCTGGTTCTGGCGCTTCCTGCACCTCACGCTGCCGCACCTGACGCGGGCCATCACCGTAGTGGTGCTGATCCAGACCATCTTCCTGCTCTCGGTCTTCGCCGAGATCCTCGTCACCACCAATGGCGGGCCGGGCACGGCTTCCACCACGCTCACCTTCCTCGTCTACATGCAGTCCATGCTGCAGTTCGACGTCGGGCTGGGGTCGGCGGGCGGCATCGTCGCGGTGATCCTCGCCAACATCGTCGCGGTCTTCCTGATGCGGATGATCGGCAAGAACCTGGAGGGCTGAAGATGGCGCGCGAGGTTTCGACGGGACGCAAGGCGCTCGTCACGGCCGTGGCCTGGGGGATCGGGCTGCTGATCTTCTTCCCCATACTCTGGACGGTGCTCACCTCCTTCAAGACCGAGGGCGAGGCCGTCGCGCCTCACCCCTCCTTCCTGTTCTTCGACTGGACGCTCGAGAACTACGAGACGGTGAACGCGCGGTCGGACTACCTCCTGCATTTCTGGAACTCGGTGGTCATCGCGCTCGGCTCGACGCTCGTGGGGCTTCTCATCGCGATCCCGGCGGCGTGGTCCATGGCCTTCGTGCCGGGCCGGCGGACCAAGGACCTGCTGATGTGGATGCTCTCCACCAAGATGATGCCGGCGGTCGGCGTGCTGGTGCCGATCTATCTGCTCGCCCGCGACACCGGGCTGCTCGACACCCGGGTCGGCCTCGTGGCGGTGCTCACCCTGGTCAACCTGCCGATCATCGTCTGGATGCTCTACACCTACTTCAAGGAGATACCGGGCGAGATCCTCGAGGCCGCGCGCATGGACGGCGCGTCGCTGGGCTCGGAGATCCTCTATGTCCTCACGCCGATGGCGGTGCCGGGCATTGCCTCGACGCTGCTGCTCAACGTCATCCTGGCGTGGAACGAGAGCTTCTGGACCCTCAATCTCACGGCCGCGAACGCGGCCCCGCTCACCGCCTTCATCGCCAGCTATTCAAGCCCCGAAGGCCTCTTCTACGCCAAGCTCTCGGCCGCCAGCACCATGGCGATCGCGCCCATCCTCATCCTCGGCTGGTTCAGCCAGAAGCAGCTCGTGCGCGGGCTGACCTTCGGCGCTGTGAAATAGGAAGTGACCCATGGGTGAGATTGCCCTTTCCCAGGTGAAGAAGTCCTTCGGCGGCGTGTCCATCATCCAGGGCATCGACCTCACCATCGCGGATGGCGAGTTCGTCGTGTTCGTCGGCCCGTCCGGCTGCGGCAAGTCCACTTTGCTGCGGCTGATCGCGGGGCTGGAGGATGCCAGCTCCGGCACGATCGCGATCGACGGGCGCGACGCCACCCGGCTGCCGCCGGCGCGGCGCGGCCTCGCCATGGTGTTCCAGAGCTATGCGCTCTACCCCCACATGAGCGTGCGCAAGAACATCGCCTTTCCCCTGCGCATGGCGGGGGTGCCCAAGGCGGAGCAGGAGCGCAAGGTCGAGGCGGCGGCGAAGATCCTCAACCTCGTGCCCTATCTCGACCGGCGGCCCGGCCAGCTCTCCGGCGGCCAGCGCCAGCGCGTGGCCATCGGCCGGGCGATCGTGCGGGAGCCGGCGGCCTTCCTGTTCGACGAGCCGCTCTCGAACCTCGACGCCGCGCTGCGCGTGTCGATGCGGCAGGAAATCTCCGAGCTGCACCAGACGCTCAAGACCACCATGATCTACGTCACCCACGACCAGGTCGAGGCCATGACCATGGCCGACAAGATCGTGGTGCTGAATGCCGGGCGGATCGAGCAGGTCGGCAGCCCGATCGACCTTTACCGCTCTCCGGTCAATCTCTTCGTCGCCGGCTTCATCGGCAGCCCGAAGATGAACTTCATCGAGGGCGCCGAGGCGGCGCGGCACGGCGCCCACACCCTCGGCATCCGGCCCGAGCACATTGCCGTGGCGGAGGGGGGTCCCTGGAAGGGGGTGGTCGGCATTTCCGAGCATCTCGGCTCCGACACCTTCCTGAAGGTGGAGGTCGCCGGCGTCGGCACGGTGAATGTGCGGGCCGGCGGCGAGGTGGCGCTGCGCTACGGCGATGCCGTCGCGCTGGCGCCGCAGGCCGACAAGTTCCACCGCTTCGACGCCACCGGAAAGGCACTCTGAACGGCTCCACGGCGCGGGACCGGCGGCCAGACCCCTGCATCCGCCGACCCGACGCCGGAGCCCTTCTTCTGAACGACCCCACGATGCCGCCGGTGGTCAGGGGCCCCTCGCAGTGCCTGCCGCCGCCGCGCACAGACTTCGCCCCTCCGCAGCCCGGGGCGACGACAACCGGATGACCCGAGATGACCCTGCCCGCCATATCGCTTCCCGCCTATGACCGCGCCCGCCTGACGCCCGGCATCGTCCATATCGGGCTCGGCAATTTCCACCGCGCGCATCAGGCGGTCTATCTCGACGATCTCTTCGCCCTCGGCGGGGACCACGACTGGGCGATCCTCGGGGCCGGCGTGCGGCCGGCGGACGGGCGCATGCGCGAGGCCCTGCTGGCGCAGGGCTGCCTGTCCACCGTCATCGAGCTCGATCCCACCGGCCACAGCGCCCGCCGCGTCGGCGCGATGATCGGCTTCATTCCGGTGGAGGACGGCAATGCCGCCCTTATCGCCGCCATGTCGCGGCCGGACATCCGCATCGTCAGCCTTACCGTGACGGAGGGCGGCTATTTCCTCGACCCGGCGGGAAAGCTCGACACCGAGGCGGCCGATATCCGCGCCGACGCGGCCAACCCGGCGGCGCCGCAGACCGCCTTCGGCGCCATCCTCGCCGCGCTTGCCGCCCGCCGGGTGGCCGGTGTCCCGCCGTTCACCGTGATGTCCTGCGACAACCTGCCGGGCAACGGCCATGTCACCCGGCAGGTGGTGGTGGGGCTGGCACGGCTCGCGGACCCGGACTTCGCCGCCTGGGTCGACGCGAATGTGGCTTTCCCAAACGGGATGGTGGACCGCATCACCCCCGCCACCGGCGAGCGGGAGCGGGCGATGGCGGCCGCCTTCGGCCTCGACGATCCCGTTCCGGTGACCTGCGAGCCGTTCCGCCAGTGGGTGCTCGAAGATCATTTCCCGGCGGGCCGGCCGGCGCTGGAGAAGGTCGGCGTCACCTTCACCGAGCATGTCCATGCCTATGAGACGATGAAGATCCGCATCCTCAATGGCGGCCATGCCATCATCGCCTATCCCGGCGGGCTGATGGATATCGCTCTCGTGCACGAGGCGATGGCCGAGCCGCTGATCGCTGGCTTCCTCGACAAGGTCGAGCGCGAGGAAATCCTGCCGATCGTGCCACCGGTGCCCGACACCGACCTCGCGGACTACCTCGCCATCATCCGCGAGCGCTTCGCCAACCCCGACGTGGCGGATACCGTCCGCCGGTTGTGCCTCGACGGTTCCAACCGCCAGCCGAAATTCATCGTCCCGTCGATCCGCGACAATCGCGCCGCCGGTCGACTCCCGCTCGGGCTGATCCTCGAATCGGCGCTGTGGTGCCGCTACTGCGCCGGGGTGACCGACAGCGGCGCCGAGATCGCGCCGAACGACCCCAACTGGGACGAGCTGACCGCGCGGGCGCGGGCCGCGAAGGACAATCCCGCGCTCTGGCTTGCAATGGAAGAGGTGTATGGCGACCTCGGCAGCGACGCCGAGGTGGTGGCCGCCTTCGCCGCCGCGCTGGACGACCTGTGGCGCCGTGGCGCCCGCGCCGTGCTGACCGACTATCTGCACGGCTGAGGCGCTCGCGGGTCTTCCCGCGTGCGACAGGCCGGCATAAAGGACGTGCGGGCTCGGGCGGGAACGTGCCGGGTGTCGCCGCGAGGACATGAGAGATGACCGACCACGCTCCGCCTTCGTCTCCGGTTCTGCTCTGCGCCGGCGAGGCCCTGATCGACATGGTGCCGCGGGCGACGCCGGAAGGGCAGGCCTTCCTGCCGCTGCCCGGCGGCGCCGTGTTCAACACCGCCATCGCCGCCGCCCGGCTCGGCACCCGGACCCTGTTCTGGTACGGCCTCTCCACCGATCTGTTCGGCGACCAGCTCCGCGCCGCGCTGGCGGCCGCGGGGGTCGATGCCCGGCTTTGCCGGCCGCTGGATCGGCCGACCACGCTCGCTTTCGTGACATTGGTCGAAGGGCAGGCCCGCTATCTCTTCCTGGATGAGAACACCGCCGGGCGCATGCTCGCTCCGACCGACCTGCCCGATGTCCCGGCGGAGGTGGCGGCGCTGTTCCTCGGCGGAATCAGTCTGGTCGGGGAGCCGGTGGGTTCCACGATGGAGGCGCTGGCGGTGCGCGTGGCCGGTGACGGCAACGGCCGCCTCATCATGCTCGACCCCAATGTCCGGCCCGGCTTCATCCGGGACGAGGCGGCCTATCGCGGCCGCATCCGCCGGCTGGTCGGCCTCAGCCATGTCGTCAAGCTGTCGGACGAGGATTTGTTCTGGCTCATGGGCCCCGGCGACCTCGCGACCCAGGCCCGGGCGGTGCAGGCGCAGGGGCCGCGGCTCGTGCTGGTGACGCTCGGCGCCCGTGGCGCCCGCGCCTTCGGCCGCGGGCTCGATGTAGAGGTCGCGGCGCCGGCAGTGAAGGTTGCCGACACGGTGGGAGCCGGCGACACCTTCAATGCCGGCTTTCTCACGGCGCTGGCGGACCGCGACCTGCTGAGCGCGGACGCGCTCGCCGACATCGGAGCCGACACGCTGCGCGCGGCGCTCGACTTCGCCGCCCGGGCGGCGGCGCTCTCGGTCACGCGGGTCGGGGCCGACCCGCCATGGCGAAAGGACATGGCGGGGGAGGCCTGACCGCGCCGCGGGGTAGCGACGGCGGCGCTGGATTTGTCGGCCGGAGGTCATCGAGGCATTGACTTCGACGCGGGAGCCCATATCGTAGCCATGCCCATACCGTAGTCATTGCGGCGGGGCAGACATTGGCTGAAGAAGCCGAGGGCAACAGCGCCCCGCGAAACCCCGCCGCCCGGCGGAGTCGGTTTCGTGGGGTTTTTTGCGTTCGGCTTCTGGATTTCGTCCCCGGAGCTTCATGGTCACGCCCCTTCGCATCGGCATTCTCTATTCGACCCAGGGGCCCTACGGCGCCATGGGGCGGGATTGCCACGACGGCGCCGCGCTGGCGATCGAGCATCTCGCCGCCGCCGGCATCGCGGTGGAGCCGGTCTATGCCGATCCCGGCGGGGAGGGGCCGCGCTATGTCACGCTCGCCCGTGAGCTGCTGCGCGAGCGGGGCTGCCGCCACATCGTCGGCACCATCCTCTCCGCCGGCCGCAAGGACGTGATTCCGCTGGTGGAAAAGCACGACGGTCTTCTCTGGTACGTCTGCCCCTATGAGGGGTTCGAGGCCAATGAGAGCGTGATCTACACCGGCGCCTGCCCGAACCAGCACCTGCTGCCGCTGTTCGAGTATCTCATTCCCCGCCATGGCGGCCGCGCCTTCCTGCTCGGCGCGAACTATGTCTGGGGCTGGGAGATGAACCGTCTCGCCCGCGAGCTTCTGCTCGCCGGGGGCGGGGAGGTGGTGGGCGAGCGCTTCCTGCCGATCGACGAGACGGAGATCGAGCGGCTGGTGGCGGAAATCGAGGCGCAGCGCCCCTCCTTCATCCTCAACAACCTCATCGGCCCTTCGAGCTACGCCTTTCTCGCGGCGATGAGCCGGCTGGCGGCGCGCGACCCCGCCTTCCGGCCGGAGGTGTGCCCGGTCGTGAGCTGCGACCTCACCGAATGCGAGCTGGGCGAGATCGAGCCGGGCGTCGCCGTCGGCCAGCTCGCGGCCGCCTGCTATTTCGACAGCCTCGACACCGCCGAGAACCGGGCGTTCAAGGCCGATATCGCCGCCCGCTGGGGCCGGGAGCGCCGGGCCTCCACGTTCTTCGCCGCCGCCCATGCCGCGGTCGATCTCTGCGCCCGCGCCATCGTCGCGGCGGGGACGGACGAGCCCGGCGCGGTGCGCCAGGCGCTGCTGGGCCGCCCGCACGCGACCGTGCAGGGCACGATCCGCATCGATCCACGGACCAATCACGCGGCGCTGCCGTTCCATCTCGGCCGCATCAACGCGGAGGGGGGCTTCGACATCGTCGCCTCGCGCCCGGCCATCGCGGCCGACCCTTATCTGACGGGCCTGCGCGACGGGCGCGCCCGTCCCCATCTGCGGGTGGTCTCATGAGCACGCCCAGCTTCGTCGGCCGCCGCGCCGTGATCCTGCACCGTCCCGAGGAGAGCATCGACCGGCTGGCGCGCCAGCTCGGCCTGCTGGGTCTCGCCGTCGAGCGCCAATGGTCGCCGCTGGCCGCGGACGATTCCTGCGACATCGTGCTGGTGGACGCCGACCAGGGCTGGGCCGGGCTGCTGCCGTGGGAGCCCGGCGCCGCCCGGCTGCCGGTGGTGGCGCTGCTCGGCTCGGAAGCGCCCGGGCGCATCGCCTGGGCGATCGAGCAGGGCGCCGGCGCCATCATCGCCAAGCCGGTCGTGCCGGCGGCGGTCTATCCCGCCCTCGTGCTGGCCGTTCATGCCTTTGAAGAGCGCCGCGCGGCGCGGGACCAGATTGCCGGCCTGACGGCGCGGCTGCGGCTGCGCGGGCTGGTGCTCAAGGCGGTGGAAGCCATCGCAGTGGCCCGGCAGATCGACGAGGAAGCCGCCTATCGCCAGCTGCGCGAGGTGGCGATGCGGCGCCGGATGACGCTGGAACAGGCGGCCGCGGCGCTGCTGGCGCGCCAGCTCGCCCTGCCGGAGGCGGGGTGATGGCGGCATTGAACACCTTCCGCGCGCTGGCGCGCCGCCCCGTGCTGGTGGCCGGGTTGCTTGTCATCGCGACCGTCGCCGCCGCCGCGCTGTTCGCGCCGTGGCTGGCGCCCTATGCGCCCGACAACCAGATCTATGACGGGCTCTCGCTGGAAGGCGCGCCGCTGCCGCCGTCGCATGAGTTCCTGCTCGGCACCGACACGCTCGGCCGCGATCTGCTTTCGCGCCTCATCTACGGCGCCCGGACCTCGCTGCTGATCGGGCTGGTGGCGAACGGCACGGCGGTGCTGATCGGGCTGACCGTGGGGGTGTTCGCCGGCTATTTCGGCGGCCTGCCCGGCGGCCTGCTGATGCGCTTCACCGACCTGATGACCGCCTTTCCCGCCCTGCTGCTGGCCATCGTGCTGGCGGCGCTGCTGAAGCCGAGCCTCTGGATCGTCGCCATGGTCATCGCCATGGTGAACTGGGTGCAGGTCGCGCGCATCGCCTACACCGAGACCCGCTCGCTGGCGGAGCGCGACTTCATCCTCGCCGAGCGGGCGATGGGGGCGGGGCACCTGCGCATTCTCGGCCGGCATATCCTGCCGCACCTCGTGCCCACCGCCATCGTGTGGGGCACGCTCGGCATCGCCACCACGGTGCTGCTGGAAGCGACGCTGTCCTTCCTCGGCATCGGCGTGCAGCCGCCGGAGCCCTCCTGGGGCAACATCGTGTTCGAGAGCCAGAGCTACTTCCAGTCCGCGCCCTGGCTGGTCTTCTTCCCCGGTGCGGCGATCCTCGCCACGGCGCTTTCCTTCAATCTGGTCGGTGACGCGCTGCGCGACCTGCTCGACCCGACCCAGCGGGGGAGGGACTGATGCTCGCGCTGTTCGCCCGCCGGGCCGTGCAGGCGGCGCTCATCCTGCTCGGCGTCGCCGCCATCACCTTCGTGCTGCTCTACGCCCTGCCCGCCGACCCGGCGGTGCTGCTGGCGGGGCGCAACGCGACGCCCGCCACCGTCGCCAGCATCCGCCACCAGCTCGGGCTGGACCTGCCGCTGCCGGTGCAGTTCTGGAACTACCTCGTCAATCTACTGCACGGCGATCTCGGCCGCTCCTTCAACCAGAAGACGGCGGTCGCGCCGCTCATCCTCGCCCGGCTGCCGGCGACGCTGACGCTGATGGCGGCCGGCATCGCGATCGAAGTCGCGATCGGGCTGACGCTCGGCGTGATCGCGGCGTTGCGGCGCGACGGCGTGGTCGACCGGCTGGTGATGACGCTTTCCTTCGTCGGGGTGTCGACCCCGCAGTTCCTCGTCGCCCTGTTGCTGCTCTACATCTTCGCGGCGACGCTGGGCTGGTTCCCGATGTCGGGCTACGGCACGCCGGCGCATCTGGTGCTGCCAGCCTTCACGCTCGGCATCCTCGGCGCCGGCTGGTACGCCCGGGTCGTGCGCTCGGCGATGATCGAGGTGCTGGGACAGGACTATGTCCGCACCGCGAACGCCAAGGGGCTTTCCGCGCCGCGGGTCGTGCTGCGCCACGCCCTGCCCAATGCCCTTCTGCCGGTGATCGCCATGATCGGCATCGACATCGGCCAGTTCATGAGCGGCACCGTGGTGGTCGAGGCGGTGTATGGCTGGCCGGGCATCGGCCAGCTCGCCTGGCAGGCGATCCAGCAGGTCGACATCCCCATCATCATGGGCGTGACGCTGGTGTCGGCCTTCGCCATCGTCCTCGGCAACCTCGTCGCCGACCTTGCGGCGCCACTGATCGATCCGCGCATCCGCGCGGCCTGATGTCTCCAAACGCGTAAGACCAACCGTACAGAGGGTTCCAACGCCATGCTGAAGACCTTGATGCGATCGACGGCCCTTGCGGCCGCCCTCGCCCTTGCCCCCGCGGCCGCGCTGAGCGTGGCGCTGCCGACCCCGGCCGCCGCCCAGGCGCAGGGCGGCGACATCGTGGTGACCTACAAGGACGACATCGCCACGCTCGATCCCGCCATCGGCTATGACTGGCAGAACTGGTCGATCATCAAGAGCCTGTTCTCGCGGCTGATGGACTACACCCCCGGCACGCCGGACCTGGTGCCCTCGCTGGCCGAAAGCTTCACCGTCTCGCCGGACGGGCTGACCTACACCTTCAAGCTGCGCAAGGGCGTGAAGTTCACCAACGGGCGCGAGGTGGTGCCCGCCGACGTGAAGTACTCCATCGAGCGCGCGGTGGACCCCAAGACCCAGGGTCCCGGCGCCGGCTTCTTCGGCGCGATCGCCGGCTTCGACGACTTCACCGCGGGCAAGGCGACCGGCCTCGCCGGCATCGAGACGCCCGACGCCGACACGGTGGTGTTCAAGCTCTCCCGTCCCGATGCCACCTTCCTGCACGTGCTGGCGATCAACTTCTCCTCCATCGTGCCGAAGGAAGCCGTCGAGGCCGCTGCCGGCGACTTCGGCAAGAAGCCGGTCGGCTCCGGCACCTTCGTGCTGAAGGAGTGGGTGATCGGCCAGAAGCTGGTGTTCGCCCGCAACCCCGACTATTTCGTCAAGGGCGTGCCCCATATCGACAGCTTCACCATCGAGATCGGCCAGGAGCCGCTGGTGGCGCTGCTGCGGCTGCAGAAGGGCGAGGTCGACATCGCCGGCGACGGCATTCCTCCGGCCAAGTTCCTCGAGATGAGCAAGGGCCCCGACGCCAAGGAGATGATCGTCGACGGGCAGCAGCTCAACACCGGCTATGTCACGCTCAACACCCACATCAAGCCGCTCGACAATGTGAAGGTGCGTCAGGCGCTGAACATGGCGATCAACAAGGATCGCATCGTGCGCATCGTCAACGGGCGCGCCACTCCCGCCAACCAGCCGCTGCCGCCGCTGATGCCGGGCTACGACACCGCCTACAAGGGCTACGCCTACGATGTCGCCAAGGCAAAGGAACTTCTGAAGGAAGCCGGCTATCCCGATGGCTTCTCGACGGTTCTTTATTCCACCAACACCGACCCCCAGCCGCGCATCGCCCAGGCGATCCAGCAGGACCTCGCGGCGGTGGGTGTGAAGGCCGAGATCAAGGCGCTGGCGCAGTCCAACGTCATCGCCGCCGGCGGCACCGAGGGCGAGGCGCCGATGATCTGGTCGGGCGGCATGGCGTGGATCGCCGATTTCCCCGATCCCTCCAACTTCTACGGCCCCATCCTCGGCTGTGCCGGCGCGGTGCAGGGCGGCTGGAACTGGTCGTGGTACTGCAATGAGGAGCTTCAGAAGCGCGCGGTCGCGGCCGACTCCATGTCCGACCCCGCGAAGTCCGCCGAGCGCGTCGAGGCGTGGAAGAAGGTCTTCATCGACGTGATGGCCGACGCCCCGTGGATCCCGATCTTCAACGAACGCCGCGTCGTGGCGAAGTCGAAGCGCATGGGCGGCGAGCCGAACATCTACATCGATCCGACCCGCGTCATCAATTACGACGCCATCTTCGTGAAGAACTGACGCCCCGGCCGAGGCCGCTTTCACGCGCGTCTGACCGCCGGCGCCATGGGTACACCGTGGCGCCGGTCCCCCGCCCGTCCATTCGCGAGAACGACCATGTGCGTGGCCTGCAACCACACCATCCACCGCACCAGCCACCATTTCGGCTGGAACCGGGACTTCGCTCCCGTGCTCACCGCCCGGCCCGGCGAGACCATCCATTTCGAATGCATGGACTCTTCCGCGGGGCAGCTCGGCGCGGGATCGACCGTGGACAATGTGCGGACGCTCGATTTCAGCCGTATCAACCCCGTCTCCGGGCCGGTCTTCGTCGAGGGCGCCGAGCCGGGCGACGCGCTCAAGGTGACGATCCGCCGCTTCGTGCCCTCCGGCATCGGCTGGACCGCGAACATCCCCGGCTTCGGCCTGCTCGCCGACCAGTTCACCGAACCGGCGCTGCATGTATGGACCTATGACGGCGCCGCTCTCGCCCCGGCGCTTTATGGCCCCGGCGGCCGCGTGCCGCTGAAGCCCTTTGCCGGCACCATCGGCGTCGCTCCGGCGGAGCCGGGCCTGCACTCCATCGTTCCGCCACGCCGCGTCGGCGGCAATCTCGACATTCGCGACATCGGCGAGGGGGTGACGCTCTATCTGCCCGTCGACGTGCCGGGCGCGCTGTTCTCGATCGGCGACACCCACGCGGCGCAGGGCGACGGCGAGGTCTGCGGCACCGCCATCGAAAGCCGGATGGAGGTGGAAGCCACACTCGAACTGGTGAAGGACGCGCGGCTGGCAGCGCCGCGCTTCACCACGCCGGGCCCGGTAACGCGCCATCTCGACGCCGCCGGCTACGAGGTGACGACCGGCATCGGGCCGGACCTCATGACCGGGGCCCGGGAGGCCGTGACGCGGATGGTCGACCTGCTGGCCGCCGAGCACGGGCTGAACCCGGTGGATGCCTACATGCTCTGCTCAGTGTGCGGCGACCTGCGCATCAGCGAGATCGTCGACATGCCGAACTGGGTGGTCTCCTTCTACTTCCCGCGGATCGTGTTTTCGTGACCGCACCCGTCCTTTCGGTCGAAGGCCTGTGCGTGGATGCGCGCACGCCCTCCGGCGCGCACCGTGTGCTGCACGAGGTGAGCTTCCACCTCGGGGCCGGCGAGACGCTCTGCCTCGCGGGCGAATCCGGCTCCGGCAAGTCCGTCACCTCGCTGGCCATCATGCGGCTGCTGCCCAAGGCATCGCTGCGGGTCGCGGCGGGGTCGATCCGTCTGGAGGGCCGCGACCTGCTGCCTCTGCCGGATCGGGCGATGCGGCGGGTGCGCGGCGGCGACATCGCCATGATCTTTCAGGAGCCGATGACCTCGCTCAACCCGGTGATGAGCGTGGGCGCCCAGCTCACCGAGGCGATACGCGCCCATCAGGGGGCGGCGAATGCCGCGGCGCGCGCCCGGGACATGCTGGATGCCGTGCGTATCGCCGATCCGGCGCGCCGGCTCGGCCAATACCCCCATGAGCTCTCCGGCGGCATGCGCCAGCGCGTGATGATCGCCATGGCGCTGTCCTGCCGCCCCAAGGTGCTGATCGCCGACGAGCCGACGACGGCGCTGGACGTGACCGTGCAGGCGCAGATCCTCACATTGATGCGCGAGCTGAAGGGAGAGTTCGGCACGTCGATCATTCTCATCACCCACGACATGGGCGTGGTGGCGGAAATGGCCGATCGCGTCGCCATCCTGCGGGCGGGCCGCATCGTGGAGGCCGCCGGCGTCGTGCCGCTCTTCACCGTGCCGCGCGAGGAATACACCCGGACCCTGCTGGCGGCGGTGCCGCGGCTCGGGGCGCGGACCGGCCTTGAAGGGCCGCCCCGCGTCACCGCGGCGCCGGCGCACGAGCCGCCGCCCGCGGAAGGGCCGGTGCTGTTCGCGCGCGATCTCTCGGTCAGCTACCCCGGCCCCCGCAACTGGCTTGGCCTGCGGGCTCCCGGCCACCGGGCGGTGGAAGGCGTTTCGTTCGAACTGAGGCGCGGGCGCACCCTCGGCCTCGTGGGGGAAAGCGGCTCCGGCAAGTCGACCACCGGCAAGGCGGTGCTCGGGCTCGTCCCCTTTGCCGGCGAGGTCACGCTGGACGGCGTGGCGATCACCGGCCTTTCCGCCCGGGAGATGCGCCCGGTGCGGCGCAAGGCGCAGATGATCTTCCAGGACCCCTATGCCTCGCTCGACCCGCGCATGTCGGTCGGCGCGGCCATCGCCGAGCCACTTGCGATCCATCGCATCGGCACCCCGGCCGAGCGGCGCGAGCGGGCTGCCGAGCTGCTCCGGCGGGTCGGCCTGTCGCCCGACCACGCCGCCCGCTACCCCCATGAATTCTCCGGCGGCCAGCGCCAGCGCATCTGCATCGCCCGCGCTCTCGCGCTCGAGCCGAAGCTGATCGTGGCGGATGAGAGCGTGGCGGCGCTCGACGTCTCGGTGCGCGCGCGTGTGCTCGACCTGATGCTGGAGCTGCAGGAGACGATGGGGCTCGCCTATCTCTTCATCTCCCACGACATGGCGGTGATCGAGCGCATGTGCCACGACGTGGCGGTGATGCGCGGCGGACGCATCGTCGAGGCGGGAAGCCGGCGTGCCGTGTTCGAAAACCCGGTGGAGGCCTATACGCGGGAACTGATGGCGGCGGTGCCGGTGCCCGACCCCACCCGCCGCGCGCCGCGACCGCCCAATGCGGCCTGACCCGGCCGGAAACCGCGTCGCCGGCTCACCTCAGGATTCCACCACGAAATCGGCGGGTGCGCTTTCCGCGCGCACCCGCGCCCCGTTGGGCAGGTCGTTGCCCTCGACCTTCTCGCGGATGCGCTCCGGTGTCAGGCCGTAATGGCGCCAGCGCGCTTCCAGCCGGCGGCGCAGCGCCTCCACCGGCACCTCGATCCGCACCGAGACATCGAACAGGGCACGCAGGTCCGACCAGGGCGGGAGGCGCAGAAGCAGGTAGTTGCCCTCCACGATCACGCAGCGGACGGCGGTGCCGACAATCCGCGCGCCGGCCCGCGAGAGCTCCAGGTCGCGGTCGAACACCGGCACCGCGACCTGTTCCTGCGCGCCGCCGAGGCGCTGGAGAAGATGGCGCAGCCCCGCGACGTCGAAGGTCTCGGGTGCGCCCTTCACCGCCCGCAGCCCGCGCGCATCGAGAACGGCGTCGTCATAGTGGAAGCCGTCCATCGGGACGACGCAGGCAGCGCCCGGCTGCGCGGCGTTGAGCTGGTGGGCAAGCGCTTCCGCAAGGGTGGACTTGCCGGCACCCGGCGCACCGACCAGGGCGACCAGGATGCGGGCGTCCAGCGCTCGGCGGGCGAGGATGGCGGCCAGTTCACTGAGGGCGATCGGCCGCTCCCCAACCTCGGGATCGGCCACTTCATGAGCCTGCGGACATTCTATGTCGGAGGGCATCACCGGTAACTCCGGCCGGGATCGGCCGACGCGCCGACATGGAGGGTGAGGTGGTGAGCCCGTCGGGATTCGAACCCGAGACCCCATGATTAAAAGTCACGTGCTCTACCGGCTGAGCTACGGGCTCCCGAGGCGGGAATTAAGGGGTTCGCGGGCGGATGGCAAGCGCCGGATCGCCAGCGTCCCCCCCGCGGCCGCTCGCCATCTCGTTGCAGCGGGCGCAGCGACCGCAACCGCGCGCGGTCCGTCCATGGGGACTCGTTTCAGAGCCGTCCGGCCACTATCTCTGGGGAATGGCGTTGCCGGATCGGCGCGGCGGAGGAGGGCACATGGTGGAGGCGCTGAGGTGGCCGCGCGGAATGGGGGGGATGCCTTCCGCGCGGGCGGCATGGGCTATGGCGGTGGCTGTCGCAGCCGGCCTGGCGGTGTTTCCGGCGGTGGATGCCGCGTATGCCCAAACCCGCAGCCCGCTCTCGACCGGCCCGGCCACCACCTTGCGCGGCATGGGGCAGCGCGCCCTACCGGGCGGTCCACCCCATGATTCCCAGGAAAGGCGGCTCAACCTGCCGGGGTCGAGGGCCAATCCGCCGGTGCGCGGCACGAATCTCGACGACCCGCCGTGCCCGCGGGCCAATCCGGCCTGCAATCCGACCATGCAGCGCTGAGGCCGGGGGAACCGGGAAGACGCCGCCGCTGTTGTCCGGCGCAGTGCGCGGGAGAGACCGGCACACAAGAGGAGGAGAGCCCATGGAAGCGTCGGGAGACATGCAGCGTAAGCGTCGTCCCGGCGGCACCTTCATAGGTTGGGCGTGAAAGCGCAG
>NZ_JAHBGE010000079.1 GCF_018390635.1 Ancylobacter lacus | reverse complement strand
CGTGGCAACAACCTGCGCGACGAGCCACAGAGTTCTCACACAGCCTCGGCCCGGTTACAGCCTGCTGCTGGCGGCGGCGCTCGGGCCCATGGTGCTCGGCCTGCAGCAAAGCCATGCCTGGGGCTGGGCCTCGCCGCTCACCATCTCCCTCGTCGCCGTCGGCGTGGTGCTGCTCGCCGTGTTCCTCCGGGCGCAGCGTCGCGCGGGCGAACCGCTGGTGGACATGGCGCTGTTCCGGGACCGGCAGTTCGCCGCCGACAGCATCGTGCTGTTCTGCGCCCAGAGCGCCCTTGTCGGCCAGTCCGCCTTCGGCGCGATCTATCTCCAGCGCATCCTGCATTTCACGCCGCTGCAGTCCGGCCTTGCCATGCTGCTGTTCCTTGTGCCGCTGATGATCTGCGCCCCGCTTTCCGGCATGCTGTATGACCGCTACGGCGCACGGCTGCCGGTGGCGACGGGCATGGCGCTGGCGACCCTCGGGCTGCTCTGGGAGACGCAGGCGCTGATACGGGTCGACTTCCTGCTGATGTTCCCCGCCCTCATCGTCATCGGCGCCGGCGTGGGGCTCGGGGTGTCGCAGACCTACACCGACGGCACCTCGCGCGTGGCGGAAGGCCAGCGGGGCCGGGGCTTCGGCGCGCTCGACACGGTGCGGCAGCTCGGCGGCGCCATGGGCATGGCGGCGATCGGCACCGTGGTCGCCGGGCTCGAGCGCAGCCGCTTCCTCGCCATCGCGGCCGAGGCCGCGCCGGAAGGGGCGGCCCGCACGCAGCTCGAAAGCCTGATGGAACAGGCCGTCTACGGCCGGGAGGAGGCGGTGCGGGCGCTGGTGGAACACTGGCCGGCCGTCGCCTCCGCGCTGCGTCTGAGTGCTGCCCGAAGCATCGCGGAGGGCTATTATGTGGGAACCGGCATGGTGGCGCTGGGTCTGCTCGCGGCGCTGCTGCTGATGCGCGGAAAGCCATCGGCCGCGCCGGATGTCGTCAAGGCGGTGTCGTGATGCGCATTGTCCTCGCCACGCTCGGATCCTTCGGGGATCTCTACCCCCTGCTGGCGATCGCGCAGGCGCTGCGCGCACGCGGCCACACCCCGGTGATCGCGGCGCCGGCTTCCTACGGCCCGCGCGTCGCCGCGCTCGGCCTCGACTTCCATCCCCTGCGGCCGGACTTCTCCCCTGAGGTGCTGATGGAGATTTTCGGCGACCCGGTGCATGGCGGGCGCCGCCTCTATCACGACACCGTCTTTCCCCAGACGCGCGCGACCTTCGACGACCTGCTCGCCGCCACCGAGGGCGCGGATGCCCTCGTCGTGGGCGAGCTGGTCTATGTCGCGCCGCTGGTGGCGGCGCGGCGCGGCCTGCCCTGGGCCAGCGTCATGCTCGCGCCTTCCACCATGATGTCGGCGCTCGACCCGAGCGTGCTCACCTGGTTTCCCGCGGGCTACCATCTGCGCCATCTCGGGGCCTGGCCGCAGCGGCTGATGTTCCGCGTCATCCGCCGGCAGGTCACGCGCTGGGGCGCGCCGCTGCTGGCGCTTCAGCGCGAGATGGGGGTGGGCACCGGCGACATCGTGTTCACCGACAAGTTCTCGCCGCATCTGGTGCTGGTGCTGTTCCCGCCCGCCTTCGGGGCGCCCCAGCGGGACTGGCCGGCCGCGTCCGTCCAGACCGGCTTTCCCTTCTTCACGCAGGAAGCCGACCCCGAAACGGCCGCCCGGATCGCGTCCTTCCTGGCGGCAGGGCCGCCCCCGGTGGTCTTCACCCTCGGCACCACGGTGGTCCATCTGGCGCACGACTTCTACAAGGTCGCGGCGGAGACGGCGCTGGCGCTCGGGCGCCGCGCCATCCTGCTGATGGGCAACAACCCGCGGCCGGACGCGCCGGCCGACAAGGTGCTGGCGCTCGACTACGCCCCCCATTCCAGCCTGTTTCCCCATGCCGCCGCCGTGGTGCAGCACGGCGGCGTCGGCGGCTGCGCCGAGGCGCTGCGGGCAGGCGTTCCGGTGCTGACCATTCCGTTCGCCTTCGACCAGCCCGACAACGCCATGCGGATGCGCCGCCTGGGCGTGGGCGCGGTGCTGCCCCGCACCAGTGTCAACCGCGACACGCTGGAAAGGAGCCTGCGCGCCGTGCTGGAGGACCCGGCGTTCGCCGCGCGGGCGCGGGCGGTCGCCCGGGAGATCGACCCCGACCGCGACATGGCCCGCACCGTGGCGGCGATCGAGGCCCTTGCCGCCGTTCCGGCGCGCGGGGGCTGAGCCGTGTCGCCGCACCGCGAACGCTGACCGCATCCGGCCGCCAGGAGGCCCCCATGTCCACCACCGAGTCCGCGCCTGCCCTCAAGACCATCGAGCTCGGCGGTGCCGCCGGCAACGTGCGGGTCGGCTGGTTTCCCGGGGCCAGCCGGGAGGCGGTGGTCGAGGCGGTGCGGGCGGCGGCGCGGCTGTCGGCCGGAGCCGCCTTCCATGTGGAAACGCCGGACGGCACCGCCGTCGCGCTGGACGACAGCATTCCCGACGGTACGCGGCTGAACCTCGTCACGCAGGGCGAGGGCGCCGCGCCCGGCCATGGCGTGGTGCCCGGCCCGAGGCCCTATCCGCTCCTCGGCAATCTGCCGGAACTGCGCCATCCCGGCGGCCTCGTGGGCGCGCTGGCCGATCTCCACGCCAAGCACGGCACGTTCTTCGCCTTCTCGGCGCCCGCCGGCAAAGGCTATTTCTGCGCCGATGCCGATATCGTCTCGGAGATGTGCGCGGCGCCCGATGTCTTCGCCAAGGTGGTGGATGGCCGGGGCGGCCTCGGCAACCTCGCGGAAAAGAGTGTCGGCAGCGCGCTGTTCACGGCCAGCGACGACGATCCCCTGTGGCACCGCGCCCACCGCATCCTCGCCCCCGCCTTCGGCTCGGCGGCGCTGAAGAACTACTATGGCCGCATCGTCGAGGTGGCGGACGACCTGCTGGCGCATCTCGACCGGCTGGGGCCCGACACCGGCTTCCTGGTCACCGACCTGATGACCCGGATGACCTTCGAGGCCATCTCCTACGCCGCCTTCGACAAGCGTTACGGCGCCATCGATTCCCCGGCCCTGCCTCCCTTCGTGGAGGCGATGAACCGGGTTCTGGACGACGCCATGCAGGAGACCAGGCGTGTCCTGCCGGAGATCTTCTACCACGAGGCCCGCCGCCAGCGCGCGGCCGCCGACCGGATCATGCTGGACGACGTGAACGCGATCATCCGCGACCGCCGCGACCGCATGGCCCGCGGCGAGGCGGTGCCCACCGACCTGCTGCAGGTGATGCTCACCACGCCGGACCGCGTCACCGGGCTGAAGCTGCCGGACGACAATATTCGCGGCCAGCTCATCGTGCTCCTGATCGCGGGGCACGAGACCACGAGCGGGATGCTCTCCTACGCGCTCTACTTTCTCTGGAAGCACCCGGAGGTGCTGGAAAAGCTCATTGCCGAGGTGGACGAGGTGCTGGGGCGCGACTTCTCCTACGTCCCGACCTATGAGGATTGCGGCCGGCTCGACTACACCCAGCGCGTGCTGAAGGAGGCGCTGCGGCTCTGCCCGCCGGTGCCGGTCTTCCCGCGCCATGTCACCCGCGACACCACGGTGGGCAACGGGCGCTACGAGGTGAAGGCCGGCGAGCGCATGTTCGTGTCGCTGACGACGATGCAGACCCATCCGCGCTTCTGGGGGCCGGATGCCCATGCCTTCCGCCCCGACCGCTTTCTGCCCGGGGAGGAGAACACGCACCACCGCGATGCCTACCATCCCTTCGGCATGGGCCTGCGCTCCTGCATCGGCTTCCAGTTCGCCCTGCTGGAAGCGCGCATGGTGCTGGCCCGCTTCATCCAGCGCTTCGTCGCCCGCCCGAAGGATCCGCACTACGTGCTGCGCCACAAGCAGGCGCTCACCGTGAAGCCGGATCATCTGGAGATGCTGCTGGAGCGCCGCCCCGAGGTGAAGGGCCGTTTCCCCGTGCGGAAGGCGCCCGCCAGGGCCGAGCCGGCGCCCGAGCCGGTGGCCGCGGCGGGCCGGCCGATGAGCGTGCTGTACGGCTCCAACATGGGCGGCTGCCGCGACATCGCCTCCGGCCTCGCCCGCGAGGCGGCCAGCCGTGGCTTTGCCCCGCGCGTGGCGGAGCTGGACACGCAGGCCGGCCAGCCCTGGCCGGCGGACGGGCCGGTGGTCATCGTCACCTCCACCTATAATGGCGCGCCGCCGGATAATGCCGCCGGCTTCGCCCGCTGGCTGGACAGCGCCCCACCGGACGCCTGCGCCGGCCTGCGCTTCGCGGTGCTGGGCTGCGGCAATGCGCAGTGGCGCCAGACCTTCCAGAAGTTCCCCCGCACCATTGCCGAGGGTCTGGCGGCGCGCGGCGGCACGCCGCTTCTGGACACCGGCGCGGCGGATGCGGACGGCGATTTCGAATCCGCGGTGGAGAGCTGGACCGCCGCCCTGTGGCCCGCGCTCGACCGCGCCTTTGCCGGGCTCGCGCCGGAGGGCGAGGCGGTGGAGGCGCCGGCGATCGGGGTGGAGGTGGCGCATGGCGCCGTCGCGGCGGCGGGGGAGGCGCCGCGCCGTGCCAGCGCGCCGGATGCCGGCGCCGTGGTCAGCGCGGTGCGCGTCAACCGGGAGCTGCAGGCGCCCGGCGCGTCCGGCTCGACCCGGCATATCGAGCTGCCCTTGCCGGCGGGCGTCACCTATGCCGCCGGGGACCATCTCGGCGTGTTCCCCTGCAATCCCCCCGCCCTCGTGGCCGCGGCGGCGGAACGCTGCGGCCTCGACGCGGAGGCAAGCGTGATCCTCACCGCCCTCGGGCCGGCGGCGGAAAACGGCGGCGGCCTGCCCTTCGGCGTGCCGGTGCGGGTGGGCGAACTGCTCGCCGAGCATGTCGACCTTGCCGGCCCGGTGACGCGGCGCGACCTCAGGGCATGGGCCAGGGCCGCCCGGTGCCCGCCGGATCGGGAGCAGATCGCGCAGTGGCTGGAGGACTTCCCCGGCCTCGCCGCCGGCAAGCCGCGCATGATGGACCTGCTGGCGCAGGTGCCTTCCGTCCGGCTCGAGCTCGCCACGCTGCTGGGCCTGCGGCCCGGCCTGAAGCCGCGCTACTACTCCATCTCCTCCTCGCCGCGGCTGTCGCCCGACGCCTGCACCCTCACCGTGGGGGCGCACCGCTTCGCCTGCGCGGACGGCCGCGTGGAGGAGGGGTTGTGCAGCACCTATCTCGCCGGCTGTGCCGAGGGAACGGCGCTGCGGGTGGCGGTGAAGGACACGGGCAGCTCCTTCCAGCTGCCGGACGATCCGGCCGTGCCGCTCATCCTCGTGGGTCCCGGCACCGGCATCGCGCCGCTGCGCGGCTTCATACAGGAGCGCCACGCCCTGCGGGAACAGGGCGTGGCGGTGGGGCCGGTCCTGCTGTTCTTCGGGTGCCGGAACGAGAGCGACTATCTCTATCGCGAGGAACTGGAGGCCTACCGGGACGACGGCACGCTGAACCTGCTCGCCGTCGCCTTCTCGCGCCGCGCCGGCACCCCCAAGACCTATGTGCAGGACCTCTTGCGCACCCATGCCGACGTGGTCGGGGAGATGGTGCGCCGCGGCGGCTCGGTGCTGATCTGCGGCAACGCCCGCACCATGGCGCCCGATGTGCGGGCGGCCTTCGCCGACATCCTCGGCGCCCCGGCGCTGGCCGAGCTGGAGGCCTCCCGCCGCTATCTCCAGGATGTGTGGGCTTCCAGCTAAGGCCGGCCGGTAGGCCCAAGGCCGGGGGGCGGCCCGACGGGGGTGCAGGAACCTGATCGGCCGCGCGCCGGGGCGCGAGCGGAAGCGTCGACGGTTCAGGCGGGGAGCCGAAATCCGGCGCGACCGCTACAAGCAGCGCCGGGCGGCGCTGATCAAATATCTGACGCGTGCCGGTCTGTTCCCATCCGATCCGGAGGCCGGCGAGGCGCTGGCCGGGCTCGACCCCTATGCCTTGCGTGCCCGGGCTCTCGACGAAAAGCTGACGCTGCCGGAGATCGGTCGCGCGCTGTTCCATCTCAACCAGCGGCGCGGCTTCAAGTCGAACCGCTAGGCGGATCGCGGCGCCGAGGACGACGCCGGCACGATCCGCGTCGGTGTCGCCCGGCTCCATGAGCAGATGGAGGAGGCCGAAGCGCGCACGCTCGGCGCGTTCCTCCACAAAAGGCGGGCTGGCGCCGACGACCCGAACGCCATTCCCCATGTGCGCACGCGCGTCGTCACCCTCACCGCCGAGGACGGCAAGGCGAGCGAAGCCTATGATTTCTACCCCGACCGCCAGATGCTGGAAGACGAGTTCGCCGCCATCTGGCAGGCGCAGTCCCCGCACCATCCCGAGGTCCTGACCGAGGAGCCGCGCGCGCAGTTCTACGAGATCATCTTCCACCAGCGCCCGCTCCGGAAGCCGAAGGATCGGCTTCTGCACCCTGCTGCCGCCGGAGCCGCGCCTGCCCAAGGCGCATCCACTGTTCCAGCGGCGGCGGCTGCTGGAAGAGGTCAATGCGCTGCGCGTCCTGCTGCCGGGCGCCGAGGCGCGCGCGCTTTCACGGGCCGAGCGCGACGCGCTCCTCTCCAGGCTGGGCCAGCGCACGTCTGTTTCCTATGAAAGCCTTCGCAAGGCGCTCAAGCTCGATCCCGACGCCCGCTTCAACAAGGAAGGCGAGAACCGCAGGGATATGAAGGGCGACGAGGTCGCCGCCGAGATGGCCGGCAAGACCCGCTTCGGGAAGCGCTGGTTCGGCCTCGATCCTGCCGTTCAATGGGAGGTCCTCGCCGGCCTCGACGGGCTGGAAAGCGACGCCGAGATGGCCGCCTTCGGATGGGCTGCGGCAACGGCACGGCCTCTCGGCCGAGGAGGCCCGGGCCGTGACGCGCGTGCGGCTGGCCGAGGGCTTTGGCCGCTTCGGCGAAACGGCGACGCGCCGGCTGATCGCCGAGATGGAAAAGACGTCATCGTCTATAGCGAGGCGGTGCAGCGGGCGGGGCTCGGCCACCACTCGGATTTCCGCGACGGGCGGGTCTGGCAGGACGGCAAGGGCCATGCCGCCCTGCCTTATTATGGCGCCCGTTCTCGAACGGCCCATCCTGCCGGGCACCGCCGATCCCAACGAACAGGACGAGGCGCTCCGCCTCGGCCGGCTGACCAACCCGACCGTGCATATCGGCCTCAACCAGCTCCGCCGGGTGCTCAACGCGCTGATCCGCCGCTACGGGCCGCCGGCAGAGATAGCCATTGAGCTCGCCCGCGAACTCAAGCTCGACGCGGAGCGCAAGGGCGAGGTCAACGACAGGAACCGCAGGAACCGCGTGGCGGCGGAGGGGCGCTCAAGAAAGCTGAACGAGCTGGGCATCGCCGACAAGGGCGGCAACCGCGCCATCCTCAGGCTGTGGGAGGAGCTGAACGAAGACAATGCGCACGACCGGCGCTGCGTCTACACCGGGCGGCAGATCCCGGTGGAGATGCTGTTCTCCGGTGCCGTCGAGGTCGATCACATTCTCCCCTTCAGCCAGACGCTGGACGATTCCAACGCCAACCGCATCCTCTGCCTGCGCGAGGTGAACCGCATCAAGCGCAACCGCTCGCCCTATGAAGCCCGGGACGACCTGCGCGCCCATTTCGGGCCGGATGCCGGCTGGGAGGCCATCGCCGCGCGCACGGCGCGCCTCCCGCGCGAGAAACGCCGGCGCTTCGAGCCGGACGCGATGGCCCGGTTCAACGACAAGGGCGGCTTCCTCGCCCGTCATCTCACCGACACGCAATATCTCTCCCGCCTCGCGCGGGAGTATCTGTCGGCGCTCTATCCCGAAAAGGGCGAGGGCTCCAGCCATGTCTGGGTCTCGCCGGGCCGGCTCACCGAGATGCTGCGCCGAAGCTGGGGCCTCAATCACCACCTGCCCGACCACAATCTCTCGGGCGGCGGCGACCAGCCGAAGAACCGCCGCGACCACCGGCACCACGCGATCGACGCGATCGTCGTCGGCGTGACCGATCGCTCCCTCCTCAGCCGCATCGCCCGTGAGGCCGGCCGCGAGGGGCTGATGGCGGCGGGCCGGGTCGCCGAGGCGATTCCCGATCCCTGGGAGGGGTTCTCCGACGAGGTCGGGCGGATCGTGCGCAACATCACGGTCAGCCATCGCCCCGACCATGGCAGCGCCGCCAAGGCCGGGCGGCCGAAGGACCGCAACGCCACCGCGGGCCGGCTCCACAACGAGACCGCCTATGGACTGACCGGCGCAAAGGACAGGAGCGGCCGCGACATCGTCGTCACCCGCAAGCCTCTCTCCGCATTCCGGAAGCCGTCCGACATCGAGGCGATCCGCGACGACGATCTCAGGGTGAAGCTCAGGGACTGGACCGCCGGCAAGGAAGGCGCCGCCTTCGAGCAGGCCGTGCGCAGCTTCGGCCATCCCGAGCGCGGCCCGCGCCTCTACCCCGGCATCCGCCGTGTCCGGGTGGTCGAGCCGCTCTCCGTCATCCCGATCCGCGACCGCAGCGGGTGCCCCTACAAGGCCTATAAGGGCGATTCCAATTATCGCTTCGACGTCTGGGAACTGAAGACCGGCGTGTGGAAGGACGAGGTCGTCTCGATGTTCGAGGCGCACCAGCGGGACAGGACATCGCCGACCCGCCGCGACAACCCGACCGCGCGCAAGGTCCTCTCGCTCCAGCAGAACGACGTCGTGGCCATCGAGCGCGAGGGCGCGCGCGAGCTGATGCGGGTGGCGAAGTTCTCCGGCGGCACGCTCGTGCTCGCCCCGCCGCAGGAGGCGGGCAGCCTGAAGGCGCGCGACGCCGACAAGAGCGACCCCTTCCGCTACGTCTATGGCTCGCCGGGCTCGCTGCGGCGCTGGAAGGCGCGGCAGGTGCGCATCGATGAGCTCGGCCGCGTCCTCGATCCCGGCTTTCCCGCTCGCAAGCCGAAGCCGGGGGCCTGACGCCGTGGAAAGGGTCGTCGACATCGCCCGCTTCGGCAACGGCAAGGAACAATGTGAAGCCTACCTGCGCCGCATCGAGGCCAATCTGCCCCCGCGCGGCGATGTCCACATAACTGAGCTTCACGGATCGGCACGATGAGAACATCGTGCGCTTTTCCGGCCAACGCCGCCGGCGCCCGCGAAAAAACCCGGACCCGCTCGCCCTGTTCTGAGCGAGACCGCCCTTTCGATGCACCCCCGACGGCCCGAATCGCCTTTGTTTCCAAAGGGATCCGGGCAGATCGAGAATAGCGGTTCAGAGATCGCGGTCCAGCGGCGCGGGCGCGCTTCGCCCGCGCCTCCGCTGCCGTGCGGCTCTCGCTGTCGGCGGCCCGCCGGGAGACGGACCGGCACCGCCCGGCCGGGCTCACAGCGCCGTCCAGCCGCCATCCAGCATCAGCGCGCTGCCGGTCATCAGGGCGGCGGCCTCGCTGGCGAGGAACACCGCCGCCGCCGCCACCTCCTCCACCCGGCCCACGCGGCCGAGCGGGATCTTCCCCAGCACCTCGGCGCGAAAGGCGGGGTCGCGGAAATAGGGCTCCGTCATCGGCGTCTCGACAAAGGTCGGGCAGATGGTGTTGACGCGGATGCGGTGCGGCGCCAGCTCCACCGCCAGCGCCCTGGTGAAGCCCTCCAGCCCCCATTTCGAGGCGCAGTAGAGCGTGCGGCTGGCCGCGCCGACATGGCCCATCTGCGAGGACATGTTGATCACCGATCCGCCGCGCCCCGCCTCGATCATGCGGGCGGTCACCGCCTTCGCGGCGAAGATGGCGCTGCGCAGGTTCAGCCCCAGCACGGCGTCGTAATCCTCGACCGTCACGTCGGCGAGCGGCTTCGGCCGGTTCGTGCCGGCATTGTTGACGAACGCGTCAAAGGCCGGCAGGGCGGCGATGAGCGCGGCAAACCCCGCCACATCGGTGACGTCGGCGGGCAGGGCCTCCGCCTTCAGGCCCTCCCCGCGCAGGGCCTCCGCCGCCGCGCCGATCTCGTCCGCCGAGCGGGCGCAGAGCGTGACCTCCGCGCCCGAGGCGGCACAGGCCCGGGCGATGGCGAGGCCGATGCCGCGCCCCGCACCCGTGACCAGCACCCGGCGCCCGTCGAGCCGGAACGGGGGCGCGGCGGCGCTCATTCCGCGGCCTCGCCATAGGGCACGTTCTTGCGCCCGTAGCGGCGCACCCGCACATTGCACTGCTCGGCGTGACCGACGAAGCCTTCCAGCAGGCACAGCCGCGAACCGTAGGCGCCGATCGTCGCCGCCGCCTCGTCGGTGGTGATCTTCTGGTAGCTGTGCGTCTTCAGGAACTTGCCGACCCAGAGCCCGCCCGTATAGCGCCCGGCCTTGTGGGTGGGCAGCGTGTGGTTGGTGCCGATCACCTTGTCGCCATTGGCGACATTGGTGCGGGGGCCGAGGAACAGCGCGCCATAGGAGTGCATGTTGGCGAGATACCAGTCGTCGCGGTCGGTCATGACCTGGACGTGCTCGGAGGCGATGTCGTTGGCGACCTCCAGCATCTCCTCATGGGTGTCGCACAGGATGACCTCGCCATAGTCGGCCCACGACCTGGTCGCGGTATCGGTGGTCGGCAGGAGCCCGAGCAGGCGGTCGATCTCGGCGAGCGTGTCCTCGGCCAGCCGGCGGCTGTTGGTGACCAGAACAGCCGGCGAGTTGTAGCCGTGCTCGGCCTGCCCGAGCAGATCGGTCGCGCAGATCTCGCCATCCACCGTGTCGTCGGCGATCACCATGGTCTCGGTGGGACCGGCGAACAGGTCGATGCCGACGCGGCCATAGAGCTGGCGCTTGGCCTCGGCGACATAGGCATTGCCGGGGCCGACCAGCATGTCGACCGGGGCGATGGTTTCGGTTCCGATCGCCAGCGCGCCGACGGCCTGGATGCCGCCCATCACGTAGATCTCGTGGGCGCCGCCCAGATGCATGGCGGCGATCACCGCCGGGTTGGGCTCTCCCTTGAACGGCGGGGTGGCGGCGGCGATGCGCGGCACGCCCGCCACCGCGGCGGTCAGCACCGACATGTGGGCCGAGGCGACCATGGGAAACTTGCCGCCCGGCACATAGCAGCCGACCGACTGCACCGGGATGTTCCTGTGGCCGAGAATGACGCCGGGCAGCGTCTCGATCTCGATATCCGTCATCGAATTGCGCTGGGCCTGCGCGAAATTGCGCACCTGCGCCTGCGCGAAGCGGATGTCCTCCATATCCCGCGTCGAGACCCGCGCCATCAGCGCCTCGATCTCGCTCAGCGTCAGCCGGAAGGCCGGCGGCGAATAGCGGTCGAACCTCTCCGACAGCTCGCGCACCGCCGCATCGCCGCGCGCCTCGATATCGGCGAGGATGGTCTCGACCGTCTCGCGAACCTTGCGGTCGTCCTGCGAGCGCTCCTCGGCAGGCTTGCCGCGCTTCAAATGGGTTACGGCCATGGTGCTGGTCCTTACGTTCAGGTGTGTCTCGAAGGCGGGAAGGGAAGGGCGGCGGGCTAGGGAGCGAGCCCGCTGGCCTTCTTGAAGGCGGCGAGGCCGGTCAGCGCCTGGTCGCGCCAGGCCCGGCGGGCGGCGAGCTCCGTTTCGGGAAGCGCGCGGCGCCGCTCCTCGCCGGCGCGGCGGATGGTGTCTTCCGGCCAGGCGCGCGGCGTGCGGCTCTGCGCCATGGCGTGGTACATGCCGCCGAGCCGGGCGGCATAATCGACAATGCCGCCGGGCGCGTTCAGGTCGATCGTCTCGAACGGCCCCATGAAGGCCCAGCGCAGCCCGAGCCCATGGGCAATGGTGGCGTCGATGTCGGCGAGCCCGGCATAGCCCTCGTCATAGAGCGCCCAGGCCTCGTTCAGCAGCGCGCCCTGGAGGCGGTTCAGGATGAAGCCGTCGATCTCGCGGGTGAGCGCCACCGGCACCTGCCCGACCGCCAGCATCAGCTCGCGCGCCCCCGCCAGCGCGGCGGCCTCCGTCCAGGGCGCCGGCACCAGCTCGACCACGGGGGCGAGATGCGGCGGGTTGACCGGATGGGCGATGAGGAAGCGCCCGCGGTGGGTGCAGCCCTCGGTGAAGCGCGAGGCGGGAATGCCGGAGGAGGAGGAGCCGACGATCGTCTCCGGCGCCATCGCGGCGTCGATGGCGCGGCAGATGTCGCGCTTCACCTCCACCCGCTCGAAAACGGATTCCTGCACATAGGTGGCGCCCGCGAGCGCCGCCTCCAGCGTGTCGACCACATGGAGCCGGCCGATCACCGCCTCGACATCCGCGATCAGCCCGGCCCCGGCCAGCGCGGCCGCGCTCTCCCGCGCCCAGGCCGGGATGCCGGCGCGCACCCCGGCGACGGGATCGTAGATCTGGACCCGCAGTCCCGCGCGGGCGAACACCAGCGCCCAGCCGGAGCCGACCAGTCCGGCGCCGACGATGGCGACGGCATGGGCGGCCGGCGGGGGCGTGATCGGGGCCGCGACGGGGGCCGGGCGCGTCATGCCGACACCTTCGAGGTTTCGCCGTCGGCGAGGCAGATCTCGGTGATCCGCAGCCCCTCGCGGGTGATGCGCGAGGGGAAGGTGTCGCGCAGGCGCTCCTCATGCACCGGAATGACGCGGTGGGAGTCGTAATTGACCTGCTTCATCATCGCCTCGGTGGCGAGCACCAGATTGGCCTGGCTGCCGACCGCGAGGCCCACCGGGGTGTAGACTTCCTTCTCGTCCACCGCCGCGCCGGGGCCGTGGATGTTCTCGAAGACATAGACGAGGTCGCCCGCCAGCACCCAGCTGTCCTGCGAGGCCGTCTTCCCGTCGTTGCGCACCGTGACCCACATGGAGCCCCAGGTGTGGCTGTCATCGGCCGCGTGCAGGTCGATGCCGGGCAGCACGTCGCTCACCGCGCCGTTCACGGTGACGAGGCGCTTCTGCCGGGCGAGATCGGCGCCGCGCACGATGTCGCCGGGATCGACCGCCACCATCATCCAGCGCAGCCGATCGGGCAGCGACATCGCCCAGACCCATTTCGCGATCTCGCGTTCCTGAATGTAGAATTTGGCGTTCGGGAAGTCCTCGACATTGCCGAAATGATCGAAATGCGCGTGGGTGATGAAGCAGGTGTCCACCTCTTCCGGCTTCACCCCGATCTCGGCGAGAACCGTGGTGGGATTGCGCCAGTTCTCGACACCGAAGCGATCGCCCAGGACCTTGCCATAGTCCTTGTCGCTGTAGCCGACATCGACCATCGCGACATGATCGCGGCCCTTGATGACGACGTAGCAGTAGGGAAGCTTGACGAAACCCTGGTTATGCGCGCCGTAGAGCACGCCGCTCTTGTGGTAGTTCTTGACGTAGGAATATTCGCACACCCAGATCGAATAGTCGGACATGGCTCGTTTCCTTCCTTTTCTGCTTTTCTCTTGTTTCCGGCGGGTCGTTCAGCGTCCGCAGGAGCAACAGGCATGGGAGAGGTCCACCATGGCGAGCCCGGCCTTTTCGGCGGTGGCCGCGCTCAGATGCGCGTAGGCGCGGCGCACATGGCGGGAGATGGTGTCGAAGGCGGCCTCGTTGTCGGCGCGCGGACGAAGCTCTGAGAAGGTTCTCAGCGCCAGGCCGGAAAAAGCGTGCGCGGCCACGATCTGGGCCCGGTGCGGGGCAAGGGGATCGGGTCCCGTCAGCGCCTCGATCCGCTCGCCCGCCTCGGCCCAGCGCCGCCGGCAGCTCGCCAGCTCGTCGAGGCCGGCCACCTCCGACGAGCGGGTGAGCTGGGCCAGGATCATCAGCCCGGCCAGCTGGCCGATGACCCGCCGCAGATCCTCGAACACCGGGCGGCACGCCTCGGCGTAGCGGGCGACCGCGTCCGAGCCGAGCTGCGGGGCCAGATCGTCGGGGCCGGCAACCGGCACGGGGAGCGGCCCGTCGGCAAAGAACGCGCAGTCGGGGCGATGCACCGTCGTCAGTCGGTCGAAGAGAACACGTTGTTGCATCGTCATGCGGCCCCTCCATCGCGCCTGCGGGTGGTGTTTCGCTCAATCAGCTCGCCCGGCGGCAGCCGCAGGATGTGCGGGTCCTGCCGGCGGTCGACGGCGAGCGCGCGGGCGAGGCTGACGGTCGCCGCCATCATCCCGTCCAGCGGCTGCGCCACCGTCGTCAGCAGGTGCGAGGGCCAGCCGGCCATGGTGATGTCGTCGAAACCCACCACCGAGATGTCGTCCGGCACGCGCAACCGGCCGCTTTCCTGAACCCCGGCGATGAAGCCGATGGCGACGATGTCATTGGCGCAGAACACGCCGTCGAGCGGGCGCTCCGCCTGCGCCGCCTCGAGCCCGGCGGCATAGCCGGCCTCGTAGCTGAACCGGCCGGCCTCGATCACCAGCGGCGGCGCGAAGCCGCGTTCCACCGCCCGGCTGCAGAAGCCCTTGCCGCGCTCTACATTGGTGGAGGCGCCGGGAAAGGCCGAGACATAGGCGAGATGGCGGTGCCCGCTCTCGATGAGGTGGTCGGCGACCCGCCGGCCGCCGGCCTCGTTGTCGCAGGTCACCCCGAAGCCGAGGCCGTCGGCGGACAACCGGTTGAAGAAGATGCACGGCGCCCCGGCGCCCTCGCATTTCTCGCGGGCGTGCGAGGCCATGTTGGCGGCCAGCACGATGACGAGGTCGGGCTGATAGGTCAGCAGCAGGTCGACCGCATCGTCGATCTTTTCCGGCTGGTTGGCGGCGGCGAGCATCACGTTCATGCCCGCCTCCTGCAGCATGGCCGTCATCTCGGTCATCACTTCGGGATAGAACGGGTTCGTCAGGTCGGCGACCACCATGCCGACGATCTGGGTCTTCTTGGTGATGAGGCTCTGGGCGAAGGGGTTGGGGCGGTAGCCGAGCGCGGTGGCGCGCTCCAGCACCAGCCGGCGCGTCTCCGGAGCGATGATGGCGTCGGGGTAAAAGGCGCGCGAGACCGTCGAGACCGACATGCCGAGATCGCGCGCGAGATCCTTCACGGTCACCCGACGTCCCTTGCCTCGCTGTGCGTCACTCAAGGCCTGTCTCCCTTCCTCATAACCACCGGCGGCGCCGTCGATCCCGCTGCGGCAGGAGAGCTGATTCTCTCGCAACCACGATATCGAGCGAGCCGGTGGGCGGAGCCGCCTGGCACCTGTGAGGGGGCCAGACGGCAGATCGGGTCGGTTCACACCGGCTCAGTTGACCGTCGGCGCGATCTTGGTGAGCTTGTACTGGTCCTTCGCGGCCTCGCAGCGGGAGCAGTTGATGCCCGGCTCATTGGCCGCCTTGATCACTTCCGCCGGCAGCGGCTGGATGGTCGCGCCCTTCACCGGCGTGCCGTTCAGGGCCGATTCGATGTTCAGCTCGGGCAGCAGCACGGGGTTCAGCACCTCGGTGACGAAGGACGACGGCACGCGCTCCTTCGGGAAGACGTTGCAGCCGTTCTCGAACGTGTCACCCGAGCACAGCTTCACCTTATCGGCGGGAACCCAGGGCAGCGGGTATTCGATATTGGTGGGCTTCAGCTCCCGCTTGCCGGTGAGGATTTCCATCATCAGCTTGAAGGCATAGCCCGACTGCGCCGGCGGCGAGCCGGCCGAGACGCCGGTCAGCCCCTTGGCCTGCATCGCCGGATCGGCAAGGGCGAGGCGGAAGCCGTTGGAGTTTTCGCCCGTGACCGGTACGAGATTTCCGCCCTTGTCGAGCAGCGCCTGGATGGCGCCGTATTCACCCGCCTGCGCCCAGATGCCCTGGACGTCGGGATGCGCGGCGAGGGCCTTGGCGGTCTCCTGCTGGGTCGTGCGGTCGTCCCAGAACGAGTAATATTCGGCCACCACCTCGATGCCGGGATATTTGGCGAAGATGTGCTTGGCACCGTCGGTGTGGCGCTGGTCCACCGAGTTGCCGGGCACGCCGCGCGACAGGAAGATCTTGCCCTTGCCGCCCAGCGCGTTGACCAGCGCCTGCGCCGAGTTCTCGCCGAAGCCGGAGGAGAGATAGCTCACATTGTAGGCGCAGCTCTCGGTCACGGTGGCGTCGTACATGAAGAACAGCACGCCCTGCTCGCAGCCGCGCTTGATGGTGCGGTTGAGCGCGGTGGCGGAGATCGGAAAGCTCACAATGCCGTCGGCGCCGGCATCGATCATGCTCTCATAGGCGGAGATCTGCGCCTGCGGGTCGGCGCCGGAGATGACCTCCTTCAGCTCGACGAGATCGTTATAGGGCGGGGTGGCCGCCAGCGCCTTGACGATGTTGGCCGCCTCGGACTGCCACGCATTTCCCGAATAGCTGAGGCTGAGATAGATCTTGTATTTCTTTCCGTCCTTGGGGGCGCCGGCCTCGGCGGGCTGGATTGCGCCAAGGCACGCCGCGCCCAGCAGCAGCGCGGCGGTCGCGGTCTTGAGCAGTGTCGATATCATGGTCGTTCCTCCTGATATTTGACTTTGTTCTTGTCGTTCGTCTCGCCCGTCCTGGATCAGCGCCAGAGAGAGCCGAGTTTCTGGAAAAGCTCCTCGCGCAGCAGCAGCAGCGCCACGAGGACGATGGCGCCCTCGATGATGGTGCGCAGGCCGAATTCGAGCCCGATGGCGGAGATGATGGTGCCGAGCGTGGTCAGCAGGATCGCCCCGCCCACCGTGCCGAGAAACGTGCCGCGCCCGCCGAGGATCGAGGAGCCGCCAATCACCACGGCGGCGATCGAGGGCAGCAGGTAGCTGTCGCCCATGCGCAGCGTGGCGCCGCTGGAATAGCCGACCAGCATCAGGCCGGCGAAGCCGGCGCTCAGCGCGCTGATCACATAAGGCAGGATGCGCATCGCCGTGACCGGGGCGCCGGCAATGCGCGCCGCCTCGACATTGGTGCCGATGGCATAGAGGTAGCGCCCGTACACGGAGCGGCTCTGGAACAGCCAGCCCAGCAGGACGAAGCCGACGAGGAACAGCACGGGCGCGGGCAGGCCGAGCAGGTGGCCCTTCATCAGCGCAACCGCCGCATCCGGCGCCGCGCCGCGCGGCGTGCCCTTGGTGTAGCCGAGCAGCAGCGAGGACACGATGATCGACATCGCCAGCGTCATGATGAAGGGCGGCACCTTCAGCCAGACGATGCCGGCGGCGGAGAGGAAGCCGACGCACCCGCAGGCCAGCAGCACCACGGGCAGCAGGCACCAGGCGCCGGGGTCGCTCGCCCCCACCCAGTTGGTGGCGAGGATGCCGCTCAGCGTCGCCACCGCCGGCAGCGACAGGTCGAGCCCGCCGGTGAGGATGACCAGTCCCTGCCCGAAGGACAGCACCACCAGGAAGGAGCCCAGCACCAGCACGGTCTCGACCTGCGACCAGGAGCCGAGCGAGGGACTGATGAAGCGCGCACCGACCAGCAGCACGACGCACAGGGCCGCGACCGCGAGGGTGCTGACCGTCTCGGCGCTGACCCGTGCGCTGCGCCGGGTGTCGGCGCTCTGCTGGAAACCGGCCTGCGCGATCGGATTTTCGTTCATGACCGTCATTTCCGCTCTCCGATCCGGCTCAGGAGGCCGCTGAAGACCACCGCCACGATCAGCACCACGCCCTGGAACAGGCCGGTGTAGAAGGAGGAGACGCCGCTGGAGAACAGCACCTTCTGCAGCAGGGTGAGGGTTGCCGCTCCCATCACCGAGGCGAACAGCCCGCCGCGCCCGCCGCTCAGCGAGGTGCCGCCCAGCGCCACGGCCGCGAAGGAGAGCAGCAGCAGCGGCGTGCCGGAATTGGGATTGCCGGTCGCGGTCTGCGCGCTCAGCATCAGCCCGGCGAGGCCGTAGAGCATGCCGGCCCCGACGAAGGTGATGAAGCGGGTCCGCCGCACATTGACGCCCGAGAGCGCGGCGGCGGGCTCGTCCGCGCCGATGGCATAGAGCGCGACGCCGTAATCGCTGCGCCGCACCAGCAGCCAGAGTCCGACCACGGTGGCGACCACCAGCCCGGACACCGGCACGACGCTGCCCAGCCGGGCTGTCAGCTCGTCGGCGATCCAGTCTGAAACGGCCCCGCCGGGCGCATTGAGGATGACCAGCGCGATGCCCTGGCAGATGATCATGGTCGCCAGCGTGGCGGCGATGGACTGGAGCCGGAGATAGGCGACCAGCCAGCCGTTCACCGCCCCCACAACACCGCCGATGGCAAGGCAGACCAGCAGCGAGACCAGCGCGCCGCCCGGCCCGTCCAGGGGATAGACCGCCAGCACGACGTTGGTGAGCGAGATCACCCCGGCGATGGAGAGGTCGAAACCCCGGCTCAGCACCACCAGGGTCTGCCCGGCCGCCGCCAGCGCCAGCGGCGCCGTGTTGTTCACCAGCGCGGCGATGGCATAGGCGTCCAGCGCCCGCGGCTGCTGGTAGGCGTAGAGCGCATAAAGCAGGACGTAGAGCCCGAAGATCAGGCCGGCACCGTGCGTCAGACGCCAGAGCCGGTGACGCGGGGCCGGGCCGGAGCGGGTGACGGAAGCCGCCGGCGGGGATGCGCCCGTGGTGGCGATATCGCTCATCGGGCACTCTCCGCGGCGGCGTGGGCGTGGGCGGGAGCGGCGGGTGCGGGCACATGGCCGGTCGCCGCACGGGAGCCATGACCGATCATCGCCGCCACCAGCTTCTGTTCGGCGATGTCGTCGCCCTCCAGTTCGCGGAACACCTGCCCGCCGTAGAGGACGAGGCAGCGGTCGGCGAGCTGGACGATCTCCGGCAGTTCCGAGGAATAGAACAGCACCGAGCCGCCGCGTTCGGCGAAGGCGCGGATCGCGGCATAGATGGATTCCTTGGTGCCGACATCGACGCCCCGCGTGGGGTCGAAAAGCAGCAACGTGCGGGCGCCGGTGGCCAGCGTGCGGGCCATCAGCGCCTTCTGCTGATTGCCTCCCGAGAGGTCGCCGATGGCGAAGGCGAGATAGCGCGGGTTCAGCGCCACCTCATCCGCCGAGGGCTGCGCCGCCTTCGCCTCGTCGTGCCGGCCGATAAACCCCGCCCGGCCAACGCGCGGCAGGAAGGGCAGGACCACATTGGTGGCGGCCGAGAGGCCGGCGAGGATGCCCTCGGTCTTGCGCTCTTCCGGGAGGTAGCTGATGCCCGAGCCGCAGCGCAGGGCGGCGCGCGGACTGCGATAGGCCGCGGCCCGGCCGTCGACGCGGATCACCCCGCCGGTGGGCGTCTGGAGCCCGGCCAGCAGCCGGAACAGACCACGCTGTCCCTGACCTTCCAGCGCGGCAACACCGAGGATTTCGCCTTCCCCGAGCTGCAGGCTGACCCCGCGCAACCCGTGGCCGGCCAGATCCTCGGCGGCGAGGCGCGGGGCGCGCGCCGCCCCCGCCACGCGGGCCGGGCGCCGGGCATGCTCGACCCGGTGGCCGACCATCATCTCGAAAATGTCGCCGTCGCTGGCGCTGCCAAGGCCCACCGTGCCGATGGAGCGGCCGTTGCGCAGCACGGTTGCGGACGTGCAGATCTCGCGCACCTCGGCGAGGCGATGGGAGATGTAGAGGATGGCTACCCCGCGCGCGCGGGCCTTGGCGATCTGCTCGAACAGCCAGTCGGTCTCGGCAAGCGAGGCGGTCGGCTCGTCGAGGATCAGCACACGACCGGCGTTCTCGATGGCGCGGGCGATCTCGATGCGCTGGCGCTCGGCGAGCGGCAGGTCGCCGACGCACGCGGCCGGATCGATCCGGCCGAGGCCATGGCGCGCGAGGATGTCCGCGCCGCGGGCGAGGACATGGCGCCGCGATATCAGCGGCGAGCCGGCCCCGGCCAGCGCCGGCAGAAGGAAGTTCTGCGCCACACTGAGGTTTGGAACGAGGCTGAGTTCCTGAAAGGCCGTCGCGACCTCGCGCCGGCGCGCCTCGAGGATGGAGCGCGGCGCATAGGGCTCGCCATGCAGCTGCATCTCGCCGCGGTCGGGGATCACCGCACCGGTGAAGATGCGCACGAGAGTGGACTTGCCGGCCCCGTTCTCGCCGAGGAGGGCATGAACCTCGCCGGCCTTGAGGGCGATGTCGGCATGTTCGAGAGCAACGGTCGCGCCATAGGACTTGCTGAGGCCAGCGGCGCGCATCTCACGAGACAAGGGGTGCCGCTCCCCGGTGCCGGGGCGGCCTTTGGCGTCCGTCATTCTTTTTCCTCCACGCGCCCGGAGTCGTCCCTCTATCGGGGAACGTTCTCTGAGAACGTTCTCATTGTTGGCGTGGTTTCGGACTTCGGTCAAGCGCCGTTATTCCGTTTTGTGGCTCGGGCTATGCCGGGGCGGAGAAGGTGTAGATTAGATCATTGATATGTCTTACGAAAATAGATCGCGCCCGGCAGGGCGAGACGCTGGGCGCTTGCGCCTGCGTGGGCGGTGGGCGTGCCACGGCGGGCGCCGTCTCCTTCGCAAGGCAGAGGCGCGCACAGGGAAGCGGCGGGTAGACCGCGCATCGAAAATTTCCGCCGGACCTGGAAGAAGCCATCGAAATTCGTCAAAATGTTTCATGATCAATCATTGTGCGCCGCGGACATCCCGCACGCGCGCGGTGCTGCGGAGGCCGCATGAACAGTCGCGAAGGGCAGGGCGATGGCGTCGAGGACTCCCCGCGCGGCCGGGTCGAGATGATACCGGCCAAGCGCCGCGCGCTCATCCTGGAGCGCCTCCGGCGCGAGGGGGCGGCGGGCATACAGGAGCTTGCCGACGCCATCGGCGCTTCGCTCTCCACCGTCCGGCGCGACCTCGAACATCTGGTGAAGCAGGGCGCGCTGGAACGCACCCATGGCGGCGCGCTGCTCCAGAGCACCGAGCGCGCCACCTTCGAGCCGGATGTCGCCCTTGCCGCGCAATTGCGGCGCGACGAGAAGCACGCCATCGCCGCGGCTGTCGCTGACGGGCTGCGTCCCGGACAGAGCGTGATCTTCGACGCCAGCACGACGGTGCTCGCGGTGGCGCGCGCCGTGGTCGCCCGGCGCCTTCCCCTGACGGCCGTCACCAACAGCCTCACGACCGCCCAAGTGCTGGCCGAGGCGCCCGCCGTGCAGCTCATCGTGCCGGGTGGAACGGTACGTCCGGGATCGACGACGCTGGTCGGCCGACCCGGAGAGGAGTTCCTGCGCGGCATCCATGCCGACATCGCCCTGCTCGGCACCCATGCCATTACCGGGAGGACACTGACCGAGACCGCGCTCGATGTCGCGGCGATGAAGCAGGCGATGATTGCCGCGGCCCGGCACGTCATCGTGCTGGCGGACAGCTCGAAATTCACCACCGCGAGCTTCTGCACCATCTGCGATGTCGCGGATGTCCAGGAGATCGTCACCGACGACGGCGCCGCCCCCTCGGTGCTGGCGGAGTTGAGGGGGCTGAACGTCGCGCTGCGCGTCATCTCCGTGCCCCGGCAGGGCCGCGGCCGTGGCTGAACGCACGGGGTTGCGTCTTCTCGCCGACGACCTGACCGGCGCGCTGGACAGCGCCGCGGCCTTCGCCACGCCGCATTGCCCGGTCCCGGTCCTGTGGCGCGTCCCGCTCGTGCTGCCGGCCATGGCGGCCGTCGATGCCGCCACGCGCGAGGTCGATGCCGAACGGGCGGCCAGCCGCCACGACAGGTTCGCCGACTGGCTTCTGGGCGGCGGGCTCGCCTTCAAGAAGATCGACAGCCTGATGCGCGGCAACTGGGCCGCCGAACTCGGCGGGCTGGCGACACGGCTGGCGGGCTGGCGGGTCGTCGTGGCCCCGGCCTTTCCCTTCCAGGGACGGGTCACACGGGCCGGCCGCCAGTGGCGGCGGGATGCCGACCAGCCGCTCGGGGGCGATATCGCCGCTGCGCTGCGCGGCGCCGGGCTCGTCGATGCCGATCTCCATGTGCATGACGCGCAGACGGATCGCGATCTCGACGCTGTCGTCGCGCAGGAGATGGCCGGCGGCACCCGCGTGCTGTGGGTCGGCACCGGCGGTCTCGCCGCCGCGCTCGCACGGGCCCGGCCCCCATCCCCTGCCGCAGGCCAGCCACCCGCCGATCGGTCGGTGCGAGGCCCCGTTCTGGCGCTCATAGGTTCGCATCATCCGGTGATGCGGGCACAGATCGACCATGCCGTGGCGCCCGACCCGCGCCGCCTGGCAAGGCTCTCGGCGAACCCATCGGATATCGACGCGGTTCTGGAGCGTCTCGCGCGGGGCCGCTCCTGCATCGTCACCGTGGCCTTCGAGGGCGATCGCGCCGCCGCGGCGACCGTCATTGCCGAACGCTTCTCCCGCCTGCTCGCCCATTGCCCGCCGCCCGGAACGCTGTTCGTAGCCGGCGGGGAGACGCTGCGCGATGTCGCCGATGCCGTTTGTGCTGAGCGTCTCGCGGTGGAGGGCGCGCGTGAGCCGGGGCTGGCCGTGTCGCGGCTGCAGGGCGGGCGCTTCGGGGGCACCCGCGTCCTTTCCAAGTCCGGGGCGTTCGGCCGTCCGGGCCTTCTGCGCACGCTACTGGATGAGGCGTCGGACGTGTCCTGAAGAACGTCATTGCGCGCGGATGATATTTTTTGATATTTAATGACGTATTCTGATCAATGGGTGACGTTCATGGCCGTTCCGCGTCTTGCCATCACCATGGGCGACCCTGCCGGCATCGGCCCGGAAATCATCGCCAAGGCCGGCGCCCGTCTCGCCCATCGTCTGGAGGCCGGAGAGCTGTCGCTCCTCGTCATCGGCAGCGTGGCCGCCCTTCGTGCGGCGGAGTCCCGGCTCGCGACACCGCCGATCCCCGAGATCACTGATGCCGCGCAGCCCGCGCCCCTCGCCATTGTGGCTGCCGGCGCCGAGCTGGAGCCGATCCGGCTCGGCCAGATGAGTGCGGAAGGCGGTCGGCTTGCCTACCTCGCCATCGAGAAGGCCGTGCGCCTCGCCGAGGCTGGCGCGGTGGCCGGGCTCGTCACCGCGCCGCTCAACAAGGAGGCGCTCAATCTCGCCGGCTACGCCTATTCAGGGCACACGGACATGCTCGCCCACCTCACGGGCGCGCGTGATTCCGTGATGATGCTGGCGCATGGCGCGTTTCGCGTCAGCCACCTCACCACCCATGTCGCCCTGGCGGATGTTCCGTCGAAGCTCACGCCGGCGCGCCTGCGCCGCGTCATCGAGCTGACCGCGGCGATGCTGCGCTCGCTCGGCATCCCGCACCCGCGCATCGGCATCGCCGCCTTGAATCCCCATGCCGGCGAAGGTGGCATCTTCGGCCGCGAGGATATCGAGGTGACCGCCCCTCTCGTCGCGAGCTACGAGGGTTCGGACGTCACGGTGATCGGCCCGGTGCCCGGCGACACCGTCTTCGTCAAGTTGCGCGGCCGCAGCTACGATGCCGTGGTCGCGATGTACCACGATCAGGGCCACATCCCGGTGAAACTGCTCGGCTTCGACGTCGATCCCGCAACCGGCGCGTGGAAGGCGCTGTCCGGCGTCAACATCTCCCTCGGGCTGCCCATCCTGCGGACCTCGGTCGATCACGGCACCGCCTTCGACATTGCCGGCAAAGGCATCGCCAATGAGGAAAGCCTGATCGAGGCGATCGACATGGCCCTTCAGCTCGCCGGCACGCCCGCGGCCTGAAGGAGGTAGCTGCCCGCGGCATCGAGCCGTTCAGCTTCCGGCCGCTTCTGCATCAGCGGAATGACGGCCCTCTCCTTCGGCTTTGTGCCGTCGCCCCGATCATCGGGAGGTTCGGTGATGAAGGGGGGCAACGCGTGGCCCGGCGATGCCGCACTATCTCCCTCCATGACCGCACGCTCAGGACCTGTCGGGCGACGGAGCCTCATTCCGTAACGATGGCGACGTGCGGGGCCCTCTCGCCCAGTCGGGATGGCGCGGCGGCGGAGGGCTGCGGCGTCACCGGCTGCACCCGGAACCAGATGGCGTACAGCGCGGGCAGGAAGACGAGGATCAGCACCGTGCCCACCGCCGTGCCGCCGATCAGCGTATAGGCGAGCGAGCCCCAGAAGACGGAATGGGTCAGGGGGATGAAGGCCAGCACCGCCGCCAGCGCGGTGAGGATGACCGGCCGCGCCCGCTGCACCGTCGCCTCGACCACCGCCCGATACGGATCGAGCCCTTCTTCCTGATTGGTGTGGATCTGGCCGATGAGGATGAGGGTGTTGCGCATCAGGATGCCGGCCAGCCCGATCAGCCCGAGGATGGCGTTGAAGCCGAAGGGCTGGTTGAACGCCAGCAGCGTCGGCACCGCGCCGACAAGGCCGAGCGGCGCCGTGAGCATGACCATGGCCATGGCGGAGAAGGAGCGTACCTGCAGCATGATGACCGCCAGCATCAGGGTGAGCATGAGCGGGAAGACCGCGGCCAGCGCGACGTTGGCCTTGCCCGCCTCCTCGATCGAGCCGGCCATCTCCAGGCTGTAGCCCTCCGGCAGGCGGGCGATCAGCGGCTGGAAAGCGGCGAGCAGTTCCTTCGAGACTTCGGGCGGCTGCAGGCCCTCCGCAATATCGGAGCGGAGGGTGATCGTCGGAATGCGATCGCGGCGCTTCAGGATCGGCTCCTCCATGCGGACTTCGGCATGGCCGATCTGGTCGAGCGGGATGAGCTTGCCGTCCCGCGAGGTAAGGGTGAAGTCGGACAGCCGAGCCGGATCGAGCCGCTCGCCACCGGCGCTCCGGGCGATGACGTCCACCGTGCGGATGTCCTCGCGCACCTGGGTCACCGTCACGCCGGTGAGCAGGAACTGCAGCTGCTGCGCCGCCTCGGCCGGTGAGAGGCCGATCAGCCGCAGGCGGTCCTGGTCGAGCACGAAGCGCAGGGTCGGCGCGCGCCGGCCCCAGTCCTGATTGGCCTGCCGTGTGTTCGGGTTGGCGCGCATGATGGCGAGCGCCTCGTCGGCGATGCCGCGCAGCACGGTGGCGTCCGGCCCGCGCAGCCGGAACTCGACCGGGAAGGGCGTGTAGGGGCCGAAAACGAGCTGCGTCACGCGGAGATAGGCGGCGGGAGCAAGCCCTTCGGCGACGGCCTGTCGAAGGCGCAGCTTGAGCGCCTCGCGCGCTTCGGCGTTCGGGGTCAGGATGACGATCTTGGCGAAGGCAGGATCGGGCAGCTCCGGCGACATGGCGAGGAAGAAGCGCGGCGCTCCTTGGCCGATATAGGAGGTGACGATCTCGGCCTCCTTCTGCATGTGCAGCCAGGCCTCGACCTGCTCCACCGCGTTCTGGGTGACGGCGATGCTGGTGCCTTCCGGCATGCGGAGTTCGACCAGCACCTCGGGCCGGTCGGAAACCGGGAAAAACTGCTGCCGCACCTTGCCCATGCCAAGGATCGCGACGGCGAAGACCAGCACCACCGCCCCGGCGACGAGGAACCGGCGCTGCACCGCCCAGGAGATGACGCCGCGCAGCCGGCGGTAGCCCGGCGTGTCGTAGATGGCGTGGTGGCCGCCGGGAATGGGCCTGATGTCGGGCAGCAGCTTGACGCCGAGATAGGGCGTGAACACCACCGCCACGAACCAGGACACGATGAGCGCGAAGGCGACGATCCAGAAGATGTTGCCGGCATATTCACCCGCCGAGGAATGGGCGAAGCCAACCGGCATGAGGCCGATGATGGTCACCAGCGTGCCCGAGAGCATCGGCCCGGCCGTGTGGCTCCATGCGTAAGCGGCCGCCTTGATGCGGTCCATGCCCTCTTCCATCTTCACCACCATCACCTCGATGGCGATGATGGCGTCGTCGACCAGCAGGCCGAGGCCGAGGATGAGCGCGCCAAGGGTGATGCGGTCGAAGAAGCGGCCGGTCTCCAGCATGATGACAAAGACGGCTGCAAGTGTGAGCGGCACCGCGGCCGCAACAACGATGCCCACCCGCCAGCCGAGGCTGACAAGGCTGACGAACAGGACCACGCCCAACGCCATGAAGAACTTCAGCATGAACTCGTTGACGGACTCGGTGATGTTCACCGCCTGATCGGTGATCTTGGTCAGCGTGATGCCGAGGGGGAGCGTGCCGACGATCCTGCCCGTTTCCGCCTCCAGCGCCCTGCCGAGGTCCAGCCCGTTCCACCCCGTGCGCATGACGACGCTGAGCGCCAGGGCAGGCTCCTGCTGATTGCGGATGAGGAAGGTCGGCGGGTCCTCATAGCCGCGCTCGACCGTGGCGATGTCGGCCAGCTTGAGCGTGCGCCCGTTCGCCACCACCGGCGTGTCGCGGATCTTCTGCAGGTCGTCATAGGCGCCTTCGAGGCGCACGATCACCTGCGGTCCGTCCGCGTCGATCGAGCCGGCCGGCGTGATGGCGTTCTGCCGCGCCAGCGCAGCGAAGACATCCTGTGGCGAGATGCCCAGTGTCGCGAGCCGGGGATAGGAGAATTCGATGAAGATGCGCTCCGGCCGCTCGCCGAGGATGCTCACCTTGTTGACGCCCGGCACCTGCAGCAATCGCTGGCGGATCGCTTCCGCCTGACGCACCAGAAGGCGCGGCGCCAGGTCCGGGGCGCGCAGGGCGTAGAGCGCAAAGGTGACGTCGGAATATTCGTCGTTCACGAAGGGGCCGAGAGCGCCCGCCGGCAGGTTGCGGGCTTCGTCGCCCATCTTCTTGCGCGCCTGGTAGAACTGCTCCGGGACCTCGGCGGGTGGGGTGTCGTCGCGCAGCGTCACGGTCAGGAAGGCGAGGCCGGGACGGATCAGCGCTTCGACGCGGTCATACCAGCGCAGCTCCTGCAGCCGCTTCTCCAGCGGCTCGGTAACCAGTTCCTGCATTTCCTGCGCCGTGGCGCCGGGCCAGGCGACGGTGACGGTGAGCACCTTCACCGTGAAGGTGGGGTCCTCGGCGCGGCCGAGCTTCACGAAGGCGAAGATCCCCGCCAGCGCGATCGCGATGAGGAAGAACAGGGTGACGGCCCGCTCGCGAACCGCCAGCGCGGAAAGGTTGAAACCGGTCATTGGGCTGTAGCCTGTGCCTCGGCCGCGCGGACGCGGTCGCCTTCATGCAGGAGGTGGGCGCCGAGCGCGACGACGGTTTCGCCGGGCGCAAGGCCGGTGACGACGGCGGTTTCCTTGCCAAGGCGGCGGATGGCGACCGGGCGGCGGCTGACGGTCGAGCTGTCGGCGCCGAGACCCCACACGCTGCTCGAGCGCCCGTCGTCGAGGAGCGCGCCAAGGGGAATCTCCGTCTCCTCGCCGGAGGTGGGGTCGGTCCGCGGCAGCCAGACCGTGACGGTCGCGCCGAGGGGAGCCTGCGCGGCGTCACCCTCCAGCACGTAGCGTGCCTCATAGGTGCGGGTGGCCGGATCGGCGGAATCGGCGAGCTGCCGCAGCTGTGCCGGCGATCGGCCGCCGGCCATGCCATAGACCTGGGCTTCCGCCCGCGTGCCGAGGCCGGGCCGCGCCGTCTCCGGCAGGTTGACCGCGGCCTCGCGGGCGCCGGCATGGGCGAGGCGAACCACCACCTGACCGGCCGCCACGACCTGGCCGGGATCGCCCAGCGTTTCCATCACCGTGCCGTCGGCATCGGCGCGCAGGACGGCATAGCCCGTCTCGTTGCGGGCCACTTCCGCCTGCGCCCGCGCGGAATCGAGCTCGGCGAGCGCCGTGTCGGCGGCCGCCTTCGCCTGTTCGTAGCGCTGCTTCGGGGTCCAGCCATCGGCGGTGAGGCGGCTGTAGCGCACCTCGTCGGCCTGCACCTGGACCAGCTTTGCCTGCGCGGCCATGACCGCATTCTCCCGCGCACTCAGGGTGAGTTCGAGGTCCTTGGGGTCGATGCGCATCAGGGCCTGGCCCGCGACGACGCGCTCGCCCACATCCACCAGGCGCTCGATGATCTTGCCGTTGACGCGGAAGCCGAGATTGCTCTGCACGCGCGCGGCGATGACGCCGGTAAAGGCGCGCGCGGAGGCCGCCGCGGGACGGGCCTGCGCAATGCGGACCAGCGGCGGTTCCGTCCGCGGGTCTTCCGGTGCGGCGGTGACGGCTCCCGAGCGCGTCACCACGGCAGCGCCGACGCCAACGGCGATGAGCAGGGCGGCGGAAATCATCAATGTCTTCTTGAAGCGCATGCGTCCGGCTCCCGCTCGGCTGAGGCTTTTGATGCGTGCTGTGGGGTTTGCGGCGGCCGGGAGGGGGCATGCCCGGCCGCCGCACCCCGATGGCCAAGGTTGATCTCCTGCCTCGGTCATCGATCGGAAAATAGTGAGTGGATATGCACGTACTTGGGTGGGAATGCGTATAGAGGCGCAGTCGCCGCCATCCCCATGTCCTTCAGCTTCTGGCAATGACCTCCAGCGCCGTGCGCAGCGCCTCCAGCTGCGCTGGCGTCAGTGCGGCGGCGATGCCGTCATTGACCACTCGCCAATTCTCGAGCGCTTCCGCGAGCAGCTGTTCGCCGGCTTCCGTAAGGCTGACGCGGCGCACCCGGGCATCCTTGTCGTCGACACGGATCTGGATCAGCCCCCGGCGCTCGAGGGGGCGAAGGTTCTTGGTCGTGGTGGTGCGATCCATGCCGAGGTCGGCAGCGATCTGGTTGACGGTTCGAGATGCCTGCGCCGCCAGCGTCATCAGCATCGTGAACTGCCAGTTGTTGATGCCAACCGGGCGGAAAGCGTCATCGAACCGGCGCCCCACATGCCGGCTGGCATGCTGCACGCGGCGGCAGAGGCAGGTGCGTCCCACTTCCGCGATCAGGGCCGGTAAAGGACGGCTTGTCTTCTGTATCATGACGATCAGATACGTGTATATGCACCTAATGTCAATAGGCTTGCCCGGCGGTTTTGAAACCGGCGGCCCGCCTCGCCAGCGGCTCGCAGCGTACCGTCACGCGCCGTGGTCGCCCGCGGTGGCCGCCCGCTCATGCGACCGGCAGAACGGGCCGTTCGGTATCACCGTGCGAGAGCCCCACCGCCGGCGCCGTCTCGGCCCTTTGCGTCAGCCGGCTGGCGTCGGTGAGCCGCGCCAGATGGTCCGGCCCAAGCCTGAGCGAGGTGGCGCCCAGATTGCTCTTCAGCTGCGCCTGCGAGCGCGGGCCGATCAGCGGGATGACGCCCCGGCTGGCCGCCCAGGCAATGGCGATCTGATCCGGGCTGGCGCCAAGCTCGGCCGCCACGGCAAGCACCGCGTCGAGGATCGCGCTGCGCTGGTCCGTGTCTTCCGCCTGGAACACCTTGCCGCCCAACGCCTCGGCGCGGCCCTTTTCGCCACCGCGGTATTTGCCGGTGAGCATGCCGCCGCCAAGCGGAGACCAGGTGACGATGCCCAGGCCCAGTGCGCGCGAGGCCGGCAACAGGTCGGCTTCGGGCTCGCGATGGACGAGGCTGTATTCGAACTGGGCGCTGGCGATCGGCACCGCGCCTGTCAGCTCCGCCAGCGTGGCCGCGCGTGCCAGCCGCCAGGCGGGGAAATTCGACAGGCCTGCATAGATGATCTTGCCGGCGCGGGCGAGGTCGTCGAGCCCGCGCACGATCTCCTCCGAGGGCGTCACCGCGTCGGGATGATGGACCCAGTACAGGTCGATCCTGTCGGTCTTCAGCCGCTTCAGGCTCGCTTCCAACGAGGCGACCATCGCCTTGCGGCTGTTGCCGGTCACAAGCCGGCCGGCATGGGCGGAGGCGCCATTGCTGAATTTCGTCGCCAGCACGAAATCCTCCCGCCGACCCTGCAGCAGGTCGCCGAGAAATTCTTCCGACTCGCCGAACTGATAGACATCCGCCGTGTCGATGAAATTGCCGCCGGCCTCGGCATAGAGGTTCAGGATTGCGGCGCTCTCCGCCGCATCCGCGCCGTGCCCCCAACGGCCACCGAAATTGGCCGTGCCAAGCGCCAGCTCCGATACGTTGAGCCCTGTTCGTCCAAGCAACGCGTACTTCATGATGTCCTCATGGGATGGGGTCGAGTGACGTCACACGGCCACCGGCGCCCGGCGCTCGCGAACGGCGACGATGGCGAGGGAGGCGATGAGGCAGAGGATGCCGGCGATGAAGAAGGCGGGCAGATAGGTCTGGTAGAAGGTGCGGCTGAAGCCGGCGCCATAGGCGGCCGAGGCGGCGCCGAGCTGGTGGCTGGTGAAGATCCACCCGAAGCCAGATTCGCCCGGTCGCCGAACCGGTCGGCGGTGAGCTTCACCGTGGGCGGCACGGTCGCGACCCAGTCGAGGCCGTAGAACACGGCAAAGATCGACAGGCCGTAGAAGCTGAAATCGCTGAACGGCAGATAGAGCAGCGAGAGACCCCGCAGCCCGTAGTACCAGAACAGCAGCCACCGGCTGTCGAAGCGGTCGGACAGCCAGCCCGAGGCGACGGTTCCGATGAAGTCGAACACCCCGATCAGCGCCAGCATGCCCGCCGCCGTCACCGCGGCCATGCCGTAATCGCCGCAGAGCGAAACGAAATGCGTCTGCACGAGCCCGTTGGTCGAGGCGCCGCAGACGAAGAACGTGGCGAACAGCACCCAGAAGGTGGCGGATTTGGAGGCGTCGCGCAGCGCCAGCAGGGGCGAGGCGAGCATCGCCTTCAAGGTGGTGGGATGGGCAGGGTTGGCGGGCGGCTGGGTGGCGCCATAGGGCAGCAGCCCGATGTCGGAGGGCCGGTCGCGCAACAGGGTGAGGACAGCGACCGCGGCCACCAGCAGCATGGTCAGCACCAGCGACAGCGCCGTGCGCCAGCCGAGCGTGTCGGTGAGATGCGCCAGCAGCGGCAGGAACACCAGCTGCCCCGTCGCCGTGCTCGCGGTGAGCAGGCCCAGCACCAGGCCGCGCCGCTGGGCGAACCAGCGCGTGGCCACCGTGGCGCCGAGCACCATGGCGGTGAGCCCGGTGCCGAAGCCGACCACGACGCCCCAGAGCAGCATCAGGTGCCAGACCTTCGTCATGAAGAACGAGCCGAACACGCCGAGGCCGATGAGGGACAGCGCAACGGTGGCGACCGGACGCAGGCCGAAGCGGTTCATGAAGGCGGCGGCGAACGGGCCCATCAGCCCGAACAGCACCAGCCGGATGGCGAAGCCCGAGGAAATATCCGCGGTCGCCCAGCCGAACTCGCGCTCCAGCGGTCCCATCAATACGCCGGGAGCCCCGACCGCACCGGCGGTGACCAGCATGGTGAGGAACGTGACGGCCGCGACCACCCAGCCGTAATGGATGCCGCGACGGGCGAAGAAGGCGGGAAGCCTCGGGGTCGGGGCCGGTGGAGCGGGCAGGGGGTTTTCCATCGTTCTCTCTCTGCGGGTAGATGCCCGCTTCCATGCGCGGCTATGGCCCTGAAGGGGGCAGGCCAATCGGGTCAGATGGCGGCGATAATATCCTCAAGCGCTTTGACGCGGTGCGGGCCGAGTCGCGCCGCGACCGCCTTCTGCGTTGCTTCCCAGATCGGGACGGCCTGTTCGAGCAGGTCGCGGCCATGTTCGGAAAGCGTGATCATGGTCTCGCGCTGGTCCTCGCCGCTGCGGGCGCTGGTCACCAGCGCCATGCGCTCGAGCACACGCACGTTGCGTCCGACGGTCGAGCGGTCAAGGTCACACAGGCTGCCGAGCCGCGTCAGGCTGACCGGCTCGTTCCGCTCGATCCGGCGCAGCAGCGCATATTGGGCAACATTGATGCCGAGCGGCGCCAATGCGTCGTCATAGGCAGCGCTGAGCCGGCGCGTGGCCTGGCGCAATTGGGTGCAGTAGCAGGGCGTCTCCATGATGCGTGTATATACCAGCATATCGCGCTGTGTCGAGCGCCACTGCAGGAGAGCGTCCTGTGAGGCAAGGAGCCCTTGGATGTGGCGCGCACATGTCACGAAGGGTTCGAGCGCGACGGCGCCGTTGACATCACCGAGCCGAGCTATCGGGCAGGGGAAGCGGTGGCGCCGGAGGATATCGGCACGCGCCCGCGGTTAGGGCAGGGAAGGGGGCAAGGCAGGCCGATGTGAGCGCGGCGGCTGTTCCGCCCCTGCTGCCAGCGGTTCCGGCGGTCGAGATGCCGGATGCTCCGGGATCGATGAGCCGCGGGGTATTCCTGCCTCGCCGGCAAAATGCGCGGTGCCGGGCACGCGACCAGGGGCAGGTGATGGTCGTCCAGCCCAGGCCTGGGGGATGAGCCATCGCAGCGCGCCGTCGGACGGATCGGCGTGCTGCGATGGGCGTGCTGTCGACTCAGGCGGCGCGCGCGAAGTGCAGATCGTGCTGCACCGTGGCAGCCGGCGGGTTCTCGACGGCGGGATAGGCTCCCTGCCGGGCGAGAGTCGGAATGTCGTAGCGGCTGAGGCCGAGATCGGCGAGCTCACGGTCGGTGTAGGCGGAAAGCTCGTCGGCGATCTTGTTGTAGAGGCGGCGGCGCGCAAAAGCCGTCCGCAAGGCGATGCTGATCTGTTCGATCTGCATGACATGTTCTCCTTCTTTGGCCGTGCTGCAGAGCAGCAAGAACATGAGGAGACTAGTGTGCGATGCAGCATCGCAGTAGCGCGAAATCCGCGCTGGAGCTATGCGTCCCGGACGGGTGACGGGAGTCGCCGAAAAATCCGCCGACCCGCTCGGCGCGAGCGGGTCGGCGGCACGCCGCGGCGCCGGCGGGAGACGGGCCGCGATCTGGGAAGACGGGACGGTTTCCCGCTGCGCCTTTACCGTCGCTAGGCCGCCAGTTCCTCCGCCGGGGTCTTGGCGCCGGTCATGAAGGCCACCGCGTCGGACATGGTGTGGTTCTTCGGATCGATGACGCAGAGCCGCCGGCCCAGCCGGTGAATGTGGATGCGGTCGGCGATCTCGAACACATGCGGCATGTTGTGGCTGATCAGCACGATGGGCAGGCCGCGCGAGCGCACATCGAGGATCAGCTCCAGCACCCGGCGTGATTCCTTCACGCCCAGGGCGGCGGTCGGTTCGTCCATGATGACCACACGTGAGCCGAAGGCGGCCGCCCGCGCCACCGCTACGCCCTGCCGCTGGCCGCCCGAGAGCGTCTCCACCGGCTGGTTTATGCTCTGCACGGTCATCAGCCCGAGTTCGGAGAGCTTGTCCCGGGCGATCTTCTGCATCCTCGGCCGATCGAGCATGCGGAACACCGAGCCGAGCACGCCGGGCCGGCGCATCTCGCGGCCGAGGAACATGTTGTCGGCGATGGACAGGCTGGGCGACAGCGCCAGCGACTGGTGCACCGTCTCGATGCCGGCTCTCTGGGCGTCCATCGGTGAGGCGAACCTCGTCACCTCGCCATCGAGCCGGATCTCGCCGTCATCGGGGATCAGGGCGCCGGACAGCGCCTTGATGAGCGAGGACTTGCCGGCGCCATTGTCGCCGATCACCGCGAGGATCTCGCCGGGATAGAGGTCGAAATCGGCTCGGTCCATGGCCGTCACCCGCCCGTAGCGCTTGACGAGGCCGCGCGCGGACAGCACCGGGGTGAGGGGGGCGGAGGCGGGCTTCAGTTCCGTGAGCGTGGATTGAGTGCTCATGCCGACACCTTGCGGATCCACTGGTCGAGCGCGACCGCGACGATGATGAGGATGCCGACGGTGAATTCCTGCCACAGCACGTCGACGCCCGAGAGCGCGAGGCCGTTGCGGAACACGCCGACGATGAGCGCCCCGATGAGCGTGCCGATGATGGAGCCGCGTCCGCCGAACAGGCTGGCGCCGCCGATCACCACCGCGGTGATGCTGTCGAGATTGGCGGTCTGGCCGGCCTGCGGGCTGACCGAGCCGATGCGCCCGATCAACGCCCAGGCGCCCAGCGCGCAGATGACACCCGCCGCAACGTAGACCGAGAACAGGACCTTGCGGGTGCGGATGCCAGCCAGCTCGGCGGCGGCGGGGTCGTCGCCGACCGCGTAGAGATGCCGGCCGAAAGCCGTGCGGTTGAGCACATACCAGACCAGCGCGACCAGCCCCAGCATGAAGAAGGAGCCATAGGTGAAGCGCGCGCCGAGCACGTCTACCGGCGTCCCGAGGAACTGCAGGAGCGGGGCTGCCTTGGCCACGTCCTGGGAGCGGATGGTCTCGGAGCCCGAGTACCACAGGTTCAGCGCGAAGAAGATCGACCAGGTTCCCAGCGTGACGATGAAGGGGGGCAGCTTGAGCCGCGTCACCAGCACGCCATTGATGGCGCCGCAGCCGCCGCCCACGCCGATGCCGGCCAGGAAGGCGAGCGGCGCCGGCAACCCCATCGTCACCGCCAGCTTGCCCATCACCACCGAGCACAGCACCATGATGGCGCCTACCGACAGATCGATGCCGGCGGTGATGACGATCAGCGTCTGGGCGATGCCGATAATGCCGATGATCGTCACCTGCTGGATGATCAGCGACAGGTTGAAGGACGACAGAAAACGGCCGCCCACGATGAGGCTGAAGCCGACAATGCCGAGCAGTAGCACGATGGCCGGCACCGCCGTCGGGTTGGCGTGCAGGAAGTGCTGCACGCGCTGCAGCGGCGATTTGGGGGTGACGTCGAACTCGGCGACGCGGTTGTCGCGCTTCTCGAGTACCTGCTCGAAGGCCTGTTTCGCCGGGCGACCCGAAGGGGGCGCGCCGGAACTGCTCACATCGGTCATCGCCATGTCCTCCCGCAGACCGGCTCCGCACTGGCGCGGCGCAGTGCCGGGAGAGACGCCCGTGAGCGCCTCTCGATTGGTTCAACTGGGTTGCCGCGCGCAAGGCGCGGCGATGGCGCGCGGACGGGCGGTCAGCCCCAGCACTTCTTCAGTGCTTCGGAGGACGGGATCGACTTGAGCCCGTCGACCGGCTTGTCCGTGACCAGCTCCACGCCGGTGTTCACGAAGTCGAGGCCGGGAGTCGCCTGCGGCTTGGCGCCGGTCTTGGCGTAGTCGAACACCGCCTGCACGCCCTTCGAGGCCATCAGCAGCGGGAACTGCATCGAGGTGGCGCCGATGACGCCGTCGGCCACGTTGCGCACGCCGGGGCAGCCGCCGTCGACCGAGACGATCAGCACGTCCTTGTCGCGGCCGACCGACTTGAGGGCTTCATAGGCACCGGCGGCCGCCGGCTCGTTGATGGTGTAGACGACGGAGATTTCGGGGTCCTTCTGGAGAAGGTTCTCCATCGCCTTGCGGCCGCCCTCCTCATTGCCGAGCGTGGTGTCGTGACCGACGACGCGCTTGTCCTTCTCGTCGCCGATCACCGCCGGATTGGCGAGGTCGACGCCGAAGCCCTTGAGAAAGCCCTGGTCGCGCGCGACGTCGACCGAGATCTGGTTCACGTTGAGGTCGAGCAGCGCGATCTTGGCGCTGCCGGCCTTGTCGCCCAGTACTTTGGCAGCCCACTGGCCGACATACTGACCGGCGAGGAAATTGTCGGTGGCGAAAGTGGCGTCGGCCGCGTTCGCCGGGTCGAGTGGCGTATCGAGCGCGATCACCAGGATGCCGGCGGCACGCGCCTTCTCGATCGACGGGACGATGGCGCGGCTGTCGCTGGGCGTGATCAGGATGCCCTTGGCACCGGCGGCGATGAGGTTCTCCACCGCCGCGACCTGCGAGTCGTTGTCGCCGTCGACCTTGCCGGCGAAGGAGCGCAGTTCCATGCCGAGCTCGTTGGCCTCGGCCTGGGCGCCCTCCTTCATCTTCACGAAGAAGGGGTTGGTGTTGGTCTTGGTGATGATGCCGACGATCGGCTTGTCGGCGGCCGCGGCGGGCCCGGCACCCGCGAACATGGCAGCGGCGAGCGCGACGGCGGACACGGCGGAAATAACGAGATGGTGCTCGAACGAGCGGCGCATTCTTCCCTCCCTTGGGACATTGTGACCTTGCGCGGGTTCGTGCCGCGACGTGTTGTTTGATCCATTCATGAAGCCGCAGCGCTTTTCGGCTGTCAATAAATAAATCATACAGATTTAATAATTGACGGTGTGAACTTGCTTGGCGCATCCTCACGGCGATAGACCTGCCCGATGAAGCGGCAGCGCGAGAAAAGACGATGAGGAACGCGAGGGACATGGACGAGGCGGCGTACGTCCGGACCCCGGACGATCCCGTGCCGCTTTCCCCTTCGGGCCGCGGCACCAATCCGACCGGCGTGCGGCTCTACAATGAGCGGGTCATCCTCTCCCTGATCCGTCGACACAAGGCGCTGGGAAAGGTCGAGATCGCGCGTCTCACCGGCCTTTCAACCCAGACCACCACCGTGATCATGAACCGGCTGCACGCCGAAGGCCTGCTGACCGCTGGCGAGCGCCAGCGCGGGCGTATCGGCCAGCCCTCTGTGCCTTTCTCGCTGAACCCGGACGGCGCCTTCGGCCTCGGTCTGATGATCGGCCGTCGCTCCTCCGATCTGGTGCTGATGGACTTCACCGCCGGCATTCGCGCCCGAGCCCGCCTCACCTACGCCTATCCGCTGCCGCAGGCGCTGATGGCGTTCGCCAAACGCGAGATTCCCCGTCTGACCGCCGTGCTCACCGAGGAGCAGCGCAGCCGCATCACCGGCATCGGCGTCGCCATGCCCTTCGAGCTGTGGAACTGGGAAGCCGACCTCGAGACGGCGCCGGGTGCGCTCGCCGGCTGGCGGAGCTTCGACGTGGCGCAGACGCTGGGCGAGCTGTTCCCCGAGTGGCCGGTGCGGATGTGCAACGATGCCACCTCCGCCTGCGCCGCCGAACTCACCTTCGGCTGCGGCGCGGCATTCCACGACTTCGCCTATCTCTATATCGGCACCTTCATCGGTGGCGGCGTGGTGCTGAATGGCAGCCTGCTCCCCGGCCGCTCGGGCAATGCCGGCGCGCTCGGCTCCATGCCGGTCCTGCGGCGTGAGGCGGATGGCACGGCGAGCCTGCAGCAGCTGATCCGCATCGCCTCGATCTATCGGCTCGAGCGCCGGCTGATCGCGCGCGGCCTGCCCGGCACCGACATCTGGCAGTCGCCCGACGACTGGTCGAAATTCGCCGAACCGCTGGAGGAGTGGATGGACGAGGCTGCGGACGGCCTTGCCCAGGCGATCGCGGCCACGCTGTCGGTGATCGATTTCGAAGCCGTCGTCATCGACGGCGCCTTCCCCGCCGATGTGCGCAACCGTCTCGTCGCGCGAACCCGGCAGCGCTTCGCCGCCATCGACCGCCAGGGCCTCACCGACGCCGTGGTGGTGGAAGGCTCGGTCGGCCGCGATGCCCGGGCCATCGGCGGCGCCGCGCTGCCGCTGCTGGCTACCTTCGCCCGCGATTTCGACGTGCTGTTCAAGGAGTAGACCATGCTCAAGGGTATCGACCCGCTGATCGGACCGGATCTGCTGAAGACACTCCGGGCCATGGGCCATGGCGACGAGATCGCCATCGTCGATGCCAACTACCCGGCCGACGCGCATGCCCGGCGCCTCATCCGAATGGACGGGCACGCCGCGCCGGCGATCCTCGACGCGGTGCTCTCGCTGATGCCGCTCGATGCCGCGGTCGAGGCGGCGGCCTTTCGCCCCTGCGCCTATGGCGATTGCGGGCGGCTGGAGGCGGTGTTCGTCGAGTTTGCGGAAGTGATCGCGCGTCGCGAGCCGGGCTTCCGGCTGGTACCGATTCCCGGCGAGCCGTTCTACGACCGCGTTCGCGCCGCCTATGCCATCATCGCCTCCGGTGAACGGCGGCTCTACGGCAACATCATCCTGCGCAAGGGCGTCATCCAGCCGGAACGGGCCGCTTCATGATCCTCGTCTGTGGGGAGGCGTTGATCGACCTGTTCGTCGGGCCGCCGGAGGGCGCCGAGATGCCGACGCGCGCGGTTGCCGGCGGCTCGCCTTTCAACGTGGCCATCGGCCTCGCGCGGCTGGGCGCGCGCTCGACCTGCTTCGGCGGCATCTCGCGCGACCGCTTCGGCATGCTGCTCGCCGACATCCTGGAGCGTGAGGGCGTCGACACCCGCTTCCTCCTTCGCACCGATCGGCTCTCCACCCTCTCCGCCGTCGCCACCGCCCCGGACGGGCAGCCGCGCTACTCCTTCCACGGCGAACAGCGCGGGGCGGTCGGACGCGATCGGCAAATCTAGCAGCTGGTCAACAGCATCATCGAGTCCCAGACCCCACCGCGATCTCGCCTGTGGGGGCAGCGTCGCCAAGCTGGAGAGGGAAAACGGGGGCCGTCTCGAAAAAGCTTTCCATCGGCCGGGCCCAAAGCGTCCGTTCGACGAGATGTTGAACGCGCGATGGCCTTCCTCGCCCACCCCTCGATACGCCAGGGTCAAGAGAGGATCGAGGCGGACAGCCCTCGAGCTGACCTTCGCAAATCGCCTGTCGCATAATCGCGAAACGGAGCCGTAAGCGCCGAAATCGCGTTTCTATTCAAGGCATTAGGAAATTATGACGTGACACAAAAGCGATGGCGCGCCCGAAAGGATTCGAACCTCTGACCCCCAGATTCGTAGTTTACTTTTATCATTCGCCGCCCCTATCCGGCTTTAACCTACATACTCGTATTTTCCATTATTTTCAGCCACTTGAGTATCATGTCGTATTTTAGCGTGGACGCGCCACTTGATCCTGTGCGAGTCTAAAACCGGCTTAAAAACCGGCTTAATTTTAGCCCGCCAAGCATTGGATTCGCTGGGATTGCGCTATGGCCGACATCCGTATCCTCCTCAACGACAGGTCAGTAAGTGAACTGAAACCGCCCCATTCCGGGCAATATCGCGCGCGCGATACTCAACTCAAGGGCTTCCACGTCGTGGTAGGCACGCGGACCAAGTCATTCGCAGTCCAGGGCGACCTGCGGAAAGACGGACAACGCGTTGCCTCGATCTCGGTGCGGATCGGCGATGCTACAGCCATGTCGACACGTGAGGCCCGAGCGATCGCAAAATCACACCTCGCACAGATCGCAAAGGGAGAGCACCCAGAGCCCAGAACTGCGAACTCGCGAACGTCACCAGCACGCGCATCTCTTGGGATCGATTTTAATGGACGGCGTGATGCAACTCCCCAAGGCGTTACCCTTCAGCAGGCTTGGGAGCGCTATCGTGATGCGCACCTTGTCCGAAAGGGGCGGAGCGCAGGAACGATCGAAGGTTACCGCGATCACATAGAGCGTCTCTTCAAGGATTGGCTTGATCTTCCATTGAAAGTCCTCGCCGACGATCCCAGCAGGGTCATTGCACGGCACGATGAGATAACGGCGGAGCACGGCCCTTACATTGCAAACGGCAGCATGCGGACGCTGCGAGCCGTCTATAATCACGCGCGCAAGGCGCATCGCCATCTACCGACCGACAACCCAGCCAGCGCCGTTGACTGGAACTCGGAGCAGCGCCGCAGCACAGCAATGGGACTGAATGACCTGCCGCAGTGGTTTCAGCAGGTCGCAGCGCTGCCCAATCCCATTCGTCGCGAATTCCACCTGTTCTCGCTGTTGTCGGGCAGCCGGCCGACGGCACTCATGGAGGCTAAACCGCACCATCTCGATCTTCGCCGCCGAGTGCTGCATATCCCCCGGCCGAAAGGCGGTGCGGACCGAGCGTTTGATATACCATTGTCGCGGCAGATGGTTTTGTGCCTTCTGCGGGTGATGCGGTTTGGTCGGCATCTCTATCCGCGTGAGGCCACGCAATGGCTGTTCCCAGCAGAGAGTGACAGTGGACATCTAGCCGAGCAGAAGGAGGCACGGCGCGTTCTGGCGAAGTGGGGTAACGATCTACGTCAGACCTTCCGGACGCTCGCTACATCAGCCGGAGTCTCCGAGTTTGACGCCCGCTTGTTGATGAACCACGCCATTCCGGGGGTGAATGCCGGCTACATTTCTCGGCACAAGCTACTTGAGCATCATCTTCGGACCCAACAGCAGGCGATCAGCGACACGATGTTCGGATCGATTGGCGAATTGACCTGCAAGGACCAGACAGTTCGCTCCTGGCTCGGTCCGGGGGCGGCGCGGCGAGCAATAGCAGCCTCCCGCATAGCGGCGTGACTGTGGCTTGCGAACCTTCAATCGCCTCCACCTTGCCAAATGGCATTTAATGATTACTTTCATGCCAATGAGGTTTCGCCATGCAGTTTGCCACGATCCAACCGACCGCTTCCCGACCCGACCTCCCGGCGATCACTGATGCGGAAGCCGCCGCTCTTGCTCGCGCGACGGTGAACCTGTTTCGGGCGTGGCAACTGAGCGACATTGAGGCCAGAACCCTGCTAGGCGATATGGCTCAGCGCACCTGGGCTCGTTGGAAGGAGGGCAGTATCGGGCGGATCGACCGCGACTTGCGCGCCCGCATGGCCATCCTGATGGGCATCCATAAGGGGCTTCGTTACCTCTTCAGCGATCCCACGCGGGGCTATGCTTGGATTCGCAAGCCGAATGCAAACTTCGACGGGCGAAGCGCGCTCGACATCATGATGCGTGGCGAGATTACTGATCTCATCGACCTGCGGGCCTATCTCGACGCTGAGCGCGGTGCATGGTGACCGTGCGCGTCCGCCGCGTGGTTTGGCCACGTACCGTCCGCATCATACGTTCGATTCATCCGCCCATCGATCTGTTCGAGGATATTGCGGATCCGGCCGACTGGGAGGCGCTCGCCTCAGCTGAAGCCAAGTTCAATCCGCGTATCCGCGAGAGCATAGGCGATCTCGCCAAGGTACCCGCGGCCCGCCGCATAACCGGGCCCGGCGCCAGTTGGGTTATGGCGCCCTTCGTCCACTGCTCACCCCTACGGCCGGGCCGCTTCACTGACGGCTCGTTCGGTATCTATTACGCAGGCGACTGCACCGAAGTGGCTATCGCTGAAACCATTCACCACCATAGGCGCATGATGCTCGCCACCGACGAGCCGCCCGGGTGGACGTCACAGTTCCGGGAGCTGATCGGCTCGGTCGATGCCGAGTTGGACGACGCAACAGGCAGCACCGACTTGCTGGACCCGAATGATTACACGGCGTCCCAGGTATTTGGTGCCGCGCGGCGGGCCGAGGGGTCGAACGGTGTCACGTGGCCAAGCGTACGGTATTCCCATGGAGACTGCATCGCCGTGTTCTGGCCCGATGTCGTACCGATCCCGACGCAGGGCGCGCATTTCGCTTATCATTGGAACGGCCGCGTGGTGGATTACGTGAAACGGCTCGATACAGGTGCGGTCATGCGCGTGTCCTGAGACCTACGGGCGCGCAGCACCGCGACATTCCCCCCCTCTCGTGCCGTCCCTCCAGATCGTTAGCGATACCAACCCCATCAAGCATGTCCGCCCGTGTTGTGGGCACAATAGACACGTTGACTGGCTTCGCGTCCCTGGAGGGGGGGGGGTCAAAGACCACGGGCTCGGCGCGGCCCTTGCCGAAGTTTTCGCGCAGTAATTCCGTAAAGGCGGGATCTTCCGGATTGCAAGTATAGGGTCACCACCGCCTCGGTAAGGCCGAGCGCCACGACTGTACGGGAAGCAAGGCCTGAACGGCGCTTTAGCCTCGTGGGAGGCCTTTCATAAGGGCGCGCTGACCTTATTCATCTAGGCCCGTCGCATCCGTCACCTTCTCCATCCAGTTGACAACCTTGCCGTCGAGTTCTTCGGCCACGGTCAGATGGGCCATGGGCTGATCGGCGCTGGCGCCGTGCCAGTGGCGCAGGTTGGCAGGTATCCAGACGAGATCGCCGGGCGCCACCTCCTCGACCGGAGCCCCTTCTTTCTGCACCCAGCCGCGTCCGGAAATGATGAACAGCGTCTGGCCCAGCGGGTGCGTGTGCCACGCCGTACGGGCGCCCGCCGCGAAATGCACCGTCGCGCCGCTCACACGCACCGGCGCATCGCCGCGGAAATTGCCGGAGACGCGAACGTCGCCTGTGAAATAGGCCGACGGTCCCGGCGTCGAGGGCGCATCCTTGGCGCGGACGATCTTGATATCCGCATCGGAAGCGGGTGCCAGCTGCTCCGTCGCGGCTGTGCGGCTGTGCGGCTGTGCGGCTGTGCGGCTGTCGGAAACACGTTGCAGTACGGCCACCGCCAATACGGCGCGCGGCCATCGCATCAACTGCGCCCGTGTCGCCGTCGACCACCCGCCAGGTCCGCCAGGTCCGCCAGGTCCGCCAGGTCGGTATGCTCCTGCGAATGAACCGAGACATATTCCCCGGCCGCCATCGACATCGCACCCGCGACAAGGCCGGCGACAAGGACGCTCTAATTGCAGCCGCGACGCCCAGCACCAAGCTTGAGGTAGAGAGAATACCGTCATTGGCGCCGAGCACGGCGGCTCTCAGCCAGCCGCTTCTTCCCATGCGGTCCCGTTCCCGCTGTCCAGGAAAGATCATCGGCGTGTCGCCTCAAGTCGGTGGAGCGGGAAGATGCGTCGTGTACGCGCGCGCAAGGACCATAGGCGGCTCATCCGGCCGCGCCGGAGTTGAGCCTTGCGCGGGTTCAGGTGGATCACGCCACGGATGGAGCCGGACATCCAGGACAGACGTCCCGATGCTGATACCGAGCGCCCGGAAGGCGTCCACGATGCGCCCCAGCATCTCCGATCTCGCAGCGGGCATCCTCACGAAGCTCTCTATCGCGAAGACCAGTTCGTATTCGATGAGCGAGTCGAAAACGGCGCAGGCATAGGCCTGTGGCACGGTCCCGTGAACGACGTTCGCACTGCCGGCAGTCGCCGTGACCATTGCATTGATCACGTACGACGGTGCGACCGCCACATCGACCTTTAGCCGGATGATGCAGCGATGGGGTCCTTTGGGACGGCTGTGGTTGGTCACCACGGACTTCGTCACAACGCTGTTCGGTATAACGACCGTGTCGTGCTCCCATGTCGTCAACCGTGTGGCGCGCCAGTTGACCTGCATGACCTGACCCGACGTCTGTTCGGACAGGCTGATCCAGTCCCCGGCCCCGAACGGGCGTTCGATATTAATCGCGAGGCCGGACAGGACGTCGCCAAGGGTGTTCTGCAGCGCCAATCCGAGCACGATGGCCATAACGCCGGAGGTCGCCAGCAGGGTGGAGACGGGCTCGTTGAACACCGTGCCGACGATGCCGATGAAGGCGAAGACATAGATGAACCCCGATGCCAGATCCGCGAACAGCCGGCGCGCGTGAGGCTCGTCATTATCGGGAAAAAATGTACGCCGAAGCACCAGGTCGAGCAGGCTCTTGACCAGCCACGCACCGAGCACCCACCACAGGACGCCGAACAGTTCACGCGGCAGGAACGGCCCGCCCCCGCTTTTACCAAACAGGAATTCCCCAACCGGATTGCCTGTCCGTGGAAACAGCGTCGTAACCAGCAGCAGCACGCAGCCGCCATCCAGCAGGGAGCGATAGGCCCGAAGACGAGGCAACAGGCGGAGTGCGAACAGCACCACGGCTGCCGCCAAGAGGACTACTTCGATCCAGCCGAACATGTTGCTGACACTCCGATGACCTTTGGACACGTCACAGGCGGCTTTACGCAAGCTGGCTTTGGAGCCGGATCGCAAGGTCGGTTCAGGGCACCAGCACGGCGGCGCCGTCGAAACGGCCGGCGCGCAGATCGGCCAGCGCCTGATTGGCCTCTTCGAGGCGATAGGTGGTGGTGTGCGTGACGATGCCCATGTCCGGAACCTGGCGGAGGAAATCGATGCCGTCCTGCCGGGTGAGATTGGCCACAGACAGGAGCTGGCGCTCCTCCCAGAGCAGCCCATAGGGGAAGCTCGGGAGATCGCTCATATGGATCCCCGCGCACACCACGGTCCCGCCCTTGCGGACGGCCCTTAGCCCCAGCGGAACGAGAGCCCCCACGGTTGCAAAGATGATGGCCGCATCGAGCAACTCGGGCGGAGCCTCATCCGACCCGCCGGCCCAGATGGCTCCCAGCGAGCGGGCGAAGTCCTGCGTGACCGTATCGCCCGGCTTGGTGAAGGCAAAGATGCTCCGCCCCTGCCATAATGCGACCTGCGCGATGATATGGGCCGCTGCGCCAAAGCCGTAGAGGCCCAGCTTCTTGCCCGCGCCGGCGATGACCAGCGACCGCCAGCCGATCAGCCCGGCGCACAGCAGAGGTGCCAGCGACACATCGCTGCCCGCTTCGCCCAGCGTAAATGCGAAGCGTGCATCGGCGATCGTCGCCGTTGCGAAGCCGCCGTCTCGGGTGAACCCGGTGAACTCGGGATGGTCGCAGAGGTTCTCCCGCTGCATGCGGCAATAGGGGCAGGTTCCGCAGGTGTGGCCAAGCCACGGGATGCCGACGCGGTCTCCCATTTTCAGTCCGTCCACGCCGGAGCCGATGGCATCGATCCGGCCGACGATCTCGTGCCCCGGAATGATCGGCAGCTGAGGATCTGGCAGGTCGCCGTCAATCACGTGCAGATCTGTCCGGCAGACGCCGCAGGCGGACACCTTGACGCGGATTTGTCCCGGTCCAGGTTGTCGATCCGGCAGAGTGGTCCACTCAAGAGGGGTCCGCAGCGCCTTCAGGACCATTGCTTGCACAGTGCATTCCCTTCGGCGTCCAACGTGTGACGCAGCCGCTGGAACACGCGCGGCAGAAGATCCGGCAAGTCTTCCGCAAGGAGGCCATGACCAAACGCGCTTGCGGCCGCTCCGTGCAGCCAGACGGCCGCGGCGGCCGCCGGAAACGGCGCCATGCCCTGCGCCAGCAGCCCCAATACGATGCCGCTGAGGACATCGCCGGCGCCGGCCGTTGCGAGGGTTGGCGGGGCGTTCGCATTGATGATGGCCCGGCCATCCGGAGCGGCGACCACGGTATCGGTGCCCTTCAGAACGACGACCGCACCGCAGCGGCGGGCAGCGGCACGCGTGCGCGAGAGCTTGTCGCCGTCCGTGTCGAACAGGCGCGCGAATTCACCGTCGTGGGGCGTCAGTACGCAGGGGCCAGCGATGGCATGATCCAGCGCCAGAGGATCATCCTGAAAACAGGTGAGGGCATCCGCGTCGAGCACCGTGGCGCGGCCGGTAGACAGCATGGCAAGCGCCCGGCCACGGGTCGCCTCGCCCACGCCCGCACCCGGGCCTAGCAAGAAAGCGGAGACACGAACGTCGTTGAGCAGCTGCGCAAATTGTTCCGGAACGGCGATGGGGCTGACCATTATGCTGGTCAGCGCGGCCGCATAGATCGGCAATGCGATCTCGGGCACGGCAATTGTTGTCAGGCCGGCGCCGGCCCGTGCAGCGGCGCGCGCCGCCATGCGGGCGGCGCCCGTCATCGGATAGCCGCCGGAAATCAGCGCGTGACCGCGCGTGTATTTGTTGCCACCCTCGGTCGGCCGCGGAAGTTGCGCTAGCCAGAGAGCCGGGCCGTTTTCAAACGTGGCGGGCGCGATGGTCGCCAGAACCGATGGCGGCGTGCCGATATCAGCCACCACGACCTCGCTGCACAGTGACCGGCCGGGCTGCAGGAGGTGTCCCGGCTTCTTTCGGAAGAAGGTGACGGTGAGATGGGCCGCGACGGCGCCGAGAGCCTCGCCCGTATCCCCCATCACACCGCTCGGCATGTCGATGGCGACGATAAGCAACCCTCGTTGGGATGCCGCGGCCAACGTTTCGGCCGCCGCTCCATCCAGCGCCCGGCTCAGCCCGGCCCCAAAGAGCGCATCCACAATCAGTTCCGCTCCGATGAGCGCGGCCGGCGTCAGCGGCTCCACCGGCCCGCTCCAGCGCTCCGCATGATGGTGCGCTTCGCCCTTCAAGGCGCCGCGCGACCCGAGCAGCGCCAGGCGCACGGTCCAGCCGGCATCAACGAGATGGCGGGCAGCCACAAAACCGTCGCCGCCATTGTTGCCGGGACCACAGAGAACGGTGACGCTGCACGGCAGAAACCGGTCGATGATCGCGCAGGCAACCGAAGCGCCAGCATTCTCCATGAGCACGATACCCGAGGTTCCGGCGGCGATGGTCAGGCGATCGACCTCGCCCATCTGTCGGACATCGAGCAAAGCCGATGGCGAACCGAATGTCGCCGCGTCGGTTCGCTCGTGCCCCAGAGCGGCAGAGACGTCGGGCAACGCCAGGCTCGCCGCGATGCCGGTGTTCATGACCGCAAGGACTGTCGTGCGAGATTGAGAAGCTGCGGCGGGGTGATGTACGAGAGATCCGCTGTCAGCTCACCGACGATACGTCGATAGGTCTCGACGTGGTGATTCTTGAGATGCGCGGCCAGATGATGCGCGGCATTTCCGTTGCCGGCTCCATGGCCGACGATGACGATGTTGCCGCCCAAGGCGATGGCCGTCGCGATCGATTCATAAAAGTCCGGATCGTCCGGCGCTCGCGGCTCCTGTTCTCCCGATTGTTCGTTGTGGAGATGGCGCGGGAGGTTCTGCGAATCGTGCGGCAAGGTGGCATGCAGGGAGATGTCGTCGGAAGAGACATCGACATGGAAGATCTGCACCTCGTGATGATCAACCGCGATCAGCAGCGCCGGGGCCGACGGAGCAGACGGGGCGTTCGCCTCGGGCACAGGCTTGGGGGACAGACCGGCCCGCTCCAGGAAGTGGCGAACCTCCATCACCTCGGACGTCGTCAGATTCTTGGTGTGGGGCTTGCGCATGATATGCCGGTGGTCGGCAACCTCGAAGACAAACTCATTGCTTGCCTTCTCCTCGACTTCACCAATGTCGGCGATCAAGGCGACGACGTCGCGCCATTCGAGATTATGTGCCAGGGGATGATGGAACGTCATCTCCAGCGTACGGCGGTGTGGATGCGAGAGCGACCGAAGGACGCCCGCTGCGGTGCCGGACGCTTCGATGATGTCGGGTTCTTTCATGTTGCTCTCCTGGCCTGCCAGTACACGGCCGGCGCGTTGCCTCCCCGGGCTATGCACCCCATCGGCGGGCGGCTGACTGCACAGCAGCTTATAGGCCGGCCGAGCGTCGCATCAGCTTCGGAAGATACTCATGGCGGTCGTCCGCCTGATACCAAGGGCCGATGAGTTTCGCTCATCGGCCCTTGGTAAAGCCCGTGCGGTAATCGAGCGAACCCGCTCAGGCTCGGTCAAACGCCGAGGCCGCTGCTATGATCAAGCGACGGAGATAGTGTTCTCGACCGATGTCGTGCCCGGCGCCGCCCAGGCTGCCGCGTTCGCTTCCTCGCGCTCGTACCAGGAATTGACACGGCCGGTGAGCTTCACATTGCCGCCCTGGGCCGTCACGTCGATAGCTGCGGGATCAAACCACGACCGGTCCAGTGCCTTGATGATGTTCTCCCGGATGGTCGACGTATTCGGGCTGGGCTTGATGGTGATCTGGTTGGACACGCCAATCACACCCCAGAGCCCACGAATGTCGTTCACGGCCGCCTCCTGCTGATAATGCCAGTCGACTTCGCCGGTAAGCGTGACCCAGCCTTTCTCAACCTTCGTCTTTACGGCGCCTTCGGGCACGGAAGAATCCCACCGCAGGCGATTGACGGCCGCAGAAGCGATGTCATCGTCGCCATGCTTGACGCTGAACGGCAGCCGAACTTCGATCTCCTCGGCGACGGCCTTGACATCATTCACCCGCCGCGCGGCCTTCTCGGCAGCGGCTTTCTCAGCATAGTTCTCGACGTGCCCCATCAGCGTGACGACGCCATCCTTCGCTGTCACGCCGATATGCGCGGCATTGACGCTCGGCTCCCACTGCAGTTCGTCGAGGACGGTCTGCTTCAGTGCTTTATCGTTCGACATGTCTTTCTCCCGAGCTCGGCTCATTGGAATGACGTCACATGGCGTCATGAGCACCAACGGCTATGGTTGGCAACGGCCAATGAACAGCCTCGGAATCTACTCTGCCCAGCCGCTCACCGCCGAATTTCCCGGCAAAGGGCGTCTATAGACATCCAATAGATCCACCCTGAGTATTTTCCGATCCTGCCACACTCGCACAGGAATCGATATTTTTCATGTAGCTTCAGAGACAAGCGGCCTTAGATGCTTCGGCACTGCAGAATGCTTATCTCGATAGCATCTCCTGGATTGCTAAACCGCGAGCCTGATGACGGTTTTTTCCGACATCTGAGTTTTCATCTTTCAATCCTATTCAGTTGAAGGATATTCCATGACACGCTCAGCCGCTTTCGTTGCCGGAACTCTCGTCATGCTGGCTTCGGCAGCCATCACACCCGCAATGGCGCAGGGCGCCAAGCAGACCGTTTCGCTGACGGAGATTAGCTCTCTGACCCTGGCCACGGGCTATCGGTCGAGCAAGGTTGTCGGTAGCACGGTCTACAATGACGCAAAGGAAGACATCGGCAAGATTGATGACCTTATCGTAACCTCGAAGGACGGCGTTCCGTTCGCCGTCGTTTCGGTCGGTGGCTTTCTCGGCATGGGCAAGCACTATGTGGTGGTGCCTGCGTCCTCGCTCGAGGTGGTGGGTGGGCGTATCACCCTGCACGGCGCGACTAAGGATTCGCTCAAGGCTCTGCCGGACTACACCTACACCTATTGATGTGGCGTCCAGGCTGGGCCCGCGCTCGCGGACCCAGCCGCTCCCAAAGGCGCCATCGAGCATGGCGGGATTATCCCGGCCAGTCGGCTGCCGGTTCGGTTCACGCCATGAGTGCCGAGGGCGTTCAGTCGCGATACTGAACATCCAGCGCGCCGGGCAAGATGAGCGTCCCGGCATTTCCCTCGAGCATGGCCATGGCGTCTTCGAGCCGGCCGATGGCCGCGGGATGGCCGGTCAGGGCCGCGAATTGCGTCGCCGCCTCGATCTTCGGGCGCATAGAGCCGGCAGCAAACGCGCCTGCCGACAGTGAGGCGGCGCCGGCGCGCACGATCGACCGGGCCTGCGGCGTGCCGAAGTCGAGATAGACGGCGTCCACGTCGGTCAGTAGCAAAAGCCTGTCGGCCGATAGCTGACGGGCAATCAGGGCGCTGGCGCGATCCTTGTCGATAACGGCCTCGACACCCGCCAGACTGCCATCGGCGCGCGCGACCACGGGGATGCCGCCGCCGCCGGCGCAGATGACGGTGACATCGCTTTCCAGCAACATCGCGATGACTTTGATCTCAAGAATTTCCAGCGGCTCGGGAGAGGCGACAACGCGCCGCCACGTGCCGTTTTCAGGCTTGAACGCCCAGCCCCGCTCCGCCTTCAGGCGCTGCATGGCGGCGCCGTCATAGAGCGGGCCGATGGGCTTGCTGGGCGCATGGAAGGCCGGATCGGCGGGATCGACGCGGGTCTGCGTGAGCAGGGTGGCGAGCCGCGCGCCGCTACCGAGCCGGTTGCCCAGCTCCTGCTCGATCAGGTAGCCGATCATCCCCTCGCTTTCCGCGCCGAGAATGTCGAGCGGATAGGCCCCGTCCGCGGGGCCGGCGGCCGCCTGAAGCGCAATCAGCCCCACCTGTGGGCCATTACCATGGGTAATCAACACGTGGTGGCCCGCAGCAATCACCGCCGCCAATGACGTCGCAGCGCGGCCCACATTGGCGCGCTGGGCGGCGGCAGTCATCGGCTCACCCCGCTTGAGCAGTGCATTTCCGCCAAGTGCCACAACCAATCGCACCGCTCAGCCTCCGATGGTGGCGATGAGGATCGCCTTGATGGAGTGCATCCGGTTCTCAGCCTGGTCGAAGACAATGGAGGCCGGGGACTCGAACACCTCCTCGGTGACTTCCATGCAGTCGATGCCGAACCGCTTCTGGATATCGGCACCGGCGCTGGTCTCCGCGTTGTGGAAAGACGGCAGGCAATGCATGAACTTGACGTAGGGATTACCGCTTGCCGCCATTACGTCGCGGGTGACGCGGTAGGGCGCGAGCAACTCGATGCGCTTGCCCCATTCCGCCTCATCTTCCCCCATGGACAACCAGACGTCGGTGTAAAGAAAATCGGCACCCTTGACCGCATCGCCCACGGTCTCGGTCACCGTCAGCTTGGCGCCCGTATCTCTGGACAGAGCCTCCACATGGGCGATGAAGCCCGCTTTGGGCCACCGGCTGCGTGGCGCGGCGATGCGCATGTCCATGCCAACTTTCGCGGCGCCGATGGCCAGCGACATCGCCACATTGTCCTGACCATCGCCCATGAAGGCCAGCACCATGTCGGACAGATGCTTGTGCGTGAATTCGCGCATGGTCATGAAGTCGGCAAGCACCTGCGTCGGGTGCGACTGATTGGTGAGGCCGTTATAGACCGGTACTCCGGCGTATTTCGCCAAAGCCTCGACGACCGACTGGTCGAAGCCGCGATACTCGATGGCGTCGTACATGCGACCGAGCACGCGAGCGGTGTCCTTGATCGTCTCCGTGCGGCCGATGTGACTGCCGCTCGGTCCGATGAAGGTGACATGCGCCCCTTGATCATAGGCCGCAACCTCGAAGCCGCTGCGCGTGCGGGTCGAGTCCTTTTCAAAGATGAGGGCGATGTTTCGCCGCTCCAGCCTTCGCTGCTCCGTCCCCGCTGCCTTGGCCGCCTTGAGTTGGCTGGCCAATTGTAGGAGGAAGCGGATCTCACCGGGGCTGAAGTCATCAAGCGTCAGGACGCTGCGGGCGTGCAGATTGAGGGGCATGGATCGACCTTCTCTCTAGAGAGCATCGCGGCTGATCGGGCAGGACATGCAATGGCTTCCCCCCCGGCCACGGCCCAGCTCGGAGCTTTCTATGGTGATCACTTCAACGCCCGCATGCCGAAGCAAGGTATTGGTGTACACGTTGCGGTCGTAGCCGATGACCAGACCGGGCTCGATGGCGAGCAGGTTGTTGCCGTCGTCCCATTGCTCGCGCTCAGCTTCGTAACCATCGCCGCCAGTCGCAATGACCCGCAGTTCATCGAGCCCCAGGGCCTGCTTCACGACATCGATGAAGGGCCCGGTTTCCTCCACGATGTCCAGAACACCGGCTTTATCGCCGGGCCGCAGGGAAAACGTCCGGATGCGGTCGACGATTGGCGGATAGACCGTCACCAGATTGCGATCGCAGAAGGTGAAGATGGTGTCGAGATGCATGAACGAGCGGTCGCGCGGCATCAGCGCGGCAAGTACGCGCGTTGCCGTGCCGGCGGCGAACAGCCGAGCGGCCAGCATGGAGACCGCCTGCGGTGTGGTGCGCTCACCCATGCCGATCAGCACGAGGCCGTCGGCAAGCGGCATAACGTCGCCGCCCTCCAGCGTCGCGATGCCGGGGGCGGCGTCGGAACCGTCCCACCATGTTTCAAAGGTCGCGTCCGCGAAGCGCGGGTGAAACGTGTAGATCGCCGCGAGGTTGAGTGCTTCCGGGCGGCGCGCCGGCCAATACATGGCGTTGATGGTGACGCCCCCGTAGATCCAGCAGGAGCTGTCGCGGGTGAACAACTGGTTGGGCAAAGGCGGCAGCACGAAATCTTGCGGCGCCAGGGTCCGCCCGGCGAGGCCGGCCGGCTTGAACGCCAGTTCGGCGCGCGCCACGCCGCCGACGAGGAGGCGAGCGAGTTCCGTGGCAGACATCCCATCCAGCCAGCCCCGCATTTCGTCGACCAGATCCGTGCCAACCGTCTCCGCGCTGACGCGGCGATCGAGCAGCCATTGGCGCGCCGCTGGAATGGCAACGATGTCCGCCAGCAACTGGCCCTGATCTATCACGCCGACCCCGCGCTCGCGCAGCGCATCGACGAAGACGTCGTGCTCCTGTCGGGCCTTCTTCACCCACAGGACATCGTCGAACAGCAGGGCCTTGCAGTTGTCGGGCGTCAGTCGTTGCAGGCTGAGGTCGGGGCGGTGGACGAGGACTTCCCGCAGCTTGCCGACCTCGGAATAGGCGCCGATCTGGGTCGTGGCGATCGCGTTCATAGGGGGCTGATACTTCCGTTCCAGATGAGACAGGCGGCGGTGATCGCGGCAATGGCGATCCCGACGGCGATGGCGATCTCGATGGGAGTGAAGATTTTTTCGGCGCTCTCGCGCCGGGCCCAGACATAGATGCCGATGCCGGGCGCATAGAGCATGGCGACCATCAGCAGATAGGTCGGCCCTGCGGCATAGACGAGCCAGATGCCATAGACCGTGGCAACGGCGCCCGCGATCATGTCTCGGACACGGCGCTCGCCGGGCTTGTAGGCTTCGCCCGAGATAGCCAGTTTCAGCGCATAGGCGCCCGAAAAGGTGTAGGGGATCAGAATGGCTGTCGAGGCGATGTTGAGCAGCGAAAGATAGGTGCTGTTGGCGATCAGCGTCAGGATCAGGAAGAGCTGGACCAGGCCGTTGGTGATCCACAATGACGTGGCCGGCGTTCCAGCCTTGTTTTCCCAACCGAAGAACCGCGGCATCGTCCCATCGCGCGAGGCCGCATAGGGCACTTCCGCCGCAAGCAGCGTCCAGGCCAGAAAGGCACCGAGGACGGAAACCACGAGGGCGACATTGATCAGCACAGCCCCCCATGGGCCGACGACATGCTCGAGCACGCCCGCCATTGAGGGGTTCTTCAGGACGGCGAGTTCCGGCCGGCTGATGATGCCCAGAGAAAGCAGAGACACGAGCGCGTAGATCAACAGGGTGGTGACGAAACCGGCAAACGTGGCGACGCCAATGTCCTTGCGCCGGCGCGCACGGCCGGAGACGACACTCGCCCCTTCAATGCCGATGAAGACCCAAAGGGTAATCAGCATAGTGCTCTTGACCTGATCGAGGATCGTTCCGGGACCGGGCGTTGCGAGGCCGTTGAAATCCAGCGTGAACACGTCCAGCCGGAAGGCGACGATCGCAAGGGCGATGAACACGACGATTGGCGCGATCTTCGCAACCGTGGTGATGACGTTCGCGAAGGCGGCTTGCTTCACGCCCGAGAGGATCAGGCTGTGGATCAGCCAGAGGACGGCTGAGGCTCCGATGACCGCCTGCCAAGTATTGCCGTTGCCGAACGGCGGGAAGAAGTAGGACAGGGCGCTGAACAGCACCACCGCATAGGAGACGTTGCCGATCCATGCGGAGAGCCAGTAGCCCCAGGCGCTGTTGAACCCGACGAAGGGTCCGAACCCCGCCTTGGCGTAGGCATATGGGCCCGAATTCAGCTCCGGCTTCCGGATGGAAAGACCCTGGTAGACGAAGGCCAGAGCCAGAATGCCGATGCCGCTGATCGTCCAGCCGATGATGATGGCGAGCGGGCCGGCGCCGGCCGCGAGGTTTTGCGGGAGATTGAAGACGCCAGACCCGATCATCGACCCGATGACGACGGCGGTAAGAGCCCCAAGCCCCAGCACGCCCGGCGGCACGCTCGCGGGCGTGCCGGCTGCTTTTGGCCTAATTTCGACGCGCTCAAGAGATGGCAGTGTCATGGTGCGTGTCCCAAAGACCGGCTCCTGCGCCCGAAAAGGGCGCCGTCCTGATGCTGGCGCGACGTGTGGAGGCTCCCGAGGCGAGCCGCCCGCGCGAACCATCGCTCAAGAGCTGCGTTCAGCAGCCCCGTGGCAGGCGCTCGACGCCCCTCATTTCTGGAAGGAACCTATCGCCAGCTTGAGAAGAACAGCAGGGCCGGAAACTACTCAGGTCCCATTCTCGCAGCCATGAAGCGACGCATCGACCGCTCTCTAAAACACCTTCGGAACAACCAGCATCGCAATCTGATCGGTAAAATGTCTGCCCTCCCACGAGGACTGCGTAGATTCCGATGCTAGCCCATCGGTATGGTAGGCCTTCTATTTGACCGCTCAGCACAACGATGAGGTCATAGTGGGTCAGACTGCGGCAATCGACGCCCCGATGCCCCCGACTTCTCTGCTGCTGCAAGGCGGTCGGTGGTTCTGGGCACGCAAATGGGTGATCGCCGGTGTTCTCGTCCTCGGCATCGCGGCCGGCCTGGGCGTGCTGCGCTGGCTTGTCGGCCCTGAGGTCGCGGTCTACCCGGTGCTTCGCTCGGATCTGGTCAAGACCGTCGTTGCCAGCGGGCACGTGGAGACGCCGTTTCGCGTCGAAATCGCCAGCCAGATTACGGCGACAGTTGCCGAAGTTCTCGTCGAGGAGGGCCAGTCGGTCACCGCCGGCCAGCCTCTTGTCGCCTTGGACCAGCGGGAACTTCAGGCCGCCGTCGTGCAGGCGCTCGCGACATCGGCACAAGCCGACGCCCGGCTCCGCCAGATGCGCGAACTGACACTGCCCGCGGCCGAGGAGAGCCTCAAGCAGGCCAAGGCAACACTTCTGAATGCCGAGGCTGCCTTTCAGCGTGCCCAGGAACTCGCGACCTCCGGCTATGGCACGCGCGCCGTTCTCGATGCCGCGACCAAGGATATCGACATCGCCAAGACGCAGGTTCGGACGGCCGAATTGCAGGTTTTCACCTCAACGGCCGGCGGCGCGGATTTCGTCATGGCCGAAACCCAGCTCGAACAGGCGCAGGCCAGCCTCAATGAGGCCAAAGCCCGGCGGGGATATGCCACCATCACCTCGCCGCGAGACGGCGTTCTGATCACGCGCAGCGTCGAGCGCGGCACGGTCGTCGCGCCCGGTCAGGCCCTTCTCGTCCTCGCACCGACCGGCGCGGTCCAGCTCGTGCTGGCAATCGACGAGAAGAACATCGGTCTGCTCAGCCTCGGGCAGGCAGCTCTCGCATCGGCCGACGCCTATGCCGACCAGCGTTTTCCGGCGATCCTGTCCTACATCAATCCCTCGGTCGACATCAGCCGCGCCTCAATCGAGGTCAAGCTGACGACGACCAAGCCTCCGGCCTATCTGCGCCAGGACATGACGGTTTCGGTCGATATCGAAGTCGCACGCCGCGACGGCGTGATGGTCGTGCCCGCGCGCACCGTTCACGATTCCCTCACGGCCGCGCCCTGGGTTCTCGTCGTCCGGAATGGACGCGCGCAGGCGCAGACCGTCCATATCGGCCTGCGCGCCGCGGACTCAATTGAGATACTCAGTGGCGTCGCGCCTGGTGAACGGCTGGTGCCTATCGCAGCGGGTATTCGTGCCGGGCAGCGCCTGCGGCCGGTGGCCTCATGAGGAACTGGGCGCCGATCGAATGGACGATCGCGCTGCGCTTCCTCACCGAGGGAATCATGCAGACCGTCTTCATCCTCACGGGAATTGCGATGGGCGTCGGCGTCATCGTCTTCATGTCGGCGATGCTTGCGGGATTGCAGGCCAACTTCATCAAGCGGGTGCTGACCTCCCAGGCCCATATCCAGATTATTCCACCCGATGAGATCGCGCGGCCGTTGCGGTCGGGGACCGACATCGTGGAGGGCGCCATCGTGCAGAGGCCTTCCCAGCGAATCCTGTCGATCGATCAGTGGCAGACCATCAGAACCGCCATGAAGGCGCGGCCCGACGTCGTCACGGTATCGCCGACGGCGACGGGCTCGGCGCTCGCCATTCGCGGCGACGCTTCTCGCAGCATTACCTTAACCGGCATGGAGCCGGAGCTCTATTTCCAGATCGTTAGGGTGCCTGACTACATCGTCGTGGGAACATCGAAGCTGGAAAGCGACGACATATTGATCGGCACCGAGCTTGCCAAGGATCTCGGCGCCACCATTGGCGACAAGCTCAATCTGAGCGTCTCGTCGGGCGCCACACGTGTCCTCACCATCACCGGCATTTTCGACCTCGGCAACAAGAGCGCCAATGAGCGCAATACCTTCGTCGCGCTGCGGACGGCGCAAAGCCTGCTAGACCTGATCGGTGGCGTGACGACCCTCGATGTCACGGTCACCGACATCTACGCTGCCGAGTCGATCGCGCAGGACATCTCGGCCGCGCTTCCCATCCAGGCCGACAGCTGGATCAAGACCAACGCCCAGTTCTTCACGGCGGTCAGTGCACAGCAATCGTCCAACACGCTGATCCGTTCCTTCGTGGGGCTCTCGGTTGCCTTCGGTATCGCGGCCGTGCTGGTCGTCTCGGTGATCCAGCGTTCGAAGGACATCGGCATCCTCCGGGCGATGGGCGCGCGGCGTGGCCAGGTGCTGGGCGTGTTTCTGATCCAGGGTGGCGTGCTCGGCCTCATCGGCTCCCTGATCGGTTCGAGCCTTGGGGCCGGTGCCCTTGGCCTGTGGCACGGGACTGCACGGCAGGCCGACGGCACGGAACTCTTCCCGCTGATCCTGGAGCCGAGCCTGTTCGTCATTGCCGCCGCTGTCGCAACACTGACCGGCGTGGCTGCGGGCATGGCGCCGGCGCTGAGAGCCGCGCGTCTCGATCCGGTGGAGGCGATCCGTGGTTGATGTCCTGGCGCTCGGGCAGATCCGCAAGTCCTACAACGTCGGTACCCCGGTCGAGACCGAGGTGCTGCACGGCATTGATCTCACGCTTGCCGCTGGCGAGTTCGTCGCGCTCATGGGGCCGTCCGGTTCGGGCAAGAGCACGCTCCTGAACATAATAGGCCTGCTGGACCGCCCGACATCGGGAACCGTCTCGATCAACGGGCAGAGCACCGCAGGCCTGTCCGAATCCGGGCTGACGGCGCTGCGCGGCCACACGATCGGCTTCGTCTTCCAGTACCATTACCTCATTTCCGCATTCACGGCGGCGGAGAACGTGATGATGCCGATGCTGGTGAGTCATGGCCGGCGAACCGATGCGATGCAGGACGTCGCTTATGGTCTTCTCGCCGATGTTGAGTTAACGCGCTGGCGCGACAACCGCGCCACCAACATGTCGGGCGGCCAACAACAGCGGGTCGCGATCGCGCGAGCCCTGGCGATGAACCCCTCTCTTGTGCTGGCTGACGAGCCGACCGGCAATCTCGACAGCGTCTCCGCGGACGGTGTCTTCGACCTGATGAGGCGGATCAACAAGGAGCGTTCGACGACGTTCCTGATTGTCACGCACAATCTCGAACTCGCCCGGCGTTGCGACCGGATCCTTGATGTCATCGATGGCCGGATTTCGGGGCAGGAAGCCGGGCGGCTCTCGGCGCCGGCCTGATGGCAGTCGGATCGCGCCGTGCGGCGCGCCTCAGCGGTCACTCCGCGTCGACACCCTCACAGGTCTCGCCAAACAAAGAGAGCCCCTCCTCCAGGTAGTCGGACACAAGCGGCAGGCCCAGCAGATAGCCGGCCGTGCGGACGTTATGGGCGTATCTGGCGTCCGCCTGAAGCTGGCTCCAATCGGCGATGGTGCCATCACCTCGCCCGAGCCAAGCCAGCGCGACGAGCTCAATCTGCTCATCCACGTCCAGGTCGTGGATGAAACTGCGCAGCTCATGCTGAACCGGGTCGTTTCCGTCATCTTCAAGCACATCAATCATGCCGTCGTCGCTGGCGTTGGAGCCGGAATCCGGATCCGTCATGCCTTCCTTACCGTCAAACTGCCGCGCCTTGGACAGAATGTAGCAGACCTTGCGGGTGGCGATGGCCAGATCGGGGATGTCGGGCATTGCTCTCTCCACATCGCGGCAGTTCGCGGAACAGGACGTACGACCGGGGCGACGCCGGCGGTGCTTTCGCCTGCATCACCGCTTGGCGTCGGTCTTCGGTTTGATCTTGACGGCGAATGCGGCGTCGAGATCTGCCTTGGTGATCCGTGCGGCCGGATCACCGCGTTCATTCAGGCTCTGCTCTTCAGTGCCATCCCCCATCATGCCGGGATGGGCGACATCGGCCGGAGCCTTTTTGATCGTTCCGTTGGGTTTGGAGCTCATGTGAAAATCCTTCGCGCCAGCACGATCCGGCATCGAAAGGATAGGCTTCGACGATCTGTAGATGGAAGGTTCGGAAAACACTCAGTACGGTGCGCCGTCTGCGGCCTGCATCGCGGAAATACTGGCGGGTTACAGGATCCAGAGAGACGCAAATGCGCTGGTTCCGCAACGGGCGGCGCCTCGCATGCCCCTCTCATCATTTGCTGTGATCGGGCGGCGTGAGGACGGCGCCGTCATAGCGCTGTCCCTGGTCCCTCGTCCGGACCAGAAACACCTCATCGGTCCCTACAAGCCTGTATTCACCGTCCCCGACCCTGGTCAGCACGCGCCCGTCTGCGAGCTGCATCCGCCGGATGCCGGCCTTCCGCTTGTTCGGTTCCGCTTCGGTTCCGGCGTCCATCTCGTCTTCCACCTCGTAGAGGGTGACGATGTCGCCGCCCGGCGTTTCCGCCGACGACATCGCAATGATCTTTTCCATGTCCTTCTCCCACTGAAACGCCCGACCGCCCGGCAATGCAGCCGGGGCGTTCAGGTGAGGTGTTCACGTTTGGCGTGTCTGTCGACTGCCCTTTGGTTCAGACGGCCTCAAGCGGCCGTGCAGCGATGGAGGCCTGCGCGACGTTCGGCAGGAAGTCGAGAACCACGCGGGAGGGAACATCTCCATGTTCCAGCCGCTCGAACACGTCGTTGATCGAGGCGAGCGGCTGAAGCTCGATATCGGCCTTCACCTTGCCCTCAGCGGCAAAGGAAAGGCATTCGGCCATGTCCTCGCGCGTGCCCACGAAAGAGCCACGCACGGTGATGCAATTGGCCACCACATCGAAGAGCGGGAACGGAAAATCGCCCGGCGGGAGGCCGACGAGAACGCAGGTGCCCCGTTTGCGGGTCATCCCGACGCCCTGGTTGAAGGCGCTCAGCGAGGGAGCGGTAATCAGCACGCCATGGGCGCCGCCATTGGTCCCCTGCTTCGCCGCGGCCACCGGATCGCCGTGCCGTGCATTGACGACGAGATCGGCGCCGAGCCGCGTGGCGTGGGCAAGCTTGCCGTCATCGATATCGACCGCGCAGACGTGCAGACCCATGGCCTTGGCATACTGCACCGCCAGATGGCCGAGGCCGCCCGCGCCGGAGACCACGATCCACTCGCCCGGCCTGGCACGGGTTTCCTTGATCCCCTTGTAGGTGGTGATGCCGGCGCAGATGATCGGGGCGGCTTCGCGCGGGCCGAGCCCGGCGGGAATGTGCGCCACGTAGTTCGGATCGGCGAGGACATATTCGGCAAAGCCGCCGTTCTTCGTATAGCCGCCGAACTCAGCTTCGCCGCACACCGTCTCCCAGGCCGCGAGGCAATGCTCGCAATGGCCGCAGGCCGAATAGAGCCACGGCACGCCAACCCGGTCGCCTTCCCGCACGATCTTCACGCCGGCACCGACCGCCACCACGCGTCCGATCGCTTCGTGGCCGGGAATGAACGGCAGGCTGGGCTTCAGCGGCCAGTCGCCGTTGCGGGCGTGCAGGTCAGTGTGGCACACGCCGCAGGCTTCGGTCTTGACCAGGATCTGGCCAGGACCGACCGTCGGCACGTCCCATTCCTGAAGTTCGAGCGGCTTGCCGAAAGCCGTGACGACGGCGGCCTGCATCTTCTGGCGAGACATGATGGGCTCCTTTCGGGAGAAACGATGTCAGTGGGAAGTTGCGCGTGGATCAGGCGGCTGCGGCGCCGAGCCCCCGGACGGCCTCGATCATCTGCACCAGCACGGCCTGTGCATCGCCGTAGACCATGTTGCAGTTGTCGCCGTAGAACAGCGCGTTCTGGATACCGGCATAGCCCTTGCCTTCGCCGCGCTTGACCACGAAGACCTGATTCGCTTTGTCGACATTGAGGATCGGCATGCCGAAGATCGGCGACGACTTGTCAGTCCGGGCCGCCGGATTCACCACGTCGTTGGCACCGATCACCAGCGCGGCGTCGGCAGTGGCGAAGTCGTCATTGATGTCTTCCAACTGGAAAATCATGTCATAGGGTACGCCGGCTTCCGCCAGCAGTACGTCCATCTGGCCGGGCATGCGGCCGGCGACCGGGTGGATCGCGAACCGGACGCTGACGCCGGCCGCCTGTAGCAGCTTGACGAATTCATAGAGCTTCTGCTGCCCCTGCGCGGCCGCCAGCCCATAGCCCGGCACGATGATGACCTTGGCGGCATAGCGCATGGCAATGCCGGCATCGGAGGCTGCGACGGGACGCAGGCTGCCCTTGATCGTCCTGGCCGCGTGCTTTGCCCCCTCGCCGAAATTGGTGAAGACCACGTTGGCCACCGAGCGGTTCATCGCCTTGGCCATCAGCAGCGTCAGCAACAGGCCGGCCGCGCCCACCACCATGCCGGCGATCATCAAGGCCGGATTCTGCAGAACGAACCCGCCAAGTCCGACCGCAAGCCCGGTCAGTGCATTGTAGATCGAGATCACAACCGGCATGTCGGCACCACCGATCGGCAATGTCATCAGCACGCCGAACAGCAGGGCACAGCCGAAGAAGATATAGATCCAGCTCGACGTCGGAAGCAGCAGCGGCGCGCCCGAAAGCGTTGCGAAGATGATGGCCCCGCCCACCGCCAGCGTGACCAGCATGACCGCGGCATTCGCGATCTGCTGGCCCTTGACCCGGAGCGGTTTGCTGAGAATCCCGCTCAATTTCGCCCAGGCGATCAGTGAGCCGGACATGGAGACCGCGCCGATCAGTGCGCCGAGCAGGGCGACGCCTAATGTGGTGCCACTGGTCCGCGTGCCGAACAGTTCGACGGCGGCGACGGCGGCGGCCGCCCCGCCGCCCATGCCATTGTAGAGCGCCACCATCTCCGGCATGGCGGTCATGGCGACCTTCCGGCCGCTCCACCAGGCGAGCCCACCGCCGAGCGCCAGAGCGATCAGTGCCAGCGCGACATTCGTCATCAGATGCGGCCGGGCGGCGTCGCTGACGCTGAACACGTACAGGAAGCTGGCCAGCACCGCCGCCACCATGCCGATGCCGGCCATGGAGATGCCCGACAGCGCCGTTGCCGGCGACGACATGCGTTGCAGGCCGAACAGGAAGAGGAAGGCCGCCGCGAGGTCCGCACTTCCTATGACGAGCTGCGGGATCAGGGTGAACATGGGCGCCTCAGCTTTTCTTGATATGATGAACCCGCGCATGGGCGGGTTTGGCTGGCGCGCCGCTGATCCTGAACATGGCGAGCATGCGGGTGGTGACGGCATAGCCACCGGCGGCATTGCCGGCGCCGAGCAGAACGGCGACAAAGCTGATCGCCTGTTCCTGCACCGTGCTGGCATTGAGGAGGGCGAACAGGCCGCCGACCACCACGATGCCGTGGACGAAATTGGAGCCGGACATCAAAGGCGTGTGCAAGATCGCCGGAACGTGGCCGATGATCACCCAGCCAGCAAAGCCGGCGAGCATGAAGATGTAGAGGGCGACAAAGCCGGTCATCGTGATCGAGAAGTCCATAATGCCCTCCGGGGCTTGGCTCAGGCGGCTGTTGCGGAATTCTTGCCGGATGCGGGGGGCGGCGCCTCGCCGACATGAGCGGCATCGCAGAGCTTGCCGGCGTGGGTCAGCGCGGTCTTGGCCAGCACCTCGTCGGTCCAGTCGATGACGAGAATGTTGTCCTTCATCATCAGCGCGAGCAGCGCATGCTGGTTCCTGGCATAGAGTTCGCTGGCGTCGCGGCCGAGCAGCGAGGGCACGTTGAGGGGCGCCACGATGGTCACGGCGCCGACCAACTTCGTCTGGCCGGGTTCGGTATCCTCGCAGTTTCCGCCGCCCTCGGCCGAAAGGTCGACAATGACCGAGCCGGCCTTCATGCCCGCCACCTGCGCCTTGCTGATGAGCTTGGGCGAAGGTTTGCCGGGAATGGCGGCGGTGGTGATGATCAGGTCGGCGGATTGAATGTGCCAGGTGAGCGCGGCATCGACCGTGCTCTTTTCCGCCGCCGAGAGCGCACGGGCATAGCCGCCCGCGCCGGTGGCATCGATGCCGGTATCGAGGAAGGTGCCGCCAAGTGAGAGCGCCTGCTCGCGCGTCTCTGGCCGCACGTCATACCCTTCGACGACCGCGCCGAGGCGGTGAGCGGTGGCCATTGCCTCCAGGCCCGCCACACCTAACCCCATGACCAGCACCTTGGCCGGCCCGATGACACCGGCTGCCGAGGTGATCTTGGGCAGCACGCTTGTCATGTGGGTCATGCCGAGCGCCACCGCATAATAGCCGGCCAGCGCCGACTGGCTGGACAGGGCATCCATGGCCTGCGCTCGGGAAATGCGCGGGATGCGTTCCATGGCGAAGCAGGTGATCCTCTTCGCCAGCAGGTGCCTCACCAGCTCCGGTTCATGCGCGGCATAGATGTAGCAGGCGAGCACGGCACCGGGCTTCATCGCGTCGATGACCCCCAGCGCCGGTGGCTGAACCGCCAGGACCACGTCCGCATCAGCGACCATCGCCGCCCGGTCGGCGAGGATCGCGACGTTGTCGAAGGCGGCGTCTGGGAGATGGACGGCCGTGCCGGCGCCGGCCTGCATATGAAGCTTCGCGCCCAGCCTGATCAACTTGGGCACGACCGAGGGCGTCAGCGCGACGCGGCGCTCATGCGGCCGGGTTTCCCGGAGAACGGCAATGTTGACATACATAATGACGACCTTGGTCTTCGCCTTGCGAGGGGGCGCCAGCGGCTGGCACCGCTGGCGGAACGTTCGTCAGGCCTAAGCTGGTGCCTTCATGGCCGGGACGTAGCGCACCAGCTTCTTGTTCACGAACTGCTGGATGCCCATGTCGCCGAGCTCGCGGCCATAGCCTGCGGATTCCGACGTAACCGGCCACCTATTCCAATCATTATCCGGCCACCGTT
>NZ_JAHBGE010000008.1 GCF_018390635.1 Ancylobacter lacus | reverse complement strand
CGGCGCGACGACCGCCGGCACAAAGGCCGGGATCATCTCGCTCGCCTTGCGCGCCTCCCGGCGCCAGGTGAAAAGCTGCTGCGGCGTCAGGCCGTGGCGGCGAGCAACCGCCGACACTACGGCGCCGGGAACCAGTGTCTCTTCCAGGATCCGCGTCCGCTCGTCCGCCGTCCAGCGTCGCCGCCCCAGCGCGCCGTTGATCACTTCGAAGCGCCGGACCTCAACCTCCGGCTCAAGTCTATGGTCAAGCCCAGACACAAAACGATCCTCCAATCAGGATCGTCAGACTGCGCTTTCACGCCCAACCTATGAAGGTGCCGCCGGGACGACGCTTACACATGGCCCGCGTTTCCTCCGCGCTTGGCCCTGCGGCTGGTCCCAGCCATCCGTCTACGGCGGGTTAGCCCCTCCGGGCGACGACCCCCACCGGAGCGGTCGCAGATTCTCCGTCGTCGCGCGCGTGGCGCGCATGACCCCTTCCTTCCAGCTTACACCGACGGCCGCGGCCGTTTCCAATAGGCCCAGCCCCTCCGGCCCGCTCCATTCGGCGAGCCGCTGCGCTGGTCTCGCCTCCCGTGTGGTCGGGGCCGCTGCGCGCCGCCTCGATGAGGCGGTGGGCCTTTGGGGCCGCATCCTTTCGGTCGACCGTCCAACCCGCTGACGCGGGCTTTCAGGTTGGACGCTCGGCGCTGGCCAGGGGTTCAGGCGCGACCTTTCCCAGGAAGGGCTCGCGATGCTCCCCCAAACCAGCGAGGCCATCATGACCAAGGACATCTATCAGCGCATCACCGATACCATCGTCGCTCAACTGGAGGCCGGCGTCAGGCCCTGGCACAAGCCGTGGAGCGCCGAGCATGCCGCCGGGCGGATCGTGCGGCCGCTGCGGGCGAACGGCGTTCCCTATCGCGGCATCAACATCCTGATGCTGTGGGCCGAGGCGGTGGAGAAGGGCTTTTCCGCGCCGATGTGGCTGACCTTCAAGCAGGCGCAAGAGCTCGGCGGCCATGTCCGCAAGGGCGAGCACGGCAGCCTCGTCGTCTATGCCGGATCGATCCAGCGGACGGAAACCATCGAGGCCACCGGCGAGGAGCTGGAGCGCAACATTCCCTTCCTGAAGGGCTACACCGTGTTCAACGTTGCGCAGGTCGAGGGACTGCCGGAGGGCTACTATCAGCCGGCGGCACCGATGGGCGAGCCGCTGCCCCGCATTGCCCATGCCGAGGCCTTCTTCGCCGCGACCAGGGCCGATATCCGCCATGGCGGCGACCGAGCCTATTATTCGGGGGGAACCGATCACATCCAGATGCCGCCCTATGAGGCCTTCCGCGAGGCCGAGGCCTATTACGCCACGCTGGCCCATGAAAGCGTGCACTGGACCAAGCCGAAGCATCGGCTCGACCGCGATCTCGGCCGCAAGCGCCGGGGTCACGAAGGCTATGCCCGCGAGGAGCTGGTTGCGGAACTGGGCGCGGCCTTCCTTTGCGCCGATCTCGACCTCGCCCCGCAGCTGCGTGAGGAACATGCCGCCTATATCGCCGGCTGGCTGGAGGTGCTGAAGAACGACAAGCGAGCGATCTTCGAGGCCGCCTCGCACGCCCAGCGCGCCGCCGACTTCCTCCATGGCTTCAGCAGCGTCGCCGAACAGCAGCTGGCGGCGGAGTGACGATGGATAAAGGCCGCGGCGTCCGCCGCGGCCTCCTATGCCGGTATGATGATCTTGCTAAATACCATTAGATCGCATATGATGGTATTCAGGAGGTGGCATCATGCCCAAGAATACGTCCGTCACGCTCGGCACTCATTTTGAGGGATTCGTCAGCCTGCAGGTCCGCAAGGGCCGCTACGGCAATGCCAGCGAGGTGGTGCGGGCCGGGTTGCGGCTGCTGGAGGAGCATGAGATCCGGCTGGCGGCGCTGCGCGCCGCCCTGATCGAGGGCGAGGCGAGCGGCGCCTCAACGCCCTTCGACTTCGACGCCTTCGTCGCGGCCAAGCGGCCCGATCCTGCCGGATGAGCCGGCTCGTCCTTTCGCCACGGGTGCGGGACGATCTGGAGGCCATCTGGAGCTACAGCGTGAACCTATGGGGCGAGGAACAGGCCGCCCGCTACATCCTGGAAATCCGCGACCTCTGCACGGCGCTGGCCGAGGGTCGCAGGCGCGGCCGGCCCTGCGACGAGATCCGGCCGGGCTATCGGCGGCTTTCGATCGGCGCCCATCTTCTCTTCTACCGCACCGAGCCGGACGGCACGATCGACGTGGTGCGCATCCTCCACCAGAGCATGGATATCGCCCTGCATCTTGCGGCGTGAGCAGGCGCGGGCCCGGCGAGAACATCATCCCTGAAGCTTCTGGGACTGAGTAGCCACCGCTTCAGCGATCACAGCACTGCGTCGACATCCACTGCTCCGACGAGAAGCCCGCTCGCTCAGTCGATTTCCTCGATCCCCAAATGATCGCGCCATGCGTCGATGACGCCGTCGGCATTCATGATCAAGTCGGCATGCTTGCGGGCCAGTCGCTCTGGATCGCTCCCAACCGCAGCCATCAGGAACAGGCGGCGCATGACCATGGCCGAGTTGACCAGCGCCGATAGCGCCGCCTTGAACTCAGGGTCTTCATTGGCGGGTACGTCGGGTATCTCCAAGGAATGCCTCCTCTCGCGTCCATGTTGGTCAGTATCGCTCGGCGGTCACCGTTCCGGCTCCTGCTGGTCGCGCGCATGTTCCCGCGTGCGGTACATGACGGAGGCGATGCAGCGCGCCATCAGCGTGTAATCCGCATCCTGCGCCCGGCGCGAGGCCTCCATCCATTCCTGGCGATCGAGGCGGCGCAGGTCGATCCGGTGCCCGGCCCGTTCCGCCAGCCGTTCCAGAAAGAGCAGTTGGGTGCGCCCATTGCCCTCGCGGAACGGATGGACATAGTTGACGTCGCCCATGATCGCGCCGGCATGCTCGGCGAAGGTTTCGGCATTCAGCCAGCGCAGGTCGTGCTGGGCCTTGATGCGGCGATGTATGTTCGCCATTCCGGTCGCGATGTAGTGCCGGGACTGGAACTGGCTGAGGCCTTTGGAGAGGTCGACGGTGCGGACCTCGCCCGCCCAGTCGTAGACGTCCTGGAACAGATGCCGGTGGATCGCCCGCAGATGGTCGAGATCGAAATCGCCGCGCGGCACGCCGCTGCAGGCGCGCAACACCACCAGCCGGCGCTCGACGCGGTCGAGCCGGACGGCATCGCGAATGCCGAGCCTGTTCCGCAGCACTGTCGTGCCGGGATGGAGATAGGGATCGTCGTTCATTCGGGCATGTGCGCCGCGGCCTTGGCTTTCTCGATGATGTAGGCGCGGCAGCGCTCGTCGCTCCAGCCCTCGCGCTCGAACATCTCGAACATGGCGACATCTTCCGCGTCGAGCGGATTGCCTTCCATCGCCTGCAGATGCATGGCGACCAGCCGGCGCTCGCGTCGCTCGCTAAGCGACAGAGAAGACAAGGCTTTTTCCTTCGGGCTCATCATTGAATGATACCTGATTTTACTGTGGAATGCCAGGATTACCGGACCTTACCCGCTTCAGCGACCGGCTCAGCGTCCACGGAGCGACGTCATAGTCCGCCGCGATGGCAGTGATCGTCTCCGCACTCATGCGCAGCCGTGCTTCGTGCAGCTGCCACTCGGAAAGCTTGGGCGGCCGGCCGAGGCGTTTGCCCCGACGGCGGGCGGCGGCGAGGCCCTCGCGGGTGCGTTGGGAGAGCGTGCGCCGTTCGAACTCGGCCAGCGCGCTCAGCATGGTGTAGACGAAGATGCCCGCCGGGGTGCGTGTGTCGACGTGCAGGCTGGCGATGTGGAAATCGATGCCGCGGCGGCGCAGCTTCTCGGCTTCGGTGAGAGCGTCGACCACCGAGCGGAAGGCCCGGTCGAGATCCCAGACCACCAGCACGTCGCCGCCCCTCAGGTTTCGGATGACCCGCTCATAGACCGGTCGGCGGGCACAAACGGCGGAAACCGTTTCGATATGGAGTTCGTCGCAGACATCCTTGAGGGCGTCGAACTGCCGATCGGTCCGCTGCTCGGCGGTCGAGACCCGGAGATAGCCCACTCTTTTCATGCGTTTCAATGACTTGCCTGCAATGCACCTGCTCTTTCACGGTCACATAAACGACCCTTTTCGTGTCCCCATCCGGCTCGCCATCACTTAGTTGAGCAAATACCGGAGATGCTTTGAACTGTACTATACAATAACACAATTTAAGCTTTTATGAAAATATCAACGAATTCGGTCGTTTATGACGCATGTTCGGAAGTACATGAAAGCAATGGCGGTGAACATCATCGCCTTTCCGGTGCTCGGACTGGCGGTTCCGGCCTCGGCGGCCGAGCTCACCGCGGCCAACATGCTTCAGCAGATGAACGAGCAGGACCAGTACCACTACATCGCCGGCGTGGTGGCCGGCCTGGGAACCGCCCGCTTCGTCAGGGACGGCAATGATGTCGGCAGCGCCTGCATCGACAAATGGTTCTACGACACGGCCGGGACCCGCGAGACCATCGCCAAGGCCTTCGCCCGCTTCGGCGACAAGTCGCCCGCCGCCATCCTCTATGCCCTGTCGGCGAAGGAGTGCGGGAAATAGATGGAGCCGATGACCCTCATATCCCCGCGCAGCGCCTTCGAGCGACATGCCCGGCTCAGCCCGGAAGAAGAGCGCCGCCTGCGCGAGGAAATGCGGCAATGGCAGGCCGACGCCCTGCAGCAGGAACGCCTGAAGCGCCTCAAGAAGGAGCATGACGAAGAGCTGCGCCGGGAGGCCGAGTTCGTCGCCGCGATCCAGACGGCCTTGGCGACCCGGCCGCAGATCGAGGCCTTCACGGTGAAGCTCGACCGGTACGACACCGCGGCGGTCGAAGCCTTGCTCGCGAACGAGCAGGAACTGAAGATCGTCACCGAGCGGATCGACAAGGCGCTCGATGAGGCGGTGCAGCTTTCCGACGGGCGCCGGGTGTTCAAGACGGAGGACGGCAAGCGCGTCTTCGACGAGTTCGGCACCGAGGTCTCGCCGGAGGAGATCGGCGCCGACCAGATTCCGAATGCCCGGAAGCGCTTCGAGCCCTTCATGCGCGACCGCGAGCAGCAGCGCGCCCTGATGGAGGAGCGCGAACAGCTTCACGCATTCCAGCAGAAGCTCGATGCGGCCCGCGACAGGCTTGACGACAAGGACCTGACCGCCGACGCGCTCGACGACATGGAACGCGATATCGACGCGTCGACCCCGGACCGGGTCCGCAAGCTGATGGGCGACGATCCGGCTCAGGATCGGGATGGCCCCGCCCGGCAGCGTGAGGCCGGTGTGGATCTTCGGTCGCAGACGCCGGCCTTGGCCGGTCCTGCTGCGCCGTGAGCTCGACAGCGGCGCGGGACCGGATCATCATCGCTTCAGGGGACCCTCATGACCGAACCCACCCATCAGATCCTGACCCTCGACGAACTGCGGCAGCGGCTGGCTCGCTCGATGGCCAGCGGCATTAGTCCACTCACGGTCGATGACATCTTCGCCGAAGCGGAGGCGATCTTCCGGGAGCGCCATCCTGCGGCAATGCCTCATCCTACGGAAATTTCTGGTAAATTACCCCCGCCTGTGTCAGACTGAACCTATGAAGCACAAGACCGATATCTCCGATGATCTCAGCCGGCGCCTCGATGCGCTGGCTGCACGGTCCTCGCTGACCCGCGAGCAGATCATCGAGGATGCGCTGGCGCATGGGCGCTCACTCGCCTGGCAGGAGAAATGGATCGCCGGGGTAGAGGCCGGCATCGCCGACGCCGATCGCGGCGACTTCGCCACCGAGCAGGAGATCGCCGCGGTGCTGAGCAAATATGGCCCCGCCTGAAAGCCGGGCCTGCGTGCACATCGTCTGGACCCGCCGCTATCTCAATGAGCTTGCCGCCATCGGCGATTACGTCGCCGAGCATAGCCCGCGGGCAGCGGCGAAGCTGGTCAACGACATCCATTCCAAGACCGGCAGGCTCCTCGAAGCCAATCCTTTCATCGGCCGCGCCGGCGAGATCGTCGGCACCCGCGAGCTCGTCATTCCCGGCACGCCCTACATCGTCGCCTATCGCGTCACCGACACCGCGATCGAGGTGCTGTTCGTCCAGCACGGCGCGCGGCAATGGCCGGATGAGGCGTAAAGGGCTTCAGCCGTTGTCCTCATTGTCGTCCTCGCCCGTATGGGCGAGTACCATGCCTTCGACGTCGAGCCGGTCCTGCCGGGCCTCGATGATGGCATCGCGGATACGTAGCATGCGCCAATAGCTGCCCCACAGCACCCGGCTCTCATGGCGGTAGCTGCCCATCTCCAGCGTGGCGATGGAATATCCTCCGACCAGGATCGCCATGCCGAGGCCGACCAGACCGAGCTGTTCCGGCATATAGAGCAGGTCGCCGAACTGCAGGGCGAACAGCGCCAGGCCGAGCCCGCAGGCGAGCGCGACATGCAGCGGATCGCGCCCGACATGGAGCGAGGTCACCGGCGCCAGCGCCTGGTCCTTGTGGCGGGTGCGCAGATAGGTGCCGCTCACCCGAACGCCATGACGATCGGAATAATAGAGACGATGCTTCGTGTCCGGTTGCTTGGCCATGGCGGACCTCAGGAGATGCAGGAGCTGTCGAGGAAGGTGCCGGCGGTGAAGGGCAGCGCCGTCAGCGCGGCGGGCTGGTAGGTGCGCAGGCTCATCACATGCAGCAGCATCGGCAGGCGGGCGGCGTCGAAGGCCGAGGACACCGCGCAGGCGCAGCGCGAGGAATGGTCGATCCCGGCGCTCGGAAGCTCCGGCACGCCGGCCTCGGCCAGAACCCGGCCCTGTTCCATCATCTCGTTGAAGCCGGGGAACTGGCCGAGCGGCGAGCTGCGGAACATGTCCATCATCTGCCGGGCGGCGTTGCGCTTGCCGTCCTGCTCGGCACGCGCCCTCGACTGGGCCTTGATGAGCCCGGCCTCGCACTGAGGGATATAGACGCGGTCGGCGAGACGACGCTCGACCAGCGGCTGCAGCCACAGCGCGGTGATGCCGGCATAGAGAAGAAGCCCGGCGAGCAGAGCCGGCGGAAAGATCTTGAACGGAATGTCCAGCATGGATCAGCTTTCCCTCTGAAAACGGCAATGGGTGGTGACGAGCCTGGCGGCCTCCGACGAGGTCAGGCCGAGGGCGGTCAAGGCATTGGGAAACAGCGGGAGCGGCTTGGGGTCGGCGGTGCCCTTGGCACTGGCCAGTTCAACCCAGGCGATCGGCTCGCCCTGCGTCGTCTTGCGGCTGAGGTAGCACCATTGCGAGGTGACCGACCGGTCGACGGTTGAGGCAAAGGTGGTGCCCGTGGTGACCGAGAGGTCGCGATACGGCACCGTGGTGAAGAGCACGAAGTTCTTCACCTCACCCGCGACGGGGGCGCCCGCCGAGGACGCCGCGCCGCCCGAGGTATCCGCTCCGGCGAGTACATGAGCGACGACCACGCTGACGACGATCGATCCCGTCAGCCAAGCCAGGCCGTAGTCCCGCAGATGGGTGACCAGCCGCTTCACCGGCGCGCCTCCTTGGGCGCCGGCAGGCGGCGGCGCGGCGCCTCGATCTCCGGCAGGGCGCGGCGGGCCTCGATGACGTCACGCACCGGACGGTCGAGCATCCGCTCGTCGGGGTCCTTGCGGCCCGCCGCGGCATGGATGGTGACGAACACCAAGAGTACCAGCGGCAGCACGTCGAGGGCGATGCCGACGATCCAGATCGGCACGATCGCCGAGGCGTGGGTGACCACGGCCTGCAGCGCATTCTGCCGGGTCATCGTCACCGGCTCGGCCGCTTCGCTCATGGGCAGCGCCGCGGCACGGCGGGCCAGCTCGTCGGCCTTCTGCTTGATGGTGGTGAGGATGCGGGCGACCGCCTCCTTCTGCTGCGCCGTCTTCACCGTCACCGGGATGACGATGCCGCTGGTGAAGGAGCCGAGCGCCTGGCTGACCTGGGCGGCTCCGTCGATGCCGCGCGCCTCCGTCATGGCGGCGTTGAAGCAGTCGACCTGCCGGGCGATCTCCTCGCTGCGCTTCTCGATCGCCACCGGCTTGGTCAGCGCCGCCCGCATCGCGGTGAGACAGGCCCGGGCGGCATCGCCCTTGGCGCCGAGATCGGCCTGCGACCGGCTCACCGCCTCGACGATCGTTCCGGCCGTGCCGGCGAGCTGCTCCAGGGTTGCGGCAACGCCTTTGCGGCCCTTGGTCGACGTCACACAACCCGCTTCGGCCTCGCATTCGGCGAGACCCGCGAGGTAGGTGCGGAAGGCGTCGAGGTCGGGCAGCAACGGCTGGATCGAGCGCCCACCACCCTGGCCGCCGGCGGCGAAGCTGCGCTCCGCCGAGGCGACCACCTCCTGCAGCCCGACCTGACGGGCTTCGTGACCGCCGAGCGCGGCGACGTTCAGCGCGGCGCTGAGCCCGACGATGCACAGCGTGCCGAACAGTGTCGTCAGCCAGGCGATAAGACGATGATCGGGATCGAGCATGTGCGGCACCACATGGAAGGCCAGGTGCCAGAAGACCAGGATCGACGACATCACGCCGATCGCGATCGCCGCGCAGAAGGCTCGGTCCCAAAAGGTCTGGGCGTCGATGGTCAGGGCGAGGCCCTCATAGTTCGCCAGCGCCGCCAGGAAGGCGACGACCAGCAGGCCGGCATTGATCAGGCGTGCGTTCATGGCAGCACTCCGAAGGTCCAGTCGGTGATGGGGAGGAAGTCGATGACGGGGCACGGATCGTCGCCGTCGAACGGCGTCACCCGGCGGTCGTGCCAGCCGGCGAAGGCCGACAGGTAGAGACAGCGGTCATAGACCGGGGCCGAACTCGTGCCGTGGTACCAGTACTGGATGCGCAGCGCGGGCTGGCCGAACCAGGCCAGCAGCGCGATGGCGATCGCCGGCATGGCGGCGACCTTGACGAGCGCCGGCCAGAAGGTCGCACGGCCGGTGCGATCGAAGACGGGCGTGGTGGAGGCGCGCGGCGGCACGCGCCGGAACGGCGACATGGCAGTCTCCATCGATGTGGGGATCAGGAAGGGATCAGGCGCGGTATTTGACCGGCAGGTCCTTGAGCGGCGGCGCACCGGGCATCGGCTCGGCATGCTGGCGCCACTCTGCGACAGCGCGAAAGGAAACCAGATCTACGATAAGCGGAGGGTGCTGTTTGAAGAACACCGCCGCAGTGAAGTCTGGCAGCTGCAGGAACTCGTCGGGACGCAGATTGGGGATGTTCTTCTCGGAGAGGCTCAGCGAGTGGTTGCCGGCCGGGCTTCCCGCCTGCAGCGGCACGCTGTTGCTCTCCACGACCACGCTGCGCTGGCCGGACCGCTTGGAATATTCCTCGCCGTCCTTGGTGCTGCGGATGGAGAAAGCTATCAGGACCTCGCTTTGCGTGGTGAAGGCACTGGCTTCCTTCGCGTAGCGGGCGTAGCTCTGGGTATCCTGCACATAGGTAATGAGCTGCACCCCTCGCGACCTGCCCATCATGAGGGCGGGCACCGCTGAAGGCATCACGCCCAAAGAGGCGAATTCGTCAGCGACGACAGTGACTTGGGGGAGAAAGCGGTCCGCCTCGATGCACAGGTCGATCAGCGTGTTCATGCACAGCCCGATATGCGGGCCGTAGAGCGTGGTCTTCTCAGGGGGTATGATAAGAAAGACAGTGGTAGGTCGATCGGGGTTCTTCAAGTCCTTCGGATCGAAATCGCTGTAGTCGGTGGTGTGACCGAGCGGCCCGGCCGGATCGTAGAGGTCGAGGGCCGCGATGGCTTCGCTCAGGATGGATTCGGCGAACTTCTCCGCCTTCATCATCCGGCTGAGGAAGCGCTCGGCGCCGCGGCGCACGCTGCCCTCATAGGCGTCGCACAGCAGCATCTCACGGAAGAAGGCCTCGACGTCGGAGGTCGACCCGCTGAGCTTGCGGAACAGGTACGGGAGGTTCGACGAGAGCTCGCCGGTCTCGGCCTGCCAGAGGGCGAGATAGACGATGCACCAGGTGATCAGATCCCGGGCAAGCACGCGGAAGATCTTGTTTTCACCTCCGCCGCCGCTGTCCGGCTCGGGAAGCAGGATCAGCGCGGCGGCGCGGGCCTTGTCGATGAGCTCGGACGAGCCGCCGGCGGCGTAGTCGACGAGATGGCCGATCGGGTTGAAGTCGTGCGAGGGCAGGCCGAGCTTCCTCATCAGCCGCCACGGGTCGATATAGACGACCAGTTGCCGGAGTATCTTACTCCGGTACCGTCCACATAACCACGCAAGCTCGGCGCCCTTTGCGGTGGCGATGACGTTGCGGTGAGCGCCGAGCGCGAAGCAGATCAGGGCCGAGCTCGATTCCGTCTTGCCGGCATTGGTGGCGGCGCGGATGCTGATCGGTGCCGGCCCCTTATAGTAGATGATCCTGTCGCCGACGCCGCCGAGCGGGATGCCATTGCCGTCCTCATTGGAGAAGGACAGACCGAGGTCTTCCGCATCCTCCGCCGTCGGGAACGAGGTCCGGCCGAACAGCCCGGTCGGCTCGCGCATCGCCTTGAGCAGGCGGCTCCAGCGGAACGCGGCAATGAGCCCGCGGAGCGTCACGAGGGCGAACAGCCCGACCAGTGCCGCATAGAGCCATATCAGGACCGGGCTGGCGTCGATCGAGACGAGGAAACGCCAGATCAGGAAGAGCAGCGCGGCCGACAGCGCCGCGCTCCAGGGGCTGACCGGCCGGCCCATGCTCAGCGCTCCGGCTCGCGGTCATGATCGGGCTGACGGGAACGGTCTTGGCCCTGGCGCTCGGAGGCAATGATCTGGCGGATATTGGCCTCGGCCTCGCGCTCGATGGTCCGGAGGTAGAAGGCCTCGCGCTCGGCGACCATCCGCTCGGCCTGCTCGTTGATGATGACGAGATCCTGCGTTGGATTTGCCCGCACCTCGGGCGGGCGGTCCGACTGGTCGCGAATGTAGTTCTCAAGCAATTCCACCTTGGTGCGCATCAATCTGAAGCCATTGCTGCGCTGCTGGGCGCGTTTCTCCGCATCCAGCCGCTCGGAACTGAGTTCCCGGACCATCTCCACCTTCCGCTTGCCCTCGGGTGACAGGGTGGCGATCTGCTGGGCGAGATCGTTCTCGCGGTTGAAGGCCTCGCTCATGGCGGCGCGGCCGCCGGAATTGGCGGAGCCGCCCCCGGATTTGGTATCCTCGGACATGATAGTCACCTCATGATTTCAGGAAGGAATTTTGAAATGCAGGATGTTCATCACGGCGCATCCCACGACGCCGATGCCCGCCTCAAAGGCGAGATCTTGTCGTCCCTGTCGGCGTGGACCGCCGATTACGAGCTGGAGAGGCTCGATCTGGCCTGGACGGTTGCGCAGATGCTTCTCAAGCATGTGCAGCGCGAGCAGACGCTGGACGTGTATCTGGAGTTCGCCGAGAAGCTCGTCGCCATCCTCTCGGACGAAGCGCGCGACATCCGCGCCGTCGTCGGCGAGGCCGTACGCCGCCATGCGCATTGAGGCGCCGGCACGGTGGAAGCGGACTTTGCGGGGAAATAACGGCCGGTAGGACCATGCCGCCTGTCATGACGATGGGAAGCGGGTGGCGCCGCCGCAAGAGCGCGGCCCACGAATTTTTGCGCGGCGGCCGGCCGCCCCGTCTCCGGGGCGGCCGGCTCGGCTACTCCGCCAGCAGGCGGTCCAGCGGGATGGGGATGTCCCGCCATTCCGCAAGCATCGCCACGCTGCGATCCAGCACCTCGGCGCGGGCGCCGCGGAGCCGGACATACCGGACGAAGTGGCCGAACTCGTCGACCTCCGCGGTCGGCACGAGATGCCCGTCGCGGAGGGTACCCGCGAGACGGGCTTTATGAATGCCCGCCTCGGTGGCGAAGCCGATCCGATGGAACGACTTCTCGGAAGGCTTGTTGAGGCTGCCGTCGCGGAGCACCCGAACGGCGCAGGTCACCGACGCGAACGGCACGCCCCTTACGAAGGCATCGAGGATCACCGCGCTCGCCAGAGCCGAGCCCATCCGGAGACCTGCATAGGCTGGGTTCACGATGAGCGTGCGGACGAGAAGCGCCCCGTCCGCATCGGGATGCGCGAGCACCGTGCCGAACACGTCGTCGCCGTTCCGGGCGACCGCCATGCATGCCGACCGGGCGAAGGCGTCGTCCGGAAGGCTGTCGAACAGGAAGTGCCGCTGATCGGACTGGATCATGCGGGCCTGCAGACGCCGCCCCTCGGCGAAGAGGTCGAGATTGGCGCCGACGGTGCCGGTCTCGATCGCAAAGCCGAGGTTCAGGTTTTCGTGCCGGGTCGACGAGCGCGCCGCCGCCGGGCTGATCGCCTCCCCCGGCCGCGACGCGGCCGGGGGGTGGGCGGGGATGAGAGCGCGACTATCAGTCATGGCCGCTCTCCTCGCGCGTTGCGAAGAGGCGGTCGGCGAGCTCCCGCCGGAGATGGCGGTTTTCGGCCGAGAGATAGATCAGGCGCGCGATGAGCGCGTCGAGATCCAATTCGATGAGAACCACGTCCAAACCGCGATGCCTCTCAGCAATGTCTTCGGCGGGTTGCACAGAGGTCTGAGGCGAAGGAGGCGTAAGCATCGGTAACTCCTTTGAGCTAGATCGATGCACCGTCCTGGCAGAAGAAAAACCGGTAACGAAAGCCTGGAACTTCCGGTAAGTCGCCGGCAATGTTCCCGTAGTTGTCGATGCAACCTTATGTAGAATATGTAGAATTTGATTTTTATCACATTTTCGTGATAATGTTTTCTTATGACTGAGGATGTTACCATCGAGGAGTATGTCTGCCGAATCGAACGAAATCCGAGCACCCACCGGATCGTGCTGGAAACACACCTGCTGAACGGTATGCTCCACCGCGAAGGGGCGCCCGCAGAGCTTCAATTTTCCCAGGATGGCCGGCTTGTGCGAGAACGCTGGTTTAGTCATGGACGCCACCTGCGCGTGGAGGGTCCATGTTCGACGAACTGGGATCCAACGAGCGGCGCAGTGACCTATCAATTATGGGCAACAGAACATGGCATCCACCGGGAGGGTGCGCCTGCAAAGATCAGCCGGGATCCCAAGACCGGTGTGGTCGTCCGGGAAGAATTCTACCTTTACGATAACGAACACAATGAAGCCGGGCCATCGCTGATCGTCCGCGACGCCGACTCCGGGATCGTCATCCTTGAAGAGTGGAAGCAGCACGGTCAGTTTACCAGATCGGGCGGCAAGGCGGCTCTTATCGAGCGGGATCCCGTATCGGGCGTGGTCACGCTTGAGGAATTTTGGCTTGATGGGATCCTATTAAGCGAGATTCCGGCAGCAATCCCACAGCAGGCTCCTGGCCCAGTGGACACTGAAAGGAAAGGCGCCAGCGCTAAGCCCCCCACATCTCGCGGCCCCAGCTGGAGCCCTTGATCGCCTAGCGGCATTTCGACAAAATCAATCAATCCGTTAGATTTCCGAGGAATGTCGTGGATTTCGAGTCCTTCCTCAAAATTGTCGTGCGCCAGGACTTCAAGGTTCTGTCCGTAGCGGTTGCCGACGCAATTCGGGACTATAAAGATACTTATGATGGCGCCGATCTTGTGGAGAGACGATTCAAGAGGTTCTTCGAAACAGTTGAAAATGATGTCGGCGTAAGACGTAGGAAAAAAGAAAGCGATCCAGATAAGAAACCTAATGAGGGGTACTATGAATTAATACGAGATGGAAGGGGAAGTCGCCGCTTTGTTAATGGATGTTACTTTTGGTTCCGATATTACTGCGAATTCACCACGTTTGCTAAAACGATTGATGCGGCGGTTTTCGGTGGGCGCGGCTTCCCTTTGGGGGCCTCTCCAGATGAGGATCACCTCTCGGCTCCGAAGCCAACCGATCCGGAGGAACTTTCGTTCGATCCAGTGATCCGCGAGCGGGAGAATCGGGTGCCGCTCCGAGTCGCCAACAGCTATGGAATCGCGCCTGAAACTACCATCGAGACAGCCGGCAATCTCGACCAGAATCCCGGCGCGCAAACCTCGCCGCGCAATGACGGAAAAGACACCCCTCTTTCCTCGCCTTCGGCGCCGTTCGAATGGCCTCCCTACGTCTCGGAAGCGGATGCCCGCTCGCCGGACGCCCACGAGGGCATTTGGCTGAATCCGTTCAACCACTATTCGATCCCGTTCTCGCATCGCCAAGCCGAGAAGGCGCGCCTCGACGCCTTCATGAAGGACGACCGGCCTTTCCTGATCTGTGCGCTTGTAGCCTCCTCCGGCGCGGGGAAAACCCGCTTGGTGTCAGAATGGATGCGTCCCTATGTACCGGTCGACGGCAACGATACGGACTGGGATGCCGGCTTCGTCCGGAGCCGCGATCCGGCTGGCTGGAAAGAGTGGGAGATCACCCGCAAGACCCTGATCGTCATCGACTACACCTATGGCTACGAGAAGGTGATGAGGGCCATCACCGAAAAATGCCTCCGCCACGATGGTCCCAAGGTGCGGGTTCTCGTTGTCGATCACGTCTACCCCGACATACTTCATGACGACTTCTTTTGGGGCAGTTCGTTTGCCGACCAGAAGAGGATCGATGGCCACAAGAGCCGCGTGCTGTTCGAAGCATCCCCGATCGAAATCAAAGCCGAGAAGCCGGACTCGCGCCTCATTCGCGAGATCATAGCCGTGGCAGCTCGGACGGAGGCTCGGGAATTTTCCCCCGACGACGCGGCCGTCATCGCCGCTGAGAAGATATTGGACCGGATGGCGGGCAGTACAGGGGTAGGCCATCCCGACGCCGTTCGCCATCCGCTGTTTGCCGCTCTGCTGGGGCAGGCCATCCGGGATGCAAAAAAAGACATCTCGAATTGGAGCCGGAGAGATCTCATCCGGCATTATTTCGACCGGCGGACGCGCTTGCCCTGGGTGCAAATGGATGACAATCCGCATGCGGCGACGATCGGCGTGTGGGTGGGCGCCTATGTGTCGATAGCGACCTTGCTGCGTGGGGTGAATTTTGCGGACCTTGAGGAAAATCTCCCAAAGGGGATCCTATCCGATCGATCACCGATCCGTCTTTCGAATGTAGTGGCTCAATCGGCAAACAGGATTGTTTCCTCATCCGATCTTGAAGTCCTGAAACCGTTTGAGCCAGACATACTCGGAGAAAATTTCCTTATTTTGTTTTTACAGGAAATAGAAAATAATGACTCTTTATTTTCATCATTTGTCCATATGATGGATAAGATTTATACACTCGATGTTAACGAAAAATATGCCCTGAATTTCATAGAAACGGTACAAAGACTTATTCGAAATCTATTGAATGACGATCAAAAGCTTCGCGCGGTCCGGAACGCGTGGTCGACGCTTCTCCATTTTCTCAATCCGGTGCATTTCCCCGCGGACAGCCTGTTCCGACAGGCCGTATCCATCAGCTGCGCGGATGTCATCAGACAAGGTCGCGGTTCTCTGGAAGACAAGCTTGTCAACCGCTTCGCCGATCGCCTGGATGTGGCCGATCTGCATGCCGCAAGCGCAGGGCCGCTTGGGCGCCAGTCCTGCGCCGCGCTTGTGCAGCATTATGACTGGCGAGCGTGTCAAGGGCAGTTGAAGAGTGGCGAGGCCGACACTCTGTTCGCAAGTATTTCTCGTTTTATGGACAGGTCCGAGGGACGTTCGTCCGCTTTGAGGCTGGCCGTATACGAAGGTTGCTTGGATTCAGCGAAGGCGATCCATAGTCACTTTGCCGAAGATGTGAACACAAGTCAGACAGACGGCTGGACTATTTTGATGGTTGCGTCATACCGAGGCCATACGCCTCTTGTCGGATGGCTACATAGCTTGGGCGCGGAGGTGGATCTGACGCTACGTGATAATGGGTGGACTGCTCTTATGGCTGCATGCGCCGAAGGGCACGCCGCTGCGGCCAATTGCCTACTAGATTGTGGCGCCGACCCCAACCTAGGCACGAGCGATAATGGAAAGACCGCTCTCATGGCTGCTTGTGCGGCGGGCCACTCCGAAGTTTCGGCTTTGTTGCTAGACCGCGGGGCCGACCCGGATATCGTTGCAATAAGTGATGGGTATACAGCACTGATCGCAGCCAGTAGAAACAATAATCTTCAATCGGCAATTCAGTTATTGAGTAAATCAACAAAATCCATAAATTTTAGAACGGATGAGGGATGGCATGCGCTGTATATTTCTGCATCGGACGGGGATTTAGAAATGGTTAAATTGCTATTATCTTGTATGGATATTGATATCGATAATCCCGCAATATTTGGGCTCACTGCTCTTCACATGGCCGCGGGTAATGGTCATGCAGATGTAATCATCGCCCTAATCGAGAGAGGTGCCGACGTAAATCACCGCGCTATCCATCAAATATCCCCCCTTATGATAGCATCTGGCGCAGGCCAGGTATCGTGCGTAAATATTTTACTAAGTCGAAATAATATTGAAATTAATGCGGTTAATGAGGACGGTCAATCAGCTCTTGACGTTGCATATTTTGAAAATAAATCGCACATTGTGGAAATTTTGCTTCGATCAGGCGCGAAACGCGCAGAACAAATTAGACAAAACTAAGTTATAAGAACAGTTATCAGATAAAATATTTTACTTTGTATGATTTATATCATTTTATCCTAAATATTATGTTCTACATTTGGACAACGCCCAGTATCGTGCTGCATAGATCTAGGATTCTTATTTGATATTTCATATAAATAAATTATAGAATCTTTATATTTGCTTCGATGAAGGCGATTAGTTCGCAATATTTTCGTATATATACTCAATAATTCACTATTATTAATTGTTTGAAGAGTTTCTTTTTCTTCGGTAATGCATTGTTCGATGCGGATCATTTCAGACTTCGCTTGTTGAGTGAGTTTATGACGCTGTCCCGTGATCCAATCCCAAATTCCTCTGAGGCCGCGGCGTACGCGTTGCGCCTGCTTGCGCGCCTCAGCCTCGCGTAGGGCGATGTGCCTCTGATCCGCCTCGCGGCGTTCCCGTCGTTGACGAGCCACGATCTGGGCGCGTTGTTCTAGCAAAGGCTGCAGATCGGTAGATTGCTTTCGTTCGAGTTCCTCCAGCAGCCGGTGTGCCGCTGCGCTGGTCGTCGATACGATCTCGACTTGCGTATCGCCAACCGATCGATAGCGGGATGGGACGCCGAGTCGGGTCTGCAATTCCTTTCCCTTGACGTCCAGCCAGCGGCTCAACGAATAGACGTTGCCCTTATAGTCTAGGGCGACGAAACCGCGTCGGTCGCCCTGCGCCAGCCAGAAGCCACGCCCCTTCAGGGCTGCCGTAAATGCTTCGGCGCTGTCCGACTGTGCCCAGCAGCGCTTCAAAACCGCCTTGACCTCGCGCGGATCGCGCTTCGCGTTCTTGGCCTCGTGCCATTCCGTAAGCCCGAAGTTCAGAGGATCGGCGAAAGACGGGTCGGCGAGCCCCTTGGGTAGGTCCCAGCCATGCGTCAGGTAGAGCTCGCGGGACAGCTCGGTCAGGCGCTCCTTGAAGAACGGCAGATTGATCGCTCGCATCTTGTCGACATCAATGCGGGACCAGACACAGTGGGCGTGGCGGCGGCCTTGCTTCTCATGGATCAGGACGACCTTCGGCTGGCCACCTAGGCCGAGCTTCTCCGCGATCTGATCGATGGCCGCTTCGAAATCGGCCACCGGTACGGTCGCGTCCTTGGGTGGGCTGAGGCTGACGGAGAACAGGTATTGGCGGCAGCGCGTCGCGCGGCTGATGGCGTACATCTCGGCAAAGGCACCGGTCACGTCGGTGGCAATGCAGCCGTCGACGGAAGCGAGCTCGACGTGGTCGTTGTCGCGGGTGTTTAGCAGGTGCAGCGCGAGCTGGCGGCCACCGCCACGTTGGCTCGCCTTAAGGATCATCGTGCTCTCCGTTAGCCGGACGGAGTCCCAGGCCGCGTAAAAGGAGGTCGCGGATATCGGCAATGTCCCGGCAGGCGCCATGGATGTCGGCGAGGACGTCAGGCGTCAGGGGCAGCACCCCGATCCGGGCCGCATCCGCGAGTTCGTTCAGCGAAGGAAGCGCCTTCGAGGCTCCAAGCCTCGCTAGGATCCGCGCCAGAAGCCGCTGGCGTTCGGCAGGGCCTAGGCGACCTGACGTTCGGCCGGCCAGTTCAACCTTGGTATCCGCCCCGAACAGGCGGGACCGGATGTAGGCGCTCAAGCTGCGTCCGGCGGCATCGCGTTCAAGCTGGTCGCGCTCCTCCGGCGTCAGGCGCAGGGATATCGGCGCGGCGGCATGGCCGCGCGGGGGGATAGGCTCTTTCATGCGAGGACGAGGGAAAATCGGCCGCCTTGCGCGCGGCGGCCGAGGGTTGGTCAGACGGAAAAGTATGACATCAAGGCCGGCAGCGCCGTCACGGGGACGGCAGGGAGACGTTCAAGCTCGTATCCTTGAGGATATCATTCCAGTTCGCCAACTCGGTGAAGAGTTCTGACAAACGGTTTGAATTCTCGCCGGACTGGCGCACCATTTCATACGCTCCCATGCGGAAGTCTCCTAACGCCCTGAAGGGCAAGGAGGTTCTGGCCCGCTGGGCGCCGTTGCCTCCGGCAAACTCCCCGCAACGATGCGCTCCGGCGCGCATGCCTGTCCTCACCGCGACCGGAAGCCTGAGGAGCGCGGGTTGCGAGGGGCACACGGGGGAGCCCGGTGGGGCTCGATGCGTCTCGCCGGGAGAAACCGGCGGCGGCCACCTTCCGGCAGCGCCACCCTAGTGAAACGCGTTCTCGCGCACCTGCTCGAAGAGTTTCCCATTGTCGCTATAGTCGACGTGAACCCCAATGATGACAGGGCCTTGCGTCTCGAACGCCTTCTTCAGCGTCGGCAGGATGTCGTCCGGCGTCCGGATCATCACGCCGGTGGCGCCGAACGCCTCGGCGTATTTGACGTAATCGAGGGGCCCGAGCGCAATGCCCGCATTGCGCCCGTACTTCATCTCCTCCTGCACCTTGACCATGTTGTAGGTGCCGTCGATCCAGACCATGTGCACGATGTTGGTGCCGAGACGAACCGCCGTTTCAAGCTCCATCGCGGAGAACAGAAACCCGCCATCGCCGGAGATGGACAGGACCTTCTCGCCCGGCCGCACCAGCGAAGCCGCGATACCCCAGGGCAGCGCGACGCCCAGCGTCTGCTGGCCATTGGAGATCAGCAGCTGCCTCGGCCGGAAGCTGTACATGTAGCGCGCGATCCAGAGGTGGAACGAGCCCATATCCAGGCAGACCGTGACGTCGTCGCTGAGGAACTGCTGGAGATCATGGACGAGGCGCAGGGGATGGATGGGCAAGCCGTTCCGCCTGGCCGCCCCTTCACCGAGCAGGCGACGCTCCGCGCTGATCTTTTCGAGCATCGCCGCCGACAGCGCCGGCCGGCCCTCGCGCGCCAACCCCGCCGTGAGCGCATTCAGCGTCAGGGCGATGTCGCCGACCAGCTCGACATAGGGCTGGTAGTGGGCGTCGAGCGTGCACGGCAGCACGTCGATATGGATGATCCTGCGGTCCTTCGCGTGGTTCCATTCGGGCGGCCAGTACTCGACGGGATCATACCCGACGGTAATCACCAGATCGGCGGCCTCGAGCAGTTCGTCGCCGGGCTGATTGTCGAGCTGACCGACGCGGCCGCCGAAATTCTCGAACAGCGACGCACCGACCGCACCGGCGGCCTGGAAAGTGCCCACCACGGGAAGGTTGCCCTTGCCGAGGAACGGCTGCAGGGCGGCGGCGGCGTCCGGTCGGCTCGCCATCATCCCGAGCAGGACGACCGGATTGGCGGCGGCATTGATGAGCTTCGCCGCTTCCTCGATGGCGCGCGGATCGGCCGGCCCCGCGCCGGCGAATCTGGGAAACGAAACCGGGGCCTGCGGCGCAGGCGCCTTCATCACGTCCATCGGCAGGTTCACATAGCTCGCGCCGGCGCGGCCGCCTTCCGCGGCGCGGAAGGCGTTGCCCATGACTTCCGCGATCTGCTCCGTCGCGCCGACACTGACCGCATATTTCGTCACCGGCTTCATGATGGCGATGGCATCCATCGACTGATGGATCTGCTTGTCGGCGTCGGCGACCGACACCGCTCCGCCGAGGGCAAGGATGGGATCGCCCTCGCTGTTGGCCGTGGCCAGTCCGGTCACCAGGTTCGACACGCCCGGCCCGGAGGTGGCGATGCAGACGCCGGCCTTGCCGGTCATGCGGCCGATGCCGCCGGCGATGAAGGCGGCGTTCTGCTCGTGACGGCAGACAACCGTCTGGATCGTCGACGACACCAGAGAGTCGAACACCGCATCGATCTTCGCGCCGGGAATGCCGAAGACGTGCGTTACGCCGTGTGCTTCCAGCGCGCGAACGACGAGATCAGCGCCGATCTGGGCCGGGTGTTTTTCGTCCGACATGATGTCACTCAAGATCCGTTCAATGGCCACGTTCGGCAGCGTTCAGCTCTGCGGCGATATCCCTGTCGAGATTTGCCTTCAGGTACGTCTCGGTCTCCGGCAGGACGAGACGGAAATCGTTCAGATTCTCGATCTGGAAGGACAGGCTGTCCGCCTTCACATCGAGCAGATGGCCGCCATGCTCATGGTCGTCGGAGATGAAATGGAAATGATAGCCTGCCACGCTGAACTGGCTTGAAAAGACCGGGGACCAGATGCCGACGAGGGTTCCCGCGATATTCTCGAGCTCGAATTCGCTCTGGGATTTTGCCGCTTCGGTGAGGGCGACCCCGGGTTCGGGCGGATTCACCACGCGGGTCTTGATGTACGAGAAGCGGCCGTGAAGGCGCAGCGCGTAAAAGATGTTGTCGGATGCGCGGAAACCGTCGCACCGCGCCTCGAGGTCGCTGAAGCTGGTGACGTCCGTTATCGTTCCCGACATGTCCGGGGTGAACCGGGTGATCACCGCGAAGGGAGCGCCCGCGTCCGCCCGCGCCTCGGTCACCTTGCCCGAGCCATGGGCCTGATAGACCCGCCCGTCGAGCACGACCATCTCGCCATCGAGCCCGGCAAAGGTGCCGAGCCCGAAATCGCCATGCTCGAGCAGCGCGCCGACCGTGACCTCCTGATCATAGACACCCGCGACAAGGGCGCCGGATGTGGAGACCTGAAAGACAGTATGTACGTTCAAATTCACATGTTCAGCAAGTATAGCCGATATCAGACCGTCCCGGGTGACGTTATTTTTCTTGGCCTCTTCCTCAAGGGCGACCTTCAATGAAAGCGGGATGTCGATCATTATTTTTGTCATATTCGCCATCATTTATTCAAAGAAAGAATGAAAAGGCCTAACTGACCCTACCATCGTATTCCAGGCTGTTCAATTTAGTCTTTGGATCGCATGGCGCGGAGGAGGCGGACAGGCTGGGCGCCGCATCAGGCCCGGCGCAGCGGCCCACGGGCGCGACCGCCACATTTGCATCGCGTGCAAACGAATATAGGTTCGAGCCGGGGTCGCCCACCGGTGGCGGCCATCACCGAGAGAAGCCGGCCATGCCGCCTTCCCGGTGGAGAAGGTCGCGACCGCCGGATCTGGATTGAGCCGATGCTTCACGCCATCGCAACCGCCCTCGGCGGGCTCGGCATCTTCTTTGCCGGCATGTATCTGCTGAAAGAGAACCTGAAGAAGCTGACCGGCCGGCGCTTCAAGCAGCTCGTCGCCCGCTGGACCCGCCAGCCCGCGGCCGCCGTGGTGGTGGGCCTTGCCGCCGGCGGCATCATGCAAAGCACCACCGCCGTCACCTTCATCCTCGCCAGCATGATCGCCGCCGGGCTGATCGCCGTGGGCGGGGCGCTGCCCATCATCGCCGGCGCCAATGTCGGCGCGACCTTCCTCGTCATGCTGGCGACGCTCGACGTGCAGGTCTTCGTGCTGTTCGTGCTGGGCATTACCGGGCTTTCCTTCACCGTCGAGCGCCTCGCCCATCTGCGCAGCCTCGCCGCCGCGGTGTTCGGCGTCGCGCTGGTGTTCTTCGGGCTGAAGATGCTGCAGTCCGGGATGGCGCCGCTCACGCGCGAACCCTGGTTCCTGCAGGTGCTCACGCTGGCGGGCGCCTCCTATCTGCTGCCGCTGCTGCTGGCGGTGGCGCTGGTGCAGCTCTCGCAGTCCAGCGCCTCCGTGGTGATCCTCGCCATCACGGTCTCCGCGGCCGGCGGCCTCACCTTCGAACAGGCGATGATGGCGATCTACGGCGCCAACATCGGCTCGGGCTGCCAGAGCCTGCTGCTGTCGAGCAACCTCACCGGGCGGCCCAAGCAGGTCGTGATGTTCCAGGTGCTGTTCAATCTGGTCACCGCGACGCTGATGGTGCCGCTCTTCTTCGTCGAGCAGTATCTCCACCTGCCGCTCATGGAGGCGCTGGTGCAGCGGATCGGCGGGGAGCCATCGTTCCAGCTCGCCATGGTGCAGGTCACCTTCAACATCACCGGCGCGGCGCTGATGCTGACGCTGCTGCCGCGGATCGGCCCCCTCCTCGCCCGGCGCTTCCCCGAGCGGCACGACGAGGATGACGGCCGGCCCATGTTCATCCACGACCAGGCGGCCGCCGAGCCGCAATCCGCGCTCGACCTCGCGCGGATGGAGCAGCGCCGCCTCGTCTCCTATCTCCCGCGCGCGCTCATGGTGGCGCGGCTGGGCCGCAGCGCCCCGGACGATCTCGACCGTCTGAACGCCAATTTCGTCGCGCTCTCCGGCGCGGTGCACGAGTTTCTGCGCGGCCTGCGCGACGCCCCGCTGGATGTCGGCGGCTATGACCGGCTGAACCGAACCCTCAACCAGCAGCGCCTGCTCGACGGGCTCAACGAGACCGTGGTCGAGCTGGCCCGGGCGGCGCGGCGCGGCGAGGACAAGGCGCTGCTGGGCCGGCTCGTCGGCAATGTGGTGGAAGGGCTCGACGCGGTGCTGCTCACCATGGCCGACGCGATGGGCGACGGCGGCGCCGAGGACATCGACCTGTTCCACAGCATGACGCGCCGGCGTGGCGAGGTGATGCAGCGGCTGCGGGAGGCCTATCTCGCCGCGGATGCCGAGCTCACCGCGCCCCAGAAGGGCACCATCCTGATCATCACCAATCTCGCCGAACGCAGCCTCTGGCTGCTCGGCCAGATGGCGGAGGAGGAGGTCGCCGCCGCCGCGGCGGCCTGAACCTATTTCCGCGTCAGCAGGAACACCGCCTGCTCGCCGAGCAGGTTCCACACCCACCACGGCGCGGTGAAGCGCACCTTCTGGCCGGCGGCATCGAGGGCGGCCGCGCTCTCGATCCGCGCGCCGACCTCGTCCACCAGCGCGACGAAATCGCGGATGGTGCAGAAGTGGATGTTGGGTGTGTCGTGCCAGCTATAGGGCAGGTTGTCGGTGCGCGGCATGCGGCCGTTCAGCAGCAGGTCGAGCCGCATGCGCCAGAAGCCGAAATTGGGGAAGGAGACGATCGCCCGCCGTCCGACCCGCAGCATATGCTCCAGCACCTTCTTCGGCGCCCGGGTGGCCTGGATGGTCTGGGACAGGATGACGTAGTCGAAGGAATCGTCGGGATAGTCGGCGAGATCGACGTCCGCATCGCCCTGGATGACCGCGAGCCCCCGCGCCACCGCCGCATTCACCCCCTCGCGCGACAGCTCTATGCCGCGGGCGTCGCAGCCCCGCCGTGTGGCGAGCAGCTCCATCAGCTCGCCGTCGCTGCAGCCGACATCGAGCACCCGGCTGCCCGGCGCCACCATGTCGGCCACCATCAGCAGGTCGATGCGCTTGCCGGAATCGCCGAGCGCGGCTCCGCGCATGGTGAGGTCGAGGACGGCGCTGCGGTCGGACATCAGGAAACACCCAGAGTGCGCGCCACCGCGTCGAGGAAGCCACGGGCGATCGCGAAAAGCTCCGGCTCTTCCAGCAGGAAGGCGTCGTGGCCCTTGTCGGTGACGATCTCGGCGAAGGACACCGGCGCGCCGGCGGCATTCAGCGCGTGGACGATGGCGCGGGAGTCGGCGGTCGGAAACAGCCAGTCGCTGGTGAAGGAGACGAGGCAGAACCGCGTCCGCCCGCCCTTGAAGGCGTTGGCCAGCACCCCGCCATAGTCCGCCGCGAGGTCGAAGTAATCCATCGCGCGGGTGACGTAGAGATAGGAATTGGCGTCGAAGCGGTCGACGAAGGCCTCGCCCTGGTGGCGCAGATAGCTTTCCACCTGGAAATCGGCATCGAAGCTGAAGGTGCGGTCGTCGCGGGCCTGCAGCCGGCGCCCGAATTTACGGTGCAGCGAGGTGTCGCTCATATAGGTGATATGCGCGGCCATGCGGGCGACCGCGAGCCCGCGCCGCGGGCTGAGGCCCTCCTCGAGATAGCGCCCGCTCCGCCAGTCCGGATCGGCCATGATCGCCTGCCGCCCGACCTCGTGGAAGCCGATGTTCTGGGCCGAGTGCCGCGCCGCGGTCGCCATCGGGAAGGCGGCGAAGACCCGCTCGGGATAGCTCGCCGCCCATTGCAGCACCTGCATGCCGCCCATCGAGCCGCCCACCACGGCGAGCAGCCTCTCGATGCCGAGATGGTCGACCAGCATGGCCTGGGCCCGCACCATGTCGCGAATGGTGACCAGCGGCAGGCCCAGCCCGTAGACCTGCCCGTCCGGGCCGGTGGAGGAAGGCCCGGTGGTGCCCATGCAGCCGCCGAGCACGTTGGAGCAGATGACGAAGAAGCGGTCGGTGTCGATCGGCTTGCCCGGCCCGACCAGCGTTTCCCACCAGCCGGGCTTGCCGGTGACGGGATTGACGTTGGCGACGTGCTGGTCCCCCGACAGGGCGTGACAGAGCAGGATGGCGTTGCTGCGCGCCGCGTTCAGCGTGCCATAGGTCTGGTAGGCGATCTGGAACGGCGTCAGCACCGCGCCGGAATCGAGGCGCAGCGGCTTGTCCGCGCCAAACCTGACCACGGCGGAATGCGGCCGGTCGGCCTCGCCGCGGGCGAGGACCTCGATCGAGGGCGCTTGAGCGGATGCCGCGCTGGAGGCTGCCATGGGAAGGAACCCTGAAACCGACTTACCGGACGAATGGTTCGTTATAGCGGACGCCGCGCTGCTATCAACAGGGCCGAGGTGTCAATATCCCGCGACCCGGCAAAGGCCGGCGTCGCGGTCGGCCAACGATTTCGGGCTTTGATCAGCCCGGGATTTGGCGCTACGACATCGGCCATGACGCCCGCTCCGCTTCCCACCCTGGCCCAGCTCCGCGACGAGATCGACCGTATCGATGCGCAGATGCACGCTCTGCTGATCGAGCGGGGAGACATCATCGATACGCTGGTCGCGGTCAAGCGTGCCGCCGCCAGCGAAGGCTCCGCCTTCCGTCCCGCCCGCGAGGCGGCGATGATGCGCCGTCTGGTGGACCGGCACCGCGGCCGGCTGCCGCTGGACACGGTCGAAGGCATCTGGCGCGTCATCATCTCGACCTTCACCTATGTGCAGGCGCCCTATGCCGTGCATGCCGACCTCGCCAGCGGCGAGGCGGCGATGCGCGATGCCGCGCGCTTCCATTTCGGCTTCACCGTGCCGTTCCAGGCCCATATGGGCGCGGCCGGCGTGGTGGCGGCGGTGGCGGCGTCCAAGGGCGATCTCGGCCTCGTCCCGGCCTTCGCCGCCGCGTCCAACGGGCCGTGGTGGACGGCGCTGGAAGGCGAGGCCACCCCCAAGATCATCGCCCGGCTGCCTTTCGTGGAGCGTGCGGACCATCCCGCCGGGCTGCCGGTCTTCTGCATCGCCCACCCGGTGATGGACGGTGCGGTGACGGAGGTGGAGACCTGGAGCGTGCGGGTCGCCGGCTGGAGCGCCAACGCCGCCCGCGCGGTGGCGCCGCTGGCCGATATCCTCGCCGTGCCCGATCGCGGACTCGACGCCGCGGCGCTGCTGGTCTCGGTCGCCGTGCCGGAGGCGTCGGCGCCGGGCGGGCTGGAAACCGTGCTCGCCGGGCTGCGGGCGGCCGGCACCTCGGTGCGTTCCGCCGCCCTCGTCGGCAGCCATGCGAGGCGCTATACCCACGGCGCCGGTGCCTGAGGCCCGGCCCCTTTCCCGAACGCCCCTTAGCCCTTCCGCCCGCCCTTCGGAGCCCGACCATGACCGCCCCCGCCGCGCCCGTCCCGAACCGCCCCGTTCCCCGTCCGGGCGTGCTTCAGATCGAGGCCTATGTGCCGGGCCGGGCCCATGCCGGCAGCGGCGGCAAGGTCTACAAGCTCTCGGCCAACGAGAACCCGCTCGGCGCCAGCCCGAAGGCGCTGGAAGCCTTCCACGCCAGCGCCGCGCTGGAGCTCTATCCCGACGGCGCCGCGGTGCAGCTGCGCGAGGCGATCGGTGCCGCCTATGGCCTCGACCCCTCCCGCATCGTCTGCGGCACCGGCTCGGACGAGCTGATCACCCTGCTGGCGCTGGCCTATGCCGGCCCCGGCGACGAGGTCGTCTACTCGCAGTACGGCTTCCTCATCTACCGCATCGCCACCCTTGCCGCCGGCGCGACGCCGGTGGTGGCACCGGAGCGGGACCTCCACAGCGACGTCGACGCGCTGCTGGCGGCGGTGACGGAACGCACCCGCATCGTCTACCTCGCCAACCCGAACAACCCCACCGGCACCTATCTGCCGTTCGACGAGATCAAGCGTCTGCACCAGGGGCTGCCGCCCCATGTGCTGCTCGTGCTCGACGCCGCCTATGCCGAATATGTCCGCCGCAACGACTACGAGTCCGGCATCGAGCTGGTGGCGACCAGCCGCAACGTCGCGATGCTGCGCACCTTCTCGAAGATCCACGGGCTCGCGGCGCTGCGCGTGGGCTGGATGTACGCGCCCGCCGAAGTGGCCGATGCCATCAACCGCGTGCGCGGCGCCTTCAACGTCAATGCCCCCGCCCTCGCCGCCGCCAGGGCCGCCATCGGCGATGCCGCCCATGTCGACCGTGCCGTCGCCCATAACGAGGAATGGCTGCCGTGGATGACGCGGGAGCTCGCCGCGCTCGGCCTCACCGTCACCCCCAGCGTGACCAATTTCGTGCTGGTGCACTTTCCCGACACGCCGGGCCGGACCGCGCCGGAAGCCGATGCCTTCCTCGGCGCGCGCGGGCTGGTGCTGCGGCGGATGGACGGCTATGGCCTGCCGGGCGCGCTGCGCCTCACCATCGGCACCGAGGAGGCCAACCGCCTCGTCGTCGCGGCGCTGGCGGAGTTCATGGGCGTGCCGGCGGCACCGGCGGGGGTGGACCATGGTGCTTGACCCGCCGCTGCCGAAGCCGCTGTTCGCCCGGCTGACGGTTATCGGCATCGGACTGATCGGTTCCTCGATCCTGCGCGCCGCCCTGGGGCGGCGCCTCGCCGAGGAGGTGGTGGCCTATGACCGCGCGCCCGAGGTGCGGACCCGGGCCGAGGCGCTCGGCCTCGCCGACCGCGTCGCCGCCTCGCCGACCGAAGCCGTGGCGGGCGCCGACCTCATCGTGCTCTGCGTGCCGGTTGGCGCGATGGGCGCGGCGGCCGAACAGATCGGCCCTGCGGTGGCGGCGGATGCCATCGTGTCCGATGTCGGCTCGGTCAAGGCCTCCGTCGCCCGGGCACTCGCGGCCCATATTCCCGGCCATGCCCACATCATTCCCGCCCACCCGGTGGCGGGCACGGAATATTCCGGCCCGGATGCCGGCTTCGCCACGCTGTTCAAGAACCGCTGGTGCATTCTCACCCCGCCCGAGGGGGTGAACCCGGCGGCACTGGAGCGGCTGGAGGATTTCTGGGCGGCGCTGGGCGCCAATGTGGAGGTGATGACGGCCGAGCGGCACGACCTCGTGCTGGCCATCACCAGCCATGTGCCGCACCTCATCGCCTACAACATCGTCGGCACGGCGGCCGATCTCGAGACGGTGACGCAGTCGGAGGTGATCAAGTACTCCGCCGGCGGCTTCCGCGACTTCACCCGCATCGCTGCCTCCGATCCAACTATGTGGCGGGATATCTTCCTCAACAACCGCGAGGCGGTGATCGAGGTGCTGGGCCGCTTCACCGAGGACCTGATCGCGCTGCAGCGGGCGATCCGTTGGGAGCAGGGCGATGCGCTGTTCGACCTGTTCACCCGCACCCGGGCGATCCGCCGCTCCATCATCGAGCAGGGCCAGGAGACGGCCGCGCCGGATTTCGGCCGCGCCCACGACTGAGCGAACCGCCGGCCGCCACGGCCGGCGGCAGCCGCTGCCGGCTCAGTAGAGCGAGCCGATCTTGCCCAGCGGAATGAAGCCCATCGACACCTTCCCGTCCCGGAAGGTGAACGGGAAGCTCGAGCCCTTGCGGCCGTCGACCTCGACCGGCTGGCCCGCCGACAGCAGCATCGGCGCCAGCCCGGCCACAACCGGGGGCAGAAGGCCGGAGGTCGAGAGCGCGCTCAACAGCTTGTCGGAACCGGCGATGGTCAGCTGCGCCTGACCGTTGGGTCGACCACGGTCATCGAGCCCGACCTCACCGCTCGACATCAGCACGCTGTCGCCGGCGGTGAGCCGCGCCAGCACCAGCTTCAGACGGCCGCCGGCCTGCTGCCAGAGCCGCAGCCGCTCGGCGGGCGGCATGGAGCGGAACTCCGGCACGGCGGTGATGGTGGCCTGAAGCTCGCCGTCCACCGGCGGGTGCTTGTCGGCAACGCTCGCCGGCCCGGTGCCGCCGTCCATGCCGGCGGCGATGTCCAGCGTCGGCCCGTCGTCCCCCGGGTGGTGGCGCACATGCAGCTCGAAATGCCGGGCCGCGAACAGCGCCGAGCCGGATTCGCCGAGGGCGTAGTCGTTGGCGGCGATCGAAACGCGCTCCAGCCGCCCCTTCGCCCCGACGGCGCTGGTCTGCAGCAGCGACCAGGTGGCGTCCAGCCGGCGCCCGCTGGTGGCCTCCACCAGGCTGGAGGGCGATTCGAATTCGGCGATGACGTGCTGCGGGTCCCAGATCTGCGCCACCGCGTGCGCGCGGCGCGCCGTCGCGGTCCAGCTCGTGCCGGCGGCGGCGCCGGCCGCGGCACTGGCCGGCACGGAGAAGACCAGCTTCGGCTCGGTGCAGATCAGCTCGAAACGGAAGGGAAAGCCGGCGAAGCGGCGCTCGGCGCAGCTCCACTGCCGGCCTTGCCCGGCCTCGGCGGCGATCCAGGCCTCGATCTCGGTCTGCGCGCGCGCCGCCGCGTAGAACCACAGCGCGGTCCACCCGGCAGCGGCGATCAGCACCAGCCCGACCGGCAGGATGACCAGCCAGAGCGGACGGCGGGGCGGCAGCGAGGCGGTGTCGGTCATGGGCGGCCTTCAGAGCGAAGCGAGGAGGCGGAAGCTGCGGAAAGGCTAGGGCCGAATCGGCGCGGCTTCATGGCAGAGACCCGCTATAGCGTCTTTCGGTGTAGCCGGGCGGGGTGGACCACAGGAAGGCCCCCGCCGGGATGGTCGGGCCGGCCGGCGCCGGAAGCCGATTTCACCCCGCCCCTTGCACCGGCCGCGGTTCCGATTCACAGCTTGCCGGCGGCCGAAATGCGCCGAACCATCCCACCGTCTCCACCAGCCGAGCCGCCGTCCGATGACCGCATCCTCCGCTTCTCCCGACGCCCCGCAGGATCTGTGGGTGTTCGGCTATGGCTCGCTGATGTGGAATCCGGGCTTTGCCCATGTCGAACGCTGCCCGGCCAAGCTGATCGGCGCCCATCGCTCGCTCTGCGTGCTCTCGGTGCATTGGCGCGGCACGCCGGAACAGCCGGGACTGGTGCTCGGGCTCGACCGGGGCGGTGCCTGCATCGGCATCGCCTTCCGCGTCGTGCCGGAGGAGGCGCCGGCCGTGCTGGCTTATCTGCGCGAGCGCGAGCAGGTGACGAACATCTACCGCGAGGCGGTGCGGCGGGTGTGGCTGAAGGACGGCAGCGCGCGCCAGGTGGCGGCCGTGGCCTTTCTGGTCGACCGCCGCCATGTCCAGTATGCCGGCGGCCTCACCCCGCAGCGGCGGCTGGAGATCATCCGCCAGGGCCACGGCGTCGGCGGACCGAACCGCGACTATGTCCGCGCCACCCGGGACCATCTGGCCGAGCTCGGCATTCGCGACCCCGAACTGGAATGGCTCTCGGAGCGGCTCTGAAGCCGTGGCTCACTGCGGCGCGAGCGGCCCGCTCTCGGCGTCCGGCAGGAGCCGCAGGTGAATTTCCTGCGCGCCGGAGGCCGCGGCCGCTGCCCGGGCCCGCGTCCCGGCGGGGCCGACCCAGGTGACGACGCAGCGCCCCTCCTCCCGCCGCACCGCGAGCGCCACCGCACCGGCGTAGTCCGGCGCCTCGGCAGCGGCATAGACCGTGTAAACCTGGCGACGACCGTCCGGGCCCCGCCACAGACGGAACCGCCGCGCCAGCGCCATATCCGCGGCGGCAGCGAGAGGCCCGTCATCCAGAAGCGAATCGGTGAGCATCATCATGGGAACAAATCTAGAACATTGTGGAATGGCGTCAATTCGCCCGTGCAGGTTGAATCCCGCGCCGTAGGTAATGTTCCCGTGAATCCGCCGGCTTACTGCGCCGAAGCCTTGACTTCCTCCGTCGTGGCCGGCCACGGCCGGATCTGGGCATAGGCGGCGAGATATTTCAGATATTCCACCGCCATGAGCCGGATGGTCGCGGCGTTGCGCCACCATGGCTCGGCCCGCAGCGTGGGCGAGACGACCGAGAAGGGGATGAACTGCAGGTCCGGCGCGGCGCGGCGCAGCTCCACCAGCGCGCGCGGCATATGCCAGGTCGAGGTCACCACGATCAGCGAGTGGAAGCCCTGCGCCCGCGCCCACTGCGCGGTCTCGATGGCGTTGCCCCGCGTGTTCAGCGCCGAGCGGCCCATGTCCACGCAGCACTCCAGCGCCGTCTCCGGCGCCGGCATCTGCCGGGCGATCTCGGGCAGGGTGGTCTCGGGGTGCACGCCGGTGATGAGGAGCCGCTTGCCGCGCCCCTCGGCGAGCAGGTTGGTCGCGTCCACCAGCCGGTCGGAGCCGCCGGTCAGCACCACGATGCCGTCGGCGTCGCGGTCGAGCGTGGCTTCCCGCGTCTGGATGCGCGCGGCGAACATCAGGAACCCCGCCGCGAGCAACAGCCCGGCAAGGCCAGCCACCGCCAGCAGCAGCAACGCCACGCGCCGGCCGCGACCGCGGCGGGAACGGGAGACGCCCGGGTCCACCGGGGCGGGAGACATGGACGGCAACACGATCCGGCGGCCTAGCTTATGCGACGCAGCGTGCGGTAGACCGTGACCCGCGACGTCACCGACGTGACGAGAGCCACCAGCACCACGGCACCGAGAATACCCCCATAGCCATAGAGGTCGAGCGAGACGCTGCCCACCAGCGTGTCGGTGGCGCGGGCGGCGCCGCCATCCATCCATTTCGGCAGGGTGGAGAACAGGAAGAAGGTGCCCATCGCCGCGCCGCCGCCGATGGCGCCGCCCTTCAGCCCGACATGAAGGAAATGCTGCTGGAATTCGGCGGCGATGAAGCTGTCATGGGCGCCGACGAAATGCAGCACCTCCACGATGGAGCGCGCCGCCGCAACGGCGGCCCGGGTGGCGAAGACCACCGAGAGAATGGTCGCCGCCGAGACCAGCGCCAACACGGCGAGCCCGATGACCATCACCGTACGGGCGGTGCCGGAAAGCCGTTCGGTCCATTGGCGGTGGTCGTCCAGGCTGGCGGAGGGCACCTGCTCGGCCAGCTCGCTGCGCAGCTTCGCCACCGTTTCGGGGGTCGCGTCCGGGCCGAGCGACACCACCACCATGCGCGGCAGCGGCAGGCTGGCGACATCCAGCCCGGCGCCGAGCCATGGCTCCAGCAGCGCCGCCGTCTCCGCCGGCTGCATGGTACGGGCGGCGCTCACCCCGGCGGTCGCCTGCGCCACCTCCACGGATTTCGCGAGCGCGGCTTCCATGTCCAGCCCGTCCGCCGGGCGGATCTGGATCGTGGTCTCGCGGGCGATGTCGGCGGTCCACTCCACCATCATGCCCCGCACCGAGGCGACCGAGCCGATGGTGAAGGCGGCGAGAAAGGTCATGATCGCGACCACCGCCACCAGCGCGCTGCCGGCGATGGTGGCGCCGGGCACGATCGGGTCGCGCGGCTTGCGACGCCGCACCCGCTCCTCGCGGGCCTCGGCCTCGTCGAGCACGGCGAGGTGGACGGCGTCCTCCTCCGCGGCGTGGGTGGCGTTCGCCATGGTGCGCCCCTCACTCATAGACACGCAGCCGGCCGTCCTGGATCACCAGACGGCGGGCGTCGAACTGGTCCATCAGGGCGATGTCATGGGTGGCGATCAGCACGGAGGTTCCGGTCTTGTGCAGCTCGACGAACAGGCGCAGCAGGCGCCGGGCGAGCCGGGGATCGACATTGCCGGTCGGCTCGTCCGCGAGCAGGATTTCCGGCCGGCTGATGAGCGCCCGGGCGATCGCCGCGCGCTGCTTCTCCCCGCCGGAGAGCACCGGCGGCAGCACGTGCATGTGCTCGCCGAGCCCCACCCAGTGCAGCAGCTCCCGCACCTCGGCGGCGTAGCTCGCCTCCTCCAGCCCCTGCACCCGCAGCGGCAGGGCGACGTTCTCATAGGTCGTCATGTGGTCCAGAAGGCGGAAATCCTGGAACACGATGCCGATGCGCCGGCGCAGCGCCGCCACCTCGTCGGGACCGATGGTGGATACGTCGCGGCCGAACATGGTGATGAGGCCGCGGGTGGGGCGCAGCGACAGGAACAACAGGCGCAGCAGCGTGGTCTTGCCCGCACCCGAAGGCCCGGTCAGGAACTGGAAGGAATGCCGGGGAATGCCGAAGGTGACATCCCTCAGCACCTCCGGCCCCATGCCATAGCGCAGGCCAACATTTTCAAACCGGACCAAAGACGCCTTCCCTTGCCCGCCCGAACGCTGATTTCGCCCGCCGACCTCTAACACACTGCGGGGGCGATGCGGCAAAATCGCGGGCGATCCGCACCGCGGCTGGACGCGGCCGGGCGCGCCCGGCAATGTGTCGCCGAAACGCCCCACGGCACCTGCAGACCGCACCAGACAAGAGGACCCGATGAGCGACACCGAACGGACACGGCATGTGGAAGTGCTGTTCGATGCGGAGCGGATCGCCGAGCGCAATCGCGAGCTGGCGCAGGAGATCGTCGCCGCCCGGCCGGAGAAGCTCGTGGTCATCGCCGTGCTGAAAGGCAGCTTCGTCTTCGCCGCCGATCTCATCCGGGCGATGCACGGCGCCGGCCTCGCGCCCGAAGTGGAGTTCATCACGCTGTCGAGCTACCGCAAGGCAACCGTGTCCTCCGGCCAGGTGACGGTGTTGCGGGACGTCGAGACCGAGGTGCGCGGCCGCGACGTGCTGCTGATCGACGACATTCTCGAATCGGGCCGCACGCTCGCCTTCGCCAAGGACCTGCTGGCGGCCCGCGGCGCCCGGCGGGTGCTGGTCTGCGTGCTGCTGGAGAAGCCGCACAAGCGGGCGGTGCAGATCCACGCCGACTTCGTCGGCTTCGACTGCCCGGATTACTTCGTCGTCGGCTACGGCATGGACGTCGCCCACGCCTACCGGCAGTTGCCCTTCATCGGCTACATCCCCGAGGATTGAGCGGCGCGGCAACGCGGCGCGGCGGGCGGTCTGCGGCGAATCGCCGATCGGCGCCACCGTGCCACGGGCACGAGGGTCTGCCGGTCCACCGCCGCCACAACGACCGGCGGACCGGGCCCGGCGCTTGAGGGGCCGGGCCTTGCGGCCCGGCGCCTCAGTAGTCGCGCAGCAGCCGATCCAGATAATCCAGCTCGAGCTGCGGGCGGAAGCTCTCGCCGAAGCGGCGACGGAGCTCCTCCAGCACCCGGCGGGCGCGCTGCATGTCCATCTCGTCCGGCACCTTCACGGTGACGTCGTCGCCATAGTCGCGCGAGCGCATCGGGCGGCCGAGCGGGTCGTTGCGCTCCGCCGTCTCGCCGGACGGCTGGCCCTGGCCTTCGCCGGGGCCCTGCTGCTGCATGGCTTCCGCTAGCTGCTGGGCGCCCTTGCGCAGGGCCTGGAGCGCCTCGCTCTGGGCATCGGCGGCGGCGGCGCCGTCGCCCTCGCCGAGCGAGCCCTCGGCCTCGCGCATCGCCTGCTCGGCCTGGGCGAGGGGGTCGCCGCCCTGCCCGGAGGAACCGCGGCCCTGCTGACCCTGGCCCTGCTGGCCTTCGCCCTGCTGCCCCTGCTGGCCGGAGCCGCGCTGGCCCTGTTCGCCCTGCTGACCCTGCTCGCCTTCCTGCGGCTGGCCGCGCCCGCGCATGGCCTGCTGCATCTTCTGCTGCAGCTCGCGCAGCTTGTCGCGAAGCTGCTGCTGGCCCTGCTTCAACTGGTCATAGGCCTGGTCCTGGTTCTCGCCGCGCTCATTGCCCTGCTTGAAGGTGCGGTCGCGCAGCTTCTGCTGCTGGCGGATCATGTCGCCGAGCTGGTCCATGGCCTGCGACATCTGGCTCTGGCCCTGGCGGCGCTGCTGCTGACGGCCGGCCTGCAGATTGTTGAGCATGTTCTGCAGTTCGCTCAGCATCTGCCGGGCGGCGTCACGGGCGCCGTTCTTCGCCATATCCTCGATGCGGTCCAGCATCTTCTGCAGGTCCTGCGGGCGCACGGTGCGGGCGTTGGGGTCCTGCGCCTGGCTGGCGGTGTCGCCGTTGCGCTGGGCCTGCTCGGCGAGGGCCTTGAGGAACTTGTCCATGGCCTGGCGCAGGTCCTGCGTCAGCTTCTTGATTTCGTCCTCGCCGGCGCCCTGTTCCAGCGCCTTCTGCAGCGCGTCCTGCGCCGCCCGGAGCTGGCGCTCGACATCGGACATGTCGCCATCCTCGATGCGGGTGGCAACGTCCCAGAGATAATCCACCACCCCGCGCAGATCGTCGTCGCTGCGCGCATTGGCGAGGCGGAAATAGGCCGTCCGCAGGCCCATGTACTGCGCCGGATTGGGGGTGAAGCGCTCGGGAGCGAGTGAGAGCGCGGCGAGCGCGACCTGCACCCGCTCCCGCGCGGCGGTGTCCAGCGCGAGGTCGCGGCGCTGCTCGATCAGCGCCCGCGCCAGCGGATTGGAGAAGGCCCGCTCCGGCAGCACGATGATTCGCGGGTCGGTCGTCGCGGTGTTGCCCGCCTCGTCGCGCGCGGTGAGGGTGAGCGAGACCCGGGCCCCGGCCCAGGGGCTTTCGGTGAAGTCGCGCGTGGTCTGGCCGGTGCCGCTCTTGGCCCGCAGGCCCGGCAGGGGCAGGGCGAAGTCCGGCGGCGGCACCAGCGGCGTGCCCACGGCCGGGGTCGGCGCGTTGCTGAGCGCATGGAGCGGGCGCGGCGGCGGCAGCGGGGCAAAGGTGGCCTCCGCCGCCACGACCCCGTAATCGTCCTCGACGCGGTAAGCGAGGCCAAGTCCGGTGCGGCCGACGATCTGCGGGTCGCGGGCGAAGGTGATGCTCGGCGGCTGGTCCGGCAGCGCCGAGAACCGCCAGGACACGCTGTCGCCATCCGGGCCGGTGAGCCGGGCGACGCCGTCGCCGCTGATCACGAAGCGCTGCTCCTGCGCGACGGGCCGGCCGGCGGCGACGGGCCGGCCGGCGGCGGGGGCGCCGGTCGGCGGCGCGGCGGGCGGGGGAGCCGATTCGGCCTTCGCCTCGTCCTTGACGGGGCCGAGGCCGCCCTCAAGCTCGATCTTCGCGCCGTCAATCCCGGTGACGCGCACGAACAGCACGCTGCCCGCCGGAACGTTGAGCGCCGCCGCGCGCAGCTGCGGCTCGTCGGACGCGCGGGCGCCGGTGGCGTCGGCCGCCTCCTCCGAGCGCAGCCCGGGCAGCATGACGGGTGGCCGCGCGGTGTAGGGCGGCGGGTTGACCCAGGCGTCGATGCGGTAGGGCTTGGGCGGCACCGCCGCCCGCCAGTCGAACGCCGCGACGACACGCCGGGCGTGCTCGCCCGGCGCCATGAAGAAGGTCGCCACCACCCCCAGCGCCACCAGCGCCCGGATCGCCCGCGGGTCGAGCGCGGCGAGGCGCGGCGAGGGAATGCCGGCACGCAGCGCGCTGATCTGCCCGGCCATGCGGGCGAGATGGGCCCGCCACAGCGCCTGCGACACCGGGTCGTCGGGGCGGCTGGCGAGATGATCCGACAGCGCCGTCGCCGGCCGGTGCGGCAACCGGCTGGCCCGGTCGAGCCGGCTGAGCGCTTCCGCCGGGGTCGGCCGGCGAATGGCGAGGGCCGGCAGCAGCGAGACACCGACCAGCGCCCCGCAGAGCAGCACGCCGAGGATGCGGCCATAGACCGGGAGCGCCAGCCAGAGGCCCGCCCACGACAGGATGAGGAAAAACCCCAGGGAAAGGCTCGCCGCGACGATGGCCGGCCAGATCCGCTCCCAGAAAATCGCTCCCTGCGCGCGGCGCAGGGCGAGGGCGAGGGTCCGCTCCACGAAGCCGGCCTCGGCGAGGCGGGATTCGCTGGGCCGCCCCTCCGTGGGGCTTTCAGATCGTGTGTCCGGCGTGGTCACGCGTTTCCGGCCTCCGGCTTGAGCCAATGGCAGTGCTGCCCCGGGTCGTTGCCCCCGCGTTTCCCCAAGGCGTCAGAGTATCACGCAAGGGCAGCGGCGCCAGCCCTGCCCGCGGGACAGACGTGCACACAAGATCGTCAGAAGGAAGGCGTCGCCGGGCATCGCCGCGCGCGCGGCAGGCTCAGCCGAGCCAGCCGGGCAGCCGGTCCAGCGCGATGAGCTGGGCGGCGTCGATCCGCGGGCGCACCACCGCCGCCTCGGCCCCGCGCACCAGAACCTCGGGAATCAGCGGCCTTGTGTTGTAGGTGGAAGCCTGCACCGCGCCATAGGCCCCCGCCGTCATCACCGCGACGAGGTCGCCGGGCCGCAGCGTCGGCAGGCGGCGGCCGAGCGCGAGATAGTCCCCGGTCTCGCAGACCGGGCCAACCACGTCCGCGACCATCTGTCCCGCGCCCTCCGCCGGTTCGTGGACCGGCAGCACCTCATGATGGGCGTCGTAAAGGGTCGGCCGGATGAGATCGTTCATGGCCGCATCGACGATGACGAAGGTCTTGCCCTCGCCTTCCTTCACATAGATGACCCGGCTCACCAGGATGCCGGCATTGGCGACGATCAGCCGGCCGACCTCGAAGACGAGGCCGAGCCCGAGATTGTGGGTGTGCCGCTTGATGAGCGCGGCATAGGCCGACGGCAGCGGCGGCTCGGGGTCGCCCGCCACATAGGGCACGCCGAGCCCGCCGCCGAGATCGAGATGGGAGAGCGGGTGGCCGGCGGCCAGCAGGTCGCGGGCGAGCTCGGCCAGCAGCGCGGTGGCGTTGTCGAAGGGTTCGAGATCGGTGATCTGGCTGCCGATATGCATGTCGACGCCGGTGATGCGCAGCCCCGGCAGCGCCGCCGCCTCGGCATAGACGGTGCGGGCGCGCGACACCGGAATGCCGAACTTGTTCTCGGACTTGCCGGTGGAGATCTTGGCGTGGGTCCTGGCGTCGACGTCCGGGTTCACCCGGATCGAGACCGGGGCGGTCATGCCCTTGGCGGTCGCCACCTGCGACAGCGCGATCAGCTCCGGCTCGCTCTCGACGTTGAAGCAGAGGATGCCGGCGTCGAGCGCCGCCGCCATCTCCTCGCGGGTCTTGCCGACGCCGCTGAACACGATCTTGCCGCCCGGCACCCCAGCCGCCAGCGCGCGCTGCAGCTCTCCGCCCGAGACGATGTCCGCCCCCGCGCCGAGCCTCGCCAGTGTCGCGATGACGGCCTGGTTGGAATTGGCCTTCAGCGCGTAGCAGAGCGTCGCCTTCACATCCGAGAACGCCTCGGTGAAGACGTGGTAGTGCCGCTCCAGCGTGGCGGTGGAATAGACATAAAACGGGGTGCCGACCTCGCGCGACAGCGCGGTGAGGTCGACGTCCTCGGCGTGCAGGACGCCGTCGCGATAGGCGAAATGGTGCATGGCGGGGTGCCGGAGGAACAGGCCGGGGAAAGGGCGGGTCGCCGTCAGAGCAGCGGGTCGAGCACGAAGGGTTTGTCCGGTTTCACCGGCCCGGTGTCCTTCGGCATCTTGCCGTCCGGCCCCGGCTGGACCGACCCCGGCGGCGGCTCCAGCGGCCCCTTCACGCCGCAGCCGGCGAGCGTGCCGCTCGCGCCCAGCAGCAGGACGATGGCAAGCGCACGCGGCAGGCGGCCGGGCGCAGGTCGACGCGGGAACGGACGGGACACGGACGGAATCCTCTCGAAAGCCCGGGCACTATAGCGAAGGCCGCGCGAAAGGCGAGCTTCGCCCGCCGCGCCGCGCCTACGCCTCGAAGGTCGCCAGCACCGGCACGTGGTCGGAGGGGCGTTCCCAGCCGCGGGCCTCGCGCAGCACGGCGAGGCTGCGCGCGGTGGCGGCCAGCGCCGGGCTCGCCCAGACGTGATCGAGCCGGCGGCCGCGGTCGGACGCCGCCCAGTCCGCCGCGCGGTAGCTCCACCAGGTGTAGAGCTTCTCGCTCGGCGGGATGAAGCCACGCATCACGTCGACCCAGTTGCCCGCCGCCTGCAGCCGGCCGAGCCGCTCCACCTCCACCGGGGTGTGGCTGACCACGTCGAGGAGCTGCTTGTGGCTCCACACGTCGGTTTCCAGCGGCGCGATGTTGAGATCGCCGACCAGCACCGAGCGCTCGCCCGGCGCCAGCGGGTGAAGCTGCTCCCAGGCGATCGCCTCGTCGAGGAAATCCAGCTTGTGGCGGAACTTGGGGTTCTGCTCGGGGTCGGGAATGTCGCCGCCCGCCGGGATGTAGAAATTGTGGATGGTGAGCGGGGCCGCCAGCCCGGCCCCGGCGCCCAGCGTCACCGCGATGTGGCGGGCATCGCCCATGTCGCAGAAGCCCTGCCGGCTGATCGTCTCGAACGGCCGCTTCGAGAGGATGGCGACGCCGTGATAGCCCTTCTGCCCGTTGATGGCGACGTGGGGATAGCCGAACCGGCCGATATCCTTCAGCGGAAACCGGTCGTCCGGGCACTTCGTCTCCTGCAGGCAGATGATGTCCGGCTGGTGGAGAGCGGCGAGCTTGCCCACAAGCTCGATGCGCAGCCGCACCGAATTGATGTTCCAGGTGGCGATGGTGAGCGGCACGGGAGGACCTTGCGGCAGGACGTACAGAGGGGCGGACGGGCGGACGCCGGCAGCCGGGCGCGGCACCCTCTCTATCAATCAACCACCTCGGGATGAAGGGCGGTAACGCGCGCTTGGGGGCGGCGCGGTTCAGCGGTTGATGACGAACAGCGCGGGGTCCGGCTGCTCGCGGGTGTTAAGGTTCGAGACCGCGACCGTGGTGTCGTAGCCCTGCGGGTCGGTGACGGTCCACTGCTTGAGCTGCATGGTCTTGGCGTCGAACATGATCATCAGCCGGTAGGTGCCGACCATGGGCTGGGTCTCCTGCAGCACCACGGTGGCGAAGACATCGTCCTGGTAGACACCGACCACGTTGGCGTTGCGGGCGAGATCGAGATTCTCCGACAGCAGGAAGCGCAGCGGCGTCTGCGACAGGGGCGAGATGTCCTGCGTCTTCAGCCGCTTGTCGCGGATCGACACCGAGCGGCCATCCGCCACCAGCACGATCTGGCTGGGCGGGGCGTATTCGAACAGCACCCGGCCTGGCTTGAGGATGTAGAACTCGCCGCGCTGGCGCGCCCCGCTCGGGTCGATCTGGACGAAGTCGCCCGTCATGGTCTTGAAGCTGTTGAAGTAGCGGTTGATCCGGTCGATCGTCACCGCGGGCGCCTGCTGCGAGGGCGCGGCGGCGAGCTGCACCGGCTCGGCCGGGGCCGCGGGGGCGGCGGATGCCGGCGCCTCGGCGACGGGGGTCACGGCCGCCGGCGCGGCGGGAGCCGGGTTGGCAGGGGCCGGGTTCCCCGCATGCGCCGGAGCGGGCGCCGGGGCCGCCGCCACCACCGGGCGGCCGGTCTCCTTCGGCAGCGGGGCCGGCACCGGGCGTGGCCCGGTCTCGGGCAGCACCACGGCCTGCCGGGCCGCCGGCACGGCAGTGCCGGGCGATGCGGCAGCGCCAACGGGCGCGGCGGCGGGGGCCGCAGCGGCGGCGGCGGGATAGGGATTGCCGGCAGGGGCCGGCGCCACAGCGCTTCCCACCGCGTCCGGCGGCACGGTCTGCGCCGGGGCGGCCGGGGCCTGCTTGGTCCAGGGAAAGAGCTTCTCGAAGAACTCGTTCGGGGACTGCTGCGCCAGCGCGCTCCCGGCCGGGAGCATCAGGAGAACGCAGGCGGTGGCGAGGAGGCGCATGATCCACTCACGATGAAGCCCGTGCGGGCATGAAGCCGTAGCGTCAGGCGGTAGCTGCCGCCTGTGGCGATCCTGTGGCCCGAGCGGAATTCGCCGCGCGGCCCGCCGGTTCCGCGGGCTCAATAATCCTCACCCTCGCGATCGGCGAGAATCTCGCGCTTGCCGGCATGGTTGGCCGGGCCGACGAGCCCCTCCTTCTCCATCCGCTCCACCAGCGACGCGGCGCGGTTGTAGCCGATCTGCAGCCGGCGCTGGATGTAGCTGGTGGAGCACTTGCCGTCGCGCATCACCACCGCCACCGCCTGGTCGAAGAGGTCGCCGCCCTCCTCGCCGCCGCCGCTGGCGCCGCGGTCGAACACCGGGGTGTCCTCGCCCTCGGCGTCGAGGTCGGTGGTGACCGCCTCCAGATAGGCCGGCGCGCCCTGTCGCTTGAGGTGCTCGACGACGCGCTCCACCTCCTGGTCGGAGACGAAGGGGCCGTGCACGCGGGAAATGCGGCCGCCGCCCGCCATGTAGAGCATGTCGCCCTGGCCGAGCAGCTGCTCGGCGCCCATCTCGCCGAGGATGGTGCGCGAATCGATCCGGCTGGTGACCTGGAACGAGATGCGGGTGGGGAAATTGGCCTTGATGGTGCCGGTGATCACATCCACCGAGGGCCGCTGCGTCGCCATGATGAGGTGGATGCCGGCGGCGCGCGCCATCTGGGCGAGGCGCTGGATCGCGCCCTCGATTTCCTTGCCGGCCACCATCATCAGGTCGGCCATCTCGTCCACCACCACAACGATATAGGGCAGCGGCTCGAGGTCCATCTCCTCGCGCTCATAGACCGCCTCTCCGGTCTCGCGGTCGAAGCCGGTCTGCACGGTGCGCACGATCGCCTCGCCCTTGGCCTGGGCTTCCAGCACCCGGGCGTTGAAGCCGTCGATGTTGCGCACGCCCACCTTCGACATCTTCTTGTAGCGTTCCTCCATCTCCCGCACCGCCCATTTGAGGGCGACCACCGCCTTCTTCGGGTCGGTGACGACGGGGGACAGCAGATGCGGGATGCCGTCATAGACGGAGAGCTCCAGCATCTTCGGGTCGATCATGATCAGGCGGCACTGCTCCGGCCGGTGGCGGTAGAGCAGGCTGAGGATCATGGTGTTGATGGCGACCGACTTGCCCGAGCCGGTGGTGCCGGCGACCAGCAGGTGCGGCATCCGGGCGAGATCGACGATTACCGGTTCACCGCCGATGGTCTTGCCCAGCGCGATGGCGAGCTTCAGCGCGGTCTCGCCGAAATCCCGCGCGGTGAGGATCTCGCGCAGCAGCACCTTGTCGCGCCGCGGGTTCGGCAGCTCGATGCCGATGGCGTTCTTGCCCGGAATCACGGCAACGCGGGCGGAAACCGCGCTCATGGAACGGGCGATGTCGTCGGCGAGGCCGATGACCCGGCTCGACTTGATGCCCGGCGCCGGCTCCAGCTCGTACAGCGTCACCACCGGGCCGGGGCGGGCGTTGACGATGGCGCCGCGCACGCCGAAATCCTCCAGCACGCTTTCGAGGTCGCGCGAGGCCTCCTCCAGCTCCTCCGGCGGAACCGAGGGGCCGCGGTTGGGCGGCGGGGTGCCGAGCAGGTCGAGCGGGGGAATCTGGTAGCGCCGGCGCGCCTCCTCGGCCTCCGCCCGGCCGCCGCGGATGGAGCGCAGCGGCGGGCGCCGCTCGGAACGCGACACCGGCACCGGGGGCGGCTCGTCCGGCACGTCGAAGGGGTCTTCCGGTTCCGGCACGATGGTCTCGGGCTGGAAGGTCTCCAGCGGCGAGACGCCGAAATTGGGCTCGTCGCGGACCCGGCGCGGCTGCAGGTCCGGCTCCTCGCCATCGAGGCCGACCATTTCGCGCAGCGTCGCCACCACCCCGCCGCGCGAGGCCTTGCCGCGCGCCGTCCACAGCCGGGCCCGCAGCGCCAGCGCGCCATGGGCCAGCGCCCCGAGGGTGAGGGAAGAGGGCGGGTCCTCCTCGGGCTCCTCCGCCGCGGGCGGCAGATCGAGCACGTCGGGCTCGCCGAACCCCACCCCGATCGACACCGGCAGGGCGACCAGCGCGGCCGCGAGGAACACGCCGCCGGTCAGGATATAGTCGAGGGAAGACAGCCAGCCTCCCCACAGCGCGGCCGGTACCGCCAGCACGCCGTCGCCGAGCACGCCGCCGAGCCCGTTGGGCAGCGGCCAGGTGCCGAAGGCGGGCAGGCAGGCGGCGAAGCCGCAGGCGCACACCACGCCGGCCAGCCAGGCGAACAGGCGCAGCCGCTCCCGGCCCGGCGTGCGGTGGGTGAGCATCAGCCAGCCCCGCGCCGCCATCGGCAGCACGAGGGCGAGGCAGGCGACGCCGAAGATCTGCATCATCAGGTCGGCGGCGGCGGCGCCGCTGCGGCCGAGCAGGTTGGCCGGCGCCGCCGCGGCGGAACGCGACAGGCTGGGGTCGTCGGCCGACCAGCTTCCCAGCGCCACCAGCATGAGGAAGGCGGCGCCGAGAATCACGAGGCCGAGCACCTCGGCGGTGCGGCGGCGCAGCACATTGCCCACTTCCTCGGGCAGGAAGCGGGTCGAGCGGGTCGAGCTGACCCCGCCCCGGCGCGAGGGCGAGGGCGTGGCCTGCGGCGGCCGGGCGGAAGGGCGCCGCGAGGGACGCGAGGGCAGGTTGCGCTCCTCGGCGCGGTCGGCGGCGGTGCGGGCGCTCTCGCGCCGGGACGGCTTCTCCCATGACGGTTCGGCCTCGGCGGCCTCGCGGCGCGTGGGGCGGGCAGCGCGACGGGAGGCACGCGGGGGCTCCGGCCGGTCGTCGAGCCGCGGCTCGGCCCTGAGGCCGGAACGGGGCGTGTCGTCCTCGAAGCGCGGCGCGCGGCGCCAGCCCTCCTCGGCGGGCTCGTCGAAGCCCGGTTCGAAATCACGGTCCCGGCTGCCCGGTTCGGTCCTCCGTCGTGCCGCCATGTCGCTCGTCGGCCTCCGCTTCCGCTATGCCAGACCGGCGACGAGACGCGCCAACGCGGCTTCGGTCGTCGCGAGATCATGGACCAGGGCCACACGCAGATAGTCGCTGCCGGGGTTGCGGCCCTCGGCATCGGAACGGCAGAGATAGCCGCCCGGCACGGTCCGCAGCCCCTCCCGCTCCCACAGCCGGCGGGTAACGGCCTCGCCGCCGCCCAGTTCCGCGACGTCGAGCCACAGGAAGAAGCCGCCATCCGGCCGCTGATAGCCGAAGCGCCCGCCGAGCAGCCGGTCGGCGAGGTCGAACTTGGCGCGGTAGAGCTCGCGGCTGGCGAGGACATGGCCCTCATCCGCCAGCGCGGCGATGCCCACCGCCTGGATGGGCTCGGGCACCTGCGGCGCCGCGACATTGCGGAAATCGGCAAAGGCGCGCAGGAAGGTCGCGTCGCCGGCGCAGAAGCCGCAGCGCAGGCCGGGCAGGCTGGAGCGCTTCGAGAGCGAATTGAAAGCGACGACGCCGTCGAAATCGCGTCCCGCGACCTCCAGAACCCCGGTCGGCGGGGCATCCCCCAGCCAGATCTCGGAATAGCATTCGTCGGCGAACAGCATCACGCCATGGGCGCGGGTGAGTTCGACCAGCCGGGCGAGGTAGTCGCGGCCGGCGATCGTGCCCTGCGGGTTGGCCGGCGAGGCGAGATAGAGCGCGACGGCGGGGCCGAGCAGCTCGGGCGTCAGCGCCTCGAGATCGGGCAGCCAGCCGCCGGAGCGCGGCAGCGGCAGCGGCACGCTGGTGCAGCCGGCCGCCTCGGCCCCGGCGCCATAGGCCGCATAGAACGGGTTGGGCAGCAGCACGGTCGGGGCCGCCTGCTTGACGGCCGGTGCGAGGCGCCGGGCGAGGATGGCGGCGGCGAACAGGCCCTCGCGTGAGCCGTTCAGCACCAGCACCTCGGCCTCGGGGTCGAGCGGGCGCGGCAGGCGGTAGCGCCGGCCGAACCAGTCGGCGACGGCGGTGCGGAATTCCGCGGTGCCCTTGCCGGCGGGGTAGCGGCCGAAGCCGGCGATGTTGGCGGCGAGCACCTCGCCGACGAAGCCCGGCATCGGGTGCTGGGGCTCGCCCACCGCGAGGCTGAGCGGCGGCCGGCCGGGAGCGAGGCCGGCGAGAAGATCGCCCAGCCGCACGAAGGGCGAGCGCGCCGCGGGCCCGGCATCCGCCGCCGCGGCGGTCGTGCCGGCGGCGGCCGGCGGCACAGGCGCAGCGCCCGCCGTCGCGGGGGGAGCGGCGGCCGGCGCGGCGGTGGACGACAGTGCGGCGGATTCGGGGACATCATGCATGGCCGCTTGATCCTAGGCGTCGCCGGTAAAGGGGCTCTTAACCATCCCGGCGGTTTTCGCGCGGGATGGCGAGCCGGGCGTGCCGCCGCCGGCGCGGCGGGAACCGCAGCGCCCCGCAGGGTGGACCCGGCCGGCGCCGCACGCCAGCGCGGTGGACCGCGGGTAGCCCGCTATGCACCGCAAACCGTGCGGGCGGAAAAGAAAAACCCCGGCCAGAGGCCGGGGTTCGAGGTCGGGTGGGTCCCGAGGGAGAAGAAGGCCGGCGCGGCGGACCGCGCCGGGCCGGGATCAGGAGTGGTAGGCCCGCTCGCCGTGATCGGTGATGTCGAGGCCTTCGCGCTCGCGCTCCACCGACGGCCGCAGACCGACGATGATGTCGACCACCTTGTAGAGGATCGCCGAGCCGACGCCCGACCACACGATGGTGATGAGCACGGCCTTGACCTGCGCCATCACCTGGGTGGCGGTGTCGTAGGAGGCGACCGCGCCGGCGGCGTAGTCGTAGACGCCGGTGCCGCCGAGGGCGGGGTTCACCAGGATGCCGGTGCCGATGGCGCCGACGATGCCGCCGACGCAGTGCACGCCGAACACGTCGAGCGCGTCGTCATAGCCGAAGGCGTTCTTGATGGTGGTGCAGAAGATGAAGCAGATGATGCCGGTGACGAGGCCGAGGATGATCGAGCCGCCCGGGCCGGCGAAGCCGGCGGCCGGGGTGACGGCGACGAGGCCGGCGACCACGCCCGAGGCGATGCCGAGCAGGCTGGGCTTACCCTTCACGATCCACTCGACGAACATCCAGGCGAGCGCCGCCGCGGCCGGGGCCACGAAGGTGTTCAGGCTGGCGAGCACGGTGAGCGGCGCGGCTTCGAGGTTGGAGCCGGCGTTGAAGCCGAACCAGCCGACCCACAGCAGGGCGGTGCCGATGAGGGCCATGGGCAGCGAGTGGGGAGGCATCAGCTCCTTGCCGTAGCCGGTGCGCTTGCCGACGATGAGGGCGCCGACGAGGCCGGCGATACCAGCGTTGATGTGCACCACGGTGCCGCCGGCGAAGTCGATGGCGCCGAGCGAGAAGATGTAGCCAGCGTCGGCGAGGACGGCGTCGAGGGCCGACTGGGCGGCTTCCTTGGCGGCCGGGTCGGTGGCGGCGGCAACGGCCTTGGCGGCGGCGTCAACCGCGTCCGGGCCGGCCCAGTACCACACCATGTGGGCCATCGGGAAATAGATGAGGGTGACCCAGAGCGGGATGAACAGGGCGACGGCCGAGAACTTCACGCGCTCGGCGAAGGCGCCGACGATCAGCGCCGGGGTGATGGCGGCGAAGGTCAGCTGGAACAGCACGAAGACCAGCTCGGGAATCGCGACGCCGACCGAGAAGGTGCCGCCGAGCGATTCGAGGCCGACGCCGTGCAGCAGCGCCTTGGAAAAGCCGCCGACGAAGGGCGAGCCGCCGGTGAAGGCGAGAGAATAGCCGTACACGAACCAGATGATGGTCACGATGCAGACCGAGTAGAACACCTGGGCGATGACCGACAGGAAGTTCTTGGAGCGCACCAGGCCGCCATAGAACAGCGCCAGGCCCGGCACCGACATCATCAGCACCAGGAAGGTGGACAGCAGCATCCACGTGGTGTCGGCCTTGTTCACCGTGGGCCCGGCGGGCGCCGCTGCCACCGCGGCATCCTGGGCATGGGCCGACGCTGCCATCAGCGCCACCGCCGCCAGCGCGGGAAGGCCCGCGCGTATCCACTTCTTCATCGTCATGGGGTGAGTGCTCCGTCGCAATCCAATGTCAAAATCAAGGGCGCGGGATCAGAGGGCGTCGACGTCGGTCTCGCCGGTGCGGATGCGCACCGCCTGATCGATCGCGTAGACGAAGATCTTGCCGTCGCCGATCTGGCCGGTCTTCGCCGAGGTGGAGATCGCGTCGATGACCTTGGCGACCTGCTCGGTGGCGACGGCGACTTCGATCTTGAGCTTCGGCAGGAAGCTGACGGCGTATTCCGCGCCGCGGTAAATTTCGGTGTGGCCCTTCTGGCGGCCGTAGCCCTTGACTTCCGTGACGGTCAGCCCGTGCACGCCGATGCCGGTGAGGGCATCTCGGACTTCCTCAAGCTTGAAAGGCTTGATGATAGCCATGACGATCTTCATGGTTCCTGTCCCCGCTTGGCCCCGAACCGCGATACGCCGGCTCCGGGCAATGATGTCGGACTCGGCCAGGCGGGTTTTCCCCCAACCATTCGGTCAAGCCGGGGTGGGGGGAATCAAGTCGCGTGCCAAGCGAGGCGGGGCAAGCCTTCGCGCCGCATAGGTCGCACCCGCACCCCCCGTCCGGGTGGCGCACAAACGGCGGAATCGCTCTGGTTGTGAGGTGCTGCCCGGCCCGGCGGCGCAAGGGCCTGCACAATTCTTCGGCGCCCCTCGGCTGCCGCCGAAGTTATGATTATTTCGCGATCAATGGCGCCTGTTATTTGTGCACTGCACGTGGACGAATGAGTCCCTCCTGCGCCACCGAGGCGACCAGCCGGCCGGCCCGGTCGTAGATCAGCCCGCGGGCAAGCCCGCGGCCGCCGCCGGCGGCGGGGCTGTCCTGCGCGTAGAGCAGCCAGTCGTCGATGCGGAACGGGCGGTGCAGCCAGAGCGCGTGGTCGAGGCTGGCGGCAAGGATCTCATCGTTGAACACGCTGGTCTCGTGCTCGATCAGCGTGGTTTCCAGCAGGGTCATGTCGGAGGTGTAGGCGAGCATCGCCCGGTGCAGCTCCGGCACGTCCGGCAGCGGCCCGGCGGTGCGGAACCAGATGAACTGGCGCGGATCGGCATTGGCCGCCCCGGGCGGGCGGCCGAGATGCACCGGCCTGAGCTCGATCGGCCGCACCCGGGTCCAGTAGGCCCGCACCAGCTCCGGCAGCTTCTCCAGCGCCGCCCCGCGTTCCGCCATCGGCGGGATGTCCTCCGGCTCCGGCACGGCGGCGGGCAGCTTCATGCTGTGCTCGAAGCCCGGCTCCTCCCGGTGGAACGAGGCGGACATGATGAAGATCGGCCGGCCGTGCTGCACCGCGACCACCCGCCGGGTGGCGAAGCTGCGGCCGTCGCGGATGCGCTCGACCTGGTAGACGATCGGCGCCTGCGGGTCGCCGGTGAGGAGGAAATAGCCGTGGAGGGAGTGGGCGGCGATGCCCTCCACCGTACGCTGCGCCGCCACCAGCGCCTGCGCCAGCACCTGCCCGCCGAACACCCGCCGCGCGATCACCAGCCAGTCCGCCGGCGGGTTGCGGCCGCGGAACAGGTTCACCTCCAGCGGCTCGAGGTCGAGCAGCGCCTGGAACGTGCGCACCAGCGGGGTGGTGGCGAAGGCATCGGGCGGCAAAGCAGAGCCGGCGGCGGCGGTAGCCGGCGGCGGGCTGGACGAAGAATCCGGGGGCAGATCGGCGGGCATGGCGGCTCCGGTCCGGCGGCACGGCGATGCGCCGCATTGTCACCAGCCTGTTAGCTAAGGCATAAGTCGGCTCGCCGACAACGGCCCGGGCCCGCGCTGCGGCGCTGCGCCCTCCCGCGCGCCACCGATGCCCGGCGCCGCCACGGCCTCGAGGAGACCGCCATGCCCGCCCCGCACGCCAGCCCCTCCCCCGCTCCGGCGGCCCCGCGCCGCGTCGACATCGCCATTGCCGGCGGGGGGCTCGGCGGGCTCTCCCTCGCGCTCGCGCTGCGCCACGGGCTGGGCGCGCAGGCGCGCATCCTGGTGGCGGACCCGCATTTCGCCCGCGGCCCCGCCCTCGGCGACACCCGCGCCTCGGCCATCGCCGCCGGCGCCCGCCGGCTGCTGGAAACGCTCGGGGTGTGGCCGCAGGTCGCCGCCGAGGCCCAGCCCATGCTGACCATGGAGATCACCGATTCCAGGCTCGGCGACGTGGCCCGGCCCGCCTTCCTCTCCTTCGACGGCGAGATCCGTTCCCGCGATGACGCGACGCCCGGCGAGCCCTTCGCCCACATGGTGCCCAACGCCGCGCTGCAGGCGGCCCTGACACAGGCCGCCGAGGCGGCGGGAATCGCGATGGTGAATGCCGGCGTCACCGCGCTGGAAAGCGCAGGACGCTCGGCGCGGCTCACGCTGGACGACGGCGCGGCGGTCGCGGCGGAGCTGGTGTGCGCCTGCGACGGCGGCCGCTCCCGGCTGCGCAGCATGGCCGGCATCGGCACGGTGGGCTGGCCCTATGGCCAGTCCGGCATCGTGCTGACGGTGGGCCATGAGCGCGACCACGAGGGCAAGGCGATCGAGCATTTCCTGCCCGCCGGGCCCTTCGCCGTCCTGCCGCTGACGGGACGGCGCTGCTCCATCGTCTGGACCGAATCGACCGCCGCCGCCCGGCGCCTGCTGGAGCTGCCCCCGGTGCTGTTCCACGACGAGCTGGAGCAGCGCTTCGGTCTCGCGCTCGGGGCGATCGAGGTTCTGGATACCCCGCGCGCCTTCCCGCTGGGCTTCCAGATGGCCCGGCGCTTCGTCGGGGAGCGGCTGGCGCTGGTGGGCGATGCGGCCCACACCATCCACCCCATCGCCGGCCAGGGCCTCAACATGGGGCTGCGCGACGTCGCCGCGCTGGCGGAGGCGGTCACCGATGCCGGCAGGCTCGGGCTCGACCTCGGCGGCGTCGAGGTGCTGGAGCGCTACCAGCGCTGGCGCCGCTTCGACACGCTGACCATGGGGGTGGCGACGGACGGCCTCAACCGCCTGTTCTCGAACCGCTCCGACGTGCTGCGGCTGCTGCGCGACGTCGGGCTCGGCGTGGTGGAGCGGCTGCCGCGGCTGAAGGACGCCTTCATCCGCGACGCCGCGGGGGTCGGTGGCCAGGCCCCGAAGCTGCTGCGCGGCCAGGCGCTGTAGGGGCGCCGCCGGCACGGCAGGCCTCAGCCCTTGCCGGGCACCGGCTCCTCGAGGCGGCGGGCCTCCTCGACCAGCATGATCGGGATGCCGTCGCGGATGGGATAGGCCAGCCGCGCCCGGCGCGAGACCAGCTCGCGGGCGTCGCGGTCATAGTCCAGCGGTCCCTTCGTCAGCGGGCAGACCAGGATTTCAAGCAGCTTCGGGTCGATCTCGTGGCCGGTGCGGGCATCGGTGGACATGGGCAACTCCGGGCGGGGCGGCGGCAGGGAATCGGCAGGACTGTGACATTGCCACCGCCACATGTCAGAACGAAGGTGTCAGCTTCGACAGTCGCTTCAAGGACCTCAATGGATCAGGCCCGGCTCGACCTCGCCGACGACCCCCGCCTGCCGGGCGAGACGGTGCAGCAATGGGTGTTCCGCCGGCTGCGGCGCACCGTGATGTCCGGCCGGTTCCCCCCCGGCAAGGCGGTGACGATCCGCGGGCTGGCGGAGGCGCTCGGCGTCTCGGCGATGCCGGTGCGCGAGGCGCTGCGCCGGCTGGTGGCGGAGCGGGCGCTGGTGCTGCTCGACAACCGCCGGGTCCGGGTGCCGGAGATGACCGCCCGGCGCTTCGAGGAGCTGGTGACCACCCGCATCCTGCTGGAGACCGAGGCCGCCGCCCGGGCGCTCGACCACGCCGACGGCCCGTTCCGTGCGCGGCTGGAGGCGCTGAACCGCGAATCCGACATCGCGGTGGAGACCGGCGACACCGAGGCGATGATCGAGACCAATCTCGCCTTCCACGCCGCGCTCTATGGCGGCCGGCCGGACAACGTGCTGCTGCCGCTGATCGAGTCCATCTGGCTGCAGATCGGGCCCTTCATGCGCATGGCGCTGGCCGACCTCGAGCGCCACTACCCGGTGGACCGCCACGCCGAGGCGCTGCGGGCACTCGGCGCGGGCGACGAGGCCCGGCTGCGCCGCGCCATCGAGGACGACATCCGCGACGGCATCGGCCACCTGTTCACCGCGCGCGGCTGAAACGGCGCGGCGGTGCCGTGCGGGTGCCTCGCGCGCTATTCCGCCGCCTTCAGACCGCGGCGGGCGGCCGCCCGGGCCCGCGCCGCCTCGCCGAAGCTGGCGAACAGGCCGCTCGACAGCGCATCGGCCCAGAACCGCCATTCCGGGTGCCACTGCACCGCCAGCGCGAAACCCGGCGCGTCCTTGACCCGGAAGCCTTCCACCAGCCCGTCATCGGCCCGCGCCTCGACCACGAGGCCCGGCGCCAGCCGGTCGACACCCTGGCCGTGCAGCGAGTTCACCTTCCACCGCGTCGCCCCGGCGAGACCGGCCAGCACGCCGCCCGGGGTGAGCGCGACCTCGTGGACCGGGGCGTATTGCGCCTCGATGGTGCCGGTGGCGTCCTCGCGGTGGTCGAAATGGCCGGGCTGCTCATGCACCTTCTGGTGCAGCGTACCGCCCAGCGCCACGTTCATCTCCTGGAAGCCGCGGCACACGCCGAACAGCGGCACGCCGCGCTCGATGCAGGCGCGGATCAGCGGCAGCGAGAGTACGTCGCGGTGCGGGTCGGACGGCAGCGGCGGGTCGTAGGGCGCCGCGCCGTAGTGTTCGGGGGCGACATTGGACGGGCTGCCGGGCAGGAAGATGCCGTCGACGAGGGCGAAGATCTCCTCCAGCACCGCGGTCTCGCTCATGGTGCCGTCGACGTCCGAGAGCCGGCCGGGCAGCATGACCGGGTAGGTCTGCGCGCCGCGCGCCACCGCGAACAGGTATTTTTCCGTCACACCGTGGGTGACATGGCCGGAGCCGGGCTTCACGTCGGAGACGACGCCGATGACGGGACGCATGGAGACTGCCTTGTTGCCGCGCGAGGCCGACGATGTGGCCGCGCCGGGCGCCGGCTGTCAACGCTTCCCTTCCTCCCGGCGCCGCACTAGAAAACCGCCATGACCAGCACCACCGCCCCCGCCGCCGCCGCCGTGACCACCGACAGCGCCCGCGCCGCCGCGCCGCATCTCTTCGCGCGGCTGGCCGAGCTCGGCATCGCCACCGTGACGGTGGACCACCCCCCGCTTTTCACGGTGGAGGATTCCCAGCGCCTGCGCGGCGAGATCGCCGGCGGGCACACCAAGAACCTGTTCCTCAAGGACAAGAAGGGCCGGCTCTTCCTCGTCGTGGTGGAGGAGGAGGCGCGGGTCGACCTCAAGAGCCTGCACGTGCCGCTCGGCGCGGCCAGCCGGCTGTCCTTCGGCAGCGCCGAGCTGCTGGAGGAGGTGCTGGGCGTGAAGCCGGGCGCCGTCACCGCCTTCGGCCCGATCAACGACACCGCCGGCCGGGTGACGGTGGTGCTCGACGCCGAGCTGCTGGAGCACGCGCAGATCAACTGCCATCCGCTCTGCAACACCTCGACCACCACCATCGGGCGCGACGACCTGGTGCGCTTCCTGCGCGCCACCGGGCACGAGCCCGTGATTCTCGCCGTGCCCAAGCGCGCGCCGGAGGGGACGGAAGAGACGGCGTGAGCCGTTGCATTCCCCGCCCGGAGAACCATCTTAACGCTCGACAACGAGCCGCCCAGCCGAGGTGATCCATGCTGCTGAACCAGTCCGCCACTCCGGGCCCCGCGGGTGTGCCGGCCGGGGACGATGTGGTGATCGACACCACCACCCGGAGCTTCATGAAGGACGTGGTGGAGGAATCCCGCCGCCGCCCCGTCATCGTCGATTTCTGGGCGCCCTGGTGCGGCCCCTGCAAGCAGCTCACCCCCGTCATCGAGAAGGTGGTGCGCGGCGCCAAGGGCAAGGTGCGCCTCGCCAAGATGAACACCGACGACCATCCCCAGGTCGCCCAGCAGCTCGGCATCCAGTCGCTGCCCACGGTCTATGCCTTCGTCAACGGCCAGCCGGTCGACGGCTTCATGGGCGCCCAGCCCGAGCGGCAGGTGCAGGCCTTCGTCGACAAGCTGGTGGCCGCGGGCGGCCCCGGCGGGGGCGACATCGCCGAGGTGCTCGCCAGCGGCGAGGCCGCCCTCGCCGAGGGCGATCTCGTCGGCGCCGTCGAGATTTTCGCCGCCGTGCTGGGCGAGGAGCCGGAGAACGCCAAGGCCCATGCCGGCATTGCCCGGGCCCAGCTCGCCAGCGGCCAGATCGAGCAGGCCAAGGCGACGCTGGCCGCGGTGCCGGCCGCCATCGCCGGCGACGCCGCGATCGCCGCGGTGCGCGCCGCCATCGAGATCGAGGAGGCCGCCGCCGCCCTCGGCGACCTCGCCGGGCTGGAGGCAAAGGTCGCCGCCGACCCGCTGGACCATCAGGCCCGCTTCGACCTCGCCCTCGCGCTCAACGCCCGTGGCAAGCGGGAAGAGGCGATCGGCCAGCTCCTCGCCATCGTGAAGAAGGACCGCGCGTGGAACGAGGACGGCGCGCGCAAGCAGCTCGTCCAGTTCTTCGAGGCGTGGGGGCCGACCGACCCGATGACCCTTCTCGGCCGCCGCCGCCTGTCCTCGCTGCTGTTCTCCTGAGGCCGGCCCGCCCCCGGCCGGGCGCGGCGCGCGCCCGGCACCACCGTCCGGAGAACCGACCATGCCGATGAACCGCCCCTACCAGGGACCGGACGAACTGCCGGACAGCGTCCCGCTCTTTCCGCTGGAAGGCGTGCTGCTGCTGCCCCGCTGCCAGTTGCCGCTGAACATCTTCGAGCCGCGCTATCTCGCGATGATCGACGCCGCCATGGCGGGAGACCGGCTGATCGGCATGATCCAGTCCGATCCCCGCGGCGGCGCCCTGCCGCACGGGCCGGCGCTGGCGGCGGTGGGCTGCGTCGGGCGCATCACCGAGCTGGCCGAGACCGGCGACGGGCGCTATGTGCTCAGCCTGTCCGGGGTCGCCCGCTTCCGGCTTCTGGAAGAGCTGGCGGTCGACACCCCGTTTCGCCGGGCACGGGTGGATTTCACGGCCTTCGCCGATGACTTCATACCCAATCGCGGCGCCGATCAGGTGGATCGCGGCCAGCTCCTGCGCACCCTTGCTTCCTATCTCGACGCCAACAAGCTCGAGGCGGACTGGGACAACATCAAGGGCGCGCCGAACGAGACGCTGGTGAACAACCTCGCCATGATGTCGCCGTTCGGCGCCCGCGAGAAGCAGGCGCTGCTGGAGGCCGCCGACCTCAGGACCCGTGCCGAGATCCTGGTCGCCGTGACCGAGATGACGCTGGCGCGCACCGCCGACGGCGGCGACAACACCCCGCTGCAGTAGACCCTCTCCGCGAGCCTGAAAAAGCCGGCGCGGGGGCACCCGCGCCGGCTTTTTCATGGGGTTCGCCACGCCGCCGGCAGCCTGCGCCGCCGGGTGGGCTCACTCCGCCGCGATGCGGGGCGGCGGCAGCTCGTGCTGGACCTCAGCCCCGCGCGGCGCCGCGCCCGCCGCGGAGGCGCGCCGATGGTCGTCCTCCGGGTCGTCGCGCTCGCCGACGAAGCGGCCGAACACCTTGCCGAACAGGCGGCCGACATCGTCCATCAGCGTGAACACCGCCGGCACGAACACCAGCGACAGCACGGTGGAGGCGAGCAGGCCGCCGATCACCGCGATCGCCATCGGGGCGCGGAAGGCGGCGCCCTCCCCCAGCCCCATGGCGGAAGGCACCATTCCCGCCGCCATGGCGATGGTGGTCATCACGATCGGCTGGGCCCGCTTGCGGCCGGCCTCGATCAGCGCCGAGGTGCGGTCATGGCCGAGCCGTACCGATTCCACCGCGAAATCCACCAGCAGGATGGCGTTCTTGGTGACGATGCCCATCAGCATGAGGAAGCCGATCACCACCGGCAGGGTCATGGCGTTGTTGGTGAGCAGCAGCGCGACGAAGGCCCCGCCCACCGAGAGCGGCAGCGCGACGAGGATGGTGATGGGCTGCAGCAGGTCGGAGAACAGCAGCACCAGCACCGCCAGCACCAGCATCACGCCCGCCGCCATGGCGATGGCGAAGCCGCCGAACACCTCCGCCATGATCTCGGCGTCGCCCGCCTCCTTCAGCACCACGCCGGGCGGCAGGTGCTTGGCCGCCGGCAGGGCGTAGACCTCCGCCAGCGCCTCGCCAAGCTGGGTGTTGCCGACGAGGTCGGCCTCGATGGCGATGCGCCGGGCGCGGTCGTAGCGGTCGAGGCTGGAAGGGCCCACCCCGAACTCGATGTCCGCCACCGCCGAGAGCGGCACCGAGGCGCCGGCGGCGGTGCGCACCTTCAGCGTCTGGAAGGTGCCGATCTCCGCCCGCGCCGCCTCGTCGAGCTGCACCCGGATGGGCACCTGGCGGTCGCCGGCCGAGAACTTGGCGAGGTTCTGCGAGACATCGCCGATGGTGGCGATGCGCACGGTCTGGGCGATGTCCGAGACCGACACGCCGAGCTCGGCGGCTTCCGCCAGCTTCGGCACCACCCGGATCTCCGGGCGCTCCAGCGCGGCGGAGGTGACGACATTGGTGAGGCCGTGGGCCTTCGCCCGAATCTCGCGTTCCAGCTCCAGCGCCGCCTTCTCCACCGCCGGCCCGTCCGAACCGGAGAGGATGACGGTGAATTCGCGCCCGCCGGGGCCGGCGCCGCCGGAGGCGCCGAAATTGAACCGCAGGTCCGGCAGGCCGGCGATAACGCGCTGCATCCGGTTCTCGAACTGCTTCTGGGTCTCGGTGCGGTCGGCGCGGGGCACGAGGTTGATGATCAGCGTCGCCTTGCGGACCTCGCCGGCGCTCTGCCCGCCGCCCCCGCCGGCGCCCGAATTCGAGCCGGCGGTGGCGAACACGCTCGCCACCTCGGGCTGCTTCTTCATCAGCGCCGAAATTTCGTCCACCACATCCTGGGTGGTGTGCAGGGTCGAGCCCGGCGGCAGCTCCACCGCCAGCACCGAGCGCGACACGTCGGCATTGGGAATGAAGCCGGACGGCAGCAGGGTGGAGAGCCACATCGAGACGGCGAACAGCCCGATGCCCACGGCGATGGTGACGAAGCGGTGGCGGATCGAGGCGCGCAGCAGCGCGACATAGCCCCGCATCACCGGCCCGTCATGGCTCTCGCGGTGGCCATGGTCGCGCAGGAAATAGGCCGCCAGCATCGGCGTCAGCAGCCGCGCCACCACCAGCGAGAACAGCACCGCAACGGCGACGGTGATGCCGAACTGCTTGAAGTACTGGCCGGCGATGCCGCCCATGAAGCTGACCGGCATGAACACCGCGACGATGGTGAGCGTGGTCGCCACCACGGCGAGGCCGATCTCGTCGGCGGCCTCGATCGCGGCCCGGTAGGGCGACTTGCCCATGCGCATGTGGCGCACGATGTTCTCGATCTCGACGATGGCGTCGTCGACCAGGATGCCGGTCACCAGCGTGACCGCCAGCAGGCTGACCCCGTTCAGCGAGAAGCCGAGCAGGTTCATCACCCAGAAGGTCGGCAGGATCGACAGCGGGATGGCCAGCGCCGAGACCAGCGTCGCCCGCCAGTCGCGCAGGAAGATCATCACCACGATGATCGCCAGCACCGCGCCCTCGACCAGCGTGTGCATGGCCGATTCATAGTCGGCCTTGGTGTATTTCACCGTGGAGTCGATGAGGGTGATCGTCACGTCGGGATGGCGCGCCTCGAGCCGGCGCAGCTCCGCCTCGGCGTTCTGCGCCACCACCACGTCGGAAAAGCCCTTGGCGCGGTAGACGCCGAAGGCCACCACCGGCTTGCCGTCGAGCCGGGCGAACAGCCGCGGCTCGGCCGCCCCGTCCGTCACGGTGCCGAGATCGGCGAGGCGGACCTGGCGCCCGCCCGGCAGCGCGATGCGGGTCTCGGCGAGGTCGGCCACGGTGGCGGCGCCGCCGAGCGTGCGCACCGACTGCTCCAGCGTGCCGATCTCGCCGCGCCCGCCGGCGAGGTCGACATTGGTCGCGACGAGCTGCCGGTTCACATCCGCGGCGGTGACGCCGAGCGCGGCGAGCTTCTGGGGGTTCAGCGCGATGCGGATTTCCCGGTCAACGCCGCCCTCGCGCTTCACCTGGGCGACGCCGCGCACGCCCTGCAGCGCGCGGATGACGGTGTCGTCGACGAACCAGGACAGCTCGTCGGGCGTCATCGTCGGCGCCTCGGCGGCATAGGTGACGATCGCCATGCCCTCGACGTCGACGCGCTGCACCAGCGGCTCGTCGATGTCCTGTGGCAGTTCGGTGCGGATCTTGGTCACGGCGTCGCGCACGTCGTTCACCGCGCGGTCCACCTGGGTCTCGAGCTGGAACTCGATGGTGGTGAGCGAGGTGCCCTCGGTGATGGAGGAGGTGATGTGCTTCACCCCCTGCACGCCGGCCACCGTGGTCTCGATCTTCTTGGTGACCTGGGTCTCGAGCTCGCTCGGCGCCGCGCCGGACTGGTTGATCTGCACCGTGACGATGGGCACGTCGATGTTCGGCATGCGGGTGATCGGCACGTCGCCGAAGGCGAACAGGCCGAGCACCGTCAGCACGACGAACAGGACGATGGAGGGAATGGGCTTGCGGATCGACCAGGCGGAAATGTTGATGGCCATCAGGCGCCCCCGCGCGCGGTGTCGGCCGCGGCGACCGGCGTGACGCGGTCGCCGTCGCGCAGGAAGCCTCCGGCGCGCGCCACCACCGCCTCGCCCGCCGCCAGCCCGTCGACGATCTCGACCACGCCCTCGCCCTGAAGCCCGGTCTTCACCGCCCGCTGCTCGACCGTGTCGTTCTTCACCACCAGCACGAAGGTGCCGTCCGGGCTGAACTGCACCGCCGAAAGCGGCACCGCCACACCCTCGTGGCGCGCCAGCTCGATCACCCCGCGGCCATAGGCGCCGGGGCGGAGCTGGGGATCGTCCGGCAGCGCCACGGCGACGCGGGCGAGGCGGGTGGAGCTGTCGACCTTGGCGCCGACGAGCCGCACCGCGCCCTCCACCGGCGCGGCGAAGCCGGATGGCGTCACCGCCACCTTCATGCCCGGCCGGATGCGCGGCAGCGCCGATTCCGGCACCTCGGCGTCGAGATCGATGGCGCCGTCCCGCACGATGCGGAACAGCGGCTCGGTGTTGGCGGAGAGCACGATGGCACCGATCCGGGCGGAGCGGGCGGAGACAACTCCGGCCGCCGGCGCGCGGATGTCGGTGCGGGCGAGCCGCACCTCGATCTCGTCGCGCATCGCCTTGATCTGGGCGCCCTCGGCCTCGGCGGCGGTGACCGCCTCGCGGGCGGCGGCGACCTGCGCCTCGGCGACGCTGACGGCGCGCTCGCGCTGGTCCAGCACCTCCTGCGAGGTGGCGCCGGTCTTGATGAGGGTGCGGGAGCGCGCCACCGCGGCCTCGGCCTCGATGCGCTGGGCGTCGGCCTGCTCCAGCGCCGCCTTCTGCTGGGCGACGGCGGCCTTTGCTTTCGCTGCGTTGGCGGTGTTCTGGGCGAGCAAGGTCTCCAGCATGTCGCGCGACAGCCGGGCGAGGAGCTGGCCCTTCTCGACCCGGTCGCCCTCCTCCACGAGGATCTCGACCACGCGGTAGCCGTCGATCTCCGGCCCGACCTGGATCTCCTCGCGCGGCACCAGCGTGCCGTTCACCGGCAGGCGCTCGACCACCGTGCGCTCGGCGGCCGGCACCACGGTGACGGTGGTGCCGCGCACCTGGGCGGCGGGCGCAGCAGGGGCCGGCGCGGGGTTGGCGGCCGTCGCGGGCTCGGCGGCCCGGGCCGGCCACAGATCGGCGGGAATGCGGTCGCGGAAGGCATAGCCGCCGACGCCGACCACCACCACGGTCATGGCGAGCGCCAGCAGCACGCGGCCGCGCGTGGACGGCCCGCCGCGCGCGGGCGTGGGGGCGGAAGGGGTGGGGGCGCTCATCGGGAGGCTCCGGAGGAAACGGAAGGGGCCGGCGGGGCCAGCATGCGGCCGATAAGGGTCGCGATCTGCGGCATCATTTGCGCCAGCGGAAGCTCGGGCTGCAGCCGGCGGCGCAGCATGATGCCGTCGCCGAGGGCGTTGATCATGAGCATGACGTGGTCGCGATCGAGGGCGGGGTCGACCTCGCCCCGGGCCTGCGCCGCTTCCAGGGCGCGCAGGAAGGCGGCGTCCATCTCGTCTTCCACCTCGTCGAAGACCGGCCGGAGGCGCGGGTTGCGGCTGACCTCGGCGGCGATCTCGGGCCCGAGCTCGACGCACACCATTGGCGGATCGCTGGAGAACAGCGCCTCTCCCATCAAGGTAAGGGCCTCGACGAGGGTGGCGGAGCTGTCGAGATGGGCCAGCAGCGCCGACCGCGCCGAGCGCTCCTCCTCCACAATGGCGATGATGATCGCCTCCTTGGAGGGGAAATAGCGGTAGAGCGCCCCGGGGCTCATGCCGGCCTCGGCGCAGACCTCGTGCATGCTGGTGGCATGGAACCCGCCACGGATGAAGCAGCGCGCCGCGGCGTCGAGCACGCGGCGGCGCGGGTCCTTCCGGTTTGGCCCGGAAGCGGTGGCAGGGGCGGCGGCGGCCGCGGGCATGGCAGTCTCCGGGAGCGAAAGCGAACGTTCGTTCGCATCTGCTCGCAAAGCGGGCACCGAGTCAAGAGCGAACGTTCGTTCGCGCTTTTTTAAGGTTGACGACGGGTTTTTTAAGGTAGGCGCCGCCAGCGGTCGCGGCCGGCTCAGGCACCGCGGAAGGCCGCGATGTGGGGCGCGAATTCCCGCACCACCTCATGATAGACCGAGCGCTTGAACGGGATGATGAGAGAGGGGGTGTTCTCCAGCCGCTCCCACCGCCATTCCACGAATTCCGGCTTGTGCGCGCCGCCGCCGGGCGTCGCCACGTCGATCTCGGCATCGGTGCCGGTGAAGGCGAAGGCGAACCATTTCTGCTTCTGGCCGCGGTAGCGCCCCTTCCACGCCTCGCGGGCGATCGGCTCGGGCAGGTCGTAGGCCAGCCAGTCGCGCGCCTCGGCGAGGGGGCGGACCGAGCGGACGCTGGTTTCCTCATAGAGTTCGCGCAGCGCCGCCTCGGCGGGGTCCTCGCCCTCGTCGATGCCGCCCTGCGGCATCTGCCAGGAATGCTCGGCGTCGACATGCTCGGCGCCGCCGAGACGCCGGCCCATGAAGACGAGGCCGGCACGGTTCACCAGCACGACGCCGACGCAGGGACGATAGGGCAACTGGTCGAAGGGGGTCACGGCAGCACTCCGGGTAGGACGGGGGACGCCCGGCTCCGGGCGGCCGATCCTCGCGGGCGTCAGCGACAGCCGCGTGTCGGGGCGGGGGCGGCCGGCCGTGGCGGGATCAGCGCGCCACCGTATCGGGAGTGCCGTCGGCGCCGTCAAGATCGGGGCCGAACACGATGGTCTGGTGCTCGCCGGTGGCACCGTCGATGATGGTGACCGAGGGCCCGGACGGGCCGCCCATGCCGTCGTCGCCGGCCTCGGCATCGTGGTCGCGGCGCAGCACCGGCGCGTCGAGCGGGACGGAGGAGATGGCGGGCGCCAGCTCCACCACCGGGCGCTCGGTGGAGACCGGCCGCAGCCAGAACCACGCCGCGCCGCCCGCGAGGATGGCGAAGCCGGTGACCCCGAACACCGCCACCGCGACGCCGTTGAGCACGCGGTCGCGCCGGGCCGTGTCGGCTCCCAGGAAGCTGTCGTACTCGGTCATCTCAGCGGTTTCCCATGAACGATGGGCAGTTATCGCCACCGACCAAGGCACAATCTTGGCGGAAGCCGGGCACCCTGCGGCGCGATGGCGGCCCCCGCGCCGGCGAGCGGCGGTGTCATGGAATCTCCGCCCGCAGGGTTAAGGATTGCTTAACGCCGCGCCGGCCGGGCCCGGCAAGTGCCGCAGCCCGGCGCTGACACCGCCATTCGCGGCGAAGCCCCCGGGACGGCGGCCGCAGGGCGCGGCCACCGCGGCGCCCGCCGCAAACGACGAAGCCCCGCCGGGGGGCGGGGCTTCGGGAAGGCGGATGGAAGGATGTCGGCCGCTCAGTTCGGCACGGCGGCCTTGGGGTCGGCCGGGAAGGCGGCGTTCTTCTGCACGCCGTGCATCAGGTCGATCGCCAGCTTGAGCTGGGTGTCGTCCTTGGGGTCCGGCGGCACATAGGCCGGCGAGCCGGTCTTCTCGTCCTCGCCGTTCTTCAGGTGGCCCTTCAGCGACGCCTCGCCGCGGGTGGTGTCGACCCCGGCGGCCTCGGCCTTCTCCTTCAGGTCGGCCGGCACATCCTGCACCAGCTCGATGTCGGGCTGGATGCCCTTGGCCTGGATGGAGCGGCCCGACGGGGTGTAGTAGCGCGCGGTGGTCAGCTTGATGGCGGCGTTGCCGCTGACCGGGATGACGGTCTGCACCGAGCCCTTGCCGAAGGAGAGCGAGCCGAGGATGGTCGCCCGCTTGTGGTCCTGTAGCGCGCCGGCGACGATCTCCGAGGCCGAGGCCGAGCCGCCATTCACCAGCACGATGACCGGCTTGCCCTTGGCGAGGTCGCCCGGGCGGGCGTTGCGGCGCTCGGTCTCGTCGGCGTTGCGGCCACGGGTGGAGACGATCTCGCCGCGGTCGAGGAAGGTGTCGGACACCTCCACCGCCTGGTCGAGCAGGCCGCCCGGGTTGTTGCGCAGGTCGATGATGTAGCCCTTGAGCTTGTCCTCGCCGATCTGGGCGGTGAGGTCCTCCATCGCCTTCTTCAGCCCCTCGGCGGTCTGCTCGCTGAAGGAGGTGATGCGGATATAGGCGATATCGCCGTCCTCGACCCGGCCGCGCACCGACTTGATGTTGATGACGTCGCGCATCAGGGTGAGCTCGATCGGCTTGTCCGAGCCCTTGCGGATGATGGTCAGCTTGATCGGCGTCTGCACGGCGCCGCGCATCTTCTCCACGGCCTCGTTGAGCGTCATGCCCTTGACGTCCTGGTCGTCGAGCTTGGCGATCAGGTCGCCGGCCTGGACGCCGGCCTTGGCGGCGGGGGTGTCGTCGATCGGCGAGACCACCTTGACGAGGCCGTCCTCCATGGTGACCTCGATGCCGAGGCCGCCGAACTGGCCGCGCGTCTGCACCTGCATGTCGCGGAAGTTCTTCGCGTCCATGTAGGTCGAGTGCGGGTCGAGCGAGGACAGCATGCCGTTGATCGCCGCCTCGATGAGCTTGGCGTCGTCGGGCTTTTCGACATAGTCGGCGCGCACGCGCTCGAAGATGTCGCCGAACAGGTTGAGCTGCCGATAGGTGTCCGATGCGGCGGCAAAGGCCGACTCCGGGCCGAAGACGAGCCTTGGCTGGGTGGCGCCGACGGCGATCAGGGCACCGGCCGCCGCGCCAAAGAGAAACACTGACGTCCTACGCATCATCCGCGTACCTTCTCGCTTTCGCTCGTCGCCCACCATGGCGATGGATCGATCGAATTACCGTCTTTACGAAACTCGACGTAAAGAATCGGTTGGGCCGTTCCAAGGCTGCCGGCGGAGACGAGCTGCGGTCCCTTGCCCATGACCGCCACCGGCTCACCCGAAAGCACGAACTGGCCCAGCTCCACCGTTATCTTATCCATTCCCGCCAAAAGAATATGGTATCCGCCGCCGGCATTGATGATCAAGAGTTGGCCGTAGGAGCGGAAGGGGCCGGCATACACCACCCAGCCGTCGCAGGGGGCGGAGACCTGGGCCTCCTGGCGGGTCGCGAAGGTCACCCCCTTGGCGGCGCCGCCATAGCCGTCATTCGAGCCGAAGGGCTTCAGCACCGCGCCGCCGGCGGGCAGCGGCAGGGTGCCGCGGGCCTCGGCGAAGGCGATGCCGGGGGAGAGCCGGCCGGGGTCCTTCAGCGCCGCCAGCCGCCCGGCCGAGCCTTGCGGCGCCTTGGTTTCCGCCGCGCGGGCGGCCTCCGCGGCGCGGCGGGCGGTGGCGATCTCGCTCTCCATCCGGTCCATCAGCTCGCGCACGTTGCGGGCGGCGGCGGCCAGCGTGGCGGCGTGCTGGCGCTCCTGCGCCAGCGCGGCCTCGCCGGCCTCCTGGTTCTGCTGGCGCTCGGCGATGAGGGCGTTCAGCCGGCGCTGTTCCTCGCCCATCGCCGTTTTCAATTCTGCGAGAGCGTCGCGCTCCGCCGCCGCCTGCTGCTGCACCCGGGCGAGCGAGGTCAGCTCGCTGACCAATAGGTCGGTGTCGGCCTTCAGCTCCGGCAGCACCGCGCCGAGCAGCATGGCCGAGCGCACCGACTTCAGCGCGTCGTCGGGCCGCACCAGCAGGGCGGGCGGCGGCTGGCGCCCGAGCCGCACCAGCGCGGCGAGAACGCCGGCCAGCTCCTTGCGGCGGCCGTCGAGCGACTGGCGGATGTCGCTCTCCTCGCGGCCGAGCTGGAGCAGGCGCTGCTCGCTGGCGTCGAGCTTGCCCTCGACCTCGCGGATGCGGCCGGCGGTCTCCAGCAGCGCCGCGGCGAGCTTGGCGCGGTCGCCCTTGGTGGCCTCGATCTCGGCCTTGAGCCGGGCCTGTTCCTGGGCGCTGCCCTTCAGCTCGGCGTCGAGCTTCTCCATCCGCTGGCGCGGTTCTTCCTGCGGCGTGCCTGCGGGAGCGGCGGCGGCGGCCGGAGATGCGGCAGCGGGAGCCGCGGGCGAGACGGGCGCGGCCGCCTGAGTCGCGGGCGGCGCGGGGGTGGACGGGACGGGAGCGGAGGACTCCGAAGCGGACCTGTCGGACGCGGAGGAATCCGGGGCGGCAGCGTCGGGCGCGGCCTCGTCCGGGGTCAGGCCGCCGCCGTCCTCGACCCGGGGGTCGGCCGCGGCGGGCGAATCGCCCGGGGCCGATCCGGTCTCGCCCGGCGCCACCCCGGCGGCGGCCGGGTTCTCCTGCGCCGCCGCCGGCCCGGCAAGGCCCGGCGGGACGACGAGACCCACGGCCAGCGCCGCCAGCGCGGCGATCAGCCGGCACCCGGCGAAAACGCGGGAGGAAAGCAGGGGGCGGACGGTCGGGCGCATGGGGGCAGAAGAACCGAGGGGGCGTTAAGCTCTGGTAAACCATACCCCGAAGGCGACCCTCAGGCCTTGTGGTAGGGATGCCCCGCGAGGATGGTGGTCGCCCGGTAGAGCTGTTCGGCGAGCATGATGCGCACGAGTTGGTGCGGAAACGTGGCACGGCCGAACGAAACCATGCGGTCCGCCCGCTCCCGCGCTTCCGGCCCGAGCCCGTCGGCGCCGCCGATCAGGAAGCTCAGCGCCCGCACGCCGTGGTCGCGCAGCGCCGCGACATCCTCGGCCAGCCGCTCGCTGGAGAGTTCGGCCCCGCCGGGATCGAGCGCGATCACCGCGGTCTCCTCGGGCAGCGCGGCGACGATGCCCGCCGCCTCCTCCACCATGCGGTCCTGCGGCCGGCGGGCGCCGCTCTCGGCGACCTCGACCACGTCCGGGCCGCTGAGGCCGAGCGCGCGCCCGCCCTTGCGGGTACGCTCGACATAGCGCTCGCACAGCTCGCGTTCCGGCCCGGCCTTGAGCCGGCCGACGCTGACGATCAGAAGACGCACCGGGCGATCAGCCGCGCGGGGGCGAGGCGGCCTCGGGACGCAGCCCCGACCACATCTTCTCGATGTTGTAGAAGCCCCGGACTTCCGGCTGGAACACGTGGACGATCACGTCGCTCGCATCGATCAGCACCCAGTCGCAGGCCGGCAGGCCCTCGACCCGCACGCCGCCGACGCCGCGCTCCTTGAGCGCCTCGACGAGGTGCTCGGCCAGCGCGCCGACATGGCGCTGCGAACGGCCCGACGCGACCACCATGTAGTCGGCGATCGTGGTCTTGCCGCGCAGTTCGATGGACACGACGTCCTCGGCCTTGTCGTCTTCGAGGCGGGCGAGAACGAGGGCGAGGATCTCCTCCGCGTCATAACGCGGCTCGGAGATCGGTGCAGATGCCGGTGTCGGGGCGTCTGCGGAGAGCGCCAATATGGACAGGGGTCCTTATCCTCTCTGTTGGCCGCCGGCGGCAAGTTCCGCCCGCGTGACCGGACCTTAAGATAAGGCTTTCGACCCCCCGATTTCAACTGCCCCGAGGTGGAATACCACGCCGGCCCCCGCGCGGGCCGCCTCTACCCCCGCGGGAGCGGCGGCGGCGGCTCGCCCGGCGCGGGTAGGTCAGGGTCCGCCGCGAGGGCGGGAAGCGGTGCGGCTCCCCTCTGCGCCGCCGCCCCGCCGGCCCGGATCAGGCTGGAGGAGAGCGGGTCCTTGAGGCCGTGGAGAAACACCCAGGCCGGCGCCGGACGGGTCGGCAGGCTGGCGGCGTCGCTCTCCGGCAGCCGCCAGCGCCCGAGCGCCTGCGCCGCCGGCGAGGCCATGGCCCGGAAGGTCTGGCCCGGCCGGTCCACCACCGCCATCGGCAGCAGCTGGGCGAGATCGGCCCAGCGCTGCCAGCGGTGGAAGCTGGCGAGGTTGTCGGCGCCCATCAGCCACACGAAATGCACCCGGGGAAACCGCCGCACCAGCGCCGCCACCGTGTCGTGGGTGTAGCGGGTGCCGAGCCCGGCCTCGAGCCCGGTGGGCACCAGCGCGGGGTGGGCGGCCACCGCGCGGGCGGTCGCGAGCCGCTCCGCCAGCGGGGGCAAAGCGCGGTTGTCCTTCAGCGGGTTGCCCGGGCTGACCAGCCACCACACCCGGTCGAGCCCGAGCCGGCGGGCGGCGAGCAGGCTGGCGGCGCGGTGGGCGCCGTGGGCCGGGTTGAAGCTGCCGCCATAGAGGCCGACGCGCAGGCCGTCTGCCAGCGGCGGCACGCGGAACAGCGCCGCGCCGGCCGCCTCCGTGCCAGCCGCCACACCGGGCGCGAGCTGCCCGGACTCCCCCGCCCCGCTCACCGGACGGCGCGTCCGCCCGCGGTCACGGCCGGGTCTGGCCGGTGCCGTGCACCCGGTATTTGAAGGAGGTGAGCTGTTCCGCGCCGACCGGGCCGCGCGCGTGCATCCGCCCGGTGGCGATACCGATCTCGCCGCCGAAGCCGAACTCCCCGCCATCGGCGAACTGGGTGGAGGCGTTGTGCACCACGATGGCGGAATCGACCTCGGCCATGAAGCGGCGGGCCGCCTCCGGGTTCTCGGTGATGATCGCGTCGGTGTGGTGGGAGCCGTGGGTCTCGATGTGGTGGATGGCGGCGTCGAGCCCGTCGACCAGCTTCGCCGAGATGATGGCGTCGAGATATTCGGTGGTCCAGTCCGCCTCCACCGCCGGCACGATGCGGGGGTCGAGCGCGGCGATGTCCGCCTCGCCGCGCACCTCGCACCCGGCGTCGAGCAGCATGGCCACCAGCGGGCGCAGGTGGCTCTCCGCCGCCTGGCGCTCCACCAGCAGGGTCTCGGCCGAGCCGCACACGCTGGTGCGGCGCATCTTGGCGTTGCGCACGATGTCGAGCGCCTTGCCGAGATCGGCCGAGGCGTCGACATAGACGTGCACGATGCCCTCCAGATGGGCGAAGACCGGCACCCGCGCCTCCGCCTGCACCCGGGCGACGAGGCTCTTGCCGCCGCGCGGCACGATGACGTCGAGATGGCCGCCGAGCCCGGCCAGCATCTCGCCCACCGCCGCCCGCGAGCGGGTGGGAACCAGCTGGATGCCGTCCTCCGGCAGGCCGGCGGCGGCCAGCCCCTCGGCCATGGCGGCGTGGATGGCGCGGCTGGAATTGAAGCTGTCGGAGCCGCCGCGCAGGATCACGGCGTTGCCAGCCTTCAGGCACAGCGCGCCGGCATCGGCGGTGACGTTGGGCCGGCTCTCATAGATCACGCCGATCACCCCGAGCGGGGTGGTGACGCGCTCCATCACCAGCCCGTTCGGGCGGGTCCAGCGCTCGGTGACGCGGCCGACCGGGTCGGGCAGCGCCGCCACCTCGTCCACCGCCTCGGCAATGGCGGCGACGCGGGCCGGCGTCAGCACCAGCCGGTCGATCAGCGCGGCGCTGAGCCCGGCGGCGCGGCCGGCCTCGACGTCCTGCCGGTTGGCCGCGAGGATATCCTCGGCGCGCTGGCGAATGGCGCGGGCGGCGGCGTGGAGCGCCTCCGCCTTCTGGGCGGCGCTGGCGAGGGCGAGGGCGCGCGCGGCCCAGCGGGCGCGGGCACCAATGTCGGCCATGAGCGCGGCGACATCCTCGCCCGCGTCCGCCGGCGGCACCGCGCGCAGGGGCGTCGCGGAGCTGCCGGAGGAGAGGGAATGGGTCGCGGACATGGGGGTCGAGCCTCGGTTGGGGGAATGCCGGATACAGGAATGCGGGCCCGCCGGCGGCGGGCGGCCCTGCTTATCACAGCCCCGCACCCGGCGGGACCACCCATTTCGCCCGGCCTGCGGCGCCGGCGCGCCGCGACCTTCGGCACGTGCCGCAGCGCCTCCCCGCGGGACCATGGCTCGGACACCGCGCGGAAACGTCGCCTCGCCGGTGCCGGCGGGTTCCTCGCCTCGACCGGCGAGGCGGGCGGGCGCGGCGGGGGCGACCTCGTGCGGGACGCCGTCGGCATCGTCCGGCCGGCGCGGGCGCGGCGCCGCCAATGGCGGCATCCCGCGAGGGCGGCGGCGGACGCCACCCCTTGCATTCGCACCGCAGGACAATACCATTTCCGTGCCGGCGAGGTGGAGGATGTGTCCGCCTGGCAACCGCTAGGGCGCACCGTCCTACCCCTGGCGCGCCGTGCCTTCCCGTCCCTGTCGTCGAGCGCCGGCCCCGGACCTGCCCGGCCCCACCCGATGGTGGCTTTGCCGCCCGGCGGGCCAGCTTTTCCCGCGCCGGGCTTGCCATTTTCCACGCGACGTCCGATGTCAGCGCGGACCGTGTTCTCCAGCCTCGGAGCGGGCGTTTGCTTCTGCGTGCCTATGACATCGTCATGGACGCCTTCTGGCGCTTCGTCGAGGACGATGGCTGGGCGATCGCCAGCCACATCGCCCTGTCGGCGCTGATGTCGCTGTTTCCGTTCCTCATCTTCGTCACCGCGCTGGCGGCCTTCTTCGACTTCAAGAACCTCGCCGACGAGACCGTGCAGCTTCTGCTGGAGGCCTGGCCCTCGCAGGTGGCGGGGCCGATCGGCCACGAGATCCGCAGCGTGCTCACCCGGGTGCGCACCGACGCGCTCACCTTCGGCGTGATGCTGGCGGTGTATTTCTCCTCCAACGGCATCGAGAGCCTGCGGATCGGGCTGAACCGCGCCTATGGCGTGCGCGAGACCCGGCCGTGGTACCTGCTGCGGCTGGAATCGATCGGCTATGTGCTGGTCGGCGCCGGCGGGCTGCTGGCGCTGTCCTTCCTCGTGGTGCTCGGCCCGGTGCTGTGGCTGGCGGCGCTGAAATGGGTGCCGGCGCTGCAGCCCTTCGGCTGGATCATCACCTTCCTGCGCTACGCCGCCACCTCGGTCATCCTGGTGGTGGCGCTGCTGGTGGCGCATATGTGGCTGCCGGCCGGGCGGCGGCGGCTGTCGCAGGTGGCGCCGGGCATCCTGGTGACGCTGGCGCTGTGGCTGATGGCCGGCGCCGCCTTCGGCCGCTACCTCGCCGAGTTCGCCGGCAATTACGTCACCACCTATGCGGGCCTCGCGTCGGTGATGATCGCTCTGGTCTTTCTCTACACCACCGCCTCCATCTTCGTGTATGGCGGCGAACTCAACGCCGCGATCCGCCGGGCCCGCGAGCAGCGACCCTGACGCCGCCCCGACGCCGCCCCGACGCGGCCCCGACGCGGCCCTGACGCGGCCCTGACGCGGCCCCCGCGTTGGCGCGGCGGGTTGACGGAGGTCAAGGTGCGGCCGGCCGGGCCGTGCTCCCTTACCGGGAAGGAAGCGGAAACACCCGCCCCACCAGCCCGAGGAGATCGGCCCATGACCAGCCCGCATGTCCCCGTCACCATCGCCGCCGGAGCCTGGGTGGTGGTGTGCGACGGCCGCAAGGCGCTCATCCTCGTCAATGGCGGCGACGCCAGGTTCCCCAACCTGCGGACCCGCGAGGTGCGCGAGCAGCGCAACCCGCCGGCCCACGAGCAGGGCGGCGGCCGCCCCGGCCGGGTGCACGAATCCGCCGGCCCCGCCCGGGCGGCGGTGGAGGAGACCGACCTGCACGAGCAGGCCGAGCACGACTTCCTCACCCGCCTCGCCGAGACGCTGGACCGGGCGGTGACCGGCGGCGAGACCCGCGACGTCATCCTCGTCGCCCCGCCCCGGGCGCTGGGCATCCTGCGGCCGCATTACAGCCGCGCCCTGGCGGGGGCGATCTCCGCCGAGGTCGACCGCGACCTCGTCAAGCTGCCGGTCTACGAGATCGAGCGCCATCTCGCCGCCTGAACCGGCGGTCCCGCGCGCGGGGGTGCGCCGGCCGATCATCCGTCTATGATCGCGCCGCGTACACCGCGCGGAGACCGAACGATGAAAAGCACGCTGTCCTTCTTCCGCCTCGTCCTGTGCGTCGGGCTGTGCCTCGCGGTCGGGGCGGTGGGCTCGATGGCGACCACGCCGGAGATCGGCGGCTGGTATGCCGGCCTCGCCAAGCCCGGCTGGACCCCGCCGAACGCCGCCTTCCCCATCGCCTGGACCACGCTCTACGTGCTGATGGCGGTGGCGCTGTGGCGGCTGTGGGACCGCAACGCCCCCTCCCCCGCGCGCCGCCGCGCCGTCGGCCTGTGGCTGCTCCAGCTCGCGCTCAACGCGCTGTGGTCGCCGGTGTTCTTCGCCCTGCACGCGCCGGCGGCCGGGCTCGTCGTCGTCGTCCTGCTGTGGGCGGCGATCCTCGCCACCATCCTCGCCTGCGCGCGCATCGACCGCATCGCCGCGGGGCTGCTGGTGCCCTATCTCGGCTGGGTCAGCTACGCCACCGCCCTCAACGCGGCCATCGTGGGACTGAACTGAGGCCGCCGCCGCGGCCGGGCCGGCTGGAGCATGCCATGGACCTCATCACCCTCGCCAAATTCGTGGTGCTGCCGATCGCGCTCGGCGCCGTCGCGATCGTGCTGCTGCTGGGCCTTGCCAATCTGGTGCGGGGCGGCCCGCCCGAGCGCTCGCAGAAGCTGATGCGCTGGCGGGTGGGGCTGCAGTTCGTGGCGCTGTGCTTCGTGCTCGCCACCATCTGGCTGATGCACCGCGGCTGATCCGCCGGGCCCGGCGGGCCGTATCGCGCCACCATACCCGCCGCGGCAAGGCACCGCGCCGCCCGCCCCCGCTTCGCCCGCCCCCCTGTTCGCCCCTTCCGGCCTCCGCCGGCCGCCCCTGGGAGAGACCCCGATGGTCGTGCTCAACCGCATCTACACCCGCACCGGCGACGACGGCACCACCGCGCTCGGCAGCGGCGCGCGCCGGCTGAAATCCGACCTGCGGATCGAGGCCTATGGCACGGTGGACGAGACCAACGCCGCCATCGGCGTCGCCCGGCTGCATCTGGCGGCGCTGCCGGAGCTGGATGGGGTGCTGGCGCGGGTGCAGAACGACCTGTTCGACCTCGGCGCCGACCTTGCCACCCCGGAGACCGGGGAACCGCTGTCCTATGAGCCTCTGCGCATCGTGCCGGGGCAGGTGGAGCGGCTGGAGCGCGACATCGACCGCTTCAACGCCAGCCTCGGCCCGCTGCGCTCCTTCGTGCTGCCGGCCGGCAGCCCGGCGGCGGCGCATCTGCATGTCGCCCGCACCGTGTGCCGGCGGGCCGAGCGGCTCGCCGTCGCCCTCGCCCAGGTGCCGGGCGAGGTCGTCGGTCCGCCGGCGGTGCGCTACCTCAACCGGCTCTCCGACCTGCTCTTCGTCGCCAGCCGCTTCGCCAATGCCGAAGACGGGCCGGGCGACGTGCTGTGGGTGCCCGCCGCGGGACGGGACTAGCCGGCGCCCCCGAAGCGGCGCGGCGAGGCCGGGCGGCCGGAACCTCGCGGGTGATTCACGGGAAACACCCCGCCGCGGGGCGTTGATCCCCGCGACAGCGGCCGGGAACGGCGGCGAGGCCGGCATACGCCGCGCGCGGTGCGATGTTGCTCTGGTGTTCCCCCGCGTTCGGCGCCACAGTCCGGCGAGGGCGCCGCCGCGCCGCCGAGATTCGCCCGCATGTTCCTGCCGCTGAATGACGAGAACCCCTTCGAGCGCATCCGCCACGCCTATGTGACGTGGGCGCTGGTCGCGACCAACGTGCTCGTCTTCCTCTTCGTGCAGGGCGGCTGGACCGGCGGCATCGAGGCGACGACCGCCTTTTCCTTCGGCACCATTCCCGCCGTGCTGAGCCACATGGCGGTGCTGCCCGAGGATTTCCGCCACCTGCCGCCGGAGCTGACGCTGGCCAGCTACATGTTCTTCCACGGCGGCTGGAGCCACATCATCGTCAACATGGCGTTCCTCTGGGTGTTCGGCGACAATGTCGAGGACGCGCTCGGCCATGTGCGCTACCTCGCCTTCTATTTCCTGTGCGGCATCGCCGGGGCCATCGTCCACACGCTGGGCCACCCCGCCTCCGAGGTGCCGCTCATCGGCGCCTCCGCCGCCGTCTCCGGCGTGGTGGGCGCCTATGCGATGCTGCACCCCAATGTGCGGATCTGGGTGCTGGTGCTGATGCGCATTCCCCTGCGCCTGCCGGCGATCTGGCCGATCGGGGCGTGGATCGTGTTCCAGCTCTGGAACCTCGTCGCCAACGACCAGGACGGCACCGCCTGGCTCGCCCATCTCGGCGGGCTCATCGCCGGCGGGCTGCTGGTGATTCCGATGCGCCGGCGGGGCGTGCAACTCTGGGTCACCACGCGCGACGGCACCCCGCCGCCACCCGCCGAATCGCCACGTTGACAGCCCCCGGCACCCCCCATACGTTGCCGCCGATTTTCCCGAACGATGCGCTATCCGGGCAAGCTTTGGCCGGGAAGCTCCGGCACGGCGCCCGATTCCGGCGCGGAGCCCCCTTCCCGGGCGCAGCCGGCCCGGCGCGGAGACGGGAGGCGGGAGTTTCGCGATGAAGATACTGGTGCCCGTGAAGCGGGTGGTCGACTACAACGTCAAGATCCGCGTGAAGCCGGACGGCTCGGGCGTGGAACTCGCCAACGTCAAGATGGCGATGAACCCGTTCGACGAGATCGCGGTGGAGGAAGCGCTGCGGCTGCGCGAGGCCGGCATCGCCACCGAGGTGGTCGCCGTCTCGATCGGCCCGGCCAAGACCGATGAGACCATCCGCACCGCGCTCGCCATGGGCGCCGACCGCGGCATCTGGGTCAAGACCACGGAAGCCGGCATCGAGCCGCTCGCGGTCGCCAAGCTGCTGAAGGGCGTGGTCGGGGAGGAGGCGCCCGGCCTCGTCATCCTCGGCAAGCAGGCCATCGACGACGACTGCAACCAGACCGGCCAGATGCTCGCCGCCCTGCTCGGGTGGCCGCAGGCGACCTTCGCCTCGAGGGTCGCGGTGGCCGAGGGCGCGCTCACCGTCACCCGCGAGGTCGATGGCGGGCTGCAGACCGTGGCGCTGAACCTGCCGGCCATCGTCACCACCGACCTGCGGCTCAACGAGCCGCGCTACGCCAGCCTTCCCAACATCATGAAGGCGAAGAAGAAGCCGATCGCCGAGAAGGCGCCGGAGGAGTACGGCGTCGACCTCGCGCCGCGGCTGAAGGTGCTGAACACCGCCGAGCCGCCGGGCCGCAAGGCCGGCGTGAAGGTGGGCTCGGTCGCCGAGCTGGTGGAGAAGCTGAAGACCGAGGCGGGAGTGCTCTGACCATGGCCGCGACCCTGCTTTTTGCCGAGCATGACGACGCCACCCTCAACCCCGTCACCGCCAAGGCGCTGACCGCCGCGCTCGCGCTCGGCGCGCCGGTGGATGTGCTGGTGGTGGGCAGCGGCTGCGCCGCCGTGGCGCAGGCCGCCGCCGGGCTCGCCGGGGTGCGCGAGGTGCTGCTCGCCGACGCCCCGCTCTACGCCCACCGCCTCGCCGAGCCGGTCGCCGCGCTCGGCGTGGAACTCGCCGCCGGCTATGGCGCGCTGGTGGCGCCCTCCACCGCGGGGTGGAAGAGCGTGCTGCCGCGCATCGCCGCCCTGCTCGACGTGATGCAGGTCTCCGACGTGCAGAAGGTGCTCGGCCCCGACACCTTCGAGCGCAGCATCTATGCCGGCAACGCGGTGCAGACCGTGCAGTCCGCCGACCCGGTGAAGGTGCTGACCGTGCGCGCCGCCGCCTTCGCCGAGGCGGAGGCGGGCGGGGCCGCCCCGGTTCGCGCCGTCGCCGCCGGCGCCGACCCCGGCCTGTCGCGCTTCGTCGGCGAAGCCATCGCCCACACCGACCGGCCGGAGCTGGCGAGCGCGCGGCTCATCGTCTCGGGCGGCCGGGCAATCGGCTCGGCGGAGAATTTCCACGCCGTGGTGGAGCCGCTGGCCGACGCGCTGGGCGCGGCGGTCGGCGCCTCGCGCGCGGCGGTGGACGCCGGCTACGCCCCGAACGACTGGCAGGTCGGCCAGACCGGCAAGGTGGTGGCGCCCGACCTCTATGTCGCGCTCGGCATTTCCGGCGCCATCCAGCACCTCGCCGGCATGAAGGACTCCCGCGTCATCGTCGCCATCAACAAGGACGAGGAGGCCCCCATCTTCCAGGTGGCGGATTACGGCCTGGTCGGCGACCTGTTCGAGCTGGCGCCGGCGCTCACCGCGGAAATTGCCAAGGCCAAAAGCTGACGGCCGTTCTATATACTGTCGACGCCGCCGCGCGACGGGCACCCCGCCCGCCGCCGGCCCCGGATCGGAAGAGCTCAGGCGGGCACCATGGCATTCGAGATCAAGCGCATCGGCATCATCGGCGCCGGCCAGATGGGCAACGGCATCGCGCATGTGTGCGCGCTGGCCGGCTATGACGTCGTGCTGAACGACGTCGCGGCCGACCGCATCCGCTCGGGCCTCGCCACCATCAACGGCAACATGGTGCGGCAGGTCGCCAAGGGGCTCTATGGCGACGAGGAGCGCCAGCAGGCGCTGGCCCGCATCACCGGCGCCGACGTCTATGCCGGGCTCGGCGAGGTCGACCTCGTCATCGAGGCGGCGGTGGAGAAGGAGGAGATCAAGCGCAAGATCTTCGCCGAGGTGTGCCCGCACCTGAAGCCGGAGGCGATCCTCGCCACCAACACCTCCTCCATCTCCATCACCCGGCTGGCCGCCACCACCGACCGGCCGGAGCGCTTCATCGGCATCCACTTCATGAACCCGGTGCCGCTGATGCAGCTCGTCGAGCTGGTGCGCGGCATCGCGACCGAGGACGAGACCTTCGAGCTGTCCAAGGGCTTCGTCACCCGGCTGGGCAAGACCTATGCGGTGTCGGAGGATTTCCCGGCCTTCATGGTCAACCGCATCCTGCTGCCGATGATCAACGAGGCGATCTACACGCTGTATGAGGGCGTCGGCTCGGTGGACGCCATCGACACCGCGATGCGGCTCGGCGCCAACCACCCGATGGGTCCGCTCCAGCTCGCCGATTTCATCGGGCTGGATACCTGCCTGTCGATCATGCAGGTGCTGCATGAGGGGCTGGCCGATTCGAAGTACCGGCCCTGCCCGCTGCTGGTGAAATATGTCGAGGCCGGCTGGCTCGGCCGCAAGACCCAGCGCGGCTTCTACGACTACCGCGGCGAAAAGCCGGTGCCGACGCGCTGAGGCGGGTACGCCGGCGCCTTTGATCTTCCCCGCATGCGGGGAGCCGCCCCCTCAGCGCGGGCGCTCCCGGGTCGTGTCGAACCGCGCCTGCGCCTCCGCGATCTCGGGCAGGTGCGCGACGGCCCACTGCGCCAGCGCCAGAACCGGCTGCTGAAGCGAATGTCCCAGCGTCGTCAGTTCGTAGTCCACCCGCGGCGGAATGGTCGGCGTCACCGTGCGCGAAACCAGGCCGTCGCGTTCCAGGCTGCGCAGCGTGAGGGTCAGCATGCGCTGTGAAATGGCCGGAATCTCCCGGCGCAGCTGCGAGAAGCGCCGGGGGCCCGCGGCGAGGATCGCCACGATGAGCACGCTCCATTTGTCGCCGACGCGCTGCAACACGCCGCTGACGCCCTGACAACGCGCGCTCTCCGGGTCGAATTGCTCAAGTCCAAGCTCGGGCAGACCGGCCATGTGGTTACATCCATGTGTGTCAGGCTCGCAAATGTGCCGTCTTGTGAACGATTCCCATGCGGTTATCTAGAGTGCCTCGGTTCTTTTTTCATACCGCGAGGCCCTGATGAACATCCTTCACATCGACAGCAGCATCTCTGGCGAGGCCAGCTCCAGCCGGAAGATCACGGCGGCCGTCGTCCGCCATCTGATCGCCCGTCATCCCGGTGCCGAGGTCATCTACCGCGATCTGGCGGCCGATGCCCTGCCACATCTCACGCTGGCGGATCTCGCTGATCACGCGCTGGTCGACGAGTTTCTGGCCGCCGATACGGTGGTGATCGGCGCGCCCATGTATAACTTCACCGTGCCCACCCATCTGAAGGCCTGGCTGGACCGGCTCGCGATCGCGGGCAGGACGTTCCAGTATGGCGCCAACGGACCTTCGGGACTGGCCGGCGGGCGCAAGGTGATCGTCGCCTCGACGCGCGGGGGGTTCTACGGCCCGGACTCGCCCATCGCCAGCTATGAACTGCAGGATCGCTATCTCGCGACCTTCTTCGGTTTCATCGGCATCACCGACATCACCTTTCTCCACGCCGAAGGTCTGGCCCTGGGGCCCGAGCAGCGCGACCGGGCGCTGAAGGGCGCGCTCGAGGCGGCCGAGCGTCTGGCCGTCTGACGACCGGCCGGAGGCCGCGCCCGTGCCCGCCCTCCGGCCATGACATCCATTCCCTCCGCGGCGATCCCGCCGCGGAATGGCGGGCGATGACCGCCCTGCACGCCGGGCGATCCGCTTTCGCCGGCACGGCTCCCGATCGTGCTTCCCGCTTTCCCGCGCCGATCATCCCTTTGCACCGCGGGCGCCTCCCGCTGCCGGGCGACGGCCGCCATTGCAGCGACAACCAAAAGGACCTTCCATGACCTCGCTGAAGAAGATCACCGTCGTCGGGGGCACGGGCTATGCCGGCTCGGCGATCCTGCGGGAGGCCGCGAAGCGCGGCCATGCCGTCACGGCGATCAGCCGTTCGGTCCCGGCCGAGACGGTGGAGGGTGTCACCCATGTCGCCGCCGACCTGCTCCGCGACACGCTCCCCCTCGGTGAGGCGGACGTTGTCGTCGGCGCCGTCTCGCCGCGCGCCGAAAACGCCGGCACGCTGGCGAAGGCCTATGCCGGCCTTGCCGGGCAGGCACGGCAGGCCGGCGCCCGGCTGGTGCTGGTCGGCGGCTTCTCCTGCCTCCGGCGCACGGCGGGCGGCCCCCGCATGATCGAAGCCGAGAGCTTTCCCCCGGAGGTGCCGGAGGCGGTGGTGATCGAGGCGAAGGAGAACATGGAGGTCCTCAGCCATCTTCTCGCCGACACGAGCGGCCTCGACTGGCTGTTCGTGTCGCCGGCCATGGAGTTCTCCTCCTGGATGCCGGGCGAGGATCTGGGCCGCTACCGCGTCGGCGACGAGGTCGCCCTGTTCGACGCGGACGGCCGCTCCGCCATCAGCGGCCCGGATTACGCCCGCGCGGTGCTGGACGAGATCGAGCACCCCACCCGTCACCGCGCCCAGATCGGGGTGGCCTATTGAGCCCGCGGGCGCGGCAAGACCCGCGTCCCCCGCCTCCCCCGCGTCCGCCGCGCGCCCCTGCCGCTTCCGGCGGCCGTCAGGACGGCGGCCGCCTCTCTCCTCCCAGGTGAACCCAATGGCTCCTCGAATCTCCAGGGTCCAGAACGCCCGCCGGCATCGGAGCGGCACCACCTTCTCGGTGAACGCCATCGATCTCCAGCGGCTGGAGGGACTGGCCTCGCCGCTCGCGCTGCTCGACGATTTCCGTGTCTCCGGCGCCCCGTTCGGGCCGCACCCGCATGCCGGTTTCTCGGCGATCACCTATGTGCTGGAGGATTCCCCGGTCGCGCTGCGCAGCCGCGACTCCCTCGGCAATGACCTCGACATCCGGCCGGGCGGCATCGTCTGGCTGCAGGCGGGGAAGGGAGCGCAGCATCAGGAGGTGCCGGCCATCCCGGGCCGGGAGCTGCATGGCGCCCAGATCTACGTCAACCTCAGCGCCCGCAACAAGGTGGTGGCGCCCAGAACCATGTACCTCCAGCCGGAGGAGGTGCCGGTGTGGACCGATGAAGCCGCCAATCGCGTCCGCGTGCTGGTCGGCCGATATGGCGATCTGGCCTCAGCCATCGCCCCGGCCGAACCCTATCGAATCCTCGACGCACGCATTGCCACCGAGGTCCGCGTCCCTCTCGGCAAGGGCGATCACACCGTCCTCTATTGTCTGGACGGCGCGGTCGAGCTGGCCGTCGACGATGCCGTGCGTGCGCTGCCGAGCCAGGCGGCCATCGCCGTCGCCGATGCCGCCAATCTGCGCCTCGCCGCCACGGCGCACCCGGCCCATGTGCTGGTTCTGTCCGGCGCCGCGCTGGATGAGCCCGTGGTCGCGGACGGCCCCTTCATCATGAACGACGCCGCCGGAATCCGGGCGGCGCAGCAGCGCTATCATGCCGGCGGGATGGGTCACCTCGCGCCGGTCTAGCCCGGGAGGAGGAACAGCCACGTCCCGCAGGAGGCGGTTCGCCACGCCACGTTGCGACCCACGCCCCCGCATGGGGGGCGAGGGCTCTCTCTCAACCCATGGGCATCACAGGACACATCGGGTCGATGGCGCGAACCGGCGCGTGCCGGCGGGTCGTCGGGACCGCGATGAGCGGGCCGGGCCGCCCGCAGGGTGGCCTATCGTTCGGTCAGCCCGATGCCGTCATGCAGGCCGGCGGGATGCCCGGCGATGATCGCGGCCAGCAGGGTCCCGGGCGGTGCCGGGCGCGGCGCGCATCGGGGGGCGCTCCACCGCGCGACGAGAGCCCGGTCCGGCGGGGCCTCACCCGCCGCGCCACCACCGCCACGCCCGGCCGTCGATCGCCGCCAGCCCCAGCGTGATCAGCGCGAAGCCGGCGGCGTCGTGGGGCTCCAGCGCCTCGCCCAGCACCAGCGCGCCGAGCAGGATCGCGCTCACCGGCACGAGGAAGGTGACCAGCGAGATGTTGGTCGCCCCGTTCCGCGCGAGAATGCGGAAATACAGGATATAGGCGATGCCGGTGGAGAGCACGCCAAGCCCCGCCAGCGCGCCCATCACCTTCGGCGAGGGCAGCGGCAGCCGCCAGGGCTGGTCCACCGCCGCCACCGCCGGCAGCAGCAGCAGGCTGGAGAAGGCGAGCTGCGTCATCGCCACCGCCAGCGGCGGCAGCGCGCGGAAGCGCCGGCCATAGACGCTGGCGAAGCCATAGGCGACGGTCGCGCCGAGGGCGGCGAGCTGGGCGGCGAGGTGCTGCCCGCCGAGCTGGCCGAGCAGCGCCGGCCCCATCATCACCGCCACCCCCACGAAGCCCAGCGCCACCCCCGCCAGCTTTCCGGCGGTGAATTTCTCGTCGCGGGTGAAGGCCTGCGCCACCAGCACGGTGAAAAGCGGCGTCGCCGCGTTGAGGATGGAGGACAGCCCGCTCGGAATGTGCTGCTGCGACCAGGCGATGAGCCCGAACGGCACCACATTGGCGATGAGCGCGAGCAGGGCGAACTCGGCCGCGAGCCGGCGGTCCAGCGCCAGCCGGGCGCCGGTGAGCCGGGCGATGAGGAACAGCGCCGCCGCGCCGATGGTCACCCGCGCGAACACCATGGTGAGCGGGGGAATCTCGGCGATGGCGACCTTGCCGAAGAAGAAGGAGCCGCCCCAGATCATCGAGAGCAGCACCAGCGCGCCCCAGTCGGCGGGGGCCATGGGCTGCGGGCCGGCCGGGAAAGGCGCGCCGGAAGCGGTCGCGCCGGGTGCGCCGGGGCCCGCCGGCGGCGCCGCGTGCCCGGGCGGCGAAACGGGCTCGGCTCCGGGCATGGGCAGGCTCCTGCAACGCGTGAGGCTGCCTCTTAGTCGTTCCGGCGGCACGGCGCCACCCGAAAGCGCCACCCGACGCCGCCCACGGGACCGGGGTAGGGAGCCGGCGGAACCCGGCACCGCCGCGCCGCCCGATGCGACGCCGCGGCAGCCGGCAGACCTCTGCGGAAGGCGCCGGCTGCGGCGAGATCGGGCTTTGCACCGGACCGGGGCGCCCCTAGGAATAGGTATCGACCTCCTCCCGGCCCGCCGGCCGGGTCATTCGCCGCCGACGCTGGATGCCGCGATGCAGCTTGCCGCTTCCCCCTCGTTCCGCCGCCCGGGCGGGAGCGCCTCCCGCGCCCGGTGGTTTCCCGCCGCGTTCCGGGGCCTTCTTCTCGCCCTTCTGGCACTGGCGGCACCGGCTTGCCTCGCCCCCGTGGCGCGGGCGGAAACGCCGGTCGCCAACTGGCAGGGGGCGTGGAACACCAAATGGCGCGGCGGCGGCGCGCTGATCGAATTCCAGCAGAACGGCGCGGAGGTCACCGGCACCTACCCGCTCTATGACGGCACCATCGTCGCCCATGCCCAGGGCAACGAGCTGACCGGGCGCTGGACCCAGAACGGGCGCTCCGGCGACTTCCTCTTCGTCCAGGCCCCCGACGGCCAGAGCTTCATGGGCCGATTGGCCACCGGCCAGGCGGAATGGTGGACCGGCGTGCGCATGGACGCCGCCGCCTTCACCGCCATCCGCATCGACCGCACCAGCCCGATGATGGCGCTGCGCAGCTTCCTGCAGGCGATGAACGAGAGCGGCGCCGACGGCGTCACCCGCGGCGCCGGCGGCGGCATGGCGCTGGTCGGCCGGGCCGAGGGCACCGTGCTGGTCGACGCCCAGGCCCGCCAGGGCCTCGACATGCCGGGCTATGTCCGGCTGCTCTACGACGTCATCGACCGCACCACCTTCCGGTTGTGGGACGTGCCGCACGACACCGGCGACAGCGACGCCGTCGCCGTGACGCTGCACCAGTTCGGCACCGCCGCCAGCTTCGATCTCGGCTTCGTGCGCCAGCGCGGCCAGTGGTTCATGGTCGGCCAGCCCACCGACGCGCTGCGCCGCAAGCTGGCGGAATTCGACGCCGCCCGCGGCCTCGGCCGCGACCCGGTGCGCGATCCCTCCAGGCTTTCCTCGCCGCGCGATACCTTCAAGGTGCTGCTCGGCGCCCTGAGCGAGGATTTCAACGCCCCGCCGGAAAGCACCCTCGACATGCGCAACTACAACCCGGCGGTGCGCGAAGACGAGGCGGCGCTGCTCGCCCGCTACCTCAAGAAGGTGCTGGACCGCATCGGCTATGTCTACTGGCAGGAAATCCCGGACGACCCGAGGGCGAAGGCCGCCTTCGTCTATTTCGAGCACCCCGCCGGCAACATCGTGATCGGCCCCTCGGAGGTCGAGGGCGCCACCGTCTGGCGCTTCACCCCCGAAACCCTCAGCCATGTGCGCGATCTCTATGCCGATATCGAGGACATGCCGGTGGCGCCGGAATTCGCCGCCTTCGCCAGCGACGACCCCTATTTCGTCGCCCGCACCGTGGCCCGCCAGCTCGACCCGCGCCTGCTGGCGCGCATCGGGCCGATCGAGCGCTGGCAGTGGTGGCTGCTCGCCTTCGCGCTGTTCGCCGGCGTGCTGGTCGGCTTCCTCTCCAACGCGCTGCTGCAGTGGCTGCTGCTGAGCCTGCGCGGCAACAATCCCGCCGCCCGCTTCGTGCGCATCGTGGCGTGGTCGGTGCGGCTCATCTTCCTCGGGCTGTTCCTCATCATCGCGCTGCGCCCGCTCGGCCTGCCCGACATCATCGGCGCGCCGGTGAAGGCGTTCGCCTGGGCCTGCATCGTGGTCGGCGCGGTGCCGGTGCTGTGGCAGATCGTCGGCGACATCGCGGATCGCTACCGCCGCCGCCACAACCTGGTGGGCTATCACGAGACGCTGATCTCGCTGGTGTCCGGCGTGGGCCGGGTCATCGTGGTGCTGATCGGCTTCCTGATGCTCGCGGAGGTGCTGCACGTGCCCTATGAGGGCGTCATCACCGGCCTCGGCATCGGCGGCCTCGCGGTGGCGCTCGCGGCGCAGCCGACGCTGCAGAACTTCCTCTCCGGCCTCACCCTCTATGCCGACCGCCCGGTGAGCGTCGGCGACGAGTGCCGGTTCGGCGAGCACATCGGCACGGTGGAGCACATCGGCATGCGCTCCACCCATATCCGCTCGCGCGACCGCTCCCTCATCGCCGTGCCGAATTCGGATTTCGCCGGCATGGTGCTGGAGAACATCACCCGCTCCGACCGCATGCGCTACCACACCGTGCTGAAGCTGCGGCAGGAAACCTCCATCGACCAGCTCCGCTTCGTGCTGGTGGAAATCCGCAAGCTGCTGCTGGCCCACCCCAAGGTGGCGCACGATCCCTGCTGGGTGCGCTTCGTCGGCTTCGGCGACTTCTCCTTCGACATCGACATCGACGCCACCCTGCTCACCACCCACGAGCACGAGCAGCTCGCCATCCAGGAAGACCTCAACCTGCGCATCCTCGGCATTCTGGCCGATTGCGGCGTGCAGCTCGCCCTGCCGGCGGAGCTCGGCTACGGCGCCGAGGACCTGCCGCTCGACGCGGAAAAGCGCGCCGCCGCCGAACGCGAGGTGCAGCTCTGGCGGGCCGAGGGCAACCTGCCCTTCCCGGAGCTGCACCGCTCCGACATCACCAGCCTCGCCGACACCCTGGCCTACCCGCCGGAAGGCTCCGCCGCCTACCGCCCGGTGGAGGAAGGCACCGCCCCCGCCGCGCTGGACGGCAAGCGGGAGCGCTGGCGGCTGCGCTGGCGCAGCCGCCGTTCCACCGCCTGAAAAGCGGGAGCGGCGGGGGCGTGTTTAAGGTCGCGCCGCCGGACGGCGGCGCTTCGCGGTGGCGGAGGGGCTGGGACGGGCCGCGGCGCCGGGCCCGCGCCGGGCGGGCCGCCATACCGGCCACCGGCCCTGCGGCTCTCCGGCCTGCGGCGGGCTCAGCCGCCCGGGGCGGCAGGGGCGGCGGAGGAGTCCAGCGCCGCGCGCAGCAGCGCCAGCGCATCCGGCCCCGCCCAGTCCGCCGGGCCGGCGAGGAAGCCGATCTCGCAGCCCTTGCCGTCGACCAGCAGCGTCGTCGGCAGCCCGAAGCCGCGCCCGGCGGCGCGCAGGTCCTGGAAGGCCTGCGCCTTGGGGTCGGCATAGAAGGCGAGGTTGCGGATGCCGGTCTCGGCCAGGAAGTCGTGCGGCTTCTGCGGGTCGCGGGTATCGACATTCACCGCCACCACCGCGAAGGCCGGGCCGCCGAGTTCGGCCTGCAGCCTGTCGAGCGCCGGCATCTCCTTGCGGCAGGGCGCGCACCAGGTTGCCCAGATGTTCACCAGCCGCAGCCGGCCATCGAGGGCGGCGAGGGTCATCGGCTTGCCGCTGGCATCCTGGAAGCCAAGGTCGGGCACCCGGCGCGGGGTCAGGGTGGGGGCGAAGGCCGCCACCTCGCCGCGGACCAGCGGCTGCAGCCGGCGGGCGGTCTCACTGGCCGCACCGCACTCACTGTCCACCTCACCGGCCTGACCAGCCACGCCGGAATCGGCCACCGCGAGCGGTCCCGACGCATCGGCGTTGCGCCCCGCCCCTCCCATCCCGTATACGCCAGCAAGCCCGACGGCCACGCCCGCCACCAGCGCTGCGGAAACGATCAGGGCGAAGCGACCGCGCGTGATCCCCCGGCCCGGCGGCGTTGCCGTGTCCGCCGGAAGGTCATCAGGTCGTTCGGTCATGAGCCCGCCTCGCGGAGAAAAGTCAGCATGAGCAACAAGATGTGGGGCGGCCGGTTCGAAACCGGCCCCGACGCGATCATGGAGGAGATAAACGCCTCCATCGGCTTCGACCAGCGCCTGTACGCGCAGGACATCGCCGGTTCAAAGGCGCATGCGGCAATGCTGGCGGCGCAGGGCATCATCTCGGGGAGTGATGCCGAAAAGATCGGAGCCGGTCTAGACACGATCCTGTCAGAGATCGAGAGCGGCGGCTTCACCTTCTCGCGCAGCCTGGAAGACATTCATATGAATGTGGAATCCCGGCTCGCCGCCCTCGCCGGCCCCGCCGCCGGGCGGCTCCACACCGCCCGCTCGCGCAACGACCAGGTGGCGACCGACTTCCGGCTCTATGTGCGCGACACCATCGACACGCTCGATGCCCAGCTCGCCGACCTCCAGCGCGCGCTGGCGCAGAAGGCGCTGGACCATGCCGGCACGGTGATGCCCGGCTTCACCCACCTCCAGACCGCCCAGCCCGTGACCTTCGGCCACCATCTGCTGGCCTATGTCGAGATGCTGGGCCGCGACCGCGGCCGGCTGCGCGACGCCCGGGCCCGGCTCAACGAATGCCCGCTGGGCGCCGCGGCGCTGGCCGGAACCTCGTTCCCGATCGACCGTTTCGCTACCGCAACGGCCCTTGGTTTTGAAAGGCCGACAGCCAATTCCCTCGACTCCGTCTCCGACCGCGACTTCGTGCTGGAAACGCTGGCGGCGGCCTCGATCTGCGCCATGCACCTCTCCCGCTTCGCCGAGGAGATCGTGATCTGGACCTCGCCGCTGGTGGGGCTGCTGAAGCTCTCCGACCGCTTCACCACCGGCTCCTCCATCATGCCGCAGAAGCGCAACCCCGACGCCGCCGAGCTGGTGCGGGCCAAGATCGGGCGCATCGCGGGGGCCTTCTCGGGCCTGCTGATGGTGATGAAGGGCCTGGCGCTGGCCTATGCCAAGGACATGCAGGAGGACAAGGAAGGCGCCTTCGACGCGCTCTCGACCCTGTCGCTGATGATCGCGGCCACCGCCGGCATGGTGCGCGACATGGTCCCGGACGAGGCGAAGATGAAGGCGGCCGCCGGTGCCGGCTATTCCACCGCCACCGATCTCGCGGACTGGCTGGTGCGGGTGCTCGGCCTGCCCTTCCGGGAGGCGCACCACGTCACCGGGCGCATCGTGGCGCTGGCCGCGGGTCGCGGCGTGCCGCTGCACCGGCTGTCGCTCGCCGACATGCAGGGCGTCGAGCCGCGCATCACCCAGGAGGTGTTCGGCGTCCTTTCGGTGTCGAAATCCGTCGGCAGCCGGGTGTCCTATGGCGGCACCGCGCCGAAGAACGTTCGGGCGCAGGCCAAGCGCTGGCTGAAGCAGCTCGCGAAATAACCCGACCGGGCCGGGCGGACCACACGGCTCCGCCCGGCCCGGTCCACTCAGGCCCGCGCGCTCAGTCGGCGCGCCGGCCCAGCAGCCGCAGCGCGTTGGCGGTCACCAGCACCGTCGCCCCGGTATCGGCCAGGATCGCCGGCCACAGGCCGGTGATGCCCAGAATGGTGGTGACGAGGAACACCGCCTTCAGCCCCAGCGCCAGCGCGATGTTCTGGCGGATGTTCGCCATGGTGCGGGCGGAGAGCGCGACCATTGCCTCGATATCGGCGAGGCGGCCGTGCAGGATGGCGGCGTCGGCGGTTTCCAGCGCCACGTCGGTTCCCCCGCCCATGGCGATCCCGACATCGGCCGCCGCCAGCGCCGGCGCGTCGTTGATGCCATCGCCGACCTTCGCCACGACCAGCCCCTGCGCCTGCAGTTCCCGGACGATGCGGCTCTTGTCCGCCGGCATCAGCTCGGCGCGGACCTCGATGCCGAGATCGCCGCCCACCGCCTCCGCCGTGCGCCGGTTGTCGCCGGTGAGCATGAGGGTGCGGATGCCGCGGGCGGCAAGGCGCTTCAGCGCCGCTGCCGCGTCGGGCCGCGGCTCGTCGCGGATCGCCACCGCCCCAAGGGTGCGCCCGTCCGCGACCAGCACGGCGACGCTCTTGCCCGCGCCGTTGAGGCTGGCAATGGCCTCCTCCAGCCGGGCGGGCAGGGGTGCGCGGGCAGCGGCGGCGCGCGGTGAGCCGAGAAAGAGCGCGCGGCCTTCCACCACCCCGGCGACACCCTCGCCGCTGATCGCGGCCGCCTCGCGCACCGGCGGCACGGCCACTCCGCCCGCCGCCGCCCGGACGAGGATCGCCTGCGCCAGCGGATGGGTGGAGCCCGCCTCCAGTGCGGCGCAGAGCCGGAGCACCTCGTCCTCCGCCGCGTCGAGCCCGAGGATATCGGTCACCACCGGCTTGCCGAGGGTGAGCGTTCCGGTCTTGTCGAAGCACACCGCGGAGACGCTGCGCAGCCGCTCCAGCACCGCGCCGCCCTTGATGAGCAGGCCGCTGCGGGCGCCGGAGGCGAGCGCCGCCGCCACCGCCGCCGGCGTCGAGATCACCAGCGCGCAGGGGCAGCCGATCAGCAGGATGGCAAGGCCCTTATAGATCCATTCATCCCAGCCCGCCCCCGCCAGTAGCGGCGGGAGAAGCGCCACGAGCGCGGCCAGCACCACCACGAACGGGGTGTACCAGCGGGAAAAGCGGTCGATGAAGCGCTCGGTCGGCGCCTTGCTCTCCTGCGCCTCCTCCACCAGCCGGACGACGCGGGCGATGGTGTTGTCGGAGGCCGCGGTGGTGGCGCGGATGGTGAGCGCAGCCTCGCCGTTCACGGTGCCGGCGAAGACCGGATCGCCCGGCCCACGCCGCACCGGCAGGCTCTCGCCGGTGACCGGCGCCTCGTTGACGTCGCTCGCACCCTCGACGACCTCGCCATCGGCAGGGACGCGCTCGCCCGGGCGCACCAGCAGCAGCGAGCCGACCGCGACCGCCTCGGCCGGAATCTCGCGGGTGGCTCCGCTTTCGACCAGCCGCGCCGTCTTCGGCACCAGCGCGGCCAGCGAGCGGATGCTGGCGCGGGCCCGGCCGGCGGCGACACCCTCCAGCAATTCGCCGACGAGGAAGAGGAAGACCACCATCGCGCCCTCTTCCCCCGCGCCGATGGCCACGGCACCGGCGGCCGCAATGGTCATCAGCATCTCGATGGAGAACGGCGTGCCGAGCCGCGCCGCCACGAAGGCGCGCCGGGCGATCGGGATGAGGCCGACCAGCATCGCGGCCGTGAAGACGTAGAGATCCGCGCCGGGCCAGAACCGGCCAATGCCATAGGCCACCACCAGCGCCGCCCCGCAGGCCAGCGTCAGCCGGGCCTTTCCGGTGCGCCACCACGGCCCCTCCTCAAAGCCATGCTCATGGCCATGAAGGCCGGCCGCTGCGGCCGAGGGATTGCCGCCGGCCGCCAGGGCCTTACGGCCATGGTCGGATGGGTGGCGATGGCCGTGATCGTGGCCGTGGTCGTGATCGTGATCGTGGTCGTGCCCGCAGCCACACGACCCGCTGCCGTGAGCGTGACCATGATCATGGTCGTGCTCATGGTCATGGCCGTGGGGGTGGCCCGCGCCGGAAACGGGCGCCGGGGCGGCAGCGGCGGCACCGCGAGCGGGCAGCGGAACGATGCGATAGCCGAGCCCGGTGACCCGCCGCTCGAGCAAGGCAAGGTCGGCGCCCTCCTGCCGCACTGTCATGGTGCCGGCGGCAACGGACACCGACACCTCCGCGACACCCTCGATGCGACGGACGGCGGTGTCGATCTTCGCGGCACAGGACGCGCAGTCCATGCCCTCGATACGGTAGCGAAGCTTCTCGGCGGTCTGGCTCATGGGACACCCGGAATGCCGGCGGAAGGTTTCCCAACGCCGGCCCTTGCATGACGTTGAGCCAAGGCTACATCCTCTAGCGACTAGAGGAGCAAGCCCCATGATGACCTCCGCGACCGACATGCGCGCCATCGGCGATGCCGCCCGCATCAGCGGGGTGAAGGTGCCGACCATCCGCTATTACGAGCAGATCGGCCTGCTGCCGGCGCCGCCGCGCACCGAAGGAGGCCGCCGCGCCTATAGCGACGCCGACATGCGACGCCTCTCCTTCATCCGCCATGCCCGGGAACTCGGCTTCGAGGTCGATGCCATCCGCAACCTGCTCCACCTGCAGGACGACCCCGACCAGCCCTGCGCGGTGGCAGATGCGCTCGCGCGCGAGAGGCTGGCCGAGGTCGAGCGACGCATCGCCGCGCTGGAGGCGCTGCGCGAGGAGCTCAAGCGCATGGTCGAGGGCTGCTCCCACGGCGTGGTGGGAGAATGCCGCGTCATCGAGACGCTCGCCGATCACGGCACCTGCCGCCATCACACCCGCTGAGCCGCGACCGCCGGCGCGGGCTCAGCCCTCCCAGAGCGGCCAGGTGTCGGTAAGCCGGTAGCCGGTCTGCCAGGGATCGTCCGGGTCGACCATGAGCTGGGAGGTACCGGTGATCCAGGCCCGCCCCATGATGGAGGGCACGATGGCGGGGCGGCCGCCGAGCATGGTCTCCGCCTCGATCCGGCAGTCGAAGCGCGAGCCGATGATGGAACGGCCGATGAAACCGTCGCCGACCTTCAGCACGCCCCTGGCGTGCAGCACCGCGAGGCGGGCGGAGCAGCCGGTGCCGGTGGGCGAACGGTCGATCTTGCCGGGGCGGATCGCCACGGCGTTCGCGCCCGACGCCACGCCGTCTTCCTGCGTAAGGGGAGCGGCGAACTGGCAGAACGAGATGTGATTCCAGTCGGCGTTCTCGGGGTGGCGGAAGCCAAGCTGGGCGTTCGCCGCCTTCACGATGCGCATGCCGGTCTCGGCGAGGTCCTTCGCCTCGTCGGGCCGGATGGCGAAGCCGAGCGCGGCAGCGTCGACGATGACGAAGCTGTCGCCGCCATAGGCGGTATCGACGGTGAGGGTGCCCAGCCCCTCGACCTCCAGCCGCGCGTCGAGCCGGTCGGCAAAGGAGGGGTGGTTGCGCACGCGGATCCGCTCGGCCTTGCCGTTCCGGCAATAGGCCGTGACCTCGATCAGCCCGCCCGGCGCCTCGAGCACCATGCGGGTCTCCGGCTCGGTCATCGGGACGATGCCGGTGTCGAGCAGGACCGTCGACACGCAGATCGCGTTGGAGCCGGACATGGGCGGGGTGTCTTCCGGCTCCATGATGATCCAGGCCGCCACGGCGCGGGAGTCCTTCGGCGGAACCAGCAGGTTCACGTGGCGAAACACCCCGCCGCGCGGCTCCTGCAGCACCAGATTCCGCAGCGTCCCGTCGGCGGCGATGAAGCGCGACTGCGCCCACACCGTGTCGCCCGGGGGCGGGGCGACCCCTCCGACGATGACGTCGCCGACTTCGCCCTCCGCGTGGCAGCCGACGACATGGATGACCCGTGCGCTGCGCATGGAAGCTCTCAGCCGATGGTGAGGACAGGGGAGCCGAGCACGTCGAAGCGCGGCACCACCCCAAGGCCCGGCGCGTCCGCCGCCGTCATGAAGCCCTCGGCGCGGCGCGGCGCACCGTCGGCGATGTCGACCGTGCCGTAGCTGTTGAAGTCGGTGGCGGAGAAGCAGAACTCCTCGGGCGTCGACCGCGCGAGATGGGCGATCGCCGCCGTGACGATGTCGCCACCCCAGGTATCCTCGATGGTCATCGGGGTGCCGGTGGCGACGCAGACATCACGCATCAGCCTCGCCTTGGTCAGTCCGCCGACCTTGGAGATCTTCAGGTTGATGATGTCCATGGCGTCGTCCGCCAAGGCCGCCAGCAGGGTGTCGAGCCCGCCGATCACCTCGTCCAGCACGAAGGGCCGCGCGGTGCGCCGCCGGACCGAGAGGCATTCCTCATAGGTCGGGCAGGGCTGCTCGATATGGACGTCGAGATCGGCCACCGCCGCCACGATCCGCGCCGCCTCGGCCCGGGTCCAGCCCGTATTGGCGTCGGCGACAAGCACGTCGCCCGCCCCGAGCACCGCCCGGGTCTCGCGGATGCGGGCGATGTCGGTGTCGGCGTCGCCGCCCACCTTGAGCTGGAAGCGGGTGTAGCCCTCCGCCCGGTAGCCGGCGATCTTGCGGGCCATCGTCTCCGGCGCCTCCTGCGAGATGGCGCGGTAGAGCGCGACGCGCTCCTGCGCCGCGCCGCCGAGCAGCTTGTAGACCGGCAGCCCGGTGGATTTGCCCAGAATGTCCCAGCACGCGATGTCGACGGGCGCCTTCACATAGGGGTGGCCGCGAAGCACGGCGTCCATGTGCCGGTTCAGCACGAGGAGATCGGTCGGGTCGAGGCCGATCAGCTTCGGCCCGAGCTCGGCAAGGCCGGCGCGCACTCCCGCCGCGTAGGCGGGCAGGTAGGCCGAGCCCAGCGGGCAGCATTCGGCATAGCCGGTGATACCCGCGTCGGTCTCGACGGCGACGACGGTGGAATCGAACACCTCGACGAAATTGCCGTTCGACCAGCTGTAGCGCCCCTCGCGGAGCGGCAGATCGACCTGCCAGGCCTTGATGCCGGTGATCTTCATGGCGTCTTCCTGCGGAAGGAGGGGATGGCGAGGTCAGGCGACGATGAAGCCGTGGGCGAAGGGATCGCGGTCGTCGATGAAGATGGTGTTGTAACCGGTCATCCGGGCCCAGCCGCCGATGGAGGGAATGATCGCGTCGCGCTCGCCCACCTTCGCCGCCGCCTCCACCCGGCCGCGGAACAGCGAGCCGATGATGCTCTCATGCACGAATTCGTCACCCACCTTCAGCCGGCCGAGCGCGGCGAGCTGCGCCATCCGCGAAGAGGTGCCGGTGCCGCAGGGCGAACGATCGATCGCCTTGTCGCCGTAGAACACCGCGTTGCGGGCATGCGCTTCGGGATGCCGGGCGACACCGGTCCACAATATGTGGGAAAGCCCGCGAATCTCCGGCTTCTCGGGATGCACGACCTCGTATTTCGCGTTCAGCGCAGCGCGCAGCGCCGGACTCATGCGGATAAGGTCGCCGGCCGAGAAGTCCTCCATGTCCCGGAACGCCGCCTGCGGTTCGACGATGGCGTAGAAATTCCCGCCATAGGCGATATCCACCGTCACCTCGCCGAGGCCGGGGCATTCCGCGGTGAGGCCACGGGCATAGAGGAAGGCCGGCACATTGGTGATGCGCACTTCCTCCACATGCTGGCCCTCCTGCCGGTACTGCGCGACGACGAGGCCGGCGGGGGTATCGAGCCGCAGCGTGCCCGGCGTCTTCGGGTTCACGAGGCCGTGCTCGATCGCCATGGTCACGGTGCCGATGGTGCCATGGCCGCACATGGGCAGGCAGCCCGAGGTCTCGATGAAAAGGATGGCGACGTCGCAATCCGGCCGGGTCGGGGGGTAGAGGATGGAGCCGGACATGATGTCGTGGCCGCGCGGCTCGAACATCAGACCCCGGCGAATCCAGTCGAACTCGGCGAGGAAATGGGCGCGCTTCTCGATCATGGTGGCACCCTGAAGCTGCGGGCCACCGCCCGCCACGAGGCGGACCGGATTTCCGCACGTATGCCCGTCGATGCAGAAGAAGCTGTGGCGCGCCATGGCGTGTCCCTCGTGGTCGGCAGATGTGCCGGAAAATCAGAAGCGGTCGGGCCGGAACGGCTCCAGCGCGATGGCAGGCGGTCGGCCGGCGATGAGGTCGGCAATCAGGCGGCCGGTCGCCGCGCTCTGGGTCAGGCCGGAATGGCCATGTCCGAAAGCGTAGAACACCCGGGAGGAACCGCGCGCCGGCCCGATGACCGGCAGAGTGTCGGGCAGCGAGGGCCGAAACCCCATCCACTGCCGGCCACCCTCGGTCAGCAGGCCCGGCAGGAAGGCGGCCGCCTTGTCCAGCATCGCCCTGGACCGGGCGAAATTGGGCGGACGCTTCAGGCCGCCGAGTTCCACCGCGCCGCCGACCCGGATGCCGGTCGACAGCGGCGTGACCACGAAGCCGTGACCGCCGAAGGTGAGCTGCCGCCGCAGGTCGAACGCATCCGTGGGAAGGGTGGTGTTGTAACCGCGCTCGGTCTCGAGCGGAATGGCGTCGCCCAGCACAGCGGCGAGCGGCCGCGACCACGCGCCGGCGGCGATGACCGCCGCGTCGGCATCGATGAAGCGCCCATCCGACATGCGGACACGCACGCCGGAGAGACCCTGCTCGATCTGTCCGACGTCGCCGCGCTCGACCGAGGCGCCGCGCGCCATCACCACGTCGAACAGCGCCATGGCGAAGCGGTAGGGATCGTCGACCGTCTGCCAGTGCGGGGTGAATGTGCCAGCCACGAAGCGCGGCGCCAGCCCCGGCTGAAGGGCGGCGAGGCGTTCACCGCGCACATGCTCGAAGGCAATGCCCTCGCGCTCGCGCGCCGCCCAGCCCGGCAGCGAGGTGCGCAGCTCCGCCTCGCTCTCATAGAGCTGGAGATTGCCGTCGCTGCGCACCCGGCCGGAAAGCCCGGCGCCCGCCACCATGGCGTCCATGGCGCGGGAGGCCAGCCGCATCAGCTCGCACTGCGCGGCGAGGCTCGCCGCGAAACGGTCGGGCTGGCTCGCCCGCCAGAACCGCAGCAGCCAGGGCGTGATGACCGGGAGATAGGCCGGCGGAATCGAGAGTGGCCCCAGCGGATCGAGCAGCCAGCGCGGCGCCTTGCGCAGGATGCCCGGCGAGGCGAGCGGCAGCACGTCGGAAAAGGCGAAGGCGCCGGCATTGCCGTAGCTTGCGCCCTCGGCGACCGGCCCACGCTCGACCAGCCGGACCTCGTGTCCGTCCTGCTGGAGATGCCAGGCGACGGCGAGGCCGACAATGCCGGCCCCGACCACCGCGATCACGTCACTCATACCGAACGCTCACGCCAGCCGATCCAAAAGGACGCCGGCCACCGGGAGGCGGCCGGCATCGGCCTCAGGCCGCCAGAGCCAAGGTCGGCCGGGTGGCGAGGGCTTCCCGCACGATCTTCTCGACCTTGGCGCGCTGCTCCCCTTCCAGCGGCAGGCGCGGCGCGCGCACATGCTCGGTGGTGCCGATCACCATGGCCTCGACGGTCTTGATGTTCTGGACGAGATAGGACGACACGTCGAGGTCGAGCAGCGGGCGGAACCAGCGATAGATGCTGAGCGCCTCGTCGAAGCGGCGGGCCTTCATGAGCCGGTAGATCGCGACGGTCTCGTGGGGGAAGGCCACCACGAGGCCAGCCACCCAGCCCACAGCGCCGACCGCCAGCGCCTCGTAGGCGAGGTTGTCGACGCCGGTGAGCACGTTGAAGCGGTCGCCGAAAGCGTTCATCACGTCGATGCTGCGGCGGATATCGTCGGACGATTCCTTGATGGCGCAGATCCGCCGGTCGCTCGCCAGCTCGGCGAGGATGTCGACGGTGACGTCGACGCGGTAAGCGACGCGGTTGGAATAGATCATGACCGGCAGGTCGCCGGCCTCGGTGACGGCGCGGATGGTGGCCACCGTCTCCTTGGGATTGGTGTGGTAGATCGTGCTGGGCACGACCATGAGGCCCGAGGCGCCCTCGCGTGCGGCACGCGCCGCCAGAGCCGCCCCGTCGCGGGTCGCGGCTTCGGCAATCGTCATCAGCACCGGCTTCTTCCCGGCGACCGATTGCGCGGTCTTGAGCACCGCGATGCGCTCGTCATGGGAGAGCATGGAGCCCTCGCCGAGCGAGCCATTGACGATGAGCCCGTCGACGCCGGCCTCGATCTGGTAGGCGAAGCAGCGCTCCATCTCGCGGTGATCGAGGCTACCGTCTTCCTTGAACTTGGCGGTGACAGCGGGAAGGACACCTGTCCACATGGTCTTCTCCTTTGCGGCGGGGGCGCCGACGATCGGGTGGCGCGGCGAGGCCCCGGCGGTCATGGTGCGGTGGCTCGCGCTCTGAGGATGAGCTTGTGTTTTTTGGATCCAATTTGCAATATCGAATTTCGTTCTGGCGGAGGTTCTCGTGAAAATCAATGCGACCAACATCGCGCAGATGGCGTCCGCTTCGGACGTGATCTTCGACGCATTGCGCGAGGCCATCGCCCGGGGCGACATCGGCGAAGGCCAGGTTCTGCGTCAGGATCACATTGCCCGCATGTTCAATGTCAGCCGCATCCCCGTGCGGGAGGCGCTCACGCGGCTGGAAGAACAGGGGCTGGTCGCGACGCAACGCTACCGAGGCGCCGTTGTGGCTTCATTGTCGATCGAGGAAATCCGCGAGGTGTTCGAATTCCGCGCCCTCATCGAGCCGGAAGTGCTGCGCCTGTCGATCGCCCGCATCTCCGACGATGCCCTCGCAGAGGCGCGCGGCTTTGCCGAAGCCTTTGCGACGGAGGCCAATTCGGCGAAATGGGGCGATCTGAATCGCCAGTTTCACTACCGCCTCTACGAGGAGGCCCGCCGTCCCTATTATCTCCAGACCATTCGCGCGGCACTGGACCGGGTGGATCGTTACCTCAGGGCGCAGCTCGTGCTGACCTCGGGGATGGACCGCGCCCGGCAGGAGCACCAGCAGATTCTGGACGCGTGCATTGCCCGGGACGGCGAGCGGGCCGCGGAACTGACCCGGGCCCACATTCTGGGAGCGTGCGATTCGCTGGTGCGCTTTCTGGAGACGACGCGTCGGCCGGTCGGAGCGTAACGGAAGGGCAGCACCGCGAAATTGCAAAATGGCCTGAGGCCGTATCACATATTCCAATATTGCGTATATATATGATGCAATTTCCATGGTGCTGAGAGCCCAAATGGAACCAGCGCCATTCGAACGTCGCCTCACCTTGGTGTGACGCGCTATCTCTGCCGGTAACATATTCATGAGCAGGCCGGACCGGCGCCATTTTACCTTCGGATGTCTCTCCACCTTGGTGGTGGGGGCACCGGCCATCGCGGGCGCACAGGTCCATACGCCCGCCATCCTCCCGCCCCGGACGCTCAACATTCTGGTACCGACTCTGGGAGGTACCGGGCTCGACCTTGTGGGCAACGTACTGGCGGACTGCCTCGGGGAAGCAGGGATCGACGCCAGGATCGAGCTCACCGCCAGCGGGGAAGCGAGCGACGCGGTTTCGAAGCTGCTCTCTCCGCGGACAGACCCTTCGACAACGGTGCTGATAGCCAGCGGTGCGATCATCGGCACGCTGCTCTACCGGCACGCCGCCATCTACCTGTCCTCGACGCGACCGCTGGTACGGCTGCTCAACGATTACGGGGTCGTGGTGGTGAGCCGCGACAATCCCGCCGCGAACTTCAGCGAACTCGCCGCCGCCTGGGTGGCGGCGCCCGAGAGCGTGCGCTGGACGGGTGCGAAACTCGGCAGCACCGGCCACCTCCTCGCGCTTTCGATCGCACGCCAGCTGAACCTGCCGGCGAACGCCGTTTCCTATCGCCCGAGCGTCACCGGGGCGGCAGGCCTGAAGGCGGTCCTGGCGGGCCAGGTGGAATGCGGCGTCATCAATCTGAGCGACCTGGTGCCGTATCTCGGCTCCGGCCTGCTGCGCGCCCTCGCGGTTGCGGCGCCCCAGCGGCTGCCCGGGCTGAACGTGCCTACGCTGTTTGAATACGGCGTCGACTGCCGGACACCCAATTGGTGCGGCCTCTTCGCCTCGCCCGGCATCAGCCAGAGCGGCTATCAGGCCCTGTTGGGAATGACCGACCGCATGGTCTCAACCCTGACCTGGAGATCGAAGCTGTACCAGTACAACTGGATCAGCGCCTATCTCGGCGGCGAGCCGTTCGAGGTCTACGTGCAGGCCGAGACGGAACGCCTCCGTGATCTCCTGACAGCCCTGGGGCTCTGACGCGCCACCCCCAGCGGAAGGCGGCTTGACGGCCTCCACCCCGGCGGATGAGGAATGGTGGCGCAAAAGCGTCGACACAGTCGCGAACGGAGGAAACGGAATCCATGGCGGTCATCGGGCATTTCATCGGCGGCAGGCCGGTCAGCAAGGGCGGACGAACCGGGCCGGTCTTCGACCCCGCCACCGGCGCACAGAGCGGCGAGGTCGAGCTGGCATCTTCCGCCACCGTGTCGGACGCGGTGGCATCGGCCGTTGCGGCCTTCCCCGCCTGGGCGGACACGCCGCCGCTGACGCGGTCACGCATCATGTTCAAGTTCAAGGCGCTGCTGGAGCGCGACATCGATGCGCTCGCGACGGCGATCACGCGCGAGCACGGCAAGACCCTCGAGGACGCCAAGGGCGAGGTGACCCGCGGCATTGAAGTGGTCGAGTTCGCCTGCGGTATCCCCCACCTGCTGCGTGGCGATTTCACCGACCAGGTGGCCCGCGGCGTCGACGTGTTTTCGACCCGCCACCCCCTTGGCGTGGTGGCCGGCATCACGCCGTTCAACTTCCCCGCCATGGTGCCGATGTGGATGTTCCCGGTCGCGCTGGCCTGCGGCAACTGCTTCGTGCTGAAACCCTCCGAGAAGGACCCGAGCGCGGCGCTGCTGCTCGCCGAGCTTCTGCTCGAGGCCGGCCTGCCCGCGGGCGTCTTCAATGTGGTGCAGGGCGACAAGGAGGCGGTTGACGCCCTTCTGAGCCATCCCGACATCGCCGCGGTGAGCTTCGTCGGCTCCACGGCCATCGGAGAGTATGTCTATCGCACCGCCTGCGCCCACGGTAAGCGCGCCCAGGCGCTGTGCGGCGCCAAGAACCATCTCGTGGTGATGCCCGACGCCGACCTCGACAAGACGGTCGATGCGCTGATGGGGGCCGGCTATGGCTCGGCCGGCGAGCGCTGCATGGCGGTGTCGGTCGCCGTGGCGGTTGGCGGGGTCGGCGATGCGCTGATCGAGCGGCTGGCGCCCAAGGTGCGGGCGCTGAAGGTCGGCCCCGGCCTCGACCCCGACAGCGAGATGGGCCCGCTGGTGACGAAGGAGCATCTCGCCAAGGTCTCGTCCTATATCGACGACGGCGTGGCCGCCGGCGCCGAACTCGTGGTGGATGGACGCGGCCTGAAGCTTCAGGGCTATGAAGGTGGCTACTTCCTCGGCGGCACGCTCTTCGACCGCGTGACCACGGACATGCGCATCTACAAGGAGGAGATCTTCGGGCCGGTGCTCTCCGTGGTGCGGGTGGACCGCTACGACGAGGCGGTGAAGCTGGTGAACGACCACGAATATGGCAACGGCGCCGCCATCTTCACCCGCGACGGCGATTCCGCGCGCGCCTTCAACCGCGACGCCCGCGCCGGCATGATCGGCATCAACGTGCCGATCCCGGTGCCGGTGGCGTTCCATTCCTTCGGCGGCTGGAAGCGGTCGATCTTCGGCGACCGCAACGTCTACGGCATGGAAGGCGTCGGCTTCTACACCAAGATGAAGACCACCACCGCCCGCTGGCCGACCGGCATCCGCGAAGGCGCCCAGTTCGTCATCCCGACCACCGGCTGACGCCTCCGCGACAAAAGGGCGGCGGGCATCACCCGCCGCCCGCTCACGCCACCGCGAAGATGCTCGCCCCCGTATCGGCGGTTCCCACCGCCGCCCGGAAGGCGGTGAACAGCTCGCGGCCGACGCCGACATGCGAGGCCGCCAGATTGGCCGAGGCGGGCGCGCGCTCGGCCCACGCCACCTCGTCGACCAGCACGGTGAGCGTGCCGTTCACGGCGTCGACACGGACGATGTCGCCGTCGCGGATCAGCGCGATCGGGCCGCCATCGGCCGCCTCGGGGGTGACATGGATCGCCGCCGGCACCTTGCCGGACGCGCCGGACAGCCGCCCGTCGGTGACGAGGGCGACCCGGAAGCCGCGGTCTTGCAGCACGCCAAGCGGCGGCATCAGCTTGTGCAGCTCCGGCATGCCATTGGCCTTCGGACCCTGGAAACGGACCACGGCGACCAGATCGCCGGTGAGCTCGCCGGCCTTGAACGCGGCCTGCAGCGCCTCCTGCGAGTGGAACACCCGGGCCGGCGCCTCGATGACGTGACGCTCCGGCGCGATGGCCGAGGTCTTGATCACCGCCTTGCCGAGGTCGCCCGAGAGCAGCCGCAGCCCGCCGGTGGCCTGGAACGGCGTCCCGACGCCCCGGAGCACCGCCTCATCGCCGCTTGCCGTTGCGGCCTCGCGCCAGTCCAGCGCGCCGTCGTCCTTCAGGACGGGCTCCTGCACATAGGCGTCCAGCCCGCCGCCCCACACCGTCTCGACGTCGCGGTGGAGCAGGCCGTGCCCGAGCAGCTCGCGGATGACGAAACCCATCCCGCCCGCGGCGTGGAAATGGTTCACGTCGGCCTTGCCGTTGGGGTAGACGCGGCAGAGCAGAGGCGTCACCTCGGCGAGATCGGAGAAATCGTCCCAGGTCATGGTGATGCCGGCGGCGGCGGCCATGGCGACGATGTGGAGGGTGTGGTTGGTCGAGCCGCCCGTGGCATGAAGACCGACGACGCCGTTGACGAAAGCCCGTTCGTCCATCATCCGCCCGATCGGGCGGTAATCATTGCCCAGCGCCGTCATCGCCATGGCGCGCTCCGCCGCCGTGGTGGTGAGGGCGTCGCGCAACGGGGTGTTGGGGTTGACGAAGGAGGCGCCGGGCAGATGCAGGCCCATGATCTCCATCATCATCTGGTTGGTGTTGGCGGTGCCGTAGAAGGTGCAGGTACCGGGTCCATGATAGGACTGCGCCTCGGCCTCCAGCAGGGCGTCGCGCCCCACCTTGCCCTCGGCGAAGAGCTGCCGGATCTTGGCCTTCTCGTCATTGGGCAGGCCCGAGGTCATCGGCCCCGCGGGGATGAACACCGCCGGCAGATGCCCGAAGGAGAGGGCACCGATGACGAGGCCGGGCACGATCTTGTCGCAGATGCCGAGGAAGACCGCCGCGTCGAAGGTCTGGTGCGACAGTGCCACAGCGGTGGAGAGCGCGATGACGTCGCGGGAGAACAGCGAGAGCTCCATCCCCGCCTCGCCCTGGGTGACGCCGTCGCACATGGCCGGCACCCCGCCGGCCACCTGGGCGACGCCACCCGCCGCCCGGGCCGCCGCCCGGATCAGATCGGGATAGCGCTCATAGGGCTGATGCGCCGACAGCATGTCGTTATAGGCGGTGACGATGGCGAGGTTCGCCCCGGCGCCCTGCCGCAGCATCGCCTTGTCGGACGGCCCGCAGGCGGCAAAGCCGTGGGCCTGGTTGGCGCAGCCGAGCCGGGCCCGACTCGGCTGCTTCTCGGCGGCCTCGGCGATGCGGTCGAGATAGCGGGCGCGGCGGTCGTGCGAGCGGCGCACGATGCGCTCGGTCACCTCGCCGATGCGCGCATGAATGCCGGAAGAAAGGGCGGGGTCGGCCATGGGGACCTCCTGACGTAAAGGTGATAGGCAATTTTTCGGCGGACATGCATGGCCCGGTTTTACGGGCACCAGAACACCTGCGGCGGCCGGGCCGACCGCAGGACGGCACGGATGGGCATCTCCTCGGCCGGGCCGTCCTCCAGGGCCTTCTCAAGCACCGCACGCTTGGCCTCTCCCTCGATGTGGAGCACCAGAAGGTCGGCGGCCAGCAGCACCGGCAGCGTCAGCGTGATGCGCGGCTCGCCGGCACCCGCCGCCCGCATCGGAACGAGGCCCAGCGCTCCCTTCGGGTCGATGGCCTCCGCCAGATGATCGCCTCCGGGGAAGAAGGAGGCGGTGTGGCCGTCATCCCCCATGCCCAGCACGGCGCAGGCAAGCGGCCAGTGCAGGTCCTCCAGCGCCTCGTTCACCGCGAAGAGGCCGTCCTCCGGGGTTGGGGCGTCGTTGGCGAGCGGCACGAAGCGCGCCCCGGCCGCCTCCCCACGCAGCAGATGCTGCCGCACCAGACGGGCATTGGAGCGCTCGGAGGACTCCCGCACCCAGCGCTCGTCCACCAGTGTGAGGCTGACCCTGGCCCAGGGCAGCGGCTGCGCCGACAGCGCCTCGAAGAAGTTCACGGGCGTGCGGCCGCCGGACACCGCGAAGCTGGCGGCGCCCTTTTCCGCGACTCCCGCCCGCAGCGTGGCCGCGACATGGGCTGCCAGCCCCTCCGCCAGCGCCGCCGCGGAGGAGAAGCCGTGCACGGTCAGGCCATGGCCGGGATGCCAGCTCACGCACCATCCTCCAGCCATGTCCGGCCATCCCTCTCGATGAGGGCAATGGCGGCCGATGGACCCCAGGTGCCGGCCGTGTAGGGGCGCGGCGGCTCCTTGACGTTGCGCCATGCGGAGAGAATCGGGTCCACCCACTTCCAGGCCGCCTCGACCTCGTCGCGGCGCATGAACAGGGTCTGGTTACCGCGCACCACGTCGAGCAGCAGGCGCTCATAGGCGTCGGGATTGCGCACCTTGAAGGCCTTGGCGAAGCTCATGTCGAGCGGCACATGCGACAGGCGGATGCCACCCGGACCGGGGTCCTTGATCATCAGCCACAGCTTGACGCCCTCGTCCGGCTGCAGGCGGATGACCAGCCGGTTGGGCTCGATCGCCCCGACCGATTCCCCGAACACCGAATGGGGCACATTGCGGAAGCCGACCACGATTTCCGACACGCGCGAGGCCAGCCGCTTGCCGGTGCGCAGGTAGAACGGCACGCCGGCCCAGCGCCAGTTCTCCACCTCGGCTTTGACGGCGACGAAGGTCTCGGTCTGGCTGCGGGTGGAGCCCAGTTCTTCAAGATAACCGGGCACGGCCCCGCCCGAGGAGGCGCCGGCGCGGTACTGCCCGCGCACGGTGACGCTCGCCACATTGTGCTCGTTGATCGGCTTCAACGCGCGCAGCACCTTGAGCTTCTCGTCGCGCACAGCGTCGGCGTCGAGCGAGGAGGGCGGCTCCATGGCCACCAGGCAGAGGAGCTGGAGCAGGTGGTTCTGCACCATGTCGCGCATGGCGCCGGCGGTGTCGTAATAGCCGGCGCGCTCTTCCACCCCGAGGCTTTCCGCCACCGTGAGCTGGACATGGTCAATGTGGGCGTTGTTCCACAGCGGCTCGAACAGGGCATTGGCAAAGCGCAGCGCCATCAGGTTCTGCACCGTCTCCTTACCGAGATAGTGGTCGATGCGGTACACCCGATCTTCCGGGAAGTAGCGGCCGACCTGCTCGTTGAGGGCGAGGGCGGAGGCGAGATCCTTGCCGATCGGCTTCTCGATGACCACGCGAGCGCCCTGCTCCGACAGCCCGTATTTGCCGAGCTTCTCGCAGATGGGGCCAAACAGGTGCGGCGCCGTGGCGAGGTAATAGACACGAATCCGGTCGCCCTGTCCGGCGATCGCGCTCGCCAGCTCGCTCCAGCCTTCCTCGCCCTCGGCATTGACGGTGACATAGTGCAGGCGGCCGAGAAAGCGCTCCACCTCCGATCCCTCGAGTTCCGAGGCCGGAACGTGGTCCGCGAGGGCCTGGCTCGCGAAATGGCGGAACTCCTCGTCGCTCATGTGGCGGCGGGACACACCGACGATGGTGGCCTCGTCCGGGAGCTGCCCGGCGAGATCGCGATGGAACAGGGCGGGAATCAGCTTGCGGCGCGACAGATCGCCGGTCGCGCCGAAGACCGTGAGAACGAAGGGAGCCACCGGAATCACACGGCTGGTCATAGGGAACCTCTCCTCATGCGGCCGGCGGCCGCCGTGACGACGCGAAACGCGTCCCCGTGGCGCGACGCAAAGGCCTGCGCCACGGGCCGTTTCTAGCAAAAACGATTCCGCAGTGCGACAGAGGACAGGAGGAAGTTGGGCAGCGGCTGGCGGCCGTGCCACGGTCGAACTCCCGCCCGCACATTCGTAGCGCCGCCTCCACGCAGCGACATGCCGCAGATGGAGCCCGCGCACCACCAACCGGCGTGAAGTCACCAACGGCCCTGCCGCAGCGGTGTTTGCCAGGGGGTCACCGGCTCCGTAGCGGCGACCGCCATCTCCCGCGAACAGGTACCCGGCATTACTTGACGCCGCGAGTATCCGGCCGTCGTGGCGGCGGGAGGGAAAGCAGCACCCGCCACCGGCTGTCTGACGGCGCCTTCACCCGTCATACCCTGCGCGCAGACCTTACCGGCGGATACGAGCGACGTAATTCGCTCGTGACAACAGTGGCTTGCAAGAATTCGCGCAACATATTCGGGCATCGAGTATTACGTATACCAAGAACATTATTACAGATGCCAACGCTTCAGAAACAAGCAAACTCACTGACCTTGCGTCGCAGCATTCCACTTTGGAATTAGTGCTTGTCGGCCACGGATTCTTGGTACACCTTATTCTACATAATAACCGAGGGCGCGGCTGAACGGCCGTTCGGTCATTGTGGTGCCGCCACGTCGGGGCCCGAGGGGCGGCGCAAAAAAACATGCCGACGCAAAATGATCGGCAGTTGGACGAACCCTTTGGGAAGGAAACGGTAGATGAACATTTTCAACGCCTTTGGTCTCGGCGCCATCACCGCGCTGGGCATTACAGCGATGTCTCTCCAGCCTGCGGCGGCCTGGGAGCCGACCAAGCCGGTCGAATTCATCGTGCCCGCCGGCACCGGCGGCGGCGCCGATCAGATGGCGCGCACGCTGCAGGGCATCATTGCCAAGCATTCGCTGATGTCGACCCAGCTCGTGGTCATCAACAAGTCGGGCGGCGCCGGCGGCGAAGGCTTCCTTGACGTCAAGAACTCCAAGGCCAACCCGCACAAGATCGTCATCACCCTCTCGAACCTGTTCACCACCCCGCTCGCGACCGGCATTCCCTTCAACTGGAAGGACCTGACCCCCGTCGCGATGCTGGCGCTGGACGAATTCGTCCTGTGGGTGAACGCCGAGAAGCCCTACAAGACCGCGCAGGAATATGTCACGGCCATCAAGGCGGCGCCGGACGGCACCTTCAAGATGGGCGGCACCGGCTCCAAGCAGGAAGACCAGATCATCACGGTCGCCTTCGAGAAGGCCATCGGCAAGAAGCTGACCTACATTCCGTACAAGGGCGGTGGCGAGGTCGCCGTGCAGCTCGTCGGCGGCCATGTCGACTCCACCGTGAACAACCCGATCGAAGCGGTCTCCCAGTGGCGCGGCGACAAGGTTCGTCCGCTCTGCGTCTTCGACGACAAGACCCTCCCCTACACCGACAAGATCCTCGGCGACCTCTCCTGGTCGAGCGTGCCGACCTGCAAGTCGGCCGGTGTCGACGTGGAATATCTGATGCTGCGCGGCATCTTCATGCCGCCGGGGGTCAGCGCCGAGCAGGTGGCGTACTTCGTCGACCTCTTCAAGAAGGTCCGCGAGACGCCCGAGTGGCAGCAGCTCATGAAGGACGGCGCTTTCAACCCGACCTTCATGGCCGGCCCGGAATTCGTGAGCTGGCTCGAGGGCAGTGAGAAGAACCACAAGGCTCTGATGCAGGAAGCCGGCTTTATCGCGGGTAACTGAGCCTGTGTCGCGCACCGCCTGGTGCGGTGCGCGACACCCCTTCCGCCTGCCGCGCTCCGGTTTCTTCCAAAGGAACGCGGGAGCGCGTCGGACGCGCCCACCGTGGCGCTCCCACCGATGGCGGACGTTCCGGCGCGGATGCCGGCAACAACATAGAGGCCCAGCCTGAAGCGCTGGGCGCGACCCATCCCTGGCGGGCCTTGCCCGCCGGAAGGCTTCTTGCGCGGTTTTTCGGAGACACTGATGGCACATCCACCCCACGGAGCCCCAGGCTCCGGGCCGACGCAGCGCAATGCCGAACTCGGCACCGCGCTCCTCACCCTCCTCTTCGGCGGCATCGTCATCTATGGCAGCCTGCTGGTCGGCGTCGGCTGGAGCAGCGACGGCCCCCAGGCCGGCTTCTTCCCGTTCTATGTCGGTCTCGTCATCGCCGGCTGCAGCATCATCAATCTCGTTCAGGCGCTCCGTGTCGACCCGACCGAGCTGTTCGCCGAATGGGGCCAGATGAGCCAGGTCCTCAAGGTGCTCATTCCGGCGACGATCTACGTCATCCTGATCCCGTATCTCGGGATCTACGTGCCGTCCTTTCTTCTGATCACCCTCTTCATGATCTGGCTCGGCAAATATGGCTGGCCCCTGACGCTCGCCGTGGCCATCGGCGTGCCGGTGTTCTTCTTCCTCACGCTTGAGCGCTGGTTCCTCATCCCGCTGCCCAAGGGGCCCATCGAGGCCATGCTCGGACTCTGAACCCGTAACGCGAGACATGCACAGGCGGCTCGCGCCGTCCCAGGGATGCGCCAATGTTCGACAATTTCATCAATCTCTACCACGGGTTCGCCATAGCCTCGGATCCGTTCAACATATTGCTGATGGCGGTGGGCATCCTGCTCGGCGTGATCATCGGCGTGCTGCCCGGCCTCGGCGGCGCCAATGGCGTCGCCATCCTGCTGCCGCTCACCTTCTCGATGTCGCCGACCTCGGCCATCATTCTGCTGACCTGCATCTACTGGGGTGCGCTGTTCGGCGGCGCCATCACCTCGGTGCTGTTCAACATCCCCGGCGAACCATGGTCGGTGGCGACCACCTTCGACGGCCACCCGATGGCACGCAACGGCAAGGCGGGCGAAGCGCTCACGGCGGCCTTCACCTCGTCCTTCGTCGGCGCCTTCGTCGCCGTCATCATGATCACCCTGATCGCGCCGCTGGTTGCCCGCTTCGCCCTCCAGTTCGGCCCGGCCGAGAAGTTCGCGGTGTATTTCCTCGCCTTCGCCTCCTTCGTCGGCATGAGCAAGGAACCGCCGGCCAAGACCATCGTCTCCATGATGATCGGCTTCGCGCTCGCCGCGGTCGGACTTGACATGGTGACCGGCCAGCTGCGCCTCACCTTCGGTTCCGAGGAACTGCTGAACGGCTTCGACTTCCTGATCGCGGTCATCGGCCTGTTCGGCATCGGCGAAATCCTGCTGACCATGGAAGAAGGGCTGGAGTTCCGCGGCAAGGCCGCCAAGATCGACCCCAAGGTCGTTCTCAAGACCTGGGCCACGCTGCCGCGCTATTGGGCAACCTCGCTGCGCTCCTGCATCATCGGCTGCTGGATGGGCATCACCCCCGCCGGCGCGACTCCCGCTTCCTTCATGGCCTATGGCATCGCCAAGCGCGTGTCCAAGAACGGCAAGAACTTCGGCAATGGCGAGATCGAGGGCGTCATCGCGCCGGAGACCGCGGCCCATGCCGCCGGCACGTCGGCGATGCTGCCGATGCTCGCCCTCGGCGTCCCCGGTTCGCCCACCGCCGCGGTGCTGCTGGGCGGCCTGCTGATCTGGGGTCTCCAGCCCGGCCCGATGCTCTTCGTGGAGCAGAGCGAGTTCGTGTGGGGCCTGATCGCCTCCATGTATCTCGGCAACGTCGTCGGCCTGCTGCTGGTGCTCACCACGGTTCCGCTGTTCGCCTCGATCCTGCGCATTCCGTTCTCGATCATCGCCCCGGTCATCCTGGTGATCTGCGCGATCGGCGCCTACACCGTGAACAACAACGTCTTCGACGTGCTGATGATGATGGTGTTCGGCGTGCTGGGATACCTGCTCAAGAAGACCAGCTACCCGCTGGCGCCGCTGGTGCTCGCCATCGTCCTCGGCGACAGCGCGGAGGAGGCGTTCCGCCAGTCCCTGCTCGGCTCGGGTGGCTCGCTCGGGGTGTTCTTCTCCAACCCGCTGGTCTCCACCATCATGGTCCTCGGCCTGGTGGCCGGCCTCTGGCCGCTGATCTCCAACGCGATCGGCCGCTTCCGGGTGGCACAGCCGGCATGACACTGCCGGCACCGTGAACGAGGCCATCGCCGCGCAGGCAGCGGCGGCCTCGACCTCGACAAGCCCCCGCCGTACCGGCCCAGCCGGCGCGGCGGGGGCTTCTGCCCGGTGAGCGGCCCAGGCCATCACCCGATCCCTCACCCTCCCCGGAGAGCGGAGCTCGGGCATTCGGAGACACGGCTTGCCGTGTCGGACGGACGCCGCAGAATGCGATCCGCCGGCAAGGCGCCCGTCCACATAGATTCCGGGTTCGGGAGGAAACGCGAATGGTCCATCTCATCACCCTACTCACCGGCGGAATGGCCCGGGCGAACGGGCGCGAGGCTAACGGCACCCGCCGATACCCGCGCCACGGCCGGCACAAGATCCCCGACGTCGTCCGCCACGCTGCCGGCCTTCCCGAACGGGAGAGCGCTCCATGAGCTTTGATCCGCAGATCCGCCGCCTGCCAGGAGCGCCGAAACTGGCGGTGGCGCCGCTGGAGGATACCTCGACCTTCAAGAACCGCGCCTACAGCGCGCTGAAGGAGGTCATCGTCTCGCTCAACATCTACGACCAGCCCCACGAGGTTCGCCTCGACGAGCGCCAGCTGGCGCAAAGCCTCGGTGTCAGCCGCACGCCGGTGCGCGAAGCCATGGCCCAGCTCGAACGCGAGGGCTTCGTCCATTCGGTTCCCCGCCGGGGCATCTATGTCGTGCGCAAGACCCGGCGCGAAGTCATCGAGATGATCCAGGTCTGGGCGGCGCTGGAAGGACTGGCCGCCCGCCTCATCACGCTGCACTCCACGGATGAGGAGATTTCCCGTCTCCGGGAGATGTTCACGACCTTCGAAGACGGCACGCTCCACGCCAAGCTCGACGAATATTCCGAGATAAACATCCAGTTCCACCAGACCATCATCGCCATGGGCGGCAACGGGATATTGGTGAACCTCGCCGAAAATCTCTTCACCCATATGCGCATGATCCGGCGCAAGACGATCGGCGAGAACGACCGGGTGGCCCGCTCCATCCAGGATCACCTCGCCATCATCCAGGCGCTGGAGGCGCGCGACACCGAGCGCGCCGAGACACTGGTGAAGATGCACGCGCTGGGTCTTGCCGATCATGTCGCCCGCCACGCCGACTATCTGAGCTGACCGACAGCGGCCCGCACTCTCTCGACTCTCCCGGCGGCTCCCTCGGTGCCGCCGGGATTTCTTTGCGTCCGGCGGCCGTTGCGCCTTTGGCGGCTTTCAGCTAACCCAAGCTGGCGTGGCCTTCCCGGCCGCCTCCCGATCATCAGCGACCACCCATCGCCCGCACACCGCGCCGCCGCGAGGATACGAGCCCAGCCATGCTGCGCACCCTGACCGATTTCATCGCCGAGATCGCCGGCGGGCACCGCGAGACCTTCGTCGACACCGACTACCGTCTCGCCGCAGCGGCACTGCTGGTGCATGTCGTGACCATCGACGGCGTGGTCGGCGCGCAGGAAATGGAAAAGCTGCGCCGCATCCTCGCCGCGCGCTTCAGCCTCGGTCCGGCCGAGGCCGCCGAGCTGGTGGAATCGGCGATCGCCCGCGATGCCGAAGCGGTGGACCTCTACAGCTTCACCAGCGTGCTGAACCGCGCGCTGGACGAGGAGGGCCGCCGCCGCATCGTCGAGATGATGTTCGAGGTCGCCTTTGCCGATGGCGGGCTGACCGAGTTCGAGGACAATCTGGTCTGGCGGGCGGCGGAACTGCTGAATGTCGCCTCGCGCGACCGGGTGGAGATCCGCAAGCGGGTGCGCGACGCCTTCGACGACGGCGAGGCCGACGAGGTCTGAGCCACCGCCGCCCAGGCCGACCGCCGCCACATGGGCCGACCTCAGAAATCCGAGGCGATACCCTTCACCTCCCAATCGCCATAGCGCACCGGCTCCGGCCCATCCCGCCCGTTGATCTCGCGGGCGGGGACGCTTTCCTCGCGGTCGCGGGCCGCACGTCGGGCGGCGGCCTCGGCGAGGGCGCGCTGCGCCGCCGGGCTCAAAAGCCGCGTCCGCACCGGGACGCCTTCGGCAACAGGATTTTCGTCGGTCATGGCTCGCTCACAGCATGGGCACGGCGGAGTGTCATAACGTTGGGGAAGGCGGAACCCTTGCGGAAGCCCCGCCTTCTTCCCATCCTAATTTCGGCGCGCCGGCCGGTCGGCGCAAGCCGGAGGACCCAATGAACTACATGCGAACGGCGATATTGCTGGCAGGCATGACCGCGCTCTTCATGGGCGTCGGCTTCATGATCGGCGGGCAGGGCGGCATGGTGATCGCGCTCATCGTCGCGGCGGGCATGAACGTCTTCAGCTACTGGAATTCCGACCGCATGGTGCTCTCGATGTATGGGGCACGTCCGGTGGATCGCTCCAGCGCGCCCGAGTTCGTCGGCATGATCGAGGATCTCGCCCGCCGGGCCGATCTGCCGATGCCGCGCGTCTACATCATGGATAACCCCCAGCCCAACGCCTTCGCCACCGGCCGCAACCCGCGCAATGCCGCGGTGGCCGCGACCACCGGCCTGCTCAACTCCCTCTCCCGCGAGGAAGTGGCGGGCGTGATGGCCCATGAGCTCGCCCACATCAAGAATCACGACACGCTGACCATGACGATCACCGCCACGCTGGCGGGCGCGATCTCCATGCTGGCGAATTTCGGCATGTTCTTCGGTGGCAACCGCGACAACAACCAGCCCTTCGGCATGATCGGCACCCTCCTGATGATGGTGCTGGCGCCGCTGGCGGCGATGGTCGTGCAGATGGCGGTGTCGCGCTCGCGCGAATACGAGGCCGACAAGCTGGGGGCCGAGATCTGCGGCCAGCCGCTCTGGCTCGCCTCGGCGCTGGCGCGCATTGCCAATGCCGCTCACCAGGTGCCGAACATGGCGGCCGAGCACAATCCCGCCACCGCCCACATGTTCATCATCAATCCGCTTTCTGGCGAGCGGATGGACAACCTGTTCTCCACCCACCCCGCCACCGAAAACCGCATCGCCGCGCTGCGTGCCCTCGCCGAACGAGGCGGCGCTGCGGGGGGCTGGAGCGACGGCTCAACCGCTGGCGACGCGCCGGCCGGCCCCTGGGGCGGCGGCGGGCCGCAGACCCGGTCGGGTGCCTGGGGGCGCGCCACGGCGGGCCGCACCGCGCCGCGCCGAGGCCCCTGGGGCTGAGGCGACGCCGCGCCGGCGGGCGGTGCGGCGCTGGGGCCAAGGCCGGCGCCACCGCCACACCGGGGCTTGCGCCGGGGTGGCGATGGCCTGCCGGCACCGGCTTGAAATGCCGGCGCTTCGCGGTTACAGAAGGGCCGCGCCGCGGGGACCCGTCGGCGCGGCCGGACCGACGCACCAGCGGGTGCCGACGACGGCAAACGGCCTTTCAGGTCGTACCGATGTGGAAATGCCCCAATAGCTCAGCCGGTAGAGCAACTGTTTCGTAAATAGTAGGTCGGCGGTTCGAATCCGTCTTGGGGCACCACACTCTAGCGTTTCACGATCAGCCCGGCATGCACCGTCAGCGGCTCCAGCAGCGCGCTGGGGGAAGCCGCCATGCCGGCTTCAAGGCCCGACAGCAGGTCCGACAGAATGCCCTCCCGCTCGCTCGCGCTGCGGTCGGCATCGAGGGCGGCCAGCAGCGAGGGGCCGAAAGCCGCCCGGATAAAGCCGATCTGCCCGGCCGCGAGCGCGGCGGCATCGCCATTTTCCCGATACGCCGCCCAGTAAGGGTCCGGCCGGCGGTCCAGCCGCTCCTCGACGAGGGCCAGCCCAGCGACGTCCCCCGCCGCGAAGGGTGCGCGGATCGCCTCCGGCGTGCGCTCGAACAGCCACACCGTCAGCCGCTCGCGCTCGGCCGGACGTAACACGCCCGAGGCCGCCAGCGCCTCGATCTGCGCCTGTGCCGCGGCCATCATCACCGGAAAGGTGGTCGCCGCCTCGTCCTCCACCGTCGGCTGGACCACGAGCAGGGCGGCGCCGGACCGCAATTCCCGCGCCCGGCAGCGCAGAAACGTCCGCCAGTCCTCCGCCGACTGCGCTGCGAGCGCGGTGCGGATCGGCGGCGGCGCCATCCGCCCCCAGAGATGGCCCGCGGCGCTGACAGGCGCGCGGCTGAGCCAGTGGACCGCGAAGGCGCACCAGCCGAAGCTCACGGTGTCATCGGGCAGCACCTGCTCGAAATGGCTGCGGCCCACCGCCGAGGCGAACACCCGGGGACTGACCCGGCGATAGCTCGCCTCATGTTCCTCGATGAGATGGAACAAGGTGGCGAAGTCATTGTCGGGCTGGTCGACATGCACCACGCACACCGGCGCCTCGGCATCGATCCTCTCGCGCAGCGCGGCAACGGCGAGGCCGACCGGCTGCAGGGAATTGCCCCCCTGGGCGCAACCGTAATCCGCGATGACGGCCGGCACACCGAGAGGCTGCGGAAGGCCGGCGATGGCCGGCGCGATCATCGGCAGGGCAAAGGCGCTGCCGCCGGACTGCAGCCGCGAGTGCCGGTTGTAGAATCCGCCGCCCAGCATGGGAGCCGGGCGGCCGGGCCGGCGCATGGTCATGATCGGCCCCTCCGGCGAACGGTCGCGCATCATCGTGGCACCGCCGCCGTGGCCGCGACAAGGGGGGTCCGCTCAGCCGCGCACCCGTACCAGTGCATCCGACAGGGGCGAGGGATCGATGCGGATCAGGCCGTCCAGCGGCCGGTCCATCTCGACCAGCACGAAAATGCAGGCCGCGATGCACCACGCACACAGCACATAGGTCGCGATCAGCGTGCCATTCGGCGGCGCCGCAAGGCCGAAGCTGAAGAAGACGATGGCGATCCAGCTCACGATGACGATGAGGAGTATCGGCGAAATGCTGCCGTTACGCTGCTCCACCACCGTCCAGCGCAACTGGATGAGCTGGTTATACGCCGAGCGCGCATTGGCGATGGACTGTTCCTGGGTGACGTTTGACGGCTGCAGCGCATTGAGGGCGCCGCCGAGCGCGATCATCGCGCCGGTCAGGGCCGATCGGGTGTCGTCCAGCCGTTCCATCTGCCCGAACTGATCGCGCAGCACGACCTCCATCTCGCGAACCAGCGCCGCGCGGGCCGTATCGGCCGAAGGACCGAAGGGCTGCAGCGCCTCGTCGAGAAGGATCGACTGCACCGCGAACGTGCGCACATCGCCCTGCACCTGGTCGAACGATTCCTTCACCGACGCGATCAGCAGCCCGAGCACCACGGAGGTGATGGCCGCCACCATGCCCATGGCGATGGCGACGACGTCGAGGCTGTCCCGGCTCAGATGGTGCTGCGGCAGCCGGCTGCGGGCAAGGATGCCGACGAAAGCGCCCACCAGCAGGCTGACGAACACAGCGGCGGCAATGACCAGCGACACCATCGGCGCCGAACTCCAGAAGGACACGTGCGCCGTGTGGCGCCGCCGGCACTATGGAGCAAGGCCGGAGGGATTGTCACGAGTGCCGCGCAGGCACGTCGTCCTTGCAGTGGCGATATGGCACAGGCTGTGCTCCCTTCCGCCACGTTACGCATTCTTTGAGGGAACGATGGCTGTTTTTCTCGTGACGTACGATGTCGGCCACCCCGATCGGGAAGCGGGGCTGGTCGCCGCGATCAAGCAGACGCCCTGGACGCAGCTCACCTCGCGCAGTTTCGCGGTCGCCACGACGGAGAACGACGAGGATCTGTTCGACCGGCTGCGCGATTTCGTCGACGACGGCGACAGCCTCTACCTCGCCTTGATGAAAATGCCCTATCGCGGCCTCGGGCCTCGCGAAGTCAATTACTGGCTCGAGGCAAATCTGCGCTGGTAGCTGCAGGCACTCCCGCAGACGGGTGTCCCACAGGCGCGGGCAATGAAAAGGCCCCGGCACGACGTGCCGGGGCCCATTTCTATCGTGACGGCGCAAGCGACGCGGGATCAGTCGCTGTTGCGATTGCCGAAGAGCTGCAGCAGCATCATGAACAGGTTGATGAAGTCGAGATAGAGCGTCAGCGCGCCCATGATGGCCTTGCGGCCGGCGACGAGCGTGTCGTCACCCTCGAAATACATCTCCTTGATGCGCTGGGTGTCGTAGGCCGTCAGGCCGGCGAAGACCAGCACGCCCACCACCGAGATGACGAACTGCAGCATCGACGAGCCGAGGAAGATGTTCACCAGGCTCGCGATGATGATGCCGAACAGGCCCATGATCAGGAACGAGCCCATCCCCGAGAGGCTGCGCGGCGTGGTGTAGCCATACAGGCTCAGCGCGCCGAACGACGCCGCGGTGATGAAGAACACCCGGACGATGCTGGCGTGGGTATAGACCAGGAAGATCGTCGAGAGCGAAATGCCGACGAGCGCGGCATAGACCCAGAAGGTCAGCTGCGCGGCGGATACGCTCATGCTGTTGATGCGGAAGCTGAGGAAGAACACCGCACCCAGCGGGGCCAGCATCACCACCCACTTCAGCGGGCTCACGAACAGCGCATAGCCGAACTGCGTCAGCATGATGCCGCCGGCCACCTGGCCGGCCGCCTGGCTCGCATCGTTGGTCACGGCGAGCATGTAGATACCCAGAGCCGCAGCGCCGGTGATGGCGAGGCCGAGGGTCATGTAGTTGTAGACGCTCAGCATATACGAGCGGAGGCCCTGGTCGATCGCGGCCTCCGTCCGCGCCGCCCTGGTGCCGAACCGCGCGGCGGCGACGTTGCGATCATAGTCGGACATCGTGTCGGATCCTCTCGAAATTCCCCGAAACAGCCTCCTGTCGGCCGGATGCCGCAGCTATGGACTGTTTTCGTTCAGGAATATGGGCAAGGCCGGATCACGCCGCAAGTGAACTTTGCGTCAGAATTGACCCAACGTCAGGCGCGATCCCCCCTGCTACCCCAGTATGTCACAGATTGCGCAACAGGCGTGCAGGCTTCTGCCCCAGAGCGCGCCATGTGCCGATCAGGCCGAAGCCGACGGTCAGCAGCAGTGCCGCCGCCACCGCTCCCAGCGCGGCCGGGGCGGAAAAGGCGAAGCCGATCTTCATCACGCTGGTGACCACGACATAGGCGGCGAGCGAGCCGGCGGCGATGGCGACCAGCGCGGTGGCGAGGCCGAGGGCGGCGTATTCCAGCCCATAGGCGAGCAGAAGCCGACCTCGGGTCGCGCCGAGCGTCTTCAGCACCACCGCGTCGTAGACCCTTTGCTGCTGGCCCGCCGCCAGCGCGCCGGCCAGCACGAGCACGCTCGACACCAGCGTCACCAGGCTGGCGGCGCGGATGGCGAGCAGGAGCTGGCCGACGATATCGCCGATCTGCGCCAGCGCATCCTTGACCCGCACCACCGTCACCCCGGGAAAGCGGGTGCCGACGGCGCGCGCGACCTGCCGCTCCGCGGTCCCGGAATCGGCGCCGGGCGCCAGAGCGAGGGTGGCGAGCGAGGTGTGGGGGGCGCCGCGGAAGGTGTTGGGCGAGAACACCATGACGAAGTTGATCGCCAGCCTTTCCCAGTCGACATGGCGCAGATTGGCGATTTTCGCGGTGATCGGGCGGCCCAGCACGTTCACCACCACGCTGTCGCCGATCTTCAGACCGAAAGCATCGGCAATCTCCTTCTCGAAGGAGACCAGCGGCGGGCCGGCATAGTCGGGCGCCCACCACGTGCCTTCGGCCAGGGCGGAGCCCTCGGGCAGCGAGTCGGCATAGGTGATGCCGCGGTCGGAGGAGAGGACCCAGGCGAATTCCGGCGGCGGGGTGATGTCCTCCACCGCCCGCTCGCCCATGGTGATCAGCCGGCCACGCAGCATCGGCACCACCTCGACCTTGGCGCCGGGCGCCTCCGTTCCGAGAAATTGGGTGAAATCGTCGACTTCCGTGCTCTGAACGTCGACGAAGTAGAAACTCGGGGCCTCATTCGGCAGGTTTGCGGTCAATTCCCGGGTAAGGCTGCGGTCGATGAGGGCGAGCGTCACGATCAGCGTGAGGCCGAGGCCCAGCGACAGGACCACGGTCGGGGTCAGGGCGCCGGGGCGGTGGATGTTGGCGAGGGCGAGCCGGGCCTCGGTGGCGCGCGGGCGCGGCAGGCGGCGGGCGAGGGCCATGAGGCCGAAGGCGACGAGCCGCAGCGCCAGCAGAACGCTGCCGGCGCCGACGAGATAGTACAGCGCGATGCGCCGATCCTCCGCCGCGAACACCGCGAGCCCGGCCAGCGCGGCCGCCGCGCCATAGGCAAGTGTTTGATAAAGCAGGCGGGGACGGCGGCGGCCGGGGTCGGTGCGGTCGCGGAACAGCGCCGAGACCGGCACCTCGTGGGCGAGCCCCAGCGGCCACAGCGCGAAGGCCAGCGCCACCAGCAGGCCGTAGCCGACCGCCAGCAGCAGCGCCAGCGGCTGCACGCTCGGCTCGATGGCGAGGGGTATCATGGAACCTGCCGCCCAGAGCACGCCATACGGTATGGTCGCGCCGATTCCGAGGCCGATGAGGACGCCGATCAGTGCGATGAGACCGACCTCGATCAGGTAGATCGCGAACACCGTGCCCCCGGTGGCGCCGAGCGACTTGAAGGTGGCGATCACCGCCCGCTTGGCGTCGAGATGGCTCTTCACCGCATTGGCCACCCCCACCCCGCCGACCAGCAGCGCGGTGAGCCCGACCAGGGTGAGGTACTGGGCGAACCGGTTCACGTCCCGCTCCAGCCGGGGAGCGGCGGCGTCGCGGCTGCGGATCTCGAAGCCCGCCTGCGGGGCGCCGGCCTTCACCGCGTCGAGGAAGGCGGGGAGCCCGGCGGGGTCGTCCAGCCTCACCCGATACTGCCAGCGCACCACGCTGCCGGGCTGCACCAGCCTGGAGGCGTCCAGCGCGGCGCGGGAGATCATCAGCCGGGGGCCGAAGCCGATGCCGGTGGAGAGCAGGTCCGGCTCCCGGACGATGGTCGCGGCGAGCCGCAGCGTCGCCTCGCCGATCTGGAAGCGGTCGCCGGGCTTCAGCCCCAGCCGCTCGGCCAGAAGCGGATCGACCACCGCGCCGAAGGCGCCGTCGACCTCGGCCAGCGCCGGCGCCAGCGGGCCGGGCGGCACGGTCTCCAGCGTCCCGGTGAGGGGATAGGCGCCGTCCACCGCCTTGACCTCGGCGAGGGTCGAGACGAAGGACTCGCCCTCCCCGACCCGGGCCATGGCCCGCAGCGTGGCGATGGTGGACACCTGGCCCCGCGCGCCGAGCAGCGCCAGCTCCGGCGCGGTGGCCTCGCGCTGCACCAGCGTGAAGGCGGCGTCGCCGCCCAGCAGGGTGGAGCCCTCCCGCGCCAGCCCGTCGGTCAGCGCGCGGGACAGCGAGCCGACCCCGGCGATGGCGGCGACGCCGAGGGTGAGGCAGGCGAGGAACACGGCGAAGCCGCGCAGCCCGCCGCGCAGCTCGCGCAGGGCAAAGCGCAGCGCGATGCCGAGCCCGGCGGCCCGCCCGGGCGGGCGGCGCGTGGAGCGGGCGGCGGTGGTGGCCGGCGAGGCGGCGACGCTCATGCCGGCACCGCGCCGGCCGGCAGCGGCGCGGCTCCCGCGTCTTCCGCCTCGATATGGCCGGAGCGCAGCCGCACCACCCGGTCGCAGCGGCGGGCGAGACCGAGATCGTGGGTCACGATCACCAGCGTGGTGCCGCGCGCGGCGCGGCTGGCGAAGATCAGCTCCATGATCTGGCGGCCGGTTTCCTCGTCGAGATTGCCGGTGGGCTCGTCGGCGACGAGGATGGCCGGCTCGGGGGCGAGCGCCCGGGCCACCGCCACGCGCTGCTGCTCGCCGCCGGAGAGCTGGGCGGGGTAATGGTCCAGCCGATGGCCGAGCCCGACCGCCGTCAGCTCCGCCGCGGCCCGCGCGAAGGCGTCCGCCCGGCCCGCCAGCTCCAGCGGCACCGCGACATTCTCCAGCGCGGTCATGGTGGGGATGAGGTGGAAGGCCTGGAAGATGATGCCGACATGGCGGCCGCGGAACCGCGCCAGCGCGTCCTCGCCCAGCCCGGTCAGCGGCTCGCCCGCCACCTCGACCGTGCCGCTGTCGGCCCGCTCCAGCCCGGCCAGCACCATCAGCAGGCTCGATTTGCCCGAACCCGAGGGGCCGACCAGTCCAACCGCCTCGCCCGACCCTATATGAAGGGAAACGCCCTTGAGGATGTGGACCCGCGCCGCGCCGGAGCCGAGGGAAAGCTGGACATTGTCCAGCCGGACCGCCGGAGCGGAAGACGAGAAGGAATCGCGCTGCATGATCTCTGGTTTCAACGGCCGTTCGCGGCGCCCCGGATTCGCGAGCCGGCTATGGTTCGGAACGCCAGCATATGGTGCGCTGCACCGTCGGCGAAAGGGGCGGGTGGGGGCGTTCACGACCTTGCGTCATCTGGCGCTGGCGCTGCTGGCGCTGGGCACTATGGCCCTCGCCGGACCGGCGCGGGCGGAGCCTTTGCGGCTGGTGGCCTTTGGCGACAGCCTCACCGCCGGCCTCGGCCTGCCGGCGAAGGAGGCCTTTCCGGCCCGGCTGCAGGCGGCGCTCAAGGCGCGCGGACACGACGTTGTGATCGAGAATGCCGGGGTTTCCGGCGACACCACCGCCGCCGGCCTCGCCCGGCTGGACTGGTCGATCCCCGACGGCACCCAGGGGGTGATCCTCGAACTCGGCGCCAATGACGCGCTGCGCGGGCTCGACCCGGGCCTCGCGGAAAAGGCGCTGGACGAGATGCTGGCGCGGCTGAAGGCGCGCGGCATTCCCGTGCTGCTCGCCGGCATGCTGGCCCCGCCCAACATGGGCGCCGCCTACAAGCAGCGCTTCGACGCCCTTTACCCCGCGCTGGCGGCGAAATACGGCGTGCCGCTCTACCCGTTCTTCCTCGACGGCGTCGCCGGGCAGGGCAAGCTGAACCAGGCCGACGGTGTCCACCCCACCGCGGCCGGCGTCGACATCATCGTCGAGCGCATGCTGCCGGCGGTGGAGGCGTGGCTGGCGACGCTGAAGGGCTGAGGACGCGGGCATGACGGTTCCGATGGCCTATCGCCGCGCCAGCGCCGAGCTGGACGGCTTTCTCGGCGAGGTCGCGGAGCGCGCCGGCCTGTCGAGCCGGCATCAGGCCTACACCGTGGTCGACGCGGTGTTCCGGGCCTTCCGCCGCCGGCTCGACCCCACCGAAACGCTGCTGTTCGCCGCCGCGCTGCCGCCGCTGCTGGGCGGGATGTTCATCCAGCACTGGGAGCCGCAGCCACGCGAGGAGAACTGGGACCCCGCGGCGGTGCTGCGGGACGTGAAGGCGCTGCGGCCGCACCACAACCTCGCCGGGGCCGACGCGGTCAGCCATGTCGCCGCCGCCCTCGCCGTGACGCTGGCCGCTCCGGACGATGCCGCGCGGGACGATGCCGCGGGGCTTGCCGCGGCGCTGGCGCGGCTGCCGCCGCAGGCCCGCGCCTTCTGGGCCGGGGAGGGAAGGGCGGCGGGCGCCACGCGCGGCGGGGCAGGCGAGTGACCAAAGGCGGCTGATCAAGGCCACTGACCAAGCGGCATCTTGTCCGGCCGGGGGTGGCCCCCTATCATGCAGAACCCGGTGCAACGCCGCACCTGCTTCCATCCTGCCCCCAGATTCCCGGACAATCCCATGCAGTATCGCCCGCTTGGCCGCACCGGCCTTGAGGTCAGCGCCATCTGCCTCGGCACGATGACCTATGGCCAGCAGAACACCGAGGCCGAAGGCCACGCCCAGATGGACTATGCCCTCGACCGGGGCATCAACTTCCTCGACACCGCCGAGCTCTATTCCATCCCGCCCAAGCCCGACACCCAGGGCTCGACCGAGCGCATCATCGGCACCTGGATGAAGGCGCGGGGCAACCGCGACAAGGTCATCGTGGCCACCAAGGTCTGCGGCCTCTCCGACATGACGTGGTTCCGCGACGACGGCTCGCCGGCGCGGCCGAACCGGGCGCAGATCCGCGAGGCGGTGGAGAAGAGCCTGACGCGGCTGCAGACCGACTATATCGACCTCTACCAGCTCCACTGGCCGGGCCGGCCGGTGCCGTATTTCGGCTCCAACCCCACGCGGTGGAAGGACGTCTCCGGCGAGGAGACCCCGATCCTCGAAACGCTGGAAGCGGTGGGGGACCTCGTGAAGGAAGGCAAGATCCGCCATTTCGGGCTCTCCAACGAGAGCGCCTGGGGCACGATGCGCTTCCTCCACGAGGCCGACGCGCGAGGGGGGCTGCCGCGCGTGGTGTCGATCCAGAACGCATACCATCTGCTGAACCGCACCTATGAGGTGAACCTTGCCGAGGTGAGCTTGCGCGAGGATGTCGGCCTGCTGGCCTATTCCCCGCTGGCGCAGGGCTACCTCACCGGCAAGTACCAGAACGGCGCCCGCCCGGCCGGGGCGCGCTCCACCCTTTTCAACCGCGGCCAGCGCTACGAGACGCCGGGCACGGAGGAGGCGGTGGCGGCCTATCTCGGCATCGCCGCGGAAGCCGGGCTCGACCCCGCGCAGATGGCGATCGCCTTCTGCCTGTCGCGCTCCTTCATGACGTCGGTCATCATCGGCGCCACCACCATGGCGCAGCTCAAGACCGACATCGACGCGATCGACCTCGTCCTCAGCCCCGAGGTCGAGGCGAAGATCGACGCGGTGCACCAGCGCGTGGGCAACCCCTGCCCGTGAACGGCGGGCGGGCCGGCACCCCGGCCCGCTCCCCCTACTCCGCCGCCGGGCGGCCCTCGGCGGCGCGGGCGGCGGCATCGGCCTCCGGCTCCAGCGCGTAGCGGTTCAGCAGCGGGGCCTGGGCCAGGGCGAAGACGAAGGTGAGCGGGAGATAGCCGAAGGTCTTGAAGGCGACCCAGGTGTCGGTCGACACCGAGCGCCACACGATCTCGTTCAGCACCGCCATGGCGAGGAAGAACACCCCCCAGCGGATGGTGAGCCGGCGCCAGCCCTCCGGCTTCAGCCGGAACACGTCGCCCAGCACATAGGGCAGCAGCGGCCGGCCGAAGGCCAGCCCGCCGAGCAGCGCGGCGCCGAACAGCGCGTTCACCATGGTCGGCTTCAGCTTGATGAAGTGGTCGTCCTGCAGCCACAGCGTCAGCGTGCCGAACACCAGCACCACCGCGGCGGAGATCAGCGGCATCACCGCGATCTTGCGCGCCAGCACCCACATCAGCGCCAGCGCGGCGAAGGTCGCCACCATGAAGGCGGCGGTGGCGACATAGATGCCGGCCTTGCCGTTGGCGACGAAGAAGATGACGAGCGGGCCCATCTCCAGCGCGAATTTGAGCAGCGGGTGCATGGTGCGCGCGGGCGCCGGCGTCGTCTCGGTCATGCGGTGTCCTCGGGTGATGCCCCGTTGTGGCCCGCGGGCGCGGCAGGATCAAGGCCGCGCCGGGTGTGCCGGGGCGTGCCGGCGGGGCGGGAAGGCGAGGGCGCTCAGTCCAGCCCGACGATGGCGCGGGCGAAATCGCGGGCGGTGAAGGGCTGGAGGTCGTCCACCCCCTCGCCCACCCCGACCAGATGCACCGGCAGGCCGTGCCTGGCGGCGATCGCGACCAGGATGCCGCCGCGGGCGGTGCCGTCGAGCTTGGTCATGACGAGGCCGGTGACGCCCGCCACCCGGCGGAACGCCTCGACCTGGGACAGCGCGTTCTGGCCGACGGTGGCGTCCAGCACCAGGACCACCGCGTGCGGGGCGGCGGGGTCCTGCTTCTTCAGCACCCGCACCACCTTCTCCAGCTCCGCCATCAGCTCGGCGCGGTTCTGCAGCCGGCCGGCGGTGTCGACGATCAGCACGTCGGCGCCCTCGGCGCGGGCCTTCGCCAGCCCGTCAAAGGCGACGCCGGCGGCATCCGCGCCCGGCTCGCGGGAAACGATGCTGGCCCCGGTGCGGTCCGCCCAGACCTTGAGCTGCTCGATGGCGGCGGCGCGGAAGGTGTCGCCGGCGGCCAGCACCACCTTCTTGCCCTCGGCGCGCAGACGCGCCGCCACCTTGCCGATGGTGGTGGTTTTGCCCGAGCCGTTGACGCCGACCATCAGCAGCACGAACGGCCGGATGGCGGGATCGAACACCAGCGGGGTGGCGACCGGGGCCAGCACCCGCTCGATCTCCTGCGCGACGAGGCCGCGCACCTCGTCGGGGTCGATGCTCTTCTCGTAGCGGCCCTTGCCCACCGCCTCGCTGATGCGGCCGGCGGTCTCCACCCCGAGATCGGCGCGGATGAGGATGTCCTCGAGGTCTTCCAGCGTGGCGGCGTCGAGCTTGCGCTTGGTGAAGAGGTCGGTGATGCCGCTCGACAGGTTGGTCGCGGTGCGGGTCAGGCCCTGGGTCAGCCGCTTCCAGAAGCCGGGCCGGGGGGCGTCGTTCTCGCTCATGTCGGGTTCCGGCAGGTTCAGGCCGCGAGCAGCCGCGTGCCGTCATGGCCCGCGATGCGCAGCGTCGAAAGGGTGCCCGGCTCCAGCGGGCGGGCAAGGCGCACCGGGGTGAACCCCTCGGTGCGGGCGAGGCCTTCGGTCTCGGCGAGCACCGCGCGCAGGCGGCCCACCTCGCCGGAGAGGTGGCGCAGCAGGGCCTGGGCGCCCCGCTCGCGCAGCCGCCTGGCCCGCTCCTTCACCACCTCGCGGGCAAGCTGCGGCATGCGGGCCGCCGGCGTGCCCCGGCGCGGGGAGAAGGGGAAGACGTGCAGATGGGTGAGCCCGCAATCCTCGACCAGCGCCAGCGAATTGCGGAAATGCGCCTCGGTCTCGGTGGGGAAGCCGGCGATGATGTCGGCGCCGAACACCAGATCGGGGCGCAGCCGCCGGGCCTCCCGGCAGAAGGCGATGGCGTCGGCCCGGGAATGCCGGCGCTTCATCCGCTTGAGGATGAGGTCGTCGCCGGCCTGCAGCGAGAGGTGGAGATGGGGCATCAGCCGTTCCTCCTCCGCCAGCGCCGCCATCAGTTCGGGATCGGCCTCCACCGAATCGATCGAGGACAGCCGCAGCCGCGCCAGCTCCGGCACATGGCGCAGAATGGCGCGCACCAGCGTGCCGAGCTTCGGCGCGCCCGGCAGGCCGGCGCCGTAGGAGGTGAGGTCGACGCCGGTCAGCACCACCTCGCCATAGCCGTTCTCGACCAGCCGGCGCACCTGCGCCACCACCTCGCCCATCGGCACCGAGCGGGAATTGCCCCGGCCATAGGGGATGATGCAGAAGGTGCAGCGGTGGTCGCAGCCGTTCTGCACCTGCACGAAGGCGCGGGTGCGGCCCTCGATGCCGTCGATGAGGTGCAGCGCGGTCTCGCGCACGCTCATGATGTCGCCGACGACCGCCTTCTCCTCCGCCCCGATGCCGAAATCGACCGCCTGCCGCGCCGCGACCCAGGTCTGCGGCAGGGTTTTCTCGGCGTTGCCGACCACCCGCTCGACCTCGTCCATGGCGGCGAAGGTCTCCGGCTCGGTCTGCGCGGCGCAGCCGGTGACGAGGATACGGCGGCCGGGGTCCTCCCGCTTCAGCCGGCGGATCGCCTGCCGCGCCTGCCGCACCGCCTCGGCGGTGACCGCGCAGGTGTTGACCACCACGGCGCGCTCCAGTCCCGCCGCCTCGGCGGCGCGGCGCACCGCCTCCGATTCCAGCGTGTTGAGCCGGCAGCCGAACGTCATCACCGCGACGCCGGCCGCGGCCGGCACGTGGCCCGGCAGATCGCCGGAAGCCGCGGCGGCGGCCGCGTCGGTCGGGGCGGGGTCGGTCAGGGAGGAGTCGGTCATGGACGCTCTCAGGCGGCGGCGCCGAGCATGGCGGGCGAGAGTTCGCCGACGAATTCGGTCTCGGCCGGGCCGGTCATGAGGATGTGATCGTCGGCCTGCCGCCATTCGATCAGCAGGTCGCCGCCGGGCAGGGTGACGCGGAGCGGCTGGCCGTCGCGGCGCGGGCTGCGCCCGGTGCGCATGGCGTTGACCGCGGCGGCGCAGGCCGCCGAGCCGCAGGCCCGGGTGAGGCCGGCGCCGCGCTCCCACACCGCGAGGCGGATGTGGTCCGGCGCCAGCATCTGCGCCAGCCCGATATTGGCGCGCTCGGGAAAGATCGGGTGGTGCTCCAGCCGCGGGCCGAGCCGGGCGAGATCATGGGCGGCGAGGTCGGCGACGAAGAAGGTGGCGTGGGGGTTTCCGACATTGGCCATGGCCGGGGCGGCGAGGCCTTCCAGCGTCAGCTCCACCGCGCCGGTGTGCGGCACCGCGTGGGCGAGGGGAATGTCCTGCCAGCCGAAGCGGGGGGCGCCCATGTCGGCGGTGACGCCTTCCGCCACGATGCGGCAGTCGAGCAGCCCGGCCACGCTCTCGAACACCAGATGGTCGCGGCCGGTGCGGCCGGATTCATACAGCGCGATGCACCGCGTGCCGTTGCCGCAGGCGCCGGCCTCGGAGCCGTCGGCATTGATGATGCGCACGAAGGCGTCGGTGCCCGGCGTCCGGGCGGGGTACAGCGCCATGATCTGGTCGAAGGGCAGCGCCTGCGGGCGGGCCAGCGCCCGCGCCTCGTCCGGCGGCACGGCGACCGGGGCGGCGCGCAGGTCGAGCACCACGATCTCGTTGCCGAGGCCGTTCATCTTCACGAAGGGGCGGTTCGCCAGCAGGGCCATGAAGCAGCTTTCCGCGTCGCACCGGGACGTCGTCGAACAGGGCCGCGCGCGGCGGCGAGGGGGGTCGAAGGGGCCGCGCCTCGGCGGCACGGGGTCGAAAGGTCACGCCCGCCGCGGCCGGGTGCCGGCGGCCGGCTCGCGCCCTTATAGGGCAAGGGCCGGCGCGAAGGCCAGCCTTCCCTTTGCGGCACCCTTCCCGCACGGTTTGCCGGGCGGCGACGCTTTCCTCCCCGCGAAATCGGCTTACATCTGCCATCGCGACGGCGGAAGGACAGTGCTAGAACCGGGTCCGCTCCGCGCCGGCAGGGTGACCCATGGATCTGCGCTCTCTTCGCCGCCTGTTTCGTCCTTGCGCCGCCGCCACCGGCCTCGCGCTGCTGGCGCTCGGATCGGGCGTTCCCGCCGTGCGCGCGCAGGCGCCGGCCACCCCGCCCGCCGGCACCGCGCCGGAGGCGAGCCCGCCCGCCGCCGCGCCCGCCCTGCCCGGCGACGACGACGATGCACTCTCAAGCCCGCCGGTGGTCGACCCCAAGGGCGTCGACACCCAGCCCGTGCCCGCCGCGCCGGATGGCGTCACCACCGCCGACGGCAACCGCGACCCGCAGAACCGGCCGGATGGCTATGGCGAGCTGGTGGAGCTGCAGCCCCGCGCGGTGCTGACCCGGAAGGGCCAGTCGAGCTGGGAGGAGGGCTATGTCAGCATCGTCAACGCGGTGAAGGAGACCGACGCCGAGCTGGCGCGGATGAAGCTGAAGCCCGCCGGGCCGCCCATGGTCGTCTACACCGCCACCGACGATGCCGGCTTCGACTTCGAGGTGGCGCTGCCCTTCGCCGGGGCCACCACGGACAAGCCGCTGGGCGGCCTCACCTTCTCCGCCTCCCCCGCCGGCCGGGCGATGCGCTTCACCCATCGCGGCTCCTATGACGCGATGGACCCGACCTATGAGCAGATCGCAAACCTGCTGGACGCAAAAGACCTCGAGGCGCAGGACCTCTACATCGAGGAATACCGCTCCGATCCCCGCTCCACCTCGCCCGACGATCTCGTGATCGACATCTACGTACCGCTGAAGTGAGCCTGCGGCGCGGGCCATTCGCCATGGCGCAGCATTCGTGCTAAAACCCGCGCAAGCAACTTTCACAGACCGATGATGACCGTGATCGACACCGCGCCGCGCACCGCGCCGGCCGACGCAACCACCTCGCCGCCGCGTGCAGGGCTGCCCTCGCTCGCCGGCCTCAGCCGTGCCCGCCTTCTGGCGGCGCTGGCGGAGCTCGGCCTGCCCGAACGCGAGCAGCGCATGCGGGCGGCGCAGCTCTGGCACTGGATCTACCTGCGCGGCGTCACCTCCTTCGACGAGATGACCAATGTCGGCAAGGGCCTGCGCGCCCGGCTCGCCGAGCGCTTCACGCTGGCCCGGCCCGAGGTGGTGGTCGAGCAGGTCTCCGCCGACGGCACCCGCAAATGGCTGCTGCGGCTGCCGCCGGAGATCGCCGGCGACCGGCCCCACGACGTCGAGATGGTCTACATCCCGGAGAGCGACCGCGGCACGCTCTGCGTTTCCAGCCAGGTCGGCTGCACGCTGAACTGCTCGTTCTGCCACACCGGCACCCAGCGCCTGGTGCGCAACCTGACCGCCGCCGAGATCGTGGCGCAGGTGATGGTCGCGCGCGACCGGCTCGGCGACTACCCCGGCGCCACCCGCGCCACCGGCCCCGGCCTGCCCACCGAAGGCGACCGGCTTCTCACCAACATCGTCTTCATGGGCATGGGCGAACCGCTCTACGCCTATGATTCCGTCGCCGAATCGATCGAGATCCTGGCGGATGGCGAGGGCCTCGGCATCGGCAAGCGCCGCATCACGGTCTCGACCTCCGGCGTGGTGCCGGAAATCGAGCGGCTGGGCCGCGAGGTCGGGCCGATGCTGGCGATCTCGCTCCATGCCGTGCGCGACGAGCTGCGCGACGAGCTGGTGCCGATCAACAAGAAGTACCCGCTGAAGCAGCTTCTCGAGGCCTGCCGCACCTACCCCCCGGTGTCGAACGCCAAGCGCATCACCTTCGAATATGTGATGCTGAAGGGCGTGAACGACAGCCCGGCCGATGCGCGGGCGCTGGTGCGGCTGCTGGCCGGCATCCCGGCCAAGATCAACCTCATCCCGTTCAACCCCTGGCCCGGCACCCGCTACGAGTGCTCGGACTGGGAGACCATCGAGCAGTTTTCCGACATCGTCTTCCGCGCCGGCTATTCGAGCCCCGTGCGCACCCCGCGCGGGCGCGACATCCTCGCCGCCTGCGGCCAGCTCAAGAGCGAGACCGAACGTCTCTCCGCGCGCGAAAGGCTCGCCCTGCGGGCCATGGCGGCCGCGGAATAGGGCGCCGGAAATGGATCGGCTGCTCCGCCTGCTGCTGCGTGTCCTGGTCGTGCCGTTGGGCTACCTCGCCGGCATGCTCGCCATGCTGGTGGTGATGACGATGGGCCTGTTCGACCTGAGCCACGCGCTGCCCCGGCTGATGACGCTGGACCTGCCCGGCATCGTCGACGCCGTCATCAAGGTGATGACCGCGCTGTCCGGGCTGGCGCTGACCGCCTGGGGGCTGGCGAGCGTCGGCATGCTGTTCGCGGAGGTCTTCGCGGTCCGCTCGCTGCTGTACCACACGCTGAATGTGGGCCTCGCCGGCTGGATCGCCGGGCAGATGCTGACGCCGTTCGGGTCGATGCCGGTCGATGGCGCCGATTTCTACCCGCTCGCCGCCGGCCTGTGCGGCGGGGTGGTCTACTGGATCATCGCCGGCTGGACCTCCGGCTTCTGGAAGCCGATCGATGGCGGGCGGATGCCGCGGCGGCCGAAGCCGGCGCCGGCGCCGGTCATCCCGGCCAGGTTCCTCACCGGCCCGGGCGGTCCCGGCGGCCCGGGCGGCGCCGGCGCGCCCTTCCCCGGCCAGAGCCGGGTGGTGGAGGCCGAAATCCTGCCGCCGGACTCCCCGGTGCCGATGGGGCTGCGCTCCGTCCCCGCCACGCCGCGCCAGCCCGGCTCCTCCTGAGCCGGCATTCGTGCCGGCTCTTGCGCCACCCGCCGGCGCGCCTATAGTCCGCGCGCCCTTCGGCAGGGCATGAATGCCTTCTCAGCGCGGAATTCGACATGGCTAGCGACGTGAAGCGGGTGGTCCTCGCCTATTCGGGCGGACTCGACACCTCGGTCATCCTCAAATGGCTGCAGACCACCTATGGCTGCGAGGTGGTGACCTTCACCGCCGATCTCGGCCAGGGCGAGGAGCTGGAGCCCGCACGCCGCAAGGCCGAACTGCTCGGCATCCGCCCCGAGCACATCTTCATCGAGGATGTTCGCGAAGAGTTCGTCGCCGACTACGTCTTCCCGATGTTCCGCGCCAACGCGCTCTATGAGGGGCTCTATCTCCTCGGCACCTCGATCGCCCGCCCGCTGATCGCGAAGAAGCAGATCGAGATCGCCCGCAAGGTCGGCGCCGACGCGGTGTCCCACGGCGCCACCGGCAAGGGCAACGACCAGGTGCGGTTCGAGCTGAGCTATTACGCGCTGGAGCCGGACATCAAGATCATCGCGCCGTGGCGCGAATGGGACCTGCGCTCGCGCGAACAGCTCATCGCCTTCGCCGAATCGCACCAGATCCAGATCGCCAAGGACAAGCGCGGCGAGGCGCCCTTCTCGGTCGACGCCAACCTGCTGCACTCCTCCTCCGAGGGCAAGGTGCTGGAGGACCCGGCGATCGAGGCGCCGGAATTCGTCTACCAGCGCACCATCGCCCCCGAGGACGCCCCGGACCGGGCGACCTACATCACCGTCGGCTTCGAGAAGGGCGACGCGGTCTCGATCGACGGCGAGGCGCTTTCCCCCGCCGCCCTGCTGACCCGGCTCAACGCGCTGGGCAAGGAAAACGGCATCGGCCGGCTCGACCTCGTCGAGAACCGCTTCGTCGGCATGAAGTCGCGCGGCGTCTACGAGACGCCGGGCGGCACCATCCTCCTGAAGGCGCATCGCGGCATCGAGAGCATCACGCTCGACCGCGGCGCGGCGCACCTGAAGGACGACATCATGCCGCGCTACGCCGAGCTGATCTACAACGGCTTCTGGTTCTCGCCGGAGCGCGAGATGCTGCAGGCGCTCATCGACAAGAGCCAGGAGCTGGTCACCGGCGAGGTGCGGCTGAAGCTCTACAAGGGCAATGTCGAGGTGGTGGGGCGCAGCTCGCCCTATTCGCTCTACAACCAGGACCTCGTGACCTTCGAGGAAGGCGCGGTGGCCTATGACCACCGCGACGCCGCCGGCTTCATCAAGCTGAACGCGCTGCGCCTGCGCACGCTGGGCAGCCGCACCCGCAAGATCGCCGGCTGAGACAGCCCTGCACCCGGCCAGGCCGGCGGCGGCCCCAAGCGGCCGCCGGCTCTTGCGGTTCTGGCCGCTCCCGCAGGCGGCGTCCCCCCGGCGGTACGGCGCGGTCGAGCCTGCCGACGAAAGCCGCCGGGGCGGCACAGACCGACGAAAGCCGCCGGGGCGGCACAGCGGCGGGCCGGCCGCGACGGCAGATGCCGCTGGCGCCGCCGGCGGACCCTCACCCCAACATGTCCATCAGTCGAGCGGCACCTTCCGGTTGTCGCCGAGGTTGGCCCGCTCGCCCTTGATCCGCGCCGCGACCATCTTCAGCGTGATCAGGATCGAGCTGGCGGTGCCGTCCCAGTATTCGGCCTCCGCGGGGAGGAAGCGCAGCACGCGGATGTTGGGGTCGTCCTTGCCCTGCGGCCAGTAGGCCCGCGCCGCGTCGTTCCACAGCTCCCCGACCTTGGCGCGGTCGTCCAGCACCTCGCACTCGCCGGAGACGGAGAGAAAGTCGTTCTTCGCCCCGTTGGCGAAGGTCAGCGCGCCCTGCGGGTCGCGGCTCAGCTCGTCGTCGGCATGGCCCCGGCGGTCGGTGAGGAACCAGATGCAGCCCTCCTCCCGGGCGGGGAAGGCGTGCATCGGCCGGCCACGCAGGGTCTCGCCCTGCTTGGTCACCAGCATGCAGGTGCGGATGCTTTCCATCATCTGCCACACCTGGTCGATCGCCTCGGCGGTGTTCTTGTCGTCCATGAAGGCCTCCTGTGGGTTCACAGCAGCAACACGGCGGCCCGGGGCGGGTTCCCCCGCCGCGGCGCGGAGGACCGAATCGGCTGTCCTGCCGCGACGGTGCGGCTATGCTGCCGGCGCTTACGCAAGGAGAATCCCATGCCCTGGTCGCTCACCATCGGATATGTCTATGGAACGGCGGTCCGCATCCACGTCACCTTCCTGCTGTTCCTGGTGTGGATCTGGGCCGCCTATTACCAGCGCGGCGGCGCCAGCGCGGCGTGGGAGGGGGTCGCCTTCGTGGCGCTGCTGTTCCTGTGCGTGCTGCTGCACGAGTTCGGCCACATCTTCGCGGCCCGGCGCTATGGGGTGAAGACGCCCGAGGTGGTGCTGTGGCCGTTCGGCGGCATCGCCAATCTCGAACGCATCCCGGAAAAGCCGTCGGAGGAGCTGGTGGTGGCGCTCGCCGGGCCGGCGGTGAACGTGGTCATCGCGCTGGTGCTGATCCTGCTGCTCGGCGGCACCACCGGGGTGGAGCACCTGCAGGACATCGAGAACCCGCAGGTCGGCATGCTGGCCAAGCTCGCCGGGGCGAACATCTTCCTCGTGGTGTTCAACCTCATCCCCGCCTTCCCGATGGATGGCGGGCGGGTGCTGCGGGCGCTGCTGGCGATGCGGATGGGCCACGCCCAGGCCACCCAGACCGCCGCCTCGATCGGCCAGACGCTGGCGGTCGGCCTCGGGCTGCTCGGCATCTTCGGCAATCCCATGCTGATCATCATCGCGGTGTTCGTGTTCCTCGCCGCCTCGGGCGAGGCCGGCCATGTCCAGATGCGGCAGGTGGCGCGCGGCATGCTGGTGCAGGACGCGATGATCACCCATTTCGAGACGCTGGGGCCCACCGCCAGCGTCGGCGACGCCGCCGAGGCGCTGATCCGCACCACGCAGAAGGAATTCCCCATCGTCGACGGCGCCGGCCATCTGCGCGGGGTGCTGACCCGCGACGCCATGATCCGCGCGCTGCAGGCCGGCGGGCCGGACGCCCCGGTGCTGGAGGCGATGCAGGGCGACATTCCCACCGTCTCGCTGCGCAGCCCGCTGGAGGCGGCGCTGGCCCTGCTCACCCGCAGCCGCGCCCCGGTGGTGGGGGCGCTGGACGCCGAGGGGCGCCTCGTCGGGCTGCTGTCGCCGGAGAACATCGGCGAGATGATGATGCTGCGCACCGCCCGGCCGGAAGGCCGCTTCGGCCCGTGGGGCCGCAAGCCCGGCGCCTGACGGGCCGGCACGCGCGGCCGGAACCGGCGCCGCCGGCGGGCATTGATCCCCGGCAGGGGCCGGGCTGCGCCCGCCGCGCAGCCTCGCCTCCCCGAGCCGAGGAGGACACCATGATGAACCAGCAGACGCCGGTCCGGCTGCAGTACTGGCCGGCCTCCCACAGCGTGGACGCGCCCGACCAGTGGCCGGACAGCTACGAATTCGACAGCGTCGACGACGCCGTCGCCTTCGCCATGACCCAGTCGCCCTCCCACCGCGAGGTCGCCTGGCTGCGCACCGGCGACGGCGAGGTGATCAAATATCCCGGCATCCTCGCGCTGTGGCAGCTCCGCCGGGCGTGACCGCGGGATACCTCCGGCGCCCGCGCCCGGCGCCGCCCCGCCTGATGCGTTGATCTTCCGACGTTTGCGGGTATATTGCGCCGCGAAATTCACGCGGGTCCGAACCCCCTCGGACCCGCTTTTTGGTGTTCATCTATGAAGCTGCGCAACATCGCCATCATCGCTCACGTCGACCACGGCAAGACCACGCTGGTGGACGAGCTGCTCAAGCAGTCCGGATCCTACCGCGAAAACCAGCGCGTCGCCGAGCGGGTGATGGATTCGAACGACCTCGAAAAGGAGCGCGGCATCACCATCCTCGCCAAGGCCACCTCGGTGGTCTGGAAGGATACCCGGATCAACATCGTCGACACCCCCGGCCACGCCGATTTCGGCGGCGAGGTCGAGCGTATCCTGAACATGGTGGACGGCGCCATCGTGCTGGTGGACGCCGCCGAGGGCCCGATGCCGCAGACCAAGTTCGTGGTCGGCAAGGCGCTCAAGGTCGGGCTGCGTCCGATCGTCGCGATCAACAAGGTCGACCGCCAGGATGCCCGCGCCCAGGAGGTCATCAACGAGGTGTTCGACCTGTTCGCCGCGCTCGACGCCAATGACGAACAGCTCGACTTCCCCATCCTCTACGGCTCCGGCCGCAACGGCTGGATGGCGCATTCCCCGGAAGGCCCGCAGGACCAGGGCATGGCGCCGCTGTTCGACCTCGTGCTGAAGCACGTGCCGGAGCCGACGGTGGAGGAAGCCCCCTTCAAGATGATCGGCACGCTGCTGGAGGCGAACCCCTTCCTCGGCCGCATGATCACCGGGCGCATCACCTCCGGCTCGATCAAGCCGAACCAGGCCATCAAGGTGCTGGCGCAGGACGGCTCGCTGGTCGAGCAGGGCCGCATCTCCAAGATCCTCGCCTTCCGCGGCATCGAGCGCCAGCCGATCGAGGAGGGCGTTGCCGGCGACATCGTCGCCATCGCCGGCCTCTCCAAGGGCACCGTGGCCGACACCTTCTGCGACCCCTCGGTGGAAACCCCGCTGAAGGCCCAGCCGATCGACCCGCCCACCGTCACCATGACCTTTATCGTCAACGATTCGCCGCTCGCCGGCACCGAGGGCGACAAGGTGACCAGCCGCGTCATCCGCGACCGGCTGTTCCGCGAGGCGGAAGGCAATGTCGCGCTGAAGATCGAGGAATCCACCGAGAAGGATTCGTTCTACGTCTCCGGTCGCGGTGAACTCCAGCTCGCGGTGCTGATCGAGACCATGCGCCGCGAGGGCTTCGAGATCGCGGTGTCGCGCCCGCGCGTGGTGTTCACCAAGAGCGAGGCGGGCGAGATCCTCGAGCCGATCGAGGAAGTGCTGATCGACGTCGACGAGGAGTTCTCCGGCGTCGTCGTGCAGAAGATGAGCGAGCGCCGCGCCGAAATGGTCGAGATGCGCCCCTCCGGCGGCAACCGCGTGCGGCTGGTGTTCTACGCCCCGACCCGCGGCCTTATCGGCTACCAGTCGGAGCTGCTGACCGACACCCGCGGCACCGCCATCATGAACCGGCTGTTCCACGCCTACGCCCCCCACAAGGGCGAGATCGCCGGCCGCACCAACGGCGTGCTGATCGCCAACGAGGCCGGCGAGGCGGTGGCCTATGCGCTGTGGAACCTGGAAGACCGCGGCCCGATGATGATCGAGCCGGGCTGGAAGGTCTATCAGGGCATGCTGGTGGGCGTTCATACCCGCGACAACGACCTTGAGGTCAATGTCCTCAAGGGCAAGAAGCTCACCAATATCCGCACCACCTCCAAGGACGAGGCGGTGCGCCTGACCCCGCCGATCCGCATGACGCTGGAGCGGGCGCTGGCCTGGATCCAGGACGACGAGCTGGTCGAGGTCACGCCGAAGTCGATCCGCCTGCGCAAGCGCCTGCTCGACCCCAACGAGCGCAAGCGCGAGGAGCGCCGCAAGGAAGCCGAGGGCGTCTGACCCCCGGCCCGCGCGGCCCGGCAAGGGCCCGCTCCGTCCTTCCTCTGCGAAAGCCCCGGCGCGGCGCCTGCCCGCCGGGGCTTTCATTGTCGTGTCCGCGCGGTCACGTCCAGGCCATCACGGCGGATAGCGCAAACTGCCCTCTTGATCGCGGGCGGCGCATTTGCTCCCATTCAGTCATGAGCACGCTCCTGATCGAAACCCGCCGGGCCCAGCCGGCCGACGCAGCGGAACTCGCAGAGATCCACGATGCCGCGTGGCGCGCGGCGTATCGGGGGGTGATCCCCGGCGCGGACCTCGAAAAGATGATCCACCGCCGCGGCCCGGCGTGGTGGCAGTCCGCGCTCAACCGCGGCTCCCGGGTGCTGGTGCTCACCTTCGGCGACGCGCTGGCTGGCTACGCCAATTTCGGCCGCAACCGCGCCCGCAGCCTGCCTTTCGAGGGCGAGATCTACGAGATCTACCTCAAGCCGGAATATCAGGGCCTCGGCTTCGGCCGCCGGCTGTTCCGCGATGCCCGTAAGGAACTCTCCGGCGCCGGCTTCGAGGGGATCGCGGTGTGGGCGCTGGCCGATAACGAGCCGGCGGTCGGGTTCTACCGGGCGCTGGGCGGCCGCCCCGTCGCCCGCTCCTCGGAAACCTTCGGCGGCAAGACGCTGGAGAAGATCGCCTTCGGCTGGCACGCCTGAGGGCCTGCGCAGGGCCGGGAGGGCCGAATCCGGCGCGGCCGGTGTGCGGCCTCAGCCGAGGCCGAGACGGGCGCCGAGCCGCGCCGCCAGCGCTGCGGGCTCACCGGCGATGTGGAAGGTCTTCAGCCGCGCCGTCGCGCCCTGGGCAAGGCTCACCGCGGAAGGCGCGACACCGGCGGCCTCGGCCACCAGTCGCCCGAGCGCGGCATTGGCCTTGCCGTCCTCTGCCGCCACCGCCACCCGCGCCTTGACCACGCTGCGCCCGTCCGCGAGCTGCGCCACGCCGTCGATGGCGTCGCGCCCGCCGCGCGGGGTGGCGCGCACCGTCAGCCGCACCCCGTCGGGCCGCAGGGTCCAGGGCGGCGATGTGTCCGGCGGCGCGTCCGGCGGCGCGTTCATCCCGGCGCCCCGCCGCTCAGACCAGGAACTCGAACAGCAGGTTGCGGATGAAATAGAGCCCGATGATCAGGATCACCGGCGAGATGTCGATGCCGCCGAGATTGGGCAGCAGCCGGCGGATCGGCCCCAGCACCGGCTCGGTGACCCGCCACAGGAACTCGCCGACATTGCGGACGAAGGGGTTGTGCGGGTTGACCACATTGAACGCCACCAGCCACGACAGGACGGCGGAGGCGATCAGGATCCAGACATAGAGCGAAATCAGCGTATCGATCAGCCAGAGAAGCGAATTCATCGCGATCCTCGATCGGGGGCCGTGGCGGAAGGGCCGTGCGCCGTGCGGAAGGGAACGGAGCCGCCGGCGGCGCCGCTGGCACGATGCTTAATGGGCCGGCGGGATCGCGGCAACCCCCTGCGGCAGCGTGTTCTTCACGCCTTTGCGGGCCGCGGGGCGGCCGCCGATGCGAAGCTTCGGTTGACGGCGCGCCGACCCGCTTGACAGCGCCGTGGCGCCAAACGTACAAGGCGCGGCCTGAGGCTGGGGCCGTAGCTCAGTTGGGAGAGCGCTGCAATCGCACTGCAGAGGTCAGGGGTTCAAATCCCCTCGGCTCCACCAGCCTTCTGCCTGAATTTCTCGTGACTTCGCTGTTTCGCGATTCACCCCGACATTACCCCCACATCTGACGCGGATTTCAGCGAACGCCGGCGAATGTCGACGTGAACGCCCGCCGCTTCGCCGGTTCTCCGCCACACTCGCCGATCCCCCCAAGGGCGCCTGGCCTCCTTCAAACGGGCCCATGCGAGAGCGACCCGAGCGTGATCGAGGGCGGCGGTGACGGCGGCGACACGCGCGATCACGGCTGCCCGCAGTGCCGAGCTATCGGGTATCGAGGCGTTCGAGCCGCTTGCCATCGACATGCGGTGTGGCACGCGGAGCGGAACGGCGGCGCCTCCTCGGCCGGCTGAAGCTCAGCCGGCCCTCAGCCTGAAGCAAGCTTACCATCGTTTGAATTTCCGGTTCGACACTCCCGGCATCGTCGTCCGGCAAGCCGAAGCGGCACCCGCTTTGGAGCGCCAGCCGAAGATACAAAACGCCTGTTGCTTCAGGCTCTCGGCAACATTTCCTTCTCGGTGGCCCCTTATGAACGTGAAGAATCTCGCGATCCGCACCAAGATCATGCTGGCATTCGGCCTTGTCCTCATTGCCAGCCTTGCAACCGGCGGGGTCATCCTGACAGCGCAGTCGACCGTTAGTCAGAATGTCGGCTGGACCGTCCACACCTATGAGGTGTTGGACCGTGTCGACAGGATGATGGCCGCAATGGTGGACCAGGAAACCGGTCTCCGCGGCTATCTGATCACCGGCAAGGACGAAAATCTGGAGCCGCTCCGGAATGGCGAGAGCGCCTTTGCCGCCAACTGGAAGGACGCCAAGTCGCTCACCAGCGACAATGCCATCCAGCAGAAGCGGCTCGATGCTGTCCGGGAGCACGTCGAGGCCTGGCAGCGCGATGTTTCCTCCTATGCCATCAATCTCATGAAGGCGGGGTCCACCGAGGCCGCCCGTGAGGTGGAATATGCCGGCAAGGGCAAGGCCTATTTCGACAAGATCCGTAGCCTTGTCGCCGAACTGAACCAAGCCGAAGCGTCCCTGCTTACCGTCCGCGAGGACGACATGCGCGCGGCCGAGCGCATGATCATAGTCGCCGTCGGATTCTCGGTGCTGATCATCATCATCATCGGCGCCGGTGCGGCCCTCGTCCTCAACAAGCTGATCGCCTTGCCGATCCGTGCGACGGTGACCGGCATGGATCGAATCCGCCGCGGCGACTTCGCCACGGTCGTCGATTACACCGAGCGCAAGGATGAGATCGGCGCCATCAGCAACGCGCTGCTCACCTTCCGCGATAGCCTTGCCGAAGCCGATGCCGCCCGCCGCGAGGCGACCGCCCGCGCCGAGGCCGAGCGCGCGGCGATGGCCCGGCGCGACCGGCTGGCGCAATCCTTCGTCACCAATATGGAAAACATCGTGAACCATGTCGCCTCCTCCTCGAACGAGGTGTCAGCGGCGGCACGCAACCTGTCGGATACAGCCGAGGAGACCTCGCGCCAGGCAATGGCCGTCACCAATGCGGCGGCGGAAGCCTCCACCAATGTGCAAACGGTCGCCAGCGCCACCGAGGAGATGAGCTCGTCCATCAACGAGATCGGCTCCCAGGTCACACAGGCCGCCGCCTTCGCCGCCTCGGGCTCGGAAGAGGTCACCCGCGCCGCCGGCGAAATCCGCGAGCTTTCCGAAGCCGCCAGCAAGATCGGCGAGGTGATCAACCTGATCACCGACATCGCCGGCCAGACCAACCTGCTCGCGCTCAACGCCACCATCGAGGCGGCGCGGGCGGGTGAGGCAGGCCGCGGCTTCGCGGTGGTGGCGCAGGAGGTGAAGCAGCTCGCCGAGCAGACCGCCCGCGCGACCCAGGACATCAGCGCCAAGGTGCAGGGCATCCAGCAGTCGACCGGCCGCACCGTCGGCTCGATCGAGAAGATCGTCGGCATCATCACCCGGATCCGCGACGTCACCACGGCCATCGCCTCCGCCGTGGAAGAGCAGGCCGCCACCACGCGCGAAATCGCCAGCAACACGCATATGGCAGCCAGCGGTACCGGCGCGGTGAACGACAACATGGCCGGCGTTGGTCGCTCGGCGGAGCTGACGGGCGCGGCATCGACGCAGCTCTCCTCGCTGTCGACGTCGCTGTCCTCGCGCGCCAGCGACCTGCAGCGCGAAGTCGCCGAGTTCGTGCAGAACCTGCGCGCGGGCTGAACGCGGCGGGCTGGGGCGTTTTCCAGACGCTGCCGCGCCGCGCTGCCGGGCTTCGTGGGATGTCGTCGCCGGCATCGGGGGACAGGCGAGAGGGGTGGCGAACCCCGCTCGCTCCACGCGCGGGCGGCCGACCCGCCCGGGCGTGCGACCGGCCCCGGCCGCTGGTTGGGGTCGTCGCGTCGCACTGGGCCGGCCGGCGCGTTCCGGCGTGATGAAAACCTCGGCGAAAGGGGAAGGCCGCCTCGTTCCTCCGGCGACGATTCCGGCGCCGTCCGAGCCGACCGCGACACGCCGCCGGTGGCCGTGCATATGAGCCGTCTGCTTCGCAGCTCTCAGCCCGCCGGGTCGCGCCGGGCTTCGGCCGCCTCCGCCGGGCCTACCTCGCGTTCCGCCAGCGTGCTGAGTCGCTGGAACAGGCCGAGCGTAAGGAGCGCCAGGCAGCCCGCGCCCACCAGCAGGGCGGGGTAGAGCAGCTTCGTCATGTCGCTGCGCGCGGTCTCGAAGGTGAGCACCAGCCCTTCGAGGAAGATGGCGATGATCATGGTGGTGAGGAATTTGGTGAGCCCGCGCCGGGCATCGGCCGGGGTGCGCTTGTCCCGCCCCGCCGGCACCTCCTCCTCGAAGAAATATTTGGCGACGTCGATCAGCGCCATGGCGACGATGAGGTAGCCGACGATCGACAGCAGCTCCTCGCGCGCCGGCACCTCGCCCGAGAGCGCGGCGCCCAGCACCTGGAACGGCGCGGAGAGCAGGAGGGCGCCGGCCACCAGCACCAGCGCGCAGGCGCCGATGGCGAAGACGGCGCGAATCAGCAGGTTCATGGCACGATCCGCAAGCGGGAGGCGGGGCGGCGGGCCCGCCCGCTCTCGCCGGCCCGCGCCATGCTGGAAGGCAGCCGGCCGGCCGGGGCCGGCGGCCGGTCGCGCGTCAGGTTCGGAGAAGAACAGCCCGGCCGAACCGCCCGCCACGCAGGCCGGCCGGCACGCCCATGAGAACCCGCCGGCGCAAGGAAGGTTCCCGAGCACCTTCGGCAGGTTCACCCGTGGCGGGCGAGCCCGTTCGGCAGGCCCACCCTCAGGCCGGCAGGGCGGCCCGCATGCGCGCCGGTCCAGTGGTCCATGAAGGCGTCGAGCCACAGCCGCACCCGGGCGTCGTGCTGGAGCCGGTCGAGAAAATGGGCGCTGCGCGGCCGGGCATTGGGCAGGTCCAGCCGCTCGCTGCCGCGCACCGTCCAGCGGCACATCATGTGGTGGGTGACTTCCGGGTGGAACTGGATGCCATAGGCACGGGCGCCATAGCGGAAGGCCTGGTTGGGGAAGGCCTCGCCCTGCGCCAGCAGCTCCGCGCCGGCCGGCACCTCGAAGCCCTCGCGGTGCCAGTGATAGACATGGTCGGGCCACAGATGCCCCGCCGCCCCCGGCAGCAGGCGGGCGCCGGCCTCGGTGGGGCGCAGCGGGTAATAGCCGATCTCGACCAGACCCTGCGGGTGCGGCCCCACCCGCCCGCCGAGATGGCGCGCCAGCATCTGGGCGCCGAGGCAGATGCCGAGGAACGGCTTGTTCTCCGCCAGCGGCACGCCGATCCAGTCGATCTCGGCGCGGACATAGTCATGGGCGTCGTTGGCGCTCTGCGGCCCGCCGAAGACGATGGCGCCGGCATGCTCCGCCAGGGTGGCGGGAAGCGGCTCGCCGAGGCAGGGGCGCCGCACGTCGAGCCGGAAGCCGCGCTCCACCAGCCTGAGGCCGATCCGCCCCGGGGAGGAATGCTCCTGGTGGAGCACGATCAGGATCGCGGGGCTCATGGCTCTCCATCGGGTGACCCGCCGGCGGCGGGCGGCTGCTACCGCAGCGCAGCAATTTCATATGACTACGAAACGTCCGCCGTCTCAAGACGTTCGCGGGAACGCGACGTTCGAAGAGGCAAGGATCCGAAGAGGCAAGGATCGGGCCGCTGGCAGCCGCCGCCGCGCCCGGCGGGGACCCGCCGGGGGGACGCCGCGTTCAGTCCTCGTCCGTGCCGGGGCGGCCGCGCCGGTCGGCCTTGATGCCGGAGCGCCGCGCCTTGCCCTCCAGCCGCCGGAGCTTGGAGCCGAGGGTGGGCCGGGTGGCGCGCCGGCGCACCGGCACCACCGCGGCGGCCTTCAGCAGCTCCAGCAGCCGCTCGCGGGCGTCCTGGCGGTTCTGCTCCTGGGTGCGGAAGCGCTGGGCGCTGATGACCAGCACCCCGTCGCGGGTCAGCCGCCGGCCGGCCAGCGCCACCAGCCGCAGCTTCAGCCCCTCGGGAAGGGAGGGGGAGTTGCGCACGTCGAGCCGGAGCTGCACCGCGGTCGACAGCTTGTTGACGTTCTGCCCGCCGGGACCGGACGCGCGCACGAAGCTTTCCTCGATCTCCGCCTCGTCGAGGACGATCGAGGCGGTGACCTCCAGCGCCACGACTATTCCGCCTGTTCGGGCCGGATGGCGCCCGCCTCGGGCGGCGCGGCCGCCGCGCCCTCGGGCTGGGCCGCGCCGAGCAGGGCGTCGACGTCGAGCGTGTCGAGGTTCACGGCGGAAAGGTCGACCTGCGGCCCCTCGATCGCCTCGAGCCGGCCGCGCACCCGCTGCAGCCCGCCCACCGTCTCGCCGAGCCGCTGGCGGATGTCGCGGGCGATCCGCACCGCCGCGTCCGGGAAGCTTTCCACCGTGCGCATGAAGATGCTGCGGGGAATGCGCAGCACGCTCGACATCTCGGTGGCGGTGGCGGTAGCGGGACGCAGGGTCTGGGTGATGAGCGCCATCTCGCCGAGCAGCGTGCCCGGGCCGACCGTGATGGCGCTGCGCGCGGCGATCCCGTTCGGCGCGTCCTCGCGGGTGAGCATGAAGCTGCCGCTTACCACGACGAAGGCGGAATCCGCCTCCTGCCCCTCGCGGAACAGGATGTCGCCGCCGCGCACGACGCGCGATTCCGCGCCGATGGCGATGATGCGCAACGCCTCACGGCCGAGGAGATTCAGCGTCTTGATGCGATCCAGAAGCTGGATGTCGTCGTCGATGCTCATGCGCAGGCAGCGGGCTCGGGCGGGAGGTGGCGGCGGACGGGCCGGCCGCAACAGGCGCGGCGGCGCGAATCACCGGTCAGGGTAGCAGCTTGTAACCCCCGGCCTCGGTGGCAAGAAGGTTCGGATGCGAAGGATCCTTCTCGATCTTCTGCCGGAGCCGGTAGATGTGGGTTTCCAGCGTGTGGGTGGTGACGCCGGAATTGTAGCCCCACACCTCCTGCAGCAGGATTTCGCGCGCCACCGGCTTCTTTCCGGCGCGGTAGAGATAGCGCAGGATCGCGGTTTCCTTCTCGGTGAGGCGGATCTTCGAATTGCGCTCGGTCACCAGCATCTTCGCGCCGGGGCGGAAGGTATAGGGCCCGATGGTGAAGACCGCGTCCTCGCTGGCCTCGTGCGAGCGCATCTGCGCCCGCACCCGGGCGAGCAGCACGGCGAAGCGGAACGGCTTCACGACATAGTCGTTCGCCCCGGCCTCGAGGCCCATGATGGCGTCGCTGTCGGTGTCGTGGCCGGTGAGCATGATGACCGGCGCCTTGAAGCCGTTGCGGCGCATCACCCGCACCGCGTCGCGCCCGTCCATGTCGGGCAGGCCGACATCCATCAGCACCAGGTCGACCCGGTCGGCGCCGACCTGATCGATGGCCGCCTGCGCCGAATCGACCGCCACCGTGTCGAATTCCTCCAGCGAAGCCAGCTGCTCCACCAGCGCCTCGCGCAGCTCGTTGTCGTCGTCCACCACCAGAATTCGTTGGGCGTTCGCCATATTCCTGTCCTGCAACCGTCCGCGTGCCGCGCCTGCGCCCATCCCTGATATAGGATCCCTCGTCTTCGCGCCCTTCGGACTTAGGACGGGCGGGACGCCTCCGGCAAGCGCCGCAGCGTCACCGCCGCCGACGCCCGCCAGTCTCGTGACGTGATCGTGAACGCAAAACGCCGAAAGAAGAAGCCCCTTCCCGCCGGCAAGCTCCGCTTAAACGCTGCAGGCCGGCCGCCCGTTCAACGCCTGCGTGTGGTGACGCGCCCCGGCGCGCGGGCGCGCGGCTGGGTGCTGCTGGACGGGCGCGCCCTTCCCGTCGCCCTCGGGCCGGCCGGCATCCGCCACGCCAAGCGCGAGGGCGACGGCGCCACACCGGCGGGGAGCTGGCATCCGCTGGAGCTGCGGTGGCGGCCCGACCGCGGCCGGCGGCCCGCCACCGCGCTGCCGGCCCGGCCGATGCGCCCCGACGATGGCTGGTGCGACGCGCCGGGGGCGGCCTGCTACAACAGGCCGGTGCGGCGGCCGTTCCGCGCTTCGCACGAGGAGATGTGGCGGCAGGACGGGCTGTACGACCTCGTCGTCATCCTCGACCACAACCAGCGCCCGCGCACCGCGCGCGGCGGCTCGGCGGTCTTTCTCCACATCGCGCGGCCGGGCTTTCCGCCGACCGCCGGCTGCATCGCCTTCCGCCCGGCGGATCTGCGCCGGGTGCTGGCGCGGCTGGGGCCGCGCACGCGGATCGAGGTCGGCTGAGGCTCAGCGGTGGCCGAAAATGGCGCTGCCGACCCGCACATGGGTGGCGCCGAGCTGGATCGCGGTCTCGAAATCCCCGCTCATGCCCATGGACAGGGTGGCGAGCCCATGGCGGCGGGCGATGGTGGCCAGCAGCGCGAAATGCGGCGCCGCCGGCTCCCCGGCGGGCGGGATGCACATCAGCCCCTCGACGGCGAGGCCGTGGCGGGTTCGGCAGGCCTCGATGAAGGCGTCCGCCTCCAGCGGCCCCACGCCCGCCTTCTGCGGTTCCTCCCCGGTGTTCACCTGCACCAGCAGCCGGGGCGCCGGCCGGCCTTCCAGCCGGGGGATTTCGCGGGCGAGGGCGCCCGCCAGCGATTCGCGGTCGAGCGTATGGATGACGTCGAACAGGGCCAGCGCCTCGCGCACCTTGTTGGACTGGAGCGGGCCGATGAGGTGCAGCTCGACATCGGGATGCCGCTCGCGCAGCGCCGGCCACTTGCCCCTGGCCTCCTGCACCCGGTTCTCCCCGAACAGGCGCTGGCCCTCCTCCAGCGCCGGCAGGATATCCCCGGCCTCGAAGGTCTTGGACACGGCGACGAGCCGCACCGAGCCCGCCGGACGCCCGGCGTCGCGGGTGGCACGCTCGATCCGCCCGCGCACCTCGGCCAATCGGTCGGCGACGCTCATGCAAGGTTCCTCTAGGGTTGAGCCGGCCCGGCGCGGCCAAGCGAGGGAATGGAAACCATGCGGCTGCTTGTCAACATCGACGTGCCGGATTTCGAGGCGGCGCGGCGCTTCTATGTCGAGGCCTTCGGTCTCGCCGAGGGCCGCCGCTTCGGCGGGGCGGGGCTGGAGCTGCTCGGCGCGAGCTGCGCGATCTACCTGCTGGTGAAGCCCGCCGGCTCCCGGGCGACGCCGGCCGGCGGCGAGCGGGACTATGGCCGGCACTGGACCCCGGTCCATCTCGACATCGTGGTCGACGACATCGAGCCCGCCCTCGCCCGGGCGCTGGCGGCGGGGGCGGTGCTGGAGGCGCCGCTGCGCGAGGCGGCCTGGGGCCGGATCGCCGGTCTGGCGGACCCGTTCGGCAACGGCTTCTGCCTGATCGCCTTCTCCGCGCAGGGCTACGACGCCGTCGCGACCCCGCCGGCGCAATAAGCGTGCGCGCAGGCCCGTCTGCTCGATTGCGCCGGCCGCGGCTTCATGCGCTTATCGGCGGGACGAGGAGGCGCCGGACAGGCGGGATACATGTCCGTTTCCGACGAAATGACAGGCTTTTCCGGGCGGCGGGCCGGGGAGGCGCGGCAATCGAGGTTGTTTCCGGCTCGGGGGCGCCGGACCAGCCTGCGTTCGCGCCTGATCGGGCTGGTGGCCATCGGCCTCGCCTTCCTCCTTGCCGAGCGGGTCGCCAGCATCAACGCGCAGCGCCACGAGCTGCTGGCGGCGGCGAGCAAGAACGTGCTGGACCTCACCAATCGCGGGTTGGCGCAGTACCGCGAGGTGCTCGCCACGGTGCACGGCACCCTTCAGGCGGTCTCGCTCGGGGCGGTGGAGTCGATCCAGGGCGGGCCGGGCTGCGCCAGCCTTCAGAACATCGTCGAGCTGGTGCCGGAGATCGGCTCGATCGCGCTGGCGACGCCGCAGGGCCAGGTGGTCTGCGCCTCCGCGCCGACGGCGATGTATCTCGACCTGTCGCAGCGCGACTACATGCGGATCGCCCTGCGCGGGCACTTCGCGCTCTCCAGCGTGTCCAGCAACTATGTCAGCGGCCTGCCCAGCATCTTCGCCGCCCAGCCGGTGGTGGACGATGAGGGCAACGTCATCGCCGTCGTGGTCGCGCGCATTCAGCTCGACCTCATCTTCCCGCTCTCGATCATCTCCGATCTCGACCTCTCCGCCGCGGTGCTGATGATCGACCCCGAGGGCGCCGTCATAAACGCCTCTCCCAATGGCGACACGCTGGCCGGCAAGGACCTGCGCCGGACCCCGCTGGTGTCCTATATGCTCAGCCGCTCCTCCGGCACCTTCACCACCGCCGGGCCGGACGGGGTCGAGCGCATCTACGGCTTCGAGCGCCTGCCCGAGAGCAATATGCGCCTTGCCGTCGGCATCAGCGCCAGCACGCTCAAGGCCGAGATCGAAACCGCGACGCTGCGGGCGGTGGCGATCTTCCTCGCCGCCTGCGCGGTCATCTTCATCGGCCTCTGGATCGCCGGTGAGCGGCTGATGGTGCGGCCGGTGCAGGAACTGGCGATGCGGCTGGCCGCGTTCGGCCGCGGCCAGGAGCCGGCGCAGGCCGAGGCTTCCTCCCTGCGCATCTCCGAGCTGGACCCGCTGGTCGACGCCTTCACCGACATGGCGGCCCGGCTGACCGAGCGCGAGACGGCGCTGCAGGAGGCCAACCGGCAGCTCAACCTGCTGGCCAATCGCGACCCCCTCACCGGCGTCGCCAACCGCCGGGCCTTCGACGAGGCGGTGGAATCCTTCCGGGGACCCGGAGGGCGGGTCGCCATGCTGATGATCGACATCGACTACTTCAAGGAGTTCAACGACCGCTACGGCCATGCCGAGGGCGACAGCGCGCTGCGCCGGGTCGCGGCGGCGCTGGCGGCCAATGTGCGCCGGGAGGATCTGGTGGCGCGGATCGGGGGCGAGGAATTCGCGGTGCTGCTGCCCCGCGCCGATAGCGCCCGGGCCGGCGAGACCGCCAACCGGCTGCGCCTCGCCATCGAGGAGATCGGCATCGCCCATGCCGGCTCCACCCACGGCCGCGTCACGGTGAGCATCGGCTTCGCCGCCAGCCGCCCCGAGGAAGGCGTCGGCCCCTCCACGCTGCTGGTGATGGCCGACCGCGCCCTCTATGCCGCCAAGGCGGCGGGGCGCAACGCGGTGCGCGGCAATGACAGCGGGGCGCTGCCGGCCAGCCGTTCGCTCTGACCCGGCGCGGCGGCACGGCGCTGTTGACCGCGGGCGCCCGTCGTGGCCTAGTCCCGCCGCATCCGCCGCGCCCGCGCGCGGGCCGCTGTCGGCTCGCGCGTGGCCGAAGGCTCGCTACCCCGACAGGCTTTGCAAAGACATCCGATGAGCACCGAACGCTACAATGCCCGCGAGGCCGAACCCCGCTGGCAGAAGGTCTGGGACGAGCGCGGGATATTCCGCACCCGAAACGACGACCCCCGGCCGAAATATTACGTGCTGGAGATGTTTCCCTACCCGTCGGGCCGCATCCACATCGGGCATGGCCGCAACTATGTGATGGGCGACGTGGTCGCCCGCTTCAAGCGGATGAAGGGCTTCAACGTTCTCCACCCGATGGGCTGGGACGCGTTCGGCCTGCCGGCGGAGAACGCCGCGATCGAGCGCAACACCCACCCCGGCGTGTGGACCTACGAGAACATCGCCACCATGCGCGAGCAGCTCAAGCTGCTGGGCCTCTCGCTGGACTGGTCGCGCGAGATCGCGACCTGCGACCCCGCCTATTATGGCGAGCAGCAGCGCATCTTCCTGGAGTTCCTGAAGGGCGGCTTCGTCTACCGCAAGGAGAGCGAGGTCAACTGGGATCCGGTCGACAACACCGTGCTCGCCAATGAGCAGGTGATCGACGGACGCGGCTGGCGTTCCGGGGCGCTGGTGGAGCGCCGCAAGCTGGCGCAGTGGTTCTTCCGCATCACCGCGCTGGCGCAGGAGCTGCTGGACGGGCTGGACACGCTGGAGCGCTGGCCGGACAAGGTGCGGCTGATGCAGCGCAACTGGATCGGCCGTTCCGAGGGGCTGCATGTGCGCTTCGAGCTGGCGGCGGGCGCGGCCGCCGCGGCCGAACTGCCGCGCGAGGTGAAGGTCTACACCACCCGGCCGGACACGCTGTTCGGCGCCTCCTTCCTGGCGCTGTCGGCGGGCCACCCGCTGACCGAGACGCTGGCCGCCGGCAACCCCGCGCTCGCTGCCTTCGTCGAGGAATGCCGCCGCGGCGGCACCTCCACCGCCGAGATCGAGACCCAGGAGAAGATGGGCTTCGACACCGGGCTGAAGGTGCGCCATCCGCTCGGCGGGCCGGACCTGCCGGTCTACGTCGCCAATTTCGTGCTGATGGAATACGGCACCGGCGCCATCTTCGGCTGCCCGGCGCACGACCAGCGCGATCTCGACTTCGCCCGCAAATACGGCCTGCCCGTTACCCCGGTGGTGCTGCCGCCGGAGGCGGACCCCGCCAGCTTCGCGGTCGGCGACATCGCCTATGACGGCGAGGGCACGCTCTACCACTCCGGCTTCCTCGACGGGCTCTCCATTCCCGAGGCCAAGGAGGCGGTGGCGGCGCGGCTGGAGAAGCAGACGCTCGGCAACGCGCCGGTGGGCGAGCGGGCGGTGAATTTCCGCCTGCGCGACTGGGGCATCTCGCGCCAGCGCTACTGGGGCTGCCCGATCCCGATCATCCATTGCGAGAGCTGCGGCCCGGTGCCGGTGCCGGAGGACCAGCTCCCGGTGCGGCTGCCGGACGACGTGACCTTCGACGCGCCGGGCAACCCGCTGGATCGCCACCCGACGTGGAAGCACGTCGCCTGCCCGCACTGCGGCGGCCCCGCCCGGCGCGAGACCGACACCATGGACACCTTCGTGGACTCGTCCTGGTATTTCGCTCGTTTCGCTTCCGAACCGAACACGCCGCCGCTGCAGAAGGGCGCCGCCGACCACTGGCTGCCGGTCGACCAGTACATTGGCGGCATCGAGCACGCGATCCTGCACCTGCTCTATTCCCGCTTCTTCACCCGGGCGCTGAACAAGATCGGCCGCGTCTCGATCGAGGAGCCGTTCGCCGGCCTGTTCACGCAGGGGATGATCGTCCACGAGACCTACAAGGACCCGGCCGGGCGCTGGCTGTTTCCCGAGGATGTGGAGAAGGCGGCGGACGGCTCGCCGGTGACGGTCGCCACCGGCGAACCGGTGACCATCGGGCCGCCGGAGAAGATGTCGAAGTCGAAGCGCAACGTGGTTCCGCCGGAGGTCGTCGCCGACACCTATGGCGTGGACTGCGCCCGCTGGTTCATGCTCTCCGACACCCCGCCGGAGCGCGACAGCGAGTGGACCAGCGCCGGCATCGAGGGCGCCTGGCGCTTCGTCCAGCGCATCTGGCGCCTGGTCGGCGAGGTGCTGGCGCTGGTGCCCGAGGCGCCGGAGGCCCCCGCGGCATTCGGCGAGGCCGCGCTCGGCCTGCGCCGGGCCGCGCACAAGCTGGCGGCGCAGATGGCCGAGGATGTCGAGCGGCTGCGCTTCAACGTGGCGGTCGCCCGCGTCCACGCCTTCGCCAATGTGTTCGGCGACGCGGTGGTGGCGGCGCGCAAGAGCGCCGAGGCCGGGCCGCTGCCGGCCGACACCGCCTTCGCCCTGCACGAGGCCGCGCGCTACCTCGTCCGCGCCATCGCCCCGAGCGTGCCGCATCTCGCCGAGGAATGCTGGGCCGCGCTGGGCGGGGAGGGCCTCGCGGCCGAGGCCGCCTGGCCGGACAGCGACCCGGAACTGCTCGCCGAGGACACCGTTACGCTGCCGATACAGATCAACGGCAAGCGCCGGGCTGACATCACCGTGCCGAAGGCGGCGAGCCCCGCCGAGGTGGAGCACGCCGTTCTCGCCCTCGATGCGGTGGTGAAAGCCCTCGACGGGCGGCCGCCGAAGCGTATCATCGTCGTTCCTCAGAGGATCGTGAATGTCGTTGCCTGATCGCCCGGCCATCGAAGCATTCGCCCGACCCCTCGCCCGCCGCGGCTTCGGCCTGGCCGTGGCCGGTCTTCTCGCCCTCGCCACCGCCGGCTGCTTCAAGCCGATGTATGCCGAGAGCACGACCGACAGCCCCAGCCTCGGCGAGCAGCTCACCAATGTCGAGATCGTGTTCGTCCAGGGCCGGATCGGCAACGAGATCCGCAACGATCTCATCTTCGCCCTCACCGGCGGGGCGGGAAACCCCAAGGGCGCGCCCTACCGGCTGGTGATGCAGGTGTCGGACAACACGACGTCGACGATCATCGACAACGTCACCGGCCTGCCCGAGGTCGAGCTGGTGACGGTGGACGCGGCCTGGCAGCTCTTCGCCGCCGGCGACGACAAGAAGCCGCTGACGACCGGGCGCGCCTTCGGCAAGGCCTCGATCGACAGCGGCTATCAGCGCTTCGCCCGGGCCCGGGCGCTGCGCGACGCACAGAACCGCTCGGCCAATGTCGCGGCGGACCTCATCAAGAGCCAGCTCGCCGCCTGGTTCGTCACCCACCCCGCAGGCCCGGCCGCCCCGGCCTCCGCCGCCGCGGCCCCTGCGCCGGCCCCCGCCGTGCCCAAGAGCTGACCGTGGTCGCCGTAAAGGCGGCGGAGGTCGACGCGGCCCTCTCCCGCATCGACCCGCTGCGGCCGGTGGTGCTGCTGTTCGGGCCGGATTCCGGCCTGGTGCGCGAACGCGCCGCGGCCTATCTGCGCCGCGCCGAGGCCGGCGCGGACGACCCCTTCGGCCGGGTGAAGCTCGACGGCGACGACATCGCCGGCACCCCCGGACGCCTCGTCGAGGAAGCCTCCACCATCGCGCTGTTCGGCGGCCGCCGGGTGGTCTCGCTGCGGGTGGGCTCGCGCAACGTGGTGCCGGCGGTCGAGGCGCTGCTCGCCGCCCCGCCGGCGGAGGCGGTGGTGGTCATCGAGGCCGGCGACCTGAAGAAGGGAGCGCCGCTGCGGGCGCTGTGCGAGGCCTCGCCACGGGCGCTGGCCATCGCCTGCTACGCCGATGGCGAGCGCGACATCGCCCGGCTGATCGATACCATGACCCAGGAAGCCGGCATCGCCATCGACCGCGACGCCCGGGCGGAACTCGCCGGCCTCATCGGCGGCGACCGGATGGCCTCGCGCGGCGAGATCGCCAAGCTGCTGCTCTATGCCGCCGGCGAGCCCCGCATCACCAGCGCGCATGTGCGCGCCATCGTCGGCGACGCCTCCAGCCTCGCGCTCGACGAGATCGCCGATTCCGCGCTGGCCGGCGCGGCGGCGCCGATGGCGGAGGCCTATGCCAAGGCGATGGCCGAGGGGATGCGCGGGGATGTCGTGCTGGGCTCGGTGCAGCGGGCGCTGCAGGGGCTGCACCAGCTCCGGCTGCAGGTCGAGGCCGGAACGCCGCCCGACCGGGTGATCGAGAGCGCCCGGCCGGCGATCCATTTCCGCCGCAAGCCGCTGGTGGAAAAGGCCTTGCGCTCGTGGAGCGCGGCGCGGCTGCTCGCCGCCCTGCTGACGCTGGACGACGCGCTGCTGGCCGCCCGGCGCCATGCCGGGCTCGGCCCCGCCATTGCCGAACGGGCGCTGCTGCAGCTCGCCGCCACCGCCCGCCGCGCCGGCTGAGGCCGCTCAGCCGCCGGCGAGGAGCCGGGCGAGTTCGTCGAGCTGGTCGAGCGAACTGTAGCGGATGCGCAGTTCCCCGCTTTCGCCGTCATGCTTCAGCGTGACCTTCAGCCCCAGCGCGTCGGCGATGCGGCGTTCCAGCGCCCGGGTGTCGGCGTCGGGCGGGGTGCGCACCTTGGCAGGCCGCCCGGCCGCCTCGGCCCGCACCGCGTTCAGCTCCTGCGCCAGCGCCTCGACCTCGCGCACGTTCAGGCCCTGTTCGACGATGGCACGGGCCAGCGTCTCCGGGTCGTCCTGGGTCAGCAGGGCGCGGGCATGGCCGGCGGAGAGGCGGCCATCGGCGAGATAGGTCTTCACCGCGTCCGGCAGCTTCAGCAGCCGAACCGTGTTGGCGACATGGCTGCGGCTCTTGCCGATGACGCGGGCGACATCGGCCTGGGAATAGCCGAACTGCTCCGCCAGCGACTGGTAGCCCATCGCCTCTTCCAGCGGGTTGAGGTCGGCGCGCTGCACATTCTCGATGATGGCGATCTCGAGCGCCTCGCGATCGGTCACCTCGATGACGACGACCGGCACCTCGTGCAGCCCGGCGGTCTGCGCCGCGCGCCAGCGGCGTTCGCCGGCGATGATCTCGAACGCCTCCGGCCCCGCGGCCCGCACCACGATGGGCTGGATCACGCCGCGGGCGCGGATCGAGTCGGCCAGTTCCGCAAGCTCCTCCACGCCGAAGCTGCGGCGGGGATTGTGCGGGTTGGGGCGGAGGAAGGCGATCGGCACCCGCCGCTGGCCGGAGCGGCCCGGCCGCTCGGCGCCGGCATTCTCCTGGCCGACATCGCCGATCAGCGCCGCCAGCCCGCGGCCGAGGCGCGAGCGTCCATTCTCATCGGGCATTGCCATCATCGTCTCCCTCGGCGTCACGCGGCGCGCAGCTCGCGCTCGCGCTGGATGATTTCGGAAGCGAGACGGATATACGCCTGCGAGCCCGAGCATTTGAGATCATAAAGCAGCGCCGGCTTGCCGTAGGACGGCGCCTCGGAAATGCGGACGTTGCGGGGGATGATGGTGTCGTAGACCTTCGATCCCATGAACTGCTTCACATCCGCCACCACCTGTCCCGACAGGTTGTTGCGGGCGTCGAACATGGTGAGGACGATGCCGTGGATGCTGAGCGTGGGATTCAGCGTGGTGCGCACCTGCTCCACCGTCTTCAACAGCTGCGACAGACCCTCAAGGGCAAAGAACTCGCACTGCAGCGGCACCAGGATCGCGTTCGCCGCGGCCATGGCGTTGATGGTGATGAGGTTCAGCGAGGGCGGGCAGTCGATCAGCACATAGTCGAACGGCGCCGCGCCGCCCTCCGGCGTCAGCGACCGAATAGCGTTACGGAGCCGAAACGCACGGTCGCGAAAGCCGGCGATCTCCAGCTCCAGCCCGGAGAGGTCCATGGTGGAGGCGACGATGGAGAGTCGCGGCACCGCGGTGGGCAGCAGCGCCTCGGCCATCGGCGCGTCGCCGACCATGACGTCGTAGCTCGACACCCGCCGGCTGCGCTGCTCGATGCCGAGCCCGGTGGAGGCGTTGCCCTGCGGGTCGAGATCGACAATGAGCACGCGCTCGCCGATCGCCGCCAGCGCGGTGCCGAGATTGATAGCGGTGGTGGTCTTGCCCACCCCGCCCTTCTGGTTGGCGAGAGCCAGCACCCGTGGCCCCGGCGCTCCGGCGGAAGGCGAGGGAAGATCGCTGGAGGGAAGCTCGTTCATGGCTTCGACCCTGATGAAGCAGTGATGGCTCAGCCTCGCGGCTCGGCCCGCTCGACGATCAGGACCCGCCCGTCCCGGTGGGTGCGGCTGGTCACGGTCGAGGCCTGAATCTTCCAAGATTTAGAGGCCTCGGTCAATTCGTTATCAACATCTTGTCCCTTCAGGAACAGGCCGCGCGCGCCCTGCGCAAGGAAGGGCGCGGCGAGGTCGAGCAGTTTCGGCAGCGGCGCAAGCGCGCGGGCGGAGACGACCTCGACTCCCGCCGCGATGCGCGGCGCCGCCTGCTCGATCCGCATCGGCACCACCGTCACCGGCAGATCGGCGACCCGGGCCGCCTCACGCAGGAAGGCGGCCTTGCGGGTGTCGCTCTCGACCAGGACGATGTCGACATTCTCCCGCTCCGCCAGAGCCGCCGCCACCACCAGCCCGGGAAAGCCGCCGCCGGAGCCGAGATCGACCCAGCGCGAGACCTCTCCCGCCAGCGGCACCAGCTGCAGCGAATCGGCGACATGGCGGGTCCACACCTCCGGCAGCGTCGCCGGCGCCACCAGATTGATGGTCTTCTGCCACTTCAGCAGCAGGGCGACGATGGCGTCCAGCCGCTCTTCCGTTTCACGTGAAACAGGACAGAGGGCAAGAGCCTCGCGACGGTCGGCGGTCGAATCGGGAGCGGCGGTCATGCCGTGTTATAGCGCCACCCGCGCCGGACGGCGACCCTCGCCGAGCGGGACCGGAGGTCAACCGGCCGCCTTGCGGGCATGCGCCGCCAGAAGCGCCAGTGCCGCCGGGGTCATGCCGTCGATCCGCCCGGCCTGGCCAATGGTACGGGGCCGAATCGACTCCAGCTTGGCCTTGATCTCGTTGGAGAGCCCGGCAAGGCCGCGATAGTCCAGCGCCGCCGGCAGCTCGGCCGCTTCGTCGCGGCGGAACCGGGCGATGTCGGCGGCCTGGCGGTCGAGATAGACCGCGTATTTGGCGTCGATCTCGACCTGTTCGCCGATGGCCGGGGCAATGCCGGCGGTTTCCTCCGGCCAGATCCGGGTGAGGGTGGCCCAGTCCACGTCGGGATAGGCGAGGAGGCCGAAGCCGGTGCGGCGGTGGCCATCCTGATTCAAAACGAGTCCGTAACGCTCCGCCTCCTTCGGCGTCAGCGCCACGGAATCGGCAAAGCGCCGGGCGGATTGAAGCGCTGCCTGCTTGGCGCCGAAGGCGGCCGCCCGCGCCGCGCCGACGCAGCCCAGCGCGATGCCCCGCGCGGTCAGCCGCTGGTCGGCATTGTCCGCCCGCAGCGACAGCCGGTATTCCGCCCGCGAGGTGAACATGCGGTAGGGTTCGCTGACGCCGCGGGTCACGAGGTCGTCGATCATCACGCCGATATAGGCCTCGGCGCGGTCGAAGGTGACGCCGGCGGCACCGCCCGCCCGCCGCGCCGCGTTCAGCCCGGCGACCAGCCCCTGCGCCGCCGCCTCCTCATAGCCGGTGGTGCCGTTGATCTGGCCAGCGAGGAAAAGGCCGCCGACGCGGCGCGCCTCCAGCGTCGGCTCCAGCTCGCGGGGGTCGACATGGTCATATTCGATGGCATAGCCCGGCCGCAGCATCGTGACCCGCTCAAGGCCGGGAATGGTGCGCAGCAGGGCGATCTGGGCGTCTTCCGGCAGCGAGGTGGAGATGCCGTTGGGATAGACCGTGGGGTCGTCCAACCCCTCCGGTTCGAGGAAGATCTGGTGGCCGTCGCGCTCGCCGAAACGGACGATCTTGTCCTCGATGGAGGGGCAATAGCGCGGGCCGACACTGGTGATCGAGCCGGAATACATCGCCGAACGCGCGAGATTGGCCCGGATCACCTCATGCGTCGCCGGAGTGGTGCGGGTGATGCCGCAGGCGATCTGCGGTGTCACGATCCGCTCGGTCAGGGTGGAGAAGGGCTCCGGCGGTGTGTCGCCGGGCTGCATCTCCAGCGCTCCCCAGTCGATGGTGCGGCCATCGAGCCGCGGCGGCGTGCCGGTCTTCAGCCGGCCCACGGCGAGGCCGAGCCGGCGCAGCGTCGCCGACAGGCCGAGCGCTGGCTTCTCGCCCATGCGCCCGGCCGGCACACGGCGGTCGCCAATATGGATAAGCCCGGTGAGGAAGGTGCCGGTGGTGAGAACCACCGCGCCGCAGCCGAGCACGCTTCCATCCGCCAGCACCACGCCGGTGACGGCGGCCGGGCCCGGGCCGGGCGCGAGCTGGAGATCGTCCACCTCGGCTTCGACGACCGATAGGTTCGGCACCGAATCGATCGCCGCGCGGGTGGCGGCGGCGTAGAGCGCGCGGTCGGCCTGCGCCCGCGGGCCGCGCACCGCCGGCCCCTTGCGCCGGTTCAGCACCCGGAACTGGATGCCCGCGGCGTCGGCAAGCCGCCCCATCAGCCCGTCGAGCGCATCGACCTCGCGGACCAGATGGCCCTTGCCGAGGCCGCCAATGGCGGGGTTGCAGGACATGGCGCCGAGCGTGGCGCGCGCATGCGTCACCAGCGCGGTGCGGGCGCCGAGCCGTGCGGACGCGGCGGCAGCCTCGACACCGGCGTGGCCGCCGCCGACGATGATGACGTCAAACCGGCCGTGCACGGCCGTGCCGGCGGGTTGCCGGGCGTCAGCCTCCGGCGGCGCCGGAGAAGGGGAAGGTGCGAGGGAATGGGTCATGCCCTCTGGAAACCGGTTTTGCCGGCGGGCGTCAAGCGGCAAGCCACGGTGGCGGCGTTGCAGCGGCGGAAGACCGATTGGACCGGAAGCGAATCGGTTCGCGTGATTCACGTGAAACACGGGGGTGGGGCCAGCCGGCGGCGCCCGCGGCGCCGCGCCGCGCGCCGCTTCACGTGAAACCAGGGACGCCGCGAGTGCGCCCGGCGGATGGCTTACCTGCCGGCCCGCTCATTTGCCCACGCAGAATTCCCGGAACACCACATCCAGCAGATCCTCGACGCCGATACGGCCGGTGATCCGCCCCAGCGCCGCGGCGGCGAGGCGCAGCTCCTCCGCCAGCAATTCGTCCTCCAGCGTGTCCCAGTTATCCAGCACGGTACCGAGCCGGTCCGCCACCTCCTGTGCCGCGGCGCGGTGGCGGGCGCGGAGGAGGGCTGGATGCTCGCCCGCCGCATCCACCCGCCCCGCCAGCCAGCGCGACAGCGCGGCGGCGAGAGCCTCCAGTCCCAGCCCGGTGCGGGCCGAGAGCGGCAGCACCGCCGCCGCCCAGTCCGGCGGCGCGGTCGCAGAAGGGCCGGGCACCGGCTCGGCACGGTCCGCCTTGTTCGCCAGCAGCCAGAGCGGCGCGCCCCGGGCGCGGGCGATGTCCGGCGCCTCTGCCGGAGCCGGGCCGGCGGCGGCGTCGTGCACCCACAGCACGAGATCGGCCGCGGCGATGCGGGCGCGGGCGCGGCGGATGCCCTCGGCCTCGACCTTGCCGGCGCCCGCCTCCCTCAGGCCGGCGGTGTCGATCAGCACGGCCTTGTGGCCGCCGAGATCGAGCGCGACCTCCAGCAGGTCCCGCGTGGTGCCGGGTTCGTCCGAGACGATGGCGATGTCCCGGGCGGCCAGCGCGTTGAGAAGCGAGGACTTGCCGGCATTGGGCAGGCCGGCGATGGCGATGTGGGCGCCCTCGCGCACCAGCTCGCCACGGCGGTCGGCCAGCGCTGTCGAGAGTTCGGCCGCCAGCGCCTCGATATCCGGCCGGGCCGCGGCGCGGGCATCGCGCGGGATGTCCTCCTCCTCGGCGAAATCGATGCCGGCCTCCACCAGCGCCATCGCCCGCACCAGCCGGCGGCGCCAGTCGTCGACCCGGGCGCCGAGATGGCCGAAGGCGTGGGCGAGGGCGAGGCGGCGCTGGCCCTCGGTCTCCGCCGCCAGCAGGTCGGCGAGGCCCTCCACGGCGGCAAGGTCCATCCGGCCGTTGAGAAAGGCGCGGCGGGTGAACTCGCCGGGGCCCGCGGGGCGCAGGCCGGGCAACCGCCACAGCGCCTCCAGCACCGCGGCGACGACCGCCCGGCCGCCATGGAGCTGAAGCTCCGCCATGTCCTCGCCGGTCGCGCTGCGGGGGGCGGGAAACCACAGCACCAGCGCCTGGTCGAGCCGGTCGCCGGCGGCGTCGCGCAGCGTCGCCAGCGTTGCCCGGCGCGGCTCCGGCAGCCGGCCCGCCAGCGCCGTCAGCGCCGCCCCGGCGTCAGGCCCGGAGAGCCGGATGACCGCCACCGCCGCCCGGCCCGGCGCGGTCGAGACCGCGGCGATGGTGCCTTCCTCGCCGCCCGCCGGCTCGCCGGAACCCATCGCCGCACCCGGCTCCTGCCGGCTTTCCCGCTGTCGTTCCACGCGCTACGCCCTATGTTCGAGACCGACCCATGCCCGCTCTTCCGCCCCCGCGGCCCCGGCGCCGCGGCCTTCCGGCGACAGACAGAGGACGCCCGACGTGACGAACCGCCTCGCCGACGCCACCAGCCCCTATCTCCTCCAGCACAAGGACAACCCGGTGGACTGGTGGCAATGGGGCCCGGCCGCCCTCGCCGAAGCCCGCGCCAGCAACCGGCCGATCCTGCTGTCCATCGGCTATGCCGCCTGCCACTGGTGCCATGTCATGGCCCATGAGAGCTTCGAGGACCCCGCGACGGCGGCGGTGATGAACGAGCTGTTCGTGAACATCAAGGTCGATCGCGAGGAACGGCCCGATATCGACCAGATCTACATGTCGGCGCTGCAGCAGCTCGGCGCGCAGGGCGGCTGGCCGCTGACCATGTTCCTCGGCCCGGACGGCGCGCCATTCTGGGGCGGCACCTATTTCCCGAAGGAGGCGAAATACGGCCAGCCCGCCTTCACCGACGTGCTGCGCACCATGGCCGGCGCCTACGCCTCGGGCGATCCCCGCATCGCCGGCAACCGCGAGGCGCTGCTGCACCGGCTGCGGGAGAAGGCGCGGCCGGCGGGGCAGGTGAGCATCGGCCTGAACGAGCTGGACGATGTCGCGACCCGCATCCTCGGCATCATGGACCCGCAGAATGGCGGGGTGCAGGGCGCGCCGAAATTCCCCAACACGCCGTTCCTGGAGCTGCTGTGGCGGGCCTGGGAGCGCACCGGGCGCGAGCGCTTCCGCGACGCCGCGCTGCACGCGCTCGACACGATGAGCGAGGGCGGCATCTATGACCATGTCGGCGGCGGCTATTCCCGCTATTCCGTCGACGAGCGCTGGCTGGTGCCGCATTTCGAGAAGATGCTCTACGACAACGCCCAGCTGCTCGAGCTGCTGGCGCTCGCCGCTAACGAGACCTTCCACCCGCTGTTCCGCACCCGCGCCGAGGAGACGGTGGGCTGGCTGCTGCGGGAGATGGTGACGCCGGAAGGCGCCTTCGCCGCCAGCCTCGACGCCGATTCGGAAGGCCACGAGGGCAGGTTCTATGTCTGGACGCTGAAGGAGCTGCTGGCGGCGCTCGGCGCGGCGGACGCCGAGTTCTTCGCCCGGCACTACGACATCACCCCGTTCGGCAACTGGGAGGGGGTTTCGATCCCGAATCGGTTGAAGGCGATGGAGCGCTCCGGCGCCGACGAGGTACGCCTCGCCGTGCTGCGCGACCGGCTGCTGGCGGTGCGGGAGAGCCGGGTGCGGCCGGGCCGGGACGACAAGGTCCTCGCCGACTGGAACGGGCTGATGATCGCGGCGCTGGCCGAGGCGGCGCTGCGGCTCGACCGCCCGGAATGGCTCGATCCCGCGGCACGGGCCTTTCATTTCATCGCCGAATCGATGACGCGCGGCGACCGGCTCGGCCACAGCTACCGCGACGGCCGGCTGGTGCTGCCCGGCCTGTCGGCGGACTATGCCGCGATGTCCCGCGCGGCGCTGGCGCTGCACAAGGCCACCGGCGAGGAGGCCTATCTCCGCCGCGCCATCGGCTGGATGGACGCGCTCGATGCCCATCACCGCCATGAGGATGGCGGCTACTACATGACCGCCGACGACGCCGAGGGCCTGATCCTGCGGCCGGACGCGACGGTCGACGACGCGGTCACCAACCCCAACGCGCTCGCCGCGCGCAACCTCGCCCGCCTCCACGCCGTCACCGGCGAGGCCCGCTGGCTGGAACGACTTGACCGGCTGATGGCCGGCCTGCTGCCGCGCGCGGCGCCGCAGCTCTACAGCCATGCCGGCCTGCTCAACGCGCTCGACACCCGGCTGCGGGCGCCGGAGATCGTCGTCGTCGGCACCGGCGAGGTCGCCGACGCGCTGTGGCAGGCCGCCGCGCGGCTGCCCCGGCTCGACATCGCGCTGACCCGGGTGAGCGCGGCCGAGGATCTCGCCGAGGATCACCCGGCGCGGGAGAAGGCGCGGGCGAGCACGCAGGCCGCCGCCTTCGTCTGCGCGGGGCAGGTGTGCTCGCTGCCTGTCACGGACCCGAATCAATTGGCGAAGGCCGTTCCCCAGCGTGGCGCCACAGGCTGAGGGCGAGGGGCCGGGCTCGCCCTTCCGGGCAGGGCGGCGGCCGGCGGGGATAGGCGCCCTCGCGCGACGGTCGCCGGCCATCGCTACCGCCTGAAGGCGGCGCCGGCTTTCGGCCGGCGGGCTCCGCCCCGGCGTGTCGGCGGGTTTGTGAGCAGGCTGTGGACAAGCTGGGGGTGAAATCCGCCAGGACCCTGCAAATGGGCAGAAATGCCCGCTGGCCGTACTTTGCCCTTTGACGATGTGGAGATCGGATCGACCCGCGATCGGCCGCCACGAGTCATTTATGGGGACGGCCGTTTCGCGGGCGAAACCGTCATTTTATCGCGCACTGGTTGCAGACTCTTCACAATGTCCGGGACCAGCCTTCCGCCTGCATCACGCCGGCAGCAGCGGACGACGCGGCACGGCGGGAAGGCCGGCGGCTCCGTCTGCGTTCGGCTGTGGACGCGCCGTCACGACCAGCCGCGATAGCGCAGGTCGGCGAACATCAGCGGCACCACCACCGCCACCGCGCAGCACAGATCGAGCTGGAAGACATAGCCGGCGCCAAGCTCGGCGCGGACGGCGTCGGCCACCGCGGGGTCGGCGAGGGGGGCGATCAGCCCGGCCACCAGCAGCGCCACCGGCAGCCAGAGCGCGAGGGGCAGCCACCAGCGCCGATACGCCATCACCCAGCTCCAGGCGATGACGAGCAGCAGGCCGAGCCAGAGCACGCTGGAGGGCGGCTCCCGCTCGGCCACGCCGGCGCTGGCGGGAAGAACCGGCAGGAGCCACGCGAGGAGGATCAGAACCAGCCGCCGCGCGCCCATGCCCCGCTCCCCGTCAGGTGTTCATGGAATCGAAGAAGTCGGCGTTGGTCTTGGTCTGGCGCAGCTTGTCCATCAGGAACTCGATGGCGTCGACCGTGCCCATCGGGTTGAGGATGCGGCGCAGCACGTACATCTTCTTGAGCACGTCGGCGGGAACCAGCAGCTCTTCCTTGCGGGTGCCGGAGCGGGTGATGTCGATCGCCGGGAAGACGCGCTTGTCCGACACCTTGCGGTCGAGGATGACCTCGGAATTGCCGGTGCCCTTGAACTCCTCGAAGATCACCTCGTCCATGCGCGAGCCGGTCTCGATCAGCGCGGTGGCGATGATGGTGAGCGAGCCGCCTTCCTCGATGTTGCGGGCGGCGCCGAAGAAGCGCTTGGGCCGCTGCAGGGCGTTGGCGTCGACACCGCCGGTGAGCACCTTGCCGGAGGACGGCACCACCGTGTTGTAGGCGCGGCCGAGGCGGGTGATGGAATCCAGCAGGATGACGACGTCGCGCTTGTGCTCGACCAGGCGCTTGGCCTTCTCGATCACCATTTCCGCCACCTGGACGTGGCGGGCGGCGGGTTCGTCGAAGGTGGAGGAGATGACCTCGCCCTTCACCGAGCGCTGCATGTCGGTGACTTCCTCCGGCCGCTCGTCGATCAGCAGCACGATGAGGTAGCAGTCGGGGTGATTCGTGGTGATGGACTGCGCGATGTTCTGCAGCAGCACGGTCTTGCCGGTGCGGGGCGGGGCGACGATCAGCGCGCGCTGGCCCTTGCCGATCGGCGAGACCACGTCGATGACCCGGGCGGAGAAGTCTTTCCGCGTGGGATCCTCGATCTCCAGCTTGAAGCGCTCGTCGGGGTAGAGCGGGGTCAGGTTGTCGAAGTTGATCTTGTGCCGGATCTTGTCCGGGTCTTCGAAATTGATGGTGTTGACCTTGAGCAGGGCAAAATAGCGCTCGCCATCCTTGGGCGAGCGGATCTGGCCCTCCACCGTGTCGCCGGTGCGCAGGCCGAAACGGCGGATCTGCGAGGGCGAGACGTAGATGTCGTCGGGGCCGGGCAGATAATTGGCGTCCGGCGAGCGCAGGAAGCCGAAGCCGTCCGACAGGATTTCCACCACGCCTTCACCGATGATGTCGGTGTCGCGGGCGGCGAGCTGTTTCAGGATGGCGAACATCAGCTCCTGCTTGCGCAGCGTGCTGGCGTTCTCGACTTCGAGCTCTTCGGCGAACACGAGGAGTTCGGCCGGATTCTTGGACTTGAGGTCCTGGAGCTTCATTTCCCCCATGGGAAAAGGCCTCGGAAGTTGGACAGGCCCGGAGCAGATGGCGGTCCGGGCTGAAGGGCAGGGAGGCGCTGGTCTGTGGAACGAAACGGGGAAGGCCGGTTCCGGATCCGACGCATTGCCGTCCTCGGGGAAGGAGGGCGGAAGAGACGCGTGCGTCAGCCAGCTTTGTGGAAAGCACTGCCACCATAGGCAAGCCGGCGATTCCCCGCAAGCCCGGTTTCGGCTTTTCAGAACGGCTTGACGATCACCAGGATCACGATGCCGATCATCAGAACGGTCGGCACCTCGTTGGCGATGCGGTAGAACCGGGCGCTGCGGGTGTTGGCGTCGCGGGCGAACTGGCCGACCCACATGGCGAGCTGGCCATGCATCGCGCTCATCGCCAGCACCAGGACGAGTTTCACGTGAAGCCAGCCGCTGGCGAACCAGCCGCCCTGCCAGGCCAGGGCGATGCCCGCCACCCAGCTCACCACCATGGCCGGGGTGGCGATCGCACGGAGCAGCCGCCGCTCCATCACCTTGAACGTCTCGGATTGCGGGGAACCCGCCGGCGCGGCGCAGTGATAGACCATCAGCCGGGGCAGATAGAGCATCGCCGCCATCCAGGAGATGATGGCGATGACATGCAGCGCCTTGATCCACTCATAGGCCATCCCGGTTCCTCCCTTAGAGCCTGCGCAGGCCCCGGCCGGCGCGCGCGCCACGGCCGGGCCGGAGCGGCGGCGGCCTCAGCCGCGCAGCCGCTTCAGCATGTGCTCGACATGGGCGATCGGCGTTTCCGGCCGGATGCCATGGCCGAGATTGAAGATGTGCGACGCGCCGCGGAAATCGGCCATCAGCGCGTCGATGCCCTCGTCCAGCGCCCGGCCGCCGGCGATCAGCCGCAGCGGGTCGAGGTTGCCCTGCAGGGCGCAGCGCCCGCCAAGGGCGGCACGCACCCCGCGGCGGTCGGCGGTCCAGTCGAGCCCCACCGCGTCGACCCCGGTGGCGAGCGCCAGCTCGGTGAGCCCGGCGAGAGACGCCCCCTTCGGGAAGGCGATGATCTTCGCGCCGGGAATGGCCGCACGCACCGCACGCACCATCCTCCCGATCGGCCTGATCGTCCACCGCCGGAACTGCTCGGGATCGAGCACGCCGGACCAGCTGTCGAAGATCTGCACCGCGTCCGCCCCGGCCCGGAGCTGGGCGATGAGATAGGCGCTGGAGGTCTCAACCAGCCGGTCGATCAGGGCCTCGAGGAAGGCGGGATCGCGGAAGGCGGCCAGCCGTGCCGGCATCTGGTCGTCGGTGCCGCGGCCCGCCACCATGTAGGTCGCCACCGTCCAGGGTGCGCCGCAGAAGCCGAGAAGCGCGACATCGCGCGGAAGCTGGGCCCGGATGGCGGAAACCGCCTCGCAGACCTTGCCGATCCGGGCGGGATCGAGGGTTTCGCGAAGGCCGGCAAGGTCGGCGGCCGAGGTCACGGTGGAGAGGCGCGGACCCTCGCCCGGCTCGAAGCGCAGGTCGCAGCCGAGCGCGTGGGGCACCACCAGAATGTCGGAAAACAGGATCGCCGCATCGAATCCGAAGCGGCGGATCGGCTGGAGCGTCACCTCGGTGGCGAATTCCGGGGTGTAGCACAGGGTCAGGAAGTCGCCCGCCTTCTCCCGCAAAGCCCGGTATTCCGGGAGATAGCGGCCGGCCTGCCGCATCATCCAGACCGGAACCCGGGCCGGCACCCGGCCGGTGAGTGCCTGGAGCAGCGTGCTCGTCCCCGAACGATCTTCCACTGCCCCATTCATACTTTCTAAATCTCTTTTCTATTGAGTCTGTAGAGTCTGTGGGTGCGGATTAGCCGGGTTCCGGCGATCCGACAACCAATCCCCACGCCGCCCCGACTCCGGCCGGGCGCGTTAACGAAGAATTAACGAGTGTGGCCGGACCCTTGGCAAGGGTGCGACGAGTTATCCTCGATTCCCAGAGCCTGCCTCCTTCCATCTTCCACAGCGGACACCCCTGTGGACGGAATCCGGCGCCATCCCCAGGGCACCCTTGCCAGACCCCGCAGGGCATGGCTTTTTCGACAGGCCATGCACAGGGCTGGGGATAACACGTGACCGAGCCTGTCCCGTCGTCCGAGAGCTACTTCCATCTCCACCTCGTCTCCGACTCCACGGGCGAGACGCTGATCAGCGTCGGGCGCGCCGCGGCGGCGCAGTACAGCCACGCCAAGCCGATCGAGCACATCTATCCGCTGGTTCGGAACCAGAAGCAGCTCGACCGGGTGCTTACCGAGATCGAGGCGCATCCCGGCATCGTGCTCTACACCCTCACCGAGCTGGAGCTGCGCAACCGGCTGAAAACATTCTGCGCCCAGAACAGCCTGCCGGTGCTCTCCGTCCTCGCGCCGGTGGTGCGGCTGTTCCAGGCCTATCTCGGCGGCGAGCCGACGCCCCGTGTCGGCGGGCAGCATCAGCTCGACCATGAATATTTCCGCCGCATCGACGCCATGAACTTCACCGTCATGCACGACGATGGCCAGCACACCGACCGGCTGGAGGGAGCGGATGTGGTGCTGCTCGGCATTTCCCGTTCCTCCAAGACGCCGACCAGCATCTATCTCGCCAATCGCGGGATTAAGACCGCGAATATCCCGCTGGTTCCCAACGTGCCCGTCCCCCCCGGCCTTCACGGGTTGAAGCACCCGCTGGTGGTCGGGCTGGTGGCGAGTCCGGAGCGGGTGGTGGAGATCCGCCGAAACCGGCTGCTTGGGCTCAATGCGCTCCAGCCCAATGATTCCTATGTCGACCGCGAGGCGGTGGCCGAGGAGATCGCCTATTCGCGCCAGCTCTGCGCCCGCGCCGGCTGGCCGATCATCGACGTCACCCGCCGTTCCATTGAGGAAACCGCGGCGGCGATCATCGGCCTGCTCAAGGAGCACCGCCGCAAGCTGCAGGAACCCATGTGATGACCGATTCGGCCCTCGGGCTCTGGCACGGCCGGGCGCCGCTGGTGCTGGCCTCGCGCAGCGCCGCCCGCCGCGCGATGCTGGAGAGCGCGCGACTGCCCTTCGAGGTGATCCTCGCCGACATCGATGAGCGGGACGTCGAGGCACGCGGCCATGCCAACGGCTTTGGGCCGAAGCAGATCGCCCTGATGCTCGCCCGGGAAAAGAGCCTGGCCGGCGCGGCGCTGGCGCCGGGCCGGCTGGTGATCGGGGCCGACCAGACGCTCGCGCTCGGCAACGACGCCTTCCACAAGCCGGTCGACCGGGCGGCGGCGCGCGAGCAGCTCAGCCGCCTCGCCGGCCATACCCACGATCTGCATGCCGCCATCGCGGTGTCGCGCGACGGCGAGACGCTGTTTTCCACCGTCGACAGCGCTCACCTCACCATGCGCCCGCTCGACCCGGCGACGCTCGAGGCCTATCTCGACGCGGCCGGAGAGGCGGTGCTCGCCAGTGTCGGCGGCTATCAGCTCGAAGGGCTCGGCATTCACCTGTTCGAGCGGGTGGAGGGGGCGCATTCCACCATTCTGGGGATGCCGCTGCTGCCGCTGCTCGCTTTCCTGCGGCAGGAAGGAAGCCTGACGTGACCCGCCGCGCCTGCATCATCGGCCACCCCGTGGCCCATTCCCGCTCGCCGCTGGTGCATGGCTTCTGGCTGAACCAGCATGGGATCGACGGGGAATACGGCCGGCAGGACGTCGCGCTGGAAGCCATTGACGGCTTTCTCGCCGGTTTCGCCACATCGGGCTATGTCGGCGGCAACGTCACCGTGCCGCACAAGGAGGCCGCCTTCCGGGCCTGCGCCGAGCTCGATCAGGTTGCGGCGGCGCTGGGGGCGGTAAACACCCTCTGGCTGGAGGATGGCCGGCTGCACGGCGCCAACACCGACGTGCACGGCTTCCTCGCCAATCTCGACGCCGGGGCGCCGGACTGGGCGGCGGCGCTGGGCGATGCGGTCGTGCTGGGCGCCGGCGGCGCCTCGCGCGCCATTGTCCACGGCCTTCTCTCCCGGGGGATCGACCGCATCGCGGTCGCGAACCGCACGCTGTCCCGGGCGGAGGCGCTGCGCGAGCAGTTCGGCCCCCGGGTGGTGCCGGTGGCCTGGCGCGATCTCGCCGGCCGGCTGGCAGGGTGCCGGCTGCTGGTGAACACCACCTCGCTCGGCATGAAGGGCCAGCCGCCGCTCGACCTCGACCTCTCCGCGCTCTCGCCCGACGCGGTGGTGACCGACGCGGTCTATGTGCCGCTGGAAACCCCGCTGCTGCGCGCGGCCAAGGCCCGTGGGCTCGCGACCGTGGATGGGCTCGGCATGCTGCTGCACCAGGCGGTGCCGGGCTTCGAGCGCTGGTTCGGGGTCCGCCCGCAGGTCACCGCCGAATTGCGCGCGCTGGTCATCGCCGACCTCGCCGCCAAGGGCCAGCTCGCATGAGCTCGCTGCGCCCGTTCCGGCTGGGCCTGACCGGCTCCATCGGCATGGGCAAATCCACCACCGCTGGCCTTTTCCGCGAGCGGGGCGTGCCGGTGCACGATGCCGACGCGGCGGTGCACGATATCTACCGTCATGAAGGCGTCGCCGCGGTGGAGAGCGCCTTTCCCGGCGTCACCGTTGCCGGCGTGATCGACCGCACCCGGCTGGGACCGCGGGTGCTGGGCGATCCTGCCGCCATGGCGCGGCTGGAGGCCATCGTCCACCCCCTGGTTCGGGCCCGCGAGGCGCGGTTCCTTGAGGAGGCCACGCGGCAGGGCGCGGCCGTGGCGGTGCTCGACATCCCCCTGCTGTTCGAAACCGGCGCGCAGGGTCGCGTCGACGCCGTCGCCGTGGTATCGGCACCGGAGGCCGTGCAGCGCGAGCGGGTCCTCGCCCGGCCGGGCATGACAGCCGAGACCTTCGCGGCAATCCTGTCGAAGCAGATGCCGGATGCGGAAAAACGCCGGCGCGCCGATTTCGTCATCGATACCGGCGGCGGTCTCGACGTCGCCCGGGCGCAGGTGGCGGAACTGCTGGAACGCCTGGCGGCGTGCCGGGCCGGAGCCTGAGGAACCAGATGCGCGAGATCGTGCTCGATACCGAAACCACCGGCCTCGATCCGCTGCGGGGCGACCGGCTGGTCGAGATCGGCTGCGTGGAGCTGCTGAACCGGATTCCGACCGGCAGCACCTTCCACGTCTATATCAATCCCGAGCGCGACATGCCGATCGAGGCGTTCAACGTGCACGGGCTTTCCGCACAGTTCCTGTCGGACAAGCCGGTTTTCGCCAAGGTGGTGGACGAGTTCCTCGCCTTCATCGGCCAGGACCCGCTGGTGATCCACAACGCAGCCTTCGACGTTGGCTTCCTGAATGCCGAACTGGCGCGGCTGGGCCGTCCGCCCCTCACCTTCGACCGGGTGATCGACACCCTGGCGCTGGCGCGGCGGCGGCACCCCGGTTCGTCGAACCGGCTCGACGACCTCATGGCGCGCTACGGCATCGACGGCTCGCGCCGCACCAAGCACGGGGCCCTGCTCGACTCGGAGCTGCTGGCGGATGTCTATGCCGAGCTGGCGGGCGGGCGCCAGGCGGCGCTGGTGCTGATGAGCACGGAAACCGTTGCCCGCCGCGAGGAGCGCACCACGCTCGTCCCGCTGGCGCGGCCGGCGCCGCTGCCGCCCCGGCTGTCGGCGGCCGAGATCGCCGCGCACGAGGCCTTCGTGAAGACTCTTGGCGATGCGGCGATCTGGAAGGACTATCTGCCGCCCGCGCCGGACGCGCAGGCGTGAGCCGGCGGGCGATCCGCGGCCGGGATCGCCCGCCCGCGCGGGATCAGGACGCCAGGATCGAGGACGGCGGGTTCTGCGCCATGCGCTGGCGGTACAGTGTCACGAAATCGACCGGGTCGATCATCAGGGGCGGGAAGCCACCATTGCGGACGGTGTCGGCCACGATCTGGCGCGCGAACGGGAAGAGCATGCGCGGGCACTCGATCATGACGAAGGGGTGCAGCGTCTCCTCGGCGACGTTCTGAACCCGGAACAGGCCGCCATAGACCAGCTCGACCGCAAAGAGCAGCTTCTTGCTGGCCTCGGCCTTCGCCTCGATCTTGAGCTCGACCTCGAACTCGCCGTCACGCGCCGGGCGGGCATTGACGTTGATCTGGATGCCGATCTGCGGCTGGCCCGAGGGCGAGAGGGTGGCCGGCGCGCCGGGATTCTCGAAGGAGAGATCCTTGGTGTACTGCGCGACCACATGCAGGGTCGGCATGGTCACGGCGTTGGCGTCATCGGTCATCGGGAAGTCTCCGTGGTGGCCCGCCGGATGTGGGCGCAGGGGCGTCTTGGCCCGGCGCGGCAGGCCCCGGGCGGGCGTGTCGCTAACATGCCTCGCCGCCACGAACAAGGCGCGCACGGGCTCTCCGCGCCGGGCGCCGCCGCCCCCGCTCGCCGCAACGCGCCTCATGGCGCGGCGATGCCACTTGATCTAGTCTCACCGGCATAAACGACACATTCGCGAGCCGTAATGCCCCGGATGTGACTGACGTTACGGTAGCGAATGGGCTGGCGAAATCCCCCGGAGCGCGTAAATAGGCCATGAACACCGGCAGGCGGGCTTTCCGGCGCCAGCCTGCGGGCGTCTTTAAACTCGGTCCATGGATGGCGGGCTGGTCCGCCGTCCAGGCAAAACGCGGCAAGAGCGACGTGTTCGATATTTATACGATCATCTTCCTGGCCCTGGCCGTGTTCATCTTCATCCGGCTGCGCAGCGTGCTGGGCCAGCGCACAGGGCGGGAGCGGCCGCCCTATGATCCGTATTCGCGTCGCGACGCAGCCAAGGCGCCCGCGGCGAACGACCCGCGGGCCTCGGACAAGGTGGTGAACTTCCCCGGCACCGAGCCCAGCCATGTTCCCGAGCCGGTGGAGCCGGATGTCCCCGCCCAGCCGCGCTGGACCGGCGTCGCCGAGATCGGCTCGGCGGTGGCCAATGGGCTTGACGCCATCGCCGCGCAGGAACGCGGCTTCGACGTGAAGCACTTTCTCGAAGGTGCCCGTTCGGCCTACGAGATGATCGTCGTCGCCTTCGCAAACGGCGATCGCCGCGCGCTGAAGGACCTGCTTGCCCGCGACGTGTTCGACGGCTTCTCGGCGGCGATCGCGGAACGCGAGGCGCGCGGCGAGACCATGCAGACGAGCTTCGTCGCCATCTCGAAGTCGGACATCGTGGATGCGCAGGTGAAGGGCAAGACCGCGCAGATCACGGTGCGGTTCGTCTCCCAGCTCATTTCCGTCACCCGCAATGCGGCGGGTGAGACGGTGGACGGCGACGCCGAGGCGGTGGTTGACGTGACCGACGTGTGGACCTTCTCGCGCGATCTCGGCGCCCGCGATCCCAACTGGAAGCTCGTGGCGACCGAAGCGGCTTCGTGACAGAGTAGCGGGGTGCGCACCCCGATCCTTCCTTCTGCCCGGTTCTGCCGGGCGCTCGCCCTCAGCCTCGCCTGTGCGCTGCTCCTCGCCGCGGGGCTGGCGGGTGGGCCGGCTCTCGCCCGCGAGAAGCCGCACCCTGCGCCGCTGTTCGTCATGCCGGAGGCCGCGCTGGAGCCGGCGCGCTTCGCCAACCTTCCGGGCTGGGCGCAGGACGACCATCGGGCCGCGCTGGCGACCTTCCGGGCGAGCTGCGGCCCCATCCTGCGGGGCACCGACGAGGTGACCCCGCCGCGGCCGGTGTTTCTCGCGCTGCGCCCCATCTGCCGGGAGGCGCTGCGCCTTCCCCGCCACACCAGCGAGGCGCGAGCCCGCCGCTTCTTCGAGCAGGCCTTCCGGCCGGTGTTGATCTCGCCCATCGAATCCCCGACCGGCTTTCTCACCGGCTATTACGAACCGGAGCTGGAAGGCTCGCTCACCCCTACGGCGGAATTCACCACTCCGATTTACCGCCGGCCGGCGGACCTCATCCTCGAATCCCCCGCACCCGGCGTGCCCGCCAACAGGGGCCAGGCGTTCCGGCGCGAGGGCGACCGGCTCGTGCCCTATTACGACCGCGCCGCGATCGACGACGGCGCGCTGAAGGACCGTGGGCTCGAAATCGTCTGGGTGCGGAGCGCGGCAGACGTGTTCTTCACCCAGATTCAGGGCTCGGCCCGGGTGAGGCTTCCCGATGGCACCGTGCTTCGGCTCAATTACGATGGCCACAACGGCCAGACCTACACCCCGGTCGGGCGGATTCTGGTGGAGCGGGGCATCGTGCCGCGCGAGAAGATTTCCATGGACGCGATCCGCGCCTACATAGCCGACCATCCGGCGGAAGGGCGCGAGCTGATGCGGCAGAACAAGTCCTATGTCTTCTTTCGCCTCGCGACCGAGCTTTCGGCCACCGATGGGGCGGTGGGGGCCCAGGGCCTGCCGCTGACGGCGGGACGCTCCATCGCCGTGGATCGGCGCCTTCACGTCTACGGCACGCCCTTTTTCATCGACGCGCGGTTGCCGCTGGACGGGCCGGGTACGTCCAACACCTTCCAGCGGCTGATGATCGCCCAGGACACCGGCTCGGCCATCGTCGGCCCGGCCCGTGCCGATCTCTTCCTCGGCGCGGGTGCGGAGGCGGGGTCGGTGGCCGGCCGCATCCAGAACCGCGGCCGCTTCATCATGCTGCTGCCGCGCCGGCTCGACCCGACCCGCGCGCCGCCACCACCCCGGCCGCCGCGCCGCCCCGCGCACCTGCCCGCCGAGGCGTCTTCCGGCGCGGGCGGGACGCCATGAGCGCCCGATCGGGCGGGGGCCGGCGTGGCCGGCGCACGCTGGACCCCGAGGAACGCGCGCTCTGGAGCTATGTGACCCGCGACATTGCGCGGCTGAAGCCGGCGGCGCCGGTGGAGGCGCCGGCGTCCGAGCCCGTCCGCGAGGAGCCGCCTGCCGCCCCGGAGCCGCCGCCTCCGGTGGAGGCGCGGCCGGCACGTGCCACTCCGGCGAGGCCGTCGCCCCCGCCGCTGGCGCCGCTGGAGCCGAAGCTGCGCCGCCGGCTGTCGCGCGGCAGCCACGAGGTCGAGGCCCGGATCGACCTGCACGGCATGACCCAGGCGGCGGCGCATCACCGCCTCCACGCCTTCCTCATCGCCGCCCAGAGCGCGGGCCATTCCGTGGTGCTGGTCATCACCGGCAAGGGATCACCGGAGCCGGGCTTCGTCACGGAAGGGCGGGGCGTGCTGCGGCGCGTGGTGCCGCACTGGCTCGCCGAACCCGCCATGCGGCCGGTGGTGGTCGGCTTCGAGACCGCGGCACGCGGCCATGGCGGGGAAGGCGCGCTCTATGTCCGCATCCGCCGGCTTCGCGGGGGCCCGGCATGACGCCGTTCGGCCGCCGCATGCGGGAGCTGAGGGCCGAGCGCGGCGTCACCCTCAAGCAGATGGCCGAAGAGCTCGGGGTCTCGGCCGCCTATCTCTCCGCGCTCGAACATGGCAAGCGCGGCCAGCCGACCTGGCTGATGCTCCAGCGCATCATGGCCTATTTCAACGTGATCTGGGACGAAGCGGAATCGCTGCGCGTGCTCGCGGAGATGTCCGACCCCCGGGTGGTGGTCGATACCGCCGGGCTGGCGCCGGAGGCGACCGAGCTCGCCAACCTCCTGGCCCGTGAAATCGCGACGCTGCCGCCCGAGGCGGTGGCGGAGCTTCTCGGCCGGCTGAAGATCCTCAGCCGGCCCGGCGGGCATTGAGGCGCCCGCTTCCCCCGTTTCCGCCGCGCGCTAGAGGATGTAGCGGCTGAGATCGGCATTACGGGCGAGGTCGGCGACCCGCTCGCGGACATAGGCGCCATCCACCGTCACGCCCTCGCCGGCCCGGTCCGGCGCGCTGAAGGAAAGCTCGTCGAGCACCCGCTCGATCACCGTCTGCAGCCGGCGGGCGCCGATATTCTCGACGGTGGAGTTCACCTCCACCGCGACGTCGGCAATCGCCTCCACCGCGTCGTCGGTAATGGTGAGGGTCACGCCCTCCGTGGCCATCAGCGCGATGGACTGCTTGACCAGGCTGGCTTCGGTCTCCGTCAGGATGCGCTTGAAATCCTCCCGGCTCAGCGCCTCCAGCTCGACCCGGATGGGCAGCCGGCCCTGCAGCTCCGGCAGCAGGTCGGAGGGCTTGGAGACGTGGAAGGCGCCGGAGGCGATGAAGAGGATGTGGTCGGTCTTCACCGGGCCGTGCTTGGTCGAGACCGTGGTGCCCTCGATCAGCGGCAGCAGGTCGCGCTGCACGCCTTCGCGCGAGACATCGGCCCCGGAACGGCCCTCCCGCCCCGCGATCTTGTCGATCTCGTCGAGGAAGACGATGCCGTTGTCCTCCACCGCGCGAATGGCTTCCTGGACGATGGCGTCCTGGTCGATCAGCTTGTCGGCTTCCTCCGAGAGGAGGAGCGGGTGGGCTTCCTTCACGGTGACGCGGCGCGTCTTGGTGCGCCCGCCCAGCGCCTTGCCCAGCATGTCGCCGAGCGAGATGGCCCCCATCTGCGCGCCCGGCATGCCGGGAATCTCGAACATCGGCATGCCCTGTCCGGGGGAGGTCACCTCGACCTCCACTTCCTTGTCGTCGAGCAGCCCGTCCCGCAGCTTCCGGCGGAAGGCCTCGCGGGTACCGGGCGAGGCGGTGGCGCCGACCAGAGCCGTCAGCACCCGCTCCTCGGCGGCGAGGTGGGCCTTGGCCTCGACATCCTTGCGCCGGGCCTCGCGCACCAGCCCGATGCCGATCTCGACGAGGTCGCGCACGATCTGCTCGACGTCACGGCCGACATAGCCGACCTCGGTGAACTTGGTCGCCTCGACCTTGAGAAAGGGAGCTCCCGCCAGCTTGGCGAGGCGGCGTGAAATCTCGGTCTTGCCGACCCCGGTGGGCCCGATCATCAGGATGTTCTTCGGCAGAACCTCCTCGCGCAGGTGGCCCTCGAGCTGCTGGCGGCGCCAGCGGTTGCGCAGCGCGATGGCCACCGCCCGCTTGGCCTTGTTCTGGCCGACGATGTAGCGGTCAAGCTCCGAGACGATTTCGCGGGGGGAGAAGTTGGTCATGACGTCGGCAACTCAGGGCTGGGGCAGCCGGCGCGCAAGCTCGGCCGGCAGAAGGGAGAGGATGACGCGGCGCAGCGGGTGCCAGGCGGCGCTGAGCAGCAGGACGAAGGCGCCGAGCACGAGCAGCGTCAGCGGCGTCTCGAGGCCGTACAGCCCGCTGTCCTGCACCAGCGCGGCGAAGGCATAGCCGGCATAGGCGAGGCCCGACACCAGCAGCGCCCGGCGGTCGATCAGCACCGCCACCCCACCCAGGACAACGAAGGTCAGCAGCACCGGCAGGGCGGCGATGGCGCCGCGGCCGCCGCCCGCCAGCCCCTCGAACAGGGGATGGACGATGAGCGGGGCGGCCAGCAGATGCAGCCAGAAGGCGATGTCGGCCCGGCGGGTGCGGCGCTGCGGGTCGCTCATGTCGAACCACATGGCGAGTGCGAACACGCCGAGGCCGCAGGCGACAAGAAGCGGCTGGAGCGCCGTCGCCAGCAGGCCCGGCGCCAGCGTGGCGGCAAGACCGAGCACGCTGGCGACCAGCGCCGCCGTTCCCGCCGCCACGGTGATCGGCAGGCGGAAGCGCAGGTAATGCAGGAACGTGGCGCCAAGCGTGACCAGCCCGGCACCGAACAGCGGCAGCGCGCTGGAGCCATCCGCCAGATCCGGCGCCCACGGCCCCAACCCGAACACCCGCCCCCCGAACAGCAGCGTCGCGGCCGCCATTACCGAGCCGGCGAAGACGACGAGCAGCACGAGGCTGGGAAGCGCCATGCGGCGCCGCCGGGTGAAGTATTCCGCCAGCAGCCAGCACGCCGCGACAAGAGCCACCCACCGGCCGGCGCCGCCGAAGCGGTCTTCGGCGAAATAGGCGACCGCGGTCAGGAACAGGGCAAGGCCGATGGTAACGAAGATGTCGCCGAAGCCGCTGACGAAGCGCAGCCGCTCATCCTCATGCGACACCGGCGCGCCGGGCTCGGTCGCCGCTGCGCCGAGTTCGGATTCCAGCGCCCGGAGCTGGTCGAGCTGCCCGGCGGTGATGATCCCGCGTTCGACCGCCACGGAAACGGTGCGTTCGCCGATCATCCCTCGATCGTCTCCACCACGATATTGGCGTTGGTGTAGATGCAGATGTCGGCGGCGATGCCGAGGCTCTTGCGGACGATCGCTTCCGGGGACTGCCCGCTGTCGGCCAGCGCGCGGGCCGCGGCAAGGGCGAAGCCGCCGCCGGAGCCGATGGCCGCGATGCCGCCCTCGGGCTCCAGAACATCACCCGTGCCGGTGAGCACCAGGGTGATGCGGGCATCGGCGACGATCATCATCGCCTCCAGCCGGCGCAGGTAGCGGTCGGTGCGCCAGTCCTTGGCCAGTTCCACCGCCGCGCGCTGGAGCTGGCCGGGATACTGCTCGAGCTTGGCTTCCAGCCGTTCGAACAGGGTGAAGGCGTCGGCGGTGGCGCCGGCGAAGCCGCCGATCACGTCGCCGCGGCCGAGCCGGCGCACCTTGCGCGCATTGGCCTTCATCACGGTGTTGCCGAGCGTCACCTGGCCATCGCCGCCAATGGCGACGGTGCCGCCGGTGCGGACGGAGACGATGGTGGTGCCGTAGATCGTTTCGGGGGCGTGCTTCATGAAGGACTCCGTCGGGCGGAGCTTACTTAAACCCGAAAGCGCCGATCGCAAGCCGGCGATGCACCCGCGCTCAGTGCCGCCAGAGCCGCTTCAGCCCGTTGAGGCCGCGACGCTCGAGCTTGGCGTTGCGGCGGCCGAGGGCGCCGGCCTGGTCACGCAGCCGCTCCATCTCCGCCTCCACGCCGGCGCGCCGGCGGCGTTCGCCGTCCAGCGCGTCGCGGGCCGCACCGAGTTCGTGCTGGGTCTCGCACAGATTCTGGCGCAGCGCCTCGTTTTCGCTCCGCACCACCTTCTGCTCGGCGTGAAGGATGTCGATGTCCGCATGAAGGGTGTCGATGTCAGCCTGCCGCCGATCGCGCTCGGCCGCGAGCCGGGCCGCGCGTCCGGACAGCAGCCCGCGGGTTCGGGCGGCGTAGAATTCGCAGCGCTCCCACTCCTCCAGCATCTCGTCACGCATGCGTTCCACCTGCGCCAGCACCCGGATATCCGCGACATGGGCGCCGATGAGCTTGACGAATTGCTGCACGGTGTCGCGGAACGCCACCGGGGAGCGGGTGGCGAACAACGAGCCTTCGAAGGCAAGGCGGCAGTCGGAGAAATCGAGCGGGAGGCCGGTCAGGTCCTTCAGTCGCTGCCGGGCATCCTCGGCCGCGCCCGGGTCACGGGCGAGCCGGTTCACGTCCAGCACCAGGTCGGCCGAGGGCAGCGCAAGCGCGTAGAGATAGAGGTGCAGCGCCGCGAAGGCGAGGAAGCTGCGCTCGTCCTCCTCGCTCGTGGTGCGGTCGTGGAAGAAGTCGTCGACCTGACGGATGAAGGGGTCGTGGCGGCAGGCCCGCAGCGTGGCGTTCACCGTTTCGAGGAAATAGCCGTTCCCGCCGGCTGCCTGCGCGGAATAGGAACCCCATTGGTGGAAGATGTTGCGGTAGATCACGACGCTGGTGCCGCCGAAGGCCTGCTTCAGCGCGCCTGCCCGGCCCAGCGTACGGGTGTCGGTGAGGATGGGGATGCGCCCGCAGCCTTCGGCATGGTCGATGAGGGCACGCACATAGGCCACCTCGGCGTTGCTCAGCGTGCCGGCCACCCCGCCCGCGGGCAGGAACCGCTCGAATGCCATCTCCGGGCCATAGAGCTTCACGCCCCCCTCCGGCTCCAGCAGCGGCAGGAATTCGAGGAAATAGGGTGCTGCCGACGGGTGATGCGAATTCCAGCCGCCATCGTGGAGAGCGGCGATCTGCGGGCCGGTACAGCTCGCGAGCTGCTCGTGGAAGATTTCGCAATAGGCGAGGCAGCGTGGATCGCCGCGGAACTTGCTCCACACCCAGGTGCTGGCGGTCCGAAAGCTCGAATGCACGAAGACCGGCCCGCGCGGCGCGTCCGTGAGTTCGGTGTGCCTCAGTGCCTGCCGTGGCGTGGATTCCATCGCCATGCCCTTGGTGTCATGCGGATTAGTTTCTTGGAATAAGACTTAAACGACGTTTTGGCTGCAGCGGCGAGTGGATTCGATTCCGCAATGCCGCATGGGCAGGCGCTCCGGCCGCCGCAGCGCGGATATGGCGCCGCTACGTCTAAGCTGCTAAGACGCCGCCACTTCCGGAGCTTCAGCATGCGCAAGGCCAGCCTCACCCGCGGCACCAAAGAAACCGAGATCAGCCTGTCCCTCGACCTCGACGGTACCGGCACGGGGAAGATCGCGACGGGCGTCGGCTTCTTCGACCATATGCTCGACCTGCTGGCGCGCCACGCCCGCATCGACCTGGAGGTCGAAGCGAAAGGTGACCTGCACATCGACTTCCACCATACGGTGGAGGATGTCGGCATCGTGCTCGGCCAGGCGGTGAAGACGGCGCTGGGCGACATGCGCGGCATCACCCGCTATGCCAGCCTGCACCTGCCGATGGACGAGACGCTGACCCGGGTGGCGCTGGACATTTCCGGCCGCCCCTTCCTTGTCTTCAAGGTGGAGTTCCCGGCGCCCAAGATCGGCGAATTCGACACCGAGCTGGTGCGGGAGTTCTTTCAGGCCTTCGCGATCAATGCCGGCGTAACCCTCCACGTCGAAACCCTGTACGGGCTCAACGCCCACCACATTGCGGAAAGCTGCTTCAAGGGGCTGGCGCGGGCGCTGCGGGCGGCGGTGGCGGTCGACCCCGCCGCGGCGGGCGAGATTCCCTCGACCAAGGGCAGCCTCGGCGCCTGAGCCGGGGGCTCGGGACGGAAAGGAAGGCATATGGCGGTCTGGACGGTCTTCCAGCCCGAGGATGAGAAGCCGGCGCGGGCTCTGGCAAGCTGGTCGGACCGCGTGGTCTTTGTGCGCGAGGGTTTTGCCTGGAGCGCGTTCTTCTTCTCGCCGCTCGTCCTGCTGTGGCACCGGCTCTGGCTCGGCCTGCTCGGCTATGCCGTGGCCGAGGCCGCGCTCGCCGTCGTGGTGCCGATGTTCCTGGATGGAATGGCGGCGGTGCTGCTGCACCTCATCCCCAATCTGCTGGCCGGCCTGCTGCTGGCGGACCTGCGGCGGCTGAAGCTGGAACGGCTCGGCTATGAGGAGGTCGGCGCCGTGGTCGCGCCCGCGCTTGCGGCCGCCGAGCGGCGCTTCCTCGAAGGCGCGCTGGCAGGCGGGCTCGTCCCGGTCCCGGCCACCGGGACGCGGCCGGCGGCGCCCTTCGTCGCGCCGGCCCATGGCCGGGCCGCTCTCGTGCCCGTGCTCGGGCTGTTCCCGGAGGCTGACCGGCGATGAACGTCGTTCTGATCGATTATGGCTCGGGTAATCTGCATTCGGCCGGCAAGGCGCTGGAGCGCGCCGCCCGCGAGGGAGGCGGCGGCGCCAGCGTGGTGGTGACGGACGATCCCGCCGTGGTACGGCAGGCCGACCGGGTGGTGCTGCCCGGCGTCGGGGCCTATGCCGACTGCCGCCGCGGGCTCGACGCCGTGCCCGGCATGGTCGAGGCGCTGGCCGAGGTGGTGCGGGAAAAGCAGCGTCCCTTCCTCGGCATCTGCGTCGGGCTCCAGCTCATGGCCGAGCGCGGTCTCGAGCACGGCGTCACCCGGGGGCTCGGCTGGATCGCCGGCGATGTCGTGAAGCTGGCGCCCGCCGATCCCGCGCTGAAGATTCCCCATATGGGCTGGAATTCGCTGACGCTGCGCCGCGAGCACCCGCTGCTCGCCGGCATCGCCACCGGGCCGGACGGGCTCGACGCCTATTTCGTGCATTCCTATCACCTTGCCGCGCGGAACGAGGAGGACGTGGTCGCCGTCAGCGATTACGGGCAGCCGGTCACCGCCGTCGTGGCCCGCGGCAATGTCGCAGGTACCCAGTTTCATCCGGAGAAGAGCCAGCGCCTCGGCCTCGCCCTTCTCGCCAACTTCCTCGCGTGGACGCCGTGATCCTCTTTCCCGCCATCGACCTCAAGGACGGCCTGTGCGTGCGCCTGCAGCAGGGCGACATGAACCGGGCGACCGTCTTCAACCATGACCCTGCCCAGCAGGCGGCGATGTTCGAGGCGCAGGGCTTCCGCTACCTGCACATCGTCGATCTCGACGGGGCTTTCGCCGGCAAGCCCGTCAACGCCTTCGCGGTCGACCGCATTCTCGAATCGGTGGCGATGCCGGTGCAGCTCGGCGGTGGCATCCGCGACATGGCAACCATCGAGGGCTGGCTGGGCAAGGGTGTCACCCGCGTGATCCTCGGCACGGCGGCGGTCCGCGATCCCGGCTTCGTGCGGGAGGCCGCCCGCCGCTTTCCCGGGCGTGTCGCGGTCGGCCTCGACGCCAAGGACGGCTGGGTCGCCGTGGAGGGCTGGGCGGAGACCTCCGAGCTCTCGGCGCTGGAGCTTGCCCGCCGCTTCGAGGATGCCGGGGTCGCCGCGATCATCTACACCGACATCGCCCGCGACGGGCTGCTGAAGGGCCTCAATCTCGACGCGACCATCGCGTTGGCCGAGGCGGTGTCGATCCCCGTCATCGCGTCGGGCGGGCTTGCCTCGCTCGACGACGTCCGGGCGCTGACCGAGCCGCGGGCGCTGCGGCTGGAGGGCGCCATCACCGGGCGCGCGCTCTATGATGGGCGCATCGATCCGCGTGAGGCGCTGTCGGTGCTGGCGGGGCTGCCGTTGTGAGCGAGGCGTCGATGCTGAAGGTGCGCGTCATTCCCTGCCTTGACGTCAAGGACGGCCGGGTGGTCAAGGGCGTCCAGTTCGTCGATCTGCGCGATGCCGGCGATCCCGTTGAGGCCGCCCGCGCCTATGACGCGGCGGGCGCCGACGAGCTGTGCTTCCTCGACATCACCGCCAGCCACGAGGCGCGCGGCACGCTGATCGACGTCGTCAGCCGCACCGCCGAGCAGTGCTTCATGCCGCTCACCGTCGGCGGCGGCGTGCGCAAGGTCGAGGACATCCGCGCGCTGCTCAATGCCGGGGCCGACAAGGTGTCGATCAACACCGCGGCGGTGTCGCGGCGTGAATTCGTGCGGGAGGCGGCGGAAAAGTTCGGCGAACAGTGCATCGTCGTCGCCATCGACGCCAAGCAGGTCTCTGCCGAGGGCGAGCCGCCGCGCTGGGAAATCTTCACCCATGGCGGGCGCAACCGCACCGGCATCGACGCCGTCGACTATGCCCGCGAGGTGGTGGCGCTGGGGGCGGGCGAGCTTCTCCTGACCTCCATGGACCGCGACGGCACCGGGCGCGGCTTCGATCTCGCCCTCACGCGGGCGATCTCCGACGCGGTGCCGGTGCCGGTCATCGCCTCGGGCGGGGTCGGGACGCTCGACCATCTGGTGGACGGCATCCGCGAGGGTGGCGCGTCCGCGGTGCTGGCGGCCTCGATCTTCCATTTCGGAACCTTCACCATCGGCGCCGCCAAGCAGCGCCTTGCCGCCGCCGGCCTGCCGGTGCGCGCGACACCCGGAGCCCGGCCATGACTGTCGATCCCGCGCCGGCCCGGCTCAGCCTCGAGGAGCTCGTCGCCCTTGTCGACCAGCGCGCCCGTGGCGGCGAGGCGGGCGACAAGCCCTCTTACACCCGCGCCCTGCTCGGCAAAGGGGTGGCGAAATGCGCCCAGAAGCTTGGCGAAGAGGCGATCGAGACGGCGCTCGCAGCGGTGGCGGGTGATTCGAAAGCCGTGGTTTCCGAGGCCGCCGATCTCCTCTACCATCTCGCCGTGCTGCTCCATGTCCGCGATATTCCGCTGGACGCGGTGTATGCCGAGCTCGGGCGGCGCACCGCGCAGTCCGGTCTCGAAGAGAAGGCCGGACGCAAAGGCGTTTAGCCGACTTTTCGGCGTGATTCGGGCGGGGCCGTCGTGGTATACGGTCGACCAACGCTTGGCGAGAAATGCCTGGGCGAGACGGGGTCGAGGAATACGCCGATGGAAGCACGGGTCGACAATGGGGCTCTCTCGCCCTTTCGCCATTTCACCCGGGCGGAATGGGCGACGTTGCGTGACGACACGCCCCAGCCGCTGAAGGCCGAGGAGATCGCCCGGCTGCAGGGGCTGAACGACCGGCTTTCGGCGGCGGAGATCGAGCAGATCTATCTGCCGCTGTCGCGCCTGCTCTCCATGTATGTCGGAGCGACGCAGAAGCTGTTCCGATCGATGCAGAAATTCCTCGGCCCGGAGGAAGGCGGCAAGAAGCCCTACATCATCGGCGTGGCGGGCTCCGTGGCGGTCGGCAAGTCGACCACCGCCCGCGTGCTTCAGGCGCTGCTCGCGCGCTGGGCGAACACCCCGAAGGTGGCGCTGGTGACGACGGACGGCTTCCTGCTGCCCAACGCCGTGCTCCAGCGCGAGGAGCTGATGCAGCGTAAGGGCTTTCCCGAGAGCTACGACCTACCGGCGCTGCTCCACTTCCTCACCGACGTAAAGGCGGGCAAGCGCCCGGCGCGGGCGCCGGTCTATTCGCATTTCGACTATGACGTCATGCCGAACGAGACCGTGGAGGTCGATCAGCCCGATATACTGATCGTCGAAGGGCTCAACGTGCTGCAGACCAGTCGTCCTCCGAAGGACGGCAAGGGCATTCCCTTCGTATCCGACTTCTTCGATTTCAAGGTCTATATCGACGCCGACGAGAGCATCCTGGAGCGCTGGTATGTCGAGCGCTTCATGCGGCTGCGGGAGACGGCCTTCCGCGACCCGGCGGCCTATTTCCACCGCTACGCCGGCATTTCCGCCGAGGAGGCGGACAGCATTGCCCGCTCGATCTGGCGGACGATCAATCTGGTGAACCTGCGCGAGAACATCCTGCCCACCCGGCAGCGCGCCGACCTCATCCTGCGCAAGGGCGGCGACCACCAGGTCGAGGCGGTCGCGCTGCGCAAGCTGTGAGCGGCGCCGCCGGCCCCGCTCCGGTCGCCATCGCGCCGGACTGCCTGTGGTGGCCGGGCTGGCTGGATCGCGAGGCGCAGGAGGCGCTCGTCGCCGAATTGCGCGGCGTTCTCGCCGAGGCGCCGCTCTTCACGCCGCGCATGCCGCGCACCGGCAAGCCCTTCTCGGTGCGGATGTCGAATTGCGGTCCGCTGGGCTGGGTGTCGGATGTGACAGGCTATCGCTACCAGCCGCACCATCCCGAGACCGGGCGGCGCTGGCCGGCCATGCCCGAGGTTCTGCTCGACAGCTGGCGCCGCCTCGCGCCCGCCTCGCCACCGCCCGAAGCCTGTCTCATCAACTGGTATGGCGAAGGAGCCCGCATGGGGCTGCACCAGGACCGTGACGAGCTGGAATTCGGCGCGCCGGTCCTGTCGCTCTCGCTCGGCGACACCGCGGTGTTCCGCATCGGCGGCTCCAGCCGCAGCGACCCTGCGGATTCCGACGTAACCGGCCACCTATTCCAATCATTATCCGGCCACCGTTCC
>NZ_JAHBGE010000078.1 GCF_018390635.1 Ancylobacter lacus | reverse complement strand
CGTCCGTGATCCCGGACCGAAGCCCCGCGCCCGACGCCACCGCGACCGAAGCCCCAAGCCCCAAAAGCCGCTTCACCGTATCCGGCGTCGCCCCAACACGAGGCTCAACACCCGATACCTCCCCAAACACACCAATCCGCATGACGGGGCTCAGGAGGTGACGATGAGGAGGAGGAGCAGCACGGCCAGCAGACCGCCGGACAGCGCCGGGCGGCCATTCTCGGAGACGAGGCCGATGGCCGTGGTGACGAGCATGGCCAGCACGCCGAGCGTGAACAGACCCCAGTGACCATTCACCGCGCCGATCGCCAGCGCGATCATCAGGCTGGCCAGCGCCAGCGTGCTGACCAGCGTCATCTTGACGAAGAACTTGTAGGTACCCTCGTGCTCGGCATAGTCATTGCCGGTGGCGGTGGCGTATTCGGGCGCGTGGCTGGCCATGAGACCCCCTCCTTAGGATGATGAAGGCAGTCTTCCGCTTTAGCGGAAGACGCCCCACCCGGCAACGCCGAAGGGCCGCGGGCTCAGAGGAGTCCGACCTCGCGCAGCGCGGCGCCTTGCCGCGCCGTCACCTCCGCCACCGAGAAGCCGGCGGTGGCGCCCTCGAACAGGGCATGGAAGTTCAGCTCCGCCCGCAGATGCAGGAACACCCCGCCGAGGCCGATGGCGGCGCGGTCCATGAACACGAATTCCCGCGGGATGGTGAGCGGGCCGAGCCGCTTCAGCGCCGAATGCACCCGGAAGGCCTCGCGCCGGCCATAGTCGCCCGGCGCCACGCCGTCGGCGATGGTGCGGACGCGGTCGTCCAGCAGCGGGCCGTAGATGAAGCCGGCCCAGATGTTGAGCACCTCGATGACCTCGCGCCGCAGGCCGCAGAAGCCCCAGGTCTCGTAGGCATGGACGATGCGGGCCTCGTCGCCGGCCTGAAGGCCGCGATAGAGGTCCACCACCCCGCCGACGAAGCTCGGCGGGAAGATGCGGATGCAGCCATAGTCCAGCAGGTTGATGCCGCCGGCCTCCGCGCCGCCCTCGCCCGGCCGCTCGAACACGGTGTAGTTGCCGAGATGGGGATCGCCATGGATGACGCCGTGGCGGGCGAAGGGCAGCCACCACGCCGCGAACATGGCGCGGGCGATGCGGTTGCGGATCTCCAGCGGGGCGTCGCGGAAGGCGAGCAGCCGACGGCCCTCCAGCCAGTCCAGCGTCAGCAGCCGGCCGGTGGAGAGTTCCGGCCAGACCTGTGGCACCCGCACCCCGTCCTCGCCGGCGAGCATGAGGCGGTAGAGCGCGGCGTGGCGGGCCTCGCGGCGGTAGTCGAGCTCCTCGCGGATGCGGGCGCCGATCTCGCCGGCGATCTCCCGGGTGTCGATCGCCGGGTCCATCCGCCGGTGCAGGGCGAAGACCAGGTCGAGCTGGCGCAGGTCCGCCTCCACCGCCGACTGCATGTCGGGATATTGCAGCTTGCAGGCCAGCGGGGCGCCGTCGAGCGCGGTGGCGCGGTGCACCTGGCCGAGCGAGGCCGCCGCCGCCGGGGCCGGCTCGAACGCGCCGAAGCGGGCGCGCCAGTCCGGCCCCAGCTCCGCCATCATCCGCCGCTTGACGAAGGGCCAGCCCATGGGCGGCGCCTCGCTCTGCAGCTTGGCGAGCTCGGCGGCGTATTCCGGCGGCAGCGCCTCGGGAATGGTCGACATGAGCTGGGCGACCTTCATGATCGGCCCCTTGAGACCGCCCAGCGCGGCGGCAAGCGCGGCGGCATTGCCGCCGCCGGCCTCCAGCCCGAGCAGGCGGCTGCCGGCGATGCGGGCGGCCACCCCGCCGACGCGGGTGCCGACCCGGGCATAGCGGGCGGCGCGGGCGGCCAGCCGGTTGCCCTCCCGGTCGGCGCCGGCGGCGGCGGGGATCTCGGACACGGGGATCCCGGACGCGGGGATGTCGGAGGGCGGGGTGGTGTCGTCGGAATGGCTCACGGCGGGCTCCTGCTGCCCCCCTGAGCTGTGCCCCAAGGCCGCCGCTTTCAAGCCACGGCTGCGTGAAGGCGGCGAAATCGGCGGCAGATGCGGCTCATACGGCCGGCGGGGGGCGCCGGCTCACTCGCTGGAGCAGCAGCAGGGCGAAAAGCGCGAGCGGGCCGAGGAAGTCGGTATAGAGGATCGGCCCGGCATTGCCGGCGGCGACATTACCGGTCTGCACGATCTGCACGATATGGCCGACCCCGGCCCCGCCGAGGAAGCCGGCCATCACCACCGCCACCGCCGCGCGGAAGCCGGGCGAGCCGAAGAAGGCGCCGATCAGTCCGGCAAGGCCGATGCCGAGATTGGCCATGCCGACCTCGAACTGGAACGGGCTCGGCGCCCAGCCGATGGAGGCCGCCGCCTGATCGGCGAAGAAGACATGGCCCAGGAAGCCCCACAGCCCCATCAGCCCCACCGGAAAGACGAGGATGCTGCGCAGCAGAGCCTCGACGATGCGGCCCATGCCGGGCGGGCGCGGGCCGCGCCAGAGCGCGATGCCGGCCGCGGCGAGCGCCGCCAGCCAGGACAGGATGGGAACCCAGAACACCACGCCGCCGCCTCCCCCGATGCCGCCGCGCGAACTGTGGCACGGCGTGCCGGCGCCGGGGAGGTATCGGGCAGCAGCGATTGCCCGGGACGGCGAGCGGCGGTCAGGCCAACCCGGCGAGGCGGGCCAGCGCGCCGGCGACGGCATCGCGATGGTCGGTCAGCGCCTTGTAGGCAAGCTGGCCGGGGTCGAGGCCAAGAATCTGCTCGCGCAGCCCCGCCGCCAGCGCCGCGCCCTCGGGATGGCGGCGGAAGGCGGTGAAGGGATCGACATGCACCCGGATGGTGAAGAGGATGTCGCCGCTCTCCGGCAGCCGGCGCAGCGTCTGCCGCTCCACCCGCACGAAGGCGGCGGTGGCGAGGTCGCCGTCCTCGCCGAACCAGTCGCGCGGGCGTTCCTTCGATTCGGGGTGGTGCAGCTCGTCGTCGGGATAGATCGACCAGTTCACCCGCCAGACCGGCTGCTCCACCTTCAGGTTCTCGAAGATGCGGTTCATCACCCGCGCCATCTTGTCGGGATAGCCGGGCACGGCGGCGTGGATGCCGTCCAGCGACTTGCCGAACTTGTCGGCCAGCGACCACGCCGAGGGGAAGCACAGCACCGCGGCGGTAAGGCGGTAGCCGCCCTCGCCCGGGCTCATGATGACGAGATCGTCCGACACCAGCCGGCCGGCGGTGATGAGCGGCGGCTCGCCGCTGTCGAGCCGGACCAGCCGGTCCGCCGGCACGAGGCGGATGGCGTCGTCCTCGCGGCGATAGACTTCGGGCTGACTCTCGAGCAGATGCGCGACGAGGCGGGCGAGGGTTTCGGCCTGCGCCGGGCGGGAGCCGGGCTCCTCGCGGAACACCACCTCGCGCTTTTCCGCCAGCAGGCGCTCGCGCTCCGCCAGCGTCGGCACGAGGCGGGTGTCGGTCTCGATCCAGTGGGCGAGATCGAGCGGGGCGAGCGCGATGGAGAAGGGCTTGCGCGAGCCGTCATAGGGGGTGTGCCGCAGCGCGGGCGGCTCGGCGCCGGCAAGGCCCGCGGCATCGCGGGTCGGCGTCGCGGTGGAAGGGTCGATCGACATGGCAGGCTCTTTCCCGGCGGGCTTTTCCGGCAGTCCACGAACCCGCCGGCGCGCGCCGGCGGATGCCCCCTTGTCCGCCCGCGCCGGCGGAAAGTGCAAGCCTAAAATTCGCTCACACGCCCATGGCCGGCGGAGCCGCCACCCCGGCCGCCCCGCCCGCAGGCGGCGCCCCTTGCGGCCCGGCGGCGGGGCGCGGGGGCAGCCGGAGCAGCTCCCGCACCTGGTTCAGCAGGGGGTGGTCGGCCTCAAGGCCCGCCTCCACCAGTTGCGCCACGTCGGGCACATAGGCGCCCGGCTCCCGGGCGGCGACGGCGACCCGGTCGGCGCCGGAGAACAACCCCTTGAGGATGTGGAAGCCGAGCGCGCGGTAAACCTCGAACTGCTCCTCGCTGAAGAGCTGGTCCAGCGTCGTCTCATGGGGAAAGCCCGGGAAGCGCCGCCTGTAGCTGCGGATCATGTCGCTCTCGTCGTCGGTCAGGGAGGATTTGACGTAGACGAGGATGCCCTCCGGGCACGGCCCTGGACCGGCCGGAGGGGCATAGGTGATGCGGCCGACCGCGACATGCGGGCCCACCGCGCCGGGCTTGCGGCCATCCGCCTTCAGCGCCTCCGCGCGGATCGCCTCCCACGGCAGGTCGATGCGCACGCCCATATCGATGCGGGCGTGGCGCTGCAGGATCATGAAGGAGGTGAAGTCGAAGGTGGCGTCCGCCTCGGCATCGAGCACCAGAATGAGCCGGCAGCGCCGCCGCAGCAGCTCGATGAGGCCGAGATTGTCGATATGGCCGCCATCGGAGATGTAAACCTGCGGCTGGTTCTCGTTGAGAAGGCCGAACATCTCGCGCAGGAAGGCCAGCCGGAACCGCGGCAGGTGGCCGGAGCCGTTCGCCGGCAGCCCGGCGAGGCAGCGCGGATTGGCCAGCCAGTAGCCGAGCCGGACATTCGTCAGCGCCAGCGTCGGCGTCAGCGGGGCGAGGCTGTTCGAGCCCATGTTGGAGGAGACGGCCGCCCCGGACGCCGCGACCACCGTGCCGACATCGACGCCGGGCTGGTAGGCCAGCAGGTCCTGGGTGCGGGCATAGCCGGTGGCGCGGCTGCCGACGTGATCGTGGCTGAACAGGAAGAAATCCGCATTGCGCCCGCGGGTGTTGGCGAAGCGCGAGTTCTGCAGGTTGATCGCGGTGTTCATCAGGAGATACGGCGCCCGCGCCGGGTCGATGCCGCTGGCGCCATCCTCGCCCGCCCGCAGCCGGAAGGTGTCCGCCGCGGTCACGCGCGCGCCCGGCGGCGCGTCCACCGGCGGCGGGCAGAACAGGAAGGCGCGGCTCAGGCAGTCGCGGTAGAGCCGGTGCAGCGAGCTGGCGCCGAGCCGCCAGCGCGCGCCGGCGAACCATTCAAAGGCCAGCCAGACGACACCGAGGGCGGCGGGCACGCCGAGCCACAGCCAATGCCAGGCCGGCGGACTCACGGGATGGCAGGCCGCGGCGGCGACGTCGATGACACCGGTGGCGGTGAAGCAGGCCGCCGGTGCCTTGAGCGGCAGGGTGGGCACCACCTGCAGGGCGAGGAACAGCACCCCCACCCACAGCAGCAGCGGCAGCACCGCGGCGCCGGCCCACAGCGCGAGGTGGCCGCCCGCCCGCAGCAGCGCCGCGCTCCGGCTGGGGTCGGTGCGCATCCTGCCGAGGGCGGCGGCGAGGCGCGGCCCCACAAAGGCCACCAGCGCCGACAGCGGCGCCAGCGCGGCGATGGCCGGGCCGAGGCTCCACTGCGCGCTCTTCAGCACGACCAGCGCGTCGAGCAGCCGGTTGCTGGCGTCCAGCCACACGGCGAAGCCCACCGCCAGCGCCCAGTAGAAGAACCGGCCGGAACGCTCGACCGGCATCTCCGCGCGGTCGATGTACCGGGTGAAGGAGCGCATCAGGCCCCAGACCAGAAGGGCGGCCAGCGAGACCCACAGCAGCACGGTGCCCGCCCTCGGCAGGCCAACCCTCCACAACGGGGCGAGAGCGTCGCGGTAGAACACCAGCACCAGCGCCAGCAGGGCCAGCGCACACCCCGCCAGCGCGCTGGTGACCGCCAGCCCGCGCAGATACACCGCGACGCCGCGGTAGATGTCGACCTTCTGCGGGAAGAGGTAGTTGGAATGGTCGCGCAGGTGCTGGACCGCGGGCGTCTCCTCCTGGTCGAGCACGCTGCGGAACGGGAAATGACCGCCATTGAGGCTGAGCGCCGCGACCAGCGACGCCCCGATATAGCCGCCGCCCGACACGGTGGAGAGATAGTCGAACCGGTCGAGCACCGAGGGCGTCTCGTCCGCCGCCGGGCGCACGCCATGGCCCGGCGGCGGCGTGTCGCCGGCCTGCACCACGGCATCCATCGCCTGAAGCGCGCCGAGGCAGAAGGCGGCGGAGCGGATGCCCCCGCCCGACTGGGCGAGGCCCAGCACCGGGCCGAGTTCCTCTGAAAGCGGGACGGCGCCGCAGGCGGCGCGGGCGCGCTCCTCGTCCCCGATCAGCTTCGAGCGCCGCATCCGCTCGGCGACATGGTGGCGCCGCCGCCGGATCGACTCCGTCTCGGCGGCGATGACGGCGTCGATCTCGACCACCGCGATCGGCGTGGCGGCCCGCCCTTCCGCATCCGGTGTCCCGGTCTTCGCCGGCGGCGCACCGCCACCCGGCCTACCCCCGCCCGCCGCCCCGGCGGACGGGGCTTCCCCGTCGTCCTGTGCCATCGCCCCGATCCCCCCCTCAGGACGATACCGCAGGGGCAGGACGGTTCAACCGGAGATTTCAGCCCCGCGCGGCGGCACGCGGCCGCCGCCTCGATCGCCCGCGACGGCGGGCGCCGCCGGGGCGGCGGCTCAGTCCTCCATCGCCTCCAGCTCGCCGATCATCCGCTCGATGAGGTTGAGGCCGGTCTGCCAGAAGGTGGGGTCGCGGGCGTCGAGGCCGAACGGGGCGAGCAGCTCCGAATGGTGCCGGGTGCCGCCCGCCGCCAGCATGGCGAGGTAACGCTCGGCAAAACCCTCATTGGCGTTCTCGTAGACCGCGTAGAGCGAGTTCACCAGGCAGTCGCCGAAGGCATAGGCATAGACATAGAACGGCGAATGGATGAAGTGGCCGATATAGACCCAGTAATTCTCATAACCCGGGCCGAGATGGATGCCCTCGCCGAGGCTCTCGCCCTGCACCTCCTTCCAGATCGCGCAGATCCGCTCGGAGGTGAGCTCGCCCTGCCGGCGCTCGGTGTGGATGCGGCGTTCAAAGGTGTAGAACGCGATCTGCCGCACCACGGTGTTGATCATGTCCTCCACCTTGGAGGCCAGCATCGCCTTGCGCGCCGCCTTGTCCGGCGCGGCGGCGAGCAGGCTGCGGAAGGTCAGCATCTCGCCGAACACCGAGGCGGTCTCGGCCAGCGTCAGCGGGGTGGGCGCCATCAGCGCGCCATTGGGCGCGGCGAGCACCTGGTGAACGCCATGGCCGAGTTCGTGGGCGAGCGTCATCACGTCGCGCGGCTTGCCCATGTAGTTCAGCAGCACATAGGGGTGGGCGGACGGCACGGTGGGGTGGGCGAAGGCGCCCGGCGCCTTGCCGGGGCGCACGCCGGCGTCGATCCAGCTCCTGTCGAAGAAGGTCCGGGCGATGTCGGCCATGCGCGGGGAGAAGCTGGAATAGGCCCCCAGCACGGTGTCGCGCGCCTCGTCCCAGCCGATGGTGCGGGTCTCGACCTTCGGCAGCGGGGCGTTGCGGTCCCAGTATTCCAGCCGGTCCTTGCCGAACCACTTGGCCTTCAGCTTGTAGTAGCGGTGGGCGAGGCGGGGATAGGAGGCGTGCACGGCGGAAACCAGCGCGTCCACCACCTCGCGCTCGACCCGGTTCGCCAGGTGGCGGGAATCGGCGATGTCCTCGAAGCCGCGCCAGCGGTCGGAGATTTCCTTGTCCTTGGCCAGCGTGTTGGTGACGAGGGTGAAGAGGCGCAGATTCTCGCCGAACACCTTGGCCAGCGCCTCGGCGGCGGTGCGGCGCTTCTCCTCCTCCGGCTCGGCGAGGAAGTTCAGCGTCTGCTCCAGCGGCAGCGACTGGCCGGCGACGTCGAAGCGCAGCCCGGCAATGGTCTCGTCGAACAGCCGGTTCCAGGCGCCGCGCCCGGTGATGCCCTTCTCGTGGAAAAGCTGCTCGATCTTGTCGTCGAGCTGATAGGGCTTCTCGCGCCGCACATCCTCCATCCACGGCCGGTAGCGGCCGAAGGCGGGGTCTTCCAGCGCGGCGTCGATGAGGGCGTCGTCCAGCCGGTTCAGCTCGAGCGTGAAGAACAGCAGGTGGGTGGAGGCGTCGGTCAGCTTTTCCTGGAGATCGCCATAGAACTTGGCGCGGACCGGATCGGTGGTGTCGCCGGCATAGACGAGGCCGGCATAGGAATAGAGCCGGCCCAGCAGGTCCTCGAGACCTTCGTAGCGCTTCAGGATGGCGGCCATGGCGGCGCCGGCGCCGGGGGCGGCGACCACCTCGCCGAGCCGGCCCTTGGTGTCGGCCTCGAACGCGGCGCATTCGGCCCCGGCGCGGGCGAGGTCGGCGGCAAGCTCGGGCGAATCGAGGCCGGGATAGAGGTCGGAGAGGTCCCACTGCGGCAGGGCGCCGAGCGCGGCCGGGGCCGGCGCGGCGGAGGCCGCCCCGGCGGACGCCGCGGAACGGAGCGGGAGCGGAAGACGGTCGAGGCTGCGCAACATGGTCACTCCAGAAAGGATGTCAGCCAGTGATATCGTGCGTCGGCGCGGCCAATCAATCCGTCCGCCCTGCCGCAGGGCCGGCGGCGCGCGCGCGTCCGCCCGGCCCGGGCGCTGCCGTCGGGCCGCCTTGCCCTCCCCGATGACCCCCCCGATGCGCTCCCCTTGCCGGCGGCGGCGAGGTGGAGGAGCCTGTGCGGCGCGGGCGCCGACGCCCGCCCTGCCGTCATCGAGGTGCCCCGTGTTCCGCCTGTCCCGCCCCGCCCGCTCCGCCCGCGCCCCGCTCTCCGGCCTCGCCCGTGCCGCGGCGCTCGCGCTCGGCCTTGCCCTCGCCGCCGGCTCCGTGAGCGCGGCCTTCGCCGCGCCCAGGCGCATCGTCATCGTGCGCCACGGCGAGAAGGCGACGCGATTCGGGCTGTGCGACATCGGCAAGGAGCGGGCGAACGCGCTGGCGGCGCAGTATCTCAGCCCCACCAGCCCGATGAGCCTGATCCGCAAGGACCCGCCCGCCGCCTTCATGGCGATCACCCTGCACACGCTGGAAACCGCCCAGCCCATCGTGGCGGCGTGGGACATGCCGATAAAGACCAACCGCCTGATGCTGGAGCCGATCCGCAACAACCGCTATTTCAACTCCAAGATCAACGTGCAGAACCGCAAGGTGGCGCGCGACCTGCTCACCAACCCCATCTGGCACGGCAAGACCGTGGTGCTGGTGTGGGAGCATTTCCACATCGCCTCCGAAGCGCTGGAAAAGCAGTTCCCCGGCGAACAGGTGACGCTGCGCCAGCTCCTGAACCTCGACCGCATCCCGAACGTGCCGGGCGGTGTGCCGAAGACCTGGCCGGACGGCAATTTCAACTTCTTCTGGATTCTCGACTACGCCAACGACACCGACACGGTGCCGAGCTCCTTCCGCGTGGTGCGGCAGTATTTCGCCTGGCCCTATTCCAACCTGCCCTCGAACGACTGGGGCACGCCCGAGCCGCTGCCGGCGGATTCCGGCTGCACCAACGGCTAGGATGCCGCAGCCTCAGCCCCGCCCGCGCCGGGCCCGGCCCGCCACAACCTCCACCGCGAAGGCGACGAGATAGTCGTTCAGCTCGAACGAGGCGGCGGTGGCGGCGGCGGCATCGCGCGCGGCGATCGCGGCGAGGATGCGCCGGTGCAGAGCCTTGCCGGCGGCGATCTCCCGCGCCCCGCCTTCCGCCGCCTCGCGCAGATGCATGACCCAGAAGCGGCGCGACAGCGCCTGCAGCGGCGTCATCAGCGCTTCGAGATAGGGGTTGCGCGCGGCCCGGATGATGAGGCGGTGGGTCTGCCGCACCGTCTCGACATAGGCCGGCAGGGCGAACTCGCCCTCCAGCGCGGCGGCGAGCGCGGCGATGTCGGCGAGGTCCGCCGGGCTCGCCCGCTCGCAGGCCAGCGTCACCGCCAGCGCCTCGGTCGCCCGCCGCACCTCCAGCGCGCCGAGCTGGTCTTCCACCGACATCGGCGCCACCTCGATGCCGCGGCTCGGGTGAATGCGCAGCATGTGGCCGAGCGCCAGCCGCTGGATGGCCTCGCGCACCGGGGTGCGGCCGAGGCCGGAAAGCTCCATCAGCGTGCGCTCCGACACCAGCGTGCCGGGCTTCAGCTCGCCGGTCTCGATCAGCGCCTGAAGCGCCGCCACCGCCTGCTCGGCCTGGCTGATCATCCGCGTCTCCACCCCACGCTCTGCCCGCCCCGCTCATAGCGCGGCGGGCGCGGAACGCAAAAGCCGGTTGCCATACCGCCGATATATCGGTTGTATGTCGGAATATCCATCAGGAGCCGGCCATGAAATACGCCCCCAGCCACGAGCCCTGCCCGCTGCCCTTCTCGCCCTTCAAGAGCTGCACCGTGCCCCGGCCGATCGGCTGGCTGTCCAGCGTCTCGACGGCGGGCATCGAGAACATCGCGCCCTACAGTCAGTGGCAGAACCTCACCTTCGACCCGCCCATGGTGATGTTCGCCGCCAACCGCTACCCCGACGGGCGCCGCAAGGACACGGTGGTGAATGCCGAGGAGACCGGCTGGTTCGTCTGGAACATGGCGACCTACGCGCTCCGCGAGGCGGTGAACATCAGCGCCATGGCGCTGCCGCCGGAGGAAAGCGAGTTCGACCGGCTGGCGGTGACCAAGGTCTATGCCGGGAACGCGCCGATCCCGATGGTGGGGGAAAGCCCGGTGACGTTCGAGTGCCGCTATCTCAGCACCCATCACCTGCCCGGCAACTCGCCGGTGGGCAGCGTCGACGTGGTGTTCGCGCGGGTCGAGATGATCCACATCGACGACCGGGTGGTGCGGCCCGACGGCCGGCTCGACATCGAATCGATCCGCCCCATCGCCCGCATGGGCTATTTCGACTACGCCGTGATCGACAGCGTGTTCGAGATGCGGGTGCCCGGCTCCGACGCCGCCGCCCAGGCCGGGCTGGAAGGCCGCGCCGGCGGCTGAACGCGCCGCTGCCGGCAACAGGCTCCGCGCGCCCAGCGTGAACCGGCGCGCCGCGCGCCCGGCATGGAATGAACCCGGCCCGCCCCCGCGCCGTTGTGCCTCGCACAAGACGGAGGCGTGGATGACACAGGGACGGCATCAGGGACGGCGGGGCGGGCTCACCGCTTTCCTCGATCTCGCGGCGATCGGCACGGCGCTCACGCTGCTGGCGGGGTGGCGGGCCCGGCACGGCGCGGCCATGGAGGTCGGAGCCGAGGGCGAGAGCTTGTTCGGCCCCGGCGACACGGGCACCGCGCCCGGCCGTCGCCGCGCCATGCCCGCGCCGCGCGCCTTCCGGGGCCGGTCGCCGGCCGGCCATCCCGGCCTCGCCGCCGCCAGCCCGGCGGATATTCCCGCCCGTGGCTGGTGGGCGACGCTGCGGCGGGTGGCGCGGGAATTCAGCGAGGACCGGGTGCTGAGCCTCGCGGCGGGCGTCGCCTTCTACACCCTGCTGGCGGTGTTTCCCGCCATCGCCGCTTTCATCGCGCTCTACGGCCTGTTCTTCGATCCCTCGCAGGTGGAACGGCAGATCGACGCCGCGGTGTGGGTGCTGCCCGACGGCATGATCGAGGTGCTGCGCGAGCAGACCGGGCGGGTGCTGGCGCAGGAGCGGCAGACCCTCGGCCTCGGCTTCGGCATCGGCCTCGCGACCGCGCTGTGGAGCGCCAATGCCGGCACCAAGGCGCTGATCGAGGCGCTGAACATCGCCTATGAGGAGGAGGAGACCCGCTCCTTCCTCGGCCTCACCGCCACCAGCCTCGTGCTGACGCTGGGCGGCATCGTCATCGGCGTCGTCGCGCTGGCGGCGGTGGTGGCGCTGCCGGTGGCGCTGGAATTCCTGCATCTCGACAGCGGCACCGAGGGCATGATCGCGCTGCTGCGCTGGCCGGCGCTGGCGCTGCTCATCACCGGGCTGATCGCGCTGCTCTACCGATTCGGCCCCTGCCGGGCACCGGCGCGCTGGAGCTGGGTGAGCGGGGGCAGCCTTGCCGCGGCGGTGCTGTGGCTCGCGGTGTCCGCCGGCTTCTCCTGGTATGTCGGCCGATTCGGCAGCTACAACGAGACCTACGGCTCGCTCGGCGCGGTGATCGGCTTCATGACCTGGATCTGGCTGTCGGTGACGGTGGTGCTGCTCGGCGCCGAGCTGAATGCGGAGCTGGAACACCAGACCGCGCGCGACACCACCATCGGGCGGCCGCGGCCCCTGGGCCTGCGCGGTGCCGCCATGGCCGACAGGGTGGCCATCGGCGAATGACAGGCAGGCTATCAAGGGAAGGCGTGCATCGCGGCATCTGCCGCGGGCACGGCGGCGGCTGAGCCGCCGGCTTCGGAATGGTGGGCGCGACAGGGATTGAACCTGTGACCCCTACGATGTCAACGTAGTGCTCTCCCGCTGAGCTACGCGCCCATTCCGTTCGCCGTGAGCGGGGCACCCTATAGCGAACACCCCGCGCCGTTGCAAGGCGCCTCGTCGGTTCCGCCCGCCGCCTGTGGACGACAGGGCGGGAAAGGCCGCCGCGCCCCCTCAGGCCGCGAGCATCTTGCTGACCTCGGTGACGAGGTCGCGCAGGTGGAACGGCTTGGAGAGCACCTTGGAATCCTTCGGCGCCTGCGCGGCGGCGTTCAGCGCCACCGCGGCGAAACCGGTGATGAACATGACCTTGATGTCGGGATCGAGGTCGGTGGCGCGGCGGGCCAGCTCGATGCCGTCCATCTCCGGCATCACGATGTCGGTCAGCAGCAGGTCGAACGGCTCCTCGCGCATGCGGTCATAGGCGGAGCGGCCATTGTCGAACGCCACCACCTCATAGCCCGCATTGTTCAGGGCCTTGACCAGGAAGCGGCGCATGTCGCCGTCATCCTCGGCCAGCAGGATCTTCATCATCCCCATGAGAGCACTCCCGAGCGGTCGCGGAACGGGGGGCGCGACCATGACTTCGGCTGGTCGTAACACGAGAAGGTTACCGAACCCTGCCGCTGCGGTCGACTTAACTCGGGGCCGCCGCGGCGCTTTTGCCATCGACATTCCGTGCCCGCGACGCCCATGATATCAGCACCCTGGGCGCGGGCCGCGGCAGCGCCGCCTCAACCCACCAGCGAGCCCCGGCGCACCCGGAGCGCCGGACAAGGACGATCGCGGGCATCATGACTCCCGTCGTGGCGGAAACGGTGGATCCCTCCTACGAACTGGTCGAGCCGGCCGCCGCGCGTGCCCCGATTCTGTTCAATTCGCCGCATTCCGGCCTCGTCTACCCCCGCAGCTTCGTCGAGCAGGCCCGGCTCGACCTGCCGACGCTGCGCCGCTCGGAGGACAGCTTCGTCGACGAGCTGTTCCGCGACGTGGTGGGGCTCGGCCTGCCCTTCATGCGGGCGCATTTCCCGCGCTGCTATCTCGACCTCAACCGCGAGCCCTACGAGCTCGACCCGCGCATGTTCGAGGGCCGGCTGCCCGCCTTCGCCAACACCCGTTCGATGCGGGTCTCGGGCGGGCTGGGCACCATTGCCCGGATCGTCGGCGAATCGCAGGAGATCTACGGCCGCCGCATTCCGGTGGACGACGCGATCGAGCGGATCGAGGCGCTCTACAAGCCCTATCACCGCACGCTGCGGCGGATGATGGTGCAGATGCAGCGGGCGTTCGGCGTCGCGCTGCTGGTGGACTGCCACTCCATGCCCTCCAGCAACGGGCGGGACGAGCGGATGCGCACCGATATCGTGCTCGGCGACCGCTACGGCACGAGCTGCGCGCCCTTCGTCACCGACGCGCTGGAGCGCGAGCTCACCCGGCGCGGCTATGTCGTGGTGCGCAACAAGCCCTATGCCGGCGGCTTCATCACCGAGCATTACGGCAACCCCGCCTCCGGGATGCACGCCGTGCAGATTGAAATCAACCGCGCGCTCTACATGGACGAGCGCAGCTATGTGCCCTCCCCGCGCTTCGCGCAGGTCCGCGCCGACCTTCTGGCGGTGGCGCAGGAGCTGGCGGGGCTCGACCCGCAGGAGCTGGCGCCGCTCCGCACGGCGGCGGAATAGCCGCATATTTCAAGAGCTTGACCGGTCGACTGGAAATTTTGATCGATCGATGCGGGAAGCTGCACAAAGAGCCTTGCAATTTAGGAATGAGAGATATACGAATTCTGCACGCTCGGTTCTCCACCGAACCCTCCCCCTCGCATCTGCTGAGGATGAACCGCCGGAAGCTGCGGCCGGGAAGGAAAAGTCGACACCGAGCGGGCCCGCCTTGAGGCGCCGCTGTCAAACGAGCAAACCGGACCACGCCAAGGGATCCGGCCGGGGCAGAAAAGGGTGCTGAAAAGAAAGAGGCCGCTCACGCGAACGGAGCGGCCCAAGTCTAGGGAGGAAACGCCCAAGGAGGGCAGTACGGAGCGACGCCAATCGCTCGGTACGGGTATGAAGATGTCGGAGCATTGCGGAATAATCAAGGCACACCGCGTCCCGAACCTCGCAACCGATGTCTATCGACGCCGCATGTGACTTAATTGTCGCGTATGGGCCTGCCATGTGAGCCGAACGGAGCCTCGAAACCGGGCCCTTCGGCTTTTTTCTTGCGCCACGCCCCGCCATCTCCGTCGATGTACACGCCGGACTGCGACATGCCGCCTCACGTGGCAGCGGCCGATTCCGCCTGTTCCGCGGGCGATTTCGTCAGCTTTGCGCCCTGCCCCGGACCGGCCGAGGCCGAGCGCCACCCGGCCCGGACCGCCGGCGCGCTCCTTCGCCGTCACCCTGCGCAACGCGCGCCCGAGGCCGGACGTGAGCGGCCGTGATGGTCAAGCTGTTGGTGCAGATGAGGATTTTCCTGCCCGGAAAAGAAAAGGGGCCGCTCACGCAAGCGGAGCGGCCCAAGTCTAGGGAGGAAACGCCCAAGGAGGGCAGCGGGCAACGACGCCAATCGCGGCCCGCCCGATCTATATGCCCGTGCACCGCACAAAATGCAAGGCTCAAATGAAACAACCGAAACCCCTTCTCGCCATCGAAGGCGCATATCGCTTAATTCGCGTCATGAATGCGCATTGACGTAACGATAAGTTGAGGACCACCGACGGTGGCTTTTCCTGCCTGGGAAAAGGGTATGAGCATTTGCCCATGTCGCGAGCAGTCGCCCCAAAGCATCCGCGACCGTGGGCAAACCCCATCGCGACAGGCTGTAAAACCCTGTAAATTCAATGTTATTTGGCAGAGGGCGGCAGAAAAGAAAGGGGCCGCTCACGCGAACGGAGCGGCCCAAGTCTAGGGAGGAAACGCCCAAGGAGGGCGGCAGGAGCGACGCCAATCGCGTCCTGCACCGCAATAATATGGCAGGTGAGCTTCCCAATAGCAACTCCTGGGCATGCCCATTTATGCGTCAGCGGGCAAATGGCGGCCATGCAGAAATGCATAGCTCCGAAGCACCTCGCGGCACGGCTTCCCGCCGGATCGGCCGCGCCGGCCGCCGCACGCCGCGTCCCCGCGAGGCTGGTGCGACGGGGCGCACCCTGCCCGGCGGCGCTTGCCCGGGCCTGAAGCCGCAGGGTGCCCCGGCGCCGGCCCGCCGGCCACCCCCGCTCCCGCATTGCCGGAACCGTCAGCGCCCGATAAGGGAGGCGACGCGCCGCCGCGCAGAGGGGTCCGCCATGTCCGCCGTCGATTTCGAAGCCTTCGTCCACGAACTGGCCGACGTCTCCGGCCGGGCGATCCTGCCCTTCTTCCGCACCGCGCTCGGCGTGGAGGACAAGACCCGCGGCGCCGCCGCGTTCGATCCCGTCACCGCCGCCGACCGCGCGGCGGAGCAGGCGATGCGCTCGCTGATCCGCCGCAGCTTTCCCGGCCACGGCATCCGCGGCGAGGAATATGAGGACGAGCACCTCGACGCCGAATTCGTCTGGGTGCTGGACCCGATCGACGGCACCAAGTCGTTCATCGCCGGCATGCCGGCCTGGGGCACGCTGATCGGGCTCACCCGCCACGGCGCGCCCTGCTGGGGCATGATGCACCAGCCCTTCATCCGCGAGCGATTCTACGGCAATGGCGAGATCGCCCGCTACCGCGGCCCCGCCGGGGAGCGCCGCCTGATGGTGCGGCCCTGCGAGAGCCTCGCCGATGCCCTGCTCTTCACCACCAGCCCGCTGCTGATGGGCGAGGCCGACCGCGCCCGCTTTGTCACGGTGGAGAAGACCGTGCGGCTCTCGCGCTATGGCGGCGACTGCTACGGCTACTGCATGGTCGCCGCCGGCCATGTCGACCTCATCATCGAGACCAACCTGCAGGACCACGACATCGTGCCGCTGATTCCAGTGATCGAGGGCGCCGGCGGCATCGTGACGGACTGGGAGGGCAACCCCGCCACCGGCGGCGGCCGGGTGGTGGTGGCCGGCGACCGCCGCGTGCACGAGCAGGCGCTGGAGACGCTGGCGCGCGGCTGATGCCGCGGCCGTAAGTGTGGCCGCAGCCGCGCGGCCTCAGGCGGCGCGGCTGCCGGGAATGAAGGCGTCGAAGGCGGCGAGAAGCTGCTCGCGGTAGAGGTCGCGCTCCTGCAGCAGTTCGTGCCGCGCGCCGGGAATCACGATGTGGGCGCCGGCGATCAGCCGGGCGCCGAAATGCTCGATCGCCCGGGTGGAGACCACCCGGTCCGCCCCGGCCCCGACGATGAGCAGCGGCTGGCGGATCGCCCGCGCGGCGGCCGGGTCGGCCAGCCGGTCCATCAGGTCGAAGGCGGCACGGATCCAGCCGACCGTCGGCACCCCGACATCGAGCTCCGGGTGGGCCCGGGAGATGCCGACATTTCGGGCATAGCGCACCGGGTCGGAGGAGAGCCGGTTGCCGTCGAAGGGGGGATCGGCGGCATAGGCGCCGCGCCGTGCCGGCACGCCGAAGCGGTCCAGCCACAGGGCGGAGAGGCAGCGCGCGGTCGCCCGGGCGATGCGCGGCTGGCGGATCAGCGCGATCTGCAGCATCGGCGCGATGAGGAACTGCCGCTCGAACCACGCCCCGCCGAGCCGGGCATTGTCCAGCAGGATCGCCGCGCCCATGGAATGGGCGAGCGCGAAATGCGGCGCCGGGCAGTGCGGCACCACCACCTCGCGCATGAAGACCTCGAGATCGAGCTGGTAGTCGTCGAAACTGCCGACATGGCCCTTCACCGGGTCGCGCAGCAGCCGGCCGGAAGCGCCCTGCCCGCGCCAGTCCAGCGCGGCGACGCAGAAGCCGCGGCTGCGCAGGTTCTCCACGGTCTCGAAGTACTTCTCGATCTTCTCCCCCCGCCCCGGCAGCACGCACACCGTGCCACGCGTCGGCTCCGCCACCTCCCACCGGGCAAAGCGCAGCGCGACACCGTCGGCGGCGGTGAGGCGGCCGCAGATGGCGCCTTCGGGAACGGGATTGGACGGAGTGGCAAACAGCATGATGGCGGGTTCGGGAAGGTGCGGCGGCGTGCGGTGAGGGGGTGTGGGCGGGATGGCGGGCGGCCCAGAGCGATACACGCCCCGCCACGCCCTCACAAGGCGGCCACGGGGCGCGGTCAGTATCTCTTGTCGCCGAAGCCGATCACCTTCATGCCACTGATCGCCCCGGAGGCGCCGTCGACCACGAGCTGCACCCGCTCCCCGCGCGGCCCGTTGGCTTCCAGAATGATCATGGCGCCGCGCTGGCGGATGACCTCGATATTGGTGAAGCCGCGCCCGCGCAGCATGGTCACCGCGCCATCGGCGTCGAGCCCCTGCCGGGTCGCCCGGCCGGCCGGCGGTGCCTCGTAGGGGGCATAGGGCCCGGCGCCGGGCTGGCCCGGCTGCGGTGCCGGCGCCGCCATGCCGCCCCACGGCCCGCCAATGGTGATCCCGATGCCCTGGGCGCTCGCCGCCGGGCCGTTCATGCCGATCGCCAGCATGAAGAGCAGCACCGGGGCGTAGATCCGCATCGCCACCGTCGGGAAACCTCCCCAGCCTGCCCGCCCGGCGCCCGGAAGGCCGCGCCGCCCCGCCACCGCCCGGCAGCGGCGCGCGCCGGGCGGGAGGACCCAGGGAAATAAGGGGGCGGTGCGAATGAACATCATCCGAAGCCGGCGTTCATGCGCCGTTCATGAGGGAGGAAGGGGCGAGGCACGTCGACGGCCCGGAGCCGGCCTCGGCACATCGGCCGGCGCGGCCGGCGGGGCATTCCGGCGCAGCCGCCGGCGTGAAGATGCGCGGCATGGCCGGCGTGGACATGGCACATAGGTAAACCGCGCTGAATGGAAGCGGAAAGCCCCCTTCATCCCATGTTCATGGGTATGGCGCGGGCGTGGCGGGGCGCGGGCCGCGCTCCGGCCGGGGCAGAGACGGCGGAAACGGGGGCGTGCACGGGGGGCCGGGCGTGGGCGCGGGCGTGCCGGCGCGCGCCCTCTGGCCGCGCCCGCACATGCCCCACGACACAGCGGCGCGGCCCCCTCTTGCAGGCGAAAAATCCCTCACCATGTCAGGAACGCACCGGCCAGACGGCGGTGCAAGGCCCGGCCCGGCTCAGGAGAGCGGGCCGCGCGCATGTCGCTTCAAAGGAGGATATGCTTATGCGTACGTTCGATCTTTCGCCGCTCTATCGTTCCACCGTCGGCTTCGACCGGCTGTTCTCGCTGCTCGACCAGGTCGGCGGCGTCGATAACGGCACCACCTATCCCCCCTACAACATCGAGCGGACCGGCGAGAACGCCTACCGCATCACCGTGGCGGTGGCCGGCTTCTCCGAGCGGGAACTCGGCATCGAGGTGAAGGAGAACACCCTCACCATCCGCGGCGAGAAACAGGTGGCGGAAAAGTCCGCCGACGTGCTGTATCAGGGCATCGCCGCGCGCGCCTTCGAGCGCCGCTTCCAGCTTGCCGACCATGTCGAGATCCGCGGCGCCAGCCTCGAAAACGGGCTGCTGCATGTGGAGCTGGTCCGGCAGGTGCCGGAGGCGAAGAAGCCGCGCCAGATCCCGATCAGCACCGGCGCGGATGCGCCGGCGGCGGCCATCACCGACCGCGCGGCGGCCTGACCCGCCCGATGATGTGATCCACGGCGCAAGCGGCGCCGCGCGATCCGCCCACGGGGCGCCCCGGCCATGCCGGAGCGCCCTTTTTCATGCGCGCCTTCCGGTAACCCCCGTTCGCAGAGCCGCCATGTCCTGCGGCGCCGGCGTCGATGGGGCGTCGGCGCGGAAGGGCTGTCGGCGCACCTCCGCGCCCGCGCGCAGCCGGAGCCGATGCCTCAGTTCGGCAAGGCGGGATCGTTCGCCAGCACCGAGGCGGTGCCGGCGGAAACACCGCCATCGGGCGTGCCGGTACCGGCGCTGATACGGCCGGGCCGGGCTGGCTTCGGCGCTGCGGCCGCGCTGGCGGGCGGGTCGCTCTTGCCGGCGTCGGCGGCCGGAGCTTTGGCCGCATCCGTCTTGGCAGCATCCGGTTTGGCCGCATCCGGTTTGGCGGCGTCGGCGGCCGGCGTCGGCGCGGCCGCGCCGGGAACCGCGACACCGGGAATCACCCGCACCGGCGCGGCGCCATCCACCGGCGCGGCGGCCGGCGGATTGGCGGCGACCCGGGCATCCTCAGCCGGCGCCGGGGGCGTGGCGGTGGCGGCCGTAGCGGGGTTGGCGGTGGCGGGCGCCTCGGCCGCGCTCGCGGACGAAGCCGCGCTCGCGGACGCCGCGTCGCCCGTGCCGCTCTCGGTGGAGGCGGGCGCGGCGGCATCGCGCTCCGGCGGGGCCGGCCGGGGCGTCGGGATGGCCGCGGCTTTAGGCCGCTGCGGCGGCGGCGCGGCGGCGGGCGGCATGCCCGGCACCATGCCGGGCGGCACCGGCGCGGCGTAGCGCTGGCCGGGCAAGGGTCGCACCGAGATCACCTCGCCGCTCAGCGCGTCGATGCGCAGGCGCACACGGGTGCCGTCGACGTCGGTGGCGTCGGCGATGTAGTCGTCCCCCACCTGCCGCACCCCGGACACGCCGAGATAGCCGAGCGAGCGCAGCATCGCCCGCACATCCTGAATCGGCAGGGCCGGCGGCGGGCCGTAGCGGCGTTCGTAATAGGGCGGCGGGGCCTGATAATAGGGCTGATAGTACTGCGCCTGCGCGGGCGCCGACAGCAGCAGGGGCGCGAGCACGGCAAGCCCGCCGCTGAAAGAGGCGACGTTCGCCGCGCCGCCGACGGCGGCGGCCAGGCCTGCAACGCCGCCGAGGGCGCGCACGGCCGCACCGCCCACGCGCAGCGGCTTTCGGAGGACAGCGGAGGCAAGCGGAAGCGGCATGGGGTTCTCTCGCGATGGCCGGACGCCCGTGCGCACGTTAGACCCGGTGAATGCGGCACCTCTGAGACGCGCCGGCACGCCGCGCCGCTACGTCAACCGCGTCCCCGGCCCACGGCGCCCGCAACATCCGCCAGCGACGGGCGCGGGCACCGCAACGGCGCGCCCGCAAACGCCGGAGCATGGCCCCGGGGCGCGGCTGGCGCCGGCACGGGCAAGCGCGCCGCTCGACCTTGAGACGACGTCCCTCGCGCAAGGGAATACCCGCCCTTCGCCGCCCGCCCGGCTCCCGCCGCCGCGTTTTCGCCCCGATCCGGCCGGCTGCCCCCGGTGCCGGCCCCGCAACGGCGTTGCGCTTCGGTGCAGCACGCCTTACCGTTCGTTTCGCGGCGCATGCCGCTCCCGCAACAAGCGTGAAGAAGAACCGGCCCCACCGGGGGTGCGACGCTTGTGCGGAACCGTGAATTCTGGCATCTTCGCGATTGATAGGGCAGTCTTACTGTCCTATATGGGGAGCACGGCGGCGGCAGGTCGGGAACGGCGCCGTAGCCGATCTGAAAACCGCCTTCAGCCGCCGGGCCCGGCCCATCGCGGGGGAGGCTTCTGGGAGATACGGGCATGAGCGAGCAATTCGGCGGCACTGCCGCGCGGAACGTCGGCGAGGGTGCGGTGCGTCCGGCCACGACGGATCGCGCCTCCGTCAAAGCCGCCCATGCCGGGGAGCGGCCGGCCGGCCTCGCCCACGGGCTGCCGGACGCGACCGGCCTCTACGACCCCCGCAACGAGAAGGACAGCTGCGGCGTCGGCTTCATCGCCGACATCAAGGGCCGCAAGTCGCACAAGATCGTGCAGGACGGCCTGCAGATCCTGCTGAACCTCGAACACCGCGGCGCGGTGGGCGCCGACCCGCGCGCCGGCGACGGCGCGGGCATGCTGGTGCAGATCCCGCACCGGTTCTTCGCCAAGGAAGCCGCCAAGCTCGGCTTCGAGCTGCCCGAGCCCGGCCAGTACGCGGTCGGTCACATCTTCCTGCCGCGCGACGCCGAGGGTCAGGCCATCGTGCGCGAGACCTTCGAGCGCGTGGTGGCGGACGAGGGCCAGGTGCTGCTCGGCTGGCGCGACGTGCCGACCGACAACGCCTCGCTCGGCCACACCGTGCTGCCGACCGAGCCGCGCCATGTCCAGGTCTTCGTCGGCCGGGGCGAGGCGAACCAGAGCGAGGACGCCTTCGAGCGCCGGCTGTTCGTGCTGCGCAAGGCGGTGTCGAACGCGGTGTATGCCGCGCGCGACCCCCGCACCGCGGGCTATTACGTCGTGTCGCTGTCCTGCCGGACCATCGTCTACAAGGGCATGTTCAACGCCGACCAGCTCGGCGCCTATTACGCCGACCTGCACGACCCCGACTTCGAGAGCGCGGTCGCGCTGGTGCACCAGCGCTTCTCCACCAACACCTTCCCGGCGTGGTCGCTGGCCCATCCCTACCGGATGGTCGCGCACAACGGCGAGATCAACACGCTGCGCGGCAACGTGAACTGGATGGCGGCCCGCCAGGCCTCCGTCGACAGCGAGCTGTTCGGCAACGACATCTCCAAGCTCTGGCCCATCTCCTATGAGGGCCAGTCCGACACCGCGTGCTTCGACAACGCGCTGGAATTCCTCACCCAGGGCGGCTACGCCCTGCCCCACGCGGCGATGATGCTGGTGCCCGAGGCGTGGGCCGGCAACCCGCTGATGGACGAGGAGCGCCGCGCCTTCTACGAGTACCACGCCGCGCTGATGGAGCCGTGGGACGGCCCGGCCGCGATCGTCGCGACCGACGGCCGCCAGATCGTCGCCACGCTGGACCGCAACGGCCTGCGGCCGGCGCGCTACCTCGTCACCTCCGACGACACCATCGTGCTCGCCTCGGAAATGGGCGTGCTCACCTTCCCGGAAGAGAAGATCGTCACCAAGTGGCGGCTCCAGCCGGGCAAGATGCTGCTCGTCGACATGGTGGAAGGCCGGCTGGTCCCCGACGAGGAGATCAAGACCAGCCTCGCCCGCGCGCATCCCTACAAGGACTGGCTGAAGCGCACCCAGCTCGTGCTGGAGGACCTGCGTCCCGTCGAGGCGCGCGAGGTGCGCACCGACGTGTCGCTGCTCGACCGCCAGCAGGCCTTCGGCTACACCCAGGAAGACCTCAAGCTGCTCATGGCCCCCATGGCCACGACCGGCCAGGAGGCGGTCGGCTCCATGGGCACCGACACGCCCATCTCGCCGCTCTCGCGCAAGTCGAAGCTGCTCTACACCTATTTCAAGCAGAACTTCGCCCAGGTCACCAACCCGCCGATCGACCCGATCCGCGAGGAGCTGGTGATGAGCCTCGTCTCCTTCATCGGGCCGCGGCCGAACATCTTTGACCTGGAAGGCAACGCCCGCCGCAAGCGGCTGGAGGTGCGCCAGCCCATCCTGACCAATGGCGATCTCGAGAAGATCCGCTCCATCGGCTTCATGGAAGAGCGGTTCGACACCCGCACGCTCGACATCACCTACCCCTCCGACAAGGGGGCGGCGGGCATGGAAGGCGCGGTCGAGCGGCTCTGCGAGCGCGCCGAGGCCGCGGTCCATGGCGGCTACAACATCATCATCCTGTCCGACCGGCTGGTCGGCCCGGACCGCATCGCCATTCCCGCGCTGCTGGCCACCGCCGCCGTGCACCATCACCTCATCCGCAAGGGCCTGCGCACCGCCGCCGGCCTGGTGGTGGAGACGGGCGAGGCGCGCGAGGTGCACCACTTCGCCTGCCTCGCCGGCTATGGCGCGGAAGCGATCAACCCCTATCTCGCCTTCGAGACCCTCGCCGACATGAAGAGCGAGTTCCCGGAGGAGGTCTCCGACGACGAGATCGTCAAGCGCTTCATCAAGTCGGTCGACAAGGGTCTGCTGAAGATCATGTCGAAGATGGGCATCTCGACCTACCAGTCCTATTGCGGCGCCCAGATCTTCGACGCGGTCGGCCTCGCCTCCGAACTGGTCGAGCAGTACTTCACCGGCACCGCCTCCTCGATCGGCGGCATCGGGCTGGCGGAAATCGCGGAAGAGACCGCGATGCGCCACCGCGACGCCTTCGGCAACGCCCCGGTCTACCGCACCTCGCTCGACGTCGGCGGCGAATACGCCTTCCGCCTGCGCGGCGAGGAGCACGCCTGGGACCCGGAGACCGTCGCCATCCTCCAGCACGCGGTGCGCGGCAACGCGCAGGACAAGTACCGCACCTTCGCCCGGCTGGTGAACGACCAGAGCCGCAAGACCCTCGCCATCCGCGCGCTGTTCCGCATCCGCGACGCGGCCGAGATCGGCCATAGCCCGATCCCGCTGGCGGAGGTCGAGCCGGCCAGCGCCATCGTGCGCCGCTTCGTCACCGGCGCGATGTCGTTCGGCTCCATCTCGCGCGAGGCGCACACCACGCTCGCGATCGCGATGAACCGGATCGGCGGCAAGTCCAACACTGGCGAGGGCGGCGAGGAATCCTCGCGCTACCGGCCGCTGGCCAATGGCGACAGCCTGCGCTCGGCGATCAAGCAGGTGGCCTCGGGCCGCTTCGGCGTGACGGCGGAATATCTCGTCAACGCCGACATGATCCAGATCAAGATGGCGCAGGGTGCCAAGCCCGGCGAAGGCGGCCAGCTGCCCGGCCACAAGGTGGACGCGGTCATCGCCAAGGTGCGCCACTCCACCCCCGGCGTCGGCCTCATCTCGCCGCCGCCGCACCACGACATCTACTCGATCGAGGACCTGGCCCAGCTCATCTTCGACCTGAAGAACGTGAACCCCGCGGCGGACATCTCGGTGAAGCTGGTGTCCGAGGTGGGCGTCGGCACCGTGGCCGCCGGCGTCGCCAAGGCGCGGGCCGACCACATCACGGTTTCCGGCTTCGAGGGCGGCACCGGGGCGTCCCCGCTCACCGCCATCAAGCATGCCGGCTCGCCGTGGGAGATCGGCCTTGCCGAGGCGCACCAGACGCTGACGCTGAACGGGCTGCGCGGGCGCATCGCCCTGCAGGTCGACGGCGGCCTGCGCACCGGGCGCGACGTGGTGATCGGCGCGCTGCTGGGGGCGGACGACTTCGCCTTCTCCACCGCCCCGCTCATCGCGGCCGGCTGCATCATGATGCGCAAGTGCCACCTCAACACCTGCCCGGTCGGCGTCGCCACCCAGGACCCGGTGCTGCGCAAGCGCTTCAAGGGCACGCCCGAGCACGTCATCAACTACTTCTTCTTCGTCGCCGAGGAAGTGCGCGAGCTGATGGCCGAGCTCGGGGTCGCGACCTTCGACCAGCTCATCGGCCGTTCCGACTGGCTGGACCAGCAGGAGGCGCTGGACCACTGGAAGGCGAAGGGGCTGGATTTCAGCCGCATCTTCGCCAAGCCGCAGGTTGGCCCGGAGGTGGCGATCCGCCACAGCGAGCGGCAGAACCACCCGATCGCCAACGTGCTCGACCGCAAGCTGATCGAGGCCGCCCTCCCCGCGCTGGAGCGCGAGGAGCCGGTGGTGATCGAGACGCCGATCAAGAGCATCGACCGCTCGGTCGGCGCCATGCTCTCGGGCGAGGTGGCCAAGCGCTATGGCGAGGCCGGTCTGCCGGACGACACGATCGACATCCGCCTCACCGGCACCGCCGGCCAGGCCTTCGGCGCCTTCCTCGCGCAGGGCGTCTCGATGACGCTGGTGGGCGAGGCCAACGACTATGTCGGCAAGGGCCTGTCGGGTGGGCGCATCGTCGTCCGGCCGCCGGAGAACGCCGCCATCGTGCCGGAGCACTCGATCATCGTCGGCAACACCGTGCTCTACGGCGCCACCTCGGGCGAGTGCTACTTCCGCGGCGTCGCGGGCGAGCGCTTCGCGGTGCGCAATTCCGGCGCGATCGCCGTGGCGGAAGGGACCGGCGACCATGGCTGCGAATACATGACCGGCGGCGTGGTGGTGATCATCGGCCAGACCGGGCGCAACTTCGCGGCCGGCATGTCCGGCGGCGTGGCCTATGTGCTGGACGAGGACGGCAGCTTCAAGAAGCGCTGCAACCTCTCCATGGTGGATCTGGAGCCGGTCGAGGAGGAGGAGGACCTGCTGGAACGCCTCCACCACCATGGCGGCGACCTCGAGTTCAAGGGCCGCATCGACATCGGCGACATGGGCCATGGCGACGAGGAGCGTCTGCACCAGATCATCGCCAAGCACCTGCACTACACCGGCTCCAGCCGCGCCCAGACCATCCTCGACAACTGGCCGGAATATCGCGGCCGGTTCGTCAAGGTGATGCCGGTGGAATACCGGCGGGCGCTGCGGGAGATGGAAAAGGCCCGCGGCCTGCAGGCGGCGGAATAGCCGGCCAGGGCCGCCGCGCCGGGATGCGGCGGCCCCGTCCCGCGACGTGACGAGGACAGCCGCGTCGACGGCCGCCGGCCTGCCGGCGGCGGAGCGTGTGTGGCGCGGCGGGGTGCCGCGCCACGTTTCCCAACTGGCATGATTGATGTATCAGGCACCGAGGTGGAATGCCTCCAGGGTGGCGGTGTTCTGCGGAAGAGGGCGCGATGGGTAAGGTTACCGGTTTTCTCGAAATCGATCGGCGTGAGGCCAAGTATCAGCCGGCTTCCGATCGGATTCGCCATTTCCGTGAGTTCACGCTTCCGCTGCCCGACAGCGAGGTCGCCAACCAGGCCTCGCGCTGCATGGACTGCGGCATTCCGTTCTGCCACGGCCCCAATGGCTGCCCGGTCCACAACCAGATCCCGGACTGGAACGACCTCGTCTATGCCGGCAACTGGGAGGAGGCGGCGCGCAACCTGCACTCCACCAACAATTTTCCCGAGTTCACCGGCCGCGTCTGTCCCGCCCCCTGCGAGGAAGCCTGCACGCTGAACCTCGAGGATGTGCCGGTCACCATCAAGACCGTCGAGCAGGCCATCGCCGACAAGGCGTGGAAGATGGGCTGGATCAAGCCGGAGCCCGCGGCGCAGAAGACCGGCCGCAAGGTCGCGGTCATCGGCTCCGGCCCCGCCGGCCTCGCCGCCGCCCAGCAGCTCGGCCGCGCCGGCCACGAGGTCCATGTGTTCGAGCGCGAGCCCAAGGCCGGCGGCCTGCTGCGCTACGGCATTCCCGACTTCAAGATGGAGAAGCACTACATCGACCGCCGCGTGGCGCAGATGGAGGGCGAAGGCGTCACCTTCCACTACGGCGTGAATGTCGGCGTCACCAAGCCGTTCCAGGAGCTGCTGGACGGCTTCGACGCGGTGCTGCTGTGTGGCGGCTCGGAAAAGCCGCGCGACCCCCGGCTGCCCGGCCAGGAACTGGACGGCGTGCACTACGCCATGCCCTATCTGGTGCAGCAGAACCGCCGCATCGGCCATGAGGACGTCAGCCACGAGACGCCGATCCTCGCCGCCGGCCGCCATGTCGTCGTCATCGGCGGCGGCGACACCGCCTCGGACTGCGTCGGCACCGCCTTCCGGCAGGGCGCGCTCTCGGTTCACCAGCTCGACATCCGCCCGGTGCCGCCGGCGAAGGAGGACAAGCTGGCGGTGTGGCCGTACTGGCCGACCAAGTTCCGCACCTCCTCCAGCCAGGCCGAGGGCGCCGAGCGCGAATTCGCCGCCGCCACGCTCGGCATCGCCGGCAAGAAGGGCCGCGTGATCGGGGTGAACTGCGCCCGCGTCGACGCCAAGCGCCAGCCCATTCCCGGCACCGAGTTCCAGATCAAGGCCGATCTCGTCTTCATCGCGCTCGGCTTCGTCCACCCGCTGCATGAGGGCCTGCTGCAGCAGGCCGGCGCCGGGCTCGACGGGCGCGGCAATGTCGCGGCCAGTGACCACGACTACCAGACCTCGGTGCCGAAGCTGTTCGCCGCCGGCGACATGCGGCGCGGCCAGTCGCTGGTGGTGTGGGCGATCCGCGAGGGCCGCCAGGCCGCCGCCTCGGTGGACACCTTCCTGATGGGCTCCACCGTCCTGCCGCGCTGAGGCCCGGCCGGATCACGCGGCGCGGGGATGCACGTGCTCCCCGCCGCCCGACAGCGATGATGCTGCCGGCGCGACATCGGCCGGCCGCCACCTGCATGCGACCGTCCATGACCGACGACACCGCCGCCTTCGACCGCGCCGCCCTCGTCCCGGAGCTGCTGGTCAGCGATCTCGCCGCCAGCCTCGCCTTCTGGTGCGGGCTGTGCGGCTTCGCCATCGCCTATGCCCGGCCGGAGGACGCCTTCGCCTATCTCAGCCGCGAGGGCGCCGAGCTGATGCTGGAGCAGCGCGGCGAGGGCCGGCAGTGGGTCACCGGCCCGCTGGAAACGCCGTTCGGCCGGGGCATCAACTTCCAGATCGCGGTCAGCGCCACCGCGCCGATCCTCGCCGCGCTGGCGGCCGCCGGCTGGCCGCTCCACATGGCGCCGGAAGACAAATGGTACCGCCGCAGCGCGGACGAGGTCGGCGTCCGTCAGTTCCTGGTGCAGGACCCCGACGGTTACCTCATCCGTTTTTCCGAAGGGCTGGGCACCCGGCCGCTGGGTACCCTGCCGCCGAGCGCCTGACGTCGCGCCGGTCACGCGGCATGCCGGCCCGCGCCGGCCCGTTCAGGGCGCGGTGCCGGTGCCGGCGGAGGGCGCGGTCAGCGGGATCGTGCCGCCCGAGGCGGTGCGCCGCTCCGGCGCGCGCTGGAAGGCCGGCGGCACCGGCACCGGGGCGATGAGATCATCCGCCGCCGGCGGGCTGACGAGCGCGGTCGGGCCCGGCGCGGCGGGCGCCGCCACGCCGGGGGATGCTGCGGCCGACGCGGGCGACGTCGCACCCGCCGGAGGTCCGGCGACCGAGGCGGGCGCGGCCGACAACCGCCCGGCCGGGTCGAGCGCGGCCTTCGGGCCGGCCGGTGCGGCGGACGGCGCCGCGGCCGGGGATGCTCCCGGCGGCGGCGACGAGGGCGAGGACGGCGAGACGGCCGCCGGGGATGGCGGCACTGCCGGTGACGGCGGACTCGCCGCTCCGCCGGTTATGGCGGCCCCGCCGGTCGCGGCCGTCGAGCCCGTGCCGCCGGTGGCCGGGCCGGAAGCGCCGGCGGGCGCGGCACCCTCAGCCGGGGCCGCCACGCCGGGAGAAGGCGGCGCCGCCGCGTTCGCCGCCGGCCAGCGGAAATCATCGGCCCGCCCGGCCACCAGCGGCAGCGGGTCGCCCTGCTTCAGCGTGCGCATGGCGAGCGCGGCGCTGCCCTCCGGCGCGGGTGCCGGCGCCGCGCCGGGACCGCCCGCCAGTTCCTTCGCACCCGTGCCCGCCCCGGTGAGCTGGATGATGGCCGGCGGACCCGCCGGGGACGCGGCCGGCAGCGGCAGGCCGGCGGCGGGAGCGCCCTCCCCGCCCAGCAGCTTGCCGATCGCCCGGTCCACGAAGAAGCCGAGCTTGCGCCCGCCGGAACGGGTGAAGCCGACGCCGTCGGCGGTGCGCAGCCGCCGGCGCTGGCCGTCCACCGCCGGGCCGGAGACGAGGTACTTGCCGTTCTCGTCGACGAAGCCGTCCCACACATCGATATAGGTGAGGCCGGCTCGGGCCGTGCGCTCCTCCAGCAGGGCGTTGAAGCGGCTGTTGAGCTCGCTCGCGCGGCTGTCGCGCTGGGGGGCGAGGCCCACCACCGCGACCGGCCGGCCGGTGGCCTTGAGCCGCATCAGGAAATCGTCGAGGCGGCGGCCATAGACCTCGCGCCAGCGCTCGTCGAGCACCCGGGAATCGTCGCCCGCCCCGTCCAGCGGCCGCAGGTCGTTCTGCCCGATCATCACCACGATGGCGGTGGGCTGCTCGGCGCGTGCGAGGTCGGGCGCGGCGGCCAGCCAGTCGAAGCCGCCCGGCAGCAGCCCGGAGCCGTCCTGCTCATTGCCGATGACCGCGATGGTGGAGCGGTCGGGCGCGAACATGTCGGCGAGGCCCTGCGCCAGCGTGCCGGCATACTGGTCGCCGAGCACCAGCACCGAGGCGGTGATCTGCTTCTCCGCGTCCTTGCGGGCCGCCTCCAGCGAGCCATACACCGCGCCGCGCGGCTCGGCCGGGCCTTCCGGCGCGGGCTTGGCGACACGCGGGCGGGCCGGCTCGTCCGTGGCCGGCGGCAGCTCGCGCGGGGCCCGGCGGGCGGCGTCGCCATCGGGCGGGGCGGGCTCGAACAGGCCGAAGAAGGGAAAGAGCGGGCGCCAGCGCTGTTCCTGCTGCGGCGGCGGGGCGGAGCGCTGCGGCGCCGGGCGGGCGGCCTGGCGCGGCTGGCCCTGGCTCTGGGCCGGCGGGCGCGTCGGCTGGCGGGCGGGCGCGCTGGAGGAGCCGACATCGGCCGGCGGGCGGAACCAGTCCTGCTGCGCCAGCGCGGGCGAGACCAGCGGCGCCCCGAGCAGCGCCCAGCACAGGGCAGCGAGGCCGGCCAGCCCGCGCAGGAGAACCCCGCGCAGGAGAGCCCCGGCACCGGCCCCAAGCCGCCCGGCGCCGGAGGGCGCACGCGCGCGCGCCGGCGCAGGGCGCGCCGGGCGGTTCTGGCCTCGGGGGCTCGGCTGTTCCGGCATGGGTCGCCCCGCGGGATGTCGATGCGTCAGCGGTGCCTCAGGAACGCGGCCGATTCAAGACCCCGCCCGACACCACCGGGCCGGTGGGGTGCTCACAGCCGGGCCTGCTGCACCCCGGCGGAGGCGGCGCGCATGCGGTCCAGCACCGCGACATCGGGCAGGCCGTCCGGCACCATGCCGGCGCGGGCCTGGAAATCGCGCACCGCGACGCGGGTCTTGAGCCCCATCACCCCGTCCGGCGTGCCGACATCATAGCCCATGGCGGCGAGCCGCTGCTGCAGCTCGATGCGCTCGGCCCGCGCCAGCGGGCGCTGGTCGGCCGGCCAGGGGTGCACGAAGGGCTCGCCGCCGCGGATGCGGTCGGCCAGATGGCCGATGGCGAGCGCATAGGCGTCGGCGGGGTTGTAGCTCAGCAGCGCCTTGAAATTGCCGGTCATCAGGAAGGCGGGGCCTTCCGCGCCGGCGGGCAGCAGGAGATAGGCGGTCTCCGCCCCATTGGCGAAGGGCCGGCCCGCCACCCGGCGGACGCCGAGCGCCGACCATTCGGCCATCGGCTTCACCACGTTCTTGTCGGCGAGCAGATAGTTGAAGCCGCGCGGCAGCTCCACCTCATAGCCCCAGCTCCGCCCGGCCACCCAGCCGCCGCGCTTCAGCTTGGCGGCGGTGGAGCCCATGGCGTCGGCCACCGAATCCACCACGTTGCGGTGGCCGTCGCCGTCGAAATCCACCGCGTCGCGCTGGAAGGCGGTGGGCATGAACTGGGTGAGCCCGAACGCCCCGGCCCAGGAGCCGCGCAGATGGCTCTCGGGAATGTCGCCGCGGTCGACGATCTGCAGCGCGGCGATGAACTCGTCGGCGAAATAGGCCTTGCGCCGGCCGACGCAGGCCAGCGTCGCGGTGGCCTCGATCACGGAGTAGGAGCCGCGGGCATTGCCGTAATTGGTCTCGATGCCCCAGATCGCGGCAACGGCGTATTTGTCGACGCCATAGGTCCGCTCCACCGCGTCGAACACCGCCGCGTTCTGCGCCATCGCCTCGCGGCCGCGCTGGATGCGGGTCTCCGACACCAGCATCTCGACATAATCGCCGGTGGACCGGGAGAATTCCGGCTGGGTCTCCAGCTTCGACATGATGCTCATGTCGGGCTTGAGGCCGGCGGTGTAGCGGCGCACCCCGGCGGCGGAAACCCCGCGCGCCTGCGCCCGCTGGCCGAGCTCGGCGAGACAGCGCGGGAAATTGGCCTCGTCGGCGGCGAGCGCGGCCGGCGTCATGGCGGGGTGGGACGAGCGCACCGGCGCGGCGGCGGGCCGGGCGGCCACGGCCTGGCGGGCGGCCGGCCTGGCGGGGCGCTCGGGCGCGGCAAGCGCGCCGGTGAAGTCCGGCCCGGCCGAACAGCCGGCTAGGCCGAATCCCGACGCCAGAAGCAGCGCGAAGACGGGGAGCACCCCCGCCCTGCCGTTCGCTCGATTACGCATGAACCCATCCCGTGCGAGTGGCTGGGTCCATTTACGCCCCGTCATCGTTGAAACGGCCTTAACGCTTCGACGTTAGGACGAGGCCCGACTGTGTGCAGTGCCGCAAAAGACGATTGTTCAACGCCGCCGCGGCCGGCTAGTCTGATGACAGGCAAACGATATCAACGCTGGAGACCGCATGGCAGGCCGGGCCCGACGCGTGACCCGCCCTCCGGGATCACGTAGGGTACGCTTCACGATCCTGTCATCATTCCGGCCCAGGAGCCCGTCTGCCGGTTCGCCCGGCTGTTCTCCCGCCGTCCCACCACTTCCTCCTTCGCAACGTGGCGTCTCTCCCCATGGCAAGCCCTATCCGTAAAGCGATCCTCCCCGTCGCCGGCCTCGGCACCCGCTTCCTGCCGGCCACCAAGGCCGTGCCGAAGGAAATGCTGACCGTGGTCGACCGCCCCGTGGTCCAGCACGTGGTCGACGAGGCGCGCGCCGCCGGCATCGAGCACATCGTCTTCGTCACCGGCCGCAACAAGGGCGTCATCGAGGACCATTTCGACCGCCAGTACGAGCTGGAGGCGACGCTTGCCGAGCGCGGCAAGCACCAGCTTCTCGACGTGCTGCGGGAAGAGACCCTCGGCCCGGGCAAGACCAGCTTCACCCGCCAGCAGCTCCCGCTCGGCCTCGGCCACGCGGTATGGTGCGCCCGCGACATCATCGGCAACGAGCCCTTCGCCCTGCTGCTGCCCGACATGCTGCACAAGCCGCGCAACGGCAAGGGCTGCCTCGCCCGCATGGTCGAGGCCTACCAGAAGACCGGCGGCGGCAACCACATCGCGGTCTACGAGGTCCCGCGCGAACAGACCGACCAGTACGGCATCGTCGGCCAGGGCGAGCAGATCGCCGACGGCGTGCACCGCATCGCCCGCATGGTCGAAAAGCCGAAGAAGGAGGTGGCGCCCTCCAACCTCGCCATTTCCGGCCGCTACATCCTGCAGCCGGAGATCTTCGAGCTGCTGGCCAGCCAGGAGCGCGGCGCCGGCAACGAGATCCAGCTCACCGACTCCATGCTGAAGCTGGCGAAGAAGCAGGACTTCTACAGCGTCACCTTCGACGGCTCGATCTACGATTGCGGCTCGAAGCTCGGCTTCCTCATGGCGAATGTCGCCTATGCGCTGGCCCGGCCGGACATCGCGGAGACCTTCCTGCCGGAGCTGCACGCGCTGCTGGCGCAGGCGTGAGGCCGGCGCGGCCGGCCGAGCCCGGCCGCCACCGCCTGCCAGAGACAGAAACAGAAACGGCGCGGCCCTGGGGCCGCGCCGTTGTCGTCTCGGGAACGGGAGGCGGCGCTCAGGCCGCCTCTTCCACCGGGTGGACGGTGTCGAACAGCAGCTCGCCCGCCCCCAGCTCCACCCGCACCGTGTCGCCGTCCTTCACCGTGCCGGCGAGGATGCGGCCCGCAAGCGGGTCCTGCAGCAGCTTCTGGATCACCCGCTTCAGCGGACGGGCGCCATAGGCGGGGTCGTAGCCCTTCTCGGCGATGAAGGCGCGCGCCTCCGGCGTCAGCTCGATGACGATCTTGCGCTCCTCCAGCAGCTTGCGCAGCCGGGCCATCTGGATGTCGACGATGGCGCCCATCTGCTCGCGCCGCAGCCGGTGGAACAGCACGATCTCGTCGACGCGGTTGAGGAACTCGGGCCGGAAATGCCCGCGCACCACCGCCATCACCTCCTCGCGCACCGCCTCGCTGTCGTCGCCGTCGCGCTGGTTCACCAGATAGTCCGAACCGAGGTTCGAGGTCATGATGATCAGCGTGTTGCGGAAGTCGACCGTGCGGCCCTGGCCGTCGGTGAGGCGGCCATCGTCCAGCACCTGCAGCAGGACGTTGAACACGTCCGGGTGCGCCTTCTCGATCTCGTCGAACAGCACCACCTGATAGGGCCGGCGCCGCACCGCCTCGGTCAGCGCGCCGCCCTCCTCATAGCCGACATAGCCCGGAGGCGCGCCGATGAGGCGGGAGACCGCGTGCTTCTCCATGTATTCCGACATGTCGATGCGCACGAGCGCGGTGTCGTCGTCGAACAGGAAGGCGGCCAGCGCCTTGGTCAGCTCGGTCTTGCCGACGCCGGTGGGGCCGAGGAACATGAAGGAGCCGATCGGCCGGTTGGGGTCCTGCAGCCCGGCCCTTGCGCGGCGCACCGCGGTCGAGACGGCCTCCACGGCCTCCGCCTGCCCCACCACACGGGAGGAGAGCACCTCCTCCATGCGCAGCAGCTTGTCCTTCTCGCCCTCCAGCATCTTATCCACCGGCACGCCGGTCCAGCGCGAGACGACGCCGGCGATGTGGTCGGGCGTCACCGCCTCTTCCATCATCGTGCCCGCGCCAGCGCCCGCACCCTTGCGGCCGTCCTGCGCCTCGATGGCGGCGAGCTTCTTCTCCAGCGCCGGAATGGTGCCATAGGCCAGCTCGCCGGCCTTCTGGTACTCGCCGCTGCGCTGGGCGATGGCAAGGTCGGCGCGGGCCTTCTCCAGGTCGCTCTTCAGCTTCTGGGCGTCGCCGAGCTTCTCCTTCTCCGCCTTCCAGCGCGAGGTGATGGAGGCCGAGCGCTCCTCGAGGTCGGCCAGCTCCTTCTCCAGCTTCTTCAGCCGGTCGCGGGAGCCGGCGTCGCTCTCCTTCTTCAGCGCCTCCTGCTCGATGCGCAGGCGCACGATCTCGCGGTCGATGGAATCGAGCTCCTCCGGCTTGGAATCGACCTGCATGCGCAGCCGCGAGGCCGCCTCGTCGACGAGGTCGATCGCCTTGTCGGGCAGGAAGCGGTCGGTGATGTAGCGGTTGGACAGCGTCGCCGCCGCCACCAGCGCGGAATCGGTGATGCGCACGCCGTGGTGCAGCTCGTACTTCTCCTTGATGCCGCGCAGGATGGAGACGGTATCCTCCACCGTCGGCTCGCTGACGAAGACCGGCTGGAAGCGGCGGGCGAGCGCGGCGTCCTTCTCGACGTGCTTGCGGTATTCCTCCAGCGTGGTCGCGCCGACGCAGTGCAGCTCGCCGCGCGCCAGCGCGGGCTTCAGCAGGTTGGAGGCGTCCATCGCGCCGTCGGTCTTGCCGGCGCCGACCAGCGTGTGCATCTCGTCGATGAACAGGATGATGCCGCCTTCCGCGGCCTCGACCTCGGAGAGCACGGCCTTCAGCCGCTCCTCGAACTCGCCACGGTATTTCGCCCCGGCGATGAGCGAGCCCATGTCGAGCGCCAGCAGGCTCTTGTCCTTCAGGCTCTCGGGCACGTCGCCATCGACGATGCGCAGGGCGAGGCCCTCGACGATCGCGGTCTTGCCGACGCCCGGCTCGCCGATCAGCACCGGGTTGTTCTTGGTGCGGCGGGAGAGAACCTGAATGGTGCGGCGAATCTCCTCGTCGCGGCCGATGACCGGGTCGAGCTTGCCCTCGCGCGCCGCGGCGGTGAGGTCGCGGGCGTATTTCTTCAGCGCGTCATAGGCATTCTCGGCGGTGGCGCTGTCGGCGGTGCGGCCCTTGCGCAGCTCCTCGATGGCGGCGTTCAGCTTCTGCGGCGTCACGCCCGCCTTGGCGAGGGTGCGGCCGGCGTCGCTGTCCTTTTCCAGCGCCAGCGCGAGCAGCATGCGCTCGACCGTGACATAGCCGTCGCCAGCCTTCTTCGCCGCCTTCTCCGCGGCCTCGAAGACGCGCGCGGTGGCGGGCGCGAGATAGACCTGCCCGGCGCCCGAGCCCTGCACCTTCGGCAGCTTGGCGAGCGACGCCTCGGTTTCCGCCAGCACGAGCCGCGGATCGGCGTCGGCACGGCGGATCAGGCCGGCGCACAGGCCTTCCGGGTCGTCGAGCAGCACCTTCAGGAGATGGTCGGGCGTGAACTGCTGGTGCCCCTCGCGCAGCGCCAGCGCCTGCGCCGACTGGACGAAACCGCGAGCCCGTTCGGTATAGATGTCGAAATTCATGTGCCTGCCTCCTGGCCCCCCGCCCGCCCTCCCCGAGGCGCGAGCGGTCATGCGGGACGAACGGCGCCCGTATCCCGGCCGCCGCGGCAGGCCCCCTCAGGCAGCCCGCCGCTTCCTCATGTAGTGTGGCTTTGAGGCAACGGAAGAGCCTTGACCCCGATCAACCGCACTTTGTGCGCGGTGGCCCGCCGGTCAGGCCGGCGCGCCGCCGGCGGGCAGCCCCGGCGCCGGCGTGCCACCCTTGCGTGCGCCGCCCGGACAGCCGCCGATCACATAGGCGCCGGCCGCCAGCGCCGCCACGCCGCCCAGCACGAGGAAGGCGGCGGGATAGCTGATCTCCTGCGCCGCCATGCCGCCCAGCGTGGTGGAGAGCGAGGCGCCCACCCCCTGCGCGGTCATCACGAAGCCGAGGCCGAGATTGAAGCGGCCGGAGCCGGCGAGGATGCGGGCGACGACGCCGGGCGTCGCCACCCCGAGCAGGCCGGCGCCCACCCCGTCCAGCATCTGCACCGGGATCACCCCCCAATAAGCGTCATGATACACCGCCGCGGCGGCGATCACCCCGCGCAGCGGCAGGGCGACCAGCGCCAGCAGCAGCACCAGACGGTAGCCCCGCTTCTCCGCGAGCCGGGCCGCCAGCAGCGCCATCGGGATCATGGTGGCCTGCGCCACCACCACGGTGAGCGCGGTGAACACGCTGGGATCGGCGCCCGCGCGCGCCACCATCGCCTGGCCGAACAGCGGCAGCATCGCCCCGTTGCCGAGGTGGAACAGCGCGAAGGTGACGGCGGCGGTGATCAGCGCCGGCTCGCGCAAAAGCGTGCCGATGCCCTCGCGCCCGGCGGGGGAGCCGGCCCCGGCGGGGGCGGCGCCGCGCGCGGCCTCGTGGTCGATGGCGGCGGGCGGAATCATCAGCACCGACAGCGCCGCGAACAGCGCCATCCCGGCCATCAGCGCGAACACCGCCGGCAGACCGAACCACCAGCCGAGCCCGCCGGCCAGCACCGCGGCGAGGATGTTGCCGCCGTGGTTGAACGCCTCGTTCACCCCGAGCTGGCGGTCGAAGCCGGCGGGGCCGACGAGGCCGAGGGTGAGGCCGGCGATGGCCGGCAGCAGCACCGCGGCGGCGATGCCGTTCACCGCCTGCGCCACCGCCACCACCGGAAAGTCCGGCATCAGCAGGATGGCGAAGGAGGCGGCGATGACCACCGCCGAACCGGCGACGATGATGCCCCGCTTGGCCCGGCTGGCATCCACCAGCGCGCCCATCGGCATGGTCGCCAGCATGCCGGCGAGCCCGCCAATGGTCATGACGAGGCCGATCTCCGAGGGCTGCCACTGCCTCTGCTGCAGGAACACGCCGAGGAACGGGCCAAGCCCGTCGCGGACATCGGAGAGGAACAGGTTCACCGCCGCCAGCGCGGCGAGCGGGGTCAGCACGGCGGCGGAGCGGGTCGCGGAGGCGCGCATGAAGGAGGTCCCGGCTGGTGAAATCGCACCGTACAAGCCGGAACACGTCACCGCAGTTCCGGGATCGGCCGGCGCCTTGCCGCTTTCTTCGCCGCTGACGCAGCGGCCCCGCCGGCTCCTGCCGGTGAGGCGCCCGCCGCTCCGGCTCAGGCCGGCGGGCGGGCGGCCAGCATCATGTAGTTGACGGCAAGGTCCGGCGAGCGGCGCCATTCGTTGAGGAACGGGTTGAACACCACGCCCTGGCGGTCGATCACCTCCAGCCCGCCGGCTTCCAGCGCCGCGCCCAGCTCCTCCGGGGTGACGAATTTGCGCCAGTCATGGGTGCCGCGCGGCAGCCAGCCCAGCACATATTCCGCCCCCACCACGGCGAGGGCGAAGGAGCGCTTGGTGCGGTTCAGCGTCGCCGCCGCCATCAGCCCGCCGGGCTTCACCATCGCGGCGGCGCGGCTGAGGAACAGCCCGACATCGGCGACATGCTCCACCACCTCCATCGCCAGCACCACGTCGAAGCGGGCGCCGCTGTCGGCGAGGTCCTCGGCGGTGGTGGCGCGGTAGGCGAGGTCGAGGCCGGCATCCTCGGCGTGGAGCGCGGCGATTCGCACATTGCGCTCGGCCGGGTCGATGCCGAGCACGGTGGCGCCCATCCGCGCCAGCGGCTCGCTCAGCAGGCCGCCGCCGCAGCCGATGTCGAGGATGGTGAGGCCCTCCAGCGGGCGCAGCGCGCGCGGATCGCGGCCGAACCGCTCCACCATCGCCTCGCGCAGCCAGGCCAGCCGCACCGGATTGAAGACGTGCAGCACCTTCATCTTGCCGCGCGGGTTCCACCATTCCGCGGCCAGCGCGGCGAAGCGCGCCACCTCGCGCGGGTCGACCGTGGTCGGGGCGGAAAGCGTCTCGGCGGGCTGCGGCATGATGCGTCTCGTGGAGCGGGTCCAAGGTGGCGCGCCGCCGTTGCGGGCGGGGCGCGAGGTCAGTATGTATACCCGCCTTTCGGCCCGGGGGACCCATCCCGGGCCCGACAAAAGAACAATTCGGTACGGTACCCTTCCCATGGCACGTCTGGTGATGAAGTTCGGCGGCACGTCCGTCGCGAACGTGGAGCGCATCCGCAACGTCGCGCGCCACGTCAAACGCGAGGTCGAGGCCGGCCACCAGGTGGCGGTCGTGGTGTCCGCCATGTCCGGCAAGACCAACGAGCTGGTGGGCTGGGTGCGCGAGACCGCGGTGCTGCACGACGCCCGCGAATACGACGCCATCGTCGCCTCCGGCGAGCAGGTGACCTCCGGCCTGCTGGCGATCGCGCTGCAGGAGATGGGCATTCCCGCCCGTTCCTGGCAGGGCTGGCAGCTTCCGGTCTCGACCGACGACGCCCACGGCTCGGCCCGCATCCTCGACGTCAACGGCGCCGAGATCCTCGCCCGCTTCGAGAGCGGCGAGGTGGCTGTGATCGCCGGCTTCCAGGGCATCCACCTGCCCACCGGCCGCATCACCACGCTGGGGCGCGGCGGCTCCGACACCTCGGCCGTCGCGGTGGCGGCGGCGATCAAGGCCGACCGCTGCGACATCTACACCGACGTCGACGGCGTCTACACCACCGACCCCCGCATCGTCCCCAAGGCGAAGCGGCTGGACAAGATCGCGTTCGAGGAAATGCTGGAGATGGCCTCGCTCGGGGCCAAGGTGCTGCAGGTCCGCTCGGTCGAGCTGGCCATGGTGCACAAGGTGCGCACCTTCGTGCGCTCCAGCTTCACCGACCCGGACGCCCCCGAACTCAAGACCGCGGGCGACCCGCCCGGCACGCTGATTTGCGACGAGGAGGAAATCGTGGAGAGTGAAGTCGTCACCGGCATCGCCTTCGCAAGGGACGAGGCGCAGGTCAGCATCCGCCGGGTGCCGGACAAGCCGGGCATCGCCGCCGGCGTCTTCGTGCCCCTCGCCGACGCCCACATCAATGTCGACATGATCGTCCAGAACATCTCGGCGGAAGGCCACACCGACATCACCTTCACCGTGCCGAACACCGATTTCGAGCGGGCCAAGGCGGCGCTGGCGGTGGTGAAGTCGGAGATCGGCTTTGAAACCATCGAGGGCGCCACCGACGTGGTGAAGGTCTCGATCATCGGCATCGGCATGCGCTCGCACGCCGGCGTGGCGGCGAAGGCCTTCAAGGCGCTGTCCGAGCGCGGCATCAACATCCGCGCCATCAGCACCTCCGAGATCAAGATCTCGATCCTGATCGACGCCGCCTATACCGAGCTTGCAGTTCGGACTCTGCATTCGGTATACGGGCTCGACGCCTGACGGCGGAGGAGACGGCGCGGGCGATTCCCGCGCCGGTTGAGTGACAGCCGGGTCAAGCGGCGCCCGGAAACCGAGGACGGCCGATGCGAGGCGCGCTCGGCGGCCCGCGCGTGCTCCTGAGACGGCTTCGCGAAGTGATGGCGGAGCCGGTCAGCGCGCAGGACCGCCTCGACAAGATCGTGGTGCTTATCGCGGCCAACATGGTGGCCGAGGTGTGCTCGATCTATGTGCTGCGGGTCGACGGCACGCTGGAGCTCTACGCCACCGAGGGCCTGAACCGCTCCGCGGTGCATCTCACCGTGATGCGGATCGACGAGGGCCTGGTCGGCACCGTGGCCCGCGAGGCGGAGGCGATCAGCCTCTCCAACGCCCAGGCCCACCCCGCCTTCTCCTACCGGCCGGAGACGGGCGAGGAAATCTACCACTCCTTCCTCGGCGTGCCGATCCTGCGGGCGGGCAACACGCTCGGGGTGCTGGTGGTGCAGAACCGCGCCCACCGCACCTACACCGAGGAGGAGGTCGAGGCGCTCCAGACCACCGCCATGGTGCTCGCGGAAATCATCGCCTCGGGCGAGCTCACCGCGCTGGCGGTGCCGGGCGCCGAGCCGGCCTCGCGCCGACCGCTGCACATCAACGGCCTCGCCCTGTCGGATGGCATCGGCCTCGGCCATGTCGTGCTGCACGAGCCGCGCATCGAGGTGACCAAGGTCATCGCCGAGGACGTGCAGAGCGAGCTGGCCCGGCTCGACCACGCGGTGGAGACGCTGCGCACCTCCATCGACATGCTGCTGGAGGACGAGGGCGTCGCCCGGGTCGGCGAGCACCGCGAGATTCTCGAAGCCTACCGCATGTTCGCCCATGACCGCGGCTGGATCGCGCGCATGCGCGAGGCGGTCATGACCGGGCTCACCGCCGAGGGCGCGGTGGAGCGGGTGCAGTCGGACACCCGCGCCCGCATGCTGCGCATGACCGACCCCTATCTGCGCGAGCGGATGCACGATCTCGACGACCTCGCCAACCGGCTGCTGCGCCAGCTCACCGGCCGCTCCGGCGGGCCGGAGCCGATCCAGCTTCCCGAGAACGCCGTCATCGTCGCCCGCAACATGAGCCCGGCGGCGCTGCTGGACTATGACCGCAGCCGCATCCGCGGCCTGGTGCTGGAAGAGGGCGCGGCGACCAGCCACCTCACCATCGTCGCCCGGGCGCTGAACATCGCCGCGGTCGGCCACGTCGAGAACATCGTCGGGCAGGTCGATCCCGGCGACGCCATCATCGTCGACGGCGTCGGTGGCGAGGTGCATGTGCGCCCGCCCGCCGATGTCGAGGCCGCCTATGCCGAGAAGGTGCGCTTCCGGGCCAAGCGGCTGGAGCAGTATGCCGCGCTGCGCGACCTGCCCACCGTCACCCGCGACGGCGTCACCATCGAGCTGCACCTCAATGCCGGCCTGCTGGTGGACCTGCCGCACATCGAGGAGACCGGCGCCACCGGCATCGGGCTGTTCCGCACCGAACTCCAGTTCATGATCGCCTCGGCCTTCCCCCGCACCAACGAGCAGTTGCGGCTCTACCGCTCCGTGCTCGATTCGGCGGGGGAGCGGCCGGTGGTGTTCCGCACCCTCGACATCGGCGGCGACAAGGTGCTGCCCTATATGCGGGCGGTGGAGGAGGAGAACCCGGCGCTGGGCTGGCGCGCCATCCGGCTGGGGCTGGACCGGCCGGGGCTCTTGCGCAGCCAGATCCGGGCGCTGCTGAAGGCGGCGACCGGGCGCGAGCTGCGGCTCATCTTCCCGATGGTCTCGGTGGTGGAGGAGTTCGACAAGGCCCGCCACATCGTCGAGCGCGAGCTCACCCATCTGCGCCGCCACGGCCACGGCCTGCCGGACCGGGTGCTGGTCGGGGTGATGCTGGAGGTGCCCTCGCTGCTGTTCCAGCTCGACGAGCTGTTCAGCCGCATCGACTTCGCCTCGGTCGGCTCCAACGACCTCGTCCAGTTCCTGTTCGCCGCCGACCGCGGCAATTCCCGGGTGGCGGACCGCTTCGACCCGCTCTCCCCGCCGGCGCTGCGGGCGCTGAAGGCCATCGCCGACGCCGCCGCCCGCCACGGCAAGAGCGTCACGCTGTGCGGCGAGCTGGCCTCCCGCCCGCTGGAGGCGCTGGCGCTGGCCGCCATCGGCTACCGCAAGCTCTCGGTCTCGCCCGCCTCGTTCGGCCCGGTGAAGGCGATGCTGCGCGAGCTGAACCTGGCCGCCGTCGCCGCGGTGGTGGCGCCCCTGATCGAGGCGGGGGGATCGGCCTCGATCCGCCAGCGCCTCGCCGCCTTCGCCGAGGCCAGCGGCCTGCCCCTGTAAAGCCATGCTCCCCGACTCCCGCCTCGACCAGCTTCTCGCGCGCCATGCCGAGATCGAACACGCGCTGTCCGGCAGCCCGGACGCGGAGGCCTATGTCCGGCTGTCGCGCGAATTCGCCGAGCTTTCCCCGCTGATCGAGCGGGTGAAGGCGCTGCGCGCCGCCGAGCGCGAGCGCGACGGCGCCCGCGCCCTGATGGAGGACGCCGCCGGCGACCCGGAAATGGCCGCCCTCGCCCGCGCCGAGGCCGACGAGCTGGACGGGCGCATCGAGGAGCTGACCCGCGAGGTGCGGCTCGCCTTGCTGCCGCGCGACGCCATGGACGAGCGCGGCGTCATCCTGGAGGTGCGCGCCGGCACCGGCGGCGACGAGGCCGCCCTGTTCGCCGGCGACCTGTTCCGCATGTATGAGCGCTTCGCCGCGCTCAATGGCTGGTCGGTCGAGGTGCTCTCGATGAACGAGGGCGCCGCCGGCGGCTTCAAGGAAATCGCCGCCGCCCTGCACGGCAAGGGCGCCTACGCGAAACTGAAGTTCGAATCCGGGGTGCACCGGGTGCAGCGCGTGCCCGACACCGAGGCCTCCGGCCGCATCCACACCTCCGCCGCCACCGTCGCGGTGCTGCCGGAGGTGGAGGAGGTCGACATCGCCATCGACGAGGGCGACCTGCGCATCGACGTGTTCCGCGCCTCGGGCGCCGGCGGCCAGCACGTCAACAAAACCGAGAGCGCGGTGCGCATCACCCACCTGCCCACCGGCACGGTGGTGGCGGTGCAGGATGAGCGTTCCCAGCACAAGAACAAGGCCCGGGCCATGGCCATGCTGCGGGCGCGGATCTACGAGGCCGAGCGCGAGAAGCGCGACAGCGCCCGCGCCGCCGACCGCAAGCTGCAGGTCGGCTCCGGCGACCGCTCGGAGCGCATCCGCACCTATAATTTCCCGCAGGGCCGCGTGACCGACCACCGCATCGGGCTGACCCTGCACAAGCTGCCGGAGGTCCTCGCCGGCGACGCCCTCGGCGAGCTGGTCGAGGCGCTGGTGACCGAGCATCAGGCAGCCCTGCTCGCCGAAGCCGAGGGCCTCGACCGGGGGGCGGCGTGAGCGGGAATCGCGGGGCGGGCCGCCCCGTCCCCGCCGGAAAGTCCCCCGCCGGACCGAGGGCGACATGACGTCGCACCCCTCCGCCACCACCCGGCGCGACCTGCTCGCAGCCACCACCGCCCGGCTGCGCGCGGCGGGCCTCGACGAGCCGGCCCGCGAGGCCCGGCTGCTGGTGAAGGCGGCGCTCGGCCTGACCGACGCCGACCTCATCGCGCGGGACGAGGTGGCGGTCGAGGATGGACACATCGTCCACCTCACCGCACTGACCAGCCGCCGCGCCGGAGGCGAGCCGCTGGCCCGCCTGACCGGCCGCCGGGAGTTCTGGAGCCTCGACCTCGCCCTGTCCCCCGACACGCTGGTGCCCCGGCCGGAAACCGAGATTCTGGTGGAAGCGGCCCTTGCCGCCTTCCCGGAACGCGACAGCCCGCTGCGCATCCTCGACCTCGGCACCGGCAGCGGCGCCATCCTCGCCGCGCTGCTGGCGGAGCGCCCGGCCGCCTATGGCGTGGGGGTCGACCGCGCCGAGGGCGCCGCCCGGCAGGCTTCTATCAATCTGGAAAGACTGGGCTTTTCCGGCCGGTTCGGGATTCTTGTGGGGGAATGGGCGCAGGCCATCGGCGCCCGCTTCGACCTCGTCGTCTCCAATCCGCCCTATATCGTTACCTCCGACATCGCGACGCTGGAGCGCGAGGTGCGCGAGCACGACCCCCACCTCGCCCTCGACGGCGGGGCCGACGGGCTGGAAGCCTACCGCGCCATCGCCGCCGCCCTGCCGGGCCTGCTCGCCCCCGGCGGCCGGGTGGTGCTGGAACTCGGCGCCGGCCAGGAAGCCGCGGTCGCCGGCCTGCTCCGCGCCCGGAACCTGACCCCGACCCCCGCCCGCCGCGACCTCGCCGGCATCGCCCGCGCGATCGTCGCCGAAGCGCCGTAATAGTCACGCCGCGCAAGGCTCTACCGTCCTGCAGCAAAAAAAGGCTTGGAACGCCCCGACGAACCGATTAGTGTCCTCGACAGGAATCGACCTTACCCCTCATCTGCCAAAATACGAGCCTCCGGAGCGCCTTGAACGAGTATGCCTCGTCAGGTGTTCATAGCTGGTACTGGCAGCGTCGCCCGCAATATGGGCGCGGCGGGGTGTGGAACGGTCGGATGCTTCACCGGTTTGTCGCGAACGGCAGTGCGGTTGCGCGACGAAGCATGGGGTAGGTCGCGGGTTTGCGCCCGGGCCGTATGGTCGTTCGGACGTGTTTCGGCAGCGTCAGCCGCCTGAAACGCCGGCCGCGATGCATCGCAGGATGCGCTCCCATGGCGAGAGGTCCGATGGTCGGCAGCGCCGGCGATCCGGCCGGGCCCTTACGGGCTCCGGCGGTGAGCTGTCCCTGCCGCCGCGGATAGCGAGTGCCCCGACAACCGGGCTGTGGGCTGCGAGGCCACGCGGAAGCCGGAAGATCGGAACAACAAGGCGATTGACACGCCCGTGCCTGAAAGGCGGATTTTTCCACCTGCGGCGCACCGGCCTCAGAGATCAGCTCGATGCGAAATAATAACCAGCAGAAGCGTATGCGTGGCCGGAACAACAATAACCGGCGCAGTCAGAATCCGCTGACGCGTGTTTACGAGTCGAACGGCCCGGATGTGAAGGTGCGCGGCACGGCACATCACATCGCCGAGAAATATCAGCAGCTTGCGCGTGATGCGACGGCCTCGGGAGACCCGGTGGCGGCGGAGAACTACCTGCAGCACGCCGAGCACTACTACCGGATCATCGCCGCGGCGCAGGCCCAGTTCGGCGTTCAGGGGCAGCCCTTCCAGCGCCCGGACGACGACGACGACGATTTCGACATGGAGGACACCGGCCAGGGCTTCGGTCCGGGCGAGGGGCAGCAGGCCTTCCAGCCCGCCCGCGAGGCCAACGGCCACCGCGACCGCGACTTCCAGCAGCAGCCCCGCGACAATCGCGACCGCGATCCGCGCGACCGCGACCAGCAGGGCCAGCGCGACAACTACCGCGAGGCGAACGGCCGGGACGGCAACGGCCAGAACCGCCGCGACCGTGACCGCGACAACAACCGCGACCGCGGCCCGCGCGACGCCAGCGAGCAGCCGCGCGAATTCCGGGAGAATCGCGAGCCGCGCGAGAGCCGTGAACCGCGCGAGAATCGTGAGCCCCGGGAGGGCCGGGAGCCCCGCGAAAGCCGCTGGCAGCGCAACCGCGCCCAGCGGGAGCAGAACGAGGCGGCCGAGCCGTATCGCGATCCCGCCCAGCAGCCGCAGCCCTCGCTCGGCCCGCAGCCGGCCTTCGCCTCGGAAGGCGAGATCGGCCTGCCCGCCTTCATCACCCAGGGCGGTACCACCGCGGCCCAGCCCGCAGCCCCGGCTCCCGCCCCTGCGCCGCAGCCCCCGGTGCAGGCCGCGCCGCCCGTCGCTCCCGCGCCTGTGGAGGTGACGCCGGCCGCTCCCGCGCCAGAGCCCGCACCTGTCGCCGAAGCGCCGGCCCAGCCGGCTCCGGCCGCGGCCGAAGCCGCCGAGACACCTGCCGACGCCCCTGCGGCGGAAGCTGCGGCGGAACCGAAGCCCCGCGCCCCGCGCCGGCGCCGCTACCGTCGCGCCGATACCGAGGAAGCCGCCGGCGAGCCCGCCCCCACCCCGGCCGAAGCCGGGGAGTGAGGCCGGCGCGACAGCGCTGAAGTCGCGTGTTCAAACAGAAAAGGGGCGTCCAGACGGACGCCCCTTTTTTAGGTCCGATGCGGGAAGTCGCTTCAGCCGGCGAAGCGAATGGGGTCGCCGGCGCTGATGAGCCCACCTTCGACAATCTCGGCGAACACGCCGCAATCCACATGGCCGAAGCTGCGCAGCAGCGTGCCGGGAATATCCATGTCGCGCTTGGCCGTCACCGGGTCGACATTGGTCGCGGCGCAGCGGTTGATCCGCTCGGTGACACGCAGCTTCACGAAGTCGCCCACCGCGATGGTGTGACCCACCAGATCGAACTCCTCCCAGGGCTCCAGCCCGTCGAGATAGAGATTGCCGCGGAAGCGGAGCGGGTCGACCGGCGCGCCGATCTCCTCGGCCAGCGCCCGGCAGGTCGCGAGATTGATCAGCGAGACATAGCCTTCGGTGGTGTCGACGAAGCGGAAGGCGGGCGGTGCTTCCAGCACGCGCGGCTCGCCCCGGAGCTGGTAGCGGGCGAAACGCTTGAAGAACGCCTCCACCTCCGCGCGCCCGGCCTCCGTGCGCAGCTCGGCGCGGACCTCCTCGACCCCGTCCAGCTCGATGACCAGCGTCGAGGTCGGGTCGATGTAGCGCGTACGCAGCGCCGCCAGCCGCTCGTTGCGCATCAGCATCAGGAACTTGATCTTGGGCTGGAACGCCGGCGCCTTCGGATCGAAGCCCGAGGGGCCATTCTCGATCGCGAAGAGGCGATCGCCGGGGAAATAGCCGCCGGCTTCCAGATCGGCCATGTCGAGCCGCTCCGGCGAGAGCCCCTTGATCGGGTAGCGGTAGAGACTGGCGATGCGGGCAAAGGGAAGGGCGAAGACGGAGAGGTCACCCTCCTCCGGCCCGGCAAGGGCGTCGACATCGTCATCCATGGGCGGAACGGCTTCCCCCTCCTCCAGGGACGGGCCGGCACCGGTCACCGTCTCGCCCGCAGCCTCCGCGGATCGCTCCACCGCCGGCACGGACGGTCCATCATCGGCATGGGCCGGCTCGGTACGAGGGGTTTGCCCCGTCGTCGTCACAATCGGCCCGCCGGCCGGATTCTCATCGGGCGATTCGCTCATGGCCGGCAGTCTATCGCCTCGCATGCGCGACGTCAGCCTCGCCGGCGCCTTCCGACGCTTCGGCCGGGGGCTTTCCCTCGCCGGGCGAATCCGTATGAATTCCGGTATCCCGCCGCGTGTCCGCGAAACCGACGGGACCGACCTCCGCGACGGACATGCGGGAACCGATGGAGGCAGGCCATGCCGCGGCTTTTCACCGCCCTCGAAATCCCGCGGGACATCGCGGGCACCCTGTCCATGCTGCGCGGCGGCATACCGGGGGCCCGCTGGATCGATCCGGAATTCTATCACGTCACCCTGCGCTTCATCGGCGATGTCGATCATGTCGTCGCCCGCGATGTCGCCGCCGCGCTCGACGAGGTGGAGCGGTTCGGCTTCGAGCTGACGCTGGACGGGGTCGACCAGTTCGGCAACCACAAGCCGCGCGCCATTTTCGCAGCCGTGAAGGCCAATCCCGCGCTGACGGAGCTGCAGGCGGAACAGGAGCGGCTGATGAAGCGGGTCGGGCTGCCGCCGGAGGGACGCAATTTCCGGCCCCATGTCACCCTCGCCCGGCTGCGCAACACCCCGCCCCGCCAGGTCGCCGACTATCTCGCCGTGCGCGGCTATTTCCGCAGCCCGACCTTCGAGGTGCCGCGTTTCGTGCTCTTTTCCTCCCGCGATTCGGTCGGGGGCGGCCCCTACACGGTGGAAGCGAGCTATCCGCTGATGTGAAGGCCGACGCGCGAACGTGCGGGCTTGCGGCCCGCACCGTCCGCGACCATGTCTGGCCCAGCGGAGGTTAGCACATGGCGGCAGGGGCTTTTCCGGGTTCGGATGACCCGATCGGGCTGGACGACGTTCATGGGGACGAGGAAAGCCGGGTGCGCGCGGGTTTCTGGCGAAAGATGGCCGGAGTCGCGAGCCGGATTCCCTTCGCCACCGACATCACCGCCGCCTATTACTGCGCCCTCGACAGCCGCACGCCCGTGAAGGTGCGCGCCGTGCTGTTCGGCGCCCTTGCCTATTTCATCATGCCCACCGATGCGGTGCCCGACCTGCTCCCCATGCTCGGGTTCACGGATGACGCCGCGGTGCTCGCCACCGCCCTCAAGCTGCTCGCCGGCCATATCCGCCCGGAGCACCGCACCGCGGCAGAGGCCGCCCTCGCGCGCCTGCGCCGGCCATGATCCACAGCCTGCCGCACCGCGGCCATTATTTCGGCTCGCTGGGAAAATAGAGGTGGATTGGGGTGCGAAATTACCGGCAACTGAAACCGAGAAACGCTCCATGGGTTCACAGCGGCAGCACCGCCGGATATCCCTAGCAACCATGACTGGGAATCGACTGCATCGTCCTGCTACCGAAGCAGAAAATCGGGGGAGATCCAGAATGGCACGACCGCTCGTGCGCGCCGCATTCGTCGGCGCTGCGCTCACCATGTGCAGCGCCGCCTTCGCAACGGCACAGGCCGCACCCAAGCTGGTCACGCAGATCGGCGACTGGGGCGTGTATGTGGACACCGCCGGCTCCGGCAAGATCTGCTACGCGCTCTCTCAACCCAAGAAGCGTGAGCCCGAGGGGCTCAGCCGCGACCCTGCCTATTTCTTCATCAGCACCCGCACCGCCGAGAACGTCAAGAACGAGATCAGCGTGATCGCGGGCTTTCCGCTGAAGGAAGGCTCGGACGCATCGCTGGCGATCGGCACCAACAACTTCACCCTCTACACCCGGGACACCGGCGCCTGGGTGCGCAATGTCGCGGAAGAGGCGCGGGTGGTCGATGCCATGCGCAAGGGCCAGTCGGCGGTGGTGAAGACCACGTCGCGGCGCGGCAATGTGACGACCGACACCTACTCGCTGAACGGCATCTCGGCCGCTGTCGATCGCGCGACCCAGGAATGCCGCTGAACACCGCCGCCCCACGGGGCGCGGGCTGACGACGGCGCGGCCGCTGGCTGGGGAGCGGCCGCCGCATATCCTACGGCGGAGGGGCACCGCCGATTGCGTGCCAGCCGACGGGATGCGGAAGCGTCCCGCGGCTCGTTCACCGGAGCACGAGTTGCCATGGCCGCCGAAATCCGCCTGATTCCCTGCCTTTCCGACAATTACGCCGTCCTGCTGCGCGACCCCACCACCGACGCCGTCGCGGTGGTGGACGTGCCGGAGGAAGGCCCGGTGCTGGCGGCGCTCGATGCCGCAGGGTGGACCCCGACGCACATCCTCGTCACCCACCACCACACCGACCATATCGCCGGCGTGCTGGCGCTGAAGGACCGGTTCGGCGCCACCGTCATCGGCCCCAAGGCGGAGCGCGACACCATTCCAGGTCTCGATTTCGCGGTGGTGGATGGCGACCCGGTCGCCGTGGGCTCGCTGGTGGGCCGGGTGATGGAGACGCCGGGCCATACCAAGGGCCATGTCGTCTTCCTGTTCGAGGAGGAACGCCTGCTGTTCTCCGGCGACACCCTGTTCGCCATGGGCTGCGGCCGCCCCTTCGAATGCCCGGCGCCGGTGCTGTGGGAGTCACTTCTGCGGCTGCGGGCGCTGCCCGACGATATCGTGGTCTATTGCGGCCACGAATACACCCTGTCCAACGCCCGGTTTGCCGCGAGCGTCGAGCCCGGCAACGCCGCGCTGGCCGCGCGTCTCGCCGAGGTGGAAGCGCTGCGCGCCGCCGGCACCCCGACGGTGCCGACCACCATCGGCGCGGAGAAGGCGACCAATCCGTTCCTTCACGCCGACGACCCCGAGCTTGCCGCCCGCATCGGGCTTGCCGGCGCGGCGCCGGGGGCGGTGTTCACCCAGCTTCGCGAATTGAAGAACAGCTTCCGGGGCTGACCATGTCCGCCACGCCCAAGCCGGCGGCACCCACCGCCGCCGAGATCATCGCCCGGCTCGGCCTCGCGCCACACCCGGAGGGCGGGCATTTCCGCGAGACCTTCCGCGACACCCACCGAACGGCGGACGGCCGCGCGGCGTCGACCGCCATCTACTTCCTGCTGGCGGCGGGGGAGCGGTCGCACTGGCACCGGGTGGACACCGTGGAGGTCTGGCACTGGTATGCCGGTGCTCCGCTGGCGCTGAGCCTTGCCGCGGAGGCCGCCGGGCCGGTGGAGACGAACGTGCTGGGTCCCGACCTCGCTACGGGCGCCCTGCCCCAGCGCGTGGTGCCGCGGGGGCACTGGCAGGCCGCGGAAAGCCTCGGCGCATGGACGCTGGTCGGCTGCACCGTCGCCCCCGGCTTCGAATTCGCCGGGTTCGAGCTGGCGGCGCCGGGCTGGTCGCCCGGGCGCTGAGACTCAGCGCCGCCCCAGCAAAGTCGCAACCAGCGCGCCGCCCACGATGAGGCCGCAGGCGATGACGAGCGACCAGCTTGCCGTCGCGAAGCCCGCCGCCACCAGCAGCAGGGTGGAGAGCACCGGCGCGGCATAGGACGCGATGCCCAGCAGGCGGATGTCGCCCTGCTTCATGCCGATGTCCCAGGTGTAGAAGGCGATGCCCACCGGGCCGAGCCCCAGCGCCGCCACCGCCAGCCACTCCCCGCCCCCGGCCGGCCAGATCGCCGGCTCGAACAGCAGATGGCATGGCACCGACAGCGCCGCCGTGGCGAGGCAGAAGCCGGCCACCGCCTCGGTCGGCACCTCGCGGAACCACCGGGACAGCACGGAATAGCCCGACCACAGGAAGGCGCAGGCCAGCGCGGCGCCATAGCCCGGCAGATACTGCGCGGCAAAGCCAAAGCCGCCGGCCTTGCTGCCCAGCAGCACCACGGTGCCGGCCAGCCCCATCAGCGCGCCGAGGATGTGGACCGGCTTCAGCCGCTCGCCCGGCAGCAGCGCCGACAGCAGCACGATGAGCAGCGGCCAGAGATAGGCGATCAGCCCCGCCTCCGCCGGCGGCGCCAGCTTCAGCGCGGAGAAATAGAAAAAATGATAGCCGAACAGGCCGCCCACGCCATGCAGCCACACTGGCCAGGGCTGGCGCAGCACGGCAACGCCGGCACCGCGCGCCACCGCGGCGACCACGCCAACGGCGCCGCCGATCGCGAATGTCAGGGCGGTGAGCAGAAAGGGCGGCACAGCGCCAGTCGCCGAGGTAGCCAGCGCCAGCGTCGACCACAGCAGGATCGCGGTGAAGCCGATGACGGTCGCGGCGGATCGGGACAGGGAACGGGAAGCGGAACGGGACATGAAACGCGGCTGAAGCCTTTGCGAGCGATGGAACGCCGGCTGGCCCGACAACGGCCGGTGGGCCAGAGGCGGCGGCGGGCCGCTCCATCTGGTACCCCGATCGTCGCCGCCGCGGAAGCGGGCGACGGACGGCGCGGGCAGAAAACCGCGCCGGCCACGCCTCAGATCAGATACTGGCCACCATTGGCGGTGATCGTGGAGCCGGTGATGAACCCGGCCTCATCCGCGACGAGAAACAGCACGCAGCGGGCGATCTCTTCGGGCTCGCCGAGGCGGCCGAGCGGAATCTGCGGCAGCACATGCTTGTCCAGCACGTCCTGCGGCACGGCCCGCACCATCTCGGTGCCGATATAGCCGGGACAGATCACGTTGACGGTGATGCCCTTGCGGGCGTTCTCCTGCGCCAGCGCCTTGCTGAAGCCGATCTCGCCGGCCTTGGCGGCGGAATAGTTGGTCTGGCCCATCTGGCCCTTCTGGCCGTTGATCGACGAGATCGAGACGATGCGGCCGAAGCTGCGCTCGCGCATGCCCTCGATCACATTGCGGCACATGTTGAACACCGAATTGAGATTGGTGTTGATGACCGCGTGCCACTGCTCCGGGCTCATCTTGTGCAGCATGCCGTCGCGGGTGATGCCGGCATTGTTCACCAGCACCTCCACCGGGCCCAGCTTGGCCTCGACCTCGGCGATTCCCGCCTTGCAGGCGGAAAAATCCGAAACATCCCATTTGAAGGCCGGGACGCCCGTCTCCGCGGTGAAGGCCGCCGCCGCCTCGTCATTGCCCGCATAGTTGGCGGCGACGGTATAGCCGCCCGCCGCAAGCGCCTTGCACACGGCGGCCCCGATGCCACGGGTGCCGCCCGTGACCAACGCAACTCGACCCATAACTCCCCCCTTGGCGTTTCTCCCGGCCTTGGCCGGCTCACGTCTTTTAAAGGCACGTCCTGGAAAAGCACGTATTTACCGGCGCGTTGACCGGAATATCGGGCCGCACCCCCGCGCGTGGCCACCGCCCGGGAACCGCGCCCGGGCAGTGGCGGCAGGCCGCCTCAGTCGCGCTCGAGGCACATGGCGATGCCCATGCCGCCGCCGATACACAGCGTCGCAAGGGCCTTCTTGGCGTCGCGCTTCTGCATCTCATACAGCAGCGTGGTGAGGATGCGCGCGCCGGAGGCGCCGATCGGGTGCCCGATGGCGATGGCGCCGCCATTCACGTTCACCTTGGAGGTGTCCCAGCCGAGGTCCTTGTTCACGGCACAGGCCTGCGCCGCAAAGGCCTCGTTGGCTTCCACCAGATCGAGGTCGGCGACGGTCCAGCCCGCCTTCTCCAGCGCCCGGCGCGACGCCGGGATCGGGCCCGAGCCCATCACCGCGGGATCGACGCCGGCCTGCGCCCAGGAGACGATGCGGGCGAGCGGGGTGCGGCCGGTCGCGGCGGCCTTGCTCGCGCTCATCAGCACCACCGCGGCGGCGCCGTCATTGATGCCGGAGGCGTTGCCCGCGGTCACGCTGCCGTCCTTGGCGAAGGCGGGACGCAGCTTGCCGACCGCCTCGATGGTGGTGCCATGGCGGGGATACTCGTCGTCGGCCACCACCACGTCGCCCTTGCGGGAGCTGATGGTCACCGGGGCGATCTCGTCCTTGAAGCGACCGGCCTTCTGCGCGGCCTCCGCCTTGTTCTGCGAGGCGACGGCGAAGCTGTCCTGCTCGTCACGGGTGATCTGCCACTGGCGGGCGACGTTCTCGGCGGTGTTGCCCATGTGGTAGCCGTTGAAGGCGTCCCACAGCCCGTCCTTGATCATGGTGTCGACGAGCTCGAGATTGCCCATCTTGGTGCCGTTGCGCAGATGCGCGACGTGGGGCGCCTGGCTCATGGATTCCTGGCCGCCGGCGACGACGATCTCGCTGTCGCCGTTCATGATCGCCTGATAGCCCAGCGCCACCGCCCGCAGCCCGGAGCCGCAGAGCTGATTGACGCCCCAGGCCGGGCTTTCCACCGGAATGCCGGCGGCGACCGAGGCCTGGCGGGCCGGGTTCTGCCCGGCACCGGCGGTGAGGATCTGCCCCATGATGGTTTCCGACACATCGCCGGGGGCCACACCGGCGCGCTCCAGCGCGGCGGCGATGGCGATCTTTCCGAGTTCATGGGCCGGCACGCTCGAAAGCGTGCCATTGAAGGCGCCGACGGGCGTGCGGGCCGCGCCGACGATCACGATGCTGTCTGCCATGGGGTTCGTCCTCCGCCTGTTTCGGCCGGTCGCCGCGAACGCGGCCATTATGGATCGGTTGTAGCTGCATCGTGGTTTCCCCGCATGATCGATGTCAATGCGGTAGGAACCCGTTGGGTCGGGCACCGCCCCGCGCGGATCACATCTCTCTGGCGAGGCGTCGGGAAACGTCCTAGTGTTCTCGCGGGAAACGACCAAGGCGATAGGATAGATGGCAAAATCCACCGAACCGGTCACAATCAAGAAATACGCGAACCGGCGACTCTACAACACCGGCACGAGCACCTATGTCACGCTTGAGGACCTCGCTCTGATGGTGAAGAACGGGGAGGACTTCGTCGTCTATGACGCCAAGACGAGCGAGGACATCACCCACTCCGTCCTGACGCAGATCATCTTCGAGCAGGAAGGCAAGGGGCAGAACCTGCTGCCGATCAATTTCCTGCGCCAGATCATCCGTTTCTATGGCGACAGCATGCAGATGCTGGTTCCGCGCTATCTCGACATCTCCATAGAGAACTTCACCCGCGAGCAGGAGAAGTTCCGCGACCAGTTCAAGACCTTCGGCATGCCCGGCTTCACCAGCTTCGCGCCGATGGAAGAACAGGTGCGGCGGAACATGGAGATCTTCGACCGCACCTTCAAGATGTTCTTGCCCGGCGCCAATGGACGGGAAGAGGCTGCGGCTCCGGCGGCGGCTCCGGCGGCCGAGCGTTCCGGCGACCTCGACGAACTGAAGCGGCAGGTCGCCGAGATGCAGAAGCGGCTCGACCGCATCGGCGACAAGGACGACGCGAAAAGCTGAAGGCGGGGACGACGTCGGACGTGAAGAGGTGGCGCCGCGGCCGAGCGGCGCCGCTTCGGCCACGGGGACCTGCCATACGGCGCACGCAGCGATAGGGGGCCGGAGGAGCCGCCCTCCTCAGCACGCCGCCATGCGGTTGACAGGCGAGCTGGGGCTGGCCAGACCGATCACGGCGCCCTGCAGATAATCGCAGCCCCATTCCTGCAGCTGCGCCGCGGTCTTCTCGTCCGGCACCCATTCGGCCACGGTGGTGATGCCGAGATGCGCGGCGAGTGACAGCAATGTGCGCACGAAGGCCTGATCGTCCGGCGAGGTGAGCAGCGGGGCGATGAAGCTGCCGTCGATCTTCAGCATGTCGATGCCGAGCAGGCGAAGATTGCGGAACGAGGTGTAGCCCGCGCCGAAATCGTCCATCGCGACCTTGCAGCCGAAGTCGTGCAAGCGGTTCACGAAGCGCTGGGTGCGGCCGAGATCGTGGATCGCCGCGGTCTCGGTGATTTCGATGGTGAGGCGCTCGCCGACCCGCCGGCGCGCCTCCAGCAGCGACAGCCACCCGGCATCGTGGATCGTGTTCGGCGAGATGTTGACGGAGAGCCGTACCGCCGTGTTGGCCTCGAGCGTGTCCAGCGCGAGTTCGAGCACGCGATGATCGAGCAGGTGCATGATGCCGCACCTCTCCGCCACGGGCACGATGTCGGCGCCGCTCAGCAGGTGGCGATCGGCGCCGCGGATGCGCACGAGGCACTCGTAAAGGTCGATCCGCCTGGACGCCGTATGGGCGATCGGCTGGTAGGCGAGGCAGACGTCGCGATTCGACAGCGCCAGCACGATGTCGTCGGTCAGCCGCAGATTGGCGCGGCGGTGGGCATCGCGCTCCGGGCTGGGGGTGTAGGCGAAGAAGCTGCCGCGGCCGATGAACTTGGCATGTTCCAGCGCGTCGAACGCATGGGCGAACGCCTCCGCCACGTCGCTGGCATGGCGGGGAACCGAGACCCCTCCCGCCGTCGCGGTTATCGCGACGGCGCCGCGGGTGCTCTGGAGCGGACGCTCGGCGATGGCCCGCAGGCAGCGCTGGGCGCAGCCCGCCAGGGTGTCGGAAGAGCCGCCCATCAGCGCAATGCCGAACTTGTTGCTGGAGAACCGCCCCACCGCGTGGGTGCCGGCCGCCTCCCGCAGACGATGACCGGCGAGCTCGATGATCTCGTCGGCCACGGCATAGCCATAGGCGTCGTTTAGCTTGCTGACATTGTCGATGTTGAAGAGCAGGAAGCCGAACTCGCCGCCGCCCCGCCGGAGGTCGGCGAAGCCGTGTTCCAGCACCCGCGTGAGATACTGCCGGTTGGAGGGAAAGCCGGCCTCCCCCCGCCCCAGCCGCACCACGGGCGAGGCCTCCGCCGCCGGGGCGGAGCCGACGGACGATTCCGCCAGCCGCCGCACGATGCCCCGCACTTCCACCGGCTCCCCGGTCGGCCCGGCCAGCCACACGCCCTTGTCCTCGACCCAGAAGCCGGCGCCAAGCCGGGTCGGGTGAAGGCGATAGACCGTCTCGAAGGCAACGCTCGCGCCCGGCGCGGCGAGCCGGCCCCCATGCACCGCCAGACGGCGGGGATGCCCGGCGTCCAGCGCCACCATGCGCTCGAAGTCGCGACCGAAGCGGACCGATTCGACGTTGTCGAGACCGAGAACCTGGGGCGCATTGGAGCACCACTGCAGACGATCGTCGTTCAGCGACCAGCTATAGGCCGTATGGCCCAGCCCGTGGAGAATGGCCGTCACCGTCTCATGGCGCAAGGACGACTCAGCCGAGGGCGTGCTTGCGGCATCTGAGTGCACGGATGGCATCCTCACCTGTTCCGGGCGCTCCGAACGATAGCCGCGAACGGACCTAACGGCACCCTGATGAGGCAGAAATAGTTCGAAAATAGATATAAATCAAGACAAACAACAGCGCCGCCACCGCCCTCTCGCCGCCTGGGGCGGGGCCTGACACGGCGACTCCGGCCGTGACCTGATCTCGCGCACGGGCAAAAAGCGAGGTCACGGACGCGAATCGGCAATGCCCTCGTGGCAGCAGGCCATGAGGGCATTGCCGGACCGGGCATATCAAAAGTCGGCAGGGACATCCGCGGCGGAGAACGGGCTCGGCCGCAGGACCGGGAGCCCTCGTTCAGGCGGGGGACGGAGCGGGCCGGCAGGCGCCTGCATACCGCACGTCAATCCAGCCCCGGCCGGGGCCGCGGGCGGCCCGGCTCACCCGACGGGGGCAAGCCGGGCGATCGCGGATCAGGCCTCGGCCTTCACCTTGAGGACCTGGCGGCCCTTATACATGCCGGTCTTCAGGTCGAGGTGGTGGGGGCGGCGCAGCTCGCCCGAATCCTTGTCCTCGAGATAGGTCGGCTGCTTGAGGGCATCCGCCGAGCGGCGCATGCCGCGACGCGACGGGCTGGTCTTCTTCTTCGGAACGGCCATTGTATCAACTCCTGTGCCGGCTGCCTCCGCACCCAAACGGGCGCCCATGCGGGCGAGCCGGTGCCGGATAGCTCGTGTCTTGGAAGGCGCGCTTATACAGGCTCGGGCCGCGAAGCGAAAGGGGGCGGCGGGCGTTGAATCCACACGCCGTCGCCACCTCACGACCCTCCGAGCGGACCAAGACAGGCGGTCAGTTCCGGCCCCTCCCGAAGCATCCGATTCTGCAGCCGCGCGGCGAGCCGCTGGAGCCCCGGCCCCGGCTTGCCGGCGTCGCGGGTGCGGGGATTGGGCAGCATCACCGCCATCAGCGCGGCTTCCCGGGGCGAAAGCTGCGCCGCGCTCTTGCGAAACGCACGCTGCGCCCCCGCCTCGATGCCGAACTGGCCGTCCGGCCCCCACTCCGCGACGTTGAGATAGATCTCGATCTGCCGCCGCTTGGAAAGGATGAGGTTGAGATAGACGGCAAGCGGCATCTCCAGTGCCTTGCGGACCACGCTGCGGCCATTCCACAGGAACAGATTCTTGGCGAGCTGCATGGTGATGGTGGACGCGCCGCGCGAGGGCTCGCCATCCTCGGAATCGTCGATGGCGTTGTTGAGCTCCACCAGATCGACGCCGAAATGCTGGCAGAACCGTGCGTCTTCCGAGGCCAGCACGCTGCGCACCAGCGCCGGCGCCACCGCGTCCAGCCCCACCCACGCGCGCTCGACCGGCCTTGCGGTGGCGTAGCGCGCCAGCATCAGCGTCGAGACCGGGTTGACCACGGTATAGAGCAGCCCCAGCGCCGCCACCGCCAGCACCAGCAGAACGACCAGCCTGACGACGAAACGCACGCAGCCTCCCCCGAAAACCTGTCGCACCCATAACAGCCCATGCCCCACCCGGTTCGGCAGGGCACGCTGCCCTGTTCCCCAGCGGACTTGACCCGCCACCGTCTCTCGGGCACGGAAGCGGCCTCTTCCCGGACCCCTGTCATGCATGATGACCTGCCCGCCGCCCTTGCGGAAACAGCAGACGCCGTTGCTGCCTATATTGACCGCACCATCGCGGCAAGCGCCACCGCCTCCGCGCGCCTTGCGCGGGCGATGCGCCACGCCACGCTCGGCGGGGGAAAGCGGCTGCGGCCCTTCCTCGTGGTCGAAAGCGCCGCCCTGTTCGGCGTCGCGCGTGCGGCGGCCCTGCCGGCGGCGGCGGCGCTGGAATGCGTGCACTGCTATTCCCTCGCCCATGACGACCTGCCGGCGATGGACAATGACGACCTGCGCCGTGGCCAGCCCACCGTGCACCGCGCCTATGACGAAGCGACCGCGATCCTCGCCGGCGACGCGCTGCTGACCCTCGCCTTCGAGATTCTCGGCGGCGAGGAGACTGATCCCGACCCCGCGGTGCGGGCGGCCCTGGTGCTCGGCCTCGCCCGTGCCGCCGGGGCCGACGGCATGGTCGGCGGCCAGATGCTGGACCTTGCGGCCGAGGGGCGTTTCGACGGCGGTCGGCAGCCCGGCCTTGGCATCGAGGATATCCGGCGGATGCAGGGCCTCAAGACCGGCGCGCTGCTGCGCTTTGGCTGCGAGGCCGGCGCCCGGCTCGGGCGCGCCTCGGCGGCTGAACACGCCGCCCTCGCCGCCTACAGCGCCGCAATCGGTACCGCCTTCCAGATCGCCGACGATCTCCTCGATGTGGAGGGTGAAGCGGGGACGGTCGGCAAGGCGGTCGGCAAGGACGCCGCCGCCGGCAAGGCCACCTTCGTCGGCCTGCTCGGCCTCGAAGGAGCCCGGCACGCCTTGTCGCGGCTGGTGGAAGAGGCCGAAGCCGCGCTGGCGCCCTTCGGCAGCCGTGCCACACGTCTTGCCAAAGCGGCGCGGTTCATCGCGGAACGGCAGAATTAACGCTGCCCCGCTCTCGACGCGGAACCAACTTGCCACCATCTTCTTGGTGGCTTAAGCGTCGGTTTTGCGGCGATACGCCGTGTGGAGGTTGAAATGCGCTTTGTCACGCTTGCCCCGGCCGCCCTGGGGGCTCTGGTCTCTGCGGCAATCGTCGCTGGCGCGGCGCTCCCCGCTTCCGCGCAGGATTCGTCCACCCGCATCATCATCCGCAAGCAGCCGGAGCGGTCCTATCTCGACCCCGGCACCATGGTGAAGCCCGGCACCTCCCGCGACCTCAATTATGTCGACGCCACCGTGTCGCGCTACCCGCAATATGGCGACGACAGCACCATCACCGGCATCCGCTACCCGCTGCCCGACAAATATTACCTGCCGAGCCGCTGACCGCCCGCACCCTTCGCGTTCCGAAACGCCGCGCCCGACACTCGTCGGCGCGGCGTTTTGCTGTCCGGCTGGCGAGGACATCGCGGACCGCGTCCGGCCTTCAGCGAATCAGAAAGGCCGACCCCTCGCGGGTTCGGCCTTTCTACCGATCACGGACGGGGCGGCCGCCCCGTCACGGCCGCTCAGGCCGCCTTCTCAAGCTGCGCGATGACCGCGTCGCCCATGCCGGAGGTGCCGACCACCGTGGTGCCGGGGCTGGCGATGTCGCCGGTGCGGAAGCCTGCCGCCAGCGTGCCGGCGATCGCCGCCTCGATGCGATCCGCGGCCTCGGCAAGGCCGAAGGAATAGCGCAGCGCCATGGCAAGCGAGCCGATCATCGCGATCGGGTTGGCGACGCCCTTGCCGGCGATGTCGGGCGCAGCGCCATGCACGGGCTCGTAAAGCGCCCGGCGGCGACCGGAAATCTCCTCCACCGCGCCCAGCGAGGCGGAGGGCAGCATGCCGAGCGAACCGGTGAGCATCGCCGCCACGTCGGAGAGGATGTCGCCGAACAGGTTGTCGGTCACGATGACGTCGAACTGCTTGGGCGCCCGGACGAGCTGCATCGCGCAGGAATCGGCGAGCTGATGCTCCAGCACGACATCCTCGTACTCGGCGCCGTGCACCTCGCTCACGACCTGCTTCCACAGCACGCCGGTCTTCATCACATTGTGCTTCTCGGCCGACACCACCTTGTTGCGGCGGGTGCGGGCGAGTTCGAAGGCGACGCGGGCGATGCGCTCGATCTCGTAGGATTCATAAACCTGGGTGTCGATGCCGCGCTTCTGCCCGTCGGCGAGGTCCTGGATGAGCTTGGGCTCGCCGAAATACACGCCGCCGGTCAGCTCGCGCACGATCAGCATGTCGAGACCCTCGACCAGCTCCGGCTTGAGGCTGGAGGCGCCCGCCAGCGCGGGGTAGCACAGCGCGGGGCGCAGATTCGCGAACAGCTCGAGATCCTTGCGCAGCCGCAGAAGACCCGCTTCCGGGCGCGATTCATACGGCACATTCGCCCATTTGGGACCGCCCACCGCGCCCAGCAGGATGGCATCGGCAGCAAAGGCCCGCTTCATCGCCTCCTCGGAGATCGCCAGCCCGCAGGAATCATAGGCGGCGCCGCCGACCAGGTCTTCTTCCACGGCGAAGGAGGCCACCCCCGCCTTTTCGAGCCACGCGAGGATGCGCTTTACCTCCGCCATCACCTCGGTGCCGATGCCGTCGCCGGGCAGAAGCAGGAGCTTGTGGGTGGCCATGTCCGTTCCCTCGCTGTGTGCCTGTGATCAGGCTGTGTTGGGCAGAAAATTCAGGCGCGGGAGTGCTAGTCGCTGGCGGCGCGCATGGCAAGCAGATGCCACCAAAGAAAGCCGCCGGCCTCGCGGCCGGCGGCATGAAGGAACGGGTCGGGAAGCCCGGGAGAGGCCCACGCGGGGTCAGATCGTCTTCTTCGACATTTCGCCCGCGATGAAGTCGGCCTGCCGCAGCGCCAGCGCCACGATGGTCAGCGTCGGGTTCTCCGCACCGCCGGTGGTGAACTGGCTGCCGTCGGACACGAACAGGTTCGGGATGTCGTGGGTCTGGCCGTGCTTGTTCACCACGCCGTCCCGCGCCTTCTCGCTCATCCGGTTGGTGCCGAGATTGTGGGTGGAGGGATAGGGCGGGGTCGGCATGGTGCGGGTGGCGCCGACGAGATCGTACATCGCCATGCCCTGCCGATAGGCGTGGTTGCGCATCGCGACGTCGTTGGGGTGATCGTCGAAATGCACGTTCGCCACCGGCATCCCGTTCTTGTCCTTCACCTCGGTGTTGAGGGTGACGCGGTTGGTCTCCTGCGGCATGTCCTCGCCCACCAGCCACATGCCGGCCATGTTGACATAGCCGTCCATGGCGGAGGTGAAGGAGCGGCCCCAGCCGCCGGGATTGAGGAAGGCGGCCATGAAGGGCACGCCGAGCGACAGCGTCTCCATCTCGTAGCCGCCGACGAAGCCGCGGGAGCTGTCGAACTTCGCCTCGTCCCGCACCACGCCGGCCATGGTGGTGCCGCGATACATGTGCACCGGCTTCTCGAAGATGCCGTAGACCGAGCCGGTCATGTGCCGCATGTAGTTGCGCCCGACCTGGCCGGAGGAGTTGGCGAGGCCGTCCGGGAACATGTTGCTGGCGGAGTTGAGCAGCAGGCGCGGGCTTTCGATGGAATTGCCCGCCACCGCGACGATCCGCGCCTTCTGGCGCTGGGTCTTGCCCTCGCCGTCGACATAGACCACGCCGGTGACCTTGCCGGTCGCGTCGTGCTCGATCTTCAGCACCATGCATTCCGGCCGCACCTCGAGATTGCCGGTCGCCTCGCCGACCGGAATCTCGGCGATGAGGGTCGACCATTTCGCGCCGGACTTGCAGCCCTGGAAGCAGAAGCCGATCTGCTGGCAGGAGCCGCGATCGTGGCGGGGCTGGCTGTTGATCGCCATGTGCCCGGTGGAGACCTCCTTGTAGCCGATCTTCTTCGCGCCGGCCTCGAACACCTTGAAGTTGTTGTTGCCGGGAAGGCCCGGAATGCCGTTGGTGCGGGTGACGCCCATGCGGTCCTCGGCCTTGGCGTACCACGGCTCCAGCTCGGCGAGGGTGATCGGCCAGTCCATGAGGTTGGCACCCTCGATGTCGCCATAGACGGTGCGGGTGCGGAACTCGTGCTCCTGGAATCGCAGCGAGGCGCCGGCCCAGTGCACCGAGGAACCGCCGACCGACTTCACGATCCACGCCGGGAGGTTCGGGAAATTCTTGTGCACGCGCCACGAACCCGAGGTGGTGCGCATGTCGGTCCAGGCGAGCTGGGCGAAGCTCTCCCACTCGTTGTTGACGAAGTCTTCCATGTTGTGGCGCCTGCCGGCCTCAAGGATGACGACCTTGATGCCCTTCAGCGCGAGTTCGGTGCCGAGCGTGCCGCCGCCGGCACCCGAGCCGACGATCACCACCAGCGAATCGTCGTTGAGATCGAAAGGAGCTGCCATGTCCGCCTCCCCTCACAGCCAGGAAATGTCGCTGAAGCCGCGGTCGATGTAACCGCCCTTGTCGGCCGAGGAGCCCTCGTAGCCGAAGATCGGCCACACCTCCTCCTGGTTGTAGAGGCCGACCACGAGACCGCCACGCACCTTCTCGAAGAAGGGCCCGCCCTCGATCTGCTGGAGGATGGCGACACGCTGCTCCTCCCAGCCGACATCGGCATAGGGCACGCCGTGCTTGGCCTGGGCGAGGGTGTCGAGCGTGGCGACGCCGTTCTCGACCAGCGCCTTCAGCGCGGGGTCGCTGGCGCCGGTCTCGTAGGGCTTCATCGCCACGGCATAGTTGCGGTCGGGGATGCGGTCGTGGGGATAGATGTCGCGCGCCATGATGATGAGCGTGCGCATCGTCTCCGGCTTCAGGTTCGTGACCTCGAGCCCCCACGCTTCGCGCGGGTTCATGACGGCGGGGCCGGCAACCAGCAGGGCGCCCGCGGCGCCGATGCCGGCGAGAAGCGCGCGCCGCGACGGCCCGCGCTTGTCGATCAGGGTGGTCATGGGCTTCCTCCTTTTAGTATTATTATGTATTCGCCGCCGGTTTAACCGGTTACGGCGCCTTATATGAGACTATCTATAACGCCCGTGCTTTTGAAGAACCTCGATCTTGTAGCCATCGGGATCCGTGACGAAGAAAAACTTCGCGAGCAGCGCGCCGTCGCGGAAGAACTCCTTCACCGGATTGGGGGAAAGTTCGAGCGCCGTGAAACGGGCATGCTCGGCCTCGAGGTCATCCACCGCGAAGGCGACATGGCCGTAGCCATCGCCGAGCTGGTAGGGCTCCGAGCGGCCGTGATTGATCGTCAGCTCGATCTCGAAATCGGCGTCCGCATTGCGGAGGTAGACGAGCGTGAAACCGTCGAACGCGAAGCGGTCGGCAATGGCGAGGCCGAACGCCTTCTCGTAGAACGCAACCGACCGCGCCTCGTCGAGCACGCGGATCATCATGTGTATGGCCTTGGCCAACCGGCATCTCCCTTGAGCGAAACAGGATCGCCAAGGGATGCTAGGCCGATGCGCGGCGGCGTGGTGGTAGACGGCTAGCACATGGCGGCAACCGGCCGACGCGCTATTCCGCCGCCGTCAGATGAACCATGCGGGTGTCGCAGATGCGCCGGGCGGCCTCGCGCGGGGTCGGCATCTTCTGGCTGCCGCGGACCTCGCCGAGATAGATCAGGCAGGAGCAGCGCAGCAGCGAGGCGAAGTTCCTGACCTCGCCATGCAGGTTCAGCACCTCGTCGTGCAGCGTGGTGACGAACTTGCCGAGGCTCATGCCCTGATGGGCGGCGACTTCCTCGAGAATGGTCCAGAACGCGGCTTCCAGCCGGATCGAGGTCGAATGGCCGCCGATCCGCACCGAGCGGGTCTGGCTGTCATAGGTCTCGGGCGCTTGGCCCGCGAAGATGTGGCACATGGGACGTCTCCCGGAACGTTCGTTGTTTTGTTTCGAACGATTCCACTCCCGAAGCGCCCGGGTGTAAAGTCAGAAAAAGGTCAACCGCGGCGGCGGGCCGTCACCTCGATCTCGATCTTCATCTGCGGTTGCAGCAGGCCGGCGACGATCAGTGTCGCGGCCGGGCGCGCGGTCCTGAAGTACTGGCCGAAGATCGGGAACACGGTGTCGGCATAGTCGGCGCGGGTCACGATGTAGCGCACCCGCACCACGTCATCGAGGCTGGCACCGGCTTCGGCGAGGGCGGCCGCGATGTTGCGGAAGCAGCCATGGGTCTGCTCGGCCAGATCCTCCGGCAGCGACATGTCGGCATAGTCGTAGCCGGTGGTGCCGGAGACGAAGATGAAGTCGCCCTCCACAACGGCGCGGGAATAGCCCGCCACCGCCTCGAAGGGCGAGCCGGAGGAGATGAGGCGGCGCTCGCTCATGACCGCGCCTGCCCTTTAGGCCCGCCGACGCCGGCCCGGCTCGCGCCCAGCCGGCTCACGCCCACGGCCGCTCGGCCTCGAGCCGGCTCTCGAAGGCGGCGATCCTGTCTTCCTTCACCTTGGTGAGGCCGATGTCGTCGAGCCCGTTCAGCAGGCAGTGCTTGCGGTGCGCATCGATCTCGAAGCCGATGGTGCCGCCGTCCGGCCCGGTGATGGTCTGGCTCTCAAGATCGACCGTGATCCGGGCATTGGCGCCGCGGGAGGCGTCGTCGAACAGCGCCTTGAGCTGCTCCGGTGTCACCTTGATCGGCAGGATGCCGTTCTTGAAGCAGTTATTGTAGAAGATGTCGGCGAAGGACGTGGAGATCACGCAGCGGATGCCGAAATCGAGCAGCGCCCACGGGGCGTGCTCGCGGGAGGAGCCGCAGCCGAAATTGTCACCGGCGATCAGGATCGAGGCGCCCTTGTAGCTCGGCTTGTTCAGCACGAAGTCGGGATTGTCGGAGCCGTCGTCGAGATAGCGCAGCTCGGAGAACAGGCCCTTGCCGAGGCCGGTGCGCTTGATCGTCTTCAGGTACTGCTTGGGGATGATCATGTCGGTGTCGACATTGACCAGCGGCAGCGGCGCCGCGACGCTCGTGAGGGTGGTGAACTTGTCCATCGTCTGGGTTCCCGGCTCGGGCGGCGCGGGGGCCGCCCTTTGTGGCGTTTCTAGTCGGTCCGGCGGGTCGATGCAAAAGGGCGGGGCTCAGCCCGCCTCGCGCTCGACCCGCTCCATGTCGTCGTCGGAGAGGCCGAAATGGTGGCCGATCTCGTGGATGAGCACATGGCTCACGATCCGGCCAAGGGTCTCCTCGTGCTCGGCCCAGTAGTCGAGGATGGGCCGGCGGTAGAGGTGGATCATGTTCGGCATGGCGAAGGACGCGCTCTCGCCCGCCTGCGCCAGCCCGACGCCCTGGAACAGGCCGAGCAGGTCGAACTCGCTCTCCGCCTCCAGCTCCTCCAGCACGTCCTCGGTGGGGAAGTCCTCCACCCGGATCACCATGTTCCCGCACATGTCGCGGAAACGGCGGGGAAGCCGGGCGAAGGCCGCCTCGGCCATCACCTCGATTTCGGCGAGGGTCGGCGCCTTCAGGCGGCGCAGGGCGGCAATCTCGTCGGTCATCGGCGCCTCATCTGAGGTAGGTGGCGATAAAATGATAGGCGAGAACAAGGCAGGCCAGCACGGCAAGGCCGCGCCCGATGCGGCGCCCCCAGCGCTCGGCCCAGTCGTCCGGCGGCGGGGAACCCTGTGAATCCGGGCTCATGGCGTCCCCCCCGGCCGGCACGCCATCCCGGCGGCAACCGCCGCCATCCCGGGGCATTGCGGCGGCGGAACGGCACCGCCGCACCGGCGCCCGCATGTTGAACGCCGCCTGAACCGCCCCCTCAAGCCTCGTTCATGCCCAGAGGCCTTCTCTTGCGTCAGGCCCGATCGTGACGCCGTCCTCACGCTCCGTCCCGCCGCCAGCCCCCGCCCGACAGACTGGCGCGGGACATGGCGGGCAGGCCGGAACGCACCGTCCCTCCCCGGCGTTGCCGGGATCAGAAGACGATGCAGCGCCACGACCGCGGCGACCGCATCTCCTCCCACCGCCCGCACTGCGCGGCCGGCCCCGGAGGACCACACCGTTCGAGGAGTGCTCGGCATGACTTCCACCCTCAAGATCGGCGCCTCTGTCGCCATGGCGCTGGCCCTCTTCAGTCTCGCGCCGGCGGAAGCCGCCCCGCTGCAGCCGCAGGCGATCGGCGCCGCCGCCGACGAGGCCCCACCCCTCGCCATGGACGTGCGCGACAATGGCGGACCCGGCTGGAACGGCGGTGGGCCGGGCTGGAACGGCGGCGGGCCGGGCTGGAACGGCGGCGGGCCCGGCTGGAACCGTGGCCCCGGCTGGAACGGGCGCGGCCCGGGCTGGAACCGCGGCGGTCCCGGCTGGAACGGCGGTCCGCGCTGGGGTCGCGGCGGCTATTACGGTGGCGGCCCGCGCTATTACGGGCGCGGACCCGGCTATTACGGCCCCCGCTATTACGGCGGCGGCTATTACGGCAACGGCTGGAACGGCGCCGGCGCCGGAGCGGGCTTCGTCACCGGCCTTGCCCTCGGCGCCATGACCGCCGCGCCTTATGCCCAGGGCGGCAATTGCGGCTACGTCGCGGTGCCGCGCTGGCGCTATGGCCAGCAGGTCTATGTGCAGCGCTGGCGCTGCTGGTAGGACCGGCGACGCGAACGAGCCCGGCCGTCGGCCGGGCTCGGCCCGTCAGGCCACCTTCGGCCAGTTCCGCACGTCGACGAAACGGCCGGCGATGGCCGCCGCCGCCGCCATGGCCGGCGACACGAGATGGGTGCGGCCCTTATAGCCCTGGCGTCCCTCGAAATTGCGGTTCGAGGTGGAGGCGCAGCGCTCCTCCGGGCCGAGCTTGTCGGCGTTCATCGCGAGGCACATGGAGCAGCCCGGCTCGCGCCAGTCGAACCCGGCGGCGCGGAACACGGCGTCCAATCCCTCGGCCTCGGCCTGCGCCTTCACCAGCCCCGAGCCCGGCACGACCATGCCGGAGACGCCCTCGCGCACCTTCTGCCCGCGCACGATGGCGGCGGCGGCGCGCAGATCCTCGATGCGGGCATTGGTGCAGGAGCCGATGAACACCTTGTCGATGGCGATGTCGGTGATCTTGGTGCCGGCCTTGAGGCCCATATAGGCCAGGGCGCGGCGCTTGGCCTCGCGCTTGCCCTCGTCCTCGATGAGATCGGGGTCCGGCACCGCGCCCTCGACCGAGATGACGTCCTCCGGGCTGGTGCCCCAGCTCACGATGGGCGGCAGGGCGCCGCCGTCGAGCCGCACGATGTGGTCGAAGAAGGCGTCGTCGTCGGTGTGCAGCGTCTCCCAGTAGCGCAGGGCGGCGTCCCATGCCGCGCCCTTGGGCGCGCGGGGGCGGTCCTTCACATAGGCGAAGGTCTTCTCGTCGGGAGCCACCATGCCGGCGCGGGCACCGCCCTCGATCGACATGTTGCAGACCGTCATGCGGCCTTCCATCGACAGCGCGCGGAACACCTCGCCGGCATATTCGATGACGTAGCCGGTGCCGCCGGCGGTGCCGGTGGCGCCGATGATCGCCAGCGTCACGTCCTTGGCGGTCACGCCTTCGGGCAGCGTGCCGTCGACGATGACGCGCATGTTCTTGGCCTTGCGCTGGATCAGCGTCTGGGTGGCGAGCACATGCTCCACCTCCGAGGTGCCGATGCCGTGGGCCAGCGCGCCGAACGCGCCATGGGTGGAGGTGTGGCTGTCGCCGCAGACGATGGTGGTGCCCGGCAGGGTGAAGCCCTGCTCCGGCCCGATGACGTGGACGATGCCCTGGCGGCGGTCGAGTTCGTTGAAATACTCGATGCCGAAGTCACGGGCGTTCTCGGCCAGCGTCTCGACCTGGGTGCGGCTCTCGGGATCGTCGATGCCGAAGCGGCGGTCGGAGGTGGGGACGTTGTGGTCCACCACCGCCAGCGTCTTCTGCGGCGCGTGCACCTTGCGGCCGGCGATGCGCAGCCCCTCGAAGGCCTGCGGGCTGGTCACCTCGTGGACGAGGTGGCGGTCGATGTAGAGCAGGCAGGTGCCATCGGGCTGGCGGTCGACGACGTGGTCGTCGAAGATCTTGTCATACAGGGTACGCGGAGCGGACGGGCTCATCTCGGGCGTCTCATCGCAGGGAAAACAGGAAAACGGGCGCGGGCGGGCCACAGGGCACCGCGGGCAGGCGCAGCCGGGAGGCGAGCCTCCGGGATGCGCTCAGCGAAGGCCCGCCACCGCGCAGGCCGTGAAGCGACCGAAGAACCGGGCCGGCAGGCGCACATGGTCCGGCACGGCGGCAAAACCGATCGTGGTCGGCAGGCGACGACGTCGCTCGGGACGCGCGCACGCGCTCTCCCGATTCCTGCCGCCACCGAAGAACCTGACCGTCATCATGGAACGTTTCTACCAAGGAGCCGGCGCCAACACAATCGGCCCGGCCATCGCCGCGCCGGTGTCTTCGCCGTTAGATCGGGGGCCGGCGCGCGCGATTCAAGCGCCGCCGACTTGAATAAAGTATTCCAGGACGACAGCTCTCCCCTTTTGTCGCACCTGACTTAGGGTCAAGAAGAGATGGCCGGAACAGCTACGCTGCGCTAGAGTTTTCGCTACGTCATACGACGTAGAGGAAAGGCGAGCGGAGTTGCCATGCGTGTCAGCGATATCGGCCTTGTGATCGCGACGCTTGGGGCCCTTTTCCTCTATGAGGGCCGCAACCGCACCGACCTCACCGTCGCCTCCGCACGTGCGGACGAGCCGAAGATGATCACCTGCCCGCTGCGCCAGCCCGACTTCGCCACCGTGATGCAGGCGGCTTTCCTCGGCGACGGCACGCTGATCGTGGAACAGCAGACCCGCACCCGCGTCCGCCACATCAAGGATTGCTGAGTCCGGCGCGGCATAGGTCCCGTCCCGCCGCTGGCCGCGTCGGGCGCACGGCGATCGCGCACGGCAGCCATCCGAAACAATTGGACAAAACAAAACGGCCGGGAGCGTGTCCCGGCCGTCGAATCACACATGGAGGGAGCCGGACGCGGTCCGGCGCCGCCTCATTCGGCCGCGGTGCTGGCCGCCTTCTTCGCGGCGCGCTCGCCCGGCTTCTCCTGACGCTCGGCGATGCGGGCCGACTTGCCGCGACGGTCGCGCAGGTAATAGAGCTTCGCGCGGCGGACCTTGCCGCGACGCACCACCTTCAGGCTGTCGATGTTCGGGGAGTAGAGCGGGAACACGCGCTCGACGCCCTCGCCATACGAAATCTTGCGAACGGTGAAGTTCTCGTTGATGCCGCCGCCGGAGCGGGCGATCACCACGCCTTCATAGGCCTGCACGCGGGTGCGCTCGCCTTCCTTCACCTTGACGTTCACGATCACCGTGTCGCCGGGCTGGAAGTCGGGCAGCGTCTTGACCGCCGAGAGCTTCTCGATCTGCTCGTTGTCGAGCTGCTGAATGATATCGACCATAGGATCACCTCAGGCGCATGTCACGGCAAGCCGGCATACGCATCTTGCTGTTGTCAGTTGGAACAGTGATGGCGCGCCCTATACGCGATGCCGGGTGGCTTGTCATGCCTTTTCGGTCGCGGAACCGTCATGCGGGGCGCAATGGGCGGCCCACAGGTCCGGCCGCCGCTCGCGGGTGGCGGCCTCGGCCTGCGCGCGGCGCCAGCGCGCCACCCGGGCGTGATCGCCGGAGGTGAGCACCTCCGGGATGCCCACCCCTTCGAACAGCGCCGGCCGGGTGTATTGCGGGTATTCCAGCAGCCCGGCGGAAAAACTCTCCTCCGTGCCCGAATCGGGATGGCCCATCACCCCGGGCAGCAGACGCACGCAGGCGTCGAGCAGCAGCAGCGCGCCGATCTCCCCGCCGGAGAGCACCACATCGGCGACGCTGACCTCCTCCAGCCCGCGCGCCGCCATCAGCCGCTCGTCGATGCCCTCGAAGCGGCCGCACACCACCACGACCCCCTCGCCCGCCGCAAGCTCCCGCACGCGGGCCTGGGTCAGCGGGCGGCCGCGCGGTGTCATGACGAGCCGCGGGCGGCCATCGCCCGCCGGGGCGGCGGCATCGATGGCCCGCGCCAGCACATCGACGCGCATCACCATGCCCGGCCCGCCCCCGGCGGGGGTGTCGTCCACGGAACGGTGGCGGTCGGTGGCGTGGTCGCGCGGGTCCACCGTCTCCAGCGCCCAGGTGCCGGCGCCGAGCGCCCGCCCCGCCAGCGAGAGGCCGAGCGGGCCGGGAAACATCTCGGGAAACAGGGTGACGATGCCGGCACGCCACATGCGGCTCAGTCCTTGCCGGCGCCGGCCTCGCGGTCCGGCTCCCTGTCGGGATCGGCCTCCGCCGGCGGCTCGTCCTCGCCCACCCAGCCGGTGGCGTCCACGACGACGCGGCCGGACGCAAGGTCCACCACCGGCACCGCCGCGCGGGTGAAGGGCACCAGCACGGTCTTGCCGCCGCCCTCCGGCGCGATCTCGACAATGTCGCCGGCGCCGAAATCATGCACCGCCAGCACGGTGCCGAACGCGGCGCCCTCCGGCGTCACCGCCGCCAGTCCGATGAGGTCGGCGTGGTAGAAATCGTCCTCGTCCTCGGTCGGGGGCAGCGCATCGCGGCTGACATGCAGGCCGAGATTGGTGAGCGCCTCGGCGGCTTCGCGGGTGGCGATGCCCTCGAGCCGCGCGACGAAATGGTCCTTGGCCGGCCGCAGCGCGAGCAGGCGCAGCCGGCGGGCGCCGGTCTCGTCGGTGAGGAAGGGGTAGTCCAGCAGGCTCGCGGGGTCCTGCGCGAACACGAACAGCCGCACCTCGCCCCTCACGCCGTGAGGAGCGCCGATGCGGGCGAGCAGGATGCGGTCGGCGGGCATGGCGTTCGACCTCTCGGCACGCCTCGCGAGCGGCTCGGAAGCGGGAAGAGCGGCGGGGCGCCGGCACGGGCGCCCTCGCCCCGGCATCGCGACGGGCAGGCCGGGCGCGAACGCCCGGCCAGGACCTCACTCGGCGGACGCGGCGGCGGCAGCGGCCTCGGCGGCCTTCGCGGCGGCGGCGGCGCGCTCCTGCGCCTTCTTGCCGGGCACGGCCTTCTCGGGGTTGTTGCGCGCGGGACGCTTCACCAGGTCGAGGCTGTCGAGGAAGCGGGCGACGCGGTCGGTCGGCTGGGCGCCCTTTTCAAGCCAGGCCTTGGCCTTCTCGGCGTCGAGGGTGAAGCGATCGGCGGCGTCCTTCGGCTTCAGCGGGTCGAAGGTGCCGATCTTCTCGATGAAGCGGCCATCGCGCGGGGAGCGCGAGTCGGCGACGACGATGCGGTAGTAGGGGCGCTTCTTGGCGCCGCCGCGGGCGAGGCGGATCTTCAGGGACATGGTCTTTCCTTTCAGTACAGTCTGTCAGTCGGCTTGTCGGCACCCGCCGTCATCCCGGGCGGCACCGCGGCGCCGTCCGGGATGACGACCGGCGGTCGTCACTTCTTCTTCTCCGGGCCCTTGCCGAAGCCCGGCAGGCCGGGCAGCCCGCCCGGCTTGCCGAGGCCGGGAAGGCCGGGCAGGTTTCCGGGGAATTTGGAGGGCAGCCCGCCACCGGGCATGCCGCCGGGCAGCCCGCCCGGCATCTTTTCGGCCATCTGCTTGAGCTGCTCGGGGCTGGGCATGCCGCCCCCGCCACCGAGGCCGAACATGGAGGCGAGGCCGGCCATCGGCCCGCGCTTGCCGGCGGCGCCGCCCATCATCTTCATCATGTCCGCCATCTGGCGGTGCAGCTTCATCAGCCGGTTGATGTCCTCGACCTTGGTGCCGGAGCCGGCGGCGATGCGCTTGCGGCGGGAGGCGTCGAGCAGCTTCGGGTTGCGCCGCTCCTTGCGGGTCATCGAATCGATGATGGCCTTCTGCCGCTTGACCAGCTTGTCGTCGAGGCCGGCGGCGGCCATCTGGTTCTTCATCTTGCCGACGCCGGGCAGCATGCCCATCAGCCCGCCGAGGCCGCCGAGCTTCTCCATCTGCTCGAGCTGCATGCGCAGGTCCTCGAGATCGAAGGTGCCCTTGCGCATCCGCTCGGCAGCGGCCATCGCCTTTTCGGCGTCGATGTTCTCGACCGCCTTCTCGACCAGCGAGACGACGTCGCCCATGCCGAGGATGCGGCCGGCGACGCGGCGGGGATCGAAATCCTCCAGCGCGTCCATCTTCTCGCCGGTGCCGAGCAGCTTGATCGGCTTGCCGGTGACGGCGCGCATGGAGAGCGCGGCGCCGCCGCGGCCATCGCCATCGGCGCGGGTCAGCACGATGCCGGTGAGCCCGACCCGCTCGTCGAAGGCCTTGGCGGTGATCACCGCGTCCTGGCCGGTGAGGCTGTCGGCGACGAGGATGACCTCGTGCGGGCGGGTGACCTGCTTGACCTCGGCGACCTCGGCCATCAGCGCCTCGTCGAGGGTGACGCGGCCGGCGGTGTCGAGCATCACGACGTCGAAGCCGCCGAGCCGGGCGGCGTCCATGGCCCGGCGGGCGATCTGCACCGCGCTCTGGCCGGCGATGATCGGCAGGGTCTGGACCTCGACCTGCTTGCCGAGCGTGGCGAGCTGCTCCATCGCCGCGGGGCGGCGGGTGTCGAGCGAGGCCATCAGCACCTTGCGGTTGCTCCGCTCGGTGAGGCGCTTGGCGATCTTGGCGGTGGAGGTGGTCTTGCCCGAGCCCTGCAGGCCGACCATCAGCACCGCGACCGGCGGGGCGGCGTCGAGGTCGATCGGCTTGGCGTCGGAGCCGAGCATGGCGACCAGCTCGTCATGGACGATCTTGACCACCATCTGGCCGGGGGTGATCGACTTCACCACCTCGGCACCGATCGCCCGGCCGCGGACCCGGTCGGTGAAGGAGCGCACCACGTCCAGCGCGACGTCGGCCTCGATCAGGGCCCGGCGCACCTCGCGCATGGCCTCGTTCACGTCGCCCTCGGTCAGGGCGCCGCGCCGCTTCAGCCGGTCGAGTATCCCGCCAAGGCGGTCGCTCAGTGAATCGAACATGCGTTCGCTCGCTCCATCGGTTCCTGCGATCTGCGCAATGCCGAACGCGCCCGAGGGCGCTCAGCGCTGTCGGGCGTGGACCTCCGGCCTCAGGGACCGGGCGGCGGGACGGCTCGCGGAGAGTGCGAGGATGGGCGGGAGATACGCGCGGCGCCCCGCGAAGTCAAGATTGGCGGGCCCCGGCCGGCTTTGGCGCCGCCGCGAGGAGCGCCCGGCCGGCCCCGCCCGCGCCGGCTTGACCCAGGTCACGGCGCCGTAACAGCGCGCCCCTAGCTTCGCGCCGACATCTGCGGAGGCGATGATGAACGTTCAGGACAGCGTGCCGGCGGCATTCGAGGACACGGTGGGCGACACCGCGCTGCGCGAGGCGCTGGAGGCGCTGCGCCGGGCGGTGCTGGACGAGGCGGCGCCGCTGGCGGCGCGCTTCGCCGCGCTGGCGGGTCGGGAGGACGACGCCCTCGCCAATCTCGCCCATTACCTCGCGCTGCGCCACCACGACCTGCGCGCGCTGCAGCGGCAGCTCATGCGGCGCGGCCTCTCCTCCCTCGGCCGGCTGGAGGGCCGGGTGCTGCCCACGCTGGACTCGGTGATCGCCGCCGCGAGCGCGCTGGAAGGCCGCCCCTCCCCCACCGTCCCGCCGGACGCCGCCACCTTCTTTGCCGGGGAAAACCGGCTCGATGCCGCCAGCGAGACGATCTTCGGCGCCGAGCCGGCGGGCCGCTACACCCGCATCATGGTGACGCTGCCGAGCGAGGCGGCCGGCGACCCCGCCTATGTGCTCTCCCTCGCCCGCCACGGCATGGATGTCGCGCGCATCAACTGCGCCCATGACGACGCCGCCGCGTGGCGCGCCATGGCCGGGCATGTCCGCGCCGCCGGCGAGGCGCTCGGCCGCCGCATCACCGTGCTGATGGACATTGCCGGCCCCAAGATCCGCACCGGCGCGGTGCTGCCGATGAAGAAAGGCAAGCCGGACGGACGGCTGCGGACCGGGGACGCGCTGCGCCTCGTCGCCCATGGCGCGCCGCGCATCGACGAGGACGCCGCCTTCTCCGCCGCCGTCTCGCTGCCGGAGATCGTCACCCGGCTGACGGTGGGCGACCGGGTGCGCTACGACGACGGCAAGGTGGAGGGCGTGGTCGAGAGCGTTTCCGGCGACGAGGCCATCATCCGCATCCGCCACGCCCGCGCCGACGGCACCAGGCTGAAGCCGGAGAAGGGCATCAACCTGCCCGACACCGCGCTCGGCCTCTCCCCGCTGACGGCGAAGGATACGGACGATCTCGCCACCGTGCTCGAATGCGCCGACCTGCTCGGCTACTCCTTCGTCAGCCGGCCGGAGGACATCGACCTGCTCGACGCCGCCATCGCGCGGCTCGGCACCGGCCGCCCGCTGGGGCTGATGGCGAAGGTGGAGCGGCCGGAAGCGCTGGCCAACCTGCCGGACCTCATCGCCCGCGCCGCCCGGCGCGGCCCCTTCAGCGTGATGATCGCGCGCGGCGATCTCGCCGCCGAGATCGGCTTCGAGCGGATGGCGGAGATGCAGGAGGAACTGCTCTGGATCTGCGAGGCCGCCGCCGTTCCGGCGATCTGGGCGACGCAGGTGCTGGAAGACCTCGTGCGCGACGGCACCCCCTCGCGCGGCGAGATGACCGACGCCGCCATGGCGGCCCGGGCCGAATGCGTGATGCTCAACAAGGGCCCGGCGGTGGAAGAGGCGATCGACCTGCTGGACCGCCTGCTCGGCCGCATGAGCGCGCATCTGGACAAGAAGACGCCGACGCTGCGCGCGCTGCAGTCCTGGTAGGGTCCGGCCCGCCCTGCCAGCGCGCCGCGCACGGCGCCTATGCACGCCGTCCAGCCAGACAACCCGACCGGTCTCCCAGACCACCCGGCGCAACCGCCGGGTGGTATGCCGTTGCGCCATGACCTGTGGGCATGATGCCCAATGAAAAGGCCATTACGCATAATATGCATGCACATTACTTCTATTTTGTTGCAATTTTCTACTGTTGCGGTTTTCTCGTGTACCGGCCGACTGGCCACGCACCCTGGATATTCCAGCCTCGCAGAACACTTGAGACGCGCGATGCCACATCGGCACTTGACCACCGAGCGGGAGCCCGCGCCCGCCAGGCGCATCGCGGCGTCATGGATCGAACTCGACACCCTCTATTATGCCGCGCTGCTGGGGCTCGCCGTCTTCGTGTGGGCGATGTTCGGCATCGTCACCCGCACCGCCGGCCATCTCGCCGCGTTCTGGCCCGCCAATGCGCTGATGCTGGGGGCGATGGTGCGGTTTCCCATGCTGGCCAACCCGCTCTCCTGGGTGTTCGCGGCGCTGGGCTTCGTGCTCGCCGACCTCGCGAGCGGCGGCAGCTTCCACCTGACGATGCTGCTCAGCGCCGCCAATCTGTCCGGCGTCGCGGTGGGCTACATCGCCTTCGGCATGGTGGGCGAGGAGGACCGGCGCCTTGCCCGGCCGGGCTCCGTGCTCAATCTCGGCCTCGTCGCCGCCGCCGCCTCGGCCGCCGCCGCGCTGACCGGGGCGGTGATCTCGATCGCGCTCTATGGCGGCGGGTTCGGCGAGGCGTGGGTGTTCTGGTTCCTGACGGAACTGCTCAACTACATGGTCATCCTGCCGGTGATGCTCACCCTGCCGCGCGGCCTGCGCGCGGTGGTGAAAGGCGGCGCCCGCCGGGCGGCGGGGCCGGTGGCGGGCTGGGATCTGCTGCCCGCCTTCGCGCTGGCGGCGTCCGGGGCGGGGGCGATGATCGTGGGAGGCCCGGGGGCGGTCGCCTTCCCGGTGCCGGCGCTGCTCTGGTGCGCCATCCGCTATTCCATGTTCACGAGCTGCCTGCTGACGCTCGGCTTCGCCGCATCGAGCCTCATCGCCATCGCCAATGGCGGGCTCGACATCACGGTGGACGTGCACAGCGCGCAGGCGCTGCTGTCGATCCGGCTCGGCGTCACCCTCATCGCCTTCGCGCCGCTGATGGTGGCGAGCTCGATGCAGTCCAACGTGGCGCTGATGGAGCGGCTGCGGTTTCTCGCCAATCACGACCCGCTCACCAGCCTGCCGAACCGCACCGCCTTCGGCGAGCGCGCCACCCAGGCGCTCGACCGGCTGGTGATCGAGCGCGCCCCGGTGGCGATGCTCATGCTGGACATCGACCGCTTCAAATCGATCAACGACACCCACGGCCATGTCGCCGGCGACCGGGTGCTGGTCGCCTTCGCCCGGCTGCTGGAGCAGAATGTGCGCGAGCGCGACACCCTCGCCCGCATGGGCGGCGAGGAGTTCGCCGTCCTGCTGTCCGCCTGCACGGCGGCGGAGGCCGCCGCGGTGGCCGAGCGCATTTGCCGGGTGTTCGCGACGACACCGGTCGAGATCGGCCACGACCGGCGCCTCGAAGTGACGGTCAGCATCGGCGTCGCCACCGCCTGGCAGGCGCCGCCCGAGCTGGGGCCGCTGCTGATGGTGGCGGACGAGGCGCTCTATCGCGCCAAGCAGTCCGGCCGCAACCGCTGGGAGGCCTGCGACTACATCGCCGCCGGCTCGATCGGCTAGAAACGCCCGGAGGCCGCCGCCCGGGGAGGCGTGGCGCCCGCCGCGACGCGCCCCCGAGGCCAGCCTTCACGCCGCCTGGTAGCTCGCGGCCGGAAGCCGCTTCTCCATCTGCACGCCCAGAAAAACCATGCCGCCGTCGAGCATGCCGAACACCGCGCCGCGCGACTGCCAGCCCCGCCCGGCGAAGAAGCCCACCGCGCCGAAGGCGATGGCCGCCTGCGCCCGGACCACCCCGCTCGCCCGCATGTCGCGGTCGATTCGGGCCATCAGCGTGGCGCCGATGCCGTGACGGATGAACAGCGGGTGCACGCAGAAGCCGTGGACCCGGCACACCGCCCGGCCGTCCTTCGCCGGAAGCTCGATGCCCTCGCCACCGCCCGCCGGCGCCCGCCACGACCAGCCGCCGCAGGCGACCGGCTCGCCCTCGATCTCGGCGATGAAGAAGCCGCCCGCCTCGCTCGGCTCCGGTTCCAGCACGTCGAGCCGCGGCAGCGTCTCCTCCAGCTCCGCCCCGTGCAGGCGGATGGCGGCGCTGCGCAGGGCGTCCGCCTGCAGGCGGCGGATTTCCGGGAGGTCGCCGGCGGTGGCGCGGCGGATGCGCAAACCGGCCGAAGCGAGCACGGCGGGGTAGATGGGCGCGGCGTCGATCATGCTGTCCCTCCCTCGGACGGGCCTCCGGTCCCGGAGCGCCCTGGTCGCGGCAATGCGCATCCCGGACGGCGACGCGCTTCCTGAAGGCACGCGAGAGCACGCCCCGATGGGATCGCACTCTAGTGACAGCCGAGGAATCGGCGCTGAACGTGGCATTCACCGGGCATTCATCGGGCTTTCGTCGGTCCGGCCCGGATCCGGCGATCACGGAACCGTGCCGTGACCGAGCGGCAGGCCGCGCGCTGCCCGCCGCGCCCCCTGCGCCGCGCCGCACGCCGCCACCCTTCGCCGCGGCCGCGGCGGTTTCACATCAGCGTTGTGCCGCACCCTGCCGTGTTGCGGCGGCCGGCCGCGACGACTAGAACCGCCGGACGGCGCCGCGCGAGCGCCGCAGGAGGACCGGGCCGCCATGGCGATCATGGACTACGCCAATCCCACGCGCTTTCTCGGCCTCGCCGGGCGCGTGCTGCCGTGGCTCGCCGCGCTCACCGCCGCGGTGCTGCTGGTCGCCCTCTGGCTCGCCTTCCAGGCCCCGGCGGACTACCAGCAGGGCGAGACCGTGAAGATCATGTACATTCACGTGCCGTTCGCCTGGCTGGCCATGGCCGGCTACACCGCGCTGGCGGTGTCGGCGCTCGGCATCCTGGTCTGGCGCCACCCGCTGGCCGATGTCGCGCACAAGGCGATGGCGCCGATCGGCGCGGTGTTCGCCTTTCTCTGCCTGCTGACCGGCTCGCTGTGGGGCCGGCCGATGTGGGGCACCTACTGGGTGTGGGACGCCCGCCTCACCTCGATGCTGGTGCTGCTGCTGCTCTATCTCGGCCTGCTGGCGCTGCGCTCGGCGATCGAGGATGCCGGCCAGGCCGGCCGTGCCGCGGCGGTGCTGACGCTGGTCGGCTTCGTCAACGTGCCGATCGTGAAGTTCTCGGTGGACTGGTGGAACACGCTGCACCAGCCGGCCTCGGTGTTCCGCATGGGCGGGCCGACCATCGACCCCAGCCTGCTGTGGCCGCTGCTGCTGAGCGCGGTGGGCTTCACCCTGCTTATGGTCACGCTGCATCTCGCCGCCATGCGCAACGAGATCCTGCGCCGGCGCCTGCGGGCGCTCGAGGCGCGGGCCGCGGCCGAAGCCGCCTTCGCCTGAGGAGAGCCCATGCTCGGCGACCACGCCTCCTTCATTGTTGCCGCCTATGCCGGCAGCGCCGTCGTCCTGCTGGGGCTGGTGCTGTGGATCGCGGTCGATGGCCGGCTGCTGCGTCGCAGCCTCGACGAGATGGAGGCCCGCGGCGTGCGGCGCCGCTCCGACAGCCGGGGCGGACGGCCGTGAGCGCGCCGGAGCCGACCACGCCCGCCGGTGGGACGCAGGAGAGCGCCGCCGGTGGGGCGCAGGAAGGTGCGGCGCCCGCGCGGCGGCCGCGGCTGCTGGTGCTGCTGCCGCTCCTGCTGTTCGCCGCGCTCGCGGCGCTGTTCTATGGCCGGCTGTTCTCGGGCGATCCCTCGCGGCTGCCCTCCGCGCTGATCGGGCGCGCGGCGCCCCCGCTCGACCTGCCGCCGCTCGCCGGGCTCGATGCCGGCGGCCAGCCGGTGCCGGGCCTCACCTCGGCGGAGCTGAAGGGCCGGGTCACGGTGCTGAACGTGTTCGCCTCCTGGTGCGTGCCCTGCCGCGACGAGCATCCCGTCCTGGTCGAGCTGTCGAAGCTGGCGGGGGATTTCCGCCTCGTCGGCCTCAACTACAAGGACGACGCCGAGAACGCCCGCCGCTTCCTCGGCCGCTTCGGCAATCCCTATGCGGCGGTCGGGGTCGACACCTCCGGCCGCACCGCGATCGACTGGGGGGTCTATGGCGTGCCGGAGACCTTCGTCATCGGCAAGGACGGCCGCATCGCCTACAAATATATCGGCCCGCTCGACGCGGAGGGCGCGGCGACCCGGCTGCTGCCGGAGGTGCAGAAGGCGATGCAGGCCCCGGCGGAAAACGCGGCGCCGGCCGCCGCCCCGTCGAACTGAGGCGCCCGGCCGGCGCCCGGCTCGGGCGTCAGTTCCGCTCGTCCGGCAGATGCGGCAGCGGGTGGACCTCGATCTCGTCCTCGATCAGGCCGCGGATTTCCTCGGCGCTGGCCTCGCCATGGATGGAGCGCCGCTCCTCCTCGCCCTCATGCATGCGGCGGGCGAGCGTGGCGAAATCGTCGCCGACATAGTCCGAATGGGCGATCACGTGCTGGCGCAGCGCCCGCAGCGCTTCCCGCATCGCCTGCTCCGGCTCCGACAGCAGCGCCACCGGCGCCGCCTCGGCGGCGGCGGGCGGCGGCGCGGCGGCCGGCGCCGCTTCCGCCGGGGCGCGGCCGAGCCGGGGCGCCATGATGGCCTTTTCCACCTCGGGCGAGGCGCAGACCGGGCAGGTCACCAGCCGGCGGGCCTTCTGGTCGTCATACGCCGCGGAATCGCGGAACCAGCTTTCGAATTCGTGCTCGGCGGAGCAGACCAGCCGGTAAAGGATCATGCCGCATCCCCCGCCGCCGGCGGCACGAGGTGGAGATACTCCACCTCGGACGGGGCGATCAGCTCGAAGCGGCGGCCGTTCTGCAGCGAGGGAATGCGCCCGCGCACCGCCAGAACCTTGGCGGGGTCGATCTCGGCGTGGATCACGCCCGGCTCGGTGCCGGCCTCGGCGAGGATTTCGCCCCACGGGTCGATGATGAGGCTATGGCCGAAGGTGTGGCGGCCATTCTCATGGACGCCGCCCTGCGCGGCGGCCAGCACGAAGCTGCCGGTCTCGATCGCGCGCGCCCGCAGCAGGACGTGCCAGTGCGCCTCGCCGGTGGTGCGGGTGAAGGCCGCCGGCACCGCGATCATCCCCGCCCCGCTCTCGGCCAGCGCGCGGAACAGCGCGGGAAAGCGCAGATCGTAGCAGATCGAGAAGCCGAGCCTGATCTGCGGCAGGTCGGCCAGCACCGCGAGGTCGCCGGGGCGGTAGGCCTCGGATTCGCGGTAGACGTCGCCATTGGGCAGCGTGACGTCGAACATGTGGATCTTGTCGTAGCGGGCGCGGATCGCCCCGTCCGGCCCCAGCAGGAAGGCGCGGTTGGCGGCGCGGTGCTCGCTCGCCCGGATCGCCAGCGAGCCGATGTGGAGATGGATGCGCAGCTCCGCCGCCAGCGCCCGGAAGGCGGCGAGCGCGGGGTCGCTCTCCTCGTCGTGCAGCACGGCGAACAGCTTCTCCCGGCTCTCCTCCATGGTGCCGGTCATTTCCGGCGTCTGCACATAGCTCGCCCCCGCCGCGGCGGCCTCGCGGATGAAAGCGGAGGCCGCGGCGACGTTCGCCGCCACGTCGCGGCCGCTGCGCATCTGCACCAGCGCCGCGCGGAAGGGGGCACCGAGCGGCGCGGGCGTGGCGGAGCTGGACGGGCTGGTCATGACACTCTCCAAAGGGCCGGCGATGGCGCCCGGCACGGCTTCACGCGGCGAGAAGCGGGTCCAGCTCGCCGGCCTGGTCCAGCGCATAGAGGTCGTCGCAGCCGCCGACGTGATTCCCGTCGATGAAGATCTGCGGCACGCTGGTCCGCCCGTTCGCCCGCCGCGACATGGCGGAGCGCTCCACCGGCTTTCCCGTCACGTCGATCTCGGCGAAGGCGACGCCCTTGCGGCGCAGAAGGTCCTTGGCGGCGTGGCAGTAAGGGCAGGTGGAGGTGGTGTAGATCTCGACCGTCGACATGGCGCGTACCCGCTCGTTGGCTCGAACCTATGATATGGGCCGGTGCGGCCCGTCAACAACCCGCGCGAACACCAGCACGTCGACCGCCCCGGCGCCGGCCCGCAGCAGGGCCTTGGTGCAGGCGTCGAGGGTGGCGCCGGTGGTCAGCACGTCGTCCACCAGCACCAGCCGGCGCCCGCGCAGCTCGGCCGCCATCGGCGCCGGCACGGCGAAGGCACCGGCGACATTGGCGGCGCGGGGGCCGCGCTCCAGCCCCACCTGCGGGGCCGTGGCGCGGCGCCGCTCCAGCCAGCCCGTCCGCACCGGCACCCCGCTTTCGCGCGCGATGCCCTGCGCCAGCAGCGCCGACTGGTTGAAGCGCCGCCGCCACAGCCGCCGGGCGTGCAGCGGCACCGGCACCAGCGCGTCGGCCCCGGCGAGCAGCTCGGCGCCGGCCCCGGCCATCAGCCGGGCGAGCGGCGGCGCGATGTCCAGCCGGTCGCCATATTTCAGCCCGTGCACGAGGTCGCGCACCACGCCGTCATAGCGGGCGACCGCGCGGGCCCGGCCATAGGCCGGCGGGTCGGCCAGCGCCCGGGGCGAGACCAGCGGCCGCCCCGGCCCGCCCGTTGCCGGACCGGCGTCGAAGGGCGTGCCCAGCCGGTCGCAGAGCGGCGCGGCGATGAAGGGAATGCGGCTCCAGCAGGCCCCGCACAGGCAGCCGGGGGTGTCGACATCGGCGCGGCAGGCGACGCAGAGCGGCGGCAGCACCCCATCCACCAGCGCCCGGCCGAGCCCGCCCGCCAGCGCCAGCACCCGCCGCAGCGCCGCCGCCGGCCGGCCGGCGCGCACCGGCGTGACGGCCGCGCCGGGTTCGGCGGGGCGCCATTCCTCGTGGGAACCGGTGGGCGAGGCGTGCATGGCGCGAGGCTAGCACGACCGGCCCCCCGCGACATTCCCCGCGCGACGCCTTACATGAGCCACGGGCCACGAACGGAGACGCCACCATGCCGGACACGCGGCAAAGCCCCCACATGCCTGCCGGCGCCGAGCCGCCGGCCGACGCCGTCGCCGTCGCCGGCCGAGCCGCGAGCGCTCCCTTCGCGGCCGCATCCCCCGCGTCCGGCGTGGCGCCGGAGGACGGTCCCCACCGCGTCTTCGATGCCGCCGCGCTGGCGGCCCACCGCCGCCGTGCGCTGGCGCTGGGGCCGGAGCCCTTCCTGCTGGAGCGCGTGGCGGAGGACCTTGCCGACCGGCTTTCCGCCGTGAACCGCCGCTTCGCGCTGGCGGCGGACATCGGCACCCCTTCCGGCGAGCTGCGCCGGGCGCTGGCCGGCCACCCCGCCATCGACCAGCTCGTCGCCGTCGGCCCGGCGGAGCGGGCGGACATCGACGCGGTGATGGCGGGCGAGGCGCTGCCGCTGGCGCCGGGCTCGGTCGACCTCGTGGTGTCCGCGCTCGCCCTGCAGACCATCGACGACCTGCCGGGCCTGCTCGCCCAGATCCGCCGGGCGCTGAAGCCGGACGGGCTGCTGCTCGCCGCGCTGTTCGGCGCCGGCACGCTGGCGGAGCTGCGCGAATCCTTCGCCATTGCCGAGAGCGAGACCACCGGGGGCATCTCGCCCCGGGTCGCGCCCTTCGCCGACCTGCGCGACCTCGGCGGGCTGCTGCAGCGCGCCGGCCTCGCCCTGCCGGTCACCGATATCGACCGCGTCGTGGTGCGCTATGCCGACCCGCTCGCGCTGTTCGCCGATCTGCGCCGGATGGGCGCCACCAACCCGCTCGCCGACCGGCTGCGCACCCCGCTGCGCCGGGCCACGCTGACGCGGCTGCTCGAGGTCTATGCCGAGCGCTTCGCCGACCCGGACGGGCGGGTGCGGGCCACCTTCGAGATCGCGTGGATTTCCGGTTGGGCGCCCCATGAGAGCCAGCAGCAGCCGCTGCGGCCGGGCTCGGCCAAGGCGCGGCTGGCGGACGCGCTGAAGGCGACCGAGCGCAGGCTGCCCTTCGAGCCGGGCTGAGGCCGGAAGTCCCGGCCCGGGCGGTTCAGTCGCGGCCGGGGCCGAGCAGGTCGATGAGGGCGGGGATCAGCGGCTCGTCGGCGGGGGGCATGGGGTAGTCGCGCAGCCTGCCCGGCTTCACCCAGGCGAGGCGCTGGCCCTCGCGGCCCTGCACCACGCCTTCCCAGCGCCGGCAGATCCACAGCGGCATCAGGAGCTGGAAGGTGTCGTAGCTGTGGCTGGCGAAGGTGAGAGGGGCGAGGCACGCCTCCTTCACCGCGATGCCAAGCTCTTCCGCCAGCTCGCGGATGAGGCAGTCCTCCGGCCGCTCGCCCGGCTCAACCTTGCCGCCGGGAAACTCCCACATGCCGGCGAGCTGCTTGCCCGCCGGCCGCTCGGCCAGCAGCACGCGCCCGTCGGCATCGACCAGCGCCGCGGCGGCGACCAGGACCAGCTTCACCGTGCCGTCTCCCCGCTCCGGCCGCCGCTCACGAGCGGTAGTCGCCGTTGATGGCGACATATTCCTTGGTGAGGTCGCAGGTCATCACCCGGTCCGCGCCCTCGCCCAGCCCGATGTCGACGCCGATGTCGATGACGTCGTTCTTCATGTAGGCGGAAACCTCGGCCTCGTCATAGGCGGGGTCGCGCATGCCCTCGGCGGCAACCCGGATGGCGCCGAAGCGGATGGCGAGGAGATCGCGCTCGGCCGGCTCGCCCGCCTTGCCCACCGCCATGACGATGCGGCCCCAATTGGCGTCCTCGCCCGCCACCGCGGTCTTCACCAGCGGGGAATTGGCGATCGACATGCCGATGCGGCGGGCGCTCTCCTTCGAGACCGCGCCGGTGACATGGATGCGCACCAGCTTGCGGGCGCCCTCGCCATCGCGCGCGACCTGCTCGGCGAGGTCCAGCAGCACGCCGTCCAGCGCGGCGGCGAAACCGGCGAGGCGGGGATCGGCGGCGTCCGCGATCGCGGGCGCCCCGCGCCTGGCCGCCGCGCCGGTGGCGAACAGCATCAGCGTGTCGGAGGTGGAGGTGTCGCCGTCGACGGTGATGGCGTTGAAGCTGTCCACCACACCGGCCGAGAGCAGCGCCTGCAGCGCCGGCGCGGCGATCGGGGCATCGGTGAAGACGAAGGACAGCATGGTGGCCATGTCGGGGGCGATCATGCCGGCGCCCTTGGCGATGCCGGCGATGGTGACCGCGACGCCGCCGATCTCGACCGTGGCGGTCGCCACCTTGGGGAAGGTGTCGGTGGTCATGATGGCGCGGGCCGCGTCCAGCCAGGGCAGCGGCGCCAGCCGGGTCGCGGTCTCGCTCAGCACGCCCTCGAATTTGGTGGCGTCGAGCGGCTCGCCGATGACGCCGGTGGAAGCGAGGAAGATCTCGTGCTCGGCGCAGCCGAGCGCCCGGGCCGCGATCTCGGCGGTGAGCTTCGTCGCCGCCCGGCCGCGCGAGCCGGTGAAGGCGTTGGCGTTGCCGGAATTCACCACCAGCGCCCGGGCGGTGCCCTGCCCGAGCTGCTCGCGGCACCACTCCACCGGGGCGGACGGGCATTTGGAGCGGGTGAAGACGCCGGCCACGGTGGTGCCGGGGTCGAGCGTCAGCAGCAGCACGTCGGTGCGGCCCTTGTAGCGGATGCCGGCCTCGGCCGTGGCGAAGCGCACCCCTTCCACCGGCCCGACCTCGGGCGTGTGCTTGGGCGCGAGCGGGGAGAGCGGAGCGTCGTGAGCCATCGGAAAGGTCTCTGCGGACAGGAAGGCGCCAGGGCACCGGAGGGCGCCAAGGGTGTGCCGGAAGGCGCCGTCACACGCAAGAGGCCGAAGGTGGTGTCGCACGGCGCGGCCGAACACACCGGCACGCGCCGCCGCCGGGGCCCGGCCGCGCGTGGCCGGCCGCGAGCCGTGGCGACACAGACGCCGGACGGCAGGGGACCCGGGAGGACCGGACCCGGGAGGGCCGGACGCGAAAGGGCCGCCCTCGCGGGCGGCCCCTCCTTGCGTCGTTACGAAGCCTTTCCGGCGTGGGGGCGCGATCAGGGCGCCTTCGGCTGGTCGGTCTTGGTGTTGTCGGCATCGGCCGGGGCGGCCGGCGCGTTGGTGCGCAGGTCGCTCGGCGAGGGCGCGGCGGCGGTCTTCTCGACCTTGGCGGCGTCGCGGGTCTTCTGCACCAGCTCGGCCTGCGCCTTCTGGACGAGGAACTGCTGGATCTGCGGCTTCACCTCGTCAAAGGTCGGGAGCGGCTTCTGGCGCTTCTCCTCGACCTTGATGACGTGCCAGCCGAACTGGGTCTTCACCGGCTCGGAAACCTCGCCCGGCTTCAGCTTGAAGGCGACGGTGGCGAATTCCGGCACCATCTGGTCCTGGGTGAAGAAGCCGAGATCGCCGCCGGTCTCCTTGCCCGAGGGGTCCTCGGTGAGCTGCTTGGCGAGGGTGGCGAAGTCGTCGCCCTTCTTCAGCTTGGCCTCGACCTCCTCGGCCTTCGCCTTGGCGGCGGCGGAAGCCTTCTCGTCCTTGGGGTCGGCGCGGAACAGGATGTGGCGGGCGTGCACTTCCTCTTCCGGCTTCTGCTGCTTCAGGGCGTCCTCATAGGTCTTCTTCATCACCTCGTCGGTGATGGCGGCCTTGGTCGCCTGGTTGAGCGCGGCCTGCATGAGGATGCGCTTCTTGGCGAAGTCGAGCTGGCGCTGGAACTCGGCGCCCTCGGCCAGCTTCTCGGCCTCGGCGGCCTGGGCCAGCGCGGTCATGTCGATGAGGAAGCCGAGCACATATTCATCGCGCGCCGGGCCGGTGAGCTGAGGCGGCAGGCTGGCGCCCAGCTCGTCCTCGGCAACGGCGAGGTCGCTCTTGCGCAGGGCGACGCCGTTGACCGTCGCCAGCACCGGGTCGTCGCCGGTCGCCGCGGGGGCGGCGGTGGTCGCGGCCGGCGCCGGGGTGGCGGGCGCGGCGGTCTGGGCGAGAGCCGGCGAGGCCACCGCCGCGATCAGCAGGGCCGCGAGGCTCGCCCGCAGCAGGCCGGAGCGGTGGGCCGCCGGGTTCGGCAGAGCGGCGCGCAGGAGGTGAGGGTGCATAGAACTGTCCTTGGGGGTTTTGCGGTTGTCCGCTCTTCGGGCGGCGAAAGCTCGCTCAGTCGGCGCAGGCTTGCAAGGTCCGTCGATGGGGGGCGCGCAGGCGGAGAAGGGGATAACGCCCGCGGCCCCGTTGAAGGATCGGCGGACGGTGCGGAAGCCGCGGAAGCCGCGGCCGCCGCCAATTGACAACCCCCAAACCCGTTCATAAGTGTGGCACGCGGCGCGGTCCCACCGCCACGCTCGCATATATGTGACGTGCCGGCCCCGCGTCATCCGCACCGCACGCCTCCGGCGACCCATTTCGGCCGTAAAGCGCGGCTGGTTCGGAGCGGCGACCCTGCGTCGCACATACAGGGCCCGGCGGCCCGCCACCGCCGTGCCCGTCACCTGCCCTGGCGGGACGGATTGGAAGACACGATGTTCGGCGCCCTCGCGCGAAAGCTTTTCGGATCGGCCAATGACCGCCGCGTGCGCGGTTACCAGCCGAATGTCGCCGCCATCAATGCGCTCGAACCCGAGATGGTCAAGCTCTCGGACGAGGAGCTGCGGGCGCGCACCGACCTGTTCCGCAAGCAGCTCGCCGAGGGCCGGACGCTGGACGACCTGCTGGTGCCCGCCTTCGCCACCGTGCGCGAGGCGGCCAAGCGCGCGCTGGGGCAGCGGCATTTCGACGTGCAGCTCATCGGCGGCATGGTGCTGCACGAGCGCGGCATCGCCGAGATGCGCACCGGCGAAGGCAAGACCCTGGTCGCCACCGCGCCGGTCTACCTCAACGCCCTCACCGGCAAGGGCGTCCACGTCGTCACCGTCAACGACTACCTCGCCAAGCGCGACGCCGAGTGGATGAGCCGGGTCTACCGCTTCCTCGGCCTCACCACCGGCATCATCGTCCACGGCATGGACGACAATGAGCGGCGCGAGGCCTATGCCTGCGACGTCACCTACGCCACCAACAACGAACTCGGCTTCGACTATCTGCGCGACAACATGAAGTACGACCTCGCGCAGATGGTGCAGCGTCCGCACCACTACGCCGTGGTGGACGAGGTCGACTCCATCCTCATCGACGAGGCGCGCACGCCGCTCATCATCTCCGGCCCGCTCGACGACCGCTCCGATTTCTACAACACCATCGACCAGTACATTCCCCGCCTCTCCAAGGAGGATTACGAGGTCGACGAGAAGCAGCGCTCCGTCACCATGACCGAAGCCGGCATGGAGAAGATGGAGCAGCTCATGCTCAGTGCCGGGCTGCTGAAGTCCGACAGCCTGTACGACATCGAGAACGTCTCGGTGGTCCACCACGTCAATCAGGCGCTGCGGGCCCACACCCTGTTCCAGCGCGACAAGGACTACATCGTCCGCAACGACGAAGTGGTGATCATCGACGAGTTCACCGGCCGCATGATGCCCGGCCGGCGCTATTCGGAAGGCCTGCACCAGGCGCTCGAGGCCAAGGAGCGCGTCAAGGTCCAGCCGGAGAACCAGACGCTGGCCTCCATCACCTTCCAGAACTATTTCCGCATGTACGAGAAGCTGGCCGGCATGACCGGCACGGCGAACACCGAGGCGGCGGAATTCCAGGACATCTACAACCTCGAGGTTGTGGAGATCCCGACCAACCTGCCGGTCAAGCGCGTCGACGACGACGACGAGGTCTACCGGACCGCCGGCGAGAAATACAACGCCATCATCGACCTGATCACCGACTGCAAGTCGCGCGGCCAGCCGGTTCTGGTGGGCACCACCTCGATCGAGAAGTCCGAGCTGCTGGCCGAGATGCTGAAGGCGCGCGGCTTCCGCCAGAAGGACTTCACCGACCCCGACGCCTTCCGCCCGCTCTATGACGGCGACAGCGGCCACACCGAGGACAAGGTGTTCGCGGTGCTGAATGCCCGCCACCACGCCCAGGAATCCTACATCGTCGCGCAGGCCGGCGTGCCGGGCGCGATCACCATCGCCACCAACATGGCCGGCCGCGGCACCGACATCCAGCTCGGCGGCAATGCCGACATGCGCATCTCGCACGAGCTGAACCACCTGCCGGAAGGCCCCGAGCGCGCCGCCGCCGAACAGGCCATCCGCGACGAGATCGCCCGCCTCAAGAAGAAGGCGCTGGAAGCCGGCGGCCTGTTCGTGCTCGGCACCGAGCGCCACGAGAGCCGCCGCATCGACAACCAGCTCCGCGGCCGCTCCGGCCGCCAGGGCGACCCCGGCCACTCCAAGTTCTTCCTGTCGCTGGAAGACGACCTGATGCGCATCTTCGGTTCCGACCGGCTGGACGGCATGCTCCAGCGGCTCGGCCTGAAGGAGGGCGAGGCCATCGTCCACCCCTGGATCAACAAGGCGCTGGAGAAGGCCCAGAGCAAGGTCGAGGCCCGCAACTACGACATCCGCAAGAACCTGCTGAAATACGACGACGTGATGAACGACCAGCGCAAGGTGGTGTTCGAGCAGCGCGTCGAGCTGATGCAGGACGAGGACGTCGCCGAGACCGTCGCCGAGATGCGCCACGGCGTGGTCGACGACATGGTCGCCAAATTCGTGCCGCCCAACGCCTATCCCGAGCAGTGGGACACCGAGGGCCTCGCGGAGACGCTGCGCCAGCGGCTCGGCCTCGACCTGCCGGTCGCCGACTGGGCAAAGGAAGAAGGCATCGCCGACGAGGAGATGCGCGAGCGCATCCGCGCCCGGGCCGACGAGGTGATGGCCGCCAAGGCCGCCCAGTACGGCCCGGACCTGATGCGCTATGTCGAGAAGTCGATCCTGCTGCAGACGCTGGATCACCTCTGGCGCGAGCATCTGGTCACGCTGGACCATCTGCGCCAGGTGGTGGGCCTGCGCGGCTACGCCCAGCGCGACCCGCTGAACGAGTACAAGTCCGAGGCGTTCCAGCTGTTCGAGGCGATGCTCGCCAGCCTGCGCGAGGCGGTGACCTCCCAGCTCATGCGGGTGGAGATCATGACCCAGCCGCCGGAGCCGGAGCCGCTGCCCCAGATGGTGGCCCACCACCTCGACCCGCTCACCGGCAATGACGAGCTGGCGATTGCCGAGGCCGACCTCGCGGTGACGCTGGCCCCGGCAGAGGATGCCGACGCCGCCGCCAACCGCGACCCCGACGATCCCTCCACCTGGGGCCGGGTCGGCCGCAACGAGCCCTGCCCCTGCGGCTCGGGCAAGAAGTTCAAGCACTGCCACGGCCGCTTCGCCTGAGGCGCCGGCGCGCCGGTTTCGTCCCGAGGCGCTGGCGCGCCGGCCCGGCCGACGCGCAACCTTGAGCTGCACGGCCTCCATCCATTGTCCCGCCACCCCGGGATGAGGGATGGAGGCCGTGCCATGCCGGACCCGGCGCGCTACCGGCATCTCGTCTACCCCGTGGCCGCCTTCGCGCTGCGGCCGCTTCTGGGCGCCGGATCCGGGCACGGCCCCGCAAGATGACGGCCTGAAGGCAACCATCGAGACGTTTTGAAAACGTCTTTTCCCACGGCAAGACCGCCCTCGCGGCGTTCGATCGCGAGATGGTGCGCCAGACGCTGGAAAGCCCGCGCTGGTATGTTCGTCTGGCTGGGTTCAGACGATGAGGGGCGGAAGGGGCTTCATGATGGCAGCTCCGCGGACCCGGCAGACATGAGGGTCGCGGACGTCTGGCACACGTCCTTGTGGAACGCCGCCCCGGCGGCACCCGCCCTCAGGTGAGGTGCTCGCTTTCGTCGCGGGGGCCGAGGCCGATGATGAGCAGGCCGGAGACCGCCGCCGCCGCGGCGCTGACGAGGATCGGCATGGCGTAGCTGCCGGTGAGATCGAACACCACCCCGGCCAGCGTCGGCCCCAGCAGCGCGGCGACGCCGACGCCGGTGTAGAGCAGCCCGAGCACCGCGCCGATGTGGCGGGCGCCGAACAGTTCCGCCGCCACCGCCGGGTAGAGCCCGACGCAGCCGCCATAGCTGAGGCCGAACAGCACGGCGAAGGCCGCCAGCAGCGTGAAGCTGGTCGCCGCCGCCCACAGCACGAAGCAGCCGGCGAGCGCGAAGGTCAGCAGCATCAGCAGCCGGTGCGGGCCCAGCCGGTCGCCGAAGCCGGTGAGCACGAAGCGCCCGCCGACGCTGCCGACCCCGATAAGCCCCACCAGCAGCGTCCCGGTCTCCAGCGGCAGGCCGATATCCTGGGTCGCCGGCACCAGATGGACATAGGCAATGTAGATGGAGAACGAGGCCAGCATCATCGAGAGGTAGAGCTGGCGGAAGCGGCCGTCGCGCCACAGCACCGCCATGCCGGGCGAGCGGGTCGCCCGCGCGGTGTTCACCGCGAAGCCGCGGCGGCGGATGAGCAGCGCCGCCGGCACGCCCAGCACCGCGCAGACCCCCGCCAGCATCAGCAGCCCGCCGCGCCAGCCGAGCTCCGGCATCAGCCGCGCCGTCAGCGCCGGCAGCACCAGCGTGCCGACGCCGAGGCCCGCCAGCGCGATGCCGGAAGCCCGCGCCCGCTGCCGCAGGAACCAGGACTGCACCGCCCCCAGCGCCGGCACGTAGCACAGCCCGATGCCGATTCCGGCGCCCAGCGCGTAGAACACGTAGAGCAGCGCCAGCGTCGGCGCGAAGGCGGCGGCGACATAGCCGGCGATGATCACCGCCAGCCCGGCCAGCACCAGCACGCGCGGGGGAAACCGGTCGCCCAGCGGCCCGGCGAAGGCGCCCATCGAGCAGTAGATCGCCGCCGAGAGCGAGAACACCAGCGCGGTCGCGCCGCGCGAGGCCTGGAATTCCGCGGCGAGGCCCGGAAACAGCGCGGCGAACGCATAGGACGAGCCGAAGATCACCGCCGTCAGCACATGGGTGCCGGCCACCACCGGCCAGCCGGCGCGGCTGTCGAGGGCGGCGGGCGCCAGGGACGGCGGCGACGTCAGGGAGGGCGACGACATGGGCAGAACGGCTCCGGCTCGGGTACCCCGATCCAGAGGGCACAACCGCCCCGGATCGGGTGCCCCGATCCTAGGGGCCGTCCCCGCGCGAGAACATCGCTTTGTGACGATCCACCCCCGGGGCGCGGGCGATGCGCCGCGCCAGCGAGGAGCGGACGGCGGCTTCGCGCCGGCATCCCGGCGCCAAGAGGCGCATCAGGACACGAGCGGCGCGCGCGGCGCGGCGGGCGGGAAGCGCGGGGCTATTGCGCCGGCGGGGCGACCTCGGCGGAGAGGGTCTCGGTCGCGCTGGCCGGGCGCACCGGCGCCGCCGGCACCTCGGCCGGGAGGGTCGCCTGCGCCGGCGTCAGCGCGGGCGGCGCCTCCTCCTGGCCGAACAGCCGGCCGAGCGAGAAGCCCGAGGAGGCGGCGTTGGCGGCGTTCACCGCCGGCGAGCCCTGCACGGTGGGCTCGGCGCTGTCGCTGCGCCCGAGCAGGCGGGCCACGGTGCTCAGCAGCGAGGAATTGTCGCCCTCCGGCGCCACCGCCGCGACCTGGGTGGTCGGGGTGGCGGGCAGGCCGCGGGCGAAGAGCTGGGTCTCGGAGGGCGTGCCGACCGGCGCGTCCGCCGGGCGGGCCATCGGCACCGGCACGTCGGCGGTCGCCAGCGCCACCGAAGCGGCCGCGCTCGGCCCGCTCTCGCCGGGCGGGGTCACGCCGGGCAGCGGAATGTCGGCGGGCGCGTTGGTGGCGACGCCGTAATCCAGCCCGGGCGGCTTCACCACCGGCGGCAGCGAGCCCGGCGCGGCGGCGGAGGGGTTGCGCAGCTTGGCGAGGAACACCTCGTTCATGCCGCCGTCCTTCCCGGTCTTCACCGGCTCGACCGGGGTGAGCGGCGCGATCATCGCCATGGCGCGGTCGTCGGCGGCGCGCTTTTCAGCGATCTGCTGCTCGAGATCCGGCGGCACCGAATAGGGCGGGCAGGCCGCGCTCGGCTCGAAACGCTGGGTCGGGTCGGCCGGGGTGGCGTTGAACACGTAGCGCTTGTTGCAGACATCCACCTTGGGCGGCAGCTTGGTGATCTCGAAGGTGTCGTAGCCTTCCTTGATCATCCGCCAGAACGGCATGTTCGGGTTGTCGCGGTGGCGCGCCATGTTCTTGGGCGTCATGCGGAAGGGATAGGCCTGCACCTGGAAGGAGCGCTGCCCGCCCATGAAGCTGTCGCGGCCGAGCGCGAAGATTTCCTGGATCTGCTCGTCGGTCATGGCGTAGCAGCCCGAGGACGAACAGTCGCCATGCACCATCAGGTTCGCGCCGGTGCGGCCCCAGGCGCGGTCATAGGCATTGGGAAAGCCCATGTTGAAGGCGAGATAGTAGTTCGAGTTCGGGTTCATCTGCCCGGGCGTGATGGTGTAGAAGCCTTCCGGCGCCTGGCGGTCGCCTTCCTTCACCTTCGGCCCCAGCTCGCCGGACCAGCGGCAGATGGGATAGGTCTTCAGCAGGGCGTATTCGCCGTCGGATTTCTGCTTCCAGACCTCGAGCTCGGATTCTTCCTTGAAGATGCGCACCACCAGCGGGCTGTCCTGCGACATGCCCTTGCTCTGGATCAGCGCCACCGTCTCGGGGGAAAGACGCTTCATCGAGCGTGCGTTGGGGCCGGGCCCGCTGCTGCCGTTGCAGCCCGCCAGCGCCAGCGCCGCGACCGAGGCGAAGAGCACCGCGCGGCCGCGATGCCGCAGGAAAGCCCCAAGCCCCGATGTCACCACAGCCTTCAAACCCAACACTCCCCGTTCCCGACGGCGTCGACGAGTATCACGGCTAAGAGCGTTACCCTTGCGGACCGGTTACCGCAAGCGCGGCCCGGCGGCCGCCACCCCCTCACAATCGCGTCATCCGCCTCCCGCGGCGGCGACGTACCCGAACCGTGACGCACGCACCCCACCGCGCACGGCACCCCCTGCCGTGGTGTGGTCCTTCTCTCCGCCGCCTCGCGGCGGCGGGTCCGGCCTCAGAGCCCCCGGCCGATGGCCAGGAACTTCTCGCGCCGGGCCTTGCGCAGCCCGGCGGCATCCAGCCCTTCGAGCCCGTTCAGCGCGGCCTCGATGGCATCGCCCGTCGCCGACATGGCGGCGGCGGGGTCGCGGTGCGCGCCCCCCGGCGGCTCCGCGATGATGGTGTCAACGATGCCGAATCGCGCCAGATCCTGCGCGGTGATCCGCATGCTGGTCGCCGCCTCCTGGGCCTTGGCGGTGTCGCGCCAGAGGATGGAGGCCGCGCCTTCCGGCGAGATCACGCTGTAGATCGAATGCTCCAGCATCAGCACGCGGTTGGCCGTCGCCAGGGCGATGGCGCCACCCGAGCCACCCTCGCCGATGATCACGGCGACATTGGGGACGCCCAGCGCGAGGCAGGCGTCGGTGGAGCGGGCGATCGCCTCGGCCTGCCCGCGCTCCTCGGCGTCGAGGCCGGGAAAGGCGCCGGCGGTGTCGACGAGCGAGATCACCGGAAGCTGGAAGCGGTCGGCCAGCTCCATCAGCCGGGCCGCCTTGCGGTAGCCTTCGGGCCGGGCCATGCCGAAATTGTGCTTGATGCGGGTTTCGGTGGTGGAGCCCTTCTCCTGCCCGAGCAGGCACACGGCGCGGCCGCGGAACCGGGCGAGCCCGCCGAGAATGGCCATGTCGTCGCCGAACTTGCGGTCGCCGGCGAGCGGGGTGAACTCCTCGAACAGCGCGGCGGCGAAGTCGGAGAAATGCGGCCGCAGCGGGTGGCGGGCCACCTGCGTCTTCTGCCACGGCGTGAGATTGGCGTAGAGCTGGGCCAGCGCCTCGGCGGCCTTCGTCTCCAGCCGGGTGATGTCGTCGCCGATCGCCACCGCATCGCCCTTCGCGGAGAGCTCGCGAAGCTCCTCAAGCTTGGCTTCGAGTTCGGCCACGGGCTTTTCGAAATCGAGATAGCTGCGCATCGGTGGTGGGCGATCCTTCGAGAGCGGTCCCGAACCCCGGGTAGGGCTCGGCTGCGGGCGGCCCGGCCGGACGCGCCCGAAATGCGCGCGGAAGCTGCCTTGCGAGGGTGGCGACGTCAAGGCAGCGATGAGAAAGGCGCGCAGAAGCCGCCTACGGCGCCGCGCCGGAACCCGCTGCCGCGCGCGCAAACGGCAAAGCGGCCCGGCGGATGGCCTGACGCCGGGCAGACACCGGCGGGCGACGCGGCGGCGCTCAGGCCCCTCCCCCGCCGATCCGCTTCCAGTAGAGCCGGGTGGCGGTCAGGCCGCCCTGCGGCTTCAGCGCGTAGTCGGGGATGGTGCCGCCATGGACGAAGCCGTGGCGCTCATAGAGGCGGGACGCGCCGCCCTCCTCCGCGGTGTCGAGCACCAGCAGGCTGCGGCCCTGCGCCACCGCGCGGCGCTCCGCCTCGACCAGCAGGGCGCTGGCCAGCCCCCTTCCGCGATGGGCCGGGGCGGTCATCATCTTGGCGATCTCGGCGCGGTGGGGCTGGTTTTCCGGCAGGCCGGTGACCAGCGTCACCGTGGCGGCGAGCTCCTCGCCCACGAAAGCCCCGAGCACGGTCCGCTCGCCGCGGCCGGCGGCGGCCAGCGCGCCTTCCCAGAAGCGGCGGGCCGCCTCGGAGGCGAGCGGGTGCATGAAGCCGACCGAGCCGCCCCCCGCCACCGTCGCCACCAGCAGGGCGGCCAGCGCCTCCACCGTCGCCATGTCGGGGGCCAGCGGCCGCACGCGCGGCCCGGCGGAGGCCGCCTCGGGCGACGTCGGGGAGAATGTCGGCGAGCACGGCGGGGAGGCGGTCATGACCATCAGCTCCGGGTCAGGGCGACGAGATAGATGCAGGGCATCGTCGATTCATTGGCCAGCGTGACGTCCACCGGCGGGCCGAAGCCGAAGCCGTCGCCGGCCTCCAGCTCATGGCGCTCCCGGCCCTCGCGCAGCACGAGGCGGCCCTGCATCACCCAGAGCATCTGCCGGATATGGGCATAGGACGCCGCCGGCAGCGTCACCTCCCGGCCCGGCGGCAGCTCGATCCGCGCCAGCTCCAGCGGATGGTCGGGGCGGGCGAAGATCTGCCGGCGGACATAGCCGGAGCCGGGATCGGTCCATTCCGGCTGCGCCGCCGCGCGCACCAGCCGGCTGCCGCCGCCCTCCGCCCGCAGCAGCAGCCCGGCAAGGGTCAGCTCGAAGGCGGCGGCGATGCGGACGAGCAGAACCGCGGTGGGGCTCATCTCCTCCCGCTCGATCCGGCTCAGCGAGGCCTTGGCGACGCCGGAACGTTCCGCCAGCTCGGCCAGCGACCAGCCGCGCGCCTCGCGCTCCAGCCGGATGCGGCGGGCGAGGCGGGCGGGGGTGTCGTCCATTATATCAGACATACGTCTCTTATAATGGACGAGCCTGTACGGCACAAGCCGGCGCAGCGCGCGGGCAGCGGCGCGCAAGCCGCTGCCCGCGGCCAGCGCCAGGACACGCGATGGCGCCGACAGGCACCGGCGCGGACGGCAGAACCGCGCTGAGGGCCTCAGGGCGCAGGATGGGCCACCGCCCGTCGGGCGGGCAGCGCAGGACAGGGCGCCGCTGACGGATGAACAATGGGATCAGGCCGCCGCCCCTGCCGGGCGCGGCCATCCGGGCTCTGCGCGGCGGCAGAGGCGCGCCCTGCCCGGGTCGGCCCACGCGGGCGTCCCCGCCCTCGGGGGCACACCCCTGCCCGCGCGGGCTCAATCGCCCGCGAGGGGATGGAGGTCGCGCACCAGGCTCTTCAGACGCTCGTCGAGGATGTGGGTGTAGATCTGCGTGGTCGAGACGTCGGCATGGCCGAGCAGGGTCTGCACCGCGCGCAGATCGGCGCCATGGGCCAGCAGGTGGCTGGCGAAGGCGTGGCGCAGCACATGGGGCGAGAGTTTCGCCGGGTCGAGGCCGGCCGCGAGCGCGAGGTCCTTCAGGTCCAGCCCCACCTGCTGGCGGGTGATGTGGCCGGCGGCGGCGGCCGAGGGAAACAGGAAGCGCCCGGCCGGCGCTGCCGCGACCTTGCGGCGGGGCGCCGCCGTGCCGCCCGCAGCCGCGGCGCCGGTTTCCGCCGTGCCCCCGGTTTCCATGCCGGCCCCTGCCCCGCCTCCGGTTTCGCCCGGCTGCACACTGTCGCGCCTTGCGGTACCGGCCTTTGAGGTAGCGGCCTTTGCGCTGCCGGCCTTTGCCGCGCGCTCCGGCGTCGCGCCCCTCCCGGCGACGGCCGGGGGCGCGGTTTCCTGCGCGGCCCGCGCCGCCGCCAGCGCCTCGCGCCAGGCGGTCATCGCGGCGCGGGCCGGGGCGCCGAGCGGCACCAGCCGCTCCTTGTTGCCCTTGCCGCGCACGATGATGGCGTCGCCCTGGGCCCGCGCCGCCGCGGCCGGCAAAGCGGCGAGCTCGGAAACGCGCAGCCCGGTGGCGTAGAGCAGTTCGACGAAGCAGGCCGTGCGCACCCGCCGCGCCCGCTCCCCCGGCGCGAGCCCGGGCTCGGCGGCGCGGGCATGGGCGGTGTCGATGAGCCGGGTCACCTCCTCCAGCGAGAGCACCTTGGGCAGCGGCCGCCCCCGCTTCGGCCCCTCCAGAACCGCGGCGGGGTCCTCTCCCCTCAACCCCTCGAGATAGAGGAAGCGGTGGAACTGGCGGAGCGCGGAGAGCCGGCGGGCGACGCTGGTCGCCTTGAAGCCGCGCGCGGTGAGCGCGGCGAGATAGGCGCGGATGTTGTCGGTCTCACTGTCCACCACACCGCACCCATCGGTCACGAGGAAATCCTCGTAATCGGCGAGGTCGCGGGCATAGGCTTCCAGCGTGTTGGCGCTGGCGCCGCGCTCGGCAGCGAGCATGTCGAGAAACAGCGCGACCGGCCCCTGGGTCGGCCGCACCGTGCTGCGCGGGCGCCCCGGCCCGGTCATTTGGCGAAGCGCTCCGGCGGCACGGTGACGCTCATTTCGCGTTCATGCGGCTGCACATAGGTCGCCAGCGCCCACATCGCGCCATAGCCGAGGCCGCCGAGCAGCGCGAGAACGGCGAGAAGGCGGATCAGGCTCGGCATGGGGCGGCGCGCGCGGGCTCGGGATGGGGCAGCACGCTGTGCGGCATGGACGGAGGCATGGGCGTTCAGCCGAATCGCGGGGCGGACAGGATCCCCATGCTAGGCGGTTTCCGCCGCACCGCGAAACCCGCCGCTGGAACCCGCGAATTGCCTCGCCCCGCGCGCGATGCTAGTCCGGCTGGGAAACGCGCCGGCCGAGGCGCGGTGATCCCGACCCGAGACGACCGCCATGGGCTCCCTCGCCATCGAACCGGAAAGCGAACAGGCCGCGCGGCTGCGGGACCGGCTCGGCTCCCGCTCCATCGTGCTGGTCGGCATGATGGGCGCCGGCAAGTCCTCGGTCGGCAAGCGCCTGTCGCGGCGGCTCGGCATGCATTTCGCCGACGCCGACACCGAGATCGAGCAGGCCGCCGGCATGACGATCCCGGAGATCTTCGCCGCCCATGGCGAACCGGCCTTCCGTGACGGCGAGAAGCGCGTCATCTCGCGGCTGCTGGAGAGCGGGCCGATGGTGCTGGCCACCGGCGGCGGCGCCTTCATGAACGCGGAAACCCGCCAGGCCATTGCCGAACATGGCCTTTCGGTATGGCTCAAGGCCGAGCTGGACGTGCTGCTGCGGCGGGTGAAGCGGCGCGACGACCGCCCGCTTCTGCGCACCGGCGACCCTGCCGCGATCCTCGCCCGGCTGATCGACGAGCGCTACCCCGTCTACGCCGGCGCGGCGGTGACGGTCGTCTCCCACGACGTTCCCCATGAGGTCATGGCGGAAGAGGTGATGGCCGCGATCCAGCGCCATCTCGACGACATCGACGGAAACCCAACCGATGCTGGCTGACGCCCTGCCCGCCCCCACCCTCGTCCCCGTCGGCCTCGGCGCGCGGGCCTACCAGATCGCGATCGGCCCCGGCCTGCTGCGCGAGATCGGCCCCCGCCTCGCCCGGCTTCGCCCCGGCGCCCGGGTCGGCATCGTGACCGACTCCCATGTCGCCGAACGGCATCTGGCCACGGTCGAGGCTTCGCTGCGCGAGGCCGGGCTCGCGCCGACCACCGTCACCGTCAGCCCCGGTGAGGCCTCCAAGAGCTTCGACACGCTCCAGCAGGTGCTGGACGGCCTGCTCGCCGCCCGGATCGAGCGGCGCGACCTGGTGCTGGCGCTGGGCGGCGGGGTTGTCGGCGATCTCGCCGGCTTCGCCGCCTCGGTGCTGCGGCGCGGGGTGGACTTCGTGCAGGTGCCGACCAGCCTGCTGGCGCAGGTGGATTCCTCGGTCGGCGGCAAGACCGGCATCAATTCCCGCCACGGCAAGAACCTGATCGGCGCCTTCCATCAGCCGATCCTGGTGCTGGCCGACACCGACGTGCTCGACACCCTGCCGCTGCGCGAGTTCCGCTCCGGCTATGCCGAGGTGGCGAAATACGGCCTCATCGACAACGCCGCCTTCTTCGGCTGGCTGGAGCGGCACTGGCAGGAGGTGTTCCGGGGCGGGGCCTCCCGCATCGAGGCGATCGCCACCAGCTGCTCGGCCAAGGCCGACGTGGTGGCGCGCGACGAGTTCGAGACCGGCGACCGCGCCCTGCTCAATCTCGGCCACACCTTCGGCCACGCGCTGGAGGCGGGCGCCGGTTTCTCGCAGCGGCTGCTCCATGGCGAGGCGGTGGCGATCGGCATGGCGCAGGCCTTCCGCTTCTCCGCGGCGCAGGGCCTGTGCGCGCCGCAGGACGCCGAGCGGGTCGCCGCCCACCTGAAGGCGGTGGGGCTGCCGACCCGCATCCCCGACATTCCGGGCGAACTGCCCGACACCGAGGGCCTGATGGCGCTGATCGCGCAGGACAAGAAGGTCTCGCGCGGCGCGCTGACCTTCATCCTCGCCCGCGGCATCGGCGCCTCCTTCATTGCCCGCGATGTCGACCCGGCCACGGTGCGGGCCTTCCTGGACGCCGAGCGCGGATGATCTCGCATCCGCTGATCGCCCGGCTGAGGGCCCGGCTGGCGCGCCAGCGCCGGGCCGAGACGGCCGCGGCGACGGCGGCCGGCCCCTCCCGCGAGGACATGCTGCAGCAGGCGATGACGCTGCTGCAGAACGCCGCCGGCCTCGGCAATGACGACCGCGACATGGTCGCCGGGCTGCTCAACCTGCGGGAGCTGGAAGTCTCCGACATCATGGTCCACCGGACCAAGATGGAGACGATCGACGTGTCGGACTCGCCGGGCGAGATCGTCGGCCAGGTCATGGCCTCGCCGTTCACCCGCCTGCCGCTGTGGCGCGACACGCCCGAGAACATCGTCGGCGTGCTGCACGCCAAGGACCTGCTGCGCGAGCTTCAGGCGATCGGCGACCGGCTGGACGCGCTGAACGTGGAGAAGATCGCGCTGCGGCCGTGGTTCGTGCCGGACAGCACCTCGGTTTCCGACCAGCTCAAGGCCTTCCGCCGACGCAAGCAGCATTTCGCGCTGGTGGTCGACGAATATGGCGAGGTGATGGGCCTCGTCACGCTGGAGGACATCCTCGAGGAGATCGTCGGCGACATCTCGGACGAGCACGACAAGGCCTTCGCCAGCGCCCGCCGCCACCCCGACGGCTCGGTGAGCGTGGAGGGCAGCGTCGCCATTCGCGACCTCAACCGCGCCATGGGCTGGCACCTGCCGGACGAGGAAGCCACCACCGTCGCCGGGCTGGTGATCCATGAAGCCCGCATCATCCCCGAGCCGGGGCAGAGCTTCATCTTCCACGGCTTCCGCTTCCATGTGATGCGCCGCCAGCGCAACCGCATCACCCTGCTGCGCGTCATGCCGCTGCCGCCGCCCCGCCCTGCGGCCTGAGCGGGGGCGCGATCTGGAATTTCGCACCCGCCGCACCATATCGGGGAAGCTATTCGCCGGGTGCCCTGGCTTCGATGGCGAGGGCGTGCAGGCCGCCGGCGATCTCCTGCGCCAGCAAGCCGTTCACCAGCCGATGCCGGGCCAGCCGGTTCTGCCCGCGAAACGCCTCCGCCACGATCCGCACCCGCAGATGCGTGAGCTGTCCGGCGCGGTAGCCGCCATGGCCCTCGTGCCGGTGGCTTTCGTCCTCCAGTTCGAGGACGGAGGGGGAGAGCTCGGCCAGGGCGGCGCGGACGCGGGCGAGCGCCTCGACCACCGCGGCCGGCGCGGCGGTGGACGGATCGGACGAAGGGGGTAAGGTCGGCATGTGCGGAACTCGTGGGCTGCGGTATCCGGGGGGACACACTGCGTCAATATCCCGTCACGGTTGGCCGTGACGTGCCTGCGGTTTCTTGTATACCTGCATCGCGCCCAGCATAATCGGTTCCATGAAGCTCGACTCTCCATTGTTCGATCGTATCCGCGTCAAGCCGGACAAGGACCGGCGGCGGTTCCAGGCGAGCGCGCCGTCCTGCGAATGGGCGGGCTGCGACGAGCCTGCGACCCATCGCGCGCCCAAGGGGCGCAACCGCGAGGGTGAATTCTGGCGCTACTGCTTCGCCCATGTGCGCGAGTACAACCAGTCGTATAATTATTTCGCCGGCATGAAGGACGACGCCGTCGCGGCCTACCAGAAGGACGCGATGACCGGCCACCGGCCGACCTGGAAGATGGGGGCCAACGGCGCCGCCAGCCGGGCCGGCGAGCATTTCCGCCGGCAGGACCCGCGCGAGGGCGTCGCCGACCCCTTCGGCATGTTCGGCGACATGGGCGGGCGGGCCCGGCCCGACCCCGAGCCGCCGCGCGAGGGCCGGATGATCCGCAACGCCGAACGCAAGGCGCTGGAGACCCTTGGGGTCGAGATCAGCGCCAGCGCCGAGGAGATCAAGGCGCGGTTCAAGAGTCTGGTGAAGAAATACCACCCCGACGCCAATGGCGGCGACATATCGACCGAGGATCGCCTGCGCGGCGTGATCGAGGCCTATAACTATCTGAAGAGTGCCGGCTTCTGCTAAGAGGCCCGTGCCTGCAGCATCAGCCCGCGGCAGAACGCGGCAACGGAGGACGAATGACTGCGACGCTTACCGAGGCCGCCCCCACCCCCGACATGAAGGTTTCGGTCCGGCAGGTGTTCGGCATCGACCTCGACCTCGAGGTTCCCGCCTTTTCCGAACCGGACGCCTATGTGCCGGACCTCGACCCGGACTATCTGTTCGACCGCGCGACCACGCTCGCGATCCTGGCCGGCTTCGCCCATAACCGCCGCGTGATGGTGACGGGCTATCACGGCACCGGCAAGTCGACCCATATCGAGCAGGTCGCGGCCCGCCTCAACTGGCCCTGCGTGCGCGTCAACCTCGACAGCCACATCAGCCGCATCGACCTGATCGGCAAGGACGCGATCGTGGTGAAGGACGGCAAGCAGGTCACGGAGTTCCGCGATGGCATCCTGCCCTGGGCCTACCAGAACAACGTGGCGCTGGTGTTCGACGAGTACGACGCCGGCCGCCCGGACGTGATGTTCGTCATCCAGCGCGTGCTGGAATCCTCCGGCCGCCTCACCCTGCTGGACCAGAACCGCGTCATCCGGCCCCACGCGGCCTTCCGGCTGTTCGCCACCGCCAACACCATCGGCCTCGGCGACACCACCGGCCTCTACCACGGCACCCAGCAGATCAACCAGGCGCAGATGGACCGCTGGTCCATCGTCACCTCGCTGAACTACCTGCCGCACGACAAGGAAGTCGACATCGTCGTCGCCAAGGCCAAGCACTTCCAGACCACGGAAGGCCGGGACACGGTGGCGCGGATGGTGCGCCTCGCCGACCTCACCCGCCAGGCCTTCATCAATGGCGACCTGTCGACGGTGATGAGCCCGCGCACCGTGATCACCTGGGCGGAGAACGCCGAGATCTTCAGGGAGCTCGCCTTCGCCTTCCGGGTCACCTTCCTGAACAAGTGCGACGAGCTGGAGCGGGCGCTGGTGGCCGAGTTCTATCAGCGCTGCTTCGGCAAGGAGCTCAGCGAATCCGCGGTGAACGTGGCGCTGAGCTGAGCTGAGCCGGCCGGGCCCGCGCGGGCCTGCGCCGCCACGCCGTCCTCCCTTCCGGCACGCCGGGAGGGACCCTCCGCGACACTGAACGGCGGGAGGCATCTCCCGGCCATGAACGGACCGCCATGAACCCGTCGAACCGCAACCCGCGCACCCCCCCGAAGGAATCGCCGACCGAGCCGCTCAAGCGCGCCGTTTCCGGCTGCCTGCGGGCCATTGCCGGCGAGCGGGAGATCGAGATCAGCTTCGGCAGCGAGCGGCCCGGCTATGCCGATGGCCGCGCCCGCCTGCCGGAGCCGGGCCGCCGCATGAGCAAGCAGGACGTCGCGGTGCTGCGCGGCCACGCCGATTCCATGGCGCTGCGGCTGGCCTGCCACGACCCCAAGGTGCACAAGCGCCTCACCCCCGCCGGACAGACCGCCCGCGCCGCCTTCGAGGCGGCCGAGCAGGCGCGCTGCGAGGCGATCGGCGCGCTGCGCATGGATGGCGTGGCGCAGAACCTTTCGGCCATGCTGGAGGACCGCTACCAGCGGGCCAACTTCGCCAATCTGGCCGACCGCTCCGACGCGCCCATCGAGGACGCGCTGTCGCTGATCCTGCGCGAGAAGCTCACCGGGATGGCGCCCCCCGCCTCCGCGCGCGAGCTGGTCAATCTGTGGCGCGGCTTCGTCGAGGAGCGCGGCGCCGACGCGCTCGCCGAGCTGGCCGACAGCGCCGCCGACCAGAAGCGTTTCGCCGAGGCGATGCGCGACCTGCTGTCCTCGCTCGGCATGGGCGAGGATATCGCCCCGTTCGACGAGAACAACGACCCCTCCACCGACACTGAGGACCGCCGCGAGGACGACGCCGGCAAGGGTGGCGACGCGGACGAGGACGAGAGCAACGAGGGCACCACCGAGATCGACACCGACCTGTCCTCCGACCAGACCCCGGAGGAATCCGAGGAGAAGCAGGAACAGCAGCAGTCCGACCTCTCGGAAGACACCGAGCTTGGCGAATCCGACGATTCGACCGAGCCGTGGCGTCCCCAGACCATGACCCCGGCCGAGCCGAAGCCGCCGGAATACCACCCCTATACCCCGCGCTTCGACGAGACGATCGAGGCGGACGAGCTGTGCGACCCCGACGAGCTGGCCCGGCTGCGCTCCTATCTCGACAAGCAGCTCGTGCATCTGCAGGGCATCGTCGCCCGCCTCGCCAACCGGCTGCAGCGCAAGCTGATGGCGCAGCAGAGCCGCGGCTGGGAGTTCGATCTCGAGGAAGGCATGCTCGATCCGGCGCGGCTGCACCGCGTCATCATCGACCCGATGCAGCCGCTCTCCTTCAAGCGCGAGCGCGACACCGATTTCCGCGACACGGTGGTGACGCTGCTGCTCGACAATTCCGGCTCGATGCGCGGCCGCCCGATCACGGTTGCCGCCGCCTGCGCCGACATTCTCGCCCGCACGCTGGAGCGGTGCGGGGTGAAGGTGGAGATTCTCGGCTTCACCACCAAGGCGTGGAAGGGCGGGCAGGCCCGCGAGGCATGGCTGGCCTCCGGCAAGCCCGGGGCTCCGGGGCGGCTGAACGACCTGCGCCACATCATCTACAAGTCCGCCGACGCGCCGTGGCGCCGGGCGCGGAAGAATCTCGGCCTGATGATGCGCGAGGGCCTGCTGAAAGAGAACATCGACGGCGAGGCGCTGGACTGGGCGCATAACCGTCTGCTGGCACGGCCGGAATCGCGCCGCATCCTGATGATGATCTCCGACGGCGCGCCGGTCGACGACTCCACCCTTTCGGTGAACGCCGGCAATTATCTCGAGCGCCATCTGCGCTGGATCATCCAGCAGATCGAGGACAAGTCGCCGGTGGAGCTGATCGCCATCGGCATCGGCCACGACGTCACCCGCTACTACAAGCGCGCCGTCACCATCGTCGATGCCGAGGAACTCGGCGGCGCCATGATCGACAAGCTGGCGGAGCTGTTCGACGAGCGCGAGGCCGGCGGACGGGGAACCGGCGGGAAGCGCGGGCGCCTCCACTGAGCTCCGCATCGTAATGTGGGACCGGCAGCCCTTGAAAGGCGGCCGGGGCCACCCATATAGACGTTATCCCAGCCAGAGCAGGGCTTCCGGCACGTCGGCGCCTCGTCAGCGTCGCGCCGGATGTGGGAGGGGTTAGGACGGATGTACTCCGACCCTTTCCGTCCCTCCGGTCGCCTGACGAGCGACCGGGTTCTCTGGCGGGAGACCACGATATTCCCGAATGTGAACCGCATCTCAGGATGCGAAAAAGCCGCCCCGGCATCGAGCCAGGGCGGCTTTTTCGTGCGTCGGTCAACGTAGCCGCCGGCATGTCCCCGCCGGAACAGCGACACCGCCCGCAGGGCGGGCAGCGCCTGAGGCGGCCGTCACACCCCGAAGGGCGGGCGCTGGCGGGTCGGGGCGGGCACCTCGTCCAGCACCCCGCCGGGGCCGGGATCGTCCGGCAGATGCGGGGCGGCGACCACCGGGCCGGCCGTGGCCGGGGCCAGCGGGGTCTTGAGCGGGGCGGCGGGCGCGGGTTCGCGTGCCGCGTCCTTCTGAGGCTCCGGGGCGCTGGGCTCCCTGGCGGCCTCGGCCGCCGGCGCCGCAGCCTCGGCCGTACCGGCCAGCTCGGTCGGGGCGATCGGCGCCGCGGCTTCCGCCTCCAGCGCGATCCGGGCCTCCTCCGCCTCGCGGGATTCCACCACGGCGGCGATGGCGGCCCGCACGCGCTCGGCTTCGTGCTCCAGCACAGGGGTCGAGGGAACGCCGGGGGGCACGATCCACTCATAGGCGTCGAGCTTGCCCGTGACCGGGGACACCGGCCCCCAATGCTCGGACACCACGCCGTCGGCCACCCAGGCGGGATCGCGCGCGGCGCGCACCGCGCGGGCGGTCCACTCCCGCGCCTTGCCGATGTCGCCGGCATCCGAGGCCTCGAGCTCCGCCATCAGCAGGCACACCCGCTGGGTCGGCGCCTCCAGCCGCGGCGCCAGCGCGGCGCGGGCGGCGGCGAAGTCCTGCGCGTCGATGGCGGCGCGGGCGAGGATCATCGCGCTCTCGGCATGTTCCGGGGCGCGGGCGGTCAGGTTGCGCACGCGGCGCAGCCGGTCGCGCGCGGAATCCGCCGGCCTCAGATGGAGATAGGTCTCGCCGAGATCGGGGTGCGGCGTCGCGGCATAGGCGTGTTCGAGGATCTTCGCGGCCTTGCGGTGGTCGCCGGCGGCCGCCAGCAGGCGGCCGGCGATGTCGGCGGCCGGCACCAGCCCCGGGGCGAGGCGCACCGCCTCCACCGCCCGCTCGCGGGCGGCGGTGGGCTCGGAGAGCTCCAGCGCCTGCGCCTGCGCCGCCAGCAGCACGGCGCGGCGGCGGCGATGGGCGGCGCGGTCGAGCGCGCCGTGCGCCACCTCGCGTTCGAGAATGCCGAGGGCGGCCTTGAAGTCGCCGGCGAGGCAGCGCGCCTCGATCACCGCGTCGGAGGCCCAGATCAGCCCCGGCTCGTGACGCGAGGCTTCCTCGGCGGCGGCCAGCGCGGCGACTGCGTCGCCGCGTCGCCGCGCCTCGACATGCAGGCCGCGCAGGCCGAGCACCCGGGTGGCCGGCGTTTCCGCCATGGCCCGGAAGGCCGCTTCGGCAGCCGCGGCATCGCCTGAGAGCTGCGCCGCCTGCGCCGCCAGCAGCCGCGCCAGCGGCTCCGAGCCCATCAGCCGCTCCGCATCGGAGGCGGCCCGCCGGGCGCCGGCGGCATCGCCCGCCCCCACCGCGACCAGCCCGCGCGAGATCGCGGCCCAGCCCTTGCTGCGGCGGCGGTTCCGCATGGCCAGCAGGAACAGGTCGGGCGAGCGGAACAGGAAGCGGATCAGGCTCCAGAGCACGATGGCGAGCGCGATGACCACCAGCAGCGCGCTGGCGGCCACCATGACGCTGGTCTGCACCTGCCAGCCCTGCCAGACGATCGCGACCTCGCCCGGCCGATCCGCCAGCCAGGCGACGCCGAAGGCGACGGCGGCGAGAACGAGGAGATAAATGACGAGACGGATCACGGCGTCCTCCCCGCGAGAGTGGCGAGAATACGCCGGTTGACAGTGTCGAGGCTGGCCAGCGCCGCGCTGCGGGCCTCAAGCGCGGCGAGCGTGGCGGTGACGCTCGCCGGCTGCGGCGCGGGCACCGCCCGCAGCAGCTCGGTGGCGCGGGCGACATCGCCGCGGCGCAGCGCGTTGCGCGCGCTCGCCAGGCTCTCGTCGACCGAGGCGGCCGGGGCTGCCTGGTCCGCGCGCTTCACCGACACCAGGTTTTCGGCGCTGCGCTGCAGCCGGGCGATGAAGCCCTCGCCCGACGGGGCGGCGTCCGCCGCAGCGGCGGCAGGCTCCGGCGCGGGCGCCACCAGCCGGGCCGCCAGCATGGGCGGGGTCGGCAGGCCTTCCCCCGCATAGGGCCGCAGGCCTTCCAGCTCGGGCACAGGCCCGCCGGCCAGCGTGTCGAGCGCCGAAAGGTCGTCCGCGAACGGGCGACCGGCCCGCACCGAGGCCCGCAGCGCCACCAGGGCGGCGAGCTGGGCCGCGCCATTCGCCGCGACATGGGACTGCCGCGCCTGCGTCACGGCCTCGCTCGCGCCCTGCTCGGAAGCCTTGCCGAGGGTTTCGATGCGGGAATCGAGCGCGGCCACGCGGTCGCCGATGCCGCTCACGGCACCCACGGCGCCGGTGGCACGGGCAGCCTCGTTCACCGCCTGCTGCGCGGAATCGCCGGCGCGGGCGGCGTTTTCGGCGGCGCTGCGCGCGGTCTGGCCGGCGCTGTCGGCGGCCTCCGCGGCCTGCTTCGTCGCGGCTTCGACCGCCGAGAGCCGGGAAAGAAGCTCCGGCGACGGCTCGGCCGGCGGCGGCGGCGGTGCCGGAGCGGATTCCAGCGCGGCGACGCGCGGGCCGAGCGCTTCGAGCGCGGCGATGCGCTTGTCGAGGGCGGCGAGCGTACCGGCGATCTCATCCACGCGCGGATCGGCGGCGGCAGCCGCGGGCGCGCCGGCCGGCGCCGTGGCCGAGCCGGAAGGCCGGGCCTCGACCGCCTCGACCCGCTGGCGCAGATCGACCACGCGGGCCTCGACATCGGTAATGGATTCGGCGTTTTCCGCAGCGTCATAGACCGTGCCGGCGACGGTGAACGCCACCGCCCCGCCGATCAGGCCGCAGACGAGGGCAAGACCGGCCAGCGCCAGCGGGCCGGGCGAACGCCGCGCCGGCGGCGTGGCCGGCGCGCTGTCGCCCGGCGCCTCGGCGCCAGGCCCGGCGTCGGGAGACACGGCGGCCTCGACGGGTCCGGCAGCGTCGGTGCCTTCGGCAGGAACGTCCCCGGCCGGCGGGGCGTCCGGCGCGGTGGACGGCGCGCTCTCCACGCTTTCGGCGGCGGGCGGCACGCTCTCGCCGGCCACGGTCTCCGCGGCGGGCGCGGCACTGGATGCGGCGGGCGCGGCGGGGGTCACGTCGGTCGCCGCGAGGTCGATCGTCGGCGGGGCCCGGCGACGGCCCTTGCGGCCGCCCAGCGCACTGGCCGGCTCGTCGGTCACGGGCTCGGCCGCCGACGGGGTCGCGTCGTCGGCAGGCGTGCTCACGCCCGCGGGAATGGTCTGGGGATTCGTCTCCGGAGTGCCGGAGTCTCCCGCCGGATCGTCCTTCGCCACGTGCTCACCTCACGATCACATCCGTCGATCTTCTCCCTAGCGGGATAGACCGCCGCACCTCCGGCTGCAACAGCCTAGGTCGGTTGTGGTTCAGGCGCCAACAAGGCCAAGCAGCGCCTCTTCGGTGGGTTCCGCAGCGATCTGCGTGGGCGCGCCGATGGCCGCGAGGGGCGCGGCGACGCCACGGGACAGGCAGAGATGCCGGCACCGGGCCAGCGCCGGGGTCAGGCCGGCCGCCGCGCAGCAGGCGACCAGCGTCGCCGCCGTCTTCGGCGAGAAATGCAGGGCCGCGTCAATCCGCCCCTCTGCCAGCGCCGCGCGCGCGGCCTCGCCGAGGGTCGAGGCGGGGCAGGTGCGGTAGATCACGAAGAGGTCCACCGCGATGCCCGCCGGCGCCAGCGCCTCGGCGAGATCCGCCGCGCGGTCCTCCCCCGCCACGTGCAGCAGCCGGCTGCCGCGCGGCAGCCGATCCCGCAGCAGGGCCGCGAGGGCGGCGCCGTCGCCCCCCGCGATCGACGTCGCGGGAAAGAGTCCCTCGGCTGCCGCCGCGGTGCGCTTTCCCACCGCATAGAGCGGCAGCCGCGACAGCGCCGGGGCTTCCGGCCGGGCCCGCAGCAGACGGGCGCCGTTCACGCTGGTGAGCGCCACCGCGTCGAAACGACCCTCCGGCAGGGTGGCGGGGCGCGGCTCCACGGTGAGCATCGGGTCGATCACGACTTCGTGTCCGTCCGCCCGAAGGCGCCCGGCCGTGGCGGCGGCGTCCGGCTGGGGTCGGGTGACCAGCAGGCGCATGGTTCAGCCGGCCAGCAGCCGGCGCGGCGCGCGGGCCTTCACGTCGCGGCCGGCCTCGGCGCCGAGCCGGACCGCCTCGCCGACGGGACCGGCGCAGGTCACCTCGACCACTTCGCTCCCGTCCGGCGCCAGCAGCAGGCCACGGAAGGCCACGCGGTCGCCCTCCACCTGCGCCAGCCCGGCGATCGGGGTGCGGCAGGACCCGTCCAGTTCGGTCAGGAAGGCCCGCTCGGTGGCAACGGCGATGCCGGTGGCGGTATCGACGATCGCGGCCAGCAGTTCCTCGGTGGCGGCATCGCCGACCCGGCTTTCGATCGCGACCGCGCCCTGGCCAACCGCCGGCAGGAAGGCGTCGGTGGACAGCACGGCGCTGGCCCGCTCCGCCATGCCGAGCCGGGAGAGGCCCGCCAGCGCCAGCAGCGTGCCGTCGAACTCGCCATGGTCGACCTTGCCGAGCCGGGTCTGGACATTGCCGCGCAGCAGCGACACCCGCAGGTCCGGCCGCAGGCGGCGGAGCTGCGCCTCGCGCCGCAGCGAGGCGGTGCCGACGCGGGCGCCCTGCGGCAGGTCGTCGAGCGCGCCGCCCGCCCGCAGGATCAGCGCATCGCGCACATCGGCACGGGGGAGATAGCCGCCGATATGCAGCCCGTCCGGCAGCCGGGTGGCCATGTCCTTGGCCGAATGCACCGCGAGGTCGATGCGCCCGTCCAGCAGCGCCTCCTCGATCTCCTTGGTGAACAACCCCTTGCCGCCGGCCTCCGCCAGCGCCCGGTCGGTGATGGCGTCGCCGGTGGTGCGGATGATCTCGATCACCACCGCCTCCGGCGCCCAGTCATGGGCCGCCACCAGCGCGTCGCGCACGGCATGGGCCTGCCACAGCGCGAGCGGGCTGCCGCGCGTGCCAAGCTTGAGCCGGGGGCGCGGATGGGGAAGCGATTGCGTCATGACATCGTGCGGTGCTAGCGGTTCACGGAAGGGTCCAGAACACCCTTCGACACCCCAAAGTCAACGCTGCGCCCGGCATCGGCGCCGCGAGAGACGGCGAAAGGCCACAGTTCCGATGGACGACCTGCTCCTGCTGGGCATCGAGACGACCTGCGACGAGACCGCCGCAGCCGTGGTGCTGCGCCGGGCGGACGGCAGCGGCGAGATCCGGTCCAACGTCGTGCTCTCGCAGGTGGACGAGCACGCGATCTATGGCGGTGTCGTCCCCGAGATCGCGGCGCGGGCTCACGTCGAAGTGACCGACCACGTGGTCGCCCAGGCGCTGAAGGAGGCCGGCATCGGCCTCCGCCACCTCAGCGGCATCGCCGCGGCCTCCGGGCCGGGGCTGATCGGCGGCGTGATCGTCGGGCTCACCACCGCGAAGGCGATGGCGCTGGCCAGCGGCAAGCCGCTGATCGCGGTGAACCACCTCGAGGCGCACGCCCTCACCGCGCGGCTGACCGACGGGGTGACCTTTCCCTACCTGCTGCTGCTGGTTTCGGGCGGGCATACCCAGCTTGTCTGCGTCTCCGGCGTGGGCCGCTACACCAAGCTCGGCGGCACCATCGACGACGCCATCGGGGAAGCCTTCGACAAGACCGCCAAGATGCTCGGACTGCCCTATCCCGGCGGGCCGGCGGTGGAGCGCGCCGCCGAACGGGGCGATCCCGCCCGCTTCGCCCTGCCGCGCCCGCTGTCCGGCCGGGCGGAGCCCGACTTCTCGCTGTCCGGCCTCAAGACCGCGGTGCGGATCGAGGCCACCCGTATCGCCCCGCTGTCCGAGCAGGACGTCTGCGACCTCTGCGCCTCGTTCCAGGCGGCCATCGTCGACGTGATCGCCGACCGGGTCCGCGCCGCCCAGCGGGTGATGCGCGAGCGGGGGGAGAAGCCGAGCGCGCTGGTGCTCGCCGGCGGGGTCGGCGCCAATCAGGCGGTGCGCAAGATGCTGCACAAGGTCGCCGCCGAAGGTGGCACCCGCCTCGCCGTGCCGCCGCCGGCGCTCTGCACCGACAACGGGGCGATGATCGCCTGGGCCGGGGCCGAGCGCCTCGCCCTCGGCAGCCGCGACACGCTGGAGGTGCCGCCACGGGCCCGCTGGCCGCTGGACGAGGCGACGCTGGAGGTGCCCGCCGCTGTCGCCAAGGTCGCGACGGCGCCCGCGCCGCTAGGGCAACCTCCTCTCGGGCAACCTCCTCTCGGACACGCCGGCGGATGAGCGCGTATCCCGTCATCGGGGTGATCGGCGCCGGCGCCTGGGGCACCGCGCTCGCCAATGCCGCGGCCCGGGCCGGCCGGACGGTGCGGCTGTGGGCCCGCGATCCCGAACAGGTGGCCGCGATGGCGCGCAGCGGCGCCAGCCCCCGGCTGCCGGGGGTGCGGCTCGATCCCGCGGTGCGGCCCACCGCCGATCTCGCGGAGGCCGCCGCCGTCGACGCCGTGCTGCTGGCGGTGCCGGCCCAGGCCAGCCGCGCCGCCGCGCTGGAGCTGGAGGGCCATATCGCCCGCGGCACGCCGGTGGTGACCTGCGCCAAGGGCATCGAGCGTTCCAGCACGCTGTTCATGACCCAGGTGCTGGAAGAGGCCTGCCCCCGCGCGGTGCCCGCGATCCTCTCCGGCCCCAGTTTCGCGGTGGACGTCGCCGCCGGCCTGCCGACGGCGGTGACGCTGGCGGCCCACGACCCCGCGCTCGCCCGCGCCCTCGCCCATGCCCTCGGCTCCGGCGCCTTCCGGCTCTACCACAGCGAGGACGTGCGCGGCGTCGAGATCGGCGGCGCCGCCAAGAACGTGCTGGCCATCGCCGCCGGCATCGTGGCGGGGCGGGCGCTCGGCGCCAGCGCGAGCGCGGCCCTCATCGCCCGCGGCTTCGCCGAGCTGATGCGCTTCGGCAAGGCCTATGGCGCCCGCACCGAGACCCTCACCGGGCTGTCCGGGCTCGGCGACCTCATCCTCACCGCCTCGTCCGAACAGTCGCGCAACCACGCGCTCGGCGTGGCGCTCGGCCGCGGCGCGGCCCCGGACGGCAAGCTCGCCGAAGGCGCGCAGACGGCGCCGGTGCTGGTGCGGCTCGCCCGCGAGCGCGGCATCGACATGCCCATCGCCCACGCGGTCGACGAGGTGGTGAGCGGCCGGCTCGACATCGACGCCGCCATCGGCTCCCTGCTGGCCCGCCCGCAGAAGGCCGAGACCTGAGACGACCCCCGCCTTCCGAACCCGAACCGCCCGAGACACGGCACGACCATGGCGCACTGGCTCTACAAATCCGAACCCTTCAAATGGTCGTGGGACCAGCAGGTCGCCGCCGGCGCGGCCGGCACCCACTGGGACGGCGTGCGCAACCACCTCGCCAAGCAGCAGCTTCTCGCCATGCGGAACGGCGACCGCGGCTTCTTCTACCATTCCAACGAGGGCAAGGAGATCGTCGGCATCGTGGAGGTGATACGGGAAGCCTATCCCGACCCCTCCGACCCCTCCGGCAAATTCGTGATGGTCGACCTCAAGGCGGTGGAACCGCTGCCGCGCCCGGTGAGTCTGGCCGCCATCAAGAACGAGCCGCGCCTCGCCGAGATGGCGCTGATGCGGTTCTCCCGGCTCTCGGTGCAACCGGTGACCGACGCGGAATGGGCCATCGTGCTGGAGATGGCGGGGGCATGAGGACGCCCGCCGCCGGCCCGACGGCGGCCCGGCCGTGACCGGCACGCCGCGCCCCATCGACGACCCCGCCGGCTTCATCCGCGCCGAAACCCGGCTGCGGGCGGTGCCGATGGTGCCGGAGATCGTGCTTCACCTCGCCGACGAGGCGGTGCCGATCTGGCAGCGCACCGAGGAGGAACTCGGCGCCATGGGGCTGCCGCCGCCCTTCTGGGCCTTCGCCTGGGCCGGAGGGCAGGCGCTGGCGCGCCACATCCTCGACCATCCCGGCATCGTCGCCGGGGCCCGGGTGCTGGACTTCGCCTCCGGCTCCGGCCTCGTCGCCATCGCCGCCGCGCGGGCGGGGGCGGCCAGCGTCGAGGCCGCCGACATCGATCCCTTCGCCGCCCATGCCATTGCCCTGAACGCCGCGGCGAACGGGGCGGCAGGCATCGCCGTCCTGCCCGCCGACCTCGTCGGCCAGGACCGGGGCTGGGATGTCGTGCTCGCCGGCGACATCGCCTATGAGCGCGATACGGCGGAGCGGGTGTTCGCCTGGCTGTTCGCGCTCGCCGCGCGGGGCGCCGCGGTGTGGATCGGCGATCCCGGCCGGTCCTACCTGCCGCGCGAGCGGCTGGTGAAGATCGCCGATTACGCCGTGCCGGTCTCCCGCGAGCTGGAGGACAGCGAGATCAAGCACACCAGCGTGTGGCGACCGCGCGCGGGCTGACACCAAGGGCCGGCGCCGCGGTGCAGCAAAGACCCCCTGCCAAAGTTCGGGGCGCCGCGAACTTGTCCCGCATCAAGGCGCTGCCCATAATCGCGGGGAATAACAATGATGCGGCGCCGCACGAACGAGATCGCCGCGGTCACGAATAGGGAGAACGCCATGTCCGAAACGCTGTATGACGTGCCGTCGTCCTGGGCCAGCCGGGCCTATGTCGACGATGCCGCCTATCGCGAGCGCTACGCCGCGTCCGTGCGGGACCCGGAGGCCTTCTGGCGCGAGGAAGGCCGGCGGATCGAGTGGTTCACGCCCTACAGCACGGTGAAGAACACCTCCTTCGCCCCCGGGGCGGTCTCGATCAGGTGGTTCGAGGATGGCGTCACCAACGTCGCCTGGAACTGCATCGACCGCCACCTGCCGCAGCGGGCCAACCAGACCGCCATCATCTGGGAGGGCGACGACCCCTCGGAGTCGCGCCACATCACCTATCAGGAGCTGCACGACGAGGTCTGCCGCTTCGCCAACGTGCTGCGCAACCGCAATGTCGAGCGCGGCGACCGCGTCACCATCTACATGCCGATGGTGCCGGAGGCGGCCTTCGCCATGCTGGCCTGCGCCCGGCTCGGCGCCATCCATTCGGTGGTGTTCGGCGGCTTCTCGCCCGACAGCCTCGCCGGCCGCATCCGCGACTGCGAATCGAAGGTGGTCATCACCACCGACGAGGGGCTGCGCGGCGGCCGCAAGGTGCCGCTGAAGGCCAATGTGGACGCCGCCATCGCCAAGGTGACGGGCTTCGAGGTGGAGCATGTCGTGGTGGTGCGCCGCACCGGCGGCGCGGTGGACATGACGCCGGGCCGCGACGTCTGGTACCACGAGGCTGCGGATCTGGTGACCAGCGACTGCCCCGCCGCCCCCATGAACGCCGAGGACCCGCTGTTCATCCTCTACACCTCGGGCTCGACCGGGCTGCCCAAGGGCGTGCTGCACACCACCGGCGGCTATCTCGTCTACGCCTCGATGACGCACCAGTACGTGTTCGACTACCACGAGGGCGACGTCTACTGGTGCACCGCCGATGTCGGCTGGGTCACCGGGCACAGCTACATCGTCTATGGCCCGCTCGCCAACGGCGCCACCACGCTCATGTTCGAGGGCGTGCCGAACTATCCCTCGCCGTCCCGCTTCTGGGACGTGATCGACAAGCACAAGGTCAACATCTTCTACACCGCCCCGACCGCCATCCGGGCGCTGATGCAGGCTGGCGACGGCCCGGTGACGAAGACCTCGCGCGCCTCGCTGCGGCTGCTCGGCTCGGTGGGCGAGCCGATCAACCCGGAGGCCTGGGAGTGGTACCATCGGGTGGTCGGCGAAGGGCGCTGCCCGATCGTCGATACCTGGTGGCAGACCGAGACCGGCGGCATCCTCATCACCCCGCTGCCCGGCGCGACCGCGCTGAAGCCCGGCTCGGCGACGCGGCCGTTCTTCGGCGTGGTGCCGCAGATCGTCGACGCGGAGGGCCACGTGCTGGACGGCGCCTGCGAGGGCAACCTCGTCATCGCCGATTCCTGGCCCGGCCAGATGCGCACGGTCTATGGCGACCATGAGCGCTTCATGCAGACCTACTTCTCCACCTACCCCAACAAGTACTTCACCGGCGACGGCTGCCGCCGCGACGCCGACGGCTATTACTGGATCACCGGGCGGGTCGACGACGTCATCAACGTCTCCGGCCACCGCATGGGCACCGCCGAGGTGGAAAGCGCCCTCGTCGCCCACCCGAAGGTCTCCGAGGCCGCCGTGGTCGGCTATCCCCACGACATCAAGGGTCAGGGCATCTATGCCTATGTCACGCTGATGGCCGGGGTGGAGGCCAGCGAGGAGCTGCGCAAGGAGCTGGTGGTGTGGGTGCGCAAGGAGATCGGACCGATCGCCTCGCCCGACCTCATCCAGTTCGCGCCCGGCCTGCCCAAGACCCGCTCGGGCAAGATCATGCGCCGCATCCTGCGCAAGATCGCCGAGAACGAGTTCGGTAATCTCGGCGACACCTCCACCCTGGCCGACCCGAGCGTGGTCGACGACCTCGTCAGCCATCGCCAGAACAAGAAGGAGGCGGGAGCGGCCTGAGCCGCCCCCACTTTCCCGCCTCGGAACAGCCGGACCGGCAACGGCGTTCTCCCCCGCCAGATGTCGGGGGAGGACCGGCCGACGCACGAGGGAGCGGACATGGGGCGGGCATGCGCGGGCTGCGAAACAGCGCCGCTCGATTTCGACTTCACCATGTTCTTCCAGCCGATCGTCGACACCCGTCACGACCGGGTGTGGGGCTATGAGGCGCTGGTGCGCGGCACCGACGGCCAATCGGCGGCCAGCGTGCTCGCCAGGGTGGACGAGACGAACCGCTATCGCTTCGATCAGGCCTGCCGGGTGAAGGCGATCGAGCTCGCCGTCGAGCGGCTGCCGCCCGGCCCGGCGCGCCTCACGCTCAATTTCCAGCCCGGCGCGGTCTATGAGCCCCTCGCCTGCATCCGCACCACGCTGGAGACGGCCGCCCGGGTGGATTTCGACCCACGACGCATCGTGTTCGAGTTCACCGAAAACGAGCCGATGCGCGATGTCGGCCATGTCGAGCGCATCATCGCCACCTACCGGCAGCTCGGCTTCACCACCGCCATCGACGATTTCGGCGCGGGCCATGCCGGGCTCGGCCTGCTCTGCGCGCTGAGCCCGGACATGGTGAAGGTGGACATGTCGATCATCCGCGGCATCGATTCGGCGCCCCGGCGGCAGGCGGTGCTGCGCGCCATCCTCGGCCTCGCGCGGGAACTCGACATACGGGTGCTGGCGGAAGGCGTCGAGGAGGCCGGCGAGTGCGGCTTCCTCGCGCAGGCGGGGGTCGATCTCATGCAGGGCTATCTCTTCGGCCGGCCGCAGGCGCGGCCACCCCACGCGGTGACCGTGCCGCCGCAGGCCTGAGCCCTTACCCCTTCACCAGATCGCCGATCAGGCTCGCCGCCACCGAGAGCTTGGAGACGGAGAGGCCGAGCCCGGCAATGTCGTGAACGGCGGCGCGGGTGCGCTCCACCTCGTGGCGCCGGCTCTGCGCCCAGGCGGCGACGCCCGCGGCGCCGGGGCCATGGGTCGCCAGCACCTCGCCCGTCAGCCGCCGCACCGCGATCTCGAACGCCGCCAGCGCCCGCTCCAGCGCCAGCCGGTCGTAATAATCCGGCACCGGCAGGGTGCGCGCCGGCTCGAGGATGCGGTCGAGCCGGAAATGCAGCGCCACCGCGAAGAAGGTCGCGGCGACATCGGCGATGGCCGCCCCGGTGCGGTCGGCGATCATCACGATGTCGGTCGAGTTCTCCGCCGCCGGGAGCTGGGCGACGCGGCGGGCCAGCTCCTCCGGCACCCCGGCGGCGGTCCAGTTGGCGATGCGGGCGTCGTAGCGGGTGCGGGTCTCCTCCGGCAGCAGGTCGCGCACCACCCCGTGCAGCACCTCCACCACCGGCGCGACGCCGGCGGCGTAGTGGGCCACGAGATCGCCGAGGCTGCCGGTGAGGTCGACATTGCGCAGGAACCACACGGTGCGGTCGAGCAGCACGCCCTGCACCGTGGCGTAGAGATCGAGCTGGACCGCGCCGGGCACGCGCCCGTCGAGCGCGTCGATGGCGCGATTCAGCGCGGCGACCTCGAAGCCGTCATGGGTGGCGGCGAAGGCCTTGGCGATGGCGGCGGCATCGGCGCCGGTCTCGTCGGCGAGGCGGGTCATGAAGGCCGGGCCGCCATGGTTGATCATGGCGTTGGAGAGCTGGGTCGCGATGATGTCGCGCCGCAGCCGGTGCTGCTCGATGTCGTCGGCGAAGCGCTCGCGCAGCTCGGCCGGGAAATAGGCCGTCAGCTCGCGCGAGAGATAGGGGTCGTCCGGCACGCCGGTTTCCAGCAGGTCGGCATGGGCGGTGAGCTTGGCATAGGCCAGCAGCACCGCCAGCTCCGGCCGGGTGAGCCCCTCGCCGCGGCCCCGCCGCTCGGCGATCTCGGCGTCGCCGGGCAGATATTCCACCGCGCGGTCGAGCAGGCCGCGGCCCTCCAGCCACTGCATCAGCCGCTGGTGGAAGCCGAGATCCTCCAGCGCCCGCCGCTCGGCCAGCGAGAGCGCGAGGGTCTGCAGGTAGTTGTTGCGAAGCACGAGGCGAGCGACGTCGTCGGTCATGCCCGCCAGCAGGCTGCGCCGGGAGGGGTCGTCCAGCCGGCCGTCGCGATAGGCCGGACCGATGGCGATCTTGATGTTGACCTCGACGTCGGAGGTGTTCACCCCGGCGGAATTGTCGATGGCGTCCGAGTTCAGCCGCACGCCGCGCTTCGCCGCCTCGATGCGGGCGCGCTGGGTGACGCCGAGATTGGCGCCCTCCCCCACCACCCTGGCGCGCAGCTCGGCGGCGGTGACGCGGATGGCGTCATTGGCGCGATCGCCGGCCTGGGCGTCGGTCTCCGCCGAGGCCCGGATATAGGTGCCGATGCCGCCGAACCAGAGCAGGTCCACCGGCGCCCGCAGGATGGCGCTCATCACCTCGGCGGGAGACGCCGCCGGCCGGTCGAGCCCCAGCGCCGCCCGCACCTGCGGGGAGAGCGGAATGCTCTTGGCGCTGCGGGAGAACACCCCGCCGCCGGCGGAGATCAGGGCCTTGTCGTAGTCCTGCCAGCTCGAGCGCGGCAGGGCGAAGAGGCGGCGCCGCTCCGCCAGCGAGGCGACCGGATCGGGCGTCGGGTCGAGGAAGATGTCGCGGTGGTCGAAGGCGGCGACCAGACGGATGGTGTTCTCCAGCATCATGCCGTTGCCGAACACGTCGCCGGACATGTCGCCGACGCCGGCCACGGTGAAGGGCGTGGTGCGGATGTCGACATTCATCTCGCGGAAGTGCCGCCGCACCGCCTCCCACGCGCCGCGGGCGGTGATGCCCATGGCCTTGTGGTCGTAGCCGACCGAGCCGCCGGAGGCGAAGGCGTCGCCCAGCCAGAAGCCGCGCTCGATCGACAGCCCGTTGGCGATGTCGGAGAAGGTGGCGGTGCCCTTGTCGGCGGCGACGACGAGATAGGGATCGTCGGCGTCGTGGCGCACCACATTGTCGGGATGCACCACCGTGCCGGCATCCAGCGTGTCGGTGAGGTCGAGCAGGCTGGAGACGAACAGCTTGTAGGCTTCCACCCCCTCGGCCTGGATCGCGTCGCGCGGCCCGGCGGGAAGCTGCTTGGGCACGAAGCCGCCCTTGGCGCCCACCGGCACGATGACGGCGTTCTTCACCTGCTGCGCCTTGACGAGGCCCAGCACCTCGGTGCGGAAATCCTGCGGCCGGTCCGACCAGCGCAGCCCGCCGCGCGCCACCCGGCCGAAGCGCAGATGGATGCCCTCCACCCGGGGGGCATAGACGAAGATCTCGAACAGCGGGCGGGGCAGCGGCAGCTCGTCCACCCGGTGGCTGTCGAACTTCACCGCGATGGCCGTCTTGGGCTGGCCGTCGCGGCCGACCTGGTAGAAATTCGTCCGCACCGCCGCTTCCAGGAGATTGGCGAAGCGGCGCAGGATGCGGTCCTCGTCGAGGCTCTGCACATCGGCCAGCGCGGTCTCGATTTCGGCGCGGATCGCCCGCTCCCGGTCCTCGCGCCCGCCATCGGCGCCGATGTCGAAGCGGGCGTGGAACAGCGCCACCAGCCGCTCGGCGAGGTGGGGGTGGGCGTTCAGCGTCGCCCACAGATAGTCCTGGCTGAACGGCACGCCGACCTGCCGGAGGTAGCGCGCCAGCGTGCGCACCAGCGCGATGTCGCGCCAGCCGAGCCGGGCGTTCAGCACCAGCGCGTTGAAGCCGTCGCTCTCCGCCGCGCCGCGCAGCACCGCCATGAGGCACGCCACCAGCCGCGACTTCAGCACGTCGAGCGGAATCTCGCCGCCGCCGCGGCGCGCCAGCACCATGTCGTGGACATAGACCGGGGTGCGCTCGTGCGGGCTGATGGTGAAGGTGCGCTCGTCCACCACCACGAAGCCCATCGCCTCGAGCTGGGGGACCCGCTCGGAGAGCGGGCGCGGGGCGCCGAAGCTCAGCACCTTCAGCGCCACCCGCGTCGGGTCGAGCCACGGCCGGAAGTCGACCGCGACGGGGCGGTCCTCGCCGAGCCGCTCCATCATGCCGAGATCGGCCAGCGCATCCTCGGGCGCATAGGCGGCCTGATAGCCGGCCGGAAAGGCGGCGCCGTAGCGCGCGACCAGCCGTGCCGCCGGCTCGGGAGCATGGACGAGGCCGATGGCGCTCACCAGCCCGTCGTCCCAGGTGCGGATGATGGCGGAGACCCGGGCCTCGAGGGCCGGCTGGTCGACCCGCGGAATCTCGCCGAGCTGCCGCTCGACGATGAAATGCACCCGGGTCAGCGGCCCGTCCATGAAGAGCGGACGAGAGCTCAGCACCGCGCCGCCGAAGCTTTCCGCCAGGAAGGCGCCGATGCGCTCGCGCACATCGCTGTCGTAGCGGTCGCGCGGGACATAGACCAGCACCGAGACGAAGCGGTCGAACCGCTCGCGCCAGGCCAGCACCCGCACCCGGGGATGCTCGTCGAGCTGCAGCGTGGCGATGGCGAAGCGGTAGAGCAGCTCGACATCGATCTGGAACAGGTCGTCGCGCGGGTAGCTCTCCAGCACCTTCACCAGCGCCCGGCCCGAATGGCTTTCCGGCGCGAAGCCGGCGCGGGCGAGCACCGCCGCCACCTTGCGCCGCAGCAGCGGCATCAGCCGCACCGAGCCGGCATAGGCGGTGACGGTGAACAGGCCGGCGATGGCGAGCCCGCCCACCGGGCGGCCGGCGGCGTCGTAGCGCTTCACCACCACCACATCCATCGCGGCCCGGCGGTGCACCCGCGAGACCGCCTGCGACTTGGTGACGAAGAGCGGCGCGGGATCGGCCAGCACCTGGGCGAGGTCGGCGCTCACCGCCACCGGATCGGCCGGGCGGCGGAACAGCCTCAGCTCGGGGTTGGCGAGCAGGCCGAGCGCATCGCCCATCCGGCGCACGAAAAGCGGCGAGCCGGCCGCCGCTTCGGGGTCGACGTCATAGGCGCGGCAGCCGAGAAAGGTGAAATTGCCCGAAAGCAGCCATTCGAGGAAGGCCGTCGCCTCCTTCAGCTCGTCCGGCGGAACCGAGGCGGGGGCGCCGCGCAGGTTTTCCAGCGCCGCGCCGACCGCGGCCTGCATCGGCCGCCAGCCCTGCACCGCGGCGCGCACCTCGGCGAGGACGGCGACGAGCTCCGCCACCACCGCCGCGCGCCGCTCCGGTTCGCCGACCCGGGGGACATGGACATGGATGAGGCTTTCGCGGGTGATGCGGGGATCGCCGGCCGGACCCTCGGCAAGGCCCAGCAGGGCGCCGCCGGGGCTGCGCTCCAGGGCGAGGATGGGATGGACCACGAGGCTCGCGGACAGGCCGAGCGCGGTGAGCGCGGCCATCACCGAATCGAGCAGGAAGGGCATGTCGTCGTTCAGGATCTCGACGACCATCACCTCGGCGAGCCGGGTGCCGCTTTCCGCCCGCTCCGGCAGCTCCAGCCGGATGTCCGGGCCGGGACCGGGGCGGTGACGCAGATGCGCCCAGGCGGCGCGGGCGAGCGCCGCAAGCTCGTGCGGCGCATAGAGCCGCAGGTCCTCCGCGGCGGCGCGGCCGAACAGCCGGGCGGCGAACTTCGCCGGCATCTCGGGATCGGCCGCCGACAGGATGAGGTCGGCCTGGTCGATCAGCGCGCGCGCCGCCCGTTCGTCCTCGATCGCGAGGAAACCTTCGAGGCCCATGTGATTCCTCCCGCCGGGATGATCGCCCCGGCTGCTGCCGGCCTGGAGCCGGCTTTTGGGCTGTTGCCTCTACGCCACATCCGTGACGTAACGATGCCGGCCTTGATTACAATCAAGTACATGCTGGTGCCGGCCTTGCACCAATGCACCAACGACCGCGGAAACCGGGCGGTCTTGGGGCATATCAAGGGATTGGGGCCAATGTCGACGTTGAAGGCGGGAATGGGGGCGGTCGCCCTGGTGCTGGCGGGTCTTTACGGGGCAGGCCCGGCGCTGGCGGCGGATGTCTCCGCCCCGGCTCCGAAGGTGGTGAAGGCGCCGGAAGCCCCCGTCATCGAGCCGAGCCCGTGGCAGATCCGCGTGCGCGTGCTCGGCGTGCTGCCCGAGGACAAGGGTTCGGTGAACGGGGTGCCCGGCTCGGACCTGAAGTATTCCGACTCCATCGTGCCGGAACTCGACATCACCTACTACTTCACCCAGAACTGGGCGGCCGAACTGATCCTCGGCGTCACCAAGCACGACATCGACGGCTCTGGCAGCATCGCCGGCCTCGGCACCATCGGCTCGACCTGGCTGCTGCCGCCGACCCTGACGCTGCAGTACCATTTCACCGATTTCGGCGCGTTCAAGCCCTATGTCGGCGCGGGCGTCAACTACACCGTCTTCTTCGACACCAAGGCGGATTCGGCCGATTCGCTCGACGTGAAGGACGCCTGGGGCTTCGCGCTGCAGGCCGGCTTCGACTACATGTTCGACGCCCACTGGGGCCTCAACGTGGATGTGAAGAAGCTCTTCCTCCAGCCCAGTTTCGACGTCACCGTCGCCGGCTCGCCGCTCACCGGCACCGCCGACCTCAACCCGTGGATCGTCGGCCTCGGCATCACCTACCGGTTCTGAGACCGGTTCAGAGCTCCCCTGGGGCGGGGCGGACGGGAGCCTGCGCGGGGGGCGCGGCTCCCGTCACTTTTTCCGAAGGCAGATGAGGCGGGCTCCGGCCCGCCTTTTGTGTATCGGCCGCCTCAGTGGCGGAAGTGGCGGATGCCGGTGAACACCATGGCGACCCCGGCCTCGTCGGCGGCGGCGATGACATCGGCGTCGCGGATCGAGCCGCCCGGCTGGATCACCGCGGTCGCGCCGGCCTCGATCGCCGTCAGCAGCCCGTCGGCGAAGGGGAAGAAGGCATCGGAGGCGACCACGCAGCCGCGCGTCAGCGGCTCGGCGAGGCCGGCGGCGGCCGCCGCCTCGCCGGCCTTCAGCGCCGCGATGCGGGCCGAATCGACCCGGCTCATCTGGCCCGCGCCGATGCCGACCGTGGCGAGGTCCCGGGCGTAGACGATGGCGTTCGACTTCACGTGCTTGGCGACGCGGAAGGCGAAGGCGAGGTCGGCGAGCTCGGCGGCGCTGGGGGCGCGGCGGGTCACGACCTTCAGCTCCATGTCGTCGACCACCGCATTGTCGCGGCCCTGCACCAGCAGGCCGCCGGCCAGCGACTTCACGGTGAGTCCGCCGGCGCGCGGGTCCGGCAGGGCGCCGGTGACCAGCAGGCGCAGGTTCTTCTTGGCGCCGACGAGGGCGATCGCCTCCTCGGTGGCGGCCGGGGCGACGATCACCTCGGTGAAGATCTCGACGATGGCCCGCGCGGCCTCGGCGTCGAGGGTGCGGTTCAGGGCGACGATGCCGCCGAAGGCCGAGGTCGGGTCACAGGCCAGCGCCTTGCGGTAGGCCTCTTCCAGCGAAGCCCCCTCGGCGACGCCGCAGGGGTTGGCGTGCTTCACGATCACCACCGCCGCGGTGCGGGTCGGGTCGAACTCGGCCACCGCCTCGAAGGCGGCGTCGGTGTCGTTGAGGTTGTTGTAGGACAGCGCCTTGCCCTGGAGCTGCCGCGCCGTGGCGACGCCGGGCCGGGCCGCGCCGCCGACATAGAAGGCGGCGTGCTGGTGGGGATTCTCGCCATAGCGCAGGGTCTCGGCCAGCGCGCCGGCAAAGGCCCGCCGCGGCGGCGCGAACTGGCCGTTGACGCCCGCGAACCAGGTGGAGATCGCCGCGTCATAGGCCGCGGTGCGGGCATAGGCCGCCTGCGCCAGCCGGCGGCGGGTGGCGAGCGTGGTGCCGCCTTTCGTCTCGAACTCCTCCAGCACCGCGGCGTAATCGGCCGGATCGACCACGATGGCGACATCGCCATGGTTCTTGGCGGCGGCGCGGATCATCGCCGGGCCGCCAATGTCGATGTTCTCGATGCAGGCGTCGAAATCGGCGCCGGCCGCCACGGTGGCCTCGAACGGGTAGAGGCTGACCACCACCAGATCGATCGGCGCGATGCCGTGCTCGGCCATCGCCGCCTGATGGGCGCCGTCCGAGCGGACCGCCAGGATGCCGCCATGCACCGCCGGGTGCAGCGTCTTCACCCGGCCGTCCATCATCTCGGGAAAGCCGGTGACGTCGGCGACGTCGAGCACCGGCAGCCCGGCCTCGGCCAGCGCCTTGCGGGTGCCGCCGGTGGAAACCAGCTCGACCCCGCGGGCGGCGAGCCGGGTGGCGAAGGGCACCAGCCCGGTCTTGTCCGAGACGGAGATCAGGGCGCGGGAGATGGAACGGACGTCGGAGCTCATGGCGGCACGCTGGCTGGTGGCGAGAGGCTCCGCCCTACCACGTAGGGAGCCGGAGGTGAACCGCGCCGGCCCCGGGGCAGCCTTGCGCCGTCAACGCTTCTCGCGCGGCATCCCGCCGCCGTCCGCCCGCATGAAGGTCCAGACCAGCCGGGGCAGGTGCCGCACCCGGCCGCTGATCACCAGCTGGTCGCAGCGCCGCGCGCCGCCGCTGGCCGCCAGCATCAGGCTTTCCTCGATGTCGATGCGCAGGTTGGGCGCGGCGAAAATCCAGTTCTCCCCGCCGGGCATGGCGAGCAGCACGGTGTGGCCGTCGGCGAGCCGGCTCGGCGCCACCGCGTGGTGCAGGTGGAAGCGCACGGCGAAGCGGTCGGGCTGGTCGCCCTCGAAGGTCGCGCCGCCGACCGGGCGCAGCACGTCCTCGCCGTCGAGCCGGCGCCCGTCGCGGGAGAGGCGCCAGCTGCGCTGGTGCAGGATGCCGAAGCGCCGGACATAGCCGTCATGGCTCGCCCGCACGATGTGGGCGCCGTCATGCTCGAAGCGCTCCACCTTCACCTCGCCCGGCCCCTCCACCACCGGCGTGCCGCACAGGCGCATCATCATGCCATCGGCGATGAAGCGGCAGGAGGAGACCTCCTCGACCGTGACGGTGGAATGGGCCGCGGTGCGCCGGGCCATCGGCCGCCACGCGTCCCGGCTGACGGCGGGCACCCCGCAGTTCAGCACGATGCGGCTGCGGCCCGAGGACAGCTCGAAGGACAGGCACCCGGCATGGGCCTCATGGCTCATCGCCATGGGCGGCGGGGTGCCGGTGTCGGCGATCACCACCGTGCCGCCCGCCTCGATGCGCTGGTAGCCGGAGTGCGGGGCATTGGCCACCGGCACGCCGCGGGCGTCGTCATAGGCGAGCACGGTGGCGAGCGAATCGCCCGGCGTCGGGCCCATGCCGTTGAACAGGGCGAAGGCGCCGTCGCCATGGCGGAAGAAGCGCAGCATCGGCATCATGCGGTCGATGGCGTTCATCAGCGGCGCCGGCGGCGGCAGGTTGCGGGCGTGGAAGGCCTGCCGGAGCGGCAGCAGGTCCAGCAGGATCTCCACCAGCAGGCCGGGATTGCGGCTGACATGGCCGCCATCGGGCAGGATCTGCCGCTCCAGCTCCTCCACCACCCGGCGCTGGGCGATGCGCAGCAGGCGCGACTGATCGGCCATGCACAGCCCGGCGAAGCACAGCGCCATCGCCGCCAGCAGCCGGGGATAGCCGTCGCGTATGCTGAACTCCAGGCTGCGCAGGTGGCGCACCTGGGCGGTGAGCGACTGCACCACCCGGCGGAAGAAGGCCTGGTCGGCCTCCTGCAGGATGAGCTGGGCCTGGCTGAGCCAGCTGATGATGCGGCGGGCACAGACCTCCGGCGTCCGCGCCCCGGGCTGGCGATGGGCCCGCAGCGTCATCCAGTCGCTTACCAGCGCGCGGGCATTGGCGCGGGCGATCGCGGTCTCGGCGGCGCGCAGGTGGCGCAGCCAGCCGAAGCCCATCAGCTCCTCCGCCCATTCCCGCGACGGCGGCTCCACCTCGAAGGGGGAGAGGCCGCCGGTGTTCACCACCTTGCCGGCGAAGGCGAAGCGGCCGGAATAGATGTCGCCGGCGCGGGTGGCGTCGCCGGTGCGCAGGTCCTGCGGCGCCAGCACGAGGCGGCCGGGCACGGGAATGGTCGCCATGCGCCACGGCCGGGCCGGCTGCGCCATGGCGTGCGTGCGCACCGTCCGCCACCCGGCCTCGGTGACGAACAACGCCAGGCGCGCACGATCCGAATAGGCATCGCGAGGCATGAGTGCCGTTCCCTGGGCCTTCCGGTTGCGGACCTCCCCGCCCCATCCGGCAAGATTAAACGTGCGCCGGTCCCAGGACCAGCGGGAGAGTGGCGGCGCGGGCCGGCCGGCGTCGCAATACCGGCGCCGGCGTCGCTCCGGGCCCTTCGCGCCAGCCGGCGCGGAGGGGACCGCGATGCCCTCAGACCCGCCGCAGCCGCGCGGCGAAGAAGCCGTCGAGCCCGGCATAGCGCATGTCCGGGTCTGGCAGGTGGTAAGGCAGGGTACGCACCTCGCCGGCCGGGTTCAGCCACTCCGCCGGCAGGCCGCATTCTCCCGGCACCACCGGCGCGCGGCGGAAGGCGTCGGATTGCGCCAGCAGCCGCTCGATCTGCCGCTCGCCCTCGTCCGGCTCCAGCGAGCAGGTGGAATAGACCAGAACCCCGCCGGGCCGCAGCAGGCCGGCGGCGTGGTCGAGCAGCCGGGCCTGCAGCGCGGCGAGGCTCGCCACGTCCTGCGGCCCCTTGGTCCAGGCGACGTCGGGGTGGCGGCGCAGCGTGCCGGTGGCCGAGCAGGGGGCGTCGATCAGCACCGCGTCGAACGGCCCGCCTTCCCAGCGGGTGGCGTCGGCCTCCACCACGGTGGCGGCGAGGTTCAGCCGGGCGAGATTCTGGGCGAGGCGCTTCAGCCGCGGGCCGGAGCGGTCCAGCGCCACCACCTCGGCGCCGGCGGCGGCGAGCTGGGCGGTCTTGCCGCCCGGCGCGGCGCACAGATCGGCGACGCGCAGGCCCGGCGCGGCGTGCAGCAGCCGGGCGGGAATGGCGGCGGCGGCGTCCTGCACCCACCACGCGCCCTCGTCGAAACCGGGCAGCGCGGTGATGCTGCCGGCCTCTACCAGCCGGATCGAACCGGTCGGGAGCACACGCCCGCCGAGCCGTTCGGCCCAGCCGGCGGCGTCCGCCTTCACGCTGATGTCGAGCGGGGCTTCCTGCCGCAGCATCCGCGCGGCTTCGGCGGCGGGCCCGGCGCCATAGGTCCGGGTCCAGCCGGCGAGCAGCCACTCCGGCAGGTCGGCGCCCGCGGCTTCCGCAGACCGGAACGGCGCGGCGCCCTCGCGCGCCACCCGGCGCAGCACGGCGTTGATCAGGCCCTTGTAGCCGGCGGTGGCGGGCTGTTCGCCGGCGAGGTCCACCGTGGTGGCGACGGCGGCATGGTCCGGCACGTCCATCAGCAGCACCTGCGCCGCGCCGATCAGCAGCAGCGTCTCGGCGCGGCGGCCGCGCTCGGCCAGCGGGCTCTCCATCATTGCGGCGAGCACCGCCTTCAGCGAGCCGAGCCGGCGCAGCACGCTGGCCGCCAGCATACGGGCGAAGCCGCGATCACGGTCCGGCAGGCCGCGGCAGAGCCGATCCAGCGCCTCCTCCAGCGGGCGCCCGTTCAGCAGCACCGCCTCGATGGCGTCGGCGGCGGCGCGGCGGGCGGCAAGCCCGTTGGTATCGGGCCCATTGCCATCAGGGCCGCCGGCGTCGTCGCCCGGCGCCGCCGCGCGGGCCGGGGCGGGCTTCTTCCTCGGGCCGGCCGGGCCGCCAGCGCGGCCCGCCGGACCCTTTCCGGGGCCGCGGGTGTGCGGGGGCCGCCTCGGGCCATCCTTGCGTGAGTCGTTCATGGGCCGGACCTAGGCCGAGTGCGGCGGGAACGCAACCGCTCCGCCGCGCTTTGATCGGACTCGCCGCCCCGCCGCTGCGGCAGGGCTTGTGGAACGCCGCCGGATTGGGTCCTATCCCCCCATCGCCTCCAACCTGCAGCAGGTTCATGTCGCACCCCGTCCTCGCCGCCGACATAGGCGGCACCTCGTCCCGCCTCGCGCTGATCGGTCTCGACGGCCGGCCGACCGACATCCGCATCCACCGCAACGATTCCTTCCCGACCATCGAGGCGATGATCGAGACCGACCTTTCCGCCCGCGCCGAGGCCGGGCGGCGGGTGCGCGGCGCGGTGCTGGCGGTGGCCGGCCCGGCCGATGACGAGCAGGTGCGGCTGACCAACCGCGACTGGGCCTTCACCAAGGCCGGGCTGCGCGAGCGCTTCGGCTGGAGCCGGCTGGCGGTGCTGAACGATTTCGAGGCGCTGGCCCATGGCGTTCAGGTGGTCGCGCCGGCCGATCTGGTCGCGGTGGGGGGCGGCAAGGCCCTGCCCGGCGCGCCGGTTCTGGTCTGCGGGCCGGGCACCGGCTTCGGCGTGGCCGGGCTGATCCGGGGCGGGGACGGCCACCCCGTCGTCATCACCGGCGAGGGCGGCCGCGCCCGGCTCGGCGCCACCAACGCCACCGAGGCCCGGCTGCTGGCGCATCTGGTGCGCATCTTCGGCCCGGTGGTGGTGGAGCACGCCCTGTCCGGCAGCGGGCTCGCCCTCATCCATCAGGTCTTCACCGGCGACAAGCTGGCGCCGGAGCTCGTGATCGCCGCCGCGCTGGCGGGCGAGCGCGACGCGGTGGAGACCTGCCACATCTTCCTGCGCCTGTTCGGGCGGATCGCCGGCGACCTCGCCCTCATCTTCAATGCGCGCGGCGGGGTATTCCTCGCCGGCGGCGTCGCCGCCGGCCTCGCGCCGCTGATGGCGCACTCGCCGTTCCGCGAGGCGTTCGAGGAACACCCTCCCCACGAGGCGCGGCTGGTGGGCACCACGGTCCATGTCGTCACCTCCACCGAGCCGACCCCCGGCCTGCTCGGCGCCGGCCAGGTCGCCGCCCGGCTGGCGGCGCTGCTGGACTGACGCGAAGATCGGGCGCCCGCGGCGAGGGACGGCCGGCCCGGCCGTCTCGCCGGTGGCGGCGTCCTCCCCAGATGAAGCGGATCGGCGCCAGCCCGGCGCCGGCGCAGGAGAACCGCCATGCAGATCACGCGAAATGGCTCCCAGCCGTCGGCCGCCGGGCCGGCGGACTGGTTCACCGGCAGGGTGCGGGTCGACCCGCTGTTCCAGGCGGAGGCGCCAGCGCGGGTGGCGGGCGCGCTCGTCACCTTCGAGCCGGGGGCCCGCACCGCCTGGCACACCCACCCGCTGGGGCAGACCATCATCGTCACCTCCGGCCTCGGCCGGGCGCAGCGCGAGGGCGGGCCGGTGGAGGAGATCCGCCCCGGCGACGTGGTGTGGTTCCCGCCCGGGGAGAAGCACTGGCACGGCGCCGCCCCGGACACCGCCATGAGCCACATCGCCATTCAGGAACGGCTCGACGGCAAGGCGGTGGACTGGCTGGAGCACGTCTCCGACGCCGACTACCACGGCGGCTGAGCCCCGGCGCGGACCCGGCGGCCCTGCCGTCCCGCGGGACCTCACTGAGCCCCTCACCGCGCGGCGGCGCGGGCGGCGGTGCGGGCATGGCGGCGTCCGCACGGCCAGCTCCCGCCCGGCATGGCCAGCCGCGCTACTCCTCCACCCCGGCCGTGACCCCGGCGGCGAGCTTGCTGAAGGCGCAGCCATCGGCCGCCGCCGCCAGCGCGGCGGCATCGAGCCCGAGCGCGGCGAGGGTGGCGAGCATGTGCGCGGGCAGCGGCGCCCGCACGTCGAGCGGCGGCTTGCCCCGCCCCTGCGGCAGCACGAGACGGCGGGCGTGCAGGTGCAGCGCCGGGCTGCCCGGCAGCCGCGGCGCCCCGCCATAGATGCTGTCGCCGAAGATCGGGTGGCCGATCGCGTCCATGTGGACGCGGAGCTGGTGGGTGCGCCCGGTGAGCGGGGAGAGCGCGACCACGCTGAGCCCCTCCCCCGCCGCCAGCAGCCGCCACTCGGTGACGGCGGGCTGGCCGCGCGGATCGACCGCCATCCACCAGCCGCGATGGGGCGAGCGCTTGGCGAGGTTGAGCTCGATCCGCCCGCCGGCCTCGGCCGGCACGCCCCGCACCACCGCCATATAGGTCTTGCCGACCAGCCCCTGCGCGAAGGCCCGCCCGAGCTCGGCCAGCGCCTTGCGGTGGCGGCCGAGCACGAGGCAGCCCGAGGTGTCCTTGTCGAGCCGGTGCGCCAGCTCCGGCGGGTTCGGCAGGCCGAAGCGCAGCGAATCGAGATGGTCCGCCAGCGTCTCCCCGCCCTTCGGCCCCTTGTGCACCGGCAGGCCCGCGGGCTTGTCGATGACAAGCATCAGCCCGTCGCGGTGGAGGAGGCGGTCGTCGAGGGAGAAGGCGCGGGGCGGCGCGGGGGTGGCCTCACCCATGGCCCGCTCCCAACCCGGCCGGGACCGCGCGCCCGGCGCGCCACGCCGGGCGGCGGCGTCGGCCGTCGGCGCTTCCTGTCTGTTCGGTCATTCCGGCCTCCCCTGCCGCGCGGCGTCCGCTGCGCCCGTCTCTATCATCTGGCGGGAAGGGCGGGCACCCCCGCCGGCTGCGGCACGGCCTTTCGCAAGGGTGCGGGAACGGTAGGCGGCGGCACCGGGGCGCGGTATCGTCACGACGATGAGAGCCGACGGGTTCCAGCGGGAGGGAAGCGCCAATGCAGTTCGTTTACCAGGGCAAGCTCAACAGCCGCAGCACGGCGACGCTGGGCACCACCTCCACCACCATCTCGATCGCCGGCTTCTATGCCAGCTCGACGGTCTACACCGCCACGGCCACCGACAAGACCCTGACCGGCACCGCCAATAACGACGCCTTCATCTATGATTTCACCCTGAACGGGGTGAACAAGCTGCGGTTTTCCGGCTTCTCGGCCTTCGATCTCGGCGCCGGCGACGATTTCTTCGACATGACCGTGCGCGCCAGCAATGCCGGCAGCCCCTATTCCACCCCGTACAGCGTCTCCGGCGGCAGCGGCAATGACCGGCTGTGGCTGGCCGGCACCATCGCCACGGCCTATGGCGATGTCGAGACGATGACCGGCACCTCCAGCGCGCAGGCGCGCGGCGGCGACGACATCATCGACGCCTCCCAGGTCACGCAGACGAACGACTGGCTTATCGGCGACGCCTTCACCCTGACCTACGCCCGGGGCGGCGACGACCTGATCACCGGCAGCGCCCAGGACGACGTCGGCATCTACGGCGACGGCATGTATCTCCTCAACAGCTATGGCGGCAACGACACGCTGGCGGGCGGCGCCGGAAACGACGCGATCGCCGGCGACGCCTCCTACCTCGCCGGTTCCAGCGACGCGACCGGCGACAACACCGTCGCCTATGGCGGCAACGACATCCTGTTCGGCGACGAGGGGGCCGATATCCTGATCGGCGACGGCTACTACCTCGCCAACAGCCAGAGCGCCAACGCCATAGGAGGCAGCGACACCCTCCATGGCGGCACCGGCGACGACCTCCTCTATGGTGACGGCTACTCGCTCGCCTCCGGGCTCAATTCCGGCGCCGACGGCGGCAACGACACGCTCTATGGCGATGACGGCGCGGACACCATCTATGGCGACGCCCAGTCCATCGGCGGCAACGACCCCTCGTCCATCGGCCAGCTCGGCTACGACATCATCGACGGCGGTGCCGGCAACGACCAGCTCTGGGGTGACTACGGGTCGAAATCGAGCAGCGTGAGCCTGGCGGTGGGCGGCGGCAACGACCAGTTCGTGTTCGAGCCCGGCAGCGACCACGACACCATCAACGATTTCGGCCAGCAGCTCGGCGGGCCGCAGGGCCGCGACACCATCGACCTCGCCGCCTATGGCATCCACGCCTTCGGCGACCTCGACATCTCGGGTAACGGCACCGCCGCCCCGGTGATCGACCTGCACGGCGGCAACACCATCACGGTGAAGGCGTTCGACGGCTCCGCCCTCACCCTCACCAGCGCCGATTTCACCTTCGCCTGAGCCGGCCCACCGCGCCGCCCCTTGCCACCGGTGCAGAAATCCGCACCGGGGATGTGGCACCACGAGGCGGGCCCTGTATCATGGTAGTGGGGAGACCGGCCATTCGGCCGGCGGGGGAGCCTTTGCCATGCGGTTCGTCTATCAGGGCAAGCTCAGCAGCCGCAGCACGGCGACGCTGGGCACCACCCCCACCACCATCTCGATCGCCGGCTTCTATGCCAGCTCGACGGTCTACACCGCGTCCGGCGGCGACACGACCCTGACCGGCACCGCCAACAACGACGCCTTCATCTATGATTTCACCCTGAACGGGGTGAACAGGCTGCGCTTTTCCGGCTTCTCCGCCTTCGATCTTGGCGCCGGCGACGATTTCTTCGACATGACCGTGCGCGCCGGCAATGCCGGCAGCCCCTATTCCACCCCGTACAGCGTCTCCGGCGGCAGCGGCAATGACCGGCTGTGGCTGGCGGGAAACCTGACCACGGCCTATGGCGATGCCGAAACCCTCGCCGGCACCGATAGTGCCTCGATCCGCGGCGGCGACGACATCATCAATGCCAGCCTTCTCACACAGGAGGCCTACAACCTGTATGGCGACGGGAGCGCGATGACCTATGCGGTGGGCGGCGCGGACACCCTCACCGGCAGCGCTCTGGCCGACGTCATCAGCGGCGACGGCTCCGTGCTCATCAACAGCTATGGCGGCAACGACACGGTGCTCGGAGGCGGCGGCGGCGATGTCATCTACGGCGACGGGTTCCAGCTCGCCAGTTCGGACGACGACTCCGCCTTCAACTCCCGGGCCTATGGCGGCAACGACCTGCTGTTCGGCGACGACGGCGCCGACACCGTTTATGGCGACGGCGTCGAAGTCGCCCACAACGATGCGAGCCAGGTTCTCTGCGGCAACGACATCCTGCATGGCGGCGCAGATGACGACACCCTCTATGGCGACGGCCATTCGGTGGCCTTCGGCGTCGGCTCCCTCGTCGGCTGCGGCAGCGACGTGATCTTTGGCGACGCAGGCGCCGACACGATCTATGGCGATGCCGGCACTCTGGGCGGCTCCGGCCCGTCGACCATCGGCCAGCTTGGCGACGACGTCATCGACGGCGGGGCCGGAGACGACGAGCTGTGGGGCGATTATCGGTCGGCATCGAACGAGGTGACCCTGCTGGGCGGCGGCAACGACCGGTTCGTGTTCACCCCCGGCAGCGGCCACGACACCATCGAGGATTTCGGCCAGCAGCCCGGCGGGCCGCAGGGCCGCGACACCATCGACCTCTCGGCCTATGGCATCCACGCCTTCGGCGACCTCGACATCTCCGGCAACGGCACCGCCGCCCCGGTGATCGACCTGAACGGCGGCAACAACATCACGGTGAAGGCGTTCGACGGCTCCGCCCTCACCCTCACCGCGGCCGACTTCACCTTCGCCTGAACGCCGCCGGCCCGCCGCGCCGGGCTCCTCCCGCGCCGGCGCCGGGGGCGCCAGGCGGGCGTGAGCGACGGCGGCGCGGAAGCCCCGGCGCGCCGGGCCAACGCGGGGCCCCGGCCTGCGCCGGGCTCAGTTCTTCCGCAGCTCGTCCTGGATGTCGAGCGTGGAGCGCACGCCGATATCGTCGAAGTGCTGGTCCAGAAACCGCGCGGCCGCGTCCCGCCCGATATCGCGGAGATAGGTCAGGAATTCCCACTCCGCGTTCAGCTTGGTGGAGGCATCGAGCGCGACCAGCTTCTCCGCGCCGTCGATGCGGTGCAGGCGCAGGTCGCGATAGCCGTCGATCCCGTCGCCGCGGTGGCTCAGGCTGCCCTGCCGGAGCAGGCGGGTCACGAAGTCGGCGGCGCGGAGCTGGGCCAGCAGCGAGGCGTTGAAGGTGATCTCGTTGATCCGGTTCTGGATGTCGCGCGCCGTCTTCGGCGTCTCGCGGCGGATGATCGGGTTGATCTGGATGAGCAGGATGTCGTCGGTCTTCACCGCGTCGTAGAACGGAAACAGCGCGGGGTTGCCCATGAAGCCGCCGTCCCAATAGGGCACGCCGTCGATCTCAACCGCCTGGAACATGTTGGGCAGGCAGGCCGAGGCCATGATCGCCTCGGCGGTCAGCTCGGTCTTGGAGAAGACCCGCACCTTGCCAGTGTGGACGTTGGTCGCGCTGACGAAGACGTGGACATGGTCGCAGGACTGCACGGCCTCGAAATCGACGTGCTCGTTCACGAGGTCGAGCAGCGGGTTGATGTTCATCGGGTTGAAGTCGTAGGGCGACACCAGCCGGCTCATCAGATCCATGACGACATAGGCCGGGTTCATGTTGAGCGACCAGTTGCCCATAAGCCGGTCCAGCAGGGTGCGCTGGATCGGGCTGGTGCGCCCGTCCTTGGAAACCGCGCGCCAGTAGCGGGTCAGCGCCTCGCGGCCGCCTTCCTCCCCGCCCTTGGCGAGGCCGGAGGTGAGGACGGCGGCGTTCATCGCCCCGGCGCTGGTGCCGGAGACGCCCTCGATGCGGATGCGGCCATCCTCCAGCAGCCGGTCCAGCACGCCCCAGGTGAAGGCGCCATGGGCCCCGCCGCCCTGCAGCGCGAGATTGACCGCCTTGATGCGGGAGCCGTGCCCGGCCGGCCGTGCCGCCCCGGAGTCGGGGGACGCGTCGGCCTTCACCGCCGCCGCGCCCACCGGGCCGTGCACCGAGAGGGCGGAGGCCGCGTTGCGGGCGGTCTCCCCTTCGGGACCGGGCGAGACCGCGGTGGCCGCAGCCTGCTGCGCCGCTTCCGGTTGGGCCGCATCAGCCTGCGCCGCGTCAGCCTGCGCCGCGTCAGCCTGCGCCGCGTCAGCCTGCGCCGTCTCCGCCGCACCGCCGGCGGGCTTCGGCGGCATGCCGCCGGGGGCCTTGCCGCGCCGGGCCCGTGCCGGCGCGCCGGCCGGCTTCTCGCTCTCCGTCATCGCCCGTGCTCCCCCTGCTGCCGGCTATTCCGCCACCCAGCCGCCGTCGATCTGCTGCAGCGAACCGGTGATGGAGCGCGCGGCGTCCGAGGCGAGGAACACCGCGAGCGCGGCCACTTCCTCGACCGTGACGAACTCCTTGGTGGGCTGGGCGGCGAGCAGCACGTCCCGCTTCACCTGCTCCTCGGTCAGGCCACGGGCCTTGGCGGTGTCGGGAATCTGCTTCTCCACCAGCGGGGTCCAGACATAGCCGGGGCAGATGGCGTTGCAGGTGATGCCGAAGGTGGCGGTCTCCAGCGCCACCGTCTTGGTGAGGCCGGCAATGCCGTGCTTGGCCGAGACATAGGCCGCCTTGAAGGGCGAGGCGACCAGCGCATGGGCGGAGGCGGTGTTGATGATGCGGCCCCATTTGCGCGCCTTCATGCCCGGCACCGCGGCCTTGATGGCGTGGAACGCGGCGGAGAGGTTCAGCGCGATGATGAGGTCCCACTTGTCGTCCGGGAATTCCTCGATCGGGGCGACATGCTGCACGCCGGCATTGTTCACCAGCACGTCGACCGAGCCGAAGGTCTCTTCCGCGAAGCCGATCAGGGCGGCGCATTCGGCGGCCTTGGTGAGGTCGGCGGCGGAATAGGCCGCCTTGACGCCGAACTCGGTCTCGATGCCCGCACGCAGGGCCTCGATCGCGGCGGCGTCGCCGAAGCCGTTCAGCACGACATTGGCGCCCTCGGCGGCGAGGCCGCGGGCGATGGCGAGGCCGATGCCGCTCGTGGAGCCGGTGACGACGGCGGTCTTACCCTTCAGCATGCACATCTCCTGTGGTTGCGCCGCGCGGCGGGCGCACTCATATCCGTCAAGCGGGCCAACGCCCGCCGCGGACCGGGTTCTCGCGCACGGTATCACGCTCTCCTGCAGCGGAAAGGCCCCGTGTGCGATGCGGCAGATCAAACCCGGGCGAAACCGGGCCGTTTCGTTTTCGTGATGAATGGAAGTGGTTTACGATAAGCCGATGACATCGCCCGACCCTACCCCGCCCGCGGACGGCCCCGGCCGCCTCGACACGCTCGACCGGGACCGCCCGGGCGCGGCGGATGGTGACGTGGCCGCCGGTGACGCGGCCGCCGGCCACGACCACGACCACGACCACGACCATGGCTCCTGCGTCTCCGGGGCGCTGGCGCGGGCGCAGGCCTGCTGCGCCGCGCGCGGCATGCGGCTCACCCCGCTGCGCCGCCGGGTGCTGGAATCGCTGGCGGACAGCCATGTCCCGCTCGGCGCCTATGAGCTGGTCGGCCGGCTCGGCGCCTCGGGCGACCGGCCGCCGCCGATGTCGGTCTACCGCGCGCTGGATTTCCTCGTCGCCGAGGGCCTCGCCCACCGCATCGAGAGCCGCAACGCCTTCATCGTCTGCGGCCGCGAGCACGGCGCCGACGACGTGGTGGTTTTCCTCATCTGCGAGAGCTGCGGCGCCACCGCCGAGGTCGCCTCCCACGCCATCGGCCGCGACCTCGCCTGGGCGACGCGGGCCGCCGGCTTCACCCCGCGCAACCCGGTCATCGAAATCGCCGGCACCTGCGCGAAGTGCCAGTCCGCCGCCGAAGCGCCCGGGCCGGAGGCGGCCGGCGCCGCCGCCGGTTGACGGCGGGCGCGGCGCGGCCTAACCCGATCAGCGATCCTGCGCCGCCGGAACCCTCTCCATGACCAGCGCGACCGACACCCTGTCCCCCGCCGCCATCGTCGCGCCCGAGCTCGAAGCGGCCGGGCCCGCCGCCCGGCGCCGCACCGTGGCGGTGAAGGTGGGCTCCATCACCGTCGGCGGCGGCGCCCCGGTGGTGGTGCAGTCGATGACCAACACCGACACCGCCGATGTCGACGCCACCGTGGCGCAGGTCGCGGCGCTGGCGCTGGCGGGGTCGGAGATCGTGCGCATCACGGTGGACCGCAGCGAATCCGCTGCCGCCGTGCCGCACATCAAGGAGAAGCTGCTGCGCCGGGGCCTCACCACCCCCCTCGTCGGCGACTTCCACTACAACGGCCACATCCTGCTGGCCGAGCACCCGGCCTGCGCCGCCGCGCTCGACAAATACCGCATCAACCCCGGCAATGTCGGCTTCGGCGAGAAGCGCGACCGGCATTTCGCGACCATCGTCGAAATGGCGATCCGCCACGGCAAGCCGGTGCGCATCGGCGCCAACTGGGGCTCGCTCGACGACGACCTGCTCACCCGGCTGATGGACGAAAACGCCCGGCTGCCGCGCCCGGCCGACGCCCGGGCGGTGACGCGCGAGGCGCTGGTGCGCTCGGCGCTGCTCTCCGCCGCGCTGGCGGAGGAGATCGGCCTGCCGCGCGACAAGATCATCCTCTCCGCCAAGGTCTCGGCGGTGCAGGACCTCATCACCGTCTATGGCGAACTCGCCCGCCGCGCGAACTATGCGCTGCATCTCGGCCTCACCGAGGCCGGCATGGGCTCCAAGGGCATCGTCGCCTCCTCCACCGCGATGGGGGTGCTGCTGCAGCAGGGCATCGGCGACACCATCCGCGTCTCGCTCACCCCGGAGCCCGGCGGCGACCGCACCCGCGAGGTCACGGTGGCGCAGGAAATGCTCCAGACCATGGGGCTGCGCACCTTCGTGCCGCTGGTGGCGGCGTGCCCGGGCTGCGGGCGCACCACCTCCACCACCTTCCAGGAGCTCGCCTTCGAGGTGCAGGACTTCATCCGCAGCTCGATGCCGGAGTGGAAGAAGCACTATCCCGGCGTCGAGACCCTGAACGTCGCGGTGATGGGCTGCATCGTGAACGGGCCCGGCGAGAGCAAGCACGCCGACATCGGCATCTCGCTGCCCGGCACCGGCGAATTCCCCACCGCGCCGGTCTATATCGACGGCAAGAAGGCGGTGACCCTGCGCGGCCCCACCCTGCGCGAGGACTTCAAGAAGATCGTGGAGGACTATGTCGCCCGCCGCTTCGGCGTCGGCACCGCGCGGCCCGCCTCGCCCGGGATCGACGCCGCGGAATAGCGCTGGCGCCCGCCGCCGTGCGGGAACAATAGCTCCGTCGCTGCGTCATGCGCTAGCCTGTGCTGCGCCGCCCACCGGAGAGCCCCATGTCCCGCCCCGCGTCCCGCCTCCTCGCCGTGCTTTTCCTTGGCTTCGGCCTGCTGTCGACGGCGGGGGCCGCCATGGCCCGGCCGGTGGTCGTGGCGTCCAAGATCGACACCGAGGGCGCGGTGCTCGGCAACATCATCGCGCTGACGCTGGAACATGCCGGCATCGAGGTCACCCGCAAGATCCAGCTCGGCCCCACCAAGATCTGCCGCACCGCGCTTCTCGCCGGCGAGATCGACATCTACCCCGAATATACCGGCAATGCCGGCTTCTTCTTTTCGATGGACGCCGACCCGGTGTGGAAGAACGCCGCCGCCGCCTATGAGAAGGCCCGGGCGCTCGACGCCGCCAACGGGCTGGTCTGGCTCGCCCCCGCCCCCGCCGACAACACCTGGGGCATCGCCGTGCGCGGCGACGTGGCGGCGGCGCAGAAGCTCGCCACGCTGGAGGATTTCGCCCGCTGGGTGAAGGACGGCGGCACGGTGAAGCTGGCTGGCTCGGCCGAATTCGTCGAGAGCCCGGCGGCGCTGCCGGCGTTCCAGCAGGCCTATGGCTTCACGCTGAAGGGCGACCAGTTGCTCGTGCTCTCGGGCGGGGACACCACGGCCACCATCAAGGCCGCCGCCGAGGGCACCTCCGGCGTCAACACCGCCATGGTCTATGGCACGGATGGCGCCATCGCCGCGCTCGATCTCAAGGTGCTGGCGGACACCCGGCACGTCCAGCCGGTCTACCAGCCGGCGCCGGTGGTCCGCGCCCCGGTGCTGGAGGCCAACCCCGCCATGGCCGGCCTGCTCGCCGCCGCCTTCTCCGGGCTGTCGCTGGACACGCTCCAGAAGCTGAACGCGCAGGTCCAGCTCGACGGGCAGGACGCCGGCGCGGTGGCGCGGGCCTATCTCGAAGGCGCGGGGCTGCTGAAATAGCGCCGCCGCCCTCCGCCCTCATGAACGCGACCGCCACCCCGCCACGGCGCGGCAACCGCGCCGACGCCGCCACGGCGGGCCGCGCCCATGCCGCGCCGCGAGCGGACCGGCGGGCGTGGGACCCGGCGGGGGTCGCGCCAATCGTCGCGGCGGCGGCGCTGGCGCTGGCCGCGCTCCCGGCCGGCTTCGTCGGGGTCGCGCCGAACCGGCTGGTCTCGGGCGTGCCGCGCGGGCTGTGGGAAGCCGCCGGGCCAGGCGGGTGCCTCGCGCTCGCGATGCTGGCGGCGGCGCTGGCCGGGCTGGCGCTCACCGGCGCGGCGGCCGCCTCCGACACCACCCCGTGCCGGCGGCAGGCCACCCTCCGCGCCGGCCTGATCGCGGCGCTGGCCGCCGGCATCGTGGTGCTGCTGGTCGCGCTGGCGGGCGCGGCGGCCCACGCGGCGGTCGCGGCCGACAGCGGGGGCGGCGGGCGGACCCGGGTCTCGCTCGGCGCCGCCTTCTGGGTCTGGCTGTCGCTGGCGCTGCTGGTCTTCGCCGGTGCCCTGCGCCGCGTCCCGCCGCTGCCGGCACGGGCGGCGCTCATCGCGGCGCTGGCGGCGGCCCTGCTGCTGCTCGCCGGCGCCGGGGCAATCACCGACCTGTCGCTGGCGCGGGAATTCGCGGTGAACCGGGCGGGCTGGGTCGACGCGGCCGGGCGCCATCTGCTGCTGGTCGGCGGCGGCCTGCTGGTCGCGCTGCCCATCGGCGGCGCGCTCGGCGGCTGGGCGCAGGTGCGGCCGGGGCGCGGCACGGGGGCCTTCGCGGTGCTGAACCTGCTGCAGACCATTCCCTCCATCGCGCTGTTCGCGCTGCTCATCGGCCCGCTGACCGCGCTGGCGAACGCGGTGCCGGCGCTGCGCGGGCTCGGCTTCGGCGGCATCGGCGCGTTTCCGGCGATCATCGCCCTCGCGCTCTACGCCCTGCTGCCGGTGGCGCGGGGGGTGGAGGCGGCGCTGCGCGCGGTGCCCGCCGCCGCCGTCGCGGCCGGCCGGGGCATGGGGATGACCCGGCTGCAGCTGCTGGCCGGCGTGGTGCTGCCGCTGGCCCTGCCGACGCTGCTGCGGATGCTGCGGGTGGTGGTGGTGCAGCTCGTCGGCCTCGCCGTGCTCGGCGCGCTCATCGGCGCGGGCGGGCTCGGCGGCTTCATCTTCCGCGGCCTCGGCCAGACCGCCGCCGACCTGGTTCTGCTGGGCGCGCTCTCCACCATCCTGCTCGCGGTCGCCGCGCATCTCCTCATCGGCGCGCTGATCGCGCTGCTGGACCCGGAGCCGGCGCGATGATCGAGCTGGAACACCTTTCCCGCCGCTTCGGCGCGACGTCGGCGGTGGACGACCTCTCCCTCACCATCCCGCGGGGGGATATCTGCGCGCTCATCGGCCCGTCCGGCGCCGGCAAGTCGACTGCGCTGCGGCTGATCAACCGGCTGATCGAGCCGGATGGCGGGCGGGTGCTGATCGGCGGCGAGGATGCCGCCCGGCTGCCCGTCGTCGCGCTGCGTCGGCGGCTCGGCTACGTCATCCAGTCGGTCGGGCTGTTTCCGCACTGGACCGTGGCGCGCAACATCGCCACCGTGCCGCGGCTGCTCGGCTGGGAGCGGCGGCGGATCGCCCGGCGGGTGGAGGAGCTTCTGGCTCTGGTCGGGCTGGAGCCGGCGCATGGCGGGCGCTACCCCCACCAGCTTTCCGGCGGTCAGCAGCAGCGCGTCGGCGTCGCCCGCGCGCTCGCCGCCGAGCCGGAGGTGCTGCTGATGGACGAGCCGTTCGGCGCGGTGGACCCCCTCACCCGCCGCAGCCTGCAGGACGCGCTGAAGGACATCCAGGCCCGCACCGGCACCACCATCGTCCTCGTCACCCACGACATCGACGAAGCGCTGCGCCTCGCCACCACCCTCGCCTTCCTCACCGGCGGCCGGCTGGTGCAGGCCGCGACGCCCCACGCCATGCTGGCAGCACCGGCGAGCCCGGAGATCGCCGCCTTCCTCGGCGGGCCGCGTCTTGGCCTGCGGCTGCTGCAGACCGCCACCGCCGGGGCCCGGACGGATTTCAGCCGCACCGCCGCCGGCGAGCCGCTCGACGCCGATACGCCGCTGGACGAGGTCGTCGCCCGCATGGTGGCGGCCGGCGTCACCGCGCTGCCGGTGCGCGACCGCGCCGGACGGGCGGGCGTCATCACCCTCGCCGACGTGGTGGCGCGGTGAGGCCGTGGCGGCTGGCGCGGCGGCCGGTGGTGTGGGTGGGCGGGCTTTTTGTGCTGCTCACCCTCACCATGGACCGGCTGGGGCCGCTGTTCCACTGGCTGTTTCCCCGGCTCGACCGGCCAGTCTACAGCCGTGCCGGCTTCCCCGAACTGGCGCTGTCCCATGCCGCGCTCGCGGGCGGGGCGAGCCTCGTCGCGGCGGTCGCCGGCATCGGCGCGGCGGTGTTCGCGACGCGGCCGGCCGGGCGCGGCTTCGCCCCGGCGCTGGAAACCGCCGCCTCCATCGCCCAGACCTTCCCGCCGGTGGCGGTGCTGGCGCTGGCGGTGCCGGCGCTGGGCTATGGCGCGGCGCCGACCCTGCTGGCGCTGGTGCTCTACGGGCTGATGCCGGTCATCGCCGCGACGCTGGCCGGGCTGCGCGCGGTGCCGGCGGGCGCCATCGAGGCGGCGGAGGGCAGCGGCTTCTCCCCGCTGGCGCGGCTGTGGCAGGTGGAACTGCCGCTGGCGGCGCCGCTGATCCTCACCGGGCTGCGCACCTCCACCATCATCGGCATCGGCACCGCGACCATCGGCTCGACCGTGGGGGCGCTGACGCTGGGCTCGCCGATCCTCGACGGGCTGGCCGGGGAGAACCCCGCCTTCGTGCTGCAGGGCACCGTGCTGGTGGCGCTCCTGGCCATCACCGTCGACCTCGCCTTCGCCGAGCTGGCCCGCCGGCTGGCGGTGTGAGGCCGGCGGGCCGCGCAAAATGCCGGGGCACGGGAACATTCGTTCCGGCAAGCCCTTGCCGGAAAAGCGGAGCACTGTGCCGGCACGCCCGGCCAGCCCGGCCCACAGCGCGGAGCCTGCGATGAGCCTGATCGACGAACGCCGCCACCAGATGTTCCCGGTGCTCGCCCCGGCGCAGATCGCCACCATGCGCCGTTTCGCCAGCGGCCCGGAGCGGCGGTTCGAGCCCGGTGCCCATGTGTTCGACGTCGGCGATGTCGGCGCCCCGACCTGGCTCATCCTCGCCGGCAGCCTGCGGATCGTGCGGCGCGACGGGCTCGGCCGCGAGAAGCCGATCACCGAGCAGGGCGCCGGCCAGTTCACCGGCGAGGTCAGCCAGCTCGCCGGGCGGCCCTCGCTCGCCGCCGCCACCGCCGGGCCGGAGGGCTGCACCGCGGTGCCGCTGGACGCGGCGCATCTGCGCGCGCTCGCCATCGGCTCGGCCGAGGTGGGCGAGGTGCTGATGCGGGCGCTGATCCTGCGGCGGGTGGGGCTGATCGAGGGCGGCGCCGCCGGCTCGGTGCTGGTCGGGCGGCCGGGCGAGGCGAGCCTCGTCGCCATCGAGGGGCTGCTGAGCCGCAACGGCTATCCCTACGCCATGCTCGACGCCGCCGGCGACGAGGAGGGGCGCGAGCTGGTGCAGCGGCTCGGCATCGGCCCGGAGGAGCTGCCGCTGCTGATCTGCCCGACCGGCCGGGTGCTGAAGCGCCCCGGCCTCGCGGAGGCGGCGACCTGCCTCGGCATGCTGCCGACGCTCGACCCGGCGCGGGTCTATGACGTCGCGGTGGTCGGCGCCGGCCCGGCCGGGCTCGCCACCGCGGTCTATGCCGCCTCGGAGGGGCTCGCGGTGCTGGTGCTGGACCGCCACGCCATTGGCGGACAGGCCGGCGCCTCGGCGCGGATCGAGAACTATCTCGGCTTTCCCACCGGCATTTCCGGCCAGGCGCTGGCCGGCCGGGCCTACAACCAGGCGCAGAAATTCGGGGCCGAGCTGGCGATCCCGCTGGCAGCGATGCGCCTCGAGGCCGAGGAGACGGACGGCGCGCCGCAGCGGCTGCGACTGTCCGACGGCACCAGCGTGCAGGCCCGCACCGTGGTGGTCGCCACCGGGGCGCGCTACCGCCGGCCCGACATCCCCAACCTCGCCGATTTCGAGGGCAGCGGCATCGCCTACTGGGCCTCGCCGGTGGAAGCGCGGCTCTGCGCGGGGGAAGACGTGGTGCTGGTGGGCGGCGGCAATTCGGCGGGGCAGGCGGTGTCCTTCCTCGCGCCGAAGGTGAGCCGGCTGCACCTCGTCATCCGCGGCGAGGGGCTGGAGGCCTCGATGTCGCGCTACCTCATCGACCGCATCGCCGCGCTGCCCAATGTGGAGCTGCACACCCGCACCGAGATCGCCGCACTGGAGGGCGACCCTGCGCAGGGGCTCGAGGCCGTCACCCTGCGGGCGCGGCAGGACGGGGCGACGCAGCGGCTCGCGGTGCGCCATCTCTTCCTGTTCATCGGCGCCGACCCCAATGCGGACTGGCTCGGCGGCACGGTGACGGTGGACCGGCAGGGCTTCGTGCTGACCGGCGACGGGGTGCGGCCCGGCAACCTGCCGCTGGAGACCAGCCGGCGCGGGGTGTTCGCCATCGGCGATGTGCGGGCCGGCTCGACCAAGCGGGTGGCGGCGGCGGTGGGCGAAGGCGCCGCCGTGGTGGCGCAGATCCACGCCGCCCTCGCCCGCGACGCGGCGGCGACGCCGGCCGCCTGAGGCGGGCGCGCCGCGGTTCGACGCAGTTATCAGAAAATAATCCTAGACAAAAATCCTATCATCTGGGATTCTTGGCTCATCCGTCCCCGCCGAAGGGACGTTCCGGAGCGACCGGGGCGTGGGACGGGTGCGGTGGC
>NZ_JAHBGE010000077.1 GCF_018390635.1 Ancylobacter lacus | reverse complement strand
TGGGCCTATCCCACCAAGCCCACCCTCAGTAACGTGGCCTGAGGACGACGCTTACACAGCGCCCACGCCGCCGCTCACACGCCGGCGTGGGCGCTGCATACAAGCCGCGCTCCATGCGGCGGGCACGCCGCATGGGCGAAGCCACCCGCTCCCCGCCGACGTTCAGTCACCGGGAGACAGGGCCGCGACGTGTCGAAACGTATGGAAAGAGATCAGGGACGGTGCACGGCGGCAATCGCCGCACGGGTCGGCTGGTCGGGGCCGAAGTCTTCTGCCGTATCGATGGAGAGCATCTCGCCAAGCCGGCGACGGGCACGATTGACGCGGCTCTTGATGGTGCCGACAGCGCACTGGCAGATATCGGCCGCCTCTTCATAGGAAAAGCCGGACGCACCCACCAGAACGAGCGCCTCGCGCTGGTCCGGGGGAAGCCGATCCAGCGCCGCCCGGAAATCCTCGAAATCGAGATGGGTGGTCTGATCAGGGTTGGTCGTCAGCGTCGCGGCGAAAAGCCCGTCGCTGTCCGGCACCTCGCGGCGCCGCTTGCGGTACTCCGAGCGGAACAGGTTCCGCAGAATGGTGAAGAGCCAGGCCGAGAGGTTGGTGCCCGGCCGAAAGCTCGAAATATTGGCGAAGGCACGCAGCAGCGTCTCCTGCACCAGATCATCAGCCCGATCGACGCTTCCACTCAGTGAAATGGCGAAAGCGCGCAGATTGGGGATCGCCTCGATGATCTCGTTGCGCAGCGCGGGATCGAACTTGCTCACCGCTCATTCTCCCCGGCGGAGCCGTCGCTCTTCTCGCCCTTTGCCGCGCCTTCCCGCTCATCGAGCTGGGACAGCAGATCGAGGAATCGATCCGGCACCCCCTGCCGCACGACATCGTCATACATGGCGCGCAGGTGCTGACCGATCTTCGACTGAACGTCGCGGCTCAACGTGGTTCCTGGCGCAACCGCGGAATCACCCCTGCGCATCTGGGAAACCGTCGCTCCGCCGGTCCGAACGGATCCAGCTTCCGCCTGCTCGTCTTCCATGCTTTTTCGTCCCGACATTAGGCCTCCCGAGCGCCCGGAACACTCCACATCCGCCGCTTGGTACGGCTCTAACCAGCCAGGCGGCGCCAGGTTCCCGCGTCGAGATAAATTCGAACGATTTTTTTACGGCGACAAGGAACCCATCACGGGCAGAGCGCGTTAGGCTGCGATTACTGGAAGTCCTACGGGGAGACGTCTGTGAGCACATCGCAGCTGGTCGCGCAGCACCTGCCTTTCCTTCGCCGTTATGCACGCGCGCTGTGCGGTAGCCAATCCGCGGGCGACGCCTATGTTACCGCCCTGCTCGAGGCGATCATCGCCGACCCCGAGGCGTTCGACCGGACGGTCGATACGCGGGTATCGCTCTATCGGCTGCTCACCCGGCTGTGGAACTCCGTCGCCATCAACAATGAAGTCGATCCCGTCACACCCGCCATTCGTGGCGAGCAGCGGCTCGGCCATATCACGCCCCTGGTGCGGCAGGCCTTCCTGCTCGTCTCGCTCGAGGGTTTCGACGAGAACGATGCGGCCGCCGTGCTGGATGTTCCGGCCACACGGCTGCGGGGACTAGTAGAAGAAGCCGGCCGTGAACTTGCGGCCGAGATCGCGACCGACGTGCTCATCATCGAGGACGAGCCGTTCATCGCACTCGACCTTGAGGGTTTGGTCGAGGGGCTGGGCCATCGCGTCACCGGCATTGCGCGCACCCACTCCGAAGCCGTCGCGCTGGCACGCCGCCGCACCCCCGGCCTCGTCCTCGCCGATATCCAGCTTGCGGATGGAAGCTCGGGGCTCGACGCCGTCAACGAACTCATCGAAAGCGTCGAAGTGCCGGTGATCTTCATCACCGCCTATCCCGAGCGCTTCCTCACCGGCGTCCGCCCGGAGCCCGCCTTCCTCATCGCCAAGCCTTTCCAGCCGTCGACCGTGGCGGCGGTCATCAGCCAGGCGCTGTTCTTCGAGCGAAAGGCACGCCCACGGGAGCAGCGCGCGACCGCCTGAGCGCTCGCCGATGGAAGGTATGCTGACAGATCTTGACGCAGTGACGCGTGTCGTCACCGCGGCATCGTCGCTCGCCATTGCAGCCGGAGTTTTCCGCCTGCTGCAGATTCGGCGCGATCTGCCGCGCGGCGTGCGTTGGCTGGTGTTCCTGCTGGGAACGCTGATCATGGCCGTCGGCGTGCTCTCCATTCTCATCAGCTTCGACAACGGAGCGTTGATCACGCTGTTTCAGAGCACGGCCCGCGTGGTCGTGTCTCTGACCGCCGTGGCGGGAGCCATCGCGCTCTGGTCCAACTACCGTTCGCTGCTGAACCTCCCCTCCCCCGGAACTTTTGCCAGCGAACAGCGGAGGCTGACGCTGGAACTCGCCACCGCGCTGCAGCGGTACGAGATGGCCCTTCGTGGCTCGAACGTCGCCATCTTCACCCAGGATGGCGACCTGCGGTACACCTCGATCAGCAAGCCACTTTTCGGCCTGCCGATCGAGCGGGTGCTCGGCTCGACCGATCTCGACCTGCTGGACGAGAAGCACGCCCGCCCCATCGCCAACCTCAAGCGCGAAGCCTTCGCGGCCAACGAGACCCGCAAGGGCGAGGTGGAGGTTGATGAGGAAGGCGCCAAGCGCTGGTATGACCTGCATATCGAGCCGCTGCGCGATCTCAATGGCGCCACCATCGGCCTGACCGGCGCCGCGGTGGACGTGACCGACCGCAAGGAGAACGAGCAGCATCTGCGGATGCTGATGCGCGAGCTTACCCATCGGTCCAAGAACCTTCTCGCGGTCATTCAGGCGATGGCACGCCAGACGGCACGCCATGCCGGCACCATCGACGACTTCGTCGAACAGTTCAGTGCCCGGCTGCAGGCCCTGGCCCGCTCCCATGACCTTCTGGTGCAGGAAAGCTGGCACGGTGCGTCCCTCGGCGACATGGTGCGCTCGCAGCTCGGCCATCACCTCAACCGCGAGGGCAGTCAGGTCACGATCGAGGGACCGGACATCCTGTTGAAGCCCGAAGCGGCGCAGAATCTCGGTCTTGCCCTGCACGAACTGTCGACCAACGCGGCGAAATACGGTGCTCTCTCCGTTCCAGGCGGGCATGTGCTCATCCACTGGGCCCGCCGCAGCCTCGAAGAGGGCGGCGGCATCGACCTCAACTGGACCGAAAAGGGCGGGCCCAAGGTCACCACGCCCGCTGGCCGCGGCTTCGGATCGCTGGTTATCGAGCGCAATCTGTCGCGGGCGCTGGACGGCGAGGTTGTGCTCGCCTTCGAGCCCGAAGGCGTCATGTGCCACGTCGTCGTGCCCGAGCAGCACGTGACCATCGTGCGCTGAACGGCCGGCGATCTCACACGGGTATGTGAGAACGGCTGCGAAGGAACTTAATGATTTTTTCAAAGTTGGATGGAGGACGCGATCATGGTGATCGCTTTTCCATTCAACCGATCAGAGCCCGCATTCGCGGCGTGCCAATTATGCGCGCCGAAGGTGGTTGCGTGCGGGCATGAGCGCGTTGCGAGACGGGAGTAGGCTCCAATGGCACGCGTTCCTTTCACCCGCTCCTACCCGGCAACCCTGCGTGTGTCGCTTGCCGTCGTTCCTGTACTGGTCGCCGTCTCCGGGCTGGGCGCGGTCGCCGCGGCGTCGGTGGGTTCTTCCGGCTCCCAGCCGGCGATGTCGGTGGTGATCCAGCCCTCGGCTGGCGCGGGCATCAACCGGGAGGCCAAAGCCCCTCGGCTTCCCCTTCCCGTCAGCCGCTCGGGCGGTGAAGCGATCGTTGAGACTATTCCAGCAGCGGCGACCAGCATTGTGGCAAAAGCAGCGAAGATCGTGAAGTCACCGACCCGCAGCAATGCGCTTCCGCGCGGTTGTCTCTCGGCTCTGGGCGCGCTTCGTACCAACAGCGCGACGGAAGAACTTACCATCTGCGTCGCTGACGCTCGATGATCCCGAACGTATCTTTCCTTACGTAAGAGGAACATTGCCCGGACGCACGAGTTGACCAACCAGACGGCAACACGCCGCACTCGTCTTGGAATAAACGACCGGGAGAATGTGATGACGAACAAGTTCGTGACCCTGACTGCTCTGGCCGCCCTGTCTCTCACCCCCGCGGTCGCGCTCGCCCAGTCTGCCGCGCCGACGACCCCGCCCGCTGCCACCGAGACCGCGCCCAGCACGGCACCGGTGAACCCCTCCACCACCGCACCGGCGGAAAACATGCCCTCGCAGGCCACCGTGTCGCCGACCGGCGCCCGCTTCATCAACGAGCAGGCCGCGGGTCAGTGGATGAGCAGCGACCTCGTCGGCACCAATGTGGTCACGGCCACTGACGAATCCCTCGGCTCGATCAGCGATCTGATCGTGGAGAAGGATGGCCGCGTGACCGCCGCGGTGATCGACGTGGGCGGCTTCCTCGGCATCGGCGCCAAGCCTGTCGCTGTCTCGTTCAACGCGCTGACCGTGGCGCCGGCCGACAACGGCCAGAAGGTGGTGGTGTCGGCCAGCCGGGACGAGCTGAACCAGGCGCCCGAATTCAAGACTCTGGAGCAGAGCCGCTCGGCTTCCTCCACGCCCGCGACCACCCAGCCGGGCGCCCAGCCCACCCAGTGAGGCGTCGGGCTTTCAATCAGGCCAAACGACGTGCCCGGCCTCCGCCGGGCACGTCTCGTTTTGGAAGCCGCCAAGGCCGATGACGCCGCCGGTGTGATCGGTTAAATCGGGAGGGTTGTGCAGCCGGACGACCCCATGAACGAGATACGCCGCCGTCGCCGTTCCGATTTCGCGTTCCGCGAGCTCTTCGACATGGAGGCGGTGCGGGCCGAGCTCCATGTGCTGGGCCGGCAGCATCTGACCCAGCCGGAAGGCGGGGAGACCGGCCTTCGCACCCGTGTCGCGAAATACCTCAAGAAAGTGCACGCCGACGGCCAGGCGGTGGCTCAGCGCTGGCTGACACAGGATGGCTCCGGCCGCCGCTGCGCCGAGCGGCTGTCCCGGCTGCAGGACGAGATCATCACGCTCGTCCATGAGCTGGTGACGACCTACCTTTACCCCTCCGACAATCCTTCCACCTCCGAACGCATGGATATCGTCGCCATCGGCGGCTATGGCCGCGGGCTGATGGCGCCGGGCTCGGACACCGACATCCTGTTCCTGCTGCCCTACAAGCAGACAGCCTGGGGCGAAAGCGTCGCCGAAGCCATGCTCTATGTCCTGTGGGACATGGGGCTGAAGGTCGGCCACGCCACCCGCTCCATCGACGAGTGCATCCGCCAGGCTCGCGCGGACATGACGATCCGCACCTCACTGCTGGAAGCCCGGCTCATCGTCGGCAAGAACGCCATGTTCGATGAGATGGTCCGCCGCTTCGACCGTGAAGTGGTGGAGGGCACGGCCGCCGAGTTCGTTGCCGCCAAGCTGGCGGAGCGGGAGGAGCGGCTGAAGCGCGCGGGACAGTCGCGCTACGTCGTCGAGCCGAACGTGAAGGACGGCAAAGGCGGCCTGCGCGACCTCCACACGCTGTTCTGGATCGCAAAATACGTCTACCGCGTGCGCGAGACCCGCGAACTGGTGGCCAAGGGCGTGTTCACCGCCGAAGAAGCCGCGATCTTCCGCCGCTGCGAGGATTTTCTCTGGTCGGTCCGCTGTCACCTCCATTTCCTCGCCGGCAAGGCCGAGGAACGCCTCGCCTTCGACCTCCAGCGCGACATGGCCGAGCGGCTCGGCTACACCGCTCACCCTGGCCTCAGGGATGTCGAGCGGTTCATGAAGCACTACTTCCTCGTGGCCAAAGAGGTTGGCGACCTCACGGCGATCGTCTCCGCTGCCCTTGAGGAGCGGCACGAGAAGCCGGTGCCGCGGCTCAACCGGATGATCGCCCGGCTGCGCTCCTCGCCGCGCCGGACGCTGAAGGAAAGCCGCGACTTCATTGTCGACCATGACCGCATCAATGTCGCCGACGCCGACGCATTCACCCGCGATCCGGTGAACCTCATCCGCCTGTTCCACCTCGCCGACCGCCATGAGCTGGCGTTTCATCCCGACGCGGTGCGCCTCGCCACCCGCTCCCTCAAGCTCATCGATCAACGGGTACGGGAAGACGCCGAGGCCAACCGGCTCTTTCTGGAAATCCTCTGCTCGCGCAAGACGCCGGAGATCGTGCTGCGGCGGATGAACGAGACCGGCGTGCTCGGGCGCTTCGTGCCGGAATTCGGCCGCGTCGTCGCGATGATGCAGTTCAACATGTACCATTCGTACACGGTGGACGAGCACCTCATCCGCTCGATCGGTGCGCTGACTGAGATCGAGCGCGGCGACCGTCCCGAACTCGGCCTCGCCACCGAATTGATGGGCCAGATCAAGAACCGCCAGCTGCTTTACGTCGCGGTGTTCCTTCACGACGTCGCCAAGGGCCGGCCCGAGGACCATTCGATCGCGGGGGCCAAGGTCGCGCGACGGTTGTGTCCGCGCTTCGGCCTGTCGCCCGCCGACACCGACACCGTTGCCTGGCTGATAGAACAGCACCTCGTCATGTCGAGTGTCGCGCAGTCGCGCGACCTCTCCGACCGCAAGACCATCGAGAACTTTGCCGCCGTGGTGCAGAATCTCGAGCGGATGCGGCTGCTGCTGATCCTCACCACCGCCGATATCCGCGCGGTCGGGCCGGGCGTGTGGAACAACTGGAAGTCGCAGCTCCTGCGCACGCTCTATCACGAGACCGAGCCGGTCATCACCGGCGGCTTCTCCGAGAGCAACCGCGTGCAGCGGGTCGGGCGGGCGCAGCGGGAGTTCCGGGCGGCGATGGGGGACTGGGGCGAGGAGCGTCTGGAGCGCTACATGGCCCTGCATTACCCCGCCTATTGGCTGCGCGTGGACCTCGAACACAAGCTGCAGCACGCCCGCTTCATCGCCGAGGCGGAGGCCGCCGGGCGCGCTCTGGCAACGACCAGTCGGACCGATCAGGCGCATGGTGTGACCGAATTGACCGTCCTCGCCCCCGATCATCCCAAGCTGCTGGCGGTCATCGCCGGGGCCTGCGCCAGTGCCGGGGCGAACATCGTCGACGCCCAGATCAGCACCACCACCGACGGACGCGCGCTCGACACCATCTCGCTGACCCGCGCCTTCGAACAGGACGCCGACGAGCTGCGGCGGGCCGACCGCATCTCCACCGCCATCGAGAAATCGCTGTCGGGCGAGATCCGCCTGCCCGAGGTGGTGGCGCGCCGCCTGCCAAAGCGCCCCCGCGCCTTCACGGTGGAATCCGAGGTGACGCTCAATAATGCGTGGTCCAACCGCCACACCGTGATCGAGGTCTCCGGCCTCGACCGGCCCGGCCTGCTCTATGGCCTGACCCAGACCCTCTCGCGCCTCAACCTCAACATCGCCTCCGCCCATGTCGCGACCTTCGGCGAGCGGGCGGTCGACGTGTTCTATGTCACCGACCTGATGGGCGCGAAGATCATCGGCGCCGCGCGCCATTCGGCGATCCGGCGGGCGCTGCTGCATGTGCTGGACGCCGATGACGACGCCTCAGCGACGTAAGGCGGTATGGCGGCGGCGCCCACGACGCGGTATCGACATGACGTTGGGGTGACGAGGGAACGGGCGTGCAGCAGATCGCGCTCATCATGACGTGCCTTGCCATCGGCGTGGTGCTGCGGTGGAGCGGGCGGCTGCCGGACAACGCCGGCAAGGTGCTGTCCGGCTGGGTCATCAATGTCGCGTTGCCGGCGGCGGCTCTGGAGAGCTTCCACAAGCTCAGCGTCCATCCCGACTGGTGGATGGCGGCCGCCACGCCCTGGCTGGGCGTCGCCGCGGCCGTCGCGGTGCTGGTGCCGCTGTGCCGGGCGCTCGGCTGGTCGCGCGGGCGCACCGGGGCGCTGCTGCTCGCCGCCGGCTGGGGCAACACCTCTTTCGTCGGCCTGCCGATGATCGCCGCCTTCGCCGGCAGCCAGTGGCTGGGCCTCGGCATCGTCATCGACCTGTTCGGCTCCTATCTCGCCCTGTCCACCCTCGGCCTCGCCATCGCCGCGGTGGCCAGCGAGGGGCGGCTGGACCCTGCCGCGGTCGGGCGGCGCATCGCCACCTTTCCGCCCTTCATCGCCATCCTGATCGCGTTTGCGACCAACCACCTCGACCGTCCCGGCTGGGTCGACGAGATGGTCACCGCGCTTGCCGCCACATTGACGCCGCTCGCGCTGGCGGCGGTGGGATTTGCGCTGCGCTTCGACCGGCTGGGCGCCCATCTCGCTCCGCTTGGAGTCGGCCTCCTCCACCGGCTCGTCGTCGCCCCGGCGCTGCTTCTTCTGCTCTATGCCGCGCTTGGCCAGACCTCCGACCCCGTCGCCAAGGTCGCGATGCTGGAGATGGCGATGCCGCCCATGCTGGGCGCCAGCGTCATCGCCATGGACAACGACCTCGAGCCCGATCTCATCGCCGCGGTGATCGGCCTCGGCGTGCCCCTGTCCATGCTCACGGCCTGGGCGTGGTGGACGGTGATCGCCGCGCTGTAATCCCGCAGAAACCCGCGCTGCCGCTACGTCCCGCCCTTAACCGCCCTTTAAAATGACCCGATTTAAGGTTCGTTTACCGGCAGGGACGGGAGTGGATGGACGCATGGCATCGGGACAGAGGAGCGGCGGGCGGCGCGAGCCGAGCCTCGGCGGCCCTTATGCGCCCGAGCTGAGACTGCGCCCGGACGACCGGCCCGGCCCGGGGGCCGCGGCGCGCCGCGCCACTGACGAGGACGCGCCCGAAGCGCATGTCGACGACCCGGAGGATGCCTTCATTTCCGCGCGCGCCAAGCCCCGCTCGCCAGCCCGCTCCCGCCGGTCCGCCCGCCGCGGCTTCGGCATAGGCCGGCTTTTCTACTGGAGCTTCGTGCTGGGAATCTGGGGCGTGCTCGGGCTGGCCGGGCTCATCGCCTATGAATCCACCCAGCTTCCCCCGATCCAGAACCTCGTCATCCCCGACCGTCCGCCCACGGTCTCGATCCTCGCCTCGGACGGCAGCGCGCTGGCGGTGCGCGGCGAGATGCGCGGCGCCGCCGTGCCCCTGCGCGCCCTGCCGCCCTATGTGCCGCAGGCCTTCGTCGCCATCGAGGACCGCCGGTTCTATTCCCATTACGGCATCGACCCGCTGGGGCTCGGCCGCGCCATGGTGGTGAACCTCACCTCCGGCCGGGTGCGGGAGGGCGGCTCCACCCTCACCCAGCAGCTCGCCAAGAACCTGTTCCTGACGCAGGACCGCACCTTCTCGCGCAAGATTCAGGAGCTGATCCTCGCGCTCTGGCTGGAGACCAAATACTCGAAGAACGAGCTGCTCGAGCTCTACGTGAACCGCGTCTACTTCGGCGCCGGCGCCTACGGCATCGAGGCGGCCTCGCAGCGCTATTTCGGCAAGCCGGCCCGGCAGCTCGGCCTTGCCGAGGCGGCCATGCTCGCGGGGCTGATGAAATCGCCCTCGGCCCTCGCCCCGACCCGCAACCTCAAGGGCGCGCAGGACCGCGCCGCCATCGTGCTGGGGGCGATGCAGGACGCCGGCTTCATTACCGCCGAGCAGGAGAAGGCGGCGCTGGCCAAGCCGGCCACCCTGTCGAAATCCCCCGTCGACAACCTCGCCGGCTACGCCGCGGACTGGGTGATGGAGCAGCTTGAGCCCCTCATCGGCGCGGTGGACCACGACATCGTGGTGCAGACGACGATCGATCGTTCCGCCCAGGTTGCCGCCGAGAAAGGCCTGTCGGAGACCCTCGCCAAGAACGGCGCCAAGTTCGACGTCGAACAGGGCGCGGTTGTGGTGATGGACACCAATGGCGCGGTCAAGGTCCTCGTCGGCGGGCGCTCCTATGAGGACAGCCAGTACAACCGGGCGATCACCGCCCGCCGCCAGCCGGGCTCGGCCTTCAAGCCCTTCGTCTACCTCACCGCCATGGAGCGGGGGCTGACGCCGGATTCCATCCGGGACGATGCCCCGATCAAGCTGAAGGGCTGGAAGCCGGAGAACTATTCGCACGAATATCGTGGCCCGGTGACGCTGCAGACCGCCCTGTCGCTCTCGCTGAACACGGTGGCGGTGCGGCTGGCGCTGGAGGTCGGACCGGAGGAGGTGACGAAGACCGCCAAGCGGCTCGGCATCACCTCCAAGCTCGACCCCAACCCGTCCATCGCGCTGGGCACCTCCGAGGTGTCCGTGCTGGAACTGGCCAGCGCCTATGCGCCCTTCGCCGACGGCGGGCTCGCGGTGTCGCCCCACATCGTCGACCAGGTGCGCGACGCCAAGGGCAAGGTGCTCTATGCCTTCGCCCTGCCGGAGAACCCGCAGGTGGTGGCCCCGCCCCATGTGGCGATGATGAACCGCATGCTGCGCGAAACGCTGGTGAGCGGCACCGCCAAGCGCGCCGACCTGCCGGGGTGGCCGGCCGCCGGCAAGACAGGGACCAGTCAGGATTACCGCGACGCCTGGTTCGTCGGCTATACCGGCCGCTACATCGGCGCGGTCTGGATCGGCAATGACGATTCCTCGCCCACCAAGAAAGCCTCCGGCGGCGGTCTGCCGGTCGAGATCTGGAGCCGGGTGATGCGCACCATGCATGACGGACAGCCCGTGGTCGCCCTGCCCGGCAGCGGCTACGAGCAGGCCATCGGCCAGGCCACCGCCCAGGGCGACGTGCCCGACGAGCCGGTCATGACCGGCGGCGGCTACCCCGGCAGTTCGCCCGGCGGCGGTTATCCCGCCCCGCCGGCCAATGTCGGCGGCGGCACCCGGCCGGCGGCAGCGCCCGGCCCCGGTCTCGACGACTGGCTGATGGACAAGCTGTTCGGCCGCACCTGATCCGCTTCAGCGGGCGCCGCGACCGGATGTCGGGCTGTCCCGCCGGCGGCGCTCAGCCCCCGGCACGCTCGCCATAGCGGTGGAGGCTGGCGCCGTGGCTGCGCAGCCAGCGCTCGGCCTGTTCCCGCTCCGGGAACAGGCGGTCCACGGTCGCCCAGAAGGCCGGGCCATGGTTCATCTCGCGCCGGTGCGCCACCTCATGGGCGGCGAGATAATCCAGCACGAAAGGCGGGGCGAGGATGAGCCGCCAGGAATAGGACAGGCCGCCGTTCGAGGAGCATGAGCCCCAGCGGCTGGCGGTGTCGCGCAGGGTGATGCGGCCGATGGCGACGCCGAGCGCGGCGGCATGGCGGCGGCTCGCCTCGGTGAGGTCGCGCCGGGCTTCGCGCTTGAGGAAATCGGTCACCCGCCGCGCCACATGAGGCAGTTCGCCGGCGACGCAGAGCACCGGCTCCCCGCCCGCGACCTCGGGCCAGACCATGCCGCGGCGATCCGGCCGGTGGACGATGCGGTGGGGAACCCCGCGCAGCGGGAGCAATGCCCCGGGTTCCAGGGCGACCCGTTCGGGCAGGCGGGACAACCGCGCCGCGATCCAGCCGGTGTAGCGCTGGGCGAAGGCATGGGCCTCCCTCACCGAGCCGCGGGAGGGCAGCGTCAACACGACATCGCGCTCGACGGCCCGGACGCGCAGGGTGTAGCGCCGGGCGCGCGGGTGGCGCCGGAGCGAGACCACCACTTCACGCCCCTCGATCTTCAGGACGATGGGCGCGAGCGGCTCAGGCTGCGGCGCGACGGCGGTGGAGCGGCGAAACAGCATCGACGGGCGGCCTCCTGCGGCGATCCGCCGGACGGCGCGCAAGGCCCGCCCGCGGCAAGCACCGGACGCCGAGGGTCAGATGCGGGCGACCCTACGGTCGCGGCGCCGATCCTGGACCGGCTGGTAGGCAATGCGCGCGTGCTGGGCACAATAGGGCAGCCCGGTCTTGGTGCGCGAGCCGCAATAGTAGAAATCGGACTTGCCGGGATCGCCCACGGGCCAGCGGCAGGAAAACTCGGTGAGGTCGAGAATGGTGCAGCGCTGCGCCATCGCCACCACGGTGGCGCTGACCGGATCCGGCGTGGCGACGGGTTCGGCCTCTTCGACATCCGGCGCCACCGCCAGGGCGTTGTTGCCGCTGACCATGGGGCGCGGGCGTACCGGCTGCGCCGTCGGCTGGGGCCGCACCGGAGGCGTCTTGCTGCGCGGACGCGCCGCGGGCGCCGCCGCGGTCTTGGCCCGGCCGGAAAGACCCAGCCGGTGCACCTTGCCGATCACCGCGTTACGCGTGACACCGCCCAGTTCGGCGGCGATCTGGCTGGCGGAAAGTCCCTCGGCCCAAAGTTTCTTGAGGAGCTCGACGCGCTCGTCCGTCCAGTTCATCGCTGTGCCTCCTAGAGCTCATCGATCGCCGGCAGAATCCCGCTCCGATCCGGCCAGGATTGACCTGGTCGGCTCAACGCCGCCACTGGGGGATTACCGCCGCACGAGATGTCGTATCCGACGAGGGGGACGCTACAATATGCATCGACTCTCGCGAAGTGGCCTCGGGGCCGAAACGATCGTTTTCCCCAGATGCGAGTCCGCAGCGCAACACAGGCCGGTGGCGCCGCACCGGTTGAACCGCCGGGGCCGATTCGCTACAATCTGGTCATTAGGGTGCCGCCCCCGCAAGGGCGGCACGTTTCATTTTGGACCCCCGCCTTGAGGCTCCACCGAGCCGCCGGCACCTCGAGAAAGAAGTGGAGGGGCGCGTGATCGATCCCATCCTGCCGACCTACAACCGCGTGGACCTCGTCTTCGAGCGTGGCGAAGGCGCCTGGCTGTTCACCCGGGATGGCGAGCGATATCTCGACTTCACCGCCGGCATCGCGGTGAACGTGCTCGGGCATGCGCACCCCCACCTCGTCGCCGCCCTCACCGAGCAGGCCGGCAAGATCTGGCATCTGTCCAATATCTTCCGCATCGAAGGCGGCGAGCGGCTGGCGCAGCGCCTCGTCGCGGCGACCTTCGCCGACACCATGTTCTTCACCAATTCCGGTGCGGAAGCGCTGGAATGCGCGATCAAGATGGCGCGCAAGTACCATTTCGCCAATGGCGCGCCGGAGCGCAACCGCATCATCGCCTTCAACGGCGCCTTCCATGGCCGCACGCTGGCGACCATCTCCGCCGCCGGCAACGCGAAGTATCTCGAGGGCTTCGGCCCCGCCATGCCCGGCTTCGACCATGTGCCGTTCGGCGACCTCGACGCGGTGAAGGCGGCGATCGGGCCGGAGACCGCCGGCATCCTCATCGAGCCGGTGCAGGGCGAGGGCGGCGTGCGCTCGGCCTCGTGGGCGTTCCTGCGCGAGCTGCGCGGGCTGTGCGACGAGCACGGCCTGCTGCTGATGCTCGATGAGGTCCAGTGCGGCGTCGGCCGTACCGGCAAGCTGTTCGCCCATGAGTGGGCCGGCATCACGCCCGACATCATGGCCGTGGCCAAGGGCATCGGCGGCGGCTTCCCGGTCGGGGCCTGCCTCGCCACCGAGGAAGCCGCCAAGGGCATGACGCTCGGCACCCACGGCTCCACCTATGGCGGCAACCCGCTGGCGATGAGCGTCGCCAACGCGGTGCTGGACGTCGTCACCGCCGAGGGATTCCTCGAGCAGGTGCAGGCGACCGCCGCCCGGCTGCGCCAGCGCCTCGCGGAACTGAAGGACCGCCACCCCGCCGTCATCGCCGAAATCCGCGGCGAAGGCCTGCTGCTCGGCCTGCGTACCCTCGTGCCGAATGGCGACCTGATCGCGGCAATGCGGGCCGAAGCCATGCTCGCGCCCGCCGCGTCGGACAATGTGGTGCGCCTGCTGCCGCCGCTGAACATCGGCCAGGCCGAGATCGACGCCGCGTTCGAGAAGCTCGACGCCGCCTGCACCCGGATCGAAGCTCAGCTTCGGCAGGACGGCGTGAAGGGAGCGGCGGCATGAGCGCCATCAAGCATTTCCTCGATCTGGACGCCCTGCCGGCCAGCGAGCTGCGCACGCTGATCGACCTCTCCCGCGACCTCAAGAGCCGCCGCCGCGAGGTGGCCAGCGCCAAGCCTTTCGCCGGCAAGGTGCTGGCCATGGTGTTCGAGCAGCCCTCGACCCGTACCCGCATCTCCTTCGACGTGGCGATGCGCCAGCTCGGCGGTGAAACCATCATGCTGACCGGCGCGGAGATGCAGCTCGGGCGAGGCGAGACCATCGCCGATACGGCGCGGGTTCTCTCGCGCTATGTCGACGCCATCATGATCCGCATTCTCGACCACGACGCGCTGCGCGAGCTGGCGGCGAACGCCACCGTGCCGGTAATCAACGGCCTGACCCGGGACTCCCATCCCTGCCAGATCATGGCGGACGTGATGACCTTCGAGGAGCACAAGGGTCCGATCGGCGGGCGCACGGTGGCCTGGACCGGGGATGCCAACAACGTGCTGGCCTCCTGGGTCCACGCCGCGCAGCGCTTCGATTTCGCATTGAACGTCGCCACCCCGCCGGAGCTGGCGCCGCGCCCGGCGCTGGTCGATTTCGTGCGGGAGACCGGCGCGCGGGTGACCTTCGGCCACGATGCCGAGGCAGCGGTGGAGGGCGTCGACTGCGTCGTCACCGACACCTGGGTGTCGATGGGCGACAAGGAGGCGGAGCGCCGCCACAACCTGCTGCGCCCCTTCCAGGTGAACGGCGCACTGATGCGCCGTGCCGCGCCGGACGCCATCTTCATGCACTGCCTGCCCGCGCATCGCGGCGAGGAAGTGACCGACGAGGTGATGGACGGCCCCCAGTCCGTGGTCTTCGACGAGGCCGAAAACCGTCTGCACGCGCAGAAGGGCATCCTTGCCTGGTGCCTCGAAGGCGCGGAGGCCTGAACGCGGCCGCCTCCAGCGGCGCCCGTCGCAGCGGGCGCCGCCTGCCGTTTCGGCTGACGCCGCAGGGCGGGCGGGGCTAGGTTCGCACGGCCCTCGCAAGCCCGCCGGCGGCTTCCTATATGCGCGGTCGGAGTTCACATGACAGCATCATCCATACCCGCCCGTTCCCCCAGCGCCGAGGCGATCGACGACCGGGTGACCCCCTTCCACATCGACGGCCTCGACGTGCGCGGCCGTGTGGTGCGGCTCGGCGCCAGCCTCGACGCCACCCTCGCCCATCACCGCTACCCCCCCGCGGTGAAGCGCCTGCTCGGCGAGGCGGTGGCGCTGACGGTTCTGCTGGGCTCGACCCTCAAGATCGAGGGTCGCTTCATCCTGCAGACCCGCACCGACGGCCCCGTCGACCTGCTGGTGGTGGACTTTACCGCCCCCGAAAGCGTCCGCGCCTATGCGCGCTACGACGAGGCGCGCCTGTCCGAGCTGGTCGGCGTCGGCCGCGGCGACAGCGGCACCCTGCTGGGCCATGGCCATCTCGCCCTCACCATCGACCAGGGCCTGAGCGTGCGCCCCTATCAGGGTGTCGTGGCGCTGGAAGGGGGCGGGCTGGAGGATGCGGCCCACCAGTATTTCCGCCAGTCCGAGCAGATTCCGACCCGCATCCGCCTCGCGGTGGCGGAGGATGTGCGCCCCGGCGGCACCTCGTCCTGGCGTGCCGGCGGGCTGATGGTACAGTTCCTGCCCACCGAGGGCGGCCGGATCGTCACCCGCGACCTCGATCCCGGTGACGCGCCTGAGGGAACATCGCCCGCGCCGGCTGCCGAGGACGATGCCTGGCTGGAGGCGCAGTCGCTGGTCGGCACGGTCGAGGATATCGAGCTGGTGGACGCGGAGCTGTCGAGCGAGCGCCTGCTGTTCCGCCTGTTCCACGAGCGGGGCGTGCGGGTGTTCGAGGCCGAGAGCGTGGTGGCGCGCTGCTCCTGCTCGCGCGAGCGGGTGATGAGCGTGCTGATGAGCTTCCCCAAGGAGGAGCGCGCCAGCCTCGTGGAAGACGGCAAGGTCTCGGTGACGTGCGAGTTCTGCGGCCGCAGCTACGGCTTCGAGGCGACGGAAGTGGTCGACGCGCCGTAAGCCTCGATCGCCGGGCGCATCGCTCGCCCTGCGGCGCGGCTGCTCAGGCCGCGCATTCCTCGATGAGCCCGCGCAGGAAGCGCTCGCAGGCCCGAAGCTCCGAGACCTCGATGAACTCGTCCGGCTTGTGGGCCTGATCGATCGAGCCCGGCCCGCAGACGACGGTAGGGATGCCCGCGGCCTGGAAATGGCCGCCCTCCGTGCCATAGGCGACGGTGTGGGTGCCGTTCTGGCCGGCGAGGCGCAGCGCCAGCGTCTCCGCATAGGAGCCCGGCTGCGGCGCCAGCGGCGGCACGCGGTAGATGAACCGGGTCTCGATCGCCGCTTCCGGCGCGGTCTCCTTCAGCCGCGGCAGCACCCGGTCCAAAGCGAAGCTTTCAAAGCGCGACAGCAGCGCGTGCTCGTCGAAGTCGGGCAGGCCGCGCACGTTCCAGCGCACCGCGCAGGAGCGCGGCACGATGTTGCCCGCAGTGCCTCCCTCGATCACCGTGACCTGCACGGTGGAATTCGGCGGATCGAACCGGCCCGTGGAGTCGCCGGCGGCGATCAGCTCGGCGCGGGCACGGTCGAGCTCGCCCACCAGCTCGGCCGCGGCGAAGATGGCATTGGCGCCGAGCTGCGGCATCGAGGAATGCGCCTCGCGCCCCGTCACGGTGGTGACATAGGCGATGCCGGACTTGTGAGCGTCGACCACCCGCATGTTGGTCGGCTCGCCCACGATGCAGGCGCGCGGCAGCGGCAGGTCGACCCCGAGGCGCTGCACAGCGGGCACCACCCCGGTGCAGCCGATCTCCTCGTCATAGGAGACCAGAAGGTGGATCGGCGTCGCAAGCGGCCGCGCCACCATCTCCGGCACCAGGGCGAGGCAGGTGGCGATGAAGCCCTTCATGTCGCAGCTGCCCCGGCCGTAAAGCCGGCCATCCGCCTCGCTGAGGACGAAGGGATCCGAGGTCCAGGGCTGGCCGTCGACCGGCACCACGTCGGAATGGCCGGACAGGCAGACGCCGCCAACCCCCGCCGGGCCAATGGTGGCGAACAGGCTCGCCTTCTGCCCGTCCTCGCTCGGCACCAGCGTGCTCTCGATGCCGTAGGCCGCGAGATAGGTCTTCACGAAATCGATCAGCGCGAGGTTGGAATTGCGGCTGGTGGTGTCAAACCCGACCAGATAGGCCAGAATTTCCTCGGTCGTGGTGCGGCTGGCCTGCATCGGTGATCCTCGAATCCTGTGCCGAGCATAAGAGTGCAGCGCGGGAGATCAACGCCCTTCAACGCTGCCAGAAGCGCGGCAGCAGGAGGACCAGCACCGTGAACAGTTCCAGCCGTCCCAGCAGCATGCCCGCCGAAAGCAGCCACACCACCCCGTCCGGCAGCGCGGCGAAGTTCACCGCCGGCCCCACCACCTCCCCCACCCCCGGCCCGACATTGGCCAGCGCCGTGATGGCGGCGGAGAGCGAGGTGGCGAGGTCGTAGCCGGCGATGTTGATGGCGATCGCGATCACCAGGAAACTGGCGAGGTAGAGGAACACGAAGGACAGCACCGACGACACCACCGCCTCGTCCACCGGCGCGCCGCCATAGCGCACCGGGAACACGCCGCGGGGATAGACGATGCGCTTGAGGTGCTGGGCCAGCGCCGAGCCGATGATGGCGAGACGGAACATCTTCAGCCCGCCCGTGGTCGAGCCGGTGCAGCCGCCGAGGAACAGGATGAGGAAGTACAGCGTGTCGGTGGGCGGTCCCCAATGGGTGAAGTCCACCGTGACGAAGCCGGTCGTCGAGATGAGGGAGACGACATTGAACAGCGCGTAGCGCAGCGCCGTCTCGCCCTGGGCGATGCCCCCCGCCACCTGCTCGACGAAGCTGAGCGCGGTGAAGGCGAGCACGACCGCGAGGAACAGCCGCACCTCGGTGTTCGCCAGAAGCCGGCTGAAATCGCCCGCCAGCACCCGAACATACAGCACGAAGGGCAGCGACCCCGCCAGCATGAAGACGATGGCGGCGTAGTCGACCGCGGCGCTGTGGAAATAGCCGAGCGAGGCGTCGTGGGTCGAGAACCCCCCGGTCGAGATGGTGGCCATGGCGTGGGCCACGGCGTCGAACGGGGTCATGCCGCACAGCCGGTAGGTGACCGCGCAGGCCAGCGACAGGATGAGGTAGCTGCCGAGGATGCCCTTGGCCATCTGCGCCGCGCGGGGCAGCAGCTTCTCCGACTTGTCCGAGGATTCAGCGCGGAAGAGCTGCATTCCGCCGATCTGCAGCATCGGCAGGAAGGCGATGGCCAGCACGATGATGCCGATGCCGCCATACCAGTGCAGGAAGGCCCGCCAGATCAGCAGCCCGGGCGGGCGGGTGTCGAGGCCGGAGATGACGGTGGCGCCGGTGGTGGTGAGGCCGGACATCGCCTCGAAATAGGCGTCGGTGAAGGAGAGCTTGGCTTCCGACCACATGAAGGGAATGGCGGCGAAGGCGGAGACCACCACCCAGCTCGCCGTCGTGAGCAGGAAGGCCTGGCGGCGGTCGAGCCGCTCCACCTCGCCCGAGCGACCGGCCAGCCACAGCGACAGCCCGACGAACATGGTGACCGCCGCGGCCGCGACATAGACGAGATAATCACCACGCCCCGCGCCGAAATCGACGAGGGCCGGTATCATCATGGTCGTGCCGAGGATGGCGAGAAGGACGCCGAGGACGGCGGCGATCGGACGGAGATCGATCACGGGCTGTGGGACCGCAGGGCGGGGTTGACCGGGCGACCATAGACGCTTCGCGCCACGGCCGGAAGGGCGGGCTCAGTTGAGCGTGCGGGAAGCGTCCGGCAGGTCGAGCGAGAAGGCCGGCACTTCGGCGGCGAAATGCTCCCCCGCCGCGGTGACGAGATCGTAGCTGCCGGACATGATGCCGGTGGTGGTCGGCAGCGGCACCCCGCTGGTGTACTCGAAATGCCCGCCTGGCGGCAGCACCGGCTGCTCGCCCACCACCCCGGCGCCGCGCACCTCCTGCACCCGGCCGAGGCCGTCGGTGATGATCCAGTGCCGGGACGTGAGCTGCACCGTCTCGCTGCCGAGGTTCAGAATCTCGACGGTGTAGGACCAGAAGAACTGGCCCCGCTCCGTGTCGGACCGCTCCGGCGAGAAACGGGGCGTCACCGTCACCTGGACGCCTCTGGTGGTCGCGCGATACATCGCATCCCTTCTCCGCAGACGGCTCAAGGCGGCAGTGAAGCCGCTTACGCCCGGCCCCGCAAGGCCGGCGCGTCATGGCGGTGGACAGGGAGGAGGCTCCCTGCCCGCCGGGCGGCGCGGCGACGCGCGATGATGGCCCGCCGTCGTCGCCGCAGCCGTCAGACGGCCTTCAGCGCCTGGGCGAGGTCCTCGATCAGGTCGTCGACATGTTCGAGACCGACCGACAGCCGGACCATGCCGTCGCTGATCCCCATCTCCGCCCGCGCCTCCGGGGTGAAGCGCTGGTGGGTGGTGGTCGCGGGGTGGGTGACGAGGCTCTTGGCATCGCCGAGATTGTTGGAGATGCGCGCGACCTTCAGACCGTTGAGGAAGCGGAAGGCGCCGGCCTTGCCGCCCTCGACCTCGAAGGTCACCAGCGTGCCGCCACCGCGCATCTGCCGGCGGGCCAGCTCCGCCTGCGGGTGGTCGTCCCGGAAGGGATAGATCACCCGGCCGATTCCGGGCGTGACCGCCAGCGTGTCGGCGATGGCCGCCGCGCTCTGCTGCATCCGCTCCACCCGCAGCGGCAGCGTCTCGAGACCCTTCAGCATCACCCAGGCGTTGAACGGCGAGGCCGACGGCCCGGTCTGGCGCAGGAAGGTCTGCAGGTGATCGGCCAGGAACTTCTCCGAGCACAGCACCACGCCGCACAGGCAGCGCCCTTGCCCGTCAATGTGCTTGGTCGCGGAATACACTACCACATCCGCGCCGAGCGCGAGCGGGCTCTGCAGCATCGGGGTGGCGAAGACGTTGTCCACCACCAGCAGCGCCCCGGCCTGCTTTGCGATCGCAGCGACGCCGGCGATGTCGATGATCTCCAGCGTCGGGTTGGTGGGGCTCTCGAGGAAGAAGACCTTCGTCTCCGGCCGGACCGCCGCCTGCCACGCCGAGAGGTCGGTGCCGTCCACCAGCGTGGCGGCAACCCCGAAGCGCGGCAGCAGCTCCTCGATCACGTAGCGGCAGGAGCCGAACAGCGCCCTCGCCGCCACGACATGGTCGCCCGCCTTGAGCTGGCAGAGCAGCGACGCCGTGACCGCCGCCATGCCCGAGGCCGTGGCGCGTGCCACCTCCGCGCCCTCCAGCAGGGCGAGGCGGGTCTCGAACATCGCCACGGTGGGGTTGGAATAGCGGGTGTAGATGAACCCGGGATCGTCGCCCTTGAAGCGCGCCTCCGCCTGCTCGGCGGTGTCGTAGACATAGCCCTGGGTCAGGTACATCGCCTCGGCCGTCTCGCCATAGGGCGAGCGCAGGATGCCGCCATGGACGAGGCGGGTGTCGGGCCTGAGCTTGGCGATATCGGCGGGAGAGAGCTTCGGCGTGGTCATTCGGGGCGGCTCCGGTGCGAGGACAGACCGGGGTCGCCCTCGCGCGCAGAAGCGCCGCGGCCCCGACCTTTTAGCGACTTTGTTTAGCGTGGCGGCAAGCCGGTCGGCTCAAATAGGACCACGTGACGGGCTGCGGATTACTCCCCTGCCCCGGCGCCCGTCAAGCCCGCCGTTCGGTAAAACGAACGGGGCGACATGGGAAGATTGGACACCTGCGCCGTCGTCCCGGCGTGGCAGAACCCTGCCGCGTTTGCCGGCTCGGCCGAGCGGATGTTGCGACCCGCCGGGCTCCACCTTCCGCACGACACGCCCGAAATGGCCCGCCGCGCCGCCGGTTGCGGCCGTCCCTCGCGCTGCCGCCCCTTGGCGGGTGCGGGCGTGTCCGCTACAGCAGCACATCGAAACGGGCGACACGGGTAGGAGCGGTGGCCATGTCGGGTCTGCCGGAAGCGAAGGACGGCATCCTGCCGGCCCACGCCGTCGAGGCGCTGGTGGCCGGGGGCGCCATCGCGCCTGCAGCGCCGCTCGATCATGACCAGGTGCAGCCGGCCAGCCTCGACCTGCGGCTGGGGCCGACGGCATGGCGGATCCGCGCCAGCTTCCTGCCTGGCCCCGGCGCCACCATCGCCGACCGGTTGGAACGGCTCGCCCTGCACCGGCTCGACCTGACCGGCGGCGAGGTGCTGGAGACGGGCTGCGTCTATCTCGTGGAACTGCAGGAGGCTCTGGCGCTGCCGCCGGACCTTTCCGCCTCCACCAATCCGAAGAGCTCCACCGGCCGGCTCGACGTCTTCACCCGCGTCATCACCGACCGCGCAAGGGCCTTCGACATCATCCCCGCCGGCTATGCCGGGCCGCTCTATCTCGAAATCAGCCCGCGCACCTTCCCGATCCTCGTCCGGCAGGGCTCGCGGCTCTCGCAGATCCGCTTCCGCCGCGGCGATGCCCGGCTTGACGAGGCGGCCATCGCGGCGCTGAACCGGCGCGAGAGGCTCGTGGAGGTGGCGACGGCGGACGTGGCGGGCGGCGGCATCGCGGTCAGCGTCGACCTCTCGGGGGAAGGCTTCGGCGGGCTGCTCGGGTTCCGCGCCAAGCGCCACACCGGCGTTATCGATGTCGACCGCCGCGGCGCCTATGATGTCGAGGATTACTGGGAGCCGCTGGCGACCCGGGGACGCCGCGAGCTGATCCTCGATCCCGACGCCTTCTACATTCTTGCCTCGAAGGAGGCGGTGCACGTACCCCCGGCCTACGCGGCGGAAATGGTGCCGTTCGATCCGCTGGTGGGCGAATTCCGGGTGCATTATGCCGGTTTCTTCGACCCTGGCTTCGGCCATGCCGCCGCCGGCGGGCTGGGCGCCCGCGCCGTGCTGGAGGTGCGCTCGCGCGAGGTGCCCTTCATCCTGGAAGACGGCCAGATCGTCGGCCGGCTGGTCTATGAGCGGATGATGGAGCGCCCCCGCGTGCTCTATGGCGAGGGGCTGGGCTCCAACTACCAGGCGCAGGGGCTGAAGCTCTCCAAGCACTTCCTGCCCTGGCGCTGAGGCCCCTCAGAGCCCGGGGGGGTCGCGGCCTTCCGCGAAGGCGCGGATGAGATGATGGGCGATCGCCCCCGAGGGCGGCACCGTGAGTCCTTCGGGATGACGGTGCCCGAGCATCGCCAGCACCTCCTCGCGGTGGAACCAGCGGGCGCCCTCCAGCTCGTTGGCGTCGATGGTGATGTCCCGGCTCGTCGCCTCGCCGCGCATGCCGATCATCACCGACATTGGGAACGGCCAGGGCTGCGAGGCGAGATAGCGCACCGGGCCGACCACGATGCCGGCCTCCTCCCGCGTTTCCCGCCGCACCGCGGTCTCGAAGGTTTCACCGGGCTCGACGAAACCGGCGAGGCAGGACCACATGGTCGGCGCGAAGCGGGGGGAGCGGCCGAGCAGGCACTCCTCCCCGCTCACCACCAGCATGATCACCACCGGATCGGTGCGCGGGAAATGCTGGGCCCCACAGTTCGGGCACTCCCGTCGCCAGCCACCATCGGCCACCACGAGCGGCGTCGCGCAGTTCGAGCAGAAGGTGCGGCGGGCGTGCCAGCTCAGCATCGCCTTGCCGCAGGCGAGCTGGCTGACCACGTCGGACGCGATCAACCCCTCCACCATGAGGGTGCGCAGATCGGTGATGTGCAGGTCGTCGCGGCCCGCCAGTTCCTCCGCCCGCGCCGCCGGCACCGGCAGGGCGAAGCGCGGCCCCGCCGCATCAAGGCCGAGCAGGCAGGCCGCCTCGAAATCCCCGCCCAGAGCCCGCGCCTCGTCGCGGTCGAACAGCGCATCAAGGCCGCTGGCGCGGTGTGACAGCAGGACCCGCTCCCCGGCAATGAGGCAGGTCCGCATGGCGGGATCGGCAAGGAAGGCAGCCGCCTCGCCGCGGCGTTCGCTGGCCCGGTCCAGCCGGAAATCGGCATAGCCGAGATGCGGCCAGGGGCCGAGGGAGGTGGTGGCCATGCAAGGATCCTCAAGGGCTGGCGGGCACCGTTCCGCCGGGCGGATCGCACGGCACGGTGCCTCTCGGGCGCGCCACACTAGTCGAGCCACCGGCACCCTGCACCGGCATTTTGCGCAACCCCGGCAACGCGCGGCCGGACACGTGCGCCCGACACGCGGAGGCCCGCCATGCAGCATGGCGGGCCTCCCGATTCGTCGCGCTGTCAGGCGACGGTCAGCCGATGGTGGGGCAGCCGGGCTCGTTGGCGAAGCGGATGCGCTCCGGCCCGCGCCGGGTGTCGCCTTCCACCACCACGGAACGCGGGGTCACCCGAACCACTTCCGCGTTGCGGAGCCCCTCCTCCGGCGCGGCGGCACGGGCCTGACGCTCCGAGCAGCCGCGCATGCGGCCTCGGCGCTCGCCCTCGAACCCCGGCCCGCCGGGGGGGACGGGACGCACGCCATCCGGCCCGACCTCGATGCCGAAACCCTGCGCCTGCGCCATCGACACCGGCACAAGCAACGGCGCAGCCACCAGCGCGGCAGCGCAGGTGGCTGCCATCATCATCTTGCGCATTCCTGCCTCCTTGAAAGACAATGCCGACCCTTTTGAGGTGACGGGACAAGCCTTCATCTTCAGGAAAGTTCCCTCATTCCGCCGATGCCACCATCACGGCCGGCAAACCACGCTTTCGCAGCATCAATACTGTTCGGCATCGGCGATGACCGTGTTGCGGATGCGCGGCCGGGGGAGCGGAATGGGGTGCGGCTGCCTCTTGCATCCCCACGCCAATTCCCCGATATAGGCGGCGGGAGGTTGGCGGTGGACGAGCCACTCGCCAACCGGGTCAGGTCCGGAAGGAAGCAGCCCCAACGAGCCCGGTCTCGGGTCTCTGTCCAGCCTCCCACCCTATCTTCGGTCAGCAACGGATGACGGATGAGCGAGGGCGCCGCACCCGATGACGTCGCCGCCCTGGCCCTGCCGGGGGTCGAACCGCCGGCAGCCGCCTATCGCGTCCTTGCCCGCAAATACCGCCCGCAAACCTTCGCCGACCTGATCGGCCAGGAGGCTATGGTCCGCACCCTGCGGAACGCCTTCGCCTCCGGGCGCATCGCCCAGGCCTATGTACTGACCGGCGTCCGCGGGGTCGGCAAGACCACCACCGCCCGCATCCTTGCCCGCGCGCTGAACTATGAGCCGCTGGACGGCCCGGCCGGCGGCGGCGGGCCGACGCTCGACATGCCCGGCCTCGGCCGGCATTGCCGCGATATCATCGAAAGCCGTCATGTCGACGTCCAGGAGATGGACGCGGCCTCCAACACCGGCATCGGCGACATCCGCGAGATCATCGAGGCCGCGCGCTACAAGCCGGTGCTGGCGCGCTACAAGGTCTTCATCATCGACGAAGTGCACATGCTCTCGACGGCGGCCTTCAACGGGCTGCTGAAGACGCTCGAGGAGCCGCCGGAGCATGTGAAGTTCATCTTCGCCACCACCGAAATCCGCAAGGTGCCGGTCACGGTGCTGTCGCGCTGCCAACGCTTCGATCTGCGCCGGGTGGATGCGGGCGTGCTCGCGGCGCATCTGCGCGGCATCTGCACCGCCGAGGGAGTTGGCGTCGAGCCGGAGGCGCTCGGCCTCGTCGCCCGCGCCGCGGAAGGCTCGGTGCGCGATGCGCTGTCCCTGCTCGACCAGGCCATCGCCCATGCCGGCGCCGCCACCGGCGGTCAGGTGCGCGGCGAGGAAGTGCGCGCCCTGCTCGGCCTTGCCGACAAGGCGCGGGTGATCGACCTGTTCGAGGCGCTGATGCGCGGTGACATCGCCGCCGCCCTCACCCTGCTGCGCGAACAGTACGACGCCGGCGCCGACCCCGCCGTGGTCATGGCCGAGCTGGCCGAATTCACCCATTTCGTCACCCGGCTCAAGATCCTGCCGCAGACCGCAGAGGACGCTTCGCTGATCGAGGCGGAACGGCTGCGCGGCTCCGGCTTCGCCGAGGCGCTGTCGATGCGGGTGCTCGCCCGGGCCTGGCAGATGCTGACGCGCGGGCTCACCGAGGTCCAGCAGGCGGCCAAGCCGATGCAGGCCGCCGAGATGGCGCTGGTCCGCCTCGCCTATGCCGCCGACCTGCCAACCCCGGACGACGCGCTGCGCCGGCTGCGGGACGAGGCCGCCGCCGATCGCGGTCCCGGTCCGTCCGGCGGCAATGGCGGCAGCGGCGGCGGCGGTGCGCGCGCCGCGATGGGGAGCGCCGCGCCACGGCTCGCCATGGCAAGCCAGAACCCGGCGCCGCGCCCGGCGCCTCAGCCGCCCGCGCCCGCCGTTGCCGGTCCCCGCCTTGCCGGCCTCGCCGATGTGGTGGCGCTGGCGGTGGCGCATCGCGACCTCAAGCTGAAATTCGCCATCGAGACCCAGGCCCGCCTCGTGGCCTTCGAGGAAGGCCGCATCGAGATCGCGCTGGCGCCCGGCGGCTCGGTGATGCTGGTGCAGGAACTGCAGAACCGCCTCACCGAGTGGACCGGCCGGCGCTGGCTGGTGGCGCTGTCGAGCGAGCCGGGCGAGCCGACGCTGGGCGAGGCCGCGCAGGCCGAGCGGGCGGCGATCGAGACCGGAGTCCGTGCCGACCCGCTGGTGGCCGCCGTGCTTGCCCGCTTCCCCGGTGCGTCGATTGTCGACATCCGTGCGCGCGAGCCGGAAGACGCCCCTCCGGCGTTGACGCCGGAGGAATATGAGGGCCTGGTCGCTTCCATGGCGGAGGGACCCGGCCCGGACGATGACCTCGAATTCTGACGGGAGCCGCCCATGAAAGACCTCCTCGGCATGATGTCCAAGGTGAAGGAGATGCAGTCCCGCATGGAGGAGCTGCAGCAGGAGCTGGAGGCTCTCGATGTGCAGGGCGTCGCCGGCGGCGGCATGGTGAAGGTCACCCTCTCCGCCAAGGGCACGCTGAAGGCGATCGCGATCGACCCCACCCTGCTGACGCCCGATGACGCGGAGATGCTGGAGGACCTGATCGTCGCCGCCCATGCCGACGCCCGGGCCAAGGCCGACCGCCTCGTGCAGGAGAAAACCCAGGCCCTCACCGCCGGCCTGCCGATACCGCCCGGCCTCAAATTGTTCTAAGCTATTCTTTTACCACAAGAAAAGTACTGGCGTCGGCGACCTCGGCATGATGCACTTCCCCTTCTAGCGGGGAGACGCACCGATGAAGACACGCCTGTTGCTGGCCGTGGCCGCCGCCTCGGCCCTCTCCTTCCTGGCACCTGCCGCAGGGTGGGCCGCCATCACGCCCGCGCCGCTCGCGGCACCGGCGGCCACCACGCCGGTGGCGTGGCCCTGCCCGCCCGGCTATCACATCGGCCGGGGCGGCCAGCGCTGCTGGCCCAATGGCTGGGCCCCCGCCGAGGAAATCCCGCCCGGCTACGTGCCCGGCCCACGGGTCTACCCCGCGCCGCCGGTTCTGGAATGCCCGCCGGGCTACCATCTCGGCCGCGGCCTGCAACGCTGCTGGCCGAACTGACGCCGCAGCGCCGGAGGCCGACCTGCCGCACGGGCCTCACCGCGTGCCGGTGAGCAGGCTTAGCACGCCCTCGGCGATCGCTCCGGCGTGGCCGCCCAGCGGCCGGGCGAGCCGGCCATAGACGGCGAAGACCGCCGGCTGCACCACCGCCCCGAGTGCCATGGCGGCGGCGAGGTCGACCGGCTGCGGCAGCCGCACGCCGGCAACCTGCGCGTCGGCCATGATCTGCGCCAACGCCGCCACCGCATTGCCCTGGCGGTCCGGCACATGGGCGAGATGGTCGTGCTGGGCGATGAGCAGGAAGGTGAACAGCGCCGGCGCTTCGTCGAACAGGCGGCAGGCATGCTCCACCACCGCGCGAATGCGTCCTTCGAAATCCGGCACCCGGCCGGCGATGTCCTCGATCTGCCGCGCCAGCACGGCATAGCGGGAAAGGAACAGCTCGCGCGCCAGCGCCTCCTTGGAGGCGAAGTGACGGTAGAGCGCACCCTCCGCTACGCCGGCCGCCTGGGCGATGTCCCGCACCGAGGTGCCGTCGACGCCGCGTTCCGCGAAGAGGCGCAACGCCTCCTCCTCGATCCGCGCCCGGGTGGCGGCACCGTCGCGCCCGCGCCGGGCCGTGACCCCGCCCGCCGCCGCGTCGGCCGGCCGGACGGGTGATGCGGCCGTCACGCGCCCGCCCCCGCGGCGGGCGGGGTACGCGCCGCGATCGCCTCCAGGGCCAGCCGGCGGGCGGTGGTGAAATCCACCTTGCCGGTGCCCAGCAGCGGCATCTCGTCAAGGGTGATGATTTCCGCCGGGAACATCAGCTCGGTGAGACCCACCTCGCGGCCATGGGCCTGCAGGCTGGCGCGGGTAAGGTCGGTGGCGGTGGTCATCAGGATCAACCGCTCGCCCTTGCGCGCGTCCGGCACGGCGACGGTGACGTGCTGGGCATCGGGCCGCAGCGTCGAGACCATGGCATCGACCGCGGCCAGCGACACCATCTCGCCCGCCACCTTGGCGAAGCGCTTGGCCCGGCCGCGGATGGCGACAAAACCGTCGCCATCGAGCGCGACGATGTCGCCGGTGTCGTGCCAGCCGCCTTCCGGCGGCACCAACTGGCCCGGCCGGTCGACGAAGAGATAGCCCTGCATGATGTTGGGCCCGCTCACCAGCAGCCGACCGCCCTCCTCGATACCCGGCACCGGGTCGAGCCGGTAGCGGATGCCCGGCAGCAGGCGGCCCACCGTGCCCGCGCGGTTGAACATCGGCGTGTTGACCGCCACCACCGGCGAGCATTCGGTGACGCCATAGCCTTCGAGAATGCGCAGGCCGAACTTCTCCATCCACACCTTGCGGGTTTCCGCCCGCACCGGTTCCGCGCCCGCGACCACGAAACGCAGCGAGCGGAAGTCGTAGGGGTTCGCCATCCGCGAATAGCCGGCGAGGAAGGTGTCGGTACCCACGATGGCGGTGGCGTTGGTGGCGTAGACCAGCTCGGGAATGATCCGGTAGTGCAGCGGCGAGGGATAGAGATAGGTCTTCAGGCCGGACACCAGCGGGAGGATGAGGCCGCCGGTGAGACCGAAGGAATGGAACACCGGCAGCACGTTGAACATGATGTCGGCGGGCGAGAAGTCGATCCGCGCCGCCACCTGGGCGACATTGGTCAGCACGTTGCGGTGCGACAGAACCACGCCCTTGGGCGCCCCCTCCGAGCCGGAGGTGAACAGCACCACCGCGGGATCGTCGGGACGGGAGGCATGCGCCCGCGACGGCAGCAGCGCCGCAACCTTGTCGAGCCCGGTCATGCCGGCGCGCACATCCTCGGTCCAGAGGAAGCGCACATGCGGTTCCAGCGCCGCGACCTCCGCCTCCAGCCGGGCCTTCTCGACAAAGGCGCGGGAGCAGACGACGACCCGCAGCTCCGCCATCCGGCAGGCGGCGACGAGGTTGGCCGGGCCGGCGGTGAAGTTCAGCATGGCGGGCACCCGGCCCTCGCGGTGCAGGCCGAGGATGACGACCGCGACGCCGGCGGCATTCGGCAGCAGCACGCCGACATTCTCGCCGGGGCGGGTTTCCGCCGCCAGCTTGGCGCCGAACAGGCGGGCGCCCATCAGCAGCTTGCGGTAGCTCAGCGCCGTGCCCATCGGGTCTTCCACCACGACCCGGCCGCGCCCCAGCCGCTCGGCCGCCTCCTCGACCGCCTCATAGATCGACTGGCCGGTGTGGCTGGTCTGGAAGACGAGGTCCGACATGATGTCGTAGAGCGCCGCCCCGGCCGCCTGCCGGCGCTTACGGCCGAACAGCTCCGGGGCCACCTCGATGCGCACCGGCGGCAGCACGGTGACGCGCACCTTCGGGAACAACCGCTTGCGGGTCTGGTCCGGGGTCAGGCGGGAGAAGGGCGTCTGCTCCAGCCCCTCGATCCGCACCGGCACCACCTCCGCGCCCGCCTTTTCCGCGATCATCGCCGAGCCGTCATAGATCTTCATGATCGAGCCGGTGACGGTGATGCGCCCCTCCGGGAAGATCACCAGCGGGTTGCCCTCCTTCACCAGCCGGATGAGGTCGCGCGTCGCCAGCGGCCGGGTGGGATCGAGCGGGAAGGCCCGCACCAGCCGCAGGAAAGGCTTCACCCACCAGCGCTGGGCGATGGTGGAGTCGATGGCGAAGATCGGGTCATTGTCGAGCAGCGCCATCACCAGCGGCGCGTCGAGGAAGCTGACGTGATTGATGGCGATGACCGAGCGCGGCCCCGCCGCCCGCAGATGCTCCGCGCCCTTCACCTCGACCCGGAACAGCACCCGGAACACCAGCCTGATCAGGTCGCGCAGCACATGGCCCTGAAAGGCGCGGCCCACCAGAGCCGCCACCACCAGCGAGGCTACGCCGATGGCCACCAGCAGGGTCGGGGCACCGAAGCCGGCGAGCTGGAACAGCGCGATGATGACCGCGCCAACCACCATGAAGGCGGCATTCAGCACATTGTTGCCGGCGATGACGCGGGCGCGGCTGTCCTCGTCCGATTCTGCCTGGACATAGGCGAAGGTCGGCACCACGAACATGCCGCCGGCCGCCGCCAGCCCGACAAGGCCGATGATGGCGTGGACCCCGAGCTCGCTGGTGATGAAATCGTACCAGTCGATCAGCTCCGGCCCCGGCCGCTCGGCGCCCATGACAACGCCGATATAGATCGAGAAGATGCCGAGCAGGATGCCGGCGAGCGGCACCAGCGCCAGCACGATGCGGCCGTCGCACAGCTTGGCAGCGAGGCCCGAGCCCGCCGCGACGCCGACCGTGAAGAGCACCAGGAACAGCGTGACGATGCTTTCCGAGCCGCCGATGTCCTCCTTCACCATGGTGGGCAGCAGCGACAGCACGACCGCACCCACCAGCCAGAACCAGCTGACGATGAGCGAGCCGACCCAGGTGGCGCGGTTCGCCTTCAGCTCGGACAGCAGCGTCAGCGTGCCCTGGAAGATGTTGGGGTTGATGCGCAGCCCCGGCGCGCGCTCTCCAGTGCGGGGAATCTGCCGCGCCGCGATCCAGCTCACCACGCCGAAGGCGAAGGTCACGCCCGCCACCGTCCAGTGCCCGCCCTCCGCCACCGCGATGCTGCCGGCCACGGTGCCGGCGAGGATGGCGAGGAAGGTGGCGGTTTCCACCAGCGCGTTGCCGGCGACCAGCTCCTCCCGCTCCAGCTGGTCTGGCAGGATGCCGTATTTCAGCGGACCGAACAGCGCGCCCAGCGTGCCCATGAGGAACAGGCCGACGAACAGCATCGGCAGCGAATGCAGCACGAAGCCCGCGCTCGCCAGCAGCACGACCCAGATCTCGGCGAATTTCAGCCGCTTGGCGATGACCGCCTTGTCGTAGCGGTCGGCCATTTCGCCGCCAAGGCTGGAGAACAGGAAGAACGGCAGGATGAACAGCGCGCCGGCGAAGGTGACGAGGGCACCGGCATGACTCTCGCCCAGCTTGTAGAGGATCAGCAGGGCCAGGGCGTTCTTGACGAAATTGTCATTGAATGCGCTGAAGAACTGGCACCAGAACAGCGGCGCGAAGCGCCGCGCGGTCATCAGCCGGGTGAACATCGGGCTTCCTCGGGTCGGGCACTGAGGCACCACTTAGTGAACGATCACTCACATAAAACGCCGCCATTGCGCCGTCAATCGCACTGCTGCGGGCAACAGGGCTGGCGGCCAGGTTGCGCGCCCCGCCCGCGGGGCGTAGATGCAGCCCTATGGTGGCGGCCGCCGGCATGTGAGGAGAGAACCGCATGATCCGATTCCTGCTGCGGTTCGTCGGTCTGTGGGTGCTGGCCGGCGGCTTCGTCGCGCTGGTGGTGGACGGCACCCGCTCCATCGCCTCCTCCGACCTCGTCATGACGCCGCTCGGGGAAGCCTGGTTCGCCGCCGGCCCTGGCTCGCTCGCCCGCTTCCAGAGCCTCGTCGAGACCAGGCTGTCGCCCGTGGTGTGGGAATATGCCGCCGTGCCGCTGCTGATGGCGCCGCTGGCGGCGGTGCTCGGGGTCGCCGGCCTTCTGCTGATCCTGCTCGGCCGCTCACCCACCGACCGGTGACGGCGCACGGCAGCGGCTGACGGCCAACGGCGCGCCACACTGGCAAAGAGGCGTTGCAATACCCACATCGGGGCCACGAAACGCGAGGAGCCGACATGTTCTTCCTGAAGAAGTCCCTCGACCTTCCCACTCCCGACCGCGCCCTGCCGGGCCGTCCGCACCCGCTTCCCACCGCGGAGCGGCATTTCCTCAGCAAGCGGCCGCTGAAGGGCCCCTATCCCGACGGTTTCGAGACCGCGATCTTCGGTCTTGGTTGCTTCTGGGGCGCCGAGCGCAAGTTCTGGCAGACGCCGGGCGTCTGGGTCACGGCGGTCGGCTACATCAACGGCGTCACGCCCAACCCGACCTATGAGGAGACCTGCACCGGCCTCACCGGCCATGCCGAGGCGGTGCTCGTGGTCTACGATCCCGCGCAGGTCAGCTACGAGAAGCTTCTCAAGCTGTTCTGGGAGAGCCACGATCCCACCCAGGGCATGCGCCAGGGCAACGATGTCGGTACCACCTACCGCTCCGGCATCTACACCACCACGCCGGAGCAGCGGGTGCAGGCCGAAGCCAGCAAGGCGGCCTATGGCAAGGCGCTGAAGGCCGAGGGTTTCCCGGACATCACCACCGAGATCGTCGAGGCCCCGACCTTCTACTTCGCCGAGGACTACCACCAGCAGTACCTCGCGAAGAACCCGAACGGCTATTGTGGCCTTGGTGGCACAGGAATCTCCTGCCCGATCGGCACCGCGGTGCCGGCCTGATCCCTGCCCGAACCCCGAGCCGGCCGTTGCGGCACATGGCGGCGGCTGGCGAGGGCTCCGTGCGTCAAGCGACAGCGGGGCGGCGGCGGGCCCGCCGGCCTTGTCGGGCTGGCGCGTCCGGTGGACGCCATGGCTATTTTTGTCCGCATCGGCATTGCACCTTCCCTATGGGCCACAGGGCTGTAACGTGCCCGGCATAAGCTTGCCGGAGAGCCTGCCGTGACCGCCCTTTGCCGCTCTATCCTCGCCGCCCCGCTGCTTGCCGCCCTCCTTCTCGGTGCCGGCACGCTGCGACCGGGGCCGGCCGCCGCCCAGACCCCCGCCCCGACCATTCCCGCCGACCTGCGCAATGCGCGCTACTGCGAAGTCCTTCCCGTCCGCCTCACCGTGGAGGGACTGAAGGCCACGGTCTACAACACGCTGGGCTATGGCGACTGCCCCGCCGACAAATGGGACGCGCTTACCGAGGCAGACCTGCGGCGCTATTTCGACGTGCTCGAAATCAAGCGGAACGGCCCGCGCTACTTCATCATGGACCGCATCATCGCCTCCGGCGCGACCAGGGACGGCGATGTCATCACGATCGGCGGCATCACCTTCGTCAAGCGGGCGGAAATCTCGCCCTCGCTCAGTCAGGCGCGGGAGCCGAGCTACACGGAGCAGACGATCGACCGCGACACGATCTATGAGTTCGACGCGGGCAAGCCGGTGTTCCAGCTCACCGCGCCGGACGGCTCGGTCTATGTGATGCAGACCTACGCCGCCTTCGTCGACACCTCGCTGACCTATGACGACCTGCCGAAGCTCGGCGCGCGGCTGAAGCTGCCCACGGGCTGGACCTACACCATGCGGGTTCCGGATTCTGTCCTTGTGCTGAAGGCGGCGGGCAAGGCGATCGTGATCCAGGACGACCTCAAGAACACCTACCAGAAGGTCACGAACTGAGCCGGCCAGCGGCGCCGCGCCGGCCGGCCGGCCGCGGGTGCCGTAGGCACGTGCGGCACCCATGGCGAGGCGGAAGCGAAGCGGCCCCTCGGTGTGGGGCCGCGGCCACGCCCCGCGCGCTTCCTGCCGCACGCCCACCCTGCGCTCTTGTGGCCGACGCTGCGGCATGCCACCCATGCGCCGATACCGTCAGCGGGCGCGGACAGGGAGCGGGACGTGGAAAAGCTGATCGAGCGGTTCATCTTCGTCAGCCGGTGGCTGATGGCGCCGTTCTATCTCGGGCTCATCGTCGCCCTCGCGGTGCTGCTGTTCAAGTTCGGCGTGGAGCTGGTGCATTTCGTCACCCATGCCTGGAATTCCTCGGAAACCGACATCATCCTCGGCATCCTCGCCCTCATCGACCTCACCTTCACCGGCAGCCTGGTCGTCATCGTCATCTTCTCCGGCTACGAGAACTTCGTCTCCCGCATCGACACCGAGGGTCATTCCGACTGGCCGGAGTGGATGACCAAGGTGGATTTCGCCGGACTCAAGCAGAAGCTGCTGGCCTCCATCGTCGCGATCTCGGCCATCGCACTGCTCAAGGCCTTCATGAATCTCGACAAGGGCGTCGACGAGCGGGCGATGTACTGGCTGGTGGTCATTCACGTCGTCTTCGTGGTCTCCGGCGTGGTATTGGCGTGGACAGACAAGATCACCGACAGCAAGGGCGGCGGCCACTGAGCCGCCTCGCCGGCACGCCCCACGCATCCCGGGCTTGCGCTGAACCGGCGTCCGACCTACGTCACGCCATGCCGGACGGCGGCGGAAGACGGATCAGGACATGACGGGCATCCACGATGCGCCGGGCGTCAGCGCCCCGGCGCGGCATCCCTCCGAGAAGAGCGGCGCGCGGATGGAGCCGCTGGCGCGGCTGCCGGTGTTCTTCGGCCTCGAAGGCCGCCGCGTGGTGCTGGCCGGCGGTTCCGACGCGGCCGCCTGGAAGGCCGAGCTGCTTTCGGCCTCCGGCGCCGAGGTGGCGCTGTTCGCCGCAGAGCCCTGCGAGGCGCTTCGTGCCCTCCTCGCCGCCCCTCCCAACGGCCCCATCCGCCACGTGCCGCGTGAGTGGGTGCCGGCCGACCTCGCCGGCGCGGCGCTCGCCATCGGCGACTTTCCCGAGGACGAGCCCGCCGCCGATTTCGCCACCGCCGCCCGTGCCGCCGGGGTGCCGGTGAACGTCATCGACAAGCCGGCCTTCTGCGACTTCGCCTTCGGCGCCATCGTCAACCGCTCGCCGCTGGTGGTCGGCATCTCCACCGACGGCGCCGCCCCGGTCTTCGGCCAGGCGGTGCGCGCCAAGATCGAGGCGGTGCTGCCGCGCGGCTTCAAGGCCTGGGCGGAGGCGGCGCGGAGCTGGCGGCCGGCGGTGGCGGCGCTCGAGCTCTCCTATCACGGCCGCCGCCGCTTCTGGGAGCGCTTCACCGCCCGCGCCCTCGCCACCCCGGAGGTCCCGCCGGCGGAAGATCTGCGCGAGACCCTGCTCGCCGCCGCCCGGCAGGACCGCGCCGGCCCGGACAAGGGCTCGATCGCATTGGTCGGGGCCGGGCCCGGCGACCCCGAGCTGCTGACGCTCAAGGCGGTGCGGATGCTGCAGGCGGCCGATGTCGTGCTTTATGACGACCTCATCGCCCCCGCCATTCTCGACATCGCCCGCCGCGAGGCGAAGAAGATGCTGGTGGGCAAGACCGGCTACCGCCCCTCCTGCAAGCAGGACGACATCAACGCCCTGATGGTCTCGCTCGCCCGCCAGGGCAAGCGGGTGGTCCGGCTGAAGGGCGGCGACCCCATGATCTTCGGCCGCGCCGGCGAGGAGATGGCCGCCGCCCGCGCCGCCGGGGTTCCCGTCGAGGTGGTGCCCGGCATCTCCGCCGGCCAGGGCGCGGCGAGCCGGGTCGCGGTGTCGCTGACCCACCGCGACCATGCCCGCCGGCTCCAGTTCATCACCGCCCATGCCCGCGACGGCAAGCTGCCCCGCGACCTGAACTGGGCGGCGCTCGCCGATCCGGCGGCGACCACCGTGGTCTACATGCCCCAGCGGACCTGGGCCGAGCTGGCCGGCAAGGCGATGGCGGCGGGGCTGGACCCGGCAACGCCGGCGATCGCCGTCTTCGCCGCGACCCGGCCGGAGGAACGCCGGGTCTTCGCCACCGTCGCGATGCTCGCCGACGCGCTCGATGCCGCGGTGGCTGAGGGCGCCGGCGGCCCCTGCCTCGTCCTGTTCGGCCACGCGCTGGGCGAGGCGGAGATCGCCGCCGCCGCCGGGGCCGCCGGCGAGAGCGGCGGGGCCGAGGCCGATCAGCCCGCCGCCAGCTTCGTTTCCAGCCGCTCATAGAGCGGGTTCTCGGCGGCGAACACATAGTCCAGCGGACCGACCGAGACGGTGCTGGCGCCCTGCTCGCGCAGGAACACGGCGAGGCCGTGCAGCGTGTCGGGCGGGCAGTGCAGCGTCACCATGCCCGAGGAGGTCGGCGCGCCGAACGGCGCCACCGCGCGGAAGCGGGACACCGCCTGCGCCACCACGTCGGCGTCGCAGGCGGCGAAGCGGGTCTTCACCTCGCGCATGGTGGCGGCGCGCTTGGCGGCGGTCACCCGGTCCAGCAGCGCGCGGGCGGCGGCGCGGGCGGCCGGGCTCCAGTCGGCGCTCAGCGAAGCCACAAGATTGGCCTCGGAGCGCAGGATGATGCCGTCGTCCACCACCTTCAGCGCGTTGGCCGCCAGCGTCGAGCCGGTGGTGGTGATGTCGACGATCAGCTCCGCGGTTCCCGCCGCCGGGGTGCCCTCGGTGGCGCCCAGGCTCTCGACGATGCGGTAGTCCGTGATGCCGTGCCCGGCGAAGAAGCGCTGGGTGAGATTGAGATATTTCGTCGCCACCCGCACCCGCCGGCCGCGGCTGGCGTGGAAATGGGTGGCGACGTCGTCGAGGTCGCGCATGGTGCGCACGTCGATCCAGGCCTGCGGCACCGCCACCACCACATTGGCGTAGCCGAAGCCCAGCCCTTCCACCAGCAGCACCCTGGCGTCGGCGTCCGGTATGCTCTCGCGCACCAGGTCCTCGCCGGTGACGCCGAGATGGACATGGCCGGAGGCGAGCTGGGTGGCGATCTCCGAGGCAGAGAGAAAGGCCACCTCGACATCGGCGACGCCCGACAGGGTGCCGCGATAGTCGCGGGCGCCGCGCGACTGCGCCAGCGTCATGCCGGCGCGGGCGAAGAAGGCGGTGGCGTTTTCCTGCAGCCGGCCCTTGGAGGGCACGGCGACGATCAGGGCGGCGGTGCTCATCGGCCAGCCTCCAGTGCGGCGAGGCGGGCGGGCCAGACGGCGAAGCCCACGGCGGGAATGTCGCGCGCGGCGCCGAGCCGGGCCAGCAGCCCGTCATAGCGCCCGCCGGCCACCAGCGGCGGCTCGACCTCGCTGGTCCCGTTCAGCGGGTGCAGCTCGAACACCATGCCGGTGTAATAGTCCAGCGGCCGGCCGAAGGCGGCGGCGAAATGCACCCGGCCGACCTCGACCCCCTGCGCGGCGAGGAAATGGGTGCGCTGCTCGAAGGCGTCCAGCGCCGCGTCGAGCCGCAGCCCGGCGCCCTGCGCCAGCGCCCGCAGCCGGGCGGCGGCGATGTCGGGCTCGCCCTCCACCGCCAGCCAGGCCTCCAGCAGCGCGACCTTCTCCGCCGGCAGGCCTTCCGCCTCGCCGGAGGCGGCCTGCTCCAGGAAGCGCTCGGCGATCTCGGAGACGGTGCGCCCGCCCACGGTGGAGATGCCGGCGATGGACAGCAGGTCGGTCACCAGCGCGTGGGCGGCCTCAGGGTCGGAGCCCGCCAGCGCCGAGAGCACGCCGGCATGGGCCGTGACCCCGCCGCCGTCGGGCCGGCGGCGCAGCACCGCGAGATCGGCGCCGAGGCTGCCGGCGCGGGCGAAATCCTTGGTGAGCCGGCGGCGCCAGCCCGGCGGCAGCGCCAGCGCCTCCAGCAGGGCGGCGAACAGCCCGACATCGCCGAGCCGGATGACGGGATCGATGACGCCCCAGAGCGCCGCCGTCTCCAGCCCGAGAGCGAGAATCTCGGCATCCGCCGCCTCGCGGTCGGCGCGCCCGAAGGATTCAATGCCGCCCTGCAGGAACTCGCCGCCCGGGGCGCTGGAGCGGAACACCGGGCCGAGATAGGCATAATCGGCCGGGCCGGCGGCGCCGGCGGCGAGGTAGAGCCGGCACACCGGCAGGGTGATGTCCGGCCGCAGGCACAGCTCGCGGCCCTCGGCGTCGGCGGTGAGGAACATCAGCCGCCGCATCTCCTCGCCGGAGAGGTCGAGGAAGGCGTCGGCCGGCTGCAGCACCGGCGGGTCGACCCGCTCGAAGCCGGCGCGGCCATAGAGCGCCAGCAGTTCGTCGAGCCGGGACGGTTCGTCGGCCGGAAGGGATGAAGGGGCGGTCACGCGGCACGGTCCTTGTTGAGCGCCCTCGCCGGCGCGGCGGCGGCGGGGCAGGCTGGCCGCGTTCTAGCAAAGCGGCCGGGCCGGGTCCACAAAGCCCGGGCCGGGCCGCTGCGGCATGCCGCCCCCCGCCCGGCCGGGCGCGCGGCGACACGTGCGCGCCGCACGCCAGACCGCACCCCTCGCCGGCCGGCGTGGCCCCTCCTGACGCCGCCGGGGTTCGGTCCGGCGACGGCCCACCCCCTGCACGCGCCCGCCGGCCGCGTTCCCGCCGGCCGGACGCTCGTGCGGCCCTCGCCTTGTCCGGCCTGGCCTGCATGCGCGGGATCGCCGGTCTGCCGGCGGGGCCCCTCGCCTCCTGCCGCGAGCCACGCCGCCGCGTCGGCTTCCCGCACATCCGGCCAGCTCCCGCGCCCTTGCGCCGGTCACCGCCGCAAGGCCCGCCGCAGCCGCCTCGGCACGCCGCGCCAACGGCTCGGCTCGACCCCGGCATTCCCACCCCCGTCCCCATCCCCCTGCACCAAAAGCCCCGCGCCGTCGCCGGCCGGGGGTGTGCGTCAGGCCCTTTGCCCGTCGAAGGGCGTGCGGGGCACCGTGTTACGCGAAACTTAGGATGGCAGGGCCGGGATGTCGGATTGGGCCGGATAAAGCCGGTGCAGGCCGGATGAAACGGCGGTAGCGCAAAGGTTTATCCCATTTCCCGGGGCGCGACCTCGGCGGGGCGCGAAAGATAGGGCGCGGGGCGGTTGACGGGGCGGCGCGAAGGATCAGATGGCAGTGCCGTGGGCCGGCGGCGGGGCGTCGCGTGCCGCCGGGCGAAAAGGCGGATGAACACATCCAGCTTGTTGACGTGGCATCATACAACCACCGATCATGCTC
>NZ_JAHBGE010000076.1 GCF_018390635.1 Ancylobacter lacus | reverse complement strand
GCGTCCGCCAGCTCGTCGACGAGGTCCTGCTCGAGCATGGCGAGGGCGCCGTCCCTAAGCTCCGGCGCGACGCGGGCGACGCGGTTGTAACGCTTGATCTGCAAGTCAAGCAGCGCCGGCCCGGGAAGGTCGATGCCGAAGGCGGCATGAGCCCGTTGAACGATCGCTGCAACGTCCTTGAACAAATGCTCGTCGATGCCGATCGACATGGTTTGCGACGGCGACTGCATGGAATTTCGCATTGAGCCTTCACCCGTGAGCAGCCAATGCGAATGGCAGCCAAGCTCCGTCAACCGTAGCAGGTAGGCCGTTTTTGGCATAGTTCGGCTGGTCTCATAGCTGCTGTAGGTGCGCAACGGTATTTCAGTAAGGTCAGCCATCTCTTGCTGGCTCTTGCCTAGCGATTCGCGGAACTGACGCAACCTCTCACCGATCGACATCGCAAACCACGCAAGCGAGAACAAATCCTTCGCGCTTAGCGGTTGCTTCTCGCATCGCCAATAGCCGCGTAAATTCAATAAGATAGAGCCAAATTTGGCTTGTTCCACGCGCAACATAAGCGCGAAACAAATAAATGGCTTTGACATGCCAAATTTGGCTTGTCATTCTCCCTCCCATGAAAACCGCTCCCGCAACGTCTGACGTCCCAAAAAATCC
>NZ_JAHBGE010000075.1 GCF_018390635.1 Ancylobacter lacus | reverse complement strand
CCGCCTCTCGGCGGGATTTTTTGGGACGTCAGACGTTGCGGGAGCGGTTTTCATGGGAGGGAGAATGATCAACCATTTTTGGAAGATCAAGCCGTTTTTGACGGTTCTCGCTTGGAACTGGCGCCAAGTGCCCCATTTGTGGTGTTATCTTATTGATGCAGCTATCAAATTTGGTATGCGCGAAGCTATGGCTAAGCGCGAACCTTTTGTTCGCTCTTAGGGGGTGTCATGCTTCTTCATGAGCGAATTGCCGCATTCCGCGAATCGCTGAGATTGACCCCACCAGAAATGGCGCGGCAGACTGGCATCCCTGAGAGCACCTACCGCCGTTATGAGACGGAAGACGGCGCGCCAAAGGCACAACATTTGGCGCGCTTAATAGAAATGGGATGTGATGCTCGCTGGCTTATGACCGGCGAAGGTTCGATGCGAAACGCGGCTGGGAGGCAGTCCCAGACCCCAGCCATGTCGGTTGGGATAGACGAGGCGCTGTTCAAGACGGTTGCAACGCTGGTTCAACGCCTTCACGCCGAGGCCGGCATTGACCTTCCCGGGCCGGCGCTGCTCGACATGCAGATCAAGCGTTACAACCGCGTCGCCCGCGTCGCGCCGGAGCTTCGGGACGGCGCCCTCGCCATGCTCGAGCAGGACCTCGTCGACGAGCTGGCGGACGCCCGCGCCAATCCCGGGCAAGGCAAACGCGCGGGCTGATGCTCGT
>NZ_JAHBGE010000074.1:31974-118557 GCF_018390635.1 Ancylobacter lacus | reverse complement strand
GAATGCTGGCCGGATGACGATTGGAAACCCGGCCGGATGAACGTCGGAATCTGCAGGCGGCGGATGCCGAAGAGTAAAAGGAGCACAAGAACGCTTGAGCATGTGCTCAGCCGGCAGCTTCTTGAGCTGCGCATTATCCTGTTATGGTGCGTTCAGCGGCTTCGCCCCGTCTCCTGCTCCTTCAGCATCCCGACGACCTGTTCCTCTGTGAACCGCGAGGTTCGGATCGTCCGTCGCCATGGTCGACGGACTTCACCTGTATGGAACCTCGATGGTCAGCTTCGGATCATAGTGTAGATCCCAATAGTCTTCCCAAATCTGTCGCGTAATCGGCCCGACCTGGCCCCCGCCGACGCGAACACCGTCGAGCGTCGTCACGGGCATGATTCCGGCAGCGGTGGTGCAAAAGAACAGTTCGTCGGCCCGATAGGCCAGATCGACGGGAACGTGCTCCATCCGCACGTCGATCCCTCGGGCGGCTGCAATTTCCATCACGGTCTTGCGCGTGATGCCTTCGAGAACACCGCGCTCGGGCGTGTAAAGCACGCCATCCTTGACCAGCACGACGTTATAGCCGGCGCCTTCGGTGAGATTGCCGTCTCCATCGGTGAGGATGGGATAGATCGCGCCGCGGTCCTGCGCTTCCATCAAGCCACGTGTGAAGTCTCCCCATTGCAGGTTCTTGACCGTCGGGTCGAACGCGCCCGGCGGCGTGCGCCGCACTGTCCGGGTGACGATGGCAGGTGCACCGGTGCGCTGCATTTCCGGCGAAACGACCCAGACATAGGGTGAAATGAACATGTAGAGATTATTCGTCAGGTCCTCGGGCCGGTTGCCACGGACCTGCTTGAGACCTCGCGTCACGGCGAGAAACACGAAGCCGTCGCGAATGCCGCTCTTGGCCGCCATCCCGACCAGGGTGCCGCACAACTCCTCGCGCCCGAGCGGGCATCGCAGTCGCAGCTTTTCGCAGCTCCGCTCCATCCGGTCGAGATGGTCATGGAGACGGAAGAACCGTCCGTCCCAGATGGCCGGCACGTCATAGGTGAGGTCCGAGCGCAGAAAGCCCTGATCCATCAGCGGCATCCGCGCGTCGGCCAGGGGGGTGAGTTCGCCGGCCACCCAGGCGATACCGGCCGCGAACGGATTGTCGCTGGCCTTCAGCGCTTCGAGGCGCGTCTGATAGCCGGCGAAGACGGCTTCCATGCTGCTCATGGTCGTTGCTCCCGAGCGTCTCGCGGTCAGCCGAGGGGATGGAAGCGGCGGTCGAAGTAAACGAGCCCGCCGCGGCCTCCTTCACGGATCGCCACCACCTCGCAGAACAACACATCATGCGTGCCGATTTCCTGCAGAGAGAGGACCCTGCAATCAAACGAGACGGCCGCGTCGACCAGCACCGGCGCGCCGGTGGCCATGGTCGTCCATGCGCCCTGGCCGAAGCGCTGGGCCATGCTGCCACCGCTGCTGGCGAACGCCATGGACAGTGGCCCTTGCTCGGCGCACGCGGTGTTGACGCAGAGCACGCGGCTTGCGGCGATCACCGGATGCGAGCGATTGCTGCGGTTGATGCAGACCAACAGCGTCGGCGGGGTATCGGTGACCGAACAGACGGCCGAGGCGGTGAAACCGTAAGGCTCGTCCTTGCCCGGGCTGGTGATGATGTTCACCGCCGCTGCGAGTTTCGACATGCCGGCACGAAAGGCCTGTGCGTCGAGCGCGGCGGGTGGGACGAGCGCCCCGGTATCGACGAGGGGCGGAGAGACGCGATTCAACATGAGAGTGCCTTCGGTCAGCCTGATGCGTTCAGTCCTCGGCGATGATCACGGCCATCGCCGCGTCCCAGCCGATGTCGATGCCGGTGCCTGGCGAAAGAAGTTCGATGCCGGGATGCGAAGGCACACGCACGGTGATCACGCCGTCGCTGCCGGGCAGCCGGATGCGGTAGCGCAGCGTGCCAGTAGTGAAGACGGCTTCTTCCACCGTGCCGAGAAAATGGTTGTCGCGTCCCCGGGCCGCCTCGCCGAGGATGATGTTTTCCGGCCGCAGGCACAGCGCGCGGCGCTCGCTGACCCGGCTCGGCGCGAACGCCTGCACGGTGAGCCCGCCCGCCGTGCGGACCGTCGCCAGCCGCCCCTCCCGGCTGACGATCTCGGCCACCGGCAGAAGGCTCGCCTCGCCGAGAAAGCTGGCGACGAAATGCGTCCCCGGCATCTCGTAGAGCTGGCGGGGGGTGCCGATCTGTTCCAGTAAGCCGCCGCGCATCACCGCCAGCCGGTCGGCAAGAAAGGCGGCTTCCTGCTGGTCGTGCGTGACGTAGATCACCGTGACACCGAGCGCGCGCTGGAAGCGCTTGATCTCTTCCTGCATCTCCTCGCGCAGGTTCTTGTCGAGGGCGCCGAGCGGCTCGTCCATCAGCAGCAGGCGCGGATCGTAGACGGCGGCGCGGGCGAGCGCGACGCGCTGTTGCTGGCCGCCGGACAGCTGCGCGGGGCGGCGCTCGCCCATCGCCTCGAGCCGCACCATGGCGAGCGCGCGCTTCACCCGCTCACCGATCTCGGCCCGTGAGCAGCCGCGCATCTTCAGCGGGAAGCCGATGTTCTCGGCGACGCTCATATGCGGGAACAGCGCGTAGTTCTGGAACACCATGCCGATGTTGCGCCGGTAGGGAGGCTTGGCGACGATGTCGACGCCGTCGACCCGCACCGCGCCATGGCTCGGCGGCACGAAGCCGGCGAGGATGCCGAGCAGGGTGGACTTGCCCGAGCCGGACGGACCGATGAGCGAGAAAAATTCACCCGCTTCGATCTTCAGCGTGGTCTCGTGCAGGACGGTGAGGTCGCCATACTCCTTGCTGATGCGATCGAACTCGACGCGCGCCCCGCGCGCTGGCGGCAGGTCCGGCATGGCGGCTCCCCTCAGGGGGCGCGGGATGGGGATGCCCGTCATGCCGTTCATGCTGCCGTCCCTCCGTTCGATGCCGCCCTGCGGCGTGCGTGCGTCCCCGCTATCGCGGCGAGCGCGAGCAGCGCGAGGGTCGCACCGAGCAGCACCACGGTCGCCGCGGCGATCACCGGGGTCATCTGGAAATTCAGCTGTTCCCACAGCAGCCGCGGCACGGTGCGCGTCGTCGGGCTGGTCAGGAACATCGCAAGGATCAGTTCGTCGAAAGAGAAGGCAAAGGCGAAGATGAAGCCGACGATCACGCCCGGGCGGATCATGGGGAAGGTGACGTAGAAGAAGGTCTTCCACGGCCCGGCGCCGAGCGTCATGGCAGCCAGCTCATACGTCGGGGCGTAGTTTCGCAGCGCCGCCGAGACGGTGATGAACACCAGCGGCATCGTCACCACCGCATGGGCCAGCACGATGCCGGGATAGGTGCCCACGATGCCGGCCTTCGCCATCAGCGGGAACAGGCCGATGGCGAGCACGATCTGAGGCAGGATCAGCGGCGCGATGATCAGCGCTGCCAGCGTGCGGCGGAACGGCACCGCGCCGCGCACCACCGCGAGCGACGCCATCACCCCGAACACGGTGGCGACCATGGCCGAAGGCACACCAATTTTCACGCTGTTGATGATGGCGAGCTGGTAATCTTGGCTCGCCGCGAAACTCTCGTACCAGCGCGTGGAAAAGCCGCTCGGCGGGAAGCGCAGGAAAGTGTCCGAGGAGAAGGAGAGCGGTATGACGACCAGCGTCGGCAACACCAGATAGACCAGGACGAGGCAGGAGAAGGCGACAAGGCCAACGCTGGCCATGCGCCAGAACGGGGTGACGGCGGTGCGGTTCATCGCGCCTCTCCCGCCCCGGCGAGGCGCCGGTTCAGGCGCTCATAGAGCATGAACAGCAGGCAGGTGAGGACGAGGAGCACCGAGGCCAATGCCGAAGCCTGCGGCCAGTCGAGCAGGCGCGAGACCTGCTGCTCGATCGCCACCGCGATCATCGGGCTGGAACTGCCGAGCAGCGCCGGTGTGATGTAGAAGCCGAGCGTCGAGATGAAGACGAGCACGCACCCTGCGCCTACCCCCGGCATGGAAAGCGGCAGATAGACGCTGACGAACTGGCGGAAAGGGTTGGCGCCGAGAATGGCGGCGGCGCGCATCACGCTCGGGTCGATGCCGCGCATGGCGCTCAGCAACGGCAGGATCATGAAGGGCAGCATGATCTGCGCCATGGCGATATGGGTGCCGATATCGGTGTTGGCGAGCCGCAACGGCCGATCGATGAAGCCGAGCGCCAGCAGCGCTTCGTTCACCACGCCGCGCCTCTGCAGCAGAACCAGCCAGGCATAGGAGCGGATCACCGCGCTGGTCCAGAACGGCACCAGCACGAGAACCATGCCAATGGCCAGCCAGCGCCCCTGCGCACGGCTGATCAGGAAGGCGACGGGATAGCTCAGCACCAGCGCGCAGAAGGTGACGATGGCCGCCGTCTGGAAGGTGTAGAAAAGCGGGTAGCGCAAGGCCGGGTCGGTGGCGATGCGTACATAGGTGTCGGCAAGTCCGCGCGGCGAGCTGAAGCTCTGCGCGAACACCCAGATCAAAGGAAAGAGGAAGAACAGCGCCAGCAGCAGCAGTGGTGCGGCCAGCAGGAACAGGCTGCCCCGCGAGGGCGACCAGGGCTTCACCCCTGTCTGCGTCTCTGCGTGCCGCTCGAGGGAGGCGTGCGCCTCCCTCGCTTCTCCCACCATAGCGGCCTTGCTCACCCGACCAGCCACTTGTTGAAGCGGCCAAACAGCTCGTCGCCGTTATCCGCCCAGTACTGGACATTCTGCAGCACCGCAGTCTTGCCATTTTCGGGAGAGTTCGGCAGCAGCGCCAGCGTCTTTGCGTCGAGCAGCTCAAAGGCGGCGGGGACGGTGGGGCCGTACGGGATGTGCTGGGCAAAAGCAGCCTGGTTCTTCGCCTCGACCAGATTGGCGAGAAACTCCATGGCCCGCTTCTTGTCCTTCACGCCCTTTGGCACGACGAAGGCATCACAGGTGAAGACGCTCTGGTCGAACGTGTAGTCGATCGAGGCGCCATCGTTCTTCGGTTCGAACAGGCGGCCGTTCCAGGCGGTGCCGACATCGACTTCGCCAGAGGTCAGCAATTGGGCGCTCTGGGCGCCCGACGTCCACCAGGTGAGGTTCGGCTTGATCTTGTCGAGTGTCGCGAAGGCCGCATCGAGATCGAGCGGGTAGAGCTTGTCGGCAGGGACGCCGGCACCGAGCGCGGCAACTTCCAGCGTCTGCGGGGCGAGCTTCCACAGGCTGCGCTGTCCGGGCTTGGTGGCCGCGTCGAAGAACTCGACCCAGCCCTTGGGCCGATTTTCCGGCGTGAACGTTTGGGTATTCCAGCCCATCACCAGAGCGGCGACGTCGGAGACGATGTAGTGATCGTTGGCCGCCCACGGCTCCAGCGCCTTGCGCGGGACGATGTCATAGTCGATCGGTTCCAGCAGGCCGAGCTTTGCCAGCACGGCGGCCTCGGCGAAGTCGATATTGACGGCGTCCACATCGACAGCATTCGCGTTGACCATCGCCTTGATGCGGGCGGTGTCCATATAGGGCGCGCCGAGAATCTTCACGCCGGTCTTGGCGGTGAAGGTGTCGAAATAGGCGACCTTGTAGGCCTCCTCCAGCGCGCCGCCGGAATTGGGCACGGTCATCGTGTCGCTCGCGGCGCGCACGATGCTGGGGGCGCCGATGCTGCCCCCCAGAGTGACGGCTGCGGTGCCTGCGAGGAAGCCGCGACGGGAGATGCCGCCCGCGAATGGGGAGGGGCGGCTGATGCGTTCGGACATGGCGGATATCCCGAGTTTTGAGGAGGACCGTCGGCACGCGGCCGGTTTGCTCCCGGCGAGGCATTGGCACGGCACTGGAAAGCTTGGTCGCGTGGAGGCGGACGCGATCAGTTGCGCAGGTTTTCGCGGAAGGTCCGTCCGGTGTAGTCCTTGCGGTAGATGCCGCGGCGCTGCAGTTCGGGCACCACCGACTTCACGAATTGCTGATAGCCGCCGGGGGTGAGTGAGGGCACGATGACGAAGCCGTCGCAGGCCTCGGACTCGAACAGGTCCTGCATGTGGTCGGCGATCATCTGCGGCGTGCCGATCAGTTGCGGGGTTAGCTCGCTGATGCCGAAGTGCTGGCCGGCTTCGCGCAACGTGAGGTTCTTCTTCTCGCTGCCCTTGAGAATGTTGTCGAACACGCCGCGCGAGCCCTGGTTGATCTCCATGTCGACCAGAGGCTTGTCCAGCGGATAGCCCGAGAGGTCGACGCCCATTGCGTTGGAGATCTCGGCCACGCCAAGTTCGGGGCTGACCAGCGAATTGAGGAATTCAGCCTTTTCCTTCGCGATGCTCTCGGTCTCGCCGACGATGATGTCGATGGCGGGCAGAACGGCGCAGTGATTGGCGGGGCGGCCGTTCTTCTCGAGGCGCGACTTGATGTCGGCATAGAAGGCCTGCATCTCCGCCTTGTCGTGCTGCAGCGTGAACAGCACCTCCGCCCAGCGCCCGGCGAATTCGCGTCCGCGCTCGGAAGAGCCGGCCTGCATCAGCACGGGGCTGGTCTGGGGCGAGCGCGGCGTCTGCAGCGGCCCGCGCGTCTTCACCCATTTGCCCTCGAAGTTCACATAGCGAACCTTGTCCGGGTCGGCATAGACGCCATTCTTGCGGTCGAGGATCAGGGCGTCCTCGTCCCAGGAGTTCCACAGCGCCTGGCAGGCCTCGATGACTTCCTCGGCATGGTCGTAGCGCAAGCCACGCTCCATCAGCTTTTCCATGCCGAAATTCTGCGCCTCGCGATCATTCGCCGAGGTCACCACGTTCCAGGCGGCGCGCCCGCCGCTGATGTGGTCCAGCGACGCGAAGGCCCGGGCGATGTGGAACGGGTGGTAGAAGGCGGTGGACATCGTCGCCGCGAGGCCGAGATGCTTGGTGACCGCCGCCATGCGCGAGAGCAGCTGCAGCGGCTCCAGCAGGAAGATCTGGCCGGGCTGGCGCAGATTGGCGGCGAAGCTCTTGCCGAAAGTATCGAACAACGTCAGCACGTCGACAAAGAACAGGCCGTCAAACTTACCCTCTTCGAGAATGCGAGCGATGTTCTCGTAGCGCCGGGGATCGAGTGCTTCGACGGCATCGCTTTCATCGTGGCGCCAGCTCCCGTTGTGATGCCAGTTCGGCCCCGCAATGCAGAAACCGATGAAATGCATTTGCCTCGGCACGCCCGTCACCTCTGCGCTAACGACACAACACGTCCTCGGCGGACCGCCCCAAGGGGCTGGTTCCACGCTCAAGCTGCGCCTGCATCCGAACTCGATGGTGGGACGTTATTGATGGAAAAATCGAATATCAATATCAAAATTGCTGCACCGCAGCCCGATATGCATATTTCCTGACCTCTGCCGATATCATGAGCAGTTGCCTGGATGGCTCTCTGAGGATGTGCCCAGTGCGCATGCGTGATGAGGCTGCGCGACGGCCGACCCCGGCGCCCGGGTTTGATCGAGGCGCGCCGACAGTCTCGTCCCGCCCGGCCGGTGAGGGGGAGAAAGCCGATAATTATTCGCTAAGTCGTGATGGTTGCGGTGCGTGGCTCGATCCAGTCCGGGAGATAGCAGCGCAGATAGGCCGTCACCGCCCGTATCGCTTCCTCGATGGAGTCGTCGGTGATGCGCTGGTGCTGGCTGTAGGAGAGTGCCCAGATGCCGTCGGCAATGGCGAGCGAGGTTGCGAGCTTTCCGGTCCAGTCGCGAATGGGCGGCATGACGAAGTAGCGGTTGAACATCTCGGCGCGCGTCTGCGAGACGGCATGGGTGCCCGCCATGTCGCGCTGACGAACCTCGGCACTGATGCTGGCGCCAAGGAACAGCCGCATGAGCGGGACGTGCTCATTGTAGAAGCGGGCGGAGGTGCGGATGCGCCAGCTGATCAGGTCCTGCCAGCTCGTCGGCAATTGCGGCGGGGCTTCGGTCGAGCGCAGCACCAGGCGATCGAGGTAGTCTTCCGCAAGCGCCACAAGCGCCGCCTCCTTGTTCGGGAAGAAGTGATAGATCGAGGCCGCGGGCACGCCCGCCCGCTCGGCGATCTGATACAGGCCGACCTCGCTCACGTCGTGCTCCGCCAGCAGCGCGTCGGTCGCCTCGATCAGCGCCTTGAGGCGGATCTGGCCCCGCCGACGGCGCACGGGACCCTTGCCGGCAAGGCCCATCTCGCTTGCCGCCGCCGTACGCTCCTCGTCAATGGTGACGCTGGCGTCCGGGCGATCGTTCATTGGCATGTCGTTCCTCGGTTTTTCCGCGGCAGACTAGCTGGGGCCGCCGGGCCGGGCAAATCCGGGAGGGGCGCCATCATATCGCGATTGATAATCGATAATATTATCATTATCGTCGTTCCGCGTTGGGATTATTCACCCGGCACCAGGTTTCCGGCGCACCACGTCTCCCCATTGTGCGACGGTCTTTTCATCGATCGAACACGAGGCCGTCCGCTATGAGCTGGACCAATTCGCGCAACGCGGAACTGAAGGAGCGTGCCGCCAAGGTCATTCCGGGTGGTATGTACGGCCATGAATCGACCGCCCTGCTGCCGGGCGATTTCCCCCAGTTCTTCCGCCGCGCGGAAGGCGCCCGCCTATGGGATGTCGATGATAATGAATATATCGACTATATGTGCGCCTACGGCCCCAACCTGCTGGGCTATCGCGAGCCCCAGGTCGAAGCGGCGGTAGCGGCACAGGCAGCGCTGGGCGACACGCTGACCGGGCCATCCGAAGTCATGGTGACCCTGGCCGAGACCATGGTCTCGATGCTGAGCGCCGCCGACTGGGCGATGTTCTGCAAGAATGGAACTGACGCGACCTCGATGGCGACCGTCATCGCCCGCGCCCATACCGGCAAGCGCAAGATCCTCGTCGGCAAGGGCGTCTATCATGGCGCCGCGCCGTGGTGCACGCCGGGACCGGCGGGGATTTTATCCGAAGATCGCGGCCACATCGTCTATTACCGCGACCAGGACCCGCAGGACCTCGCCGACGCGATGAAGGCCCATGCCGGGGATATCGCGGCAGTGTTCGCGACGCCGTTCCGCCACGAAACCTTCCGCGACCAATCCGAGCCCGACGCCACCTTCGCCGGCGAGGCGCGTCGGCTGTGCGATGCCGAGGGGGTGGTGCTCGTGCTCGACGAGGTGCGCTCCGCCTTTCGCCTGTCGCGCGAGGGCGCCTGGGCCGGGCTCGGCGTCACGCCGGATCTCACCGCCATCGGCAAGGTGATCGGCAATGGCCAGCCGATCTCGGCGCTGGTGGGGCTCGAACACATGCGCAAGGCCGCTTCCAGCGTCTTCGTCACCGGTTCGTTCTGGTTCTCCGCCGTGCCGATGGCGGCGGCGCTGGCGACGTTGAAAATCGTGCGCGACAGCGATTATCTCGAACGTCTGGCCCATACCGGCCGCCTGTTCCGCGAAGGGCTGGCCGCGCAGGCGGCCGATCACGGTTTTACGCTGCGCCAGACCGGTCCGGCACAGATGCCGCAGATCCTGTTCGAGGACGACCCGGAAATGCGGCTCGGCTATTTCTGGACGGCGGCGGCGGTGCGCCGGGGCGTGTATCTCCACCCCTACCACAACATGTTCATCAACGCGGCGCTCACCGAGGCGGATGTCGCGCTCACGCTGCAGGCGACCGACGCCGCTTTTGCGGCGCTGAAGGCCCAAGACCGCGCCCACCTGCCGCTGGAACGACCGGCGGTGCGCGACCGGCTGGAGCGGGCCGCTCTTCTCTCAATGTGAGGTTGGGCAGTTGTGACTCTAAACCGGCCTCGATGTCGGACAGCCGCGGTGCTGACACGGCGCCGCGCACGAAATCCGACCGGGGTCGATCAGCATCCGCCCGGGAGGCCTCCGATAGCCGCGACCCCGCATGGCACAGCGCGGGATCGGTAGGAGCGTTCGAGCAACGCGCGGCACTTCTGCCTCGCGCAGGCTCTCGTGTCCGCGGGCGGCCCGATCACGTCGCCGCGGGCGCGGCAAGGCCGAAGCGGGCGGCGGGGGCGCTGGCGGAGAGGTGGGGAGCGAGGCTGGCCCGCGCGGCTTCGAATGCGTTCCAAAGGCCGATGTCGGCGAGTGCCGGAATGGTGGTGGTCTCGCCGCGGTCGAGCCCGATCAGGGCGGCATCCACCATGTCCTCGGCGCGCATCACGATCTCGCTGGGCAGATGCTCCACGGGCAGCCCGCCGATCGCCCAGAAATCGGTCGCGGTGGCGCCGGGAAGCACCGACTGGATGCGCACGCCCTTGTCGGCCAGTTCCTTGTGCAGCGAAAGGCTGAAGGCCTGAACGAAGGCCTTGGACCCGCCATACACCCCGTTCAGCAACTCCGGCGCGATCGCCACGATCGAGGCGATGTTGATGATCGTGCCCTTGCCCCGGGCCACGAAGGCGGGCGCGGCCGCGTAGCTGAGCCGCATCAGCGCCGTGATGTTGAGGCGGATCATCGCCTCCATCCGGTCGACGTCGCTGGCGAGCAGTTCCGTATGCGTGCCAATGCCGGCGTTGTTCACCAGCAGGGAGATGCTGGCGTCGCTGCGCAGGACGGCTTCGACCCGGGCGAGGTCGCTGGCGTTGCCGAGGTCCGCCGCGATCACTTCCACGGCGCGGCCGGTCTCATCCGAAATGCGCGCGGCGAGCGAATGCAGCTTGTCCTGCTGCCGGGCGACGAGGATCAGGTCGTGCCCGCGCCGGGCCAGACGATCGGCGTAGATCGCGCCGATCCCGCTCGATGCGCCGGTGATGAGTGCGGTTCCCTGGGTCATGGTGCGGTCCTTTCGGTGAGGTGACGTGTCGCTTTCGACACCCCCGTTATGGCGCGAATGGACTTTGGCCGAAATGACGTATATCGACATGATTCAGGACATGAGGAGGACGGCCCATGCCGCAGGTCGCGATGGTGCTGACGCCCGGCTTCCAGTTTCTGGCGCTGGGCGCGCAAGCCGCGTTCGAACTCGCAAACGCTGTGGTGGAAGAGCCTTTCTATTCGCTCGGCATCTACTCCGTGGCGGGCGGGCCGGTCGCCTCTTCCAGCGGGTTCGATGTGCCGACGCGCCCGCTCGGTGAGGCGGGGGCTGTCGATACGCTGCTGCTGATGGCGGGGCTGACGCCGCCGCCGCTTCAGGACGCGCGGACGCTGGCGTCGCTCCACGAGGCGGCGGTCCTCGCCAGGCGCTCGGTGGGCCTTTGCACGGGTGCTTTCCTGTTGGCGCAGCTCGGCATGCTGGACGGCCGGCGTGCAACGACACACTGGGCCTTTGCCCGGCTGATGCAGGAGAGCTTTCCCGCCATCCGTGTGGAGGAAGATCGCATCTTCATCAATGAAGGGCCGGTCTGGACCTCGGCGGGTCTCACCGCCGGTCTGGACGTTGCTGTCGCCCTTGTCGAAAAGGATCTCGGCCCCGATGCGGCACGATCGGTGGCGCGGCGCATGGTGATGCACCATCGCCGGGCGGGGGGGCAGTCGCAGCATTCCGAGATGCTGGACCTCGCGCCGAGCAGCGACCGCATCCAGAAGGCGCTCTCCCACGCCCGCAGCCACCTGACCAACCTTCTGACGGTCGAAGAGCTTGCGGAAGTCGCCGCGCTCTCCCCGCGCCAGTTCAGCCGCAGCTTTCGCGCCGAGACCGGGCAGTCGCCGGCAAAGGCGGTGGAGCAACTGCGGCTGGAGGCGGCACGGCTGCTGCTGGAGGATACCCGGCACAGCCTGGAAGCGGTGGCGCGCGAGGTCGGCTTTGCCGATCTGCGCCGGATGCGCGAGGTGTTCATGCGCAACTACGGCCAGCCGCCCCAGGCGTTGCGCCGCATGATGCGCAGGGCCTGAACGGGAGCCTCCGGCAGAAGCCGCCGATGAAGGACGGTGTCCAGCCGAAGAGGTCTGCTACCGTTTGTGCCATCAATCATTTACCGTCGGCAGCCATGGTGCGTGGCGGCTGGCCGCGTGTGGCCGGCCCTTTTCTCGGTGGAGTCGATATGTTGACCTTCCTGCGCCATCTCGTGATCGCCGCGGTCCTGCTGGGGATGGGGGGAGCTCTTGCGCCCTCCCGGGCGGACGAGACCTCGCCCGTCTCCGTCGCCTCCGGTGTCAGCTATCAATATCTCACGACATGGCCGGTCGAGCGCCTGAACCACATCCTGACGGTCGATACCCCGGCCTTCTTCGGCACCACCGTTGCCTATACCCCCGCCCGCAACGCGGTGCGTCTCTACCGCGTGACCTACACGTCGGTCGTTCCCGAGCGTGACAACCGTCCGATTGTGGCGACGGGTCTCCTCGCCGTGCCGGACACCGGGGCAACCAGCTTTCCCATGGTGTCCTATCAGCATGGAACGGTGTACCGGAAGCAGCAGGTGCCTTCCTTTCCCGACCAGAGCCCCGAGACGCAGCTCATGATCGCGCAATTCGCCGGTCAGGGCTATGTGCTTATCGGCGCAGACTATTTCGGGATGGGAGGCTCCAACGAGCCGCAGGGCTTCATGGTGAAGGGTAGCCACCAGCAGGCGACCTACGACATGCTTCTGGCCAGCCGGGCCGTGCTGGAGCAGATGAAGATCGCCACCCCTAGTCTCGCCATCGCCGGCTGGTCGCAGGGCGGCTTCGTCACCATGGCCATGCTGGAAAAGCTGGAATCGACCGGCGTCACCGTCAGGACCGCCACCGCAAGCGCCCCGCTGGACGTCTTTGCCGCGCTCAACGGGTTCCTTCAGTTCCCCCGCACGATCGACGCGGGTTGGGTGAACTCCCTCTTCATCCTCTCGGCTTTCTCCTACGAGGAGTATTACGGCCTGCCGGGTATGGCGGCCTCGATGTTCGCTGGCGAGTATTACGACACGCTTCGCAAGGCTTATGAGAACGAGCCGATCGATGTCAGCACCATCCCTTCGGATCTTCACAAGCTAATCCGGCCGGCCTATTTCGATCCCCAGTTCTTCGCGATGTCGGCCTATGGCCGAATCATTGCCCAGACGCAGGCCTATCGCTGGGTCATCAAATCGCCGGTGCGCAATTATTATGGTGAGGCCGATGAGGTGATCACGCCCGGCGTCGGCCAGATCGCGCAGACCTATCAGCGCGCCATGGGCGCGGGCAACATGACCGTCGAGGCGATCTCGACCGGGAAGACCAACCATCGCGGCACCTTCGCCACGGCGGTGCCGCAGTGGAAAATCTGGTTCGACACGCCGTAACCTATTGGAGAAGCTCAGGTGGTCAATGCCGGCGGCGGCAACAGCCGGGCAAGCTCGGCCGGGCCGCCGCGGGCGACGACCCGGCCCTGCTCGAGGCGGATGATCTCGTCCATGCGCTCGAGGCGCGCCGGGCGGTGGGTGAGCAGCAACAGCGTCAGGTCTGGCCGGGCGTCCAGCAGGGCGTCGAGCAGAGCCGCCTCGGTGGCGAGGTCGAGGCCCTCGGTCGGCTCGTCGAGAATGAGGATGGGCCGGCGCGCCAGCAGCGCCCGGGCCAGCGCGATCCGACGGGCCTCGCCTCCCGACAGCCGGGTGCCATGCGCACCCACCTCGGTATCGAAGCCCTTCGGCTGCGCTTCGATGAAATCCAGTATCTGTGCGATTCGGCAGGCTTCACAAAGGCTTGCGTGGCCGGCGCGAGGGTCGGCGATCCTGAGGTTCTCCGCGATCGAGCCGCTGAACAGGTGATCGGCCTGCGACATCAGCGCGAGGCGGTCGCGGATATCGGCCCCGCGGAGGGCGGGATAGGGCACGTCGGCAAAGGCGATCGTGCCCTCGGACGGGGGGACGAACCGCATGGCCAGCGACGCAATGCTCGATTTGCCGGACCCGCTCGGCCCCACCACGGCGATGCGGCGGCCGGGCACCAGATCGAGGTCGAGGCCGGCTAGACTGGGCGTCGAGGCGCCGGGATAGGTCAGTCCGACCCCCTGCAGCCGCAACGCTCCGCTCCGCGGTATGGCCCGGGGGACCGCGGGTTCGGGGGCTGGCGCGGGGGTGTCCGCCACCTCGAACACCCGCCGTGCGGAGCTGAGCAGTGTCGGAATCGTTTGTATTGCCAATGGGATAGCGACGACGGCGTCAAAAGTCGCCAGCGCCAGCAGCGCCAGCATGGGCAGTTCGGCGGGTGCGATCCCGCCATTCCCCAGCCGCGGCAATCCCAGAATCAGCACCCCCAGCAGGGCGAGGTGGGGGGCGGCGAGGAGGGGGGCGGTGGCGAGGCTGGAGGCCTGCGACAGGCGCTGTTCGTCGGCCGTCAGCGCGTCGCTGGCGGCGAGCAGGCGGGCGCGGTGGAGGCGGGCGCCGTCATAGACGGCAAGCTCCTGCAATCCTTGCACTTCTTCGACCAGAAGGGCATTCAGCCGGGCGCTGCCGCGGGCCAGCCGGCGGGCGCTGGCAGCGCTGCCAGCGTGCAGGATGATCGGTATGATGAGGGCGCCGGTGAGGATGATGAGGCCGGTCACGATGGCCATCGCGCCGTCATGGGCGGCGAGCACGGCGAGGCACGGCCCGAGTGCCAGCAGCGCCACCGCGAAGGGCGAGAGGACCCTGAGGAAGGCGGTCTCCAGCCGGTCGATATCGCCGCGCAGCCGGCTCAGCAGGTCGCCGCTGGCGAGTCCCTGCAGCGTGGCCGGCGCGCCGGCCTCCATGCGGGCGAACAGCCACGGCCGCAGGCTGGCGACGAAGCGCAGCGTCGCCTCGTGGCCGACGATCCGCTCGGCATAGCGCCCGCCGGTGCGCAGCAGGGCGCAGGCCCGGATATAGGCGGAGGGGGTGAAGTAGTTCATCGTCACCCCCGCCGCGCCGGCCAGCGCCATGGCGGTGACGAACCAGCCGGAGATCGCCATCAGCGCGATGCTGGCGAGGGTGGCGGTCGCGGCCAGCAGCACGGAAAGCGCCATCCAGCCGGCCTGGGGCCGCATCAGCCGGAGCAGGCGGAGAAAATCCCTCATGCCGGTGTCTCCCCCTCGGCGAGCGCGCTGCGCACCAGCGCGGCGAAGGTCCCGCCGGCGGCGCGCAGCGCCGCCTCGGTGCCGATTTCCACCACCCGGCCGCGCTCCAGCACCAGGATGCGGTCGGCATGGGCGAGGCTGGCGAGCCGGTGGGCGATGACGAGCAGGGTGCGGCCCGGCTTCAGCCCGGCAATCGCCTGCTGAACCGCCGCCTCGGTGCCGGCGTCGAGATGGGCGGTGGGTTCGTCGAGCAGCACCAGCGGGGCGTCGCGGTAGAAGGCGCGGGCGAGCCCGACGCGGTGCGCCTCGCCGCCGGAGAGCGCATGGCCGCCTTCCCCGAGCGGGGTGGCGTAGCCCTGCGGCAGCGCCTCGAGCCGGGCGTGGATGGCGGCCTGCCGCGCCGCCTGCACCACCCGGGCGGCATCGGGTGCCGCCTCGCCCAGCGCGATATTGGCGGCGGCGTCGGCGGCGAACAGGGTGGGCCGCTGGGGGACATAGGCGAGCCCGGCGCGGAAGGCGGCGAGATCGAGCGCCGCCAGCGGCGCGCCATTCACCAGGATGCGCCCGCCGGTGGGGCGGGCAAAGCCCATGAGGAGCGCGAACAGGCTGGATTTGCCGGCGCCGGAGGCGCCGACCACGGCCCAGGTTTCGCCGGCGGGAATGGTGAAGCTCACCCCGTCCAGCGCGCGGCGGCCATCGGCGAAGTCGAGCCGCACATCCTCGAAGCGGATCGCCACCGGGCCCGCCGGCAGCGGCGGGGCGCCGACGCCGGCCCCGCTCTCGGCCATGTCCGGCATGTCCTCCAGCGCCGCCAGCCGCTCGGCGGCACCCAGCGATTCCATCCGGGCGTGATAGGCGGTCCCCATGGCGCGCAGCGGCAGATAGAACTCCGGCGCCAGCAGCAGCACGAAGAGGCCGTGCTGGTAGCCCATCTCCCCCCACATCAGCCGCAGCCCGATCATCAGCGCCACCAGCGCGATGGAGACGGTGGCGAAGAATTCGAGGGTGAGCGAGGAGAGGAAGGCGATGCGCAGCACCGCCATCGTGTCGCGGCGGTAGCCGTCCGCCGCTTCGGCGACCTCGCCGACCATGCGCGGGCCGGCATTGAAGGCCTTCAGCGTGGCGATGCCCTGAATGGCGTCGAGGAAATGGCCGGACATGCGCTGGAGCCGGCGCCACTGGCGCTGGTTGCGCTGTTCCGCGCCCATGCCGATCAGCGCCATGAACAGCGGGATCAGCGGCGCGGTGACGAGGAAGGCGAGGGCGGACACCCAGTCGAGCGGTGCCACCACGATGAGGATGCCGAGCGGCAGCACCACCGCCTGGCTGGTGGCGGGGATGTAGCGGGAGAAGAACGGTTCGGTGCCCCGCACCCCATCCGCCAGCGCGGCGACGATCTCGCCGGAGGGGGTGCCGGACAGGCCGAGAGGGCCGATCCGGTCCAGCCGCTCCAGCATCGCCCGCCGCAGCGCCGGCACCACCTTCATCGCCGCGGCGAAGCCGAAGCGCTCGGCGCCATAGGCCGCCACCGCGCGCAGCACCAGCAGCCCGGCCAGCGCCAGCAGCCCGCCCGTCAGCGCCTCCGGCGGCGCGCCCCGGAACAGCGCGGCATCGAGGATGGACGCGACGACCCAGGCCTGCGCCACGATGACGGCACCGCCGAGCGCGCCGGCCACCATGGCGGCGGCCAGCTCGCGCCGGGCCAGCGGGCGCCAGCCGGCGAGCAGGCGGGCAGCCCGGCTCTTGCGCTGCCGGGCCTCCTGCGCGCCCGCCATCTCCGTCTCGTCCGGGGGCGCCGCTTCCGTCGTCAGCAGGGTGTCCGATGCCACGAGCCTGTCCGTCTGTCCGCGCGGCGACTGCCGGAGCCTTGCCGCCGCGCCTCTGCCCATCCGTTGCCCGCCCGTCCTCCACCCGCCACGGGTGTGAGATGGGGCGAGGCCTCCTGCATATCCGGCGAAGGAAGGTTTGCCGCCATGCGCCAGGTCATTGTTCGGCGGTTTCCGGCGCGGATCGCCCACCGCCCGGGCAAAGCCTCTAGCACATGGCATGGGCGGCGCCGATGCGGCACAGGCGGCGCGCGGCCGGGAAGGCGCCCGCGCCCGTTCACATCCGCACGAGCGATGTCTCGGCTGATCGCCGATGGACCTGCCGCCCATCGGCTCACATCGGGGCGGGTGCGGGGGCGCGAGGTGTAAGGGCCGGCGGCCATCCGTCACAGAAAGGCGGCGCGGCCCGGAGAGGCGGGGATCGCTCGCGGCGGGTCAGGGCGTGGCGCTGCCGCCGACGGAGCGGGCGGGCAGGGCAGACGGGTCGGGGCGGGACGCCGGTGTCTTGAGGCCTGATGACCTGACGCCCTGCGACGCCCCGGCCTTCCTGCCGAGGCGCGGCGCGCGGTGGCCGCGGGACGGCGCCCGCGGGTCGCTGCGAAGGCCGGTGGATGCGGCGGCGGTGGCCCGCCGGCCGCGCCGGCTCCGGCCTTATTTCGCGTCGAGAAAGGCGCGGACCAGCTTCACCGTGGCCTCGGGCTGCTCCTCCATCAGCCAGTGGCCGGCATCCGGCACCACCGCCTCGTGCACGTCGGTCGCGACGAAGCCCATCACCACCGCCATGGTCGGGCCGAAGGATTTCTCGCCGCCGATCGCCAGCACCGGCATGGTCAGCTTGCCCGCGGCGGCGAACGCCGTGTTGTCGACCGCGTCCTGATCGAACGCGGCGAACTGGGCGAAGCCGGCGTGCATGGCGCCGGGCCGGGCATAGAGCGCGGCGTAGTGCTGCCGCGAGGCCTCGCTGAACCGCGCCGGGGTCGCTGAAAACTCGTTCCAGAACCGGTCGAGATAGATGCGCTCGCGGCCGGCGACCAGCCGCTCCATGTCCGGCCCGCCGAACCGGAAATGCCACAGCAGCGGGTTCTTGAGGATCTCCTCCCACGGCCCGATGCCGGGCAGCGGCGCGTCCATCAGCACGAAGCGGGTGACGCGGTCGGGATAGGCGGCGGCGAAGGCATAGCCCACCATGTTGCCGATGTCGTGGGTCACGAGATCGGTGCGGGCGACGCCGAGCCCGTCGAGCAGGCCGGCGATGTCGCGGCCCTGGGTCTTCTTGTCGTAGCCGCCGGCGGGCTGGGCGGAGAGGCCCATGCCCCGCAGATCCGGCACGATCACCATGTGGTCGCGCGCCAGATCCGCCGCCAGCGGCGCCCACATGTCGCCGGTCTCGCCATAGCCGTGCAGCAGCACCACCGCCGGCCCGACGCCGCCGATGCGGACATGGAGCGTGGTGTCGTTGGTGGCGACCTCCCGCGTCACGAAGGTGGCGGGAAAGGGAACGACCTGCGCCGCAGCCGGCGCGGTGCCCAGCAGGGCGGCGATCAGGGAAAGGAGCGGACGGCGCATCGGTGTAACCCCCAAGGCCGCGGGTGAAGGGGCGGCTCTGGACAGGAAGGTGCGGGCGGATCATCGTCCGCACTAGCCGGCGAAAGCCGAAACCGGTTTCCGGCCAGGCCGAACAATGGCGAATCCGAACCATGACGAAGCCGAACGACATGAAGCTGGACGGCATCGCCGCCTTCCTCGCCATCGCCGATGCCGGCTCCATCAGCGAAGCCGCGCGGCGGCTCGGCCTCGCCAAGTCGGTCGTCAGCGAACGCCTCGCCGATCTGGAGCGCGGGCTCGACGCGCGGCTGGTGCAGCGCACCACGCGGCGGCTGGCGCTGACCGAGGACGGCCACCGTTTCCTGCCCCGCGCCCGTACCATCCTGCACGAGGTGGCGGAATCCCGCGCCGAGCTGGCGGAGCGGCGGCAGACGCTGGTCGGGCCGCTGCGCCTTTCGGCGCCGGTCGGGTTCGGGCTGCTGCATCTCGGGCCGGCGCTCTACCGCTTCCTCGCCGATCATCCCGGCATCGAGCTGACCCTCGACCTCGACGACCGCTTCGTGGACGCCGCCGCCGACGGGTTCGACGCTGTGGTGCGCCACGGCCCCATCGCCGACAGCCGGCTGGTCGCGCGGCGCCTCGCCACCACCCGGCGGCTGCTGGTCGGCGCGCCGGCCTATTTCGCCGCCCACGGCACGCCCGCGCGGGTGGAGGAGCTGCGCGAGCATCGCGGCATCCTCTATTTCAACCGCGAGGCCGACTGGCGCTTCGCCGGGGAGGACGGGTGGACCGTGGTGCGGCCGAAGGCGCGGTTGCGGGTCAACAACGGCATCGTCATGCGCGACGCCGCCCTGGCGGGGCTCGGGCTCGCCCTTCTGCCCACCTTCTTCGTGCAGGCCGAACTGCGCAGCGGCGCGCTGGCGCCGGTGCGGCTCGGGGTCGAGGCCGAAGGCGCCGAGCTGCACATCGCCTATCCCCGCGCCCGCGGCGCCTCGGCCAAGCTCGCCGCGCTGACGGAGAGCCTGCGCCGCAGCTTCGGCGACGGCGCGTCGTGGGAGGCGTGAGCCCGGCGCCTACTCCTTGCCGCCGCTGCTCTCGATCCGCTCGCGGTAGAGCGTGGCGCGGGCCAGCATCATCAGCGGCGCCGGCGTGGTGACGGTGATGAACAGCGCGATCAGCAGCTCGTGCACCGAGGGGCGGCCGTTCAGCGCGGTGAAGGCCACCATCGAGGCGGCGACCAGCAGCACCGTCCCGACCGTCGCGCCCAGCGAGGGGGCGTGGGCGCGGGAATAGAAGTCCGGTAGCCGGACGAGGCCCAGCGTGCCGACCAGCGTCACCGCCGCGCCCGCCAGCGCCAGCAGCCCGACCAGCACCGCCGCCCAGGCCGGAAGCAGGATCATGCCGCTCATTCGATCACCTCGCCGCGCATCAGGAACTTCGCCAGCGCCACCGTGCTGACGAAGCCGAGCATCGCCACCACCAGCGCCGCCTCGAAATAGATCGTCGTTCCGCTGCGGATGCCGAACACCAGCAGCAGCAGCATGGCGGTGACGTAGAAGGTGTCGAGCGCGAGGATGCGGTCCTGCGCCCGCGGGCCGCGGATCAGCCGCCAGCTCGCCAGCGCCATCGCGCTCGCCAGCACCAGCATCGCCAGGGTCAGGCAGCCATGGAGGAAGAGGTTCGCCGCGTCCGCGCTCATTGGAAGATCTCGATCAGCAGCCGCTCGTAGCGGTTCTTGATGATGTCGGTCCATTCGCCCTCGTCGACGAAGTCGAGCACGTGCAGCAGCAGCTCGTTGCGGGCGGGATCGTGGTTCAGCCACAGCGTGCCGGGCGTGGCGGTGAGGATGATGCTGAGCACGGCAAGGCCGTAGCGGTCGGTGAGGTCGAGATGCACCGTCATCAGGCCGGTGGCGCGGTCGCGGCGGCCGCGGCCGAGGATGATGCGGCCCACCGCGATGTTGGAACGCACCACATCCACCAGCACCCGCCCGAGCAGCAGCAGCACCGCGCGCGGCGCCTTCGGCCGGGCCGCCGGCGGGTCGAGCGCGGCCATCGCCCAGGCGGCGCCATAGGCCACCACCGCCCCGAGCAGGAGCTGGCCGGTGGAGAGGCTCTGGTTCAGCAGCAGCCACAGCGCCCACAGCGCCAGGAACAGGCGGGGAAACGGGAACAGGGCGCGCCGCATCTCACGAGCCTCCCGGCACGGCGGGCGGAGCGGCGGGCACAGGCACCGGCGCGCCGGGGACCGGGGCGGTGGCGGCCGGCGCGGCGCTGCCGGCGAGCACGTCGCGGGCATATTCCTGCGGCCAGTAGAGCTGCTGCGCGGTGACCTCCATATATTCCATCGCCGGCCCGCCGAGCACGGTGAGCGCCGCGCACAGCGCGATCAGCACCAGCACCGGGCCCAGCTCCACCGCCCGCACGCTGGGGATCTCGCTCTCCTGCGGCGCCCACAGCGCGCGGATGCCGGTGCGGGTCATCGCGATCAGCGAGGCGAGGCCGGTGGCCATCAGCAGGCCGATGAACACCCAGTGCGCCGGCGGCACGCCGCCCGCCTCGTTCACCAGCGCCGAGAGCATGGCGAACTTGGCGATGAAGCCGGAGAGCGGCGGCAGCCCGGCGAACAGCACGGTGCAGGCGACGAAGGCCCCGCCCAGCACCGCGATGGTGCCGGGAATGGCGACGCCGACCTCGTCCTCGTCCTCGACATCCTCCTCCGGGTCGCCGAACACCTCCATGGTGACGGCGAGCACGTCGGCACCCGCCTCGCGACCGCGCTCGATCATCTCGATCAGCAGGAAGAACGCCGCCGCCGCCAGCGTGGAGCTGACGAGGTAGTAGAGCGCGCCGGAGATCACCGCGCTGTTGCCGGTGCCCACCGCGGTCAGAATCGTGCCGGAGGACACCAGCACGCAATAGCCCGCCAGCCGCGGCATGGACTGCGAGGCCAGCGCGCCGATGCCGCCGAAGGTCAGCGTCGCCAGCCCGCCATAGAACAGCCAGTCCCCGCCGAACCCGGCCGAGGCGCCGGCATCCTCGCCGAAGAACAGCAGGAACAGCCGCACCACCACATAGATGCCGAGCTTGCTGAGGATGGCGAACATCGCCGCGATGGGGGCGCAGGCGGCGGCATAGGTGGTGGGCAGCCAGAAGCCGAGCGGCCACATTCCCGCCTTGATGAGGAAGGCGATGCCCAGCACCGCCGCGCCGGTCTCCAGCAGCATGCGGTCCTGCGGCGGCACGGCGGGGATCAGCCGGGCGAGGTCGGCCATGTTCAGCGTGCCGGTGACGCCGTAGATCAGCGCCACCCCCACCAGGAACAGCGAGGAGGCGACGAGATTGATGGGGATGTAGTGCAGGCTGGCGCGCACCCGCACCGTGCCCGAGCCGTGCAGCAGCAGCGCATAGGACGCCGCCAGCAGCACCTCGAAGAACACGAACAGGTTGAACAGGTCGCCGGTGAGGAAGGCCCCGTTCAGCCCGGCGAGCTGCATGAGGAACAGGGTGTGGAAGCGCGGCCCCATCTTGTGCCAGCGCGCCAGCGCGAACAGCAGCGTGGCGCAGCCCAGCACCGCGTTCAGCACCAGCATCAGCGCCGAGAGCCGGTCGGCCACCAGCACGATGCCGAAGGGCGCCGGCCAGTTGCCGAGGGGATACACGATCACCGGGGCGTCGCCGTCCGGCGCGGGGACCATGGCCTGCAGCAGCAGCGCCACCGCCATCGCCAGCAGCGCGAAGGTGGTGGCGACGCTGAGGCCGGCCTTGAGCCGCCGCCGCTTCTCGTTGAACAGCAGCATCAGCGCGCCCACCGCGATGGGCAGCAGCACCGGGGCGATGACGAGGTGATCGACCGGCGCGCTCATTCGTCCCGCCCGTCGACATGGTCGGTACCGGTGAGGCCGCGCGAGGCCAGCAGCACGACGAGATAGAGGGCGGTCATGGCGAAGCCGATGACGATGGCGGTCAGCACCAGCGCCTGCGGCAGCGGGTCGGCGAAAGCGGCGGGGTCGCCGACCTCGCCCGGGCGCAGGATCGGCGCCGCGTCCACCCGCAGCCGGCCCATGGCGAAGATGAACAGGTTCACCGCATAGGACAGCAGGGCGAGGCCGATGATGAGCTGGTAGGTGCGCGGGCGCAGCACCAGCCAGACCCCCGAGGCCGCGAGCACGCCGATGCCGGCGGCGAGGACGAGTTCCATCACGCCTCTCCCACGGTCTGCAGGTCGGCGGCGACCGGAGGCAGCGGGGCGGGCGCGGCGCTCTCCTCCCGCGCCGCCTCCTCGCGCACCCGGGCTCGCCGCAGCGACTGGTGGGCGAGGGCGATGAGGATCAGCACGGTGGCGCCCACCACCAGCGCGAACACGCCGAGATCGAACAGCAGCGCGGTCGCCGCCGGCACCTTGCCGACCAGCGGCAGGTACACATACTGGTGGTGCGAGGTGAGGAAGGGCGCGCCGAACGCCCAGGCGCCGGCGCCGGTCGCCAGCGCGGTGAGCAGGCCGAGCCCCATCCAGCGCAGCGGCAGCACGCGCAGATGGTCCTCCACCCAGCGGGTGCCGGCGGCGATGTACTGCATCACGAAGGCGATGGAGAGGGTGACGCCGGCGGCGAAGCCGCCGCCCGGCAGGTCGTGGCCGCGCATGAACAGATACACCGCCAGCACCACCACCACCGGGAACATCCAGTGCATGATGAGGCCGGGCACGAACATGTAGTCCGCCATGGTGTCGCCCACCTGCCGTTCCGGCGCGGCGGCGTCATAGGCGTTCTGCAGCTTCTGCTGGCGCGGCCGCTCCACCGTCTCGGCGGCGGGGCGGAAGCGGCGCAGCAGCGCGAACACCGTCAGCGCCACGATGCACAGCACCGCGATCTCGCCCTGGGTGTCGAAGGCGCGGAAATCCACCAGGATGACGTTGACGATGTTGGTGCCGCCGCCTTCGGTATAGGCCCGCTCGACGAAGAAGCGGGACACGCTGTCGGGCAGCGGGCGGGTCATGACGAGATAGGAGAGGGTCGCCATGCCGCCGCCCACCAGCAGCGCGAGCACGAAGTCGGCCGCGCGGCGCAGCCGCACCTTCAGCGGGGTTCCCTCGCCATAGACCGGCTCCTGGCGCTGCGGCAGCCAGCGCAGGCCCAGCAGCAGCAGCACGGTGGTGACGATCTCGACGAGAAGCTGGGTCACCGCGAGGTCCGGCGCCGACAGCCACACGAAGGTGACGCAGGTGACGAGGCCGGCGATGCCGATGAGCACCAGCGCCGCGAGGCGGTGGAACTTCGCGGTATAGGCCGCGGCGATGGAGCAGACGATGCCCACCGCCCACACGGCGGCGAAGGCAGGGTCGAGCGGGGTGCCGGCCTGCGGGCCCGGCGCGGCGGCGCCGTGGAGCAGGAAGGGCAGGGCGCCGGCCAGCAGCGTCACCGCCACCAGCACCCGGAGCTGGGGCTGGAGCCGGCGCGAGCCGAACCAGCGCTCCAGCGCGCGGGCCCAGCGCCACGACACGGTGACCAGCACCTTCTCGAAGATGCGCTGGCCCCTGAGCCGGCGCAGCAGCGGCGGCCCTTCCATGCCGGTGTCGAGATAGTCGCGCAGCAGCACGTAGAGGAAGATGCCGCCGACCACGGCCACGATGCTCATGGCCAGCGCCAGCGTGAAGCCGTGCCAGACCGCGAGGCTGTAATAGGGCAGGCTCGGCCCCACCACGGCGCGGGCGGCGTCCGCCAGCACCGGGCCGACGGTCCAGCTCGGCACCACGCCCACCACGATGCAGATCAGCACCAGCACCTCGATGGGAAACCGCATCCAGTGCGGCGGCTCGTGCGGGGTGCGGGGCAGGTCTTTCGGCGGCGGGCCGAAGAAGGCGCCGAGGATGAAGCGCAGCGAATAGGCGACCGAGAACACCCCGGCGATGGTGGCGAAATAGGGCAGCGAATCGTCCAGCAGCGAGCCGGTGTGATTCTCCGCCGTCTCGGCGAAGAACATCTCCTTGGAGAGGAAGCCGTTCAGCAGCGGCACCCCGGCCATCGCCGCCGCCGCCACCATGGCGAGCCGCGCCGTCACCGGCATGAAGGGGTAGAGCCCGCTCAGCCTGCGCAGGTCGCGGGTGCCGGTCTCGTGGTCGATGATGCCCGCCGCCATGAACAGCGAGGCCTTGAAGGTGGCGTGGTTGATGGTGTGGAAGATCGCCGCCACCGCCGCCAGCGGGCTGCCGAGGCCGAGCAGCAGGGTGATGAGGCCGAGATGGCTGATGGTGGAATAGGCCAGCAGCCCCTTGAGGTCCTGCTGGAAGATGGCGGCGAAGGCGCCGAACACCAGCGTCGCCAGCCCCACCGGCACCACCGCGTAGAACCACACGTCGGTGCCCGCCAGCGCCGGCCACAGCCGCATCAGCAGGAACACCCCGGCCTTCACCATCGTCGCCGAATGCAGATAGGCCGAGACCGGGGTCGGCGCCGTCATGGCGTTGGGCAGCCAGAAATGGAACGGCACCTGCGCCGACTTGGTGAAGGCGCCGAGCAGGATCAGCGCCAGCGCCGGCCCGTAGAGCGGGTGCGCGGCGATCAGCGCCCCGGAGGTCAGCACCACGTCGAGGTCGTAGCTGCCGACGATGTGGCCGAGCAGCACCACGCCGACGAACAGGCACAGCCCGCCGGTGCCGGTGACGGTGAGCGCCATACGCGCCCCGTCGCGCGCCGCCGCGTTCTGGTGCCAGTAGCCGATCAGCAGGAAGGAGAAGAGGCTGGTCAGCTCCCAGAAGAACACGATCTGGATGAGGTTGCCCGACAGCACGACCCCGGCCATCGCCCCCATGAAGGCGAGCAGGAACGAGAAGAAGCGGGGCACCGGGTCTTCTTCCGACATGTAGTAGCGGGCATACAGCGCCACCAGCATGCCGATGCCGTAGACGAGGCCGGCGAACAGCCAGCTCAGCCCGTCCAGCCGCAGCGAGAAGGTGAGCCCCAGACTCGGCAGCCATTCCACCTTGAGGCGCAGCGCGCCCTCGGCGGCGTGGGGGTAGAGCAGCACCACGGCGATGGTGCCGGCGAGGCCGACGAGGCCCGCCATCAGCGCCGCGGCGGTGCGGGCGTGGGTCGGCAGAAAGGCGGCCGCAAGACTGCCGCCGAAGGGAAGCACGAGGACGAGCAGCAGGAGGTGCGTGCTGGTCGGCATTCGGGCGGTGTGCTCCCTCTGATGCGCGCGGCGAATTTACCCAGGTTGATCGATTTCGCCCATTATGGTTGAATATGGCCGGATCGAGCAAGGCCAAAATCGCATGGTTCTCTCTCCTGCGCAGTGCCGCGCCGCCCGCGGTTTCCTCGACTGGACCCAGGACCAGCTCGCCTCGGCGGCGGGGGTCTCGCGCAGCACCATCCGCGACTTCGAGGTCGGCCGCCACGCGCTGCACCGCGCGACCGAGAGCGTGCTGGTGCGCACCTTCGAGGCGGCGGGCATCCGGCTGCTGGCGGACGAGGGTGGCGGCTGCGGGGTCCGGCTGTGCGGCGGCGGCGGGGCGGCGCCGGACATCGCCGCCGTGCCCCACATCCCGCCGGCGGACTGAGCCGGCCGCCCGCCGCGCCCGCCCGCCGCACCCGTCGCCGTGCGCCGTCGACGTCAGCCGCGGGCCTGATGCATTGCCTTGCCAGCATCAGTCCGGGAGCTGGTGCTCATAGCGCAACGCCCAGTCACGCAAGGCGGCAAAGGTCGGCATAAGCTCGATGCCGGCCCGCGACAGCGCGTAGTCCACGCGGGGAGGCATCTCGGCATAGACGGTGCGGATGACGATGCCGTCGTGTTCGAGCGTGCGCAGCTGCGCGGTCAGCATGTGCTGGGTCACGCCCGGCAGCGCGCGACGCAGTTCGCCGAACCGCATTGGCCCGCCGACCAGGCTGCAGACGATCTCGATCTTCCATTTTCCCGTAATGGCCCTGATGGCGCGCTGGAACCGCAGGACGTCGATGCGCTCCGGCCCCGTACAGTCCTCGCAATCCTTGCCATAGCTGCGCGGTTCTACAGTCTGCATTTCCATACTACCTCAGAAAATCCATCCTGCTTGTCAGGCTCGCTACAAGCCGCACACTGCGCAACGGACGAAATGTGAAGGCATGACGATCGGATGAGCAAGGTTCTTGTTACGGGTGGCTCGGGCTTCCTTGGCGGTCATTGCATTCTGGCGGCGTTGGCGGCGGGACATGAGGTGCGCGCGACGCTGAGGAATCTCGACAAGGAGAGCGACGTCCGCTCCACGCTTGCGGCGGCCGGGGCCGACACCACGCCCGGGCTCACCTTCCACGCTGCGGATCTGGGGAGTGACGAAGGGTGGGCCGAGGCCGCCGCCGGCTGCGACCATGTCCTGCACACGGCATCGCCCTTCCCTCCGGTCCAGCCGGCCAACCCGGACGAACTGATCGTGCCGGCACGCGAGGGAACGCTGCGCGTGCTTCGGGCGGCGCGTCAGGCCGGTGTTAAACGCGTCGTCCTGACGTCGTCCTTTGCCGCCGTCGGCTATGGTTCCGCGCCGGCGGGCCATGTCCATACGGAGGCGGACTGGACCCCGATCGAGGCACCGAACCAGCCCTACATCCTGTCGAAGGTCGTGGCGGAGCGCGCGGCGTGGGACTTCGTCACGGCGAGCGGAGCGCCGGAACTGAGCGTGGTCAATCCGACCGGCATTTTCGGCCCCGTGCTCGGCCCTCAGCTCTCGGCGTCGGTTCAGATCGTCAAGGGATTGCTCGACGGGGCCTTTCCGCCCGAACTGCCGGATATGTGGTTCGGCGTGGTGGACGTGCGCGACGTCGCCGACCTGCACCTGCGGGCCATGGTGGAGCCGTGCGCGGCGGGCGAGCGTTTCATCGCCGTCAGCGGCGAACCGCTGTCGCTGCTGGGAGTCGCCACCCTCTTGCGCGAGCACCTCGGCGAAGCCGCCGTGAAGGTGCCTCGTCGCGCGGCCTCCGCGCCGGCTGCCGCGCACCCCCGGCGGTCGAGCAGCGACAAGGCGAGACGGAGGCTGGGCTGGCAGCCGCGCGCACCCGAGGAGGCCATCCTCGCCACCGCCCAAAGTCTTGTGCGGCTCAACCTGCTCGAACCATCCCGCTGACTCTGCCAGGCGCGTCGACACCCGCGCGCGGCGGCGGCATGGTTCGGCGCGAGGCGCGAGGCGCGAGGCGCGGGCCGTGCGGCCGGCAGAGGGTCCGCGGGTGGCGGCCGGTGGAGGGGGAAGGCGCAATGGCGGAGCAGGCGGGCGAGGGCGGGCGGACAGCCGGCGTGCCGGTGCGTCTTCGCGCCGCCGACGGCTACCGGCTCGGCGCCACGCTGTGTGAGCAGCCCGGCGCCAGCCGACCCATCGTCGTCATCGCCCCCGCCACCTCGGTGCGGGCGCGCTATTACGCCCGCTTCGCCGGCTGGCTCGCCGATCACGGCTTCGACGTGCTGACCTTCGATTATCGCGGCATCGGCGAGTCGCGCCCGGCCCGGCTGCGCGACTTCCACGCCGGCTGGGTCGACTGGGGCGAGCAGGACCTCGACGCCGCGCTCGGCTTCGCCGCGGCGCGCGGCCTCGGGCGGGCGCTGCATGTGGTGGCCCATTCCATCGGCGGCTTCGCGGTGGGGCTGGCGCCTTCGGCCGTGGCGGTGTCGCGCATCGTCACGGTGGGCTCGCAATTCGCCCATTGGCGCGATTACGACCCGGCGGCGCGGCGCGCCATGTACCTGAAATGGCATGTCGCCATGCCCGCCCTCGCCGCGCTGTTCGGCTATGTGCCGGCGCGCCGGCTCGGCTGGATGGAGGACACGCCCGCCGGGGTCGCCCGCGACTGGAGCCGCATGGGCGGGCGGTTCGAGGCCAGCCTGCGCCGTCACGACCCGGCGGCCGCGGCGGCGCTGCCGGCACGCTTCGCCGCGCTGCGCGCGCCGCTGCTGGCCATCAGCCTCACGGACGATCCCTTCGGCACCATCGCCGCCACCGAGCGGCTGCTCGGCTATTTCACCGGCTGCCCCCGCACCCATCTGCGCCTTGCCCCGGCGGAGGTGGGGGAGACCGCGATCGGTCACTTCGCCTTCTTCCACGAGCGGTTCCGGCCGACGCTGTGGCCGCTGGCGCTGGAATGGCTGGCGCGTGGGGCGCTGCCGCCGGGCCATGCCGGGAAGCTGCTGCCGGTCGGCGGCACAGAGGAGGGGACCGCCTGACGGCCGGCGTCCCCCGCCCGCGCCGAACGCGCCGCCGCCCCGCTACACCGCCGAGAAACGGTAGACCGAGACGTGCCGCCACACCTCGCCCGGCTCCAGCCGGCAGGAGGGGAAGTCCGGCCGGTTCGGGGTGTCCGGCCAGAACTGCGGCTCGAGGCAGAAGGCGTCGGACTGGCGGTGCAGCCGGCCGAACTTGCCCACGGCGGTGCCATCAAGAAAATTGCCGGAATAGAACTGCAGGCCGGGCTGGTCGGTGAGAAGCTCCATCACCCGGCCGGAGCCGGGATGCTCCACCCGGGCCGCCAGCACCGGCGCGGCGGCGCGGCCCTCGCCGAGGCACCAGTTGTGGTCATAGCCGCGGCCGAGCCGCACCTGCTCGTGATCATCGCGGATGCGGGCGCCGATCGGGGTCGGGCTGCGGAAGTCGAACGGCGTGCCGGCCACTGGAGCGGGGCCCGCCAGCGGAATCGCGGTGGCGTCGACCGGCAGGTAATGCGCCGCCGGCAGCGTCAGCACGTGGTCCAGCACGTCGCCGCCGGCCTCGACCCCGGCGAGGTTGAAGAAGCCGTGATGGGTGAGGTTCACCACCGTGGCCCGGTCGGTGGTCGCCTCGAAGGAAAGCGTGAGCTCGCGCGGCCCGGTGAGGGCGTAGGTGAGGCGGGCCGTCACCGTGCCGGGAAAGCCCTCCTCGCCATCCGGGCTGAGGCAGGACAGCGTCACCGCACCGGCATCGGCCGCGACGACCTGCCAGTTCTTGCGGTCGAACCCTTCGATGCCGCCATGCAGCGCGTTCGGGCCGTTATTGGCGGCGAGCGTGTAGCGGGCGCCGTCCAGCGTGAAGCCGCCGCCGGCGATGCGGTTGGCGTAGCGCCCGATGGTGGCGCCGAAGAAGCGGCGGGTCTCGACATAGGGCGCCAGTTCGTCATGGCCCAGCACCACGTCGGCCGGGTGGCCGGCGCGGTCGGGCACGAGGAGGGCCTGCACCGCCGCGCCATAGGTGATGATCGCGGCCTCGAAGCCGTCCGCCCCGCGGAGCCGGACGCGCTCGACCGCCTCGCCGTCCGGCAGGTGGCCGAAGATCTCCCGCCGGGCGGGGGCGGGCGAAGGTGCGGGGGCGGCGGGCATGTCCATGGCGGCGGTTCCTTCCGGGCTGGCGCCGCAAGCCATAGCCGGAGCCGGACCAGGCCGCCAGCGCCGAGGTGCGAAAGTAACGCGCACAGTCCTTAAATGGAACAATTCAATAAAATGGCATGGGAAGCACAGTTCTTTCGGAAGTGATCGACCTGAACCCGGTCTATCTTGACGCCATGCCGCGCGGGGTCCAGCACAGCACCAGTCATCGGGGCGGGTGAAAGGTGTCGACATCATGCAGCGTCTGAACCGCCTCCGCCGTGCCCTGCCGGCTGGCCTCGCGGCCCTGTTCCTGGTCCTGCCCTTCGTGGCGTCCGCCGGCCCGTGCGCGGCGGGCGAGGCGGGCGAGGCCCTGCCGGAGGCGGTGCGCGCCCGCGTCGTCTCCATCGGCGGGGCGACCACGGAAATCCTCTACGCGCTCGGGCTGGAGGAGCGGGTGGTGGCGGTGGACGTCTCCAGCACCTACCCGCCGGCCGCGCTCGCGACCCGGCCCAATGTCGGCTACATCCGCGCGCTCTCGGCCGAGGGCGTGCTCTCGGTCGGGCCGACCCTCATCCTGGCGCAGCAGGGCGCCGGCCCGCCGGATGTGGTGGCGGTGCTGAAGGGTGCCTCGGTTCCGTTCGAGACCCTGCCGGAGGCGCGCACGCCCGAGGCGGTGCTGGCCAATATCCGCCGCGTCGCCGCGCTGATGGGGGTGCCCGCGCGCGGCGAAGAGGTTGCGGGCGCGGTCGGGCGCGACTTCGCCGCGCTGGCGGCGCTGCGGGAGCGGATCGTGACGCCACGCCGGGCCGCCTTCATCCTCTCCGCCACCGGCGCGGCGCCGGTGGTCGGCGGCGCCGGCAGCAGCGCGGATGCGCTGTTTCACCTCGCCGGCATCGTCAACGCCATGTCCGGGCTCACCGGCTACAAGCCGGCGGTGGACGAGGCGCTGATGGCCGCCGCGCCGGACGCGCTGATCCTGATGGCCGACCGCGGCCACGGCCTCACCGACGCGGCGCTTGCGGCACTGCCGGGCTTTGCCGGCACACCGGCGGTGAAGGAGGGGCGCATCTTCCGCGTCGACGGCGGCTATGCCCTCAATTTCGGCCCGCGCACCCCGCAGGCGGCGCGCGACCTGATGGCGCTGGTCTATCCCGAACTCGACCTTCCGGCCCTGCCGGCCCATGGCTGGACCCGCCCGGCCAATGCCGCGGCCACCCCGCCGGCCGACCGCCCCGCGATTGCCGCACCGGCGGGATCGCCGGGGTGAGGTCCCCCGCCATGAGGTCCCCGCCATGAGGTTCCCGCGATGAGCCTTGCCGTGGCGAAGGCCCCGGCCGGCGGCCGGCGGGTGGGCCCGCGCGCCGGGCTTGCCGCCTGCGCCGGCCTGCTGGGGCTCGCGGTGCTGGCCTCGCTCGCCATCGGGCCGGTCACGCTTCCCGCCGGGCGGGTGCTGGAGGTGCTGGCGGCGGCGCTGCGCGGCGCTTCGCTCGCCGGGGTGCGCGACGCGGTGATCGTGCTCGACATCCGTCTGCCGCGCACCCTGCTCGGGGCGCTGGTGGGGGCGGCGATCGCGCTGGGCGGGGCGGTGATGCAGGGCCTGTTCCGCAACCCGCTGGCCGACCCGGCGCTGATCGGGGTTTCCAACGGCGCGGCGCTGGCGGCGGTGATGTGGATCGTGCTCGGTGCGCCGGTGCTCGACGGGCTGGCCGCGGCGCATCTGCCGGCGGCCCTTGCCGGCGCCGGCCTGCCGGCCTGCGCCTTTCTCGGCGCGCTGGCGGCCACCTTCGCGCTCTACGCCATCGCGACGCGGGACGGGCGCACCTCGGTCGCCACCCTGCTGTTCGCCGGCATCGCGGTCGGCGCGCTGAGCGGGGCGGGCACCGGGGTGATGGTGTTCCTCGCCTCCGACCAGCAATTGCGCGACTTCACCTTCTGGACCTTCGGCAGCCTCGGCGGCGCGACCTGGGCCAAGGTCGCGGCGGGGCTGCCCTTCCTGCTGTTCATGCTGGCCGCCGCCCTGCCGCTGGCGCGGCCGCTCGACGCGCTGGCGCTGGGCGAGGCCGAGGCCTTCCATATCGGCGTCGACGTGCAGCGCACCAAGCGCCTCGCCATTGCCGGCGTCGCCGCCGCGGTGGGGGCGGCGGTGGCGATGGCGGGGGTGATCGGCTTCGTCGGGCTGGTGGTGCCGCATCTGGTGCGGATGATGATGGGGCCCGGCCACCGCGCCCTGCTGCCGGCGAGCGCGCTGCTCGGCGGCGCGCTGCTGCTGGGGGCGGATGTGGCGGCGCGCACACTGGTGGCGCCGGCCGAGCTGCCGCTCGGCGTGGTGACCGCCGCGTTCGGCGCGCCGTTCTTCCTCGCCCTGCTGCTGCGCCGCCGGGCGGCGCTGTTTGGATGAGCGGGGTGGCGGAGATGGAGGAGGGCGCCGGCTATGTGGCGCAGGGCATCGGGCTGCGCCGCAACGGCCGGCGGCTGCTGGAGGGGGCCGGCGTCGCGCTGGCGCCGGGCCGGGTCAGCGTGCTGATCGGCCCGAACGGGGCCGGCAAGTCGAGCCTGCTCAAGGTGCTGGCCGGCGAGATCCGCCCGCAGGAGGGCCGGGTGAGCCTCGACGGCGGGGACATCTTCCGCCTCCCGCCCGCGGCGCTGGCGCGGCGGCGGGCGGTGCTGCCGCAGGCGGCGCAGGTGGCCTTTCCCTTCACCCTCGCCGAGGTGGTCGCGCTCGGCGCGCCGCCCGGCCGCACCACGGCGGAGCGGGTCGCGCGGCTGCTGGCCCGGGTCGGCCTCGCCGGCCGGGGAGCGGGGCTCTATGAGCGGCTATCGGGAGGGGAGATGCAGCGGGTGCAGCTCGCCCGGGCGCTGCTCCAGCTCGAACACGGCGCGCGGCCGGGCTATCTGCTGCTCGACGAGCCGACCGCGAGCCTCGACCTCGCCCACCAGGTGCAGGTGGTGCGGCTGATGCGGGAGATCGCGGCGGAAGGGGTGGGGGTGCTCGCCGTGCTGCACGACCTCAACCTCGCGGCGATGGCGGCGGACGAGATCGTGGCGCTGCAGGCGGGCCGGGTGGCGGCGCGCGGCACCCCGGCGGAGGTGATGACCGATGCGGGGATCGCCGCGCTCTATGGGGTGCGCGCCCGCATCGGCTGGGCGCCGGCCTCGCCTTTCCTGCTGCCGCAGGGGCTGGAGGGATGAGGCGGGCCGCCGGCCCGGCGTCTTGCCCGCGGCCGGGGCTCGACGTCGGGAGAGAGGGGCTCAGCCGCCGAGTTCCTCGCCCGCCAGCTCCAGCCGCACCAGCTCCAGCACATGGGCGAAGGCGGCGCGGGCGGCGGCTTCGGCCCGGGCCTCCTCTTCCGCCGAGAGCGCGACCGCGTCCAGCGCGGCGGTGAAGCGGCGCCAGTGCAGGCCGCGCCCTTCGGCGTGGCCGGCGAGATGGCGGGCGCCGAAGCCCTCGTCGAGGCCGAGGCCCGCGGCCTCGCGGGCGAGGAGCGCGGCGCCCATGTTGGAGCCCTCCACCACATAGAGCCAGCCGAGCGCTTCCGGCAGCGGCAGCGCCACGGCTTCCGCCGCGGGGGGCAGGTCGAGGCCGAGATCGGCGAAATCCTGCTCCAGCGCCGCGAGGCGGGAGCGGGCGGCAAGGCCGGGCAGATGCGCGGCCAGCGCGGCATCGGCATAGAGCGCCTCCACCCGGCGGTGCAGCCGGTGCTGGAAGCGCAGGAAGCCGGCGTAGCGGTGGCGGCTCGCGAAGGGCGCAGCGGCCATGACCGCGGCGTCGACCCGTTCATGCGCCTCGTGGGAGGCGTTGCGCAGGCGGCGGGCGCGGGAGGCGGCGGGTTCGGCGGCAATCGTCATGTGTCGGCTTCTTTCGTGTCGGTGCGGCGTGTGGCCCGCGGACCGGCGCCGCGGACCGCTGGTGCCGAGGGGCGGCGGAGCCCCGCCGGAGCCGCCGGGGCGGCCGGTTTCCGTCGGTTACTTGGTGATCAGCGGCTGGGCGCTCGCCACCCCGCCGCCGAAGCGCACGGTGATGCCCGCCTTCACCGTCAGGCCGGCGCTGGGCAGGAAGGTCTGGTATTGGGTATATTGCTCGTCGAGCAGGTTTTCCACGGAGAGCCGCAGCAGCGTGTCCGGGTTCCACTGGTAGCCGGCATAGAGGCTGACGAGGTTGAAGCTCGGCGTGGGGTCGTAGACCGCATTGTCCGGCAGGTCGGAGGCGGTGACGGCGGCGACCGCGGTCCAGCGGGCGGCGATGGTGAGCCGCTCGTCGAGGAAGCGGAAGCCGAGCGTGGTGGTGATCTGGTCCGGCGGCACGGTGGAGAGCGGCTGGCCGGCATCCGCGCCCGCGGTGACCTCGCCGTCCGTGGTCTGGCCGGACAGGCCGAGGAACCAGCGCCGGGCATCATAGGTGCCCTCGAACTCGAAGCCGCGCAGCCGCGCCTCCTCGACATTCTGGTACTGCGCGAGGGAGTAGCCGTTATAGGCGACGCAGCGCCCGCGCACCGAATAGATGCAGGCGGGATCGCCATAGGTCACCAGCTCGATGTAGTTGTCGACATCGTTCTGGTAGTAGCTCGCCTTGATGCGCAGCCTGTCGCCGCTGACGAACAGGTCGTCCTTCTTGATGTTGACGCCGATTTCCTTGTTCTTGCCGACTTCCGCCTGCAGCCCGGGATTGGGCACGAAGGCGAACGGGGCGGAGCCGCCGGTGAAGAAGGCGGGGTGCGAGCCGGAGATCAGCGCCTCGGTGACCGACGGCGCGCGGTAGCCTTCGGCATAGGTGCCGTAGACGGTGATCCAGTCCCACGGGGTGACGCCGAGGGTGAATTTCGGCGAAAGCCGGTCGCCGGAGGTGCCGCCGTCGTCGGAGCTGAGGGAGTAGGCGTCGTAGCGCAGCGCGGCGATGGCCTCCAGCCAGGTGGAGTAGTTGCCCTTCCACTGCACGAAGCCGCCGCCCACGCCGCGCTCGCCCGAGGGGTTGTAGCCGTCGCCGAAGCCGTAATCGTCGGTGTTGTCGACATCGTCGTGGAAATAGTCGCCGCCATAGGTGATGGCGTTGGCCCAGCCGGCGCCCTCGAAGCGCGAGGTGTTGTTGGCGTCGAAGCCCACCGTGTCGATGACGAAGCTGCGGGGATCGCCGATCGCGCCGGTGATGAGGCTGGTCGAGCCGGCGACCTTGGTCTGGTCCTCGTCCACCCGGTTCCAGTAGACGCTGGAACGCCAGTCGAACAGATTGTCGTCGGGGTTGGAGTAGTTCCACGCCGCCGACACCGTGGTGTTGGTCACGGTGGTGTCGTACTGGGTCGCCGTGCTGGCGGAATCGCTGCTGGTGGTGAAGTCGCTGACATAGTTCATCGCCGAGATCTTCACCTCGTGGAAGTCGGCGGGGCGGAAGGTCGCTTTCGCGATGCCGGTCCAGGTGTCGTAGGCGGTGTTGGCGACGGTGTCGCCGTTGCCGTCCTTGTAGTCGCCCTGGTCGCGATAGGTGCCGCCGACGAAAAGGTCGACGTTCTGGCCGACCCTGGTGGCGCCGAACAGCGAGCCGAACCCCATCGGCCCGTTGCTGCCGCCCTCGGCATTGGCCTCGATGCCCCAGCTCTGGCCGGGGGCGATGATGTCGGCGGCATCCTTGGTCTGCATCGTCACCACGCCGCCGATGGCGCCGGAGCCGTAGATGTTCGACACCGGGCCGCGCACCACGTCCACGGTCGAGATCAGCCCCGGCTCGACGAAGAAGGTGCCGGCGCCGTTGCCGTGGCCGAGCTGGGTGAAGTTCTGCCGGGCGCCGTCGATGATGACCGCGACGCGGCCGAAATCCTGCAGGCCACGAATGTTGATGGCGGTCTGGGTGGAGTTGCCGTTCTCGATGGCGGTGACGCTCGGCATGCCCTGGAACAGGTCGGCGGTGCGTACCGGCATCAGCCTCTCGATGTCGTCCGGCCGCAGCACGCTGACCCCGGCGAGGGTGTCGATCCAGCTTTCCGGGGTGCGGGTGGCGACCACGGTGACGGGGTCGAGCGCGATGTACTGGTCGGTGGCGATCATCGCCGCGCTGGTGCCGGCGGGCGTCGTCGTCGCGGCCTGCTGCGCCAGCGCCGGCACCGCCGCGGCGAGGGAGAGCAGCGACACGCCAAGACGCAGGCGGCGGCGGGCCGCCCGGCGCGGCGGGGTCCGGTGGGACCTGGGGTGGCGGGCGGGCGTCGCGGTCATGATGAAATCCCCAATTCGGCCGGCCTCGCGGCGGGCGCTGCTGCATCCAAGGCCCGGCCCGGCGATGCCGGTTCCGGCGCAGCGAAGCCCCCGCATTCGCTGCGTCAAGGACAAGTATTTGGGTGATTTCTCTCAGTCAAACGGGCCTGATATTTATTTGGAGTTATTACAAAATCGAAATCTTGTTGAATCAGTGACTTAAATGGATTCGTCGGTGTCGCATTATTGCCATGAGTGAGGCGAATTGTTTTTGATATTTATTACAGCTACAGACAAGGGCTCTGTGTGGAGACGGTGTAAATGCCGGGCGCCCGTCCGGCGGGAATGACGGGGGTTCGAAAACCAGAGGCAGAACGGTCGCGCTGCCGTCGAATCGCGCGCATCGCGTCGACACGGGGCCGCCTCAGCCGGCAGGTGCGGTTCGTGTCCGGTGGCTCGGCGACGGCCGGCGGTTGGTTGCTTCGGCAAGGAGACGGGCGTGGAGGCGCAAGCGGCGCCGGGGGCGCGGGGAGGGCTCAGCCTTCGCCGGCGCGCCCCGGCTGCGCCATCACCCGGCGCACGCCCTCCGCCACGGTGCGGCGGAACTGCTCCGGCGAGAAATCGCCGACATAGGCGTCGACCGCGGCATCATGGGCCGCCAGTGACCGGGTGCCGGCATCGGTGCGGGCCTCGCCAAGGTCCAGCCCGGCGAGGACGTCGAACAGGGCCTGCGCCAGCGCCTCGACATCCCCCGTCTTCGCGAGCCGGCCATGGCCGCCGGCGATGAAGGCGAGGTTGTAGGCGTCATAGGTCACCGGCAGGCAGCCCGCCCGCAGCGCCTCCACCACCGGCTTGCAGAAGCCCTCGTGATAGGACGGCAGCACGAACAGATGCGCCCGGGCATAGAGCGCCGCGCGCTCGGCGTCGGTCACGGTGCCGAGGAACTCGATGCTGTCGGCGAGCCCGCTCTCGGCCACCGCGGCGCGGACGCGGGCGACATAGTCCGCCGGCGACCATTCCATATTGCCGGCGATGCGCAGCCGGATCGGCCGGTCCAGCCGCGGCGCCAGCCGGCCGAGCGCCTGCACCAGGTCCAGCACGCCCTTGGAGGCGACGATGCGGCCGAGGAACAGCATCTCGATCGGCGCGCCCGCGGCGTGGCGGCCGGGGGCGAGCTTGGCGGCCAGCGTGCCGCGCGGCGGCTCCTCCACCGCCAGCGGCGAGAGCACCAGCCGCTCCGGCGCGACGCCGTGGTCGCGGGCGACCTGCGCGTTCACCGGGCTGCAGGCCCAGACCAGATCGGCCTCGCGCAGCAGGTGGACCTGCTCCCACGCCCGGGTCAGGCTTTCCCGGTCGGCCGGCGGCATCAGCTCGGGCGGGGTGATGTTGTGGAAGCGCACGATGTGGCGCCGGTGCGGATGCGACAGCAGCAGCGTGTCGAACAGCGGGGCGAACACGCCGAACTCGAACACCGCCACGTCGCAGCCGACGAAGAACGGGTCGGTCAGCAGGTCGACCGGGCCGGTGGCGCGCCGGGCCTTCAGCTCGGGAAAATCCGACCGGCCGGTGAAGTAGCGGACCTCCGCGTCCAGCGCCTCGGCGAGGGCGCGCCCGGTCTCGATCGCCGTCAGGGAGATGGCGTCGAGCCGGGCGATGATCGGCGAGACGATGGCGATGCGTGGGCGCCGGGCCGGGTTCGGGCCCCCGGCCGGGGCGGGTGTCAGGGTCACGAGGCGATCTTCCGGTTGCGCGCGGCGAAGCGGCCGGCGGCCTCGTCCAGCAGGCGGAGCACGTCCTGCGCCATCCGCTCGGCGGTGAAGCGCGCCTCATAGCGGCGGCGGCCGCCCGCGCCCAGCCGCGCCCTCAGCTCGGCATCGTCGATCAGCCGGGCCAGCGCCGCCTCCAGCGAGGCCTCGTCCCCCGGCTCGGCGAACAGGGTGGTCTCGCCTTCGATGCCGATTTCCACCATGCCGCCGGCGCGGGAGGCGATCGTCGCCTTGCCCCGCATCATCGCCTCGACCAGCACCAGCCCGAAGCTCTCGAACAGCGAGGGCACCACGACGAGATCGGCCTCGGCGTAGAAACCGCGCAGGTCCGCCTCCGGCGTGCGGCCGTGGAAGCGCAGCCGTGCCTTCACATCCTCCGGCGCGTTGCCGGCCTCGAAGGCCTGCCGGAAGGTGAGCCCGCCGGGCGCGTCGGCGATGCTGTCGTCGCCGACCATGTCGACATGGAGGCCCGGCCGGCCCGCCATGAGCCGGGCCAGCGCCGGGAGCAGGAACTGCACGCCCTTGCGCAGTTCCAGCCGCCCGACGAACAGCACCCGCACCGCGCCGGGCGGCAGCGGGGCCGGCGGGACCGCCGGCAGGCCGGTCTCGTCGATCAGCCCGTGCGGCACGATGGTGAGGCGCGGCGGGGCGAGGTCGACCCCGTGGCGGGCGCGGATTTCCTCGACGATGGCGGCGCTGTTGCCGTGAATCGCGTCGGCCTCGCGCAGCAGCCGGGCCTCGGCCGCCAGCATGGGCGTGCCGAAGCGCTCCATGAACTCGGTGTCGGCGGCCTTGTCGGGGTGGCTGTCGAGCCACTGCCGCATGGTGGTGTGCAGGCCGACCACATGGGCGAATTCGCCGCTCTGGGTGACAGCGATGCCTTCGGCGTCCCAGATCGGCGAGTGCACCACGCGCACCGGGCGCTTGGCGGCGATGCGGCGGATTTCCTCCAGCACGCGGGTGGCGTGCCGCCACGCCGAGCGCGGCACCTCGACGCCGGCGGGCGGGTGGACCCGCGGGAGGTTGCGGTCCAGCCGGTGCACCCACACGCCGTGCTCGAAATCGACGCGGTGGTGGTTCTCGCTCTCGGTGATGACGTGCACCTGATGGCCCATCGCCGCGACGGTGGTGGCGAGCGCGAAGATGTGCGAGCCGATGCCGCCGACCACGCCCGGCGGATATTCCCGGCTGACGAAGCAATAGGCCCCGGCTCCGGGCCGGGGGATGCTGCGCGGGAAGGGCAGGAAGGGGGCCGGCTGGCTGAGGAAGCCGGGCGGGGGCAGGCGACGCGCGCCCGAAAGGCCGCGCGCCATGCCGGCCTCCAGCGCGAGGTCGGCGTCGGCGTGGAACTCGGCGAGGTCGGCCGGCAGGAGCTTGCCGTGGTCGACGTTGTAGACCATGTCGCGGGTGTGCTCGCGTATGAACGCCAGCGCGTCCTCCACGATCTCCACCCGCGAGTGATGGCCGCGATTGTTGATGATGGAGAAGTAGATCTTGTTCTTCAGGATCGCGTAGCGCTTGCGCGTGATCTTGTTCTCGGAGCGGATCGCGCTCGGCAGGAACTTGTGGTGGACGAAGGCGTGATCGAGCTGGCGTATGGTCCAGCCGGCGTCGATCAGCCGGCAGCACAGGTCGGTCTCGTCGAGATAGAACTCGTATTCCTCGTCGAACCCGCCGATGTCCAGCAGCGCGGCGCGGCGCGCCGATGAGTTGGCCCCGAGTATGTGGGGGAATTGCGAGGAATAGGGGAAATTGAACTCGTCCGCGGCGCGGTGCCAGTTGCGGTCGGTGTGGCCGAGCCGGTCGGAGACGGCGAAGTCGTACTGGATGCCGACGCCGGTATGGTCGTAGACGATGCCGCCGACCGCGCCGACCTGCGGGTCGGCATAGGGGGCGACGAGCTGGCCCAGCCATTCCGGCTCGGGAAAGGCATCGTCGTCGAGGAAGACGATGATCTCGCCCGACGCCGCGGCGATGCCGATGTTGCGGGCGACGGAGATGTTGCGGACCGCGCAGTGCCGGACCTTGATCCGCTCCCGCAGCGCGGCCATCGCCTCGCGGGTGCCGTCAGGCGTCGGCCCGCAGACCACCACCACCTCGAAGCTGGCGGCTTCCAGCCAGTTGAGGCTCTCGAGGGTCTTGACCAGCGCGTCGCGCCGTCCGTCGGAGACGATGACGATCGAGACGCTGGGGTCGGGGAAGGCGTTCAGGTGAGGCATGGGCAAACGATAAACCGCCATGGTCCGCCGCCGGGGCTGTGTGGGAGGGGCCGGTGTCGTGGCGCGGCGGGTCTTCCGGGGAGAGCGGGCGCGCCCGACTCACGAAGCCTTCTGCGAGAGGTTCCGCACTTCGAACCGGCGGCCCGGCAGATCCGGGTCGGCGTGGGGGGCGGGCCCCCCCGCCGTGCCGGCCACGGCGTTCTTCAGCGCCTCGATCTCGGCGCGCAGCGCCTCATTCTCCGCCTTCAGCGCCGCCACGTCGCGGCGAACCCCGGAGAGTTCGAAGCCGAACGCCTTCACCGTGCGAACGGCGGCGAGAAAGGCGGGAATCTGTTCTTCGAGCGCGCTCTGGCGGGCGCGCTGCCGCCGCTCGGTCTTGCCCGTCCAGCGGTCGACATGGGGCTTCAGCCGACGTTCCACGGGGCGCCAGAGCTTGGAGACCTTCTTGCTGAAGGTGCGCATGATGCCAGCCAATGATTCTCTCCCGTCCCCGATGCTGCGGCGGAAACCCTGCCGTTGCATCAACGTGGAAGCGCAGGATTGGACCCATCCGCTTCTCCTAATGTTTCTAAGGTGCCGGGTGCGTGCCGGCAACGGCCGGAGCGGAAGGTGCCGGGATTTTCCGTTCCGAATATGGAAATCATTGTCCGAAAACGGAAAATCATTGGCCGCGGCATGAGGTGGCGGCTGCCCGATGAACGCGTCCGGCGTTAGTAAGACCCGGAATGGTGGTGATGAGGTCTTTTACCATGGCTGAGCAGGGGCGAATCGGTATCGGGATCGGCGGATGGGTGTTCGAGCCGTGGCGGGATACCTTCTACCCCGACAAGCTCGCCCAGAAGCGCGAGCTGGAATATGCCGCGCAGCGCCTGACGTCGATCGAGATCAACGGCACCTATTACGGTTCCCAGAAGCCCGAGAGCTTCGCCCGCTGGCGCGAGGAGACGCCGGACGGCTTCGTCTTCGCCATGAAGGGGCCGCGCTTCGCCACCAACCGGCGGGTGCTCGCGGAAGCCGGCGCCTCGGTGGAGCGCTTCATCGCCAGCGGCATCCTGGAGCTGAAGGACAAGCTGGGGCCGATCAACTGGCAGTTCATGGCGACCAAGCGCTTCGACCCTGCCGATTTCGAGGCTTTCCTCAGGCTGCTGCCGGCGAGCTATGAAGGCCGCGCCCTGCGGCACGCGGTAGAGGTGCGCCATGACAGCTTCCGCCACCCGGATTTCATCGCCATGGCCCGGGCCTACGGCGTCGCCATCGTGACGGCGGGGGACAGCGAACACCCCCAGATCGCCGACACCACGGCGCCCTTCGTCTATGCCCGCATCATGGGCACGCGCGAGGCCGAGCCGCTCGGCTATTCCGCGGCGGAGCTGGACGCCTGGGCCGGGCGCGCCCGCCGCTGGGCCGAAGGCGAGCGGCCGGCGGACCTCGCCCATGTCGCCGACGCACCCGCCCCGGCCGGGCCGCGCGACGTCTACCTCTATGTGATTTCCGGCTACAAGGAGCGGAACCCGCACGCCGCCATGTCCCTGATCGAGCGTCTGGGCTGACGGACGGCGGCACGAACGGAGGCGAAGGAATGGTCACCCTGTACGGCATCAAGACCTGCGATACGGTGCGCAAGGCGCGCGGCTGGCTCGACAGCCACGACGTCGCCTACCGCTTCCACGATTTCCGGGCGGACGGGCTGGAGCGCGACCGGCTGGGCGGCTGGATCAAGGCGGTGGGCTGGGAGACCCTGCTGAACAAGGCCGGCACCACCTTCCGCAAGCTGCCGGAGGCGCGGAAGCAGAATCTCGACGGCCTCGCCGCCTTCGAGCTGATGCTGGCCGAACCCACCCTGATCAAGCGCCCGGTGCTGGAACGCGACGGCACCGTGGTGGTCGGCTTCCGGCCGGAGCGCTACGAGGGGCTGTTCCCGGGCTGAGCCCCGCCGGTCGGTGCCGGGAGGGCGTTCGCGCCCTTGATATTGGCGGGCTTCCCTGCCACATCCGCGGGCATGGACTCCCTCACGACCTCATCACCCCCCGCGCTTTCCCCGCTCGCCCGCGAGGTGTCGCGCCGGCGCACCTTCGCCATCATCTCGCACCCGGATGCGGGCAAGACGACGCTGACCGAGAAGCTGCTGCTGTTCGGCGGCGCCATCCAGCTCGCGGGACAGGTGCGCGCCAAGAAGGACCGCCGCTCCACCCGCTCGGACTGGATGGCGATCGAGCGGGAACGCGGCATTTCGGTCGCCACCTCGGTGATGACCTTCGAGTTCGGCGGCCATGTGTTCAACCTGCTGGACACGCCGGGCCACGAGGACTTCTCCGAGGACACCTACCGCACGCTCACCGCGGTCGACGCCGCGGTGATGGTGATCGACGCGGCCAAGGGCATCGAGGCGCGCACCCGCAAGCTGCTGGAGGTCTGCCGGCTGCGCGACATCCCGATCATCACCTTCATCAACAAGATGGACCGCGAGAGCCGCGACCCGTTCGAGATCCTCGACGAGATCGAGAAGACGCTGGCGCTCGACACCACGCCGATGACCTGGCCGGTGGGCCGGGGGCGCGACTTCGTCGGCACCATGGACATCGCCACCGGCGGCATGCGGCTGCTGGATGGAGACGAGGGCAAGACCGGCCCGCTGCGGCAGATGAGCATGGCGGAGATCGCCGCGCTCAACGCCTCGCTCGATGAGGCGGCGCTCGCCGAGGAGCTGGGGCTGGTGCGCGAGGGCTGCAACCCGTTCGATCTCGATTCCTTCCTCGAAGGCCACCTGACGCCGGTGTATTTCGGCTCGGCGCTGCGCAATTTCGGCGTCGGCGACCTGCTCGAGGGGCTCGGGCGCCACGCCCCGCCGCCGCGCGCCCAGGACGCCGACAAGCGCCGGGTCGAGGCGGAGGAGCCGCGCATGACCGCCTTCGTCTTCAAGATCCAGGCGAACATGGACCCCAACCACCGGGACCGCATCGCCTTCGCCCGGCTGTGCTCGGGCAAGCTGGCGCGGGGCATGAAGGCGAAGCTGGTGCGCACCGGCAAGCCGATGAGCCTTGCCACGCCGCAGTTCTTCTTCGCCCAGGACCGCCAGCTCGCGGAAGAGGCCTATGCCGGCGACGTGGTGGGCATTCCCAACCACGGCAATCTGCGCATCGGCGACACCCTGACCGAAGGCGAGGAACTGAACTTCGTCGGCGTGCCGAGCTTCGCGCCGGAAATCCTGCGCCGGGTGAAGCTGGCCGACGCCATGAAGGCCAAGAAGCTGAAGCAGGCGCTTCAGGAAATGGCGGAGGAGGGCGTGGTGCAGGTCTTCCGCCCGGTCGACGGCTCGCCGGCGCTGGTCGGGGTGGTCGGGCCGCTGCAGCTCGACGTGCTGAAGAACCGGCTGGATGCCGAATACGGCCTCGATGTCGGCTTCGACATGAGCGAATTCCAGCTCGCCCGCTGGGTGAGCTGCACGGATTCGAAGAAGCTGGAGGATTTCGGCACCGCCAACCGCTCCGCCATGGCGGAGGACCTCGACGGCGACCCGGTGTTCCTCGCCTCCTCGGCCTTCATGATCGGCTATACCGGCGACCGCTGGCCGGGCGTGGTCTTCACCGACATCAAGGATGTGAAGAAGGTCGCGGCGTAGGGGTGAGCAAGGTCACGAGGCGGGCGCTCGCGATGGCGACGCGGTCCCGCCCGTTCCGCTTGGCGCCGTAGAGCATCTGGTCGGCCGCGTTGAGCGTCGCCTCGAAATCATAGCCGTTCGGCTGGCCGAAGGCGATGCCGGCGCTTGCGGTGCAGCCGAGGTGGAGCCGTTCCTGCACGAGGGCGGCGAAGCGGGCGCGCACCGCCTCCGCCTCGCGCAGGGCGGACTCGGCGACGGCGCCCCGCAGCAGCAGCGCGAATTCCTCCCCGCCAAGCCGGGCGAAGACCGGGGGCAGGGCGGGGCCTTGCTGCGCCCGCTGTTCGACCCGCTCGCGCAGCGCCTGTGCGAAGCAGGCCAGCACCTGATCGCCGGCGGCGTGGCCGCGCTCGTCGTTGATCGTCTTGAAGCGGTCGATGTCGAACAGCACGACGGCGACATCCCCGCGCAGAGGCTCGTTCGCCACCAGATCGAACAGCGCCCGCCGGTTGAGCAGCCCGGTCAGGGAATCGGTCATCGCCTCCTGCTTGTGGGCGCGGGCGAGCCGGGTCTGGTTCAGCGCCAGGGTGAGGGCGCCGGCGCCGGGCACCGCGATGATGCCGATGATGACGTTGAGGTCCTCGGCCCAGTTTTGCGGCGGTGCGTCCAGCCGTGCCTTGCCGTTGAGCACCAGCAGCACGGTGCAGGGCAGGAAGGAGAGGCCGGCCAGCATGTGGAGCCCGGCGAGCGCGGTGATGGCGCCCGGCGCCTCGGCGCGTCCGCGCCAGTATTCGGCGGCGGTGGCGGCGAGCAGCGTGGCGGCAGCAAGGTTGAACAGCACGCAGCCGACCCCGTCATAGCCGGCCAGCAGGGGCGGCGCCACGATCGCAATGGCGAGGCCGCCGGCGAGCGGGGAGGACCACGACGATGCCCCCAGCCGGAACTGGCGGGACGCGGCGTGCAGCGTGGCGAGCCCGGCGAGCAGCAGGCTGAAGGCGAAGGCGCCGAGCCAGGGCACCGGGCGTGCGATGTACAGGCTGTAGCTGAAGACGTGGAGGACGAGCAGCCCCAGCGCGGCGGCGCAGGTGAGAAGAAAAGTCTCCGTCCGCGCCGTGATCCAGCTCGAAAACAGGATGACGGACAGGCATATGGCCGAGAACCCGATCGCGATCAGCAGGGACGAATAGTCGATCAGCATAAAGCGTTCCGCGACGAAGGACACCGTCCTCCGTGGGTAAGGGCCGCCGGCAAGACAGCCTACCTTACCACCGCCCGGGCGATGGCGCGCCAGGATTATGCACGTTTCGCCGGTATCATGGCGGGTATCAGCCCGGAAAAGTTGCGGGCCTCCGAACCGAGCGGGGGAGCGGGGCCCGAGGGATGCCGCCGCGCTGCCCCGGCCGCTGCCGCGTGCGAACGCCGCGTGGCGCCGAGGCTGGAATCCCTCTAGCGTGCGGGCCGCACCGACCGTCCCCCCCAACGGTCCAGCCCGGAGTTTCCGCCATGATCACGATGCTGATCGGCCTCGTCCTGTTTCTCGGCGCGCATGTCTTCACCACCCGGCGCGACGCCCGCGCGGGCGTGATCGCGCGGATCGGCGAGGGGCCGTACAAGGGGCTGTATGCGCTGGTCTCGACCATCGGCCTGCTGCTCACCGCCTATGGCTTCGGCGAGTGGCGCTCGGAAGGGCCGCGCGTCCTGTATGACCCGCCGGTCGGGCTGCGCCACCTCACCCTGCTGCTGATGCTGTTCGCCAGCATCGCGCTGGTGGCGGCCTATGTGCCGAGCCACATCCGGGCGAGGCTCAAGCATCCCATGCTGGTGGCGGTGAAGATCTGGGCGCTCGCCCATGTGCTCGCCAATGGCGACGTCGCGTCGCTGACGCTGTTCCTCATCGTGCTGGCCTGGGCCGTCTATGACCGCATCTCGGTGAAGAAGCGGGGCGAACCCCTGCCGGTAGCGTCTTCCGGCTGGGGCGGGGACCTCGTTGCGGTGGCCGGCGGTCTCGTGCTTTATGCGGCGCTCGCCTTCCTGTTTCACCCGTACGTCGTCGGCGTGCCGGTGATGCCGGGTTGAAGAGACGCCCCATAAAAGAGACGCTCATGTCCATTCAGTCCGCCGCCCGGCGGCTCACCGCACCGGACATCCGGGCCCGCAAGGGTGGCGAGCCGATCGTTTCCCTGACCTCCTACCATGCCCACACCGCGCGGCTGATCGACCCCCATGTCGACTTCATGCTGGTCGGCGACTCCCTCGGCATGGTGATGCATGGGATGGAGACGACGGTGCCGGTGACGGTGGAGATGATGATCCTGCAGGGGCAGGCGGTGATGCGCGGCTCCTCCCGCGCGCTGGTGGTGGTCGATCTGCCGTTCGGCTCCTATGAAGGCAGCCCGCAGCAGGCCTTCGCCACCGCGGCCCGGGTGCTGAAGGAAACCGGCGCTGGCGCGGTGAAGCTGGAAGGCGGGCGCCGCATGGCGGAGACGGTGCGCTTCCTCGCCGACCGCGGCGTGCCGGTGATGGGCCATGTCGGCCTCACCCCGCAGGCGATCAACACGCTCGGCTCGTTCAGGGCGGTCGGGCGCGACGAGGCGGGCGCGGAACTGATCCGGGACGATGCCCGCGCGATCGCGGAGGCGGGGGCCTTCGCCATCGTGCTGGAGGCCATGGCCGAGCCGCTGGCCCGCGCCATCACCGCCGAGGTGGCCTGCCCGACCATCGGCATCGGCGGCTCCTCGGCCTGCGACGGCCAGATCCTGGTGCTGGAGGACATGCTGGGCCTCTCCGACAAGGTGCCGCGCTTCGTGAAGAAATATGCCGACATCGGCCCCTCCATCGGCGCGGCGGTGGAGAACTTCGCCGCCGATGTCCGGGCGCGGGCGTTCCCCGGGCCGGAGCATGTCTACGCCTCGAAGAAGAGCGCCTGAAGGCGTGGCCGGCGCCGCGGCGGGGCGGCGCCCGGACATTTGCCTTGATCGGGCCGCACCGATGATTTACCCGCGCTTCACGGATGGCCTTTTCCCGCGTCTTCGGGCGTGAGGCCGGCTGTCCCCACCTTACTCATTCCGCGTACGGACGTTCGATGGCAGACATCTTCCACGAGATCGACGAGGACCTTCGCCGCGAGCGGCTGGGCAAGATCTGGTCGCGCTATGGCGCCTATATCGTCGCCCTCGTCGTCGTCATCGTCCTCGGCGTGGCGGCCTGGCGCGGCTATGAGTGGTACCGCGCCAAGCAGGCCGAAGCGGCCGGTGCCCGCTTCGCCGCCGCCCTGCGGCTGGCGGGGGAGGGCAAGCACGAGGAGGCCGAGAAGGCCTTCTCAGCGATCGCCGTCGACGGCAGCGGCGGCTACCGGGTGCTCGCCCGCTTCCGCGCCGCGGCGGAGCTGGCCGCCACCGACAAGCCGGCCGCCGTCGCCGCCTATGACGGGCTCGCCAACGACACGGCGCTGGACCCGCTCACCCGGGATATCGCCCGGCTCCGGGCCGGCTACCTGCTGGTCGACACCGCGCCGCTGGCCGATGTCGAGGCGCGGATGAAGCCGCTCGACACCGATACCGGCCCGTTCCGCCATTCCGCGCGCGAGATCGTCGGGCTCGCGCAGTACCGCGCGGGCGACCTTGCCGCCGCCACCAAGACCTTCGAGACCATTCTCTCCGACCCGGAGACGCCGCCCGGACTGCGCCAGCGCGCGGAGCTGATGCGCGGCCTCGCCGCCGGCGGCCCGGCGCCGGAGATCGCGCCGGCTCCGGCCGCGGTGATCGCCCCCGCGCCGACGCTCGACGCTCCGACCCTGCAACTGCCGACGCCGCTGCCGGACGCCCCCGCCGGCACGCCGCCCGCGACCCCCGAGGCCGGCGCCCCCGCGATCGCGGCTCCCGAGACCACGGTTCCCGACACCGCCGCGCCAGCGCCGGAAGCCGCCGCTCCGGCCGCGCCCGCTTCTCCCGTCCCGGCGGAGCCGGCCCCCGCCGAGGCCGCGCCTGCGGCCCCGGCCGAGCCGGCGCCTGCCGCGCCCGGGACGCCGGCCCCCGCCACGCCGCCCGCCGCCGTTCCGGAGCCCGCCGCGCCGGCCGCGCCCGGCGGCGCTTCGCCCGCCGCCCCGCAATAGGAGCCAGCCATGTCGAACCGCCCGAAGGTACGCCGTCTCGCTCTTGCCGCCCTGGCCATCGGCCTTTCGGTCGGGCTGGCGGGCTGCGAGTCGATGGACGCGCTCAATCCCTTCGCCCAGAAGGAGAAGAAGCTGCCCGGCACCCGGGTGCCGGTCTTCCCCGAGGGCGTGCCGGGCGTCGACTACAATGCGGCCCCGCCGCAGCCGGCGAATTCCGCCATTCCCGACTATCCCGCCCCGGCGGCCGAAGGGGCTGCGGGCGCCGCCACCCCGGCGGCGTCGGGCACCGCATCCGGCACCGTGTCCCGCGGCACCGTCACCACCCAGTAACGGGCGCGGAGGCGCTTCACATGTCCCTCACCGTCGCCATTGTCGGACGGCCGAATGTCGGCAAGTCGACGCTGTTCAACCGGCTGGTGGGCAAGCGCCTCGCTCTGGTGGACGACCGCCCCGGCGTGACCCGCGACCGCCGCGAGGGCGAGGGCCAGCTCGGCCACCTGCAGTTCCGCATCATCGACACCGCCGGGCTGGAGGAGGCCAAGGCCGACAGCCTGGAGGCCCGCATGCGCGGCCAGACCGAGGCGGCCATCGCCGAGGCCGACGTGCTGCTGTTCCTGGTCGATGCCCGCAGCGGCCTCACCCCCACCGACCGCGTCTTCGCCGAGCTGGCGCGCCGTTCCGGCAAGAGCACCATACTGGTCGCCAACAAGAGCGAGGGGCGGGGCGGCGAGGCCGGGTTCCTCGATGCCTATGGGCTCGGCCTCGGCGAGCCGGTGGCGATTTCCGCCGAGCATGGCGAGGGCATGGGCGAGCTGTTCCGCGCCCTGCGCGAGAACTTCCCCGACGACGCCGAAGAGGAAGACGAGGACGAGGAGCCGGAAGCCGACGGCGCCCCCCGCCGCATCCGCGTCGCCGTGCTGGGGCGGCCCAATGCCGGCAAGTCCACTCTCATCAACGCGCTGCTGGGCGAGGAACGGCTGCTGACCGGCCCCGAGGCCGGCATCACCCGCGATTCGATCGCGGTCGACGTCGAACGCTCCGGCGTGCCGCTGAAGGTGTTCGACACCGCCGGCATGCGCAAGCGCGCCCGGGTCGAGGACAAGCTGGAGAAGCTCTCCGTGGCCGACGGGCTCCGCGCGGCGAAATTCGCCGAGGTGGTGGTGGTGATGATGGACGCCACCCACCCCTTCGAGGAGCAGGACCTGCGCATCGCCGACCTCGTGCTGCGCGAGGGCCGCGCGCTGGTGATCGCCATCAGCAAGTCCGATCTCGTGAAGGGCGAGGCCGGCCTCGTCACCCGCATGCGGGAGGAGGCCGACCACTGGCTGCCGCAGGCCAAGGGCATGCCGGTCGTCCTCGTCTCCGGCCTCACCGGCGACGGGCTGGACCGGCTGGTGCAGGCCATCGCCGGCACCTACGAGGTGTGGAACCGGCGCATCGCCACCAACCCGCTGAACCGCTGGCTGACCGAGACCACCAATGACCATCCGCCGCCGGCGGTGTCCGGCCGCCGCATCAAGCTGCGCTACATCACCCAGCCCAAGAGCCGGCCGCCGAGCTTCGTGCTGTTCTGCTCGCGGGCCGAGGCACTGCCCGAGAGCTATCTGCGCTACCTCACCAACGGCCTGAGGGCGACCTTCGACCTGCCCGGCGTGCCGATCCGGCTGACGCTGCGCGAGAAGGACAATCCCTACGCCGAGAAGGACTGAGGGCGCCGGCCGTCGCCGCGCCGCCGCTCACTCCAGCGGCGGCAGCCGGCGCCGCACGGCGTGGCCCTTCACGATCGCGGTGCTGGTCATGGCGTGATCGGCGAGGCTCGAGAGCACGGTGTCGAGCTGGTCGACCGAGCGCACAACGAGCTGGGCGAGGAAGGCGTCGTCGCCGGTGACCTTCAAGCATTCCACCACATGGGGGCATTGCTCGATCAGCCGCTCCACCACATGCAGCTTGCCGGGCAGCGGCCGGATGCGGGCCAACGCCCGCAGGGCATAGCCGAGCGCCGCCGGGTCCAGCTCCACCGAGAAGCCCTTCAGCACGCCGTCCGCCTCCAGCCGCCGAAGCCGCTCCGACACGGCGGGCGGCGACATGCCGACCAGCCGCGCGAGCGCGCTCACCGGCTGCCGGGCGTCGCGGTCCAGCGCCGCGAGCAGGGCGGCGTCCACGGGGTCGAACGGGCGTCTTTCGTTTGCAAGGCGGATCATCGCATCAGCCTTCGTTTCGCAGGCAGCTTGCGCCCTGAGCCGTCGAACCGCCATTCGAATCGGCGCGTGCACCTGCCATTATACGGCTCTCCCGCCATCGGACCCTTCCCATGTTCCTCGGCCTTCTCGCCGGCCTCACCACGGGCGCCCTGTGGGGCCTCGTCTTCGTCGCGCCGCGCATGGTCGCGCCCTTCACGGCCTGGGACTTCACCCTGGTGCGCTATGTGCTGTTCGGCCTCGTCTCGGTGCTGCTGATGAGCCTGCCGCGATTCCGGCCGTGGTCGATGTCGCGGCGCCGGCTGGTGATGGGCTTCGGGCTCGGCGGCTTCGGCTATGTCGGCTATTTCCTCGCGGCGGCGTGGTCGGTGCATTACGCCGGCGCGGTGCTGCCGCCGCTCATCATCGGCAGCTCGCCGGTGGTGCTGGCGGTGATCGCCAATCTGCGGGAGCGGGCGGTGGGCTGGGGCCGGCTGGCGCTGCCGCTGGCGCTGGTGGCGGGCGGCATCCTCGCCGCCCATCTCGGCGCCGCCCCGCTGCCGCCCGAGGCCGCGCCGGAGCGCTGGATCGGCCTTGCCGCGGCCACGGCGGCGCTGGTGCTGTGGGTGCTCTACGGGCTGGTGAACGCGGAGGTGATGCGTGCCGGCGACGCGCCGGACGGGCTGGGCTGGACCGGCCTGCAGGGCCTCGGCGCCGGCCTCGGCGCGCTGCTGCTGATCCCGCTGCTCGGCGTGCCGCACCCGGAACTCGCCACCCCGGCCGAGGGCCAGCGCTTCCTGTTCTGGACCGTGACGATGGCGGTGGTGGGCGGCTGGTTCGCCACCTGGTGCTGGATGGTGGCTTCCGCCCGCCTGCCCATGGCGCTGACCGCGCTGCTGATCGTCGGCGAGACGGTGTTCGGCCTGATCTATGGCCTGATCTACGAACAGCGCCTGCCAACCGCGCCCGAGGCGGTCGGCATCGTGCTGCAGCTCGCCGGCGTCAGCGCCGGGGTGCTGCTGTTCGCCATGCGCCGCCCGGCGGGGGTGCCGCCCGCCGCCGCGGAGGGCTCAGCCCGGCAGGTGGAAGTCGACCAGCTTGCGCGAGGGGAAGTCGTAGAGCCGGCCGGTCTCCTCGAAGGTCGGCAGGCATAGGCTCACAATGGTTTCAGCAACCGCCTCCGGCGTCGGCAGCGTCTCCGGGTCTTCGCTCGGGAAGGCCTTGGCCCGCATCCGGGTGCGCACCGGGCCGGGATTGAGCAGGTTGACCCGCAGGTTGGAGAGATTGGCGGTTTCCGCCGCCCAGGTCCGCGCCAGAACCTCCACCGCCGCCTTGGTCACGGCATAAGGCCCCCAATAGGCCCGGGCCTTGTGCGCCGCGCCCGACGACACCAGCACCGCGCGCCCGGCGGTGGACAGCCGCAGCAGCGGGTCCAGCGAGCGCACGAAGCGGTAATTGGCGGTGAGGTTGATGGCGACGATCTCGTCCCACTCCTTCGGCTCGACCTGCTGAAGCGGGGTCATGGGACCGAGGATGCCGGCATTGCCGATGAAGATGTCGAGCCGGCCGAACCGCTCGTACAGTGCGCCGCCGAGCCGGTCGATCGCCTCGCCGTCCTTCACGTCCAACGGCACCAGCGTGGTGGTGGAGCCGGCCGCGATGACTGCGTCGTCGAGCTCCTCCAGCGCGCCGGCGGTGCGGCCGGTGGCGATGATGTGGGCACCGGCGCGACCGAGCGCGACCGCGGTGGCACGGCCGATGCCGCGGGTGGCGCCGGTGACGAGGGCGTAGCGGCCGGCGAGCGGGCGGGCGTCGGTGGCGTCGGTCATGAAGCTCCTCGGGAAGGCCTAGCCGGCGTCGGTCAGCACCACCGAGGCGGCGGATCGCGTCGCCGGGCCGTGATACACCGCCTCGATATTGTTGCCGGCCGGGTCCAGCACGAAGGCGGCGTAATAGCCGGGGTGATAGTCGCGCGGCCCCGGCGGACCGTTGTCGCGCCCGCCGGCGGCGAGCGCGGCGGCATGGAAGCGGCGGACCATCTCCTCGTCCGCCGCCTGGAAGGCGAGATGCGTCCGCCCGGTGAGCGGATCGCCGGGCGAGACGAAAAGCTCGTCGGCGAAGAAATAGCCGTCGCCCTCCACGATGGGCACACCCAGCACCTCGAGCACGGCGCCGTAGAAGCGGCGGCAGGCCGCATAATCGGCGACCACGAGCGAGATGTGGTCGATCAGCCGTCCGCGATGCCACTCGGAAAGCGCGACCACCTGCCGCCTCCGGTCAGCTTGCTTCCGCCAGCAACGAAAGCTGCCGGGTCGGCACCTCCGTGGCGCGGTCGGTGAGCTGGGTGGGATAGTCGCCGGTGAAGCAGTGGTCGGTGAACTGCGGGCGAACGGGGTCGCGGCCCTCATAGCCCATGGCGCGGTAGATGCCGTCCACCGAGAGGAAGGCGAGGCTGTCGGCGCCGATATAGCGGCGCATGCCTTCCAGATCGTGGGTCGCGGCCAGCAGCTTGTCGCGGTCCGGGGTGTCGATGCCGTAATAGTCGGGGTGGGTGATCGGCGGGGAGGAGATGCGGAAATGCACCTCGCGGGCGCCGGCCTCCCGCATCATCCGCACGATCTTCACCGAGGTGGTACCGCGCACGAGGCTGTCGTCGATCAGCACGATGCGCTTGCCCTCGACTACCGAGCGGTTCGCCGAATGCTTCATCCGCACGCCCTGGTCGCGCACCGACTGGGTCGGCTGGATGAAGGTGCGCCCGACATAGTGGTTGCGGATGATGCCGAGCTCATAGGGAATGCCGGAAGCCTGGGCATAGCCGATGGCGGCGGGCACGCCGGAATCCGGCACAGGCACCACCACGTCGGCGTCGGCGGGCGACTCGTTGGCGAGCTGCATGCCCATGGTCTTGCGGACCTGATAGACCGAGCGGCCGCCGACGATCGAATCCGGGCGGGCGAAATAGATGTATTCGAAGATGCAGGGGCGCGGCGCCACCGGCGGGAAGGGACGCAGCGTCTCCACCTTGTCGGAGGAGAACACGATCACCTCGCCGGGCTCGACGTCCCGCACGTAACGCGCACCGATTATGTCGAGAGCGCAGGTCTCCGACGTCATGATCGGGTGGCCGTCCAGCTCGCCCAGCACCAGCGGGCGGATGCCGAGCGGGTCGCGGGCGCCGACCAGCTTCTTGTTGGTGAGGCCGACAAAGGCATAGGCGCCCTCGATGTGGCGCAGCGCCTCGATGAAGCGCTCGGTGAAGCGGGCCTTCTTGGAGCGGGCGACGAGGTGGAGCATCACCTCGGTGTCGGAGGTCGACTGGCAGATGGCGCCGTCGCGGATGAGGTTGCGGCGCAGCGTCAGCCCGTTGGTGAGGTTGCCGTTATGGGCGATGGCGAAGCCGCCGCCGTCCAGCTCGGCGAAGAGCGGCTGGACATTGCGCAGGATGGTCGCGCCGGTCGTGGAGTAGCGCACATGGCCGACCGCGATGTGGCCGGGCAGGCGCTTGATGACCTCGGCGTCGGAAAAGGCGTCGCCGACAAGGCCCAAACGGCGTTCGGAATGGAAGCGCTGGCCGTCATACACGGTGATGCCGGCGGCTTCCTGGCCGCGATGCTGCAGGGCGTGGAGGCCGAGCGCGGTGATCGCCGCGGCGTCCGGGTGGCCGAAGATGCCGAACACCCCGCATTCTTCCCGCAGCCGATCCGCATGGGGATCGAACGCCTCGGCATCGCCGTCGGTCCGTTTCACCGCAGCGTCATCAACCATCGTGTACGTCATGGGACCTCCGGTCCGTGCGCAGTCCGGCGGCTGCGCGTGCTCCCTGCGCTTCGACAACGCGTCCGTTAAGGACACAAACCGCCGAAACGATGACGTTGCGGCGGCTTACATCATTGGGCCGGCTGCGGCGCCGGGGTCGTCGGCTCCGGCGGCGGCTCGGTGTCGGCATCCTTGGGCCCGCGTATCTCGCGGATGAGGCCTTCGGGATCGTCCGGCAAGACGGAGATGAGCCAGTCGCCCGCACTTTGCAAGACCACCCGGGAGCGCGCATCGCGAATCCACCCGGGCTGTCCCTGTTCGTTCTGGGAAAGCCAGTTGAAGAACAGGAAGGCCACAACCATGATGAGAAAGCCGCGGCCGAGCCCGAACAGGAAGCCGAGCGTCCGGTCCAGCACGCCGATGCGGCTGTCCAGAACGGCGTCGGAGATGCGCACGGTGATGATCGAGACGATCAGCAGCGTCAGCATGAACACACCGCCCGCCGCGGCCGCAATCGCCAGCGTGTCGTGCGAGACATACTGCTTCGCCAGCGGCAGGGCGTGGGGATAGGCGTAAAGGGTGACCACCGCCGCGATGACCCAGGAGGCGATGGCGAAGACTTCGCGCACGAAGCCCCGGACCATCGCCAGCAGCCCCGAGAGCAGCATCACGCCGAGCAGAATGATATCGAGCAGCGTCAAGGACATCCACCTGGGAGGATTCGGGGACGAATCTGGCTCGCGGCCGGTTTCAAGGCGCGCGTGGTATAGCGTGCCTCGCCGGAATCGTCACCCTTCTTCTGTGGCCGCCTGTGGAGCCCGGCGCGGGGCGCGGGCGGCGATGCCGGCGACGAGGTCGGCCAGCGTCGCCGCCGGGCGGATCGACAGGGCGTTGTCGGAGGGCAGCGGGTCGCTCGCCAGCATGGGCGGCACCATCGCACCCTGAAAACCGAGCTTCGCCGCCTCCTTCAGCCGCGCCACGGTGTGGGCGACCGGCCGGATCGCGCCGGTGAGGCTGAGCTCGCCGAAATAGACGTCCTCCGCCGGCAGCACCGCTCCGGTGAGGGAGGAGACCAGCGCCGCCGCCACCGCGAGGTCGGCCGCCGGCTCGCTGATGCGGAAGCCGCCGGCGACATTGAGGTGGACGTCGTGGCCGCCGAGCTTCACCCCGCAGCGCGCCTCCAGCACCGCCAGCACCATGGACAGGCGGCTCGGGTCCCAGCCGACCACCGCGCGGCGCGGCGTGCCGAGGCTGGTGGGGACCACCAGTGCCTGGATCTCCACCAGCACCGGGCGGCTGCCCTCCATGCCGGCATACACCGCGGTTCCCGGCGCGCTGCGGTCGCGGTTGGCGAGGAAAAGCTCGGAGGGGTTGGCCACCTCGCGCAGGCCGAGCCCGGTCATCTCGAACACGCCGATCTCGTCGGTGGGCCCGAAGCGGTTCTTCTGCGCCCGCAGGATGCGGAAGCGGTGGGCGCCGTCGCCCTCGAACGACAGCACGGCGTCGACCATGTGCTCCACCACCCGCGGCCCGGCGATCTGGCCATCCTTGGTGACATGGCCGACCAGGATCACCGCCGCTCCCGCCTTCTTGGCGTAGCGGATGAGGAGCTGCGCGGAGGAGCGCACCTGCGTCACCGTTCCCGGCGCGGATTCCGCGGTCTCGGTCCACATGGTCTGGATGGAATCCACCACCACCAGCGCCGGCGCCCGCCCGGCGGAGAGCGTGGCCACGATATCCTCGACATTGGTTTCGGCGGCGAGCTCGACCGCCGCCCCGGCAAGGCCGAGCCGGCCGGCGCGCAGCCGCACCTGCGCCACCGCCTCCTCGCCCGAGACGTAGATGACGCGGTGCCCGCTTTCCGCCAGCGCCGCAGAGGCCTGGATCAGCAGGGTGGACTTGCCGATGCCGGGATCGCCCCCGATCAGCAGCACCGAGCCCGGCACCAGCCCGCCGCCGGTGACGCGGTCGAATTCGGCAATGGCCGAGACGGTGCGCGGGGCGTCCTCGCTGGTGCCGGCGAGGCCTTCCAGCGGGAAGATGCGGCCCTTGCGCTCGGTGCGCTGGGCGACGGGGAGGGCGCTCTGGCCACCCTGTTCCTCGGCGATGCTGTTCCAGGCGCCGCAGGAATCGCATTTGCCCTGCCAGCGGGGATAGGCGGCGCCGCAGATCTGGCAGATGAAGGAGGCGGGGCGTTTGGCCAAGGCGGTCTCCGATGCCGGAAGCGGCGCGAATCGGTGGCGAGGATGACGCCGCGGCGCGGCGCCGTCACCCCGCCCCGGCATCTCGCCCGGTCAGTCGTGCCAGACCCGGTGATAGCGCCGGCCGAGAGAGGTCAGCACCTCATAGCCGATGGTCTCGGCGTGGCGGGCCCAGTCGTCGACGCCGATGCCGGCACCCAGCGCGGTGGCGAAATCGCCGGCCTGCACCTCGTCGGCCGGCACATCGGTGACGTCGACGGTGATGAGGTCCATCGAGATGCGGCCGATCAGCGGGCAGCGCCGCCCGGCGATCATCACGGCGGCGCCGCGGCGCAGATCGGAGGAGCCGGCGAGGCGCGGCAGCCCGTCGGCATAGCCGGCCGAGAGCACGGCGATGCGTGTATGCCGCCGCGCGGTCTGCGCCGCGCCATAGCCTACCGGCTCGCCCTCGTGCACGTCGCGAAGCTGCACGATGCGCAGCTCCAGCCTCACCACCGGCCGCAAGGCCGACACATCGGCCCGTGCCCGCCCGCCATAGAGCGCGATGCCCGGCCGCACCAGGTCGAAATGCAGCGCGGGATCGCCCAGCGTGCCGGCGGAATTGGCCAGAGAGGCCGGCACGCCCGGGAACAGGGCGACGATGGCGCGGAAATCCTCGAGCTGCCGCATCGTCAGGGGGTGGGAGGGTTCGTCCGCGCAGGCGAGATGGCTGAGGATCAGCGCCACCGGGAAAGCCAGCTCGTCCCGCCGGTCGGCGAGCCCGATCGCATCGGTCGGCGCGAGGCCGAGCCGGTTCATCCCGGTGTCGACATGGATGGCGGCCGGCAGCGGGCCGGCGCGCCCGCGACAGAACGCGCTCCAGCGCTCGATCTCCTCGACGCTGCCGAGAACCGGGCGCAGCTTCTGCGCGAGGTAGACCGGCTCGGCTCCGGCGAAGAGGCCGTTGAGGACATAGATGGTCGCCTCCGGCAGCACCGCCCGCAGCCGGCGCCCCTCGATGGGAAGGGCGACGAAGAAGGTGCGGGCCCCGGCCTGCCAGAGCCGCGCCGCGGCCGGCTCGAGCCCGAGCCCGTAGGCGTCGCCCTTCACCACCGCGGCGCATTCGGCCGGCGCGGCGCGGGCGGCGAGGGCGGCGTAATTGGCCGCCAGCGCGCCACCGTCGAGGGTAAGGCGGCCGCCGGTTTCCTCCAGCGGAAGGGTGGTGACGTTGCGCTCGTTCATCGCCGGTCCGTCACATTTCCTGCGGCGGCAGGAAGTCCTCGCGGGCGAGCGAGGAGAATCGGGTGTACTGCGCCTCGAAGGCCAGCTTCACGGTGCCGGTGGGACCGTGGCGCTGCTTGCCGATGATGACCTCGGCGGTGCCCTGCACCGCCTTCAGGTCGCTGTCCCACTTGAACCACTCCTCGGTGCCTTCCTTCGGCTCCTTGCCCTTCAGGTAGTATTCCTCGCGGAACACGAAGAGCACCACGTCGGCGTCCTGCTCGATCGAGCCGGATTCGCGCAGGTCCGAGAGCTGGGGGCGCTTGTCGTCGCGCGACTCGACCTGACGCGAGAGCTGGGACAGCGCCATGATCGGCACGCTCAGCTCCTTCGCCAGCGCCTTGAGGCCGGTGGTGATCTCGGTGATTTCCTGCACGCGGCCTTCCGAGGCGCGCTTGGACGAGCCGGTGAGGAGCTGCAGATAGTCCACCACCATGAAGTCGAGGCCGCGCTGGCGCTTCAGCCGGCGGGCGCGGGCGCGGAGCTGGGCGATCGAGATGCCGCCGGTGTCGTCGATGTAGAGCGGCACGGTCTGCATCATCTGCGCCCCGGCGGCGAGCTTGCCGAACTCGCTCTCGGAGATGTCGCCGCGGCGGATCTTGTAGGACGGAATTTCGGTCTGCTCGGCGAGGATACGGGTGGCGAGCTGCTCGGCCGACATTTCCAGCGAGAAGAACGCGCAGATGCCGCCATCCTCCGCCCGGGTGGAACCGTCCGGCAGCGTCACGCCGCGATAGGCCGCGGCGATGTTGTAGGCGATGTTGGTGGCGAGCGCGGTCTTGCCCATGCCAGGGCGGCCGGCGAGGACGATGAGGTCGGAGGGCTGCAGGCCGCCCATCTTCTCGTCGAGGGTCGCCATGCCGGTCGCGATGCCGGAGAGGTGGCCGGCGCGCTGGAAGGCGCGGCTCGCCATGTCGACCGCCTCGGTGAGGGCGTCGTTGAAGCGCACGAAGCCGCCGTCGTAGCGTCCGGTCTCGGCCAGCGCGTAGAGCCGCTTCTCGGCCTCCTCGATCTGCTCCTGCGGGGTGGAATCGATCGGGGCGTCATAGGCCTCGTTCACGATCTCCTCGCCGATGGTGATGAGGTCGCGCCGCACCGCGAGGTCATAGATGGTGCGGCCATAATCCTCGGCATTGATGATCGTGGTGGCCTCGGCGGCGAGCCGGGCGAGATATTGCGGCGCGGTCATGCCGCCGATGTCGAAGTCGGCGGGCAGGAAGGTCTTCAGCGTGACCGGCGTCGCCACCTTGCCGGCGCGGATCAGCGAGCCCGCGGTCTCGTAGATCTTGGCGTGGATCGGCTCGAAGAAGTGGGCGGCGTTGAGGAAGTCGGAGACGCGATAGAACGCCTCGTTGTTCACCAGAATGGCGCCGAGCAGGGCCTGCTCCGCCTCGATGTTCTGCGGCGCGCTGCGATAGGAGGGTTCGGTGCCGGCAGAGGCGCGTGCGGGTGTATCGAGCATTCGTCCACTGGTCCGTTGTCAGACCCGACAGCTACCGCCGTCCGGCCCGCGAGTCCGTGCGAATCACGAGACGACCATCTTTGTCTTGTGGAGCGCCTGTGGACAGAGGATTCCGCCTTGACCGGCGAATCGGCCTCCGCCGGGGCACTGCCGGCGCGCCGGGCGGGCGCGCGCGGCCTGTCGTGTGCGGCTGTGGGTCATTCGCCGGCGAGGCGCAGCTCCGGCCGCCGATGCCCCTCCACGGCGCGCAGGGCGGCTTCGGCCTTGGCGATGTAGCCCCGGGTGATGGGGACCACGCCCTCCTTCTTCGCGAGCTGGATCTGGAACACCATCATGCCCTGATGCCGGAACGCCATCTCGGAGGCGGCGAGGTAGAACTCCCAGAGCCGGATGAAGCGCTCGTCATAGAGCCGCTCCGCCTCTTCGCGATGGGCGAGGAAGCGCTCGCGCCAGGCCTTCAGCGTCTCGGCGTAGTGCAGCCGCAGGATTTCGATGTCGGTGACGTAGAGCCCCGCCTTCTCCACCGCCGGCAGAACCTCCGACAGGGCGGGGATGTAGCCGCCCGGGAAGATGTAGCGGGCGATCCACGGGTTGGTGATGCCCGGGCCTTCGGAACGGCCGATGGCGTGGATCATCGCCACGCCGTCTTCCGCCAGCAGCTCGTTCACGCGCCGGAAATAGGTGTCGAAATGGCTGATGCCGACATGCTCGAACATGCCGACCGAGACGATGCGGTCGAACGGGCCGGGTGTGTGGCGGTAGTCCTGCAGGCGGAACTCGGCCCGCTCGGCAAGGCCGCGCTCCTGCGCCCGCCCCTTGGCGACGGCGAGCTGTTCCTCGGACAGCGTCACCCCGGTGACGCGGGCCCCCGCATTTTCCGCCAGATAGAGCCCGAGCCCGCCCCAGCCGCAGCCTATGTCGAGCACCCGCAGATCCGGCCGGTCGAGCCGCAGCTTGGCGGCGATGTGGCGGCGCTTGGCGAGCTGGGCATCGTCCAGCGACTGTCCGGGATGCTCGAAATAGGCGCAGGAATATTGCCGGTCGGCATCCAGGAACAGCGAATAGAGCCGGCCGTCGAGGTCGTAGTGATGGGCGACGTTGCGCCGGGAGCGGTCCGGCGGATTGAACTGGGCGATGCGCCGCGCCATGAAGCGCAGCCACAGCATGCCCTTGGCGCTGACGCCGGGCGGCGACAGGCCGACCTGGGCCATGAGGATCGCCAGAAGGTCGGCGATCGAGCCGCGCTCCATGACGAAGCCGCCATCGGTGTAGGCCTCGCCCAGCTTCAGCTCGGGGTCGAGGGCGACGGCGCGCTGCCAGCGCGGCGAGGTGAAGCGCATCTCGACCGCGGGGCCGGAGCCGTCACCAAACCGGCAGCGCCGGCCGGAGGCAAGGATGATGGTGAGGTTCCCGGTCCGCACGACCCGGGCAAGCACGCCAGCGAGCAACCGTTCCATCGGCCGCCTCCACCTGTCACAACCCTCCATCGAGGGCATTCACCTGCATCAAACCAGAGCAATCGGGCATATGCCTAAATCGATTGCACCACAGGCTTTGGATGGCCGCAACGTCCGTTTCGGGCTGAAAATACGAAAAAGCCCGGCCGAGTTCCGGCCGGGCTACGCAATTCGACGTATGACGTTAAGTAATGTCGATCAGGCTTCTTCGGTTTCCTCGGCTTCCGCCTCGGTTTCGGCCGGCTCGAAGGCCTCGTCTTCATCCTCGTCGTCGCGAACCACAGAGAGGTCCTCGCCGCGCGACTGGCGCACCGCTTCCTCGGCGCTGCGGGCGACGTTCGCCTTCACGGTGACTTCCACTTCCGGGTGCAGCAGCACCGGCACGACATGCAGGCCGATGGTCTTGATCGGGTGGTTGAGGACAACCTGCTGGCGGCCGACGCTGAAGCCGGCGGCGGTCAGGGCGTCGGCGATGTCGCGGGTGGAGACCGAGCCATAGAGCTGGCCGGTCTCGCCGGCCTGGCGGACGAGCACGACCTCGGTGCCGGCCAGCTTGGCGCCGACCTTGGAGGCTTCGTTCTTCAGCTCGAGGTTGCGCGCCTCGAGCTGCACCTTCATGGTCTCGAAGCGGGCCTTGTTGTCCTTGGTCGCGCGCAGGGCCTTGCCCTTGGGCAGCAGGAAGTTGCGGGCGAAGCCGTCCTTCACGCGCACCACTTCGCCCATCTGGCCCAGCTTGGCCACGCGCTCCAGCAGAATGACTTCCATCTCAGTTCTCCGTCTATTCGTCGTTGATGTCTTGGTCGGTTCAAAGATCGTTCGCCGCCGGCGGGCGTGTGCCCATCCGGCCGCGGAGGTCGAGGAAAAGGTCGGCCAGCCCCAGCGCCGCCAGCACCAGGAACGGCCAGCCGAGCACCAGCGTCGCCAGCCACACCGTCGCCAGGATGAGCCGGCGGCCGCCGGCGTTGCGGGTGATGGCGTGGACCACGGCAAATCCCAGCACGCCGAACGCGGTGACCAGGGTGGCGCCGAGCAGCTCGGCCAGCAGCCCGACGAAGCCGGGCACCAGAACGGCGATCGCCAGCGAGGCCGCCAGCAGCACGGCGGCGCCCTGCGGCAGCCGCATCTGCGCAAGATCCGGCCACGGCCGCATCAGGCGGTCCGAGACGCGGGCGATGCGGCCGGCGAGATAGAGGTTGCCGAGCTGGGTGATCATGGTCAGCACCGCCGCCGCGGGCGGCATGACCATCACCATCAGATCGACGAAGCGGCTGGCATCCGGCGGCAGCTCGCCGGCGCGGTCCTGCAGCATGGCCTCGAACAGCTCGCGCAGCGCCGCCTGATAGGATTCGACGTCGCTGGCGACCAGCGGCACCAGCGCCGCGACGGCCACCACGCCCGCCACCGCGGCGGCGAGCACCAGCCGGCCGGTGGGGAACCATTCCAGCTCGCCATCCCGGCCGGGGCGTGCCATCAGCGCGAGATAGGACAGGACATAGGCCGGCAGGCCGACACCGGCGACATAGGCCGCGACCAGTTCGGTTCCCAGCAGCAGGGCGATGGCGAGGGTGGCGGTGGCGGCGGCGATGAGGGCGGCGCGGTGGGACCAGCCGATTCCCGCGATGAGCACCGGGAGCGGGGCGAGGTAGAACAGCGGCAAGGCGATGACGCTACCCGAGGCGACGCTCGCCACGAGCAGGGCGGACGCCGCACCGGCGCCGAGCGCTATCACAAAGGGTCCCATCGACGAGCTGTCCCGCATCGCGGTTAGGGGCAGGACGCCGTCTGGACGACGGGCCTCCCCAGCCAACGGCTTGCGGGAGGAGCCCCGCCGGCCGGTCGTTTTTCACGAAGGCCGTCCCCGGCGTGCCGGGGACGGAAAGGCGAACCTCCCGGGGGAGGCGTGCGATCCGCTCAGCGGATCACGAAGGGCAGCAGACCGAGGAAGCGGGCGCGCTTGATCGCCTGGGCCAGCTCACGCTGCTTCTTCGCCGAGACGGCGGTGATGCGCGAGGGCACGATCTTGCCGCGCTCGGAGATGTAGCGCTGCAGCAGCCGCACGTCCTTGTAGTCGATCTTCGGCGCATTGGCGCCGGAGAACGGGCAGGTCTTGCGACGACGGAAGAAGGGGCGACGCGCGCCGCCGGCGGACGAACCGCCCGTAGGACCGAGAGCCATCATTCGCCCTCCACGTTGGAGCTGACTTCTTCACGATCCCGGCGCGGGCCGCGATCCTCGCGGTTGAAGCCGCCACGGCCGCCGCCGAAGCCGCGATCGCCGCCGCCGAAGCCACGGTCGCCGCCGCCGAAGCCGCGATCGCCGAAGCCGCGGTCGCCGCGGTCGTCACGGTCGCGCTTCTGCAGCATCACCGACTGGCCTTCCTCCAGCGCCTCGACCCGGATGGTCATGACGCGGAGAACGTCCTCGTCGATGCGCATCTGGCGCTCCATCTCGGCCACGGCCGCGGCCGGAGCGTCGATGTTGAGCAGCGAGAAGTGCGCCTTGCGGTTCTTGCGGATGCGGTAGGTGAGCGTCTTCACGCCCCAGTATTCGGTCTTGCCGACCGTGCCGCCATTCGCCTCGATCACGCCCTTGTAACGGGCGGTCATGTCCTCGACCTGCTGCGCCGTCACATCCTGGCGCGCGAGGAACACGTGCTCATAGAGAGCCATGTCTCGTGCCTTTCCCTTTGATCCCGCACTATTGCGGACGCCATCCCGACGGCGAGCCCTTCGAGCCTCGCGGAAAGGCTCGAAACCATCTCGAAGGCGGGGACACGGGACGTCGGCGAACCGTGTGAAGGTCGCCCTGCCGCGCCGTCTCCGCCGAAGCGGGGACGCACGAAGCCATCCGTTCAGCCCCCGGCCGGGACTGACGATGCGCGCGCTTATACTGAAAAACCGCGCAAATGCAAGCCGCGGCGCCCTGGCGGGACACGCGTGCTTGACAGCGCGGCGCCGGGCGTGTTCCTGCCGCACCGTTTTCACCATAACGGATCGCGCCCGCATGAGCACCGCCTTCATCTTCCCCGGGCAGGGCAGTCAGGCCGTCGGCATGGGCAAGGCCCTGGCCGACACCTTTCCCGCCGCCCGCGCGGTGTTCGACGAGGTGGATGCGGCGCTTGGCGAGAAGCTCTCCGCCGTGATGTGGGACGGGCCGATCGAGACCCTGACCCTCACCGCCAACGCCCAGCCGGCGCTGATGGCGGCCTCGCTCGCGGCGATCCGCGTGCTGGAGGCCGAGGCCGGGCTCGATCTCGCCGCCGACGCGGCGTTCGTGGCAGGCCATTCCCTCGGCGAATATTCGGCGCTCGCCGCCGCCCGCAGCTTCACCATCTCCGATGCCGCCCGGCTGCTGCGCCTGCGCGGCACCGCGATGCAGAGCGCGGTGCCGGTCGGCGCCGGGGCGATGGCGGCGATTCTCGGACTCGACTACGACAAGGTGGTCGCCGTGGCGCAGGAAGCCGCGGCCGGCGAGGTCTGCGACATCGCCAATGACAACGCGCCGGGACAGGTGGTCGTGTCCGGCGGCACCGAGGCGATTGCCCGCGCCGTCGACATCGCCAAGCGGGAGGGCGCCGCCCGGGCCATCCTGCTGCCGGTGTCCGCCCCGTTCCACTGCCGCCTGATCGAATCGGCCGCCGAGGCGATGCAGGTGGCGCTGGCGGATGTCGAGGTCGCCGTTCCCCTCGTGCCGGTGGTGGCCAATGTCACCGCCGCGCCGGTGAGCGACCCCAATGCGATTCGTGCGCTGCTGGTGCGCCAGGTCACCGGCACCGTGCGCTGGCGCGAATCCGTTGCCTTCATGGCCGGGGCGGGCGTGACCCGACTGGTCGAGGTGGGGTCCGGCAAGGTGCTGGCCGGCCTCGTCAAGCGGATCGCGCGCGAGATCGCGGCCGCCAACGTCTCGTCGCCGGAAGACGTCGCGGCCTTCGCCGCATCGCGCCAGCCGGCCTGAGTTGAGGACACATCATGTTTGATCTGAGCGGCAAGACGGCGCTGGTGACCGGCGCCACCGGCGGGCTGGGCAACGCCATCGCCCGGGCGCTGCACCGCCAGGGCGCCACCGTGGCGCTTTCCGGCACGCGCCGCGAGGTGCTCGACGCCCTCGCCGCGGAGCTCGGTGAGCGGACCGTGGTGCTGCCCTGCAACCTCGCGTCTTCCGAGGAGGTCGAGGCGCTGGTGCCATCGGCGGAAGAGGCCTTCGGGCCGCTCGACATCCTGGTCAACAATGCCGGCATCACCCGCGACGGTCTCTTCATCCGCCTGAAGGACGAGGACTGGGACACGGTGATCGCGGTCAACCTGACCTCCGCCTTCCGGCTCAGCCGGGCGGCGGCGAAGTCGATGATGCGCCGCCGCACCGGCCGCATCATCGGCATCACTTCCGTGGTGGGCGTCACCGGCAATGCCGGGCAGGGCAACTATGCCGCGGCCAAGGCCGGCATGATCGGCATGTCCAAGGCGCTCGCCAAGGAGGTCGCGGCGCGCGGGGTGACGGTGAACTGCATCGCGCCCGGCTTCATCGCGACCCCGATGACCGACGTGCTCAACGACAAGCAGAAGGACGCCATCCTCGGCGCCGTGCCGGCCAACCGGCTCGGCACGCCCGAGGACATCGCCGCGGCGACGGTGTATCTGGCGTCCGATGAAGCGGCCTATGTCACCGGCCAGACGCTGCATGTGAATGGCGGCATGGCGATGATCTGACGAAATCGAGCAATTCCGGCACTTTCCGGCTCATGTCCGGGTGCTGGCCTTGCTGGATGAAGTGTGCTAACAGCCGCTCCGGCTAACGGGAGGGACACCGCAAAGGTGTTCCGCACAACCGAAAAATCCTGTAATCGGGGCAGGAAACGGGCCGCCCACCGAACCGGTCGGAACGGTGTGGCAAAGCGAAACAACTGATCAAACCTCCGGATACGGACGAGGGTGGACCGATGAGCGACATTGCCGATCGCGTGAAGAAGATTGTGGCCGAACATCTCGGCGTCGAGGCCGACAAGGTCACTGAGAACGCCAGCTTCATCGACGATCTCGGCGCGGACAGCCTCGACACCGTCGAGCTGGTCATGGCCTTCGAAGAAGCCTTCAACTGCGAGATTCCCGACGACGCCGCCGAGACCATCCTCACGGTCGGCGACGCGATCAAGTTCCTCGAGAAGAACGCGGCCTGAGCCGCACATCGCGGCGCGGCGGCCAAGGCCGTCGCGGCCGCTGATCCAGCAGTGACAATCCGGAGAGTGCGGATGAGGCGCGTCGTCGTCACCGGCCTCGGCATGGTGACGCCGCTCGGGTGCGGCGTCGACATTACGTGGCAGCGGCTCCTCGAGGGGCGGAGCGGCGCGCGCCGCATCGAGCATTTCGAGGTTTCCGACCTTCCGGCCAAGATCGCCTGCCGCATCCCCCGTGGGGACGGCAGCGACGGCACCTACAATCCCGACCAGTGGATGGAGCCGAAGGAGCAGCGCAAGGTCGACGAGTTCATCGTCTACGCGATGGCCGCGGCGACCCAGGCGCTGGACGATGCGGGCTGGCATCCCTCGACCTATGAGGACCAGATCGCGTCCGGCGTGCTGATCGGCTCGGGCATCGGTGGCCTGCAGGGCATCTCCGAGGCGACCCTGCTGCTGCAGGAGCGCGGCCCGCGCCGTATCTCCCCCTTCTTCATCCCCGGCCGGCTCATCAACCTCGCCGGCGGCTATGTCTCGATCCAGCATGGCCTCAAGGGCCCGAACCACGCGGTGGTGACGGCCTGCTCCACCGGCGCGCACGCCATCGGCGATGCGGCCCGGCTGGTGGCGCTGGGCGATGCCGACGTGATGGTCGCGGGCGGCGCCGAATCGCCGATCAACCGCCTCGCGCTCGCCGGCTTCGCCGCCTGCCGCGCGCTGTCGACCAGCTACAACGACACCCCGGAAAAGGCCTCGCGGCCCTATGACCGGGACCGCGACGGCTTCGTCATGGGCGAAGGCGCCGGCGTGGTGGTGGTCGAGGAGCTGGAGCATGCCCTTGCCCGCGGCGCCCGCATCTATGGCGAGGTGATCGGCTATGGCATGTCCGGCGACGCCTTCCACATCACCGCGCCGTCCGAGGATGGCGACGGCGCGTTCCGCTGCATGTCGGCGGCGCTGAAGCGGGCCAACATCTCCGCCTCGGAGATCGACTACATCAACGCCCATGGCACCTCGACCATGGCCGACGAGATCGAGCTTGGCGCGGTGCAGCGCCTCGTCGGCAACGCCGCGGCGACCGTGTCGATGTCCTCGACCAAATCCTCGATCGGCCATCTGCTCGGCGCGGCCGGCGCGGTGGAGGCGATCTTTTCGCTGCTCGCCATACGCGATGGCGTGGCCCCGGCGACGATCAATCTCGACAATCCGGCGATGGAAACGCCCATCGACCTGGTGCCGAACGCCCCCCGGAAGCGCAACATCGACGTCGCGCTTTCCAACTCCTTCGGCTTCGGCGGAACCAACGCGTCGCTGGTGTTCCGCCGCTACGCGAGCTGACGGCGAGGCGAGGGCGGAAATTCCCTAACGGGAAGCTCCCGCTTTCGCCACATTTCCCGCTAGTCTGCGTTTGGCCGCGTTGCCAGCCGCACGCCACGCGAGGCCAGAATGGACGATGACGTCGAGAAGCCGCCTGTCCGACCCTCCAGCCGGGCGCGGCACCCGCTGATCGTCGCCGGCAATGTGTTCTTCACGTTGCTCACGGTGCTCATCGTCGTCGGCGGCGGCATCCTCTGGGTGGTGAAGAGCGGCTTCGATTCGCCTGGCCCGCTTCAGCAGGATTCCACGGTCATCATCCCGAACCAGAGCGGGCTGGTCGAGATCGCCGAGCTGCTGGAGCAGAAGGGCGTAATCGCCGACCAGTGGATCTTCATCGCCGGTGCGCTGGGCAACCGCGCCTCCGGCAAGCTGAAGGCCGGCGAATACGCCTTCGCCCGTCAGGCGACCCCGCATCAGGTTCTCGACACCATCGTCTCCGGCAAGGTGGTGGAGTACGACGTCACGATTCCCGAGGGCCTGACGTCGGAGCAGATCGTCGAGCGCCTGCAGGAGTCCCCGGTCCTCACCGGCGTGGTGCGGCAGGTGCCCCGCGAAGGCTCACTGCTGCCGGAGACCTACAAGGTCACGCGCGGCACCTCGCGCGAGGAGCTGCTGCGCCGGATGGCGCGCGAGCAGCAGCAGGCGCTCCAGCAGATCTGGGACGCCCGTTCGCCCGAGATTCCGATCAAGTCGCCGGACGAGCTGGTCGTGCTCGCCTCCATCGTCGAGAAGGAGACCGGCGTCGCCGAGGAGCGCCCGCAGGTCGCCGCGGTGTTCATCAACCGCCTCAACAAGAAGATGCGGCTGCAATCGGACCCGACCATCATCTACGGCATCGTGCGCGGCAAGGGTCGGCTGGACCGCCCGATAACCCGCGCCGACATCACCGCGCCGACACCGTTCAACACCTACGCCATCGACGGTCTGCCCCCCGGGCCGATCGGCAATCCCGGCAAGGCCTCCATGCAGGCGGTGGCGAACCCGGCCAAGATCAAGGCGGTTTATTTCGTCGCCGACGGCACGGGTGGCCATGCCTTCGCCGACACGCTCGACCAGCACAACAAGAACGTCGCGCGCTGGCGGCAGATCGAGCGCAGCCAGAAGCTCGACACCGCCCCCGCCGGCACCAGCGGCACCACCGGCGTGACGCCGAGCCAGTGAGCTGCCTTTCGCCGCAGCGGGTGAAAACCGCGCCGGTGGCCGGCTATTGCGCCCCGACGGCTTGAGGGGGCGCCGCGCCGCCGCTAAGGTCCGCCGCCTTGATGGCGGGCAGGCGAGGACCTCGGAATGGCGTTGACCAGCATGACCGGATTCGCCCGGACGCACGGCTCGTCCGACGGCTGGAGCTGGGCGTGGGAGCTGAAGTCGGTCAATGGTAAGTCGCTCGACCTGCGCCTGCGGGTCCCGCTCGGGTGGGACGGCATCGAGCCCACGCTGCGGCAGGTGGCCGCGCAGGCGCTGGCGCGCGGCAATGTCAGCGCCACCCTCACGCTCAACCGCGCCGGCACGGCGGTGCAGGTTCGGGTCAATGAAGAGCTGCTGCGCGCCGTCGCCGCGGCGGTCGGCCGGGTCTCCGTGAGCCTCGGCATGCCGGCGGCAAGCCTCGATTCGCTGCTGGCGATGAAGGGTGTCATCGACATCACCGAGGCGGAAGACACCGAGGAACAGCGCCGCGCGCTGGAGGCGGCGGTGCTGGCGGGCTTCCAGCGCGCCGTCGCCGAACTCGCCGCCATGCGCCGGCGCGAGGGCGACGCCCTCGCCCTCGTGCTGGGCGACCGGCTCGACGCCATCGCCCGTCTCACCGCCGCGGCCGAGGCCTGCCCGGCCCGGCAGCCGGAGGCGATCCGCGCCAAGCTCGCCGACCAGATCCGCACCCTGCTCGACACCGCCTCCAGCTTCGATCCCGACCGCCTCCACCAGGAGGCGCTCATGATCGCCGCCAAGGTCGACGTCCGCGAGGAGCTCGACCGGCTCGTCACCCATGTAGCGGCCGCCCGCGTCATGATCGCCGAGGGCGGCCCGGTCGGGCGGCGGCTCGATTTCCTCGCGCAGGAATTCAACCGCGAGACCAACACGCTCTGCTCCAAGGCCAACGACGTGTCGCTGACCTCCATCGGCCTCGAGCTGAAGGGTGTCGTCGAGCAGTTCCGCGAGCAGGTCCAGAACATCGAGTGAGGTTCATGCCCCCCGTCACGTCCCCGATCGTCATCGCGCGCCGCGGCGTCATGCTGGTGCTGTCCTCGCCGTCCGGTGCCGGCAAGTCCACGCTCGCGCGGCTGCTGCTGGACAAGCACCCGGAAATCCACCTGTCGGTGTCCGTCACCACGCGCGAGCGTCGCCCCAGCGAGGTGGATGGCATCCACTACCACTTCATCAAGCGCGAGCGTTTCGAGCGCCTGCGCGACACCGGTGACCTGCTGGAATCGGCCGAGGTGCACGGCAATTTCTACGGCACCCCGCGCGAGCCGGTGGAGGCCGCTCTCTCCGCCGGGCGGGATGTGCTGTTCGACATCGACTATCAGGGCACGCTGCAGCTTTACGACAAGATGCGCTCCGACATTGTCGGCGTGTTCATCCTGCCGCCCTCGGCGGTGGAACTGAAGACCCGGCTGGAGCGGCGGGCCGAGGATGCGTCGGGCGTGATCGAGAAGCGGCTGAAGAATGCCCGCACCGAAATCGCCCACTGGGACCATTACGATTATGTGCTGGTGAACCAGGACCTCGACACCACCTTCCGCAGCCTCGAAGCTATCCTTATCGCCGAGCGCCTGCGCCGCGAGCGCATGATCGGCCTGCCGCCGATCATCGAGCGGCTGGATCAGGAGCTTTCCGACCTCACGGCCTGAGAGGCCGCCCGGCGGACGGCCTCCTCGGCGAGGAGGGCGTTGGCGAGGGCGACGAAGCCCTCCACTGGGATTTCCTCGGCCCGCGCCGTCGGGGTAATGCCGGCGGCATCCAGCAGCCGCGACGGCTCGGTGCCGAGGCTTTTCAGGCTCTGCCGCAGCATCTTCCTGCGCTGGCCGAACGCCGCCTCGGTGACGCGCTCCAGCGCCCGCAGTGAGCCCGGCAGCGGCGTGGACCGGGGCACGATGTGCACCACCGACGACGTCACCTTGGGCGGCGGTACGAAGGCGGAGGGTGCCACATCGAAGGCGATCCGCGCCTGTGCCCGCCAGCCTGTGAGCACGCCCAGCCGGCCATAATGGTCGGAGCTGGGATCGGCGACGATCCGCTCGGCGACCTCGCGCTGGAACATCAGCGTCAGGCTCTCATACCAGGGCGGCCACGGGTCCGCCGACAGCCAGCCGATCAGCAGCGGGGTCGCGATGTTGTAGGGCAGGTTGGCGACGACCCGGGTCGGGCCGTCGGCCAGCGCCGCCATGTCGGTCTTCAGCGCGTCGCCCTCGACAATGTCGAGCCGGCCGGGATAGCGCGCAGCGACCTCGTTCAGCGCGGCGATGCAGCGCGAATCCCGCTCGATCGCGATCACCCTGCGCGCGCCGAGCGCCAGCAGCGCCCGCGTCAGCCCGCCGGGACCGGGACCGACCTCGATGACGGTGACGTTCTCAAGGGCGCCGGCCGTGCGGGCGATGCGCGCGGTAAGGTTCAGATCCAGAAGGAAATTCTGCCCCAGCGCCTTCAGCGCGGAGAGGCCGTGCTCGCGGATGACCTCGCGCAGCGGCGGCAGATCGTCGATCGCGCTCACGAGGCCACCTCGACCGGGTGCGCCGCCGCGGCGGCCTCAACATCGGCGAGGCGGCGGGCGAGGCGGAGCGCCGCGATCAGGCTGGACGGGCTCGCACGGCCGGTGCCGGCGAGGTCGAAGGCGGTGCCGTGGTCGGGCGAGGTGCGGATGAAGGGCAGGCCGAGCGTGACGTTCACCGCCTCGTCGAACGCCAGCGCCTTGATCGGCGCCAGCACCTGGTCGTGATAGGCGCCGATGGCGACGTCGTAGCCGGCACGTGCGGCCGGGTGGAACAGCGTGTCCGCCGGCAGCGGGCCGCGGGCGTCGATGCCGCGGCGGCGCAGCTCGGCGACGGCGGGCCGCACCACGTCCTCATCCTCGCGGCCCATCGTTCCCTGTTCGCCGGCATGGGGGTTGAGGCCGCAGAAAACGAGGCGCGGCCTTGCGATGCCGAACCGCCCGGTGAGTTCGCGGGCGGTGATTTCGCCTGTACGCACAAGGAGTTCGCGGGTGAGGCGGCTCGGCACCTCGGCCAGCGGCACATGGATGGTCGCCGGCACCACGGCGAGGCGCTCCGACCACAGCATCATCACCGGGAGCGCCGCGGGATCGCCCGCGAGATGGGCGAGAAACTCGGTATGGCCGGGGAAAGGGAAGCCCGCCTCATAGAGAACCGCCTTCGAAATCGGGTTCGTGACCACGGCCGCGGCCTTTCCGGCCCGCGTCAGCGCCACCGCGGCCTCGATCGCGGCGAGGCTCGCGGGGGCGCTGGTGGCATCCGGTATGCCAGGCAGGGCGGAGGCGGCAGGGCCCGCCGGCACCACCGGCAGGGCCCGGCGGAACATCGCCGGCGCCTCCGACGGCGCGAGCCGTGCAACCGACACGTCGAGCCCGAGCTGCCGCGCCCGCCGCTCCAGCACGGTGGCATCCCCGGTGACGAAAAACGCTGGGACCTCATCGGCTTCGCGCCGACTCCAGGCGGCGAGGGCGATGTCCGGCCCGATACCGGCGGGGTCGCCGAGGGAAAGCGCGAGAGCGGGCATGGCGGGCGGTCGGGGGCCTTCGGGGCGGTGGAGGGTCGGTGCGGTGAGGTGGACGATGGGACCGATGACGCCCGGCCCGGCTCTAGCGGTACTCGATCAGCGCCGCCTTGCGGGCTTCCGCCAGAAGCCGGTCGGAGAGGGTGTCGAACTGCTTGCTCTGGAGCTCCTGCTGGATCTCCTTCTTCTCCGCGCTGTCGCCGATCACCTCGCGCTTGGCGCAGACCGCGACCATCTCGACGCCGGCCTGGGTTACCTCCGGGGCGGTGGCGCCGCCCACCGGGGTGTCGGCGAGGATCTTGCGCAGCCCGGCGGAGACGTCGGCGCCGGTGCGGACCACCGGGTCGCGCACCACGACCTCGCGCATCGCCTTGGCGGCGGCGACGCCGCTCTCGCAGTCGCCGTTGAACTTCTGCCGCAGCGCATTGGCTTCGGCGAGGCGGGTCGAGCGCATCGAGGCCGGCGCGGTGCGGCCCACCACCAGCACAATCTGGCGGATGGTGAACTCGGTGGTGCGCTGGGCCTGCCGGCTGTCGGTGCCCTTGGCGTTCAGCGCCGCGAAGATGTCGGAATCGCGCACGGAGGCGACCGAGGAATAGCGGCCGCGGACATAGTTGCTCCAGACATAGTCCGCCCGCATCTTGTCCTTCAGCAGCCGGGCGTCGACGCCGGACTGGGCCAGCGCCTGGGTCAGCTCGGCCGGGGTGCGGCCTGTGCGGCTCGCCATGTTGGCGTACATCTTGTCGATTTCGGCGTCGTCGGCGGTGACGCCGTAGCGGTCGGCGGTGAAGATCTTCAGCCGGTCGTTGACCAGGGCGTCGAGCGCCTGCTTCTGGCTGAGCTTCTGCCGCTCGGTGAGCTGGGCGATGCGGATGCGCTGGGCGACGTCGAAGCTGGTGATGGGCTGGCCCTGCACCATGACGAGGATCTGCTGGGCCTGCGCGGGCGAGGAGGCGAGGGGGGCGAGCGCGGACAGCGCCAGCGCAGGCCCGGCGAGGCCGAGCAGCAGCCGCGCCACGCGCAGCGCCCGGCCGGCGCCGCGGCCCTGCGGCCCACCGGACGGGGAAAGCCGCGGCGCCGGCGCCGGAGCCGACGTCATCCGAGCTGCGGCCGCGCCCTGCGCCCCGACCGTGTCCCAACTCCGGCTGATCCTCATGCTCTCGTCATCCCTGCTTGCGCCCGCCGCGCGCCCTTCGTTCCGGGCCCGCCGATCCGCACCGTGCTGCGCCGGGCCACCATCGGTCGTCACACGACCGACGTGTTGTGTGCAAGCCTTGTGGCCTCAATGCGACAGGTGGCCGCCGGGGCGCGGAAAAGCGCCGCCGGTCAGTTGCCGCCGAGGCCGGTGGAGAACCCGGCCTCGCCGAGGGTGCGCAGGCTGATGGTCAGCAGCACCTTGTCGTCGCGTTCGCGATTGGTGTTCTCGGTGTAGCTGGAGATGTAGTTCAGCGCCACGCCCAGGCAGTCGTTGAGATATTTGATGCCGAGCGTGGTGTAGTCGACCTGGTCCAGCGCGAGGTCGTAGCGCACGCCGGCCGACAGGCTCCACTGGTCGTTGATCTTGTAGTTGCCGCTGCCGACGATGCCCTCGCGCAGGGTGTAGTAGCCCAGCTCCGGCTGCGGGTCGTACTTGCCGTAGAGCGCGCTGACGGAGAAGCGGTCCCAGCTCTTGTTGCCCTGAACCTCGACGCGCGACATGTCCATGGTGTCGTGGTCGAAACGGAAGCGGCCGACCAGCGAGAAGTCCGGCGCCGGGGCGTAGTAGAGCCGGCCGACATAGTCGGAGACGTCGTCCTGCAGGCCCGACTCGGCGCCGGTATTGGCCATGTCGTACTGGCTGTAGGAGTTGACGCCGGCGAGCTGGTAGGACTGCCCGAACAGCGCGTTGACGAGGCCGCCGCCGTTCAGATTGGCGGTGTACTGCAGGCCCACATTGGCGCGGGTGCCGCCCTCGACCCGGTCGTAGCCGGAATATTTGCTGAGCGAGAACAGGTTGGTGTCGTCGAAGACGAGGCTCTGCGCGTCTTCGTTGGGGAACTTGCCGATGTCGCTCTCGTCGGGGCGCACGATCACCTGGGCGATCGGCTCCAGGGTCTGGGTGCCCCACTTCTCCACGGACATGAAGGGGTAGCGGTATTCGAGGCCAACCGCCGGCATGGCGCGGACGAGCTGGCTGTCGCCCGAGGCGAGCCACGGCTCGTTCTCGCTGTCGGAGGAGAGCGCGGCGACGTCGACCCGCACATTCATGAACGGGGTCCAAACCTGCCCGGCGCTGTCGGTCACGCTCTTGCGCCAGTCGGCCTGGCCGGAGAGGCGGGAATAGGAGCCGGCCATGCCGCGCAGCAGGCAGTCCTGCGCGGGGTTGTTGGTCAGCGTCAGGTCGCACTCGTTGGTGGCGCCGTTGGTCTGGTTCGGCACCACGAAGCTGGCGGAGGTGGCGCGGATGTCGGCTTCCTGCCGGGTCAGGCTGATGAAATTGAAGTTGTAGCTGAACTGGCCGTCCATGACGGGATGGTCCAGCACCTTGCTGTAGTCGATGACCGGCGCGACGAGGGCCTGCTGGTTCTCGTCGTCATAGGTGGTGAGGCCGTAGAACTGCATCACCCGGGCGTCGAAATAGCTGCGGTCGCCCTGACCGACGAGGAAGATCTGCGAGGTCACCTCGCGGCTGCCGGTGTTGGCCAGCGAGTAGTCGCTGAGGAAGGTCTGGTCGGTCAGGAGGTAGCCGTCCCAGCCCCAGTACCACTGCGTGTTGATGTTGAACTTGCCGTGGCTTTCCAGCAGGCCGCGGCTGTCGCGGTCGCCGGGGTCGCCGGAGAAGGCGCTGGGGTCGGCCTGCTGGATGCCGGCGGCGCGGATCGACCAGGTGCCGGTTTCCAGCCGCTGCCGGAACTCGGCGTCCATCAGGAAGCCCTGCTTGGTCGTCAGCATCGGCGAGAAGGTCACGTCCATATTGGGCGCGATGTTCCAGAAATACGGCACGGTGACACCGATGCCGACATTGCTGGAACTCATGAACTTCGGCAGCAGGAAGCCCGACTTGCGCTTCACCGAGGGGTCCGGGGCCTCGAAATAGGGGAAATAGGCGATCGGCAGCCCGAAGAACTCGAAGGTCGCATCCTTGAAATAGAGGGTCTGGTCTTTTTCCTTGTGGATGATGCGGGTCGCCTTGATCTGCCAGAGCGGCGGCTTCTCCGGGTTGGCGCGGCAGGGCTCGCACGGCGTGTAGGAGCCGTTGGTCAGGGTGGTGGTGTCGCCGCCCGAGCGCTGGGCCGCGGCCGCCACGAAGTGCATGTTGTCCGGCGTGTCGATGCGCAGCGACCGGACGAAGCCGTCGGCGAAATCCTGCGACAGGTCGAGATTGTCGGCGGTGATGATCTTGCCGTCGCGGTCCTTCAGGCGCACGCCGCCCTCGGCCTTCAGCCGCTTGGCGTTCTGGTCGTAGATGATGCGCTGCGCCTCGACGACGGCGCCGTCGTAATAGATCTGCACATGGCCGATGGCCGAGACTTCCTGACGCTTGAAGTCGTAGACCAGCTCGTCCGCGGTCACGATCATCTTGGCGTTGGGGTCGACCTGGCGCTGCCCGGAAAGCTCGCCGGCAAGGCTCGAGGAGCCCTTGGCGTGGGTGAACGAAGCCTGAGCCATCGCGTCGCCCGCCGGGAGCAGGATGCCCAGCGTGCCGAGGACGACCGTCGAGAACAGCCAACAAGCAGAGACGAGGCCGCTGCCGGATGCCCGGCGGGAGGCCTGACCTGCTTGGCCGGCGGAAACGCTGCCGACCTTCATCCGTCCTCCCGGTGGAGCAAAATGAGGACTCCCATCAATGCCCCAACGACCGCTGGAAACCACGCTGCAAGAATCGGGTGAACGACACCCGCCTCGCCAAGATCCTCGGCGAGCTTGGTAGCTACATAAAGCAGAAAGCCGGCAGCGACGCCACCGAGAATCGCCTCGCCTATCCCGCCGAAGCGGAACACCCGCAGGCTCACCGAGGCGGCGATCAGCACCATCGCCAGCAGCAGCAAGGGCCGGGCGAGAAGGCTTTGGTATTGCAGGCGATAACGCTCCGCGCCGAAGCCGACGCGGGTCGCCGCCTCGATCGCCTGTGGAAGATCCCAGAACGAGACGATGTCGCTCTGCAGGGTCTCCTGAACCTGGTCGGGCGTGAGGTTCGTGGCGACGAGGAAAGTGTCGTAGTGATCGAGCCCGAGGCCGACCGTGAGCACCCGCGCGTCGCTGAGTTCCCAGGCGCCGGCGCCGAGCCGGGCGGTGCGGGCTTCGATGCGCTCGGAGAGCTTTCCGTCCCGGCCGAACACGAACACCGTCACTCCCGACAACTGCCGGCCGCCGTCCTGCTTGGCGGCCGCCTGGATGATCGCCTGCCCGTCCACGCTTTGCTGGCGTATCCAGAAGCCGGCGCTCGATGAGGCGAACATACCGGTCTCCCGGTTAAAAATTTCGGCCTCGATCTGGCTGGAGCGATCCTTGAACTCCGCCGAGAGCGGATTGTAGAGCGTTGTGGACAACACCCCGAGCACCAGGGCGATGAGGCAGGCGGGCGCGATGAACTGCCACGCCGAGATGCCCGCCGCCCGCGCCACCACCAGCTCCAGCCGCCGCGACAGGGTGAGGAAGGTGCCGATTCCCGCGAACAGCACCGCGAAGGGCAGCAACTGCTCGGTGTAGAAGGGGATGTGGTAGATCACCAGTTTCAGCAGCGTCGTGCTGTCGACGTCGCGCTCGCCCACGCGGCGGCTCAGCTCGAGGAAATCCACGAGCATGATGAGGAAGGCGCAGCCGACATAGATTCCCAGCACGGAGCTGAAGAAGCGGCGGCCGAAATAGAAGCCGAGCGTGCGACCGATCACGGGCGGCCTCCGGCGGTGCGGCGGGAACGCGGCATCGGATTCAGTTCACCGTTTCGCGCACGACGCGCTGGGCAAGCTTGTCGAAGAACCGGCTGACGGAGGGCGGCGTCTTCACCTTGTAGCCGGCCAGGATCGCGACGCTGCCGAGGATGACGACGAGCGGGATGAGATAGACCACGGGAATCAGCTCCGGCACCCGGCGAACCTGGTTGATGAGGCCGAAGCTGGCGACCTGCAATCCCACCACATAGGGAATCGTCGCCGCCAGCGCGAGGCCGCGGCTCTCTCGCGTCGTGCGCGGCTCGGCCAGCGCGGCGACCGCGATGCCGAAGAAGGCCAGCACATAGAGCGGCAGCGACAGCCGGCGGTGGATCTCCTCGGCGTAGCGGCCGGGGTCCTTCTTGTAGGCGGGGTCCTCGGTGTCGGGGTTGAGCAGCTCGGCGAAGGTGCGCTCCGGCGCCCGCAGGGTGGGGCCGTCCTGGCTGGAGTTGAACGGCGAGAGGTCGAAGGCGTAGCGCTGGAACTCCACCACGTTGGAGTCCGGCTTGCCGGGGGTGCGGCGGTGGATGGCGCCGTCCTCCAGGATGAGGAAGGTGCCTTCCTTGGTGTCGACGATCTGGCCGCGGTCGGCGAGATAGGTGCTCACCTCCTCGCGGTTGCGGGCGTCGTTGATGAAGATGCCGCCCAGAACGCCGCTGGCGTTGCGCTCGCGCACGTTGAACACCATGCCGTCGGCGATCGTGGTGAAGCGCCCGGGCTGGGCGATGAAGCCGACGAGGTCGCCGCGCACCCGGGTGATCTCGGTGCGGAACTGCCGCAGCGCGGCCGGGACCAGCTCCAGCGACAATGCCGCGCAGGCCCCCGCCACCAGCAGCGCCAGCACGATCAGCGGGCGCAGGAAGCGGCGGGTGGAGATGCCGGAGGCGCTGGCGACCACGATTTCCGAATCGCCGTTCATGCGGAACAGCGTGTGGGCCACCGCCATGAACAGCGCCGCCGGGGCGAGGGCGAGCACCAGCGCCGGCATGGCGAGGCTGGTGATGTAGACGAAGGCCAGGATGGTCTGGCCCTGCGTGGTCATGATGTCGAGCTGGCGCAGGGCCTGGGTGACCCAGATCATGCCCGTGAGCACGACGAGGGTGCCCGCGAAGGCGAAGCCGGCCGAGCGGAACACGTAGCGGTCGAGGCGCGTGATCATGTGGCGTGTCCGTCGCTGCCTTACTTCAAGTCGCCGCCCGCAGGTGTGTGGATAGGCGGAACCATTCCAATGTGCAAATGAACGCTCGATCGCCGCTCTCGTCGCCGGGCCATCATTGGGCTAAACATGCCCAAATCAAGCCGCTGGCGAAAAGGTGCGTACCATGCCCGACCCGATGAAGATCAGCTTTGCCAAGATTCCGGCCGCGCCGGGCGCGATCACGGTCGTGCTGGCGGGGGAGGGGCTGGCGCTTTCCGCCGGCGCCGCCGCGCTGCTGGAGCCGACCGGCGACCTGCTGGCGCGCGCCGCGGCCTCGGAGCGCTTCGAGGGCAAGGCCGGCAGCGCGCTGGAGCTGGTGGCCCCGGCCGGGCTGGAGACCGGGCGCCTCGTCGTGCTCGGCGTCGGCAAGGCCGCGGAGCTGAAGCCGCTCGACTGGCTGAAGCTCGGCGGCGCGCTGATGGGCCGGCTGCCGGCGGCGGCGAAGGAGGTAGCGGTGGTGCTGGAGCTGCCGGAGGTCGAGGTCTCGCCGGAGGCGGTCGCCGAATTCGCGCTGGGCCTGCGGCTGCGCGGCTATGCCTTCGACCGCTACAAGACCCGGCAGAAGCCGGAGGAGCAGGCGGCGCGCCCGAAAGTCACCCTCCACGTGGTGGATGACGTCGCCGCCAAGCGGGCCTGGAAGAAGCGGGAGGGGGTCGGCGACGGCGTCGTCATCGCCCGCGACCTCGTGAACGAGCCGGCCAACGTGCTGACGCCGACCGAGTTCGCCCGCCGCGCCGGCGAGCTGAGCAAGCTCGGCGTCGCGGTCGAGGTGCTGGACGAGAAGCAGCTCAAGAAGCTCGGCATGGGCGCGCTGCTCGGCGTCGGCCAGGGCTCCGAGCAGGAGAGCCGCGTCGTGGTCATGCGCTGGGACGGCGGCAAGGAAGGCGTCGCCCCGCTCGCCTTCATCGGCAAGGGCGTGGTGTTCGACACCGGCGGCATCTCGATCAAGCAGGCCGCGGGCATGGAGGACATGAAGGGCGACATGGGCGGCGCCGCCTGCGTGGTCGGCCTGATGCACGCCCTCGCCAGCCGCAAGGCCAAGGTGAACGCCGTCGGCGTCATCGGCCTCGTCGAGAACATGCCGGACGGCAACGCCCAGCGCCCCGGCGACATCGTCACCTCGATGTCGGGCCAGACCATCGAGATCATCAACACCGACGCCGAGGGCCGCCTCGTGCTCGGCGACGTGCTCTGGTACGTCAAGGACCGCTTCAAGCCGCAGTTCATGATCGACCTCGCCACCCTCACCGGCGCGATCATGGTGGCGCTGGGCCAGGAACATGCCGGCCTCTTCGCCAATGACGACGCGCTGGCGGCGCGGCTGACCGAGGCGGGCCTCGCCACCGGCGAGAAGGTGTGGCGCATGCCGCTGGCGCCCGAATACGACAAGCTGATCGATTCGCGATTCGCCGACATGAAGAACACCGGCGGCCGATTCGGCGGTTCCATCACCGCCGCCCAGTTCCTCAAGCGATTCGTCGGCGACGTGCCGTGGGCGCATCTCGACATCGCCGGCACCGCGATCTCCTCGCCGGCCTCCGACATCAACCGGAGCTGGGCCTCCGGCTGGGGTGTGCGGCTGCTCGACCGGCTGGTGGCGGAGAACTACGAGGGCTGAGCCCCCGCCGCGACGACCGCGGCGCGCGGGCACGATGCCGGTGGATGGGCCGGCATGGCTGCCCTTGGGCCGGGACGCTCCGGCCCGGGAAAGGCCGGGGCGGCCAGAGCCGCGACGCCGGAAGCCGCGGCGGCGAAGGCGGTGCCGCCCTCGGCGCGGCGCCGGGCGGGCGGATGAAGACGGGCGGGGATGATGGGCGAGGTCTTCTTCTATCACCTGCAGCGCCAGCCGCTGGAAAAGGCGCTGCCCCAGCTTCTGGAGAAGTGCCTGGAGCGGGGCTGGCGCTGCGTGGTGCAGGCCTCATCCCGCGAGCGGGTCGACGCGCTCGACCATCTGCTCTGGACCTATGACGACGCCTCCTTCCTGCCCCACGGCACCGACCGTGAGGCCGAGCCCGCGCTGCACCCGGTGATTCTCACCGATGGCACGGCCAACCCCAACGCCGCGCAGGTGCGATTCCTCGTCGACGACGCCGAACTGGGCGACGTCGCTTCCTATGTCCGGGTCGTGCTGGTGTTCGACGGCAACGACCCCGACCAGACCGCCCGGGCCCGGGAGAACTGGCGGGCCGCCCGGGCGCAGGGCGCCGAGGTCTCCTATTGGCAGCAGGGCGAGGACGGCCGCTGGCGCCGCAAATAGCCGGCGGTGCGGTGGCGCCGCAGCGGCTTGCGCTCGCCCGGCGCCCGGCCGCCTCGCGCCGCCCGCCGGACATGGTGTTGCGCGGGGCAGGAGGCGTCCCCGTCGCAGGCACCGTGCCGGTTCACCACAGTGTCGCTCGGGCGTTTGGCCATCATTCCCGGCGCTGCGGCCGCCACGTTCGCGGCGCGATTAAGCCTTTGTTTACACTTGGTTGCGGCGGGCCGGGGTGGCGGCCTCGCGGACAGCCGGGAGGGTCTCGAAATTGTGACCCATCAGCAACACTCGGTGGCTGAATGCCCCGAAAGCCCTGTGGGGAGCCACTTTGGCTTTGCGCCCCAAGATCGATTCAAACAATATCATCAGCGGATGCCGTGCCCAACGTGCGGTGGGTCCTGACAACTGAAAACCCAACATTGGTCCAATTTGGGGGAGAATGAAGTGAAGACGGTCATGAAGAATGTGCTGCTCGGCTCCGTCGCCGGGCTTGCGATGGTCGGGACTGCCGCGGCGGCCGATCTGCCTGTGAAGGCGAAGGCTGCCGAGTACGTGAAGATCTGCTCGACCTATGGCGCGGGCTTCTACTACGTTCCCGGCACCGACACCTGCCTGAAGATCGGTGGTTACGTCACGGCCGACACCTACGCCACCGGCGGCGAGAACAAGTTCGTCACCACCGGCGCTGATGGCTATGCCGCCGGCACCTACAAGGACAGCGGTTCCGAGACCTACTTCCTGACCCGCGGCGCGATCCAGCTCGACGCCCGGACCCAGACCGAGTACGGCACCCTGCGCTCCTACATCGAAGCTCGCTTCACCTACGGCAACACCGGCGGTATCGCGAACGAGTTCTCGAACGACCAGACCCCCACCACGTCTGATTACGGCGGGCGTTCGGGCACCTCGACCGAGCTGAAGTACGCCTACATCCAGTTCGCTGGCTTCACCTTCGGTCGCGCCACCTCGGCGTTCGACTTCTGGGCGGGCGACTTCTGGTACGGCATTCAGCCGGGCGCCTTCTACTCCGACACCACCACCAACCTGGTGTCGTACACCGCTGACTTCGGCAACGGCTTCTCGGCCACCCTGTCGGTCGAAGACGGCTATGCTCGTGAGGCGTCCTACGACTACGTTTACTGGACCCCCACCGAGAACGACAACCAGACCGTTCCGGACATCGTCGCGAACGTTGCCTACGAAGGCACCTGGGGCGCTCTGAAGCTCTCCGGCGCGTATCACGACCTGCAGCAGCTCGAGGGCATCCAGTCCCAGGACAGCAGCGGCTGGGCCTTCCTGGCTGGCGTGCGCTTCGACATCGCTGAGACCACCACCCTCTACATCGAAGGCGCTTATGCCTCCGGCGCGGTTGGTTACACCGGCCTCGGCGACTACGTTCCGGAAGTCGACTCTTCGGGCAACGCGGTCTCCACCTGGTACATCGGTGGCGCTCTGCAGCACTACTGGACCCCGACCGTGTTCACCAGCGTGGTCGGCAGCTACAGCGAGTCGGACACCTTCGACGTCGCCAGCGGCTCCGGTTCGTCCTACGACTTCGACGGCACTGCCTCCTGGACCGGCTACAACGTCGGCGCCAACATCGGCTGGCAGCCGGTTAAGGGTCTGACCCTGGTCCTGCAGTACGACTACCTCGACGCCCAGTACGACTTCGGCCAGACCGGTGGTTCGTCCTCGCTCGACTACACCCAGAACCGCGTGACCTTCTCGGCCAAGCGCGCCTTCTGATCACCTGATCCGTCAGGTTCCAAGGGAAGCCCCGGCCTTGCGCCGGGGCTTTTCTGTTGAAAAGCCCCCGTTCTGCGTCGCGCGATCTGCGCGCGATGGCATGGGCGGCGCGATCCGCGCCACGCGGCTTTCAAAGGCGGTCATATCGCGGCGCGCGATGCGCTACCCCGCGAGAGCGGAGGCGGCGCGACGTTCGGCTTCCGTGCGAGACGGCTTCCGCGCGAGATCGCTGCCGGGCAAGATCGCTTCCGAGCGAGATGGGCTTCCGAGCGAGATGGGCTTCCGCGCGAGATGGGCTTCCGCGCGAGATGGGCTTCCGCGCAAGATCGGCTTCCGCGCAAGATCGGCTTCCGCGAGAGATCGGCTTCCGCGCGCGGGTCGCGCCCGTCGCCGATCGCAGGCCCGGCCATGCCGCACCCTTCCGGCCATGCCGCACCCTTCCGGCCATGCCCTTTCAGGGCCGCGCCGTTCCGCCCATTCAGGGGAGGGGTATCGGTGGCGGTCCGCCTCCGGGCGCGCGACATCCCGGGCCTCGCGCCGCCGGTGCCGACCACGCACCCTGCCGTCAGGCTTCAGGCTTCAGGCTTCAGGCTTCAGGCTTCAGGCGTCAGGCGTCAGGCGCTCTGCGCCTCCTCCAGCCTTGCCGAGAGGTCGAGCCAGTTCTCTTCCAGCCGCCCCAGCGCCTCGGCGGCCTCGGCGCGCTGCTTGGCCAGCCGGGTCGCCTTGGCGGGGTCGCGGGCATACAGATCGGGCGCCGCCAGCTCGGCGTCGAGCGCGGCCATCTGCTTTTCCAGCCGGGCGATGGCGGCCTCGGTGTCCTTCAGCTGCTTGCGCAGCGGCGCCAGCTCCGCCCGGCGCTCCGCCGCGGCCTGCCGCTCCTGCCGGCGCTCGGAACCCGCGGCCTTCGCCGCGCCGCCGGCCCCCGCGCCGCTGCCGAGCACCTCGCGGCGGTAATCGTCGAGATCGCCCTCATAGGGTGCGATGGTGCCGCCGCCGACCCGCCAGAGCCGCTCGGCGCAGGCGTCGAGCAGGGTGCGGTCGTGGCTCACCAGGATGACGGCGCCGGGAAAATCGTTGATCGCCTCGATCAGCGCCTGCCGCGCCGCGATGTCGAGATGGTTGGTCGGCTCGTCGAGGATCAGCAGGTGCGGCCCCTCGAAGGTGGAGAGGCCGAGCAGCAGCCGGGCCTTCTCGCCGCCGGAAAGGGCGGCGATGCGGGTGTCGGCCGCCGCGCCGGAAAAGCCCATTTCGGCGGCGCGGGCGCGCACCTTCGCCTCCGGCGCGTCCGGCATCAGGGCGCGGACATGCTCGTAAGGGCTCTGGTCGGCGTGCAGCTCGTCGAGCTGGTGCTGGGCGAGATAGGCCACCTTCAGCCCGCTGGCGCGCACCAGCCGGCCGCGCTGCGCCGGCAGCCGGTCGGCCAGCAGCTTGGCGAAGGTCGATTTGCCGTTGCCGTTCGGGCCGAGCAGCGCGATGCGGTCGTCATGGTCGATGCGCAGGTTGAGCCCGCGCAGGATCGCCCGGCCAGGATCGTAGCCGGTGGCGACGTCCTCCAGCACCAGGATCGGCGGGGAGGGAATGCGCTCGGGGTGGCGGATCGAGATCGCCGCCGGCTCCTCGCCGGGAATGTCCTCCAGCGGCGCCAGCCGGGCGAGCGCCTTCAGCCGCGATTGCGCCTGCCGCGCCTTGGTCGCCTTGGCGCGGAAGCGCTCGACGAAGGCTTCCATGTGCTTGCGCTTGGCTTCCTGCTTGGTGCGCTGCTTCTGGTCGAGCACCAGCTTTTCCCGGCGCTGCCGCTCGAAGGAATCATAGCCGCCGCGCCACAGGGTCAGTCGGCTGCGCTCCAGATGCAGGATCGAATCGACCGAGGTGTTGAGCAGGTCGCGGTCGTGGCTGATGAGCAGGATGGTGTGGGGGTAGCGGGCGAGGTAGTCCTGCAGCCACAGCGTGCCTTCGAGGTCGAGATAGTTGGTCGGCTCGTCCAGCAGCAGCAGGTCCGGCTCGGCGAAAAGAATGGCCGCCAGCGCCACCCGCATCCGCCAGCCGCCGGAAAATTCCGAGGAGGGCCGCGCCTGCGCCGCCTCGTCGAAGCCGAGCCCGGCGAGGATGCGGGCGGCGCGGGCGGGTGCGGCATGGGCGCCGATATCGGCCAGCCGCAGCTCGATCTCGCCGATCCGGTCGGGGTCGTGCGCGCTTTCGCGCTCCTCCATCAGCCGGGCCCGCTCGGTGTCGGCGGCGAGCACGATGTCGATCAGCTTCTCCGGGCCGGCCGGCGCCTCCTGCGCCACCTGGCCGATGCGGGCGCGGGCCGGCAGGCGCACCTGCCCGGTTTCCAGCGCCAGCTCGCCGGTGATGGCGCGGAACAGCGTCGTCTTTCCCGCGCCGTTGCGCCCCACCAGCCCGACCCGCGCGCCGGTCGGCACGGTGGCCGAGGCGTGATCGATGAGAAGCCGCCCGGCAAGGCGGAGCGAGATGTCGTCGAAGATGATCATGCCGTCTTGTGCCCCGTGGCCCGGCGGCCGGCAAGAGGCAGAAACCGCCGGCGCCCGCACCGCGACGGCGCACGGCGCGGTATGCCCGGGGCGGCAAGGATCGGGTACGGGCGGCGGAGCAAGGTCCGCCGCCCGCCCCGACGGCCGGGTCGAGGGAGGGTTTTCTTCCCGGTCATCGGTCCCGGCGCGTGGGGCACCGGGACCGGCAGGCGGCGCGGCCGGTCGGGCCGCGCCGCGCAGGCGTGCGCGGCGTCACTCCGCGGCGGCGGCGGTGCCGTCGAGGCTGATTCCGAGGCGGCGGGCGACACCCTCGCCGTAGCGGGGGTCGGCCTTGTAGAAATGCGCGATCTGCCGCTTCAGGATGAACTCCGGCACCCCGCCCATGGAGGCGACGAGGTTGTCCATCAGCCGCTCGCGCTGCTCCTCGTTCATCAGCCGGAACAGGTTGCCCGGCTGGGTGTAGTCGTCATTGCCGACGCGGTGGTCGTAGCGGGCGGCGTCGCCGGAAATCGCCAGCGGCGGCTCGGCGAAGGCCGGGTTCTGGACCGGGCCGTCGAAGGAGTTCGGCTCGTAAAAGGCGTCGGCCGTGCCGGTCTTCGGCTCGAAGAACCGCATGGAGCCGTCCTTGTGGTAGTGATGCACCGGGCACTTCGGCTGGTTCACCGGGAGCGCCTCGTAATGCGTGCCGATGCGGTAGCGATGGGCGTCGGCATAGGAGAAGATGCGGGCCTGCAGCATCTTGTCCGGCGAGAAGCCGATGCCGGGCACGATGTTGGAAGGCGACATCGCCACCTGCTCGATCTCGGCGAAGTAGTTCTCGGCGTTGCGGTTCAGCTCCATCACGCCGACCTCGATCAGCGGATAGTCGCCATGCGGCCACACCTTGGTGAGGTCGAAGGGGTTGTAGGGGGTCTTCTCGGCGTCGGCTTCCGGCATCACCTGCACATGCAGCGTCCACTTCGGGAACTCGCCGTTCTCGATGGCGGAGAACAGGTCTTCCTGGGTGGATTCGCGGGTGCGGCCGATGACTTCCGCCGCCTCGGCGTTGGTCCAGTGGCGGTGGCCCTGCTGGGTCTTGAAGTGGAACTTCACCCAGAACCGCTCATTGGCGGCGTTGATGAAGGAGAAGGTGTGCGAGCCATAGCCGTTGATGTGGCGCACATCGGTGGGCAGGCCGCGATCCGAGAACAGGATGGTGACCTGGTGCAGGCTCTCCGGCGAGAGCGACCAGAAGTCCCACATCGCGGTGGGCGAGCGCAGATTGCTCTTGGGGTGGCGCTTCTGGGTGTGGATGAAGTCGGGGAACTTCAGCGGGTCGCGGACGAAGAACACCGGGGTGTTGTTACCGACGAGGTCCCAGTTGCCTTCCTCGGTGTAGAACTTCACCGCGAAGCCGCGCACGTCGCGCTCGGCGTCCGCCGCGCCCAGCTCGCCGGCGACGGTGGAGAAGCGGGCGATCAGCTCCGTCTTCTTGCCGACTTCGGAAAACACCTTGGCGCGGGTGTACTTGGTGATGTCATTGGTCACGGTCAGGGTGCCGAAGGCGCCCCAGCCCTTGGCGTGCACCACGCGCTCGGGGATGCGCTCGCGGTTCTGGTGGGCCAGCTTCTCGATGAGCTGGTAGTCCTGCAGCAGAACCGGACCGCGCGCACCGGCCGTGATGGAGTTCTGGTTGTCGGCGACGGGGGCGCCGGCGGTCGTCGTCAGCGTCGGACGGGTCATGCTCTTCTCCCTCATGCGCGGCCACCTCCCGGGGCGGCCGAAGCGGGTAGCATAATGACCAGAGGTGACGATAAGATCAAATCAGATTGCTTCCCATAAACGATAAGTTAGTCTGATCGCATGATCACCTTGCGCCAGATGCGCTATCTCGATGCGCTGGCCCGCACCCGCCATTTCGGCCGGGCGGCGGAGGCCTGCGCCGTCACCCAGCCCGCCCTGTCGATGCAGCTTCGCGAGATGGAGGCCGAACTTGGCGTCACCCTGATCGAGCGCGGGCGCGACGGGGTGCGGCTCACCGGCGCCGGGCAGGAGACCGCGGAGCGCGCCCGCGCCATCCTGCTCGCGGTGGCCGACCTCGAGGCGGCGGCCAGCGCCCATGGCCGGGTGCTGGAAGGCCGCTTCCGGCTCGGCATCATCCCGTCCATCGCGCCCTTCCTGCTGCCCCGGCTGCTGCCGCTCGCCCGCGCCGAGTTTCCCGGTCTCGAACTGGCGCTGCGCGAGACCCAGACCGACATTCTCACCACCGAGCTGCTGGCCGGCGAACTCGACGCCGTCATTCTCAGCCTGCCGGTCGATCACGCCGAATTGTGCGCGGTGCCGCTGTTCTCCGACCCGTTCCTGCTCGCGGTGGCGGCGGCCGGGCCGATGGCCGGGCACACCATCGCCCATCCCGATCTTCTGGAGCACAAGGACCTGCTGCTGCTGGAGGACGGGCACTGCCTGCGCGACCAGGCGCTGAAGGTGTGCGCCAAGCTCGATCCCCGGCAGCTGCGCTCCTATGGCGCCACCAGCCTCACCACCATCGTGCAGCTCGTCGCCAACGGGCAGGGCATCACCCTGCTGCCGCAGATCTTCGTCGACACCGAGGGCACGGCCGATCCACGGGTGCGGCTGCTGCGCTTCGCCGAGCCGGAACCGCGGCGCGAGGTGGGGCTCGTCTGGCGCCGCGCCGCGCCGCGCGGGCCGAACATCGAGGCGCTGGCGCGGCTGGTGCGGCAATGCCGCGGGGTTCACCGCATCGAGCCGGAGCCTGCGGTGCTCTCGGCCTGAGGGGCGGAGCGGAGCTTTCGGCCGGTTTGCGACGATTCCGGCCCGGGCGAAGCCGGGCGCCGCCGGAGGCCGCGTGCTGCAAAGACTCCGGCCCGGTCGAAGCCGGGCGCCGCCGGAGGCCGCGTGCTGTAAAGACTCCGGCCCGGTCGAAGCCG
>NZ_JAHBGE010000074.1:0-31878 GCF_018390635.1 Ancylobacter lacus | reverse complement strand
GCCGGGCCGGAGCCAGCGCCACCCCGGGGGTCGGCAAACCGGTGCGGCGATGCGCGTTTGTCGCATCGCGGCGCCAAACCGTGGCTGAACGAGCCGTTGTCCCGCGTTCATCGAGGCCGACGCCGCCCCGCCGCGTTATGCCGGCTTTGGCGGAACGGGTCAGCACAAAGAAAAACCCCGGCTTCCTGGGGGGAGGAAGCCGGGGCCGATAAGGCTCGCGTGGGGCTTGGGGGAGTGGGGATGCCGCGAGCCTGTCTCTGAAGAGGGTCAAATCCTGTGCGTCAGTAGCAGACGGGGCGCTCGACCTGGATCATGCGGCCGCCGCTGCTCACCCAGCGCGCCTGCACCACGCAATCGCCCGCAACCTCCTGCGAGATCGGCGCCGCAACGTCGACGACCTCGGGGGCACGCTTGAGAAAGCCGGTGGCCGACGCGGCGCCGGCGAACAGCGCGGTCGCGCAGGCCAGCGAAGCCAGGGTGCTGATAAAAACGGTCTTGATCATGCCAAGTCCCCTTGCCGGTTGCCCGGCGGGAACCCGCCGGATCTCAGTCCGTCATGCCTTCACTCTCAACTCTCGGATGGAACCGGGTCTGAACCCGGCGTTGCTGCCGGTTCATACCGATGAATGTCGCCGAACGCAGTCGTTCATTGAATTTTCACCATCGTCGTTTCCGTGGTCTTAACGTGTGTACCCGCCGGTAGGTTCCAAGACCCGATCAGCACTTCGTGATCGGCCCCCGGCGGGGAACCCGTCGCCACCTCTTGTGTGACACCTATCGGCAACGCTGCCGCGGCGCGGTCAGACCCGGCCGAGATCCTCGAAGCTCTCATGCAGCGCCCAGTCGCCGGCGCTGAAGCGCTCGCGGGCGAAATTGTGCTGGTGCCAGTAGGGATAGAGGTAGGGCGGGCGGCTGACGGCGTTCAGCCGGTCCAGCTCCTCGCCGGTCAGCTCCAGCTCCACCGCGGCGATGTTGTCGCGGAAGTGCCGTTCCTCGGTGCCCCCCACCACCAGCGAGGCGACGCCGGGGCGGGTGAGGGTCCAGGCCAGCGCGATCTGCGCCGGGGTGGCGCCGCGGGCACCGGCGATGTCGGTGAGCACATCGACGATGCGCCAGAGCCGTTCGCTGTCGCGGATCGGCGGTTCGGTCCAGCCGGCGGCCTGGCGCGAATCGGCCGGCGCGCGGTCGCGGCCGAAGGCGCCGGAGAGCAGGCCGGCGGCCAGCGGGCTCCACACCATCACCCCGACGCCCTGGTCCACCGCGATCGGCAGCAGCTCGTATTCCGCCTCGCGGGCCTCCAGCGTGTAGTGGATCTGCTGGGTGACGAAGCGCGGCAGGTTCTTCGCCTCGGCGACGCCGAGCGCCTTCATGATGTGCCAGCCGGAATAATTCGAGCAGCCGATGTAGCGCACCTTGCCCTGCCGCATCAGCATGTCGAGCGCGGAGAGCATCTCCTCCACCGGGGTGAGGCCGTCCCATTCGTGCATGAAGTAGATGTCGATATGGTCGGTGCGCAGCCGCTTCAGGCTGCGCTCGCATTCGCGGATCAGGTGGAAGCGCGAGACGCCCTCGTCGTTCGGCCCGTCGCCGATCCGCATCCGCGCCTTGGAGGTGAGCAGCACTCGGTCGCGCCGGCCCTCCAGCACCTCGCCGAGGATCTCCTCGGACCGGCCGAGCGAATACATGTTGGCGGTGTCGAACACGTTGATGCCGCCGTCGAGGCAGACATCCACCAGCCGGCGGGCCTCGGCCACGCCGTGGCGGGCGACCTTGGCGAAGTCGCCGACGCCGCCGAACGAGAAGGTGCCCATCGCGAGGGCGGAAACCTTGAGGCCGGAACGGCCGAGGGTGCGGTATTTCATGTCGGGTCTCCCAGGGGGCGGGGAAGGGTGCGGCCGGCGGCCGGCCTCAGCGGGCGGCGAGCTGCGCGGCGATGTGGTCGATGCCGAGTTCGGGGCTGGTGAGCACCGGCACCGGGGTCGCGACCCCGGCCAGCGCCTGCGCCATCGAGGCCTGCGCGAGGACCACCACCTCGGCGGTGCCGGCCAGCGTGGCGAAGGCGGCGCGGATGGCGGCGTCATGGCCCTCGCGATCGCCGTCCATCAGCCGCTGGAACGCGCCGTCGCACAGCCGCGGCAGCAGCGTGCAGGGCCGGCCGGCGGCGCGGGCGGTGTCCTCGATCAGCCGGGAGGTCGGCTCCAGCGTGGTCGCCAGCGTGGCGAGCACGCCGATGCGGCGGCCCCGCGCCACCGCCGCCTCCGCCATGCCGCGGTCGATGCGGAACAGCGGGGCGGCGACCTGCGGGCGCAGCGCGTCGACCGCCTCGCCGAGCGAGGAGCAGGTGACGATCACCGCATCCGCCCCGGCTTCCACCGCGCCGCCGACATAGGCGGCGAGCCGGCGGCGGGTGATGTCCGACACCGCGCCGTCGCGGATGGTGTCCTGCAGCAGGCTTTCGTCGGCGATGTTGTAGCGGGTCCAGCCGGGCAGCGCCGCCTCCACAAGCGGGGCGAAGCGGGCGATGAGCGCGGGCACGGTGTGGACGAGGGCGAGGCGCGGCACGGAATCCTCCCGGTGTTCTTGTTGCGCCGCCGCCGCCGCTCAGGCGGAGTGCGGCTGCCGTGGCGCGCGGGTGCGGCGCGGCGGCCGGGCCGGCACGTCCTCGATGCCGACCGGCTTGACCCGCACATCGCTGGCGCGGGTGACGAGTTCGGCGCCGACCAGGATTTTCACCGGCGGCTGCGCCTCGGGCGCGTGGATGAGGTCGTCCAGCACGGTGACGGCGAGGGTGCCGATCTTGCGCTTGGAGACCTCGATGGTGGTGAGCGCCGGCTCCATGGTGGAGGAGAGCGGCAGGTTGTCGAAGCCGACGATGGCGACGTCCTCGGGAATGCGGATGTCGCATTCCCGCAGCGCCTTGATGACGCCGTAGGCGATCACGTCGTTGGTGCAGAAATAGCACTCGGCCAGATCGATGCCTTCGCCGAGGTGGCGGGCCATGTCGGCATAGGCGCCCTCATGGGTGGATTCCACCGAGATGATGTCGGTCGGGTTCGCGGTGAGGCCGAGCCGCGCCATGTTGCGGAAGAACGCCTCCTGCCGCAGCCGGAAATTGGTGGTGTCGACATGGCTCGCCACGAAGCCCATCCGCCGGAAGCCCTGGTCCTTCAGCCGGAGCAGCACCTTGTGGACGGCGTCCTCGTTGTTCATGTTGACGAAATTGGCGTCGACCACGTCGTGGAAGGTGTCGATGAACACCACCGGCAGCCCCACCCCGCGAATGACCCGGATGTCGGTTTCCGACAGCTCGGTGCCGAGCGCGATGACCCCGCTCACCGGCGCGGCGGCCAGCGATTCCGCGATCGAGCTGGCCGGCTGGCCCTCGTGGCTCACGATCTCCAGCGTGTAGCCGCGCCGGCTCGCCTCGATCGACATGCCGTCGATGTAGTCGGAGATGAACACGCTGTGGTCGCGGTTCACGGTGTGGCCGTGCTTGGCGATCTTGAGGAAGCGGATGGTCTCGCTGGCGCCGGGGCGGAGCTTGCCGGTGCGCGGGACATATTTCAGCCGGGCGGCGGCCTCCAGCACGCGGGCGCGGGTGAGACCGGAAATCTCGCCCTTGCCGTTCAGCACCAGCGAGACCGTGGCCGGCGACACGCCGGCGAGATCCGCGATGTCGCGCATGGTGAGGGTCTTCTTCAGCTTCATCGCGCGCGGCACAGTTCCGAGGAAAGGGGCGGCAGGTCGCCGGTTTGTTTAGTAAACATTTATGGCCCTGTATGACGGTTAAGCCAAAAGAAAACACCTTGCAACTGCCTTGCCAGCGGCAACCTGCGCGCTAGCTGGTTGCGGGGTGACGGCGCGAGGGCGCGGCCGGCGGCTGCGCCGGACGGCGGGGGTCGGCTGGGGTGGTTGTGCGGCGCAACATAATGATAAGTCAGAAGAACTGCCCCATTTGACGGCTCATGATCTTTCCCGCGGCAAGCGTACGGATGGGCGCCTTCCCGCGCCGGCTGCGACGTTACGCATCGCCCGCCCGGGCCCGTCGCCTACGTTCGGCCGATGTCGATCCCTGCCGTATCCGGCTTGCGCGGGGCCGGACTCCTTGCTAGGAAATTTAGTGAAGCTGGTCCGAATTTAGTAAAAAAATCGGGAGGAGACCATGCGGACGACCGGCGGGCAGCTCGTCATGCTCATCGCCATCAACGTTCTGCTGCTCGCCATCGGCGCCGCCATTTCCGGCGGGTCGTTCCTGTCGCTGTTCAATCTCCAGTCCATGGCCAGCCAGCTTCCCGAGATCGGCCTGCTGGCCATCGGCGTGATGCTGGCGATGTGCGCCGGTAATGGCGGCATCGACCTCTCCGGCATCGCGCTCGCCAATCTCTCCGGCGTGCTCTCGGCGGTGCTCGTCGGGATGTTCCTGTCGAGCGCCGACCAGGAGGCGGCGTTCTCGCTGGCCTTCATCGCGGTCGCGGTGCTGGTGGGGGCGGTCGGCGGCACGCTGAACGGGCTGCTCATCGCCCGCATGAACATCACCCCGATCCTGTGCACGCTCGGCACCCAGATGGCCTTCACCGGCATCGCGGTGGTGGCCTCGAACGGCCGCGCCGTCACCGTGGGCAGCCCGGAGCCGCTTTCCAGCATCGGCAACGCCACCTTCCTGCAGGTGCCGATCGGCTTCCTGGTGTTCATGGCGGCGGCCGGGCTGATCGCGGCGCTGCTCAAGTTCACGCCCTACGGGCTGTGGCTGATGCTGATGGGCACCAATCCGCGCGCCGCCACCTATGCCGGCTTTCCCAAGGCGCGGGTGCTGGTGGCGACCTACGCCATGAGCGGCACCCTCTCCGGCCTCGCCGGCGTCATCATCGCCGCCCGCAACGTCAACGTGAAGTGGGACTACGGCACGTCCTACCTGCTCATCGCCATCCTCATCGCGGTCATGGCCGGGGTCCGGCCGGAAGGCGGCTATGGCCGGGTGATCTGCGTGGTGATGGCGGCGATCGCGCTGCAATTGCTGTCGAGCATGCTGAATTTCGGCGGCCTCTCCAATTTCGTGCGCGACTTCGCCTGGGGCGCGCTGCTGCTGACCTTCCTGGCCGTGGGTCGCTACGACCTGGTCGGCTTCCTGACCCCGGGCACGCGCAAGAAGCCCGTGTGATGCGCAAACCCTCGCGCATCGAATCCACCCGACCGAGGGCAAAGATCATGGAGGAAACGATGAAGAAGCACTCGAAGACCCTGCTCGGCGCCTCGCTGGTGGCCGCTGCCCTGGCGATTTCCGGCGGCGCGCTGGTCGCGCAGGAGAAGCCGGTGATCGCCACCGTGGTGAAGATCAGCGGCATTCCGTGGTTCGACCGCATGAACACCGGCGTGAAGGCGTTCCAGGCCGCCAACCCCGACGTGGTCGCCACCCAGTACGGCCCCGCCACCGCCGACGCCGCCCAGCAGCTCCAGATCGTGCAGGACCTCGTCGCCAAGGGCGTGAACGCGCTCGCCGTGGTGCCGATGGACCCGCAGGTGCTCGAAGGCACGCTGAAGCGCGCCATGGACCGCGGCATCGTGGTCGTCACCCATGAGGCCGACAACCAGAAGAACACCAACGCCGACGTCGAGGCCTTCGACAACGCGGATTACGGCAAGGCCCTGAACCAGCGCCTCGCCGAGTGCATGGGCAAGAAGGGCAAGTGGACCACCTTCGTCGGCTCGCTCGGCAGCCGCACCCACATGCAGTGGGTCGGGGCGGGCGAGGCGAACGCCAAGCAGTATCCCGACATGCAGCTCGTCGACCCGAACAACGAGTCGTTCGACGACGCCAACGGCACCTATGAGAAGGCCAAGGAAATCCTGCGCAAGCACCCGGACATCAAGGGCTTCCAGACCTCGGCCGGCAACGACGTGCTCGGCGTCGGCCGCGCCATCGACGAGGCCGGCCTCTCCGGCAAGGTGTGCCTGGTCGGCACCGGCCTGCCCAACCCCTCGGCCGACCTGCTGGAATCCGGCGCCATCACCGCGATCGGCTTCTGGGACCCCAAGAACGCCGGCATGGCGATGAACTCCATCGCCAAGACCCTGCTCGCCAAGAAGCCGCTGACCAACGGCATGGATCTCGGCGTGCCCGGCTATGAAAAGGTGAAGGTGACCAAGGGCGCCGGCGAAGGCGTGCTGATCATCGGCAACGGCATGGTTCTGGCCGACAAGAAGAACTACAAGGAATACCTGTTCTGAGCGACGTCGTCCCGTGCGTATCGGGGGTTCATCGAGCCCCCGATACGGCGGATCGTGACGACAGCCGACGGTTTCCTCGCCTTCGCAAGCCCGAAACTTCGAGCACGGGGTCGCGCGTGTCCCAGAACGCCCCTATCGAGAACGCCCATCTCCCGGCGGGGACGCGTCCCTTCCTGGAAGTGCGCAACATCCACAAGCGGTTCGGCGGCGTCCACGCGCTGCGCGGCGTCGGCTTCACCATCGTGCCGGGCGAGGCCTACCACCTGCTGGGCGAGAATGGCTGCGGCAAGAGCACCATCATCAAGATCATGTCGGGCGCGCTGGTGCCCGACGAGGGCGAGATCGTGCTGGAAGGGCGCGCCCACCGGGCGCTGACGCCGATCCAGTCGCTCGCCTCCGGCATCGAGACGGTCTACCAGGACCTCTCGCTGATCCCGAACCTCACCGTCGCCGAGAATGTCGCGCTGAACGAGCAGCTCGTCAGCGGCGGCGGCCGGCTTGCCCGGCTGTTCGACGCGAAGCGGCTGCGCGAGACCGCGGCCACCGCGCTCGCCATGGTCGGCCTGCCGACGGTGCGCGCCTTCCTCAACACCGTCGTCGCCGACCTGCCGCTCGCGGCGCGCCAGCTCGTCGCCATCGCCCGCGCGGTCGCCACCCGGGCGAAGATGGTGATCATGGACGAGCCCACCACCTCGCTGACCCGGCGCGAGGTCGACAACCTCATCCGCGTGGTGGAGCGGCTGCGCGCCGACGGGGTGGCGGTGCTGTTCGTCACCCACAAGCTGGACGAGTGCTACCGCATCGGCGGCCATGCCATCATCTTCCGCGACGGCCAGTGTGTCGAGCAGGGGCCGATCGAGAGCTACAGCAAGGCCCGCATCGCCGAGCTGATGACCGGCCGCAAGATCGAGGCGGCGCGGTACCGCACCGGCCGGCCCGGCGCCGAGGAGCTGTTCCGGCTGGAAGGCTTCGGCCGCCCGCCCGCCTTCGAGCGGGTGTCGTTCACGGTGCGCCGCGGCGAAATCCTCGGCATCACCGGTCTCGCCGATTCCGGGCGCAACGAGCTTGCCACCGCCATCGCCGGGGTGGTGCCGGCCAGCGAGGGCCGGCTCTTCGTGGCCGGACAGGAGACCCGGGTGAACCATCCCCGGCAGGCCATCGCCCACGGCATCGGCTATGTGCCGGAGGACCGGCTGGCCGAGGGTCTGTTCCTCGACAAGTCGATCCTCGAAAACGAGATCGCGCTGGTGGTGCGCCAGCTCGCCAACGGATTCGGGGTGATCGACCAGGCGAAGGGCCGCGCCCTGGCGGCGAAGCTCTCGCAGGACATGCGGCTCAACACCACCAATCTCGACCTGCCGGTCGGGGCGCTTTCCGGCGGCAACCAGCAGCGCGTGCTGATCGGGCGCTGGCTCAGCATCCTGCCGAAGCTGCTGGTGCTGCACGGGCCCACCGTCGGCGTCGATGTCGGCTCCAAGGACACCATCTACCGGGTGATCCAGCAGCTCGCCGAGGCCGGCATGGGCCTCGTCGTCGTCAGCGACGACCTGCCGGAGCTGCTGCAGAACTGCGACAGCATCCTGGTCATGAATGGCGGCCGGATCGTCGCCGAATTCGACGCGCGGCAGGCCGACGAGGACGGCCTCTACCAGGCGATGCTCGCTTCAAAGACGGAGACTGTGCAATGAACCCGGCCCCGCTCGACCTCGTCGACGCCGGGCCCCGGCCGGCCCGCGCCTCCCGTCTGCGCGATCTCGTGGCGCGGCGGCCGGAGGCGATCACCTTCGTGCTGCTGGTGGCCATCTGCGTCGCGGTGTCGGTCGCCAACCCGGCCTTCCTGCAGGCCTCCTCGCTGATCGACATCGGCCGCGCCAGCGTGGTGATGGGGCTGTTCGCGCTCGGCGTGTTCGTCATCCTCGCCGCCGGCGGCATCGACGTGTCCTTCACCGCCATCGCCGCCTTCACCATGTATTCGCTCACGGTGCTGGTGTCGAAGCACGTGCCCGGCCTGCCGATGCCGGTCATCGTGCTGATGGCGATGGCCGGCGGCGCGCTGCTCGGCACCGTCAACGGGCTGCTGGTGCACCATCTCCGGGTGCCCTCGCTGATCGTCACCATCGGCACGCAGTATCTGTTCCGCGGCTTCCTGCTGTCCTTCATCGGTACGGTGTGGATCATGTCGCTGCCCCCGCAGATGGGCGCGTTCGGCCGGATGCCGCTGCTCCAGTTCGAGGCGGCGTCCGGGGCGACGATCACGCTGCCGATGTATTTCCTCGTCCTGCCGGCGGCGGCGCTGGTGACGTGGTGGATCCTCAACCGCACGCTGATGGGCAAGGCGATCTTCGCCGTGGGCGGCAATGCCGGGGTGGCGGCGCGGCTGGGCTACAACCTGCGCACGGTCCACGTCTTCATGTTCGCCTATGCCGGCGCGCTCGCCGGCCTCGCCGGCATCATCCACACCTGCGCCAACCGGCAGTCGAACCCGTTCGATCTGGTGGGCACGGAGATCAACGTCATCGCCGCGGTGGTGCTCGGCGGCGCCCGCATCACCGGGGGCACCGGCACCGTGCTCGGCACCCTGCTCGGCGTGCTGCTGGTGGTGGTGGTCAACAGCGTCCTGGTCCTGGTCGGCATTCCCAGCACCTGGCAGCGCGTGGTGGTCGGCGGCTTCATCCTGCTCGCCGCCGCCTTCTTCGTGACGTGCCAGAAGAAAAGCTGAACCTTCGTCTCGAGAGGAAGACATGAAGAAGTTTCTCAACGATCCGGCGCGCTTCGTCGACGAGATGCTGGAGGGCATCTACCGGGCCCATCCCAGGCAGCTCACCTATGTCGCGGACGACCTGCGCTGCATGGTCACCGCCCGCCCGAAGCCGGGCAAGGTCGGCATCGCCACCGGCGGCGGCTCGGGCCACCTGCCGGTCTTCCTCGGCTATGTCGGCGACGGCATGCTGGACGGCGCGGCGGTCGGCGGGGTGTTCCAGTCGCCCAGCGCCGAGCAGATGTACGAGGTGACCAAGGCGATCGACCAGGGCGCCGGCGTTCTCTACATCTATGGCAACTACACCGGCGACATCATCAATTTCGACATGGCGGCGGAGCTCGCCGACCTCGACGGCATCGCGGTGAAGCAGGTCGTCGGCAATGACGACGCCGCCTCCTCCATCGTGGGCGAGGAGCACAAGCGCCGCGGCGTCGCCGGCATCTTCTTCCTGTTCAAGGCCGCGGGCGCCGCCGCCGCCGAGGGGCTCTCCCTCGACGAGGTCACCCGCATCGCCGACAAGGCCCGGCTCAACACCCGCACCATCGGCGTCGCGCTGTCGAGCTGCGTGGTGCCGGAGGTCGGCCACGCCACCTTCTCCATCGGCGAGGACGAGATGGAGATCGGCATGGGCATCCATGGCGAACCGGGCATCAGCCGCAAGAAGCTTGCCCCCGCCGACGCGGTGGTGGACGAGATGATGGCGCGGCTGTTCGCCGAGCAGGATCTCGGCGCCGGCGCCGAGGTCGCGGTGCTGGTGAACGGGCTCGGCGGCACGCCGAAGGAAGAGCTCTACATCCTGTTCCGCCGGGTCTCCCAGCTTCTGGAGGCGCGCGGCGCCACCGCCCGCCATGTCTTCATCGGCGAATACGCCACCGCGATGGAAATGGCCGGCGCCTCGATCTCGCTGCTGGTGCTCGACGAGGAACTGGAGCGGCTGATCGACGCCCCGGCGCACACGCCCTTCGTGGCGCATGTGAAGCTGTGAGGGGAGGGCGGGGCATGGAGCAGTTCCGGCCGGCCGATCTCGTCGCGCTGTTCGCGGCGTGGCGCACCCTGTTCGCCGAGCAGCGCGAATTCCTCATCGCGCTGGACGGCAAGGTGGGCGACAGCGACCTCGGCATCACCATGAGCAAGTCCTTCGCCGCCGCCGCCGAGACGGTCGCGGCGGAGCCGCCGGAGGCGACGCTTTCCAGGCTGCTGCGCAGCGCGGGCGTCATCATGGCCAAGACCGCGCCCTCCACCATGGGCACGCTGACCGCCACCGGCTTCCTGCGCGCCAGCAAGGCGCTGGAGGGGGTCGAGGCCATCGGCACGGCGCAGGCCGCCGCCTTCTGGCGGGCCTTCGCCGACGGCGTGGCCGAGCGCGGCAAGGCGAAGCTGGGCGACAAGACCATTCTCGACGTGCTGGACCCCATCGCCCGCACGCTGGAAGCCGCCTCCGCCGAAGGCCAGGCGCTCGGCCCGGCGCTGGCGCGGGCCGCCGGGGCCGCCGAGCAGGCGCTGGAGGCCACCAAATCCATGGTCGCCCAGCACGGCAAGGCCGCCGCGTTCCAGGAAAAGGCCCGCGGCCTGCAGGACGCCGGCGCCACGGTCGGCGTGATGCTGGTGCAGACCATGCGCGACGCCGCCGCCTGAGCGCGGCCATATGAGTGCGGCCGCCGCAGTGTGGCGGTCGCCGCCCTCTCTTCCCTCCCGAGCGGTTTCCCCCCTCTCGGTTCACTCCCTCCCCCGGTGCCCGCACCGGGGGATTTTTTTGCCCGCCCGGCGGAGCCCGGCGCTCAGCGCGATCCCGGCGGAATGGCGAGAAGATGGCGCACCTTCGGGCCTTCCTCCAGCAGGTGGAAGCGGCGCACCGCCTGCTGCACGTCGGCATCGGCGTGGGAGACCCGGCGGTGCTGGCGCAGATGCTCCGCCCAGCTCTCGACCATGAACCATTCGACGATGATCTCGGGCTCGGCGGCGTCCTCGTCGACGCCCCAGGCATAGGCGCCGTCGCGCCGCCGCGACTGCGACAGCCGCTCCAGCACGGCGAGGAAGGCGGCGCGGTCGGCCCGGCTGACGCGGTATTCGATGAGGATCAGCACCGGGCCGCGGTCGCCCTCCACCGGGTCGGCGAGCATCGGCTCCGGCCAGTGCTTGGAAGGGGTGAGGTCCGCCTCGCCCGTGGGCAGCGCCACCCGGTGCACCGCGAGGCCGGTGAGGACGAGACCCGCCGCCGCCAGCAGCGTCGCGGCAAGGCCGATCTCCTGCGCCACGAAGCCCCAGCCGATGCTGCCGCCGGCCATCGCGCCGTTGAACACGGTGAGATAGACCGCCAGCGCCCGCCCGCGCACCCAGTTCGGCAGGATCGCCTGCGCGGTGGCGTTCAGCGTCGTCAGCGCGATGATCCAGGCTGCGCCCATCACGAACAGCAGCGCCACCGCCGCCGCCTTGGGCGGGGCAAGGGCGAGGATGGCGGCCGGCAGCGCGGTGAACAGCGCGGCGGCGAGCATCAGCCCGTCCGGCCCCAGCCGCTCGCGCAGCCGCGGCAGCAGCAGCGCCCCGCCGATCGCCCCCATGCCGACCGAGCCGAGCAGCAGGCCATAGAACGCCGCGTCGCCCTTCAGAAGCTGGCGCGCCACCAGCGGCAGCAGCGCCCACACCGCGCTGGCGAAGGCGAAGAACACCGCCGCCCGCAGCAGCACGACGTGCAGCTCCCGGCTCGAGCGGGCATAGCGCAGCCCGGCGCGGAAGGCCCCGCCGAACCGCTCGCCCAGCGCGTCCTCGGCGTCGGCCGGGCGCTTCCACCACAGCAGGGCGGCGATGACGATGACGTAGCTCGCGACATCCGCGCCATAGGTCACCGCCGCGCCGAAGCCGGCCAGCAGCAGGCCGCCGGCCGCCGGCCCGATGGAGCGGGCGATGTTGATGCCGAGCGAGTTCAGCGCCACCGCGCTCTTCAGCTCGGCGCGCGGCACCAGCTCCGGCACGATGGACTGCCAGGTCGGCCCCATCAGCGCCGCGCCGATGCCGCCGACGAAGGTGAGCGCGATCAGCGAGGACACGCTCATGAGGCCGGTGAGCGAGAGCGCCATCAGCGCGAGGCTCACCGCCCCGAGCAGGAGCTGGATGGCGATGAGGAAGCGCCGCCGGTCGAGGATGTCGGACAGCACGCCGGCGGGAATCGCCAGCAGGAAGATCGGCAGCATGCCGGCGGCCTGCACCAGCGCGACGGCGGCGGGCGAGGCGGAGAGATCGGTGACGAGCCAGGCGCTCGCCACGTCGCGCATGAAGCTGCCGGTGTTGCCCAGCACGGTCGCCCCCCACAGCACCGCGAACACTGTGCGCCGCAGCGGGGCGAAGCTGCCGCCGGCGGCGGGAGCGGGGGAGGGCGGCGTGGTGCGGGCGGTGTCGGTCATGGCGCTCTCCTCACGGACGCGGCGCGGGTCGCTGGGCACGGGCGAGCGGCAGGTCCTCGAGGGCCACCAGCACGAAGGCGCCGACGAGGCCGATATGCTCGAAGAACGCATTGGCGGCGAAGAAGCGCTCCGGCGGCAGCATCTCCCAGAAACGGTTGGCAAGGAAGGTCGCCATCAGGGTGAAGGCGGCCAGCGCCAGCGCGCCGAGCCAGCGCCCGAACCCGGTCAGGATCATCGCCGAGGCGCCGAGCTCCAGCGCGATCACCGCCACCGCCAGCGGCGCCGCCGGGGCGAGGCCGAAATGGGTCATCTCGGCCACCGCGCCGGCGAAGTCGCTCGCCTTGGTGAGGCCGCCCTGGAGATAGGCCGCGCACAGCGCCAGCAGCGCCAGCCAGCGCAGCGCCGGGCGCAGCCGCTCCAGCCCGGTTGCGGCCGGGGCGAGGGCGGTGGAGGGATGTTCGCTCATGCGGGTGCCTTTCCTGCGCCGGCCGCGGCCGGCGTCCATATCGCCCGGTTTGTCATCCCCGGCGCGAGGGCCGGGAGTTGCTCACACCGCCCAGCAGCCGCAGCCCAGCGCGCCCCAGAACGCCCCGGCGTCGGCCACCGGCACGCCCGCGCCCCACGCCGCGGCATGGCCGTGGCCATGCACGCCGCAGGCCCTGGCGCAGCCGCACAGGCTGGCGAAGGCGAGGCCCTTCTCCGGCCGCGCCCGCTCCTGATAGCCGCCGAAGCGGCGTACCGGCGACCAGTCCGGCATCGCCGGCGGCAGCTCCGGCGCGAGGCCGGCGAAATCGCCGGCGCCGTGCACCGGCCTTCCCCCCAGCAGGGTGAGCACGGCGGTGATGTCCTGGATCGCGTCCTCCGGCACGGCGAAATAGTCCTGCTCCAGCACCGCGATGTCGGCGAGCTGGCCCGGCGCGATCCGCCCCTTCTTGCCGGGCTCGCTGGAGAACCACGTGTTCGCCTCGGTCCAGAGCCGCAGCGCGGTCTCGCGGTCGAGCCGGTTCGAGGCGGGGTAGAGCGACAGGCCGCCCAGCGTCTTGCCGGTCACCAGCCAGCCGAGCGAGACCCACGGGTTGTAGGAGGCGACGCGGGTGGCGTCGGTGCCCGCGCCGACCGGCACCCCCATGTCGAGCATGCGGCGGACCGGCGGGGTGCGCTCGGCGGCGCGGTGGCCGTAGCGCTCGGCGAAATACTCGCCCTGGAACGCCATGCGGTGCTGCACCGCGATGCCGCCGCCAAGCCGGGCGATGCGCTCGATGTTGCGGTCGGTGATGGTTTCGGCATGGTCGAAGAACCAGTTCAGCCCCTCCAGCGGCACGTCGCGGTTCACCTTCTCGAACACGTCGAGGGCGCGGGAAATGGTCTCGTCATAGGTGGCGTGCAGCCGCCACGGCCAGCGGTTTTCCGCCAGCAGCCGGATGACGGGTTCGAGGTCGCCTTCCATGCTGGCGGGCATGTCCGGCCGCGCCACCTGGAAATCCTCGAAGTCGGCGGCGGAATAGACCAGCATCTCGCCGGCACCGTTGGCGCGGTAGAGGTCGTCGCCCTGGCCGGGCGTCACCTGCCTGGCCCAGCCGGCGAAGTCGGCCAGCTCCTCCTTCGGCTTCTGGGTGAACAGGTTGTAGGCGATGCGCACGGTGAGGTGGCCCTCGCGGTGCAACTCCTCGATGATGGCGTAGTCGTCGGGGTAGTTCTGGAAGCCGCCGCCGGCGTCGATCACGCTGGTGACGCCGAGCCGGTTCACCTCGCGCATGAAATGGCGGGTCGAGTTCTTCTGGTACTCCGGCGGCAGTTTCGGCCCCCGCGCCAGCGTGGCGTAGAGGATGGTGGCGTTGGGCTTCGCCACCAGCAGGCCGGTCGGGTTGCCGGCGGCGTCGCGGAGGATCTCGCCGCCCGGCGGGTTGGGGGTGTCGCGGGTATAGCCCACCGCCCGCAGCGCGGCGCCGTTCAGCAGGGCGCGGTCGTAGAGGTGGAGGATGAAGACCGGGGTGTCGGGGGCGATCGCGTTGATCTCCTCCAGCGTCGGCAGCCGCTTCTCGGCGAACTGGTGTTCGGTGAAGCCGCCGACCACGCGCACCCATTGCGGGGCGGGGGTGTTGTCGACCTGCCGCTTCAGCATCTCCAGCGCCTGCGCCAGCGAGCGCACCCCGTCCCAGCGCAGCTCCATATTGTAGTTCAGCCCGCCGCGGATGATGTGCATGTGGCTGTCGATCAGCCCGGGAATGACGCGGCGCCCGCCGACATCCACCGTGCGCGTCGCCGGCCCGGCCAGCGCCATCGCCTCCGCATCGGTGCCCGCGAGCAGGATGCGCCCGTCGCGGATGGCGACGGCGGCGGCCGCGGGGTTGGCGCGGTCGAGCGTCGTCACCCGGCCGTTGAAGAGGATGAGGTCGGCGGTCCCGGCGTCGGCGGTCTCAGCGGTCATGGCGTCCTCGGTGGTGGCCTTGGCGGTCGCGGGTGGAAAGGCGGGGCCGCCCGGCTGGGCAGCCTCGGGTGCGCGGCGGGTTCAGGAGCGCGGCGGCGGCTCCGCGGCGGCGGGCTCCGCCGGGGCGACGGCGGCGCGGGTGCGGCCGGGAAGCTGGCCGAGCACGTGGTCGGAACAGTCCGCCAGCCCGATCGCCGCGCGCAGCCCGTCGCCGGCCAGCAGATGCCGCGCCACCGGCACGATCTGCTCGCCGATCAGGATGCCGAACAGCCCGACCAGCGCCACCACCGGCGGGGCCGGCGAGCGGACATTGAGGAGGCTGTAGACCACGCCGACCAGCAGGCCGGCGGCGAGCGAGGCGAGATAGAGCTTCACCGGCGGGCTCTCCTGTCGGGCGGAAGGGCGGGTGGGTCCTCCCGGCGCCGGGCCGGGAGGCGGGTCTGCGGCGGGTAGCGGCTCAGCCCGCGGCGAGGCTGGCCGCCGCCTCGGCGATGACCTTCGCCACCGCCTCCGGCGCGGAGAGCAGCGACATGTGGCCGGCCGGCAGCTCGGTGGTGCGGGCCTTCAGCCGCGCCGCAAGCTCCTGCTGCAGCTCGACGCTCACCGCCCGGTCGTTCAGCGACACGATGTACCAGTTCGGCCGGTCCGCCCAGGCCGGCCGGGTGACGGTGTCGGTGAAGGTGGCGAGCCCGAGCGGGGGCTGCACCGCCGCGAGCACGCGGGCCTCCTCCTCCGGCAGGTCCTGCGCGACATTGGTGATCCAGCTCTCCACGCTCATCTTGAGGTGGCCGGTGCCGTCGTCCTTGACGCCGGACAGGCCGGGCGGGGCAGGATGCGCGCCGACCTGGTCGCCGGTGGACTGGCCGGCCTCCGGGGCGAAGGCGGCGACATAGACCAGCGCCTTCACCTTGGGGTCGTTGCCGGCCTCGGTGATGACGGTGCCGCCCCAGCTATGACCGACCAGCACCACCGGCCCGGCGATGCTGGCCAGCGCCATCCGGGTCGCCGCCACGTCGTCGGCGAGCGAGGTGGTGGGGTTCTGCACCGCCACCACCGGAAGGCCCTGCCGGTGCAGCAGCGGGATGACCTTCCGCCAGCCCGAACCGTCGCCCCAGGCGCCGTGCACCAGCACCACCGTCACGTCCGCCACGGATGCCATCTCCGCCTCCCTGCTTCGCGTTCGAGGGTGCTCAGTGCGCTTCCGAGGCGCCGAACATGGACTTGGCGTAGATGATGCCGAGGCCATAGGCGCCGCCGTGCTTCTTCGCGATGCCGGTGGTCAGCTCGTAGGTCTCGCTGCGGGCCCAGTCGCGCTGAAGCTCCAGCAGGTACTGCAGCGACGTCATCGGCCGCGCCCCGGCCTGCACCATGCGCTCCATCGCCCGCTCATGGGCCTCGTCGGAAACGTCGCCGCAGGCATCGGCGATCACATGGACCTCGAAGCCCTGCTCGAGCGCCGAGAGCGCCGGGCCGACGATGCACACGCCGGTCCACAGCCCGGCGAGCACGACGCGCGCGCGGCCAATGCGGTTCACCTCCTCGATGACGGCGGCGTCTTCCCAGGTGTTCATCGAGGTGCGGTCGAGCAGCTTCTGGCCGGGGAACGCCTCGGTGATCTCGCTGAACATCGGGCCGGAGAAGCTCTTCTCCGCCACCGTGGTGAGGATGGTCGGCACCTTGAAGCCGGCCGCCGCCAGCGAGATCAGCGCCGCGTTGTTGCGCAGCGTCACCGCGTCGATCGACCTGGTCGCGAACGACATCTGCGACTGGAAGTCGATGAGGATGAGGGTGTGGTTGGCGGGGTCGACCAGGGCCTTGCCCGGGGTGGGAGTCGCGGTCGGCATGGGGCGCATCCTTTTTCGAGGGGATGGCCGCATGGATAGGAAGCCGGGCGGGTTCGGGGCAATTGTGCGGGGGCATCGCCGTCCCTACCCGTCGGGGTAGGGCGGTGCCCGGTGAAAAGCATGGCGCCTCAACGACGTAGTGCGTTCAGGAAAAGATGCAGCCGCTCCGGGTCGACCGGCTTGGGCAGGAAGTCGGCGACGCCCGCCTCCAGCGCGTGGCGGCGGGTGTCGGCGTCGGGATAGGCGGTGAGGATCAGGGTGGGCAGCGTCCGCCCGTCGCGCCGCAGCCGCTCGTGCAGGGCAAGCCCGCTCATGCCCGGCAGCCGCAGGTCGGCGATCAGCCCGTGCACCTCATGGGGGGCGCGGGAGGAGAGGAAGGCGATCGGGTCGGGGAATTCGCGCGTGCCGCAGCCGAGCGCGTTCACCAGCCCGGCGAGGGCGGCCCGGGCGGAGGCGTCGTCCTCGACGATGGCGACGGTGAGGGAGAGCGGCATGCGGCGGGTTCCGTTCGGCGGTCGCGGCGGCAGGGCGGGCACGGCGGCACGACAAGCGGCTCGTCAAGGCGGCGGGTCAGAGGGCCTGCCCGCCGCCGGCCGGCCGCGCCAGCATCGGCGCCGCTCCGGGGGGCTGGCAATTATCCCCCGGCAGCGGCCGCCTACACCTTGTCGCCCATCCCGGCGAGCCGATCCGCCATGCGGACGAGGTCGGCGAGGCTGCGGGCCTTCAGCTTCTGCATGATCTGGGCGCGATGCACCTTCACCGTCACCTCGCTGAGGTTGAGGCTGACCGCGATCTGCTTGTTCATCAGCCCGCTCGCCACCAGCGGCAGGATCTCGCGCTCGCGCGGGGTCATGGCAGCGTAGCGCCGGCGCAGCTCCGCCATCTGGGCGGCCTCGGCGCGGCGGCGGCGGTCCTGCTCGATGCCGTTGTGCACCGCGTCCAGCAGGTCCTGGTCGCGGAACGGCTTCAGCAGGAACTCGATGGCGCCCGCCTTCATCGCCGCCACCGACATCGGCACGTCGCCATGGCCGGTGATGAACACCACGGGCAACTGGATGCCGTGGCGCTCCAGCTCGCGCTGGAATTCCAGCCCGCTGGCGCCCCGCAGCCGCACATCGACGATGAGGCAGGCCGGCAGATCGGGCCGCGCGAAGTCGAGGAAGGCCCGCCCCGATTCGAAGGTCCGCACCATGTGCCCCTCGGAGGCCAGCAGGCTCTCCAGCGAGGCGAGCACGGAGGGGTCGTCGTCGACGACGAAGACGGCGGTTTGCTCGCTCATGGCTCCTTACGTTCCCTCTCCGGCGGCACCATGGCCGCCGGCAGCACGAAATGGAAGACGGCGCCGCGCGGAAGCCGCGGCGAAACCCACAGCCGCCCGCCATGGGCTTCCACCACGGCGCGGGCGAACATCAGGCCCATGCCCATGCCGCCGGTCTTGCTGGAGACGAAGGGATCGAAGATGCGCTCCGCCAGCGCCGGGTCCACCCCGGTGCCGGTGTCGGCGATGTCGAGCCGCACCTCGCCGGTGTCGATGGTCTGGGTGGTTATGGTCACCTCGCGCTGGTGGTCGCCCACCGCCTTGATGGCGTCGATGGCGTTTTCGATGAGGTTGCACAGCACCCGGTGAAGCTGGACGGCGTTGCCGATGACCGGCGGCAGATCCGCCGCCAGCCGGGTGAGGAGGGGAATGTCCTCGAACCGGGCCTCGCCGCTGGCGGTGGCCACCGCCTCGGCGACCAGCCGGTTGAGGTCCAGCGGCACGCGCTCCTGCGCGCCCTTGAGGAACATGGTGCGGATGCCGGTGACCACCTTGTTGGCGCGGTGGCCGTCCTCCACGATGCGGCGCAGCGCGTCCTCGGCGCGGTCGAGCCGGGGTTCCTCACGCCCCAGCCAGCGCCGGGCGGCGTCGGCATTGGTGATCATGCTCGCCAGCGGCTGGTTGATCTCGTGGGCGATGGAGGCGGAGAGCGCCTCCATCGCGATGAGCCGGTTCTGCCGCACCCGCCGCTCGGCGGCCAGCGTGCGGGCGAGCCCGGCATAGACCGACACCGTCTGCGACAGCAGCACCAGCAGCACGATGCTCGCCGCCGCCAGCCCGTAGAGCCGGCCGACCCACCAGCCGATGCTGAGGCGGATCGCCCCGCCGATATAGGAGATCAGCAGCAGCTCGATGGCGAGCGAGACCAGCACCAGCCCCACCCAGATGTCGAGCGGCCCGCGCCGCCGCGCCAGCAGCACGGCGAGGCCCATGGCATAGAGCGCGAAGGCCGCCAGCGGCACGTAGCGCCACAGCTCGGCGACGTTGCGGGCGTCGCGCATCAGCAGCGGCAGCCCCTCGCGATGGGCGAGCACGAGGCCGAGCGCCGCCACCACCCCGGCGACCACCGCGAGCACGCATTTCGCCACCGCGACCCCGGCGAAGCGCCCGCGCACCGTGCCCGCCGGGGCCAGCCCATAGCCCAGCACGAAGAGCGGAAAGCCCAGCCGCCGCAGCAGCGCCACCATTGCGGTGACCTGCAGCCCGAGATCGAGGCCGAGCGCATCGAACACCCCGGGAAAGGACAGCACCCACATCGGCACCAGCAGCGCCGAGAACAGATAGCCCGAGGCCAGCACCAGCAGCGCCCGCGTCCGCTGCACCGCGAACAGGCCATAGAGCAGAGCCGCCGTCATCAGCTCCAGCATGGCGATGGCGGCGGCATAGGCCGGCAGGATCGCCTCGGTGTGCTGCGTCGCCAGCCGGGCATAGGGCATGGTGGCGACGAACAGCGCCACCAGCGCCAGCGACACGCCGATGGCGATGGTCATCTGCCCGCGCGTCACCGGCGGGGACATCAGGCTGCGCTCGTCTGCGGCGGACACCGGCTCTCCCTGAAGCGCGTGGCGCGACCCGCGCCGGCGGCGCCGGACGCGGCCCGCTCCCGCGGGCGACCCCCGCGCCGCGCCGACACTAGCGGAGCGCGCCACCGCAGGCCACCGCCGGAAAGGCCACCCGCGCGGGCCGGGCAGGGCAGACGCGCGGGACGGCCGTCGGCGGGGCTTGCCGAAGAGCCGCAGCGGCGCCGCGCGCGGGGGAGCCCGCGACGTTTTCCACAGGGCGCGCCGCGGCACCCGGCGGAGGGCGCCGGGTGCCGGCCCGTGGTCGCGGCGCGGACGGTCGCGGCACCGCCAGGGCGAGGGGGAATGGTGCCGGTGGCGCCGCGCCGCAAGCGCGAACTGGACGGGGCGGGTGCCGGCTCTCTATCTTCCGCCGATGCTCTCCGACAATCCCGCCTACGAACCGGAGGCGGTCGCCGGTCCCGCCATCGACCGCCTCGGGATCATTAGTGGGGCCACACCAACCGCGACTGATGCCGGCGCCCGTTGAAAATCACGCCCGAGTTCCGTCGCCGTATTTTGCGGTGCCGCCGCTGACTATCTATCTAATTTTTCTCGTTTATTTCCGATCTCGGGCGCTTAGCTGGCCCAAGGTGGCCGACGCCCGATTTGAATCGTCGGATCTCGGGCGTCCATAGACGGATTGAACGAGGTAAGAGAGCGTGAGTAGGGGAGTGCCTCTCTGCCTTTAGGAGCCGACATCCAACCCTAGAACAGGGGAATGACATGCGCCGCCTACTGCTTGCCGCCGTTCTAGCCGCTGCGCCGCTCGCTGCGTCGGTGCCCGTAGCACTTGCCCATGAGGCCGACCGCTATACAGTTCTTTTCTGCACGGGCGATATCGCTGCGTGCGAGAAGCAGCGCGCCGAATTTCGCCAGCTCGTAAAGTCCGCCTATCGCAACGATCTCAACGCTCAGCGAGCTGTCGCTCGTGCACTTTGGCGCGGAACTCCAGTCGTGCCGCCCCAGTGGCAGGACGGTTGCGCCTGGCACATGACCATCACCGCGCTGCGCCCGAAGGGGTTGACCGAGGCCGACTTCGAAAACATGAAGGTGAGCTGTAGCCTCCTCCGCGAGGACCAGATCGCGCTCGCGCGCAACGAGGCCCAGCGCATCGGGCACCGCATCCTCGCCGGTGGCAAGATCGACGAGAGCGTCAGCCCACCGCCGTCTAAGAGGCTCGACGCCACCGCCGAGCCTCTCTAAGAGCCGCTTACGCGCTTGCTAAACGCCGCCGGCGACGCCGCGTCTGTTCTGCAATATCATCTGTCCCGGCCGCCGCGAATGTCCGACTTCTGCAATTTTGCCCACGCCGCCCAGCTCGCTCGCCGAGGCTCGTCAAACCCTTGATCCGCCGGCCCTTTGCCCGCCCAATCCCACCTAATCCCGCCTCTGCAATTTCATCTGTCTCCCTTCCGCCGACCCGCCCCTCCTCCGTCGCAGAGCCCGCCATGGACACCCGCCACCTCGAAGCGTTCCGCGCGGTGTACGAGAACGGCTCGATGAGCGCCGCCGCCGCGGTGCTGAAGAAGTCGCAGCCGGCCATCAGCAACCTCATCGCCCGGCTGGAGGACGAGATCGGGCTGAAGCTGTTCCACCGCGCCCATGGCCGGCTGGAGCCGACGCCGGAGGCGGCGACCTTCTTCTCCACCATCACCCGCACCCTCGACGCGATGGAGCGCACGCTCACCGTCTCGCGCAACCTCAAGGGGCTGTCCTCGGCGACGCTGCAGATCGCCAGCCCGCCCGGGCTCGCCACCTACATCCTGCCGCCGATCATTGCCGAGGTGCTGCTGCAGAACCGCGGCGCCACCGCCCGCTTCATCACCCGCTCCTCCTATGCGGTGCGCGACCTCGGCGCGATCGGCGCGTTCGATGTCGGCTTCGCCGAGCTGCCGATCGACATCCACGTCGCCTCGCTGGAGCTGTTCGAGCTGGCCTGCCTGTGCGTCATGCGGCCGGACCACCCGCTCGCCGGCTTGCCCCGGGTGACGCCGGCGCTGCTGGATTCCATGCCGTTCGTGACGCTGTTTCCCGAGCACATCACCCACATCGCCGCGGCGGAGGCCTTCTTCGAGGCCAAGGCGCACTGGAACGTGGTCGCCGAGGCGGAGTTCTTCGGCACCGCCTGCGCGCTGGTGCAGCAGCTCGGCGCGGCGACGCTGGTGGAGCCGGCCACCGCGCGCTTCTTCACCGCGGCGGGGCTGGTCGCGGTGCCGTTCGAGCCGCGCGTGCCCTACCGTTTCGGCATGTTCCGGCCCAGCACCCGGCCGCCCTCCCGCATCGCGGTCGAGTTCATGGACCGTTTCCGCCGCGCCATGGCGGCCGCCTCCGCCGGTCCCTGCCACGCCGGGCGCTGAAGGCGCCGCTGCCGGCAAAAAGAATGCGCACAAATTTGAAGCAGTGCCGGGCGATCATCCCCCGCCGGGGCGCCTGCCCGCCGCCAACGGGCCGGCGACGCCGACCCAGCGGGCAGATGCCGGGTCTTTGTCGACAGGCTATAACTTTGCTTTATGGATTTCCCCCTTTTTCCTGTTTGACGATCGACCCAAACAGGCCCGTGATCGCACCCAGAAAACCGGCGGGAGCCGGCCACCGGAGTGCATCATGTCGGCGACGCAGCGGCTTGCGGAACTTGGTCTCACCCTGCCGGTGCGCGGCGGCGGCGCGGACTATTACGGCAAGCTCTACGGCAAGATGAAGCCGCACTACATCAGCGACCGGCTGCTGTTCCTCTCCGGCCAGACCGCGGGCGTGGACGCCGAGGGCCGGGTGCTGTTTCCCGGCCGCCTCGGCCGCGACGTCACCATCGAGCAGGGCTACGAGGCCGCCCGCCTCACCGCGCTGAACTGCCTCGGCTGCATCGCCGACGCTGTGGGCGACCTCGACCGCGTCACCGGCATCGTCCGCTCGCTCAACTTCATCGCCTGCGCGCCGGATTTCACCGCGCCGCACAAGGTCGCCAGCGGCCTGTCCGACCTGTTCGAGCAGGTGTTCGGCCCGGAGATCGGGGTCGGCGGGCGCGGCTCGATCGGGGTGATGTCGCTCGCCGACGACTACTGCTTCGAAACCTGGGTGACGGTGGAAATCCGCTGACGCCCGCACGCCGTGCCGACCGACGCCGCCGTGCCTGCAACGACAACAACATCTTCCAGGATATGTTTCAGGCGGGCCGGGATACCGGCGCGCCGCCTCACCCGGCAGCGCGCACCACGCCACGGCCGACCTTCGAGAGGGAGTTTGAGATGACGATGAAAGGCATCGCCGCCGCTGCCTTCGGGCTTGGCCTGGCGCTCGCGCCGCTGGCGACCTCCACGGCCCGCGCCGAGGAGATCACCATCGGCTTCACCGCCGCGCTGTCCGGCGACTTCGCCGCCTTCGGCCTCAACATGCGCAAGGGCCTCGACCTCGCGCTGGCGGAGCTGAACAAGAAGGGCGGCGCCACCTACACGATCGACGCGGTGGACGACCGCGGCGAGGCCCGCGAGGGCGTGCTGATCGCCCAGCGCTTCTGCTCCGACCAGAAGGTCGACGTGGTGATGGGCTATTCCTTCTCCTCCATCGCGCTGGCCGCGGTGCCGGTGTTCAACGACTGCAAGCTGCCGGTGCTGGCCTCCGCCGTCACCAGCCCGGCGCTGTCGGGCGTCAGCCCCTATTTCCGCCGCAACGTGCTCACCGACGCGGTGCAGGGCGCGATGATGGGCACCTACGCCGCCAAGACGCTCGGCGAATCGAAGATCTACGTGCTGAACCAGCAGGACGACTACGGCATCGGCGTCGCCAAGGCCTTCACCGAGGCGGCCGAGAAGGCCGGCGCCAAGATCGTCGGCTCGGAATCCTACCTGCTCGGCTCCAAGGATTTCCGCACCCTGCTGACCAAGGTGCGCGCCGCCCAGCCGGATGCCATCTTCATCGGCGGCTTCTACACCGAGGCGGCCAAGATCGCCGAGCAGGCCCGCGGCCTCGGCATCAAGGCGCAGCTTCTCTCCACCGACGGCGCGCTCAATGTCGAGCTGATGAAGCTCGGCCGTGGCGCGGTGGAGGGCATGATCGTCTACGGCATGTTCGACCCCTCGGTCGCCACCCCGGCGACGGCGTCCTTCCTCTCCGCCTACAAGGCGGCCTTCTCGGAGGCGCCGAGCGCCTGGGCCGCGCTGGGCTACGACGCCGGCATGACGCTCGGCGCCGCGGTCGAGCTCGCCGCCAAGGACGGCCCGGTCACCCGTGAGAGCCTGAACACCGCCTTCGGCAAGCTGAAGGACGTGCCCGGCGTCACCGGCCCGACCACCTTCCTGCCGAGCGGCGACCGCAACGGCGCGCTGTATTTCCTCGCGGTCAAGGACGGCACCTTCACCCTGGCGCCCAAGCAGCCCTGAGGCGCGGGCGGGAAGGCCGGCGGCCTTCCCGCGTCTCCGCCCGGCGCGGCATCGGTGCGGCTGTCGTCCGCGCCGGTGCCTCCCGCCCGGTTTCACCCATCCGGTCGCGCGGCAGCTCGCCCAGCCCCCCTGTAGGGTTGCCCGCAACTGGATCCGGCGGTCCGGTGCCTTCGGGCATCGGGCCGTCGGGTCGGCTTTCTCCCCGAAAGTCCCCCGCTCCGGCGGCGGCTGAGCTAGCCTGGGGAGACCCTTCCAGACTGCGGTGATCATGGACTATTTCGGACAGTTGCTGGCGAACGGTCTTGTTCTCGGGGCGGTCTATGCCCTGGCGGCGGTCGCCTTCACGCTGGTCTATGGCGTGGTGCGGCTGGTGAACTTCGCCTTTGGCGAGCTGTTCATGGTCGGCGCCTTCCTCACCACCTCGCTGATGCTGCCGGAGGTGCGCCTTGTCGGCCATGTCGTGCCGATGCCGGGCTTCTCCTTCCCGGTCGCCGCGCTGGTCGCCGTCCTCCTCACCGCCGCGCTCGGGGTGGCGGTGGACCGCATCGCCTACCGGCCGCTGCGGCGGGCGCCGCGGCTCGCCCCGCTCATCACCTCCATCGCCGTCTCGGTGGTTCTGCAGAGCCTCGCGCAGACCGTGTGGGGGGCGGAGGAGCTGCGCTTTCCCGAATTCGAGCTGGCGACCTATCCCCCGGTGGTGCTGTTCGATTCGATCTATCTCAGCGTCATGGACCTGGTGGTGATGGCGAGCGCGCTCTGCGCCATGACCGGGCTCACCCTGTTCGTTGCCCGTTCCAGCCTCGGCCGGGCGATGCGCGCCAGCGCCGAGGACCAGACCGCGGCGCTGCTGGTGGGCGTGCCGGTCGACCGGGTGGTGGCGGCGGCCTTCGCCATCGGCTCGGGCTTCGCCGCGCTGGCGGGCGTTCTCTATGCGCAGACCTATGGCTTCGCCCATTCCAGCATGGGCTTCCTGCCGGGGCTTAAGGCGCTCACCGCGGCGGTGCTCGGCGGCATCGGCTCCATTCCCGGCGCGGCGCTGGGCGGGGTGGTGCTCGGCCTCGTCGAGGCGCTCGGCGCCGGCTACCTGCCGAACGGCACCGCCTGGAAGGACGCCATCAGCTTCGTGCTGCTGGTGCTGCTGCTCTATGTGCGGCCGCAGGGCCTGCTGGGCCGGCCGGAGCTGAACGCCGCCGGCCGCGGCAGCCTGCTCGGCGGCGCGGCGGAAATGGGCGGCTGGCTGCGCGGCGTCTTTGCCGGGCTCGACCGGCTGCTGGCCGGCAGCTCCGCCCGGGGCGGCGCCGTCGCGCTCGGCGCGGTGGCGCTGGCGGCGGCGGCCGGGCTGCTGGTGCCGTCGGACTACTGGCTGCGCATCCTCACCACGGTGCTGATCTACGGCATGCTGGCGAGCGGGCTGAATGTCATCGTCGGCTTCGCCGGCCTGCTCGATCTCGGCTTCGTCGCCTTCTGGGCCGTGGGGTCCTACCTCACCTCGATCCTGTTCGTGCTGGTGCTGAAGGATGGCTTCGGCGTTGCGCTGCAGGAGACGTGGTGGCTGTTCTACCTCAACCTGCCGCTGGGCGGGCTGCTGGCGGCGGCGCTGGCGGTGCTGCTCGGCACCCCGACGCTGCGGCTGCGCGGCGACTATCTCGCCATCATGACGCTCGGCTTCGGCGAGATCGTGCGGATCGTCGCCATCAACTGGGTCGGCCTCACCAACGGGCCGATGGGCATACGCGGCATTCCCGCGCCGGTGCTGTTCGGCGTCCCGCTCGGCACGCCGCGGGCGCAGTTCTTCCTCGCCCTGACGCTGGCGGCGGCGGTGGTGTTCATCGTGGCGCGGCTGGTGCGCTCCTATGTCGGGCGGGCCTGGGTGGCGATCCGCGAGGACGAGGAGGCCGCCGAGGCGATGGGCGTGCCGACCGCGCGGTACAAGCTCTACGCCTATGCCATGAGCGGCTTCGTCGGCGGCTTCGTCGGCGTTTTCTATGCCCACTACCAGCAATATATCAGCCCGCTCAATTTCTCCCTGTTCGAGAACATCATCCTGCTGATGCTGATCGTGCTGGGCGGGCTCGGCACCTTCATCGGGCCGTTCGTCGGCGCGGTGATCTGGATCGTGTTCCTGCAGGTGGCGATCGACATCCCCTTCGTGCAGGCCTACCCCGAGACCCGGTTTGCCCTGCTGGGGGTGATCCTCATCGCCCTGATGCTGTTCCGCCCGCAGGGGCTGGCGGCGAGCGCGCGGGTGCCGCTGGTGATGGCCGGGGCCGGTCCCGGCAAGGCCGGACGCGCCGAGGGTGCGGTCGCGGGGAGGGCCGGGACATGAGCGCGGCGCCCCCCAATCCGGCGGCACCCACGCCCGCGATCCTCGCGGCCGAGGGCCTCACCGTCCGCTTCGGCGGGTTGGAGGCGATCGGCGGGCTCGACTTCGCGGTGGCGCGCGGCGCCATTCACGGGCTCATCGGGCCCAACGGGGCGGGCAAGACCACGGTGCTGAACGCGCTGACCGGCTTCGTGCGCCCGGCCGCCGGCCGGCTCAGCTTCGACGGCGCCGAGATCGGTGGCCTCGGCGTCGCCGCCATCGCCCGGCGGGGCCTCGCCCGCACCTTCCAGAACATCCGGCTGTTCGGCGCCATGACGGTGCTGGAGAGCGTGCTGGTCGGCGGCCATCGCGGCTTCGGTGCCTCGCCGCTGGCGCTGGTGCTGCACACCGCCGGCGCCAGGGCCGCCGAGCGCGCGGCGATCGCCCGCGCGGGCGAGCTGCTCGACTTCGTCGGGCTGGGCCGCGAGGTGGCCGGCCGGGTGGCGACGACCCTCTCCTACGGCCACCAGCGCCGGGTCGAGATCGCCCGCGCGCTGATGAGCGAGCCGAAGCTGCTCCTCCTCGACGAACCGCTCGCCGGCATGAACGCGGTGGAGAAGGCGGAGATCGCCGATCTGGTCCGCGCGGTGCGCGCGCGGGGGGTGAGCGTGCTGCTGATCGAGCACGACATGCAGATCGTGCGCGCGCTGTGCGACCGGCTCACGGTGCTGGAATACGGCAAGCGCCTTGCCGACGGCGACCCCGAGGCGGTGCTCGCCGACCCCGCGGTGCAGGCGGCCTATCTCGGGAGGGCGCGATGAGCGGACCGGCCGGAATCGGACACATCGTCCACCCCACCGCACCGACCAGCCACCCCGCCCTGCCGGTGGAGCCGCTGCTGGAGGTGCGGGGCCTGTCGGTATCCTACGGCCGCATCCGGGCGGTGGAGGGGGTGGACCTCGCCGTCGAGCCGGGCCGCATCGTCTCCCTCGTCGGCAGCAATGGCGCCGGTAAGTCCACGACACTCATGGCGATTTCGGGAATCCTGCCGCTCGCCGCCGGCACCGTGCGCTTCGCCGGGGAGGACATCACCCGCCTCGCCCCCGAGGCGCGGGTCGGCCGCGGCATCGCCCACGTGCCGGAGCGGCGCCGGGTCTTTGCCGGCATGAGCGTGCGGGAGAACCTCGTGCTCGGCGGCTACAGCCGCGGCGACCGCGCCGAGATCGAGCGCGACATCGACACGCTGACCGCGCTTTTTCCTATTCTCGGCAAGAGGTTGGGCCAGGCGGCGGGGACGCTCTCGGGTGGCGAGCAGCAGATGCTGGCGATCGCCCGCGGGCTGATGAGCCGGCCCTCGCTGCTGATCATGGACGAGCCCACCATGGGCCTCGCCCCGCAGGTCATCGACCTCATTCTCGACACGGTGCTGGAAATCCGCGCCCGCGGCACCACGGTTCTCCTCGTCGAGCAGAACGCGGTGGAGGCGATGCGGCTGTCCGACCACGTCTATGTCATGCGGCTCGGCCGCATCGTGCACCAGGACAGCGGATCGAACATCGATCCCGACCGGGTGAAGGCCTTCTACATGGGAGCAGAGGCATGAGCGATTCCGCAGACGCCGCACGGCCCAGGATGCGTCTCGGCACCTTCCTCGGCGTGCCGCCGGCCAGCCGGGCCACCGCCGGCCAGATCGCCGTGCTCGGCCTGCCCTTCGACTGCGGCACCCACGCCACCCGCATCGGCTCGCGCCAGGGCCCGGCCTCGTTCCGCGCCATGTCGAGCGAGGTGCGCCCGTTCTATCCCCCGCTGGCCGATGCCGACCCCCGCGCCGGTGGCCGGGTGGTGGACCTCGGTGATGTCGACGTCGTCGCGTCCGATCTGGCCCCGTCGCTCGCCACCATCGAGGCGGCGGTGTTCGAGGTGGTGGAGGCGGATGCGGTGCCGCTCTGCGTCGGCGGCGACGGAACCGTGACGCTGCCGGTTCTGCGTGCATTGGCAAGGCGTTACCCCGAGCTGGTGCTGGTGCATATCGACGCCCACACCGACGCCTATCCCGGCGAGGACGTGAACACCGGCACCACCTTCACCCGCGCGGCGGCGGAAGGGCTCATCGATACGCGGCGCTCCTTCCACATCGGCGCCCGCGGCACCATGCTGGTGCCGGGAGCCTATGACTATACCCGCTCGCTGGGCTTCCACGTCATCACCGGCGAGGAGGTGCGCCGCCGCGGCGCCGCCGATGTCGCCGCGCAGGTCCGCGAGACTGCCGGCAACCGCCCGGTCCATCTGTCCTTCGACATGGACTACTTCGACCCCTCCGCCGCGCCGGGTGTCGCCACTCCGACCTGGGGCGGCCCGCCGGTGGCGGAGGTGTTCGACCTGCTGCACGGTCTCAAGGGGCTCGATCTCGTCGGCGTCGACATCAACACGCTGAGCCCGCCCCATGACGTGCAGGGCATGGCCGCCATGCTGGCCGGCCATGTCGCCGTCATCGCGCTTCACCTTGTCCAGCTCGGCCAGGCCGAGCATCGCCTGAACGGAGGAACCCGCACATGACCGGAACCGGCAGCAGCACGACCCTCGTTCCCGAGCCCTATGTGTGGACCGAGCCGCCGCTTGGCGATGCCAAGAGCGCGCCGACCGCCTTCTACACCGACCCCGAGGTGTTCCGGGCCGAGGTGCAGCACATCCACCTCAAGACCTGGTTCTTCGCCGGCCGGGTGGAGGAGGTGCCCCAGCCCGGCGACTACAAGGCGCTGAATACGGTCGGCGGCCCGGCCATCCTGGTGCGCGGCGAGGACGGGGTGCTGCGCGCCTTCGCCAATTTCTGCCGGCACCGGGCTTCGATCCTGCTCGAAGGCTGCGGCAACGCCAATTCGATCATCTGCCCCTATCACGCCTGGTATTACCGGCTCGACGGAACGCTGGCCGGCGCGCCCGGCATGCGCGAGGTGCCGAAGTTCGAGAAGCCGCCGCACGGGCTCATCCCGATCCGCATGGAGGTCTGGGAGGGCTCGGTGTTCCTCAACTACGACGAGAACGCCCCGGACCTCCTCACCCATCTCGGCAACATGCCGGAGCTGCTCGGCAGCCATCGGATGGGCGACATGGTACGGACCTGGCACGTCGAGATCGAGACCAAATGCAACTGGAAGCTGCTGCTGGAAAACGCGATGGAGACCTACCACACCGGCATCGTCCATGCCGCGACGGTGGGTGCGCAGCGCTCGCTCAGCTTCCCCACCGTCGGCGAATGGCACTGCATCCAGGTGCAGGCGAACCGCTCCATCGCGGTGCTCGGCCAGGAGCCGCCCTTCCCGGTGATCGAGGGTCTGTCGGAACAGTCGCGCAAGGGTACCTACTTCACGCTGATCGAGCCGACGACGCAGTTCGCCTGCGCGCAGGACTGCATGTGGTGGCTGGCGGTGCGACCGGTCGCGGTGGACCGCTCGGTGCTCTCGGTCGGCGGCTGCTTCCCCAGGGCCTATACCGAGCTGCCGGACTTCGCCGAGCGCGCGGCGCCCTATTACAAGCGCTGGGAAGCGGTGGCGCTGGAGGATGTCGGCATTCTGGAGCGCCAGCAGGTCGGGCTCAATTCCATCTTGGCCCGCCCCGGCCCGCTGTCATGGCGCGACGACATGGTGCTGGCGATGAACCGCTGGGTTCTGGCGCGGCTTCCCGCCCATATCCGTGACGGGATGGGTGCATGATGCGCGTCCTCCTCACCCACAACCGGGACCTGCTGAAGCACTTCTACGGCGACCGCGCCGTCGAGGCGCTGAGGAAGCTGCCCATCGACCTCGTGATGAACGACAGCGACACCCCGCTCCAGGGCGAGGCGCTGGTGCGGGCGGCACAGGGCTGCCAGATCGTCATTTCCGACCGGCTGGCCGCCGGGCCGCGCGAGGTGATGCTGGCGCTGAAAGGCGTGAAGCTCTTCACGCGCTGCGCCGTCGACATGCGCAACATCGACGTCGAGGCGGCCTCCGAGGCGGGCATCCTCGTCTGCAACTGCTCGTCCGGCTATGCCGACGCGGTGGCCGAGCATGCGCTCGCCCTCATGCTCGATCTCGCCCGCAACATCACCCGTGACGCCGGGCGCTACCACGCCGGCATTGCCGAGCACCCCATGGTGTTCGGGCGCCAGCTCGCCGGGGCCCATGTCGGGGTGATCGGCTATGGCTCGATCGGGCGGCGGATCGTGGAGCTGGCGCTGGCCTTCAAGATGAAGGTGACGGTCCACGACCCCTATGCGCGCATCGACCATGGCGCAGTGACGCCGGTCTCGCTCGACGCGGTGCTGGCCGAGCCGGATTTCGTGGTCTGCGCCGCCTATGCCACGCCCGAGACCGAGCGGATGATGAACGCCTCCGCCTTCGCCCGGATGCGGCGCGACGCCTTCTTCGTCAACATCTCCCGCGGCATTCTCGTGGACGAGGCGGCGCTCGAGGCGGCGCTGCTCGACGGCACCATAGCCGGCGCCGGGCTCGATGTCGGCGACGGGCCGGATCAGCAGCCCTCGCTGGCGCTGGCCCGGCTGCCCAATGTGGTCGCGACCCCGCATTCGGCGGCGCTGATGATCGAGCCCTCGGAGTTCCAGGCGCTGGAGACCGTGGAGCAGGTCAAGGCGGTGCTGGCCGGGCGGCTGCCCATCCACGCCAAGAACCCGGACCGGGTGCCGGGCTGGCTCGCGCGATGACCGCCCTGCTGCCCGCTCGCGCCCCGGCGTTCCGGGCGCCGCCCGGCGCCTGCGACTGCCACATGCATGCCTATGGCCCGGCGGACATCTACCCGCCGGCGCCCGCCTCGCCGTTCCCCCCGGTCGCCGGGGGCGAGATCGCGGCCTATTTCCGCGCCCGGGCTCTGCTGGGGCTGAGCCGGGCGGTCGTGGTGCAGCCATCGGTCTATGGCTTCGACAACCGGGCCACTCTCGACGCAATGGCGGCGCTGGGAGAGGACGGGCGCGGCGTCGCCGTGGTGCCGCCCGATGTGGCGGAGGCCGAGCTGGAGCGCCTGACCGCGCTTGGCATTCGCGGCGTGCGCTTCTTCATGATCGGCGGCGGCGCGCTGGGCTGGGAGCATCTCGAGACGCTGGCGGCCAAGGTCGCGGCGTTTGGCTGGCACGTCCAGATGCAGATGGACGGCCGGCTGCTGCACGAGGCCGAGGAGCGGCTCGCCCGCCTGCCGGGCCGGCTGGTGATCGACCACAACGGCAAGTTCCTCGAACCTGTCGGGATCGATCATCCCGGCTTCCGCGCGCTGCGCCGGCTGGTCGAGGGCGGGCGCACCTTCGTGAAGACCTCCGGGGTCTACGAGACCTCGCGGCTCGGGCCGCCGGACTATGCCGATGTCGCCCGTCTTGCCCGCACCCTGATCGCCGCCTATCCCGAGCGCTGCCTCTTCGCCACCAACTGGCCCCATCCCTCCAAGCCCGGAAATCCCCCGGACGATGCCGGCCTGCTGGACCTGTTCGCCGGCTGGTGCGGCGATGCCGCCGTCGCGGCCCGCATCCTTGTCGACAACCCGGCAGAGGTCTACGGCTTCCCGCCGGTCGGGCCGGAATGCAGGCCGGAAGGAAGGACCCTATCGTGCTGAACGTTACGCGAACGGAGTTTTTTGGTCCCCGCCGTGCGCCGGTTGTTTCGGGGGAGGCGATGGTGGCGACGT
>NZ_JAHBGE010000073.1 GCF_018390635.1 Ancylobacter lacus | reverse complement strand
CGGGGCTCGGGGTGTTCGGGGTGATGGGCGGGCAATACCAGGCCGCCGGCCACGCCGCGCTGCTCTCCGGCCTGCTCGACCAGGGGCTCGACCTGCAGGCCGCCATCGACGCCCCCCGCGCCTTCGGCTTCAACGGCACCCTCGAGATCGAACCCACACACCCCGAACACGTCCTCGCCGACCTCCGGGGCCGCGGACATGTGCTCGAGTTGGCGGTGGAGCCCATCGGCGGCGCCCAGATGATCCTCGTCGACCACGCCCGCGGCTGCCTGATCGGTGGTTCCGATCCGCGCAAGGACGGCTGCGCGCTGGGCCTCTGATGCGGACGAGAGGCGCTGCCGGCGGCCGGCGTCGCCGCCCGCCGCGCCGTCAGGACCTAACGTGAGACGTCGCAGACGGTCTTCGGCGTCCGGCGCGGCGCCGGGCCGGAATAGTCCATCACCTGACGGACGAAGCAGGTGCGAAAGCCGGCAGGCCCGTCCGGCCGCACGGCGGCGCCTGCGACGGCCGCGGCATCGGCGGTCCGGACCAGTGCGGCCGTCATGACATGGGCAAACGGGGAAACGGCGCATGCGCCCGTGACGAGCAGGACGCCCACCACCGCCAGCGCGCTACGCTTTGACACGACACGCCTTGTCATGGGTACACCTCGATCACGCCGGCGGCCCGGCAATCTGCCAGGGGCGAGCGACACTGCCGCGTCACGCCGCAACGCGGCGTGAACCGCCCGTTCGGCTGGCATTCATGTTGGTAGCGGGAGGTGACGCGCGTAGTCGGTTTCGCACGGCGGCGCGATCATCTTGCCGTGAGAAGGGGGGCTCGCTATAAGCCGCCGCGACACGGCCCTCCCTCCATCCTGTCTATAAGGACGAACGTCATGGCGCTCGAGCGCACCTTCTCGATCCTGAAGCCCGACGCGACCCAGCGCAATCTCACCGGCGCGATCAACGCCTATATCGAGAAGGCCGGCCTGCGCATCGTCGCGCAGAAGCGCATCCTTCTCACCCGCGGCCAGGCCGAGACTTTCTACGCCGTCCACAAGGAGCGGCCCTTCTTCGGCGAGCTGGTCGAGTTCATGATCTCCGGCCCGATCGTCGTGCAGGTTCTCGAAGGCGAGAACGCCGTGGCGAAGTACCGCGAAGTCATGGGCGCCACCAACCCGGCCAATGCCGCCGAAGGCACCATCCGCAAGGATTTCGCCCTCTCGGTGGGCGAGAATTCCGCTCATGGCTCCGACAGCCAGGAGAATGCCGCGATCGAAATCGCCCAGTTCTTCTCCGGCAATGAGATCGTCGGCTGAGATTTCGCGTCTTCCGCTGCGAGTTCTGAACGAATGCCCCGTCCGGCTCTCCGGGCGGGGCATTTGCTTTGGTGCAGCAGCGTAAAGGGCGCGGTGCAAACTGTGCTGACGCTGCGAAAATTGCAGCAACAGGCGTGGCCACCGCATGGATTATTATGTATGGTCCCCGTCATGGGCGCTGCGGGGGTCCGGCCACGGAGAAGTGGCCCGCAGCGGGGAAAGCCGTTTTGGCGCGCCAAGAGCGCCCGGGAGTGGGCCCGCCGGAGCCACCTCCTCTTGCCTCACCGTATCACGGCGCGCCAACGCCGATTGAACCATAACGAGTCCCGCCGGTCAGCCGGGCGGGAGGTGAGGGAAAGACTTATGGACATCACGCAGCCCCTGTTCTGGCTCGCTCTCCTCAAGATCATCTGGATCAACGTCCTGCTCTCCGGGGACAATGCCGTCGTCATCGCCATGGCGTGCCGGTCGCTTCCCGACCAGCTCCGTCGCTGGGGCATGATTCTCGGTGCCGGCGTCGCGGTCGGCATGCGGGTGGTCTTCACCGCCGTCGTCGCCACGCTGCTGGGGCTGCCCTGGCTCAAGATCGTCGGCGCCGTCGCCCTGCTCTACATCGCGGTCGATCTCGTTCTGCCCGAGGCGGAAGGCGAGGAGGGCGGCGTCAAGGCGCATGACAGCCTCTGGCGCGCGGTGGGCACCATTGCGGTGGCCGACCTCGTGATGAGCCTCGACAATGTCGTCGCGATCGCGGCGGTGGCCGATGGCAACTGGGCGCTGATCATCATCGGCCTGCTGATCTCCATCCCGATGATCATCGCCGGCGCGGCGCTCATCATGTCGCTGCTGGCGCGCTTTCCCTTCCTGGTGTGGGCGGGTGCGGCGCTGCTGGGCTGGGTCGCGGGCGAGATGTTCGTCTCCGACGTCAAGATCCACGAATGGTTCGGCGAGGAACTCAGCCACACGCTCGAATACCCGCTGGCGGCGGCCGGCGCGGCGCTGGTGCTGCTGATCGGGTGGACCATCACCCGCATGCGCCACAGCGCCCAGCCTTCGGGCCACTGAGCGGCCGGTCTGAAACACCAGAGAGGACACTATGGATTTCGCTGATCCCATCTTCTGGGTGGCGCTCCTCCAGATCATCTGGATCGACCTGCTGCTCTCCGGCGACAACGCCGTCGTCATCGCGCTCGCCTGCCGCTCGCTGCCGGAGAAGCAGCGCAAATGGGGCATCCTGCTCGGCGCCGCCGCCGCGGTCGGCCTGCGCATCCTGTTCGCGCTCGTGGTTTCCTATCTGCTCGGCGTTCCCTTCCTGAAGGTGCTCGGCGGCGTGCTGCTGTTCTGGATCGCGATCAAGCTCGTCATCGACGAGGGGGGCGAGGAACATCACGTCGAGGGCGCCGACAGCCTGTGGAAGGCGGTGCGCACCATCGCCATCGCCGATGCGGTGATGAGCCTCGACAATGTCGTCGCGATCGCGGCGGCGGCGCGCGGCCATGCCGAGCTATTCATCTTCGGCCTGCTGCTCACCATCCCGCTGATCATCGCCGGCTCGCAGATCATTCTGAAGCTGCTGACCCGCTTCCCCGCCCTCATCTGGGCCGGCGGCGGGCTGCTGGGCTGGATCGCGGGCGAGATGATGCTCGGCGACAAGGTGGTGCTGGAATATCTCTCCACCGCCGCACCGGACATGGTGCAGCGGATCGACGACCCGGAAGACCCGGTCGGTCTCAAGGCCGCGCCGCTGCCGCATTATCTCGCGGCCTCGGTCGGCGCGGCCTTCGTGCTCAGCTTCGGCTGGATCTGGAAGAGCCGCCGGGCCGCCCGCGCGCTCGAAAGCGGCTCGCACGGCTGATGCGCGCCGCCGGCGGCGCTCCGGCGCCGCCCCAGCTATGGCCACCGGCGCCCCGCCCCCAAAGGCGGGGCGCTTCCGCTTGAGGGGGGCTGATCGCTTCCGGTGAAGATCGGCTTCACGGAAAGTGATCTATCCCATTGATCTGAAAGATTTTTTATAAAGCCTCTGCCCGCCGCGGCAAAAACGCTCTACCATATCGTTGGAGCGATCTTCATGAACCAGCACGTCCCGCCGGCGCGCACCGGCCATTCCGCCTGCCCGCATGACTGCCCGTCCACCTGCGCGCTCGACATCGAGATTTCGGGCAACCGCATCGGCCGCGTGCGCGGGTCCAGCGCCAACAGCTATACCGCCGGCGTGATCTGCGCCAAGGTGGCGCGCTACGCCGAGCGGGCGCACCACCCCGACCGCCTCACCCAGCCGCTGCGGCGCACCGGGCCGAAGGGATCCGGCCAGTTCGCGCCGATCTCCTGGGACGATGCGCTCGACCTGATCGCCGACCGCTTCACGGAAGCGGAACGCCGCTACGGCGCGGAATCGGTCTGGCCGTATTATTATGCCGGCACCATGGGGCTGGTGATGCGCGACGGCATCAACCGTCTGACCCATGCCAAGGGCTATTCCCGTTTCTTCTCGTCGATCTGCGTCAATCCCGCCTGGTCCGGCTTTCTCGCCGGCGCCGGCCGCCTTGCCGGGCCGGACCCGCGCGAAATGGCGAAGTCCGACCTCGTGGTGATCTGGGGCACCAACCCGGTCTCGACACAGGTCAACGTCATGACCCATGCCGTGCGCGCCCGGAAGGAGCGGGGGGCTCGCATCGCGGTTGTCGACGTCTACCGTTCCCCGACCATGGAGCAGGCGGATATCCCGATCCTGATCCGCCCCGGCACGGATGGCGCGCTGGCCTGCGCCATCATGCATGTGCTGTTTCGCGACGGGCTCGCCGACCGCGCCTATCTCGGCCGCTATGCCGACGATCCGGCGGGGCTGGAGGCCCATCTCGCCAGCCGGACGCCGGAATGGGCGGAGGCGATCACGGGGCTGCCGGCCGCCGAGATCGAGGCCTTCGCCCATGCCATCGGGCGCACGCCGCGCACCTTCATCCGCGCCGGCTACGGCTTCACCCGCTCCCGCAACGGGGCGGTGAACATGCATGCCGTCACCTGCATCGCGACCGTTGCGGGGTCGTGGCAGCACGAAGGCGGCGGCGCCTTCCACACCAACGGCGCCATCTTCGGCTGGCGCAAGTCGATGATCGAGGGCGGCGATCTGCTGGACCGGTCGGTCCGTCAGCTCGACCAGTCCCGCATCGGGGCGGTTCTCTCGGGCGATCCCGCAGCGCTGGCCGGTGGGCCGCCGGTGATGGCGATGCTGGTTCAGAACACCAATCCCGTCTCCGTGGCGCCGGAACAGGAGCTGGTGAAGCGGGGCTTCGCCCGGGAGGACCTGTTCGTCGCCGTGCACGAGCAGTTCATGACCGAGACGGCGAAGATGGCCGATCTCGTGCTGCCGGCGACGATGTTCGTGGAGCACGACGACATCTACCAGGGTGGCGGCAACCAGTATGTCATCTTCGGTCCCCGGCTGATCGACCCGCCCGGCGAATGCCGCTCGAACCACGATCTGGTCTGCGACCTCGCGTGGCGCCTCGGCGCGGACCATCCCGGCTTCGCGATGAGCGCACGCGAGCATGTGGACTGGCTGCTGCGCGAGAGCGGCCGCGGCACGCTGGAGGAGCTGGAGGCGAAACGCTTCATCGACGTCCAGCCCGATTTCGACACCGCCCATTACGTTAAGGGGTTCAACTGGCCGGACGGCCGCTTCCGCCTGAAGGCGGAGTGGCCGAAGGTGCCCTATGCCGCGCCCTCGAAAATGGGGCCGGTGGCGGACATGCCCTCGTTTCCCGACCACTGGGCAGTGACCGAGGAGGCGACGGAGGATTTTCCGTTCCGGCTGGTCACCTCGCCGGCGCGGTCCTTCCTCAATTCCACCTTCACGGAGACGCCGGGCTCGCTCGCCCGCGAAAAGCGGCCGGAACTGATGATCCACCCCGAGGACGCCGCTACCCTGGGCATTCTGGCGGGACAACGGGTGGAGGTCGCGAGCCCGCGCGGCGCGGTGGTGCTGCAGGCACGGCTGTTCGACGGGATGCGGCGCGGCGTGGTGGTGGCCGAATCGATCTGGCCGAACGCGGCGCATGAGGGCGGGCGCGGCATCAACACGCTGACCGGCGCCGACAGCATCGCACCGGTCGGCGGAGCCGCCTTTCACGACAACCATGTGCGGCTGCGCGCCCTCGGCTGAGGCGTGGTGGCAGAAATGCTCTCGAGATACGGGAACCGGGAGAGGGGAACTGCGTCATAGGTACCGCGCTCCCTTTCTGACCCGGACACCCCGCCATGGCTTTCAACGTCGCCTCGACGCTCTCCTACGAGGTTCACGCCCGCACCGTCTTTATCCTCAATGTCGAGGCGGCTGCGTTGCGCAACCAGAAGATTCTCACGGAACGGCTCGATCTCACCCCGGCTGTCGCGCTCGACCGTCATGTGCTGGACGGCGGCACCCGTCTGGTGCGGGCGGTCGTCGAGCCCGGCACCTTCGAGGTGAGCTACGCCGCGGCGGTGGAGCTGGCGATGCACGACGCCGACCCCGCCGCCGTAGCGGAGACGCCGGTGGCGGAACTGCCGCTGGAGGTGATGCCCTTCCTCAATCCCAGCCGCTATTGCCAGTCCGACCGGCTCGCCCGTTTCGCGCTGCGCGAGTTCGGGGACCTCGCCCCCGGACATTCACGCGTTACCACGGTGTGCAACTGGATCCACGACAATGTGGACTATCTCAGCGGCAGCAGCGACGCCGAAACCTCCGCCTACGACACGATGGTGCAGCGCGCCGGCGTGTGCCGCGACTTCGCCCATCTCGGCATCGCCTTCTGCCGGGCGCTCTCGATCCCGGCCCGCTTCGCGAGCTGCTATGCGTGGCAGCTCGATCCGCCGGATTTCCACGCCGTGTTCGAGTGTTATCTCGGCGATGCCTGGTATCTCTTCGATCCCACCCGCAAGGCGGCCCTGCAGGGACTGGTGCGGATCGGCGTCGGGCGGGACGCGGCGGATGCCGCTTTCGCCACCATCCACGGCGATGCGACCATGACCGGCATGCAGGTTTCGATCGAGGCGGCCGACGATTCCGAACAGGAGCAGCCCACGGTGCGGGCGGTCGGCATCGCGTGAGCGCTCAGGCGCCCGGCACCACCAGCGCCTGCGTGGCAACCTCGAACTCGTCCACCGCCACGCGCTCGCCGGCGATCCGGGCACGGCCTTCGCAGACCAGACGCAGCGCCGCCGGATAGATGACGTGTTCCTGGGTGAGCACCCGGGCCCCCAGCCGTTCCGGCGTGTCGCCCTCCAGCACGGGGACGGCAGCCTGCATGATGATGGGGCCGACATCCATCTCCGCCGTGACGAAATGCACGGTGCAGCCGTGGATCTTCACCCCGGCTTCCAGCGCCCGCTCATGGGTGTGGAGGCCCTTGAAGCTCGGCAGCAGGGCCGGGTGGATGTTGATCATCCGCCCGCTCCAGCTTTCCGTGAAACGCGGCGTCAGCAGACGCATGAAGCCGGCCAGACAGACAATGCCCACCCGCGCCTCACGCAGCGCCGCATCGAGCGCCGCGTCGAAGCTCTCCCGGTTGGGATAGGCCTTGTGGTCGATCCCCAGCGCCGGCACCCCGGCGGCCTGCGCACGGGCAAGGCCCTGCGCGTCCGGCCGGTTCGAGATAACGGTGACGATCTCGGCGGGGAAGCCGGGCGCCTTCGCGGCTTCCAGCAGGGACATCATGTTCGAGCCGCGGCCCGAGATGAGAATGGCGACCCGGGTCCGGCTCACGGGCGAACTCCGCATGTCACAGCGGCAGCTCGATGTTGAGCGCGCCGTCATAGACGACATGCGCGGCGCCTTCGCCGGGCTCGATGACGCCGAGGTGGATCACCTCCTCGCCGGCATCGGCGAAGGCCTCCATCACCTCTTCGGCGTCGGCGGCGTCGGTCACGACGACCATGCCGATGCCGCAGTTGAAGGCGCGCAGCATCTCGTCAGGGGCGACGTTGCCCACCTGCGCCAGCCAGCGGAAGACGCGCGGCACATGAAGATTGTCGAGGTCGATGCGCCCGACCGTGCCCTTCGGCAGGACGCGGGGCAGGTTCTCGGTCAGCCCGCCACCCGTGATATGGGCCAGCGCCTTCACCTTGCCGGTCTCGCGGATCACCGAGAGGGCGGATTTGACATAGAGCCGGGTAGGTGTGAGCAGCGCTTCGCCAAGGCTCTTGCGGTCGGCGAAGGGCGCCGGGTCGTTCCAGCCAAGCCCGGAAAGGCCGACGATGCGGCGCACCAGAGAGTAGCCGTTGGAATGCACGCCGGAGGAGGCGAGGCCGATCAGCACGTCCCCCGCGCCGATGCCGGGGCGGGGCAGCAGCGCGCCACGCTCGACCGCGCCGACGGAGAATCCGGCGAGGTCGTAGTCGCCCTCCGCATACATGCCCGGCATTTCGGCGGTCTCGCCGCCGATCAGCGCACAACCGGATTCCCGGCACCCCCGGGCGATGCCCGCGACGATCTTGGCGCCGACCTCCGGCGCCAGCTTGCCGGTGGCGAAATAGTCGAGGAAGAACAGCGGTTCGGCGCCCTGCACGACGAGGTCGTTGACGCACATGGCGACGAGGTCGATGCCGATCGTGTCGTGCTGGCCGGTCTCGATGGCGATCTTCAGCTTGGTGCCGACCCCGTCGGTGGTCGCGACGATGAGCGGGTCGCTGAAGCCGGCCGCCTTTGGATCGAACACACCGCCGAAGCCGCCGATCTCGGCATCCGCACCGGGGCGGCGCGTCGCCTTCACCAGCGGCTTGATGAGGTCGACGAGCCGGTTGCCGGCATCGATATCGACGCCCGCGTCGCGGTAGCTCAGACCCTTGTCCTGTTCGCCCATGTCTCGTCCCCGGCCATGAGCGTGCGGCTTAGCCGCTTACGCCGGGCGAGGCAATATCCGCGCGGCGTTCACGCCCGCCGGCGTCCGGCATGATCGACCGCGAGCGCGGCGAGCCCGGCCACCAGCCCCCAGAAGGCCGAGCCGACGCCCCCCATGGTGACGCCCGAGGCGGTGACCGCCAGCGTGATGATCGCGGGGAACCGGAAAGCCGTATCGCCCATCGCCGTGGCGAGCGCGTTCATCAGCGAGCCGGTCAGCGCGAGGCCGGCGAAGGTCGCGACCAGCGCCGCCGGCAGCGCGCCGATGAGGGCCACCATCGAGGCGCCGCCAATGGCGAGCAGGAGATAGCTCGCGGCATAGAACGGCCCGGTCATCCAGCGCTTCGCCGGGTCGGGATGGGTGTCCGGCCCGGTGCAGATCGAGGCGGTGATCGCCGCCAGATTGCTCGGCAGCGAGCCGATTGGCGCCGTGAGCAAGGATGCGAGGCCGGTGACGGCAAGGATCGGCGCCGCCGGCGGCTCGTAATTGGACACCCGCAGTACCGCGAAGCCCGGCAGGTTCTGCGACGCCATGGTCACGAGGTAGAGCGGCAGCCCGATGCCCAGCAGAATCTGGAGGTCGAAGCTTGGCGGGATGAGCGTCACGGCGGGGGCATGCAGCGCCGCCGCAAGCGGCTTTACCTCGCCCAGCGCGAAGGCATAGGCGATGCCCGCCACCAGCACCACCAGCACCGAGCCGAACGGGCTGAAGCGCCGCGCCAGCAGGAACAGCGCCACCAGCGGCAGGACGAGCAGCGGGTTCGCCTGCGCGGACGTGAATACCGAGGTGACGAAGTGGAACAGAACGCCCGCCAGCATCGCCGCGGCGATCGGCACCGGCAGGCGCTGCACGAGCGCCCCCAGCGGGCGGACAGCCGCCGTTACCACGATGAGCGCACCGGCGAACAGGAAGGCGCCGACCGCCGTGTTCGGCGTCAGCCCGGAGGAGGCGGCGATGAGCGCCGCTCCCGGCGTCGACCAGGCGGTGATGATGGGGAGCCGGTAGCGGGTGCTGAGCCACGCCGTGGTCACGGCCATCGACAGGCACAGCCCGATCACCGCGGAGGAGGTTTGCGCCTCGCTGGCTCCGACCGCCTGCGAGGCGGCGACGATGAGGGCCAGCGTGCCGCCGAAACCCACCAATGCGGCGACGACGGCGGAAATCACGATGGACGGGCGCATGCGAACCACGGCAGGTCAATGAAGGGTGTGCCGTTGTGCCATGGGCGGGGCGGTACGTCACGGCCCCTGCCGGCCGGCCGTCCTGCCATCGCCAGGGTGGCGGTCATGCCCGGCCGGCTGGCAAATCGCCGCTGCCGGCATTATCTCGCGGGGACTGCAACGTACCGGACGTCCTCGTGAACCTGCCCAACACCATAACCATCGGCCGCATCCTGCTGGTGCCGGTCGTGGTGTGGGCGATCGGCGCAGGGGAGATGGCACTGGCGTTCTGGCTGTTCCTGCTGGCCGGCCTCTCGGACGCGGTGGACGGCTTCATTGCCAAGCGCTTCGGCCTCGCCAGTGAACTCGGCGCCTATCTCGATCCGCTGGCGGACAAGGCGCTGCTCGTCTCCATCTATGTCACGCTCGCCCATGCCGGGGTTCTGCCCACATGGCTCGCCATCGCGGTGGTTGCGCGCGACATCCTGATCGTGGGCGCGGTGCTGCTGTCATGGCTGCTCGAACGGCCGGTGCCGATCCGCCCGCTCATCGTCTCGAAGCTCAACACCACAGCCCAGATCGGTTTCGCCGCCTTCCTGCTCGCCTCGCGCGGCTTCGACTTCGTGCCCGGTGGTGCGCAGGAGGTGGGTGTGCTCCTTGTGGGGGCGCTGACCGCGGGTTCGGCGCTGGCCTATCTGGTGGACTGGGCCCGCCACATGAAGCCCTCCGAGGCGGGAAAACCTGAAGATCGGGCAAAAGACGGCTGATGGCGTCGCGGGATCGGCCTTTGTCCTGTATGAAATCAGCCAGTCTCCGATACGGATCCGCATCCTGCCCGTGGATGGGGACGGGCGGGACAAGGCGGCAGCGGTGAACGGCACGATGATCTTGCATCCCCAGGTCCGTTTCTGGCTGACCGTGCTGGGCCTTTTCGTGCTGCTGGCATGGCTGCTGAGCAGCGTGCTGCTTCCCTTCGTCGCCGGCCTCGCCCTGGCCTATTTCCTCAACCCGGTGACCTCCCGGCTGGAGCACTGGGGGGTGAAGCGGCTGGTGGCCAGCCTCATCGTCATCGCCTGCGCCATCCTCGTGCTGCTGCTGCTGTTCCTGCTGGTCATCCCGATCTTCGGCAGCCAGCTCGCCGCCTTCCTCCAGGGGCTGCCGGAATACATCGTGAAGCTCCAGCGGCTGGCGGCGGGCGAGGGGGCGCAGTGGCTGCGCGGCATTGTCGGCAAGAACATGCCGAGCATCGAACAGGGGCTCTCGCAGCTGGTCTCGCAAGGCGCCAGCTACCTCCTCACGCTCGTTCAATCGATCTGGAGCGGCGGGCAGGCGCTGATCTCGCTGTTCTCGATCATCGTCATCACACCGGTCGTCGCCTTCTACATCCTGAACGACTGGAACAGCATGGTGGCCAAGGTGGATTCCTGGCTGCCGGTGAAGAACCGTGACACCATCCGCCAGATCGCGCGGCAGATGGACCGGGCCATTGCCGGCTTCGTTCGCGGGCAGGCGCTGGTCTGCTTCCTGCTGGGCGCCTATTACGCCATCAGCCTCACCATTGCCGGGCTCAACTTCGGGCTCGTCATCGGCATCGTGTCGGGCATCATCACCTTCATCCCCTATGTCGGCTCGCTCACTGGTTTCGTGCTGGCGGTGGGCATCGCCATCGTCCAGTTCTTCCCGGACTGGAGCATGGTCCTGGCCATCATCGCCATCTTCCTGGTCGGCCAGTTTCTCGAGGGCTACATCCTCTCGCCGAAGCTGGTGGGCGACAGCGTCGGGCTCCACCCGGTGTGGCTGATGCTCGCCCTGCTCGCCTTCGGCTATCTGCTCGGCTTTCTCGGCCTGCTGCTGGCCGTGCCGCTGGCGGCGGCTCTGGGCGTGCTCGTCCGCTTCGCGCTCGACCAGTACCTGCAAAGCCCCATGTATACCGGCGAGCCGATCGCGCCGGATGGCGAGATTACCTGAGCCATGACCGCCGCCCGGCAATTGCCGCTCGATCTGCCGCACCCGGAGAGCCGGGCGCGGGCCGACTTCCTGCCGGGCGCCGGTAATGAACGCGCCGTCGCGCTGATCGACAGCTTCCCGCACTGGCCGGCGCGGACCGTGGCCCTGGTGGGGCCCGAGGGGGCGGGCAAGAGTCACCTTGCCGCCATTCTCGCCGAGGAGACCGGGGCGGCCTCCATGCCGGCGGCGAAGCTTGATGCCGCCGCGGTGCCGGGCGCGCTGGCGGCGGGGTTGCTGGTGCTCGAAGATGTCGATGCCACGCTGCCGGACGAGGCCGCGCTGTTCCATCTTCTCAACCTCGTGGCGGAGAAGGATGCCTTCCTGCTGCTGACCGCCCGCGAGGCGCCCGCCGCGCTGGCCACCCGCCTTGCGACGCCGGACCTTGCCTCCCGGCTGCGTGCCGTTCCGGTGGTGGCGGTGGAGCCGCCGGACGATGCCCTGCTGGGCGCGGTGATGCTCAAGCTCTTCGCAGACCGCCAGATCGTCCCGGACGAGGGGCTGGTCTCCTATCTGCTGGCGCGGGTGGAGCGATCCGTGGTCGCGGTACGCGACATCGTCGCCGCTCTCGACCGCGAGGCGCTGGCGCTGAAGCGGCCGCTGACCCGGGCGCTGGCCTCCCGGCTCCTGCGTCGCGAGGCCGACCCGGACGAAGCCGGCGAAGCCGACGCGTGAGGGCGTCCCCCAACGGCAGGTTTATTATACCGCATTTCCTGTTTCAGGATGGCGGTACGTCAAACTCCCCGGTGCGCCATGCGGGCGCTTTGGGACGATGATGTTACGCTTTCCGACATCGGCGGTGCCCATCCTCACCGCAGTCAGCCTTGCCGTGCTTTCGGCGCTGGCCGGACCCGCCGCTGCTGCCGGCTTCGACGGCGCCTCTGCCGGAACGGGCGCGACCGACGGCGGCACCAAGCCCTTCTGCAAGGGTACCTTCAAGGTGAAAGCCACGGTGAAGGGTGAGGCCAACGCCGTCACGGTGCCGGTGGCCGATGGCGGCTCCGTCACGCTGTCCGGCAAGGTGGCTGCTAACGGGGCCTTTTCGCCTACCGATGGCCGCTTCACCCATTCTGGCACCATCTCGGGCAAGGCCCTGATCGGCAAGTGGCGGGGCCCTTCCTGCTACGGCACGCTTTCGCTGAGCCGCTGACCCCTGCTGACGATCTCCCTGCGCCGCTCGTGAGGTGGCGCAGGGCTGCTTCTCCGCCGCCGGTGTCGGTCGGGGAGCGTCTCGACAATCCCGCGCATTCCGTTGTCCCGCTGCGGGCCATCTAGGCGGAACCCCTTCAGCCGTGCGACATCTGTCCGTCATTGAGCCGTCATGAAGCGCGGCGAAGGTCCGCCCGGTCAGATGGCAGGTATTTGGGGAGACGCAACGGTGAGCCAGACGGAAGAGCAGACCGCCGTGGAGATCGAGGTGCGGGAAGTCCCGGCAGGGGCGGCGGACGATCTCCGGAATGCACCCTCGCGCTTCATCAACCGCGAGCTCTCCTGGCTGCAGTTCAACCGCCGTGTCCTCGAGGAAGCGTCGAATCGCGATCATCCGCTGCTGGAGCGGCTGCGCTTCCTGTCGATCTCGGCGAACAATCTGGACGAGTTCTTCATGGTCCGCGTCGCCGGCCTGAAGGAGCAGGTGCGCGAGGGCTTCTCGTCGAAGAGCCCGGATGGCCTGACCGCGGCCGAGCAGCTTCCGCTGATCGGGGCGGAGGTTGCGGCGCTGGCCTCCGACCAGCAGGCCCGGTGGCGCGAGCTGCGCCTCGCCATCGCCGATGTCGGCATCGTGCTGGTCGATGGTGCCGATGTCACCAAGGCGGACCGCCATGTGCTGGACGAGTACTTCCTCAGCCACGTCTTCCCGGTGTTGACGCCGCTCGCCATCGACCCGGCCCATCCCTTCCCCTTCATTCCCAATCTCGGCTTCTCGCTCGCGCTCCAGCTCTCCCGCATTGCCGACGGGCGGGCGATGAACGCGCTGATCCGCGTGCCGGCCAAGATCGACCGCTTCATCCGCCTGCCCGACGATTCGTCGGGTGCGGCCCGCTTCATCACGCTGGAGCAGATGATCGGCCTGTTCATCGGCCGGCTGTTCCCGGGCTACCAGGTCAAGGGTCTGGGCGGGTTCCGCGTCATCCGCGACAGCGACCTCGAAGTCGAGGAAGAGGCCGAGGATCTGGTCCGGCAGTTCGAGAGCGCGCTGAAGCGCCGGCGCCGCGGCTCGGTCATCCGCATGGAAGTCGAGTCGGCCATGCCGGAAGAGCTGCGGGCCTTCGTTGCCCGCGAGCTCGGCGTCGTCGAGGACGAGATTTTTCTTGTGGACGGCGTGCTGGCTCTGAACGAGTTCAGCCAGCTCGTCTCGCTGGAACGGCCCGACCTCAAGTTCAAGCCCTACAATGCGCGTTTCCCCGAGCGCATTCGCGACCATGCCGGCGACTGCTTTGCCGCGATCCGCGAAAAAGACCTCGTCGTCCATCACCCGTATGAATCGTTCGACGCGGTGGTGCAGTTCCTGCGGCAGGCCGCGCGCGACCCCAATGTGGTCGCCATCAAGCAGACCCTATACCGCACCTCCTCCGACAGCCCGATCGTCAAGGCGCTGGCCGAGGCGGCCGAAGCCGGCAAGTCGGTGACCGCCCTGGTCGAGCTGAAGGCGCGCTTCGACGAGGAAGCCAATATCCGGTGGGCGCGTGACCTGGAGCGTGCCGGCGTGCAGGTGGTGTTCGGCTTCCTCGAGCTGAAGACCCATGCCAAGCTCTCGCTGGTGGTGCGCCGGGAGGGCGGCACGCTGGCGAGCTACTGCCATGTCGGCACCGGCAACTACCACCCCATCACCGCGCGCATCTACACCGACCTGTCCTTCTTCACCGCCGACCCGGTGATCGGGCGCGACGTGGCGCGCATCTTCAACTTCATCACCGGCTATGCCGAGCCGGCGGAGCTTGAGGCGATGTCGGTGTCGCCGCTGACCCTCAAGCAGCGCATCCTCGACCACATCGATGCCGAGATCGCGTTCGCCAAGGCCGGGCGGCCGGCGGCGATCTGGCTGAAGATGAACTCGCTGGTCGATCCCATGATTATCGACGCGCTGTACCGCGCCAGCAGCGCGGGCGTGCAGACCGAGATCATCGTGCGCGGCATCTGCTGCCTGCGGCCGGGAGTGCCCGGCCTGTCCGACAACATCCGCGCCAAGTCGATCGTCGGCCGCTTCCTCGAGCATGGCCGGGTCTATTGCTTCGGCAATGGTCACGGCCTGCCGGACTCCCGCGCCGCGGTCTACATCTCGTCGGCCGATCTGATGCAGCGCAACCTCGACCGCCGGGTCGAGGCTCTGTGCCCGATCACCAACCCTACGGTACACATGCAGATCCTCGACCAGATCATGGTCGCCAATCTGGAGGACAACCAGCAGAGCTGGCGGCTGTTGCCTGATGGCACCTCTGAACGCATAGTGCCGGGCCCGGGCGAAGACAGCTTCAACGCCCAGCAGTATTTCATGACCAATCCGAGCCTGTCGGGACGTGGCAAGTCGCTCAAGGAATCGTCGCCTCGAAACCTCACCCGTCGCCGCGGCCGCGCGTGACGGCATGATGCAGGTCATGCAGGATGCGCCCGGGCGCCTCGTCGATGGGGCCCCGATCGCAGTCATCGACATTGGTTCGAATTCGGTTCGCCTCGTCGTCTACGAAAAACTGTCGCGCAGCCCGACACCGATCTTCAACGAGAAGGCGTCCTGCGGCCTTGGCCGCGACGTCGCCACCACCGGGCGGCTGAATGCCGAGGCGGTGGAGAAGGCGCTGGTGCTGCTGCGCCGGTTCCGCGCCTTGTGTGACCGGATGGCGGTGGGCAAGCTTTATGTGCTCGCCACCGCGGCCGCCCGGGACGCGGCCAATGGCCCCGAATTCGTGGCCCGCTGCGCCGACATCTGCCGCACCGACGTGCAGCTCCTGTCCGGCAAGCGCGAGGCCCAGCTTTCCGCGCTCGGCATCCTGTCGGGCGTGCACCGCGCCAATGGCGTGGTTGGCGACCTTGGCGGCGGCTCGCTCGAACTGGCCGATCTGCACGGGCACCGGATCGGCTCCGGCGTGACCTTTCCACTTGGCGGGCTCGCGCTGCAGGATGCCTCCGGGCGCTCGCTGAAGAAGGCGGATAAGATCGTCAAGGACGCGCTGGCCAAGGACCCGCATCTCGAGCACCTGAAGGGGCGTACCTTCTACGCCGTGGGCGGCACGTGGCGGGCGCTTGCCCGGCTTCATATGTTCCAGCGGGGCTACCCGCTGCACGTGATGCATGGCTACGTCATCCCGGCCAAGGAGGCGCTGGAGTTCTGCCGCCTCATCCGTCGCGTGCCGGTGGATACGCTGTCGAAGATCGAAACCGTCGCCGACGTGCGCCGGCCGCTGCTGCCTTATGGCGCGCTGGTGCTGGAGCACATCGTCCGCATCGGCAAGCCGGGCAACATCTTCATCTCCGCGCAGGGGGTGCGCGAGGGGCTGCTCTATGAGGAGCTGCCGGAGGCCGACCAGAAGGTCGATCCCCTCATCGTGGCGGCCGCCGAGCTGAACTGGCTGCGCTCGCGCTCGCCGCGTCACGGCATGGAGCTGATCGACTGGACCGACGCCTTCATGGCCTCGAGCGGGATTGATGAGACCGCCGAGGAAAAGCGCCTGCGCCATGCGGCGTGCCTGCTGTCGGATATCGGCTGGCGCGCACACCCCGACTACCGCGGCGAGCAGAGCCTCAACATCATCGCCCACGCCGCCTTCATCGGCGTTGATCACCCGGGCCGTGCATTCCTGGCGCTCTCGATCTTCTACCGCCATGTCGGGCTGATCGACGACGACCTGTCGCCGCGCATTCGCGAACTGGTCTCAACCCGCCTGCTCGATCACGCCCGGATCATCGGTGCGGCACTGCGGGTCGCCTATCTCGTCTCGGCCTCGATGCCCGACACCCTGCCTGGCGCGCCGCTCACGGTGACACGCGGCAAGCTGGTGCTGAACCTGTCCGGTTCCCTCGCCGAGCTGGCCGGCGACCGCATCACGTCGCGCCTGAAGTCGCTTGGCCGGTTGATCGGCCGCGAAGCGGTGGTGATCACCGGCTGAAGGGTATCGCCGACGACGCTTCGGCTCGTCGGCATCGGCCCTCTGACGTTCAGCCCGCAGCTCCCGCCGCGTCGCCCGAGCCGGGCGGCGTCAGCGCGATCACGCGGCCCTTTTGCATGGCGAGAGCCAGCCGGCCCGCCTTGAGCGCAAGCGCGCGCTCACCGAACAGCTCCCGCCGCCAGCCCTTCATCGCCGGCACATTGGCTTCGTCTTCGCTGGCGATGCGCTCGAGGTCATCCACCGTGGCCAGAATCTTGGCGGCGACGCCGTGCTGTTCCGACGTCATCCGCAGCAGCACCTTCAACAGCTCGACCGTGGCCGAGGCGCCGTTGGACAGCGGGCGGTCGCGCTCCATGCGCGGCAGGGTCTTCGGGTCGCGGGCGAGGCCGGCATTCACCGCCTCGATGATCTGCTCGCCAGCCCGCGAACGCTCGAATCCTTTCGGGATCGTCCGCAAATGGGCCAGCTTCTCGGCGGTGTTCGGCTGCTGCGAGGCGATCTCGCCGATGGCATCGTCCTTCAGGATGCGGGAGCGGGGCATGTCGCGGCCCTGCGCCTCCCGCTCGCGCCATGCCGCCACCTCCATGAGCACCGCCAGTTCCCGCGGTTTGCGGACGCGGGAGCGCAGCCGCTCCCAGGCGTTTTCCGGTTCCTGGCGATAGGTGTCCGGCGAGGTGAGCACCGCCATCTCCTCGTGCACCCATTCGCGGCGGTTTCGCTTGGCGAGGTCGGCGTCGAGCTTGAGATAGACGTCCCGCAGATGGGTGACATCGGCCTCGGCATAGGTGATCTGTGCGGCGGAAAGCGGCCGGCGGGACCAGTCCGTGAAGCGCAGCGACTTGTCGAGCACATGGCCGGTGAGCCGCTGCACGAGCTGGTCGTAGGAGATGGAGTCGCCGTGACCCAGCACCATCGCCGCCACCTGCGTGTCGAACACCGGATTGGGGATGACGCCGGCGAGATGCCAGACGATCTCGATGTCCTGCCGGCCGGCGTGGAACACCTTCAGCACCTTCTCGTCCACCATCAGGTCGAAGAAAGGCTTGAGGTCCAGCCCCTCGGCGAGGGCGTCGATGACCACCGCCTCCTCCGGACTGGCGAGCTGAACCACGCAGAGCTTCGGCCAGAAGGTGGTCTCGCGGAGGAATTCCGTGTCGACGGTGACGAAGGAGTGACGCGCCATCCGCTCGCAGGCGGCTTCGAGGGCGTCGGTCGTCGTGATCATATCCATGCGAAAGATTACTACCGAAATCGAACGTCGCAGACGACGGGGAAAAGCAAGACGAATGCCGCTGCCATAAAGATTGGGTAGATATACCCCGACTGCGGATTCCGACGTAACCGGCCACCTATTCCAATCATTATCCGGCCACCGTTC
>NZ_JAHBGE010000072.1 GCF_018390635.1 Ancylobacter lacus | reverse complement strand
GGAACGGTGGCCGGATAATGATTGGAATAGGTGGCCGGTTACGTCGGAATCCGCATGTCGCCGAAGCCGGCGAAGAGCTTTCCGGCCTCAGCCCCTTCCGCCGCGCCACCGACGAGCCTTGACCTCGCGGCGGTTCATTGCCATCGAAGCACCCGGCAACCTAGGGGAGTCCGCATGTCGGCTTACGATCCGAGCAACATCTTCGCCAAGATCCTCCGCGGCGAACTGCCGGCCCATCGCATCTATGAGGACGACCGCGCGGTGGCCTTCCTCGACATCATGCCCCGCGCCCCGGGTCATGCCCTTGTCGTGCCGAAGGCTCCCGCACGCAACATCCTCGACATCGAGGCCGCCGACCTCGCCCATGTGGCGCAGGTTGCCCAGAAGGTGGCACGGGCGCAGATGAAGGCCTTCGATGCCGACGGCATCACCGTCCAGCAGTTCAACGAGACCGCTGGCGGTCAGGTGGTGTTTCACCTCCATGTCCATGTCATCCCACGGCAGGAAGGGGTCGGCCTGAAGCCGCCTCAGTCGGAGATGGAGCAGCCGGACGTGCTGGCCGAGCAGGCTGAGCGCCTGCGTGCCGCCCTGGCCGACTGAAGATCAGGGCCGGATCAGCGCAAGCCCAGCCACCAGGCCCCGCCGATCAGCGTCGCCTGGGCGGCTAGGACACCGACGAGAACGGAGCGGCGGCTGAGCACGAAGCCGCCGATTCCCACCACCAGCGCACCCAGCCGCAGCCAGAGCGGCAGCGCCGCCAGCGCCCCGCTCGGGGTGAGCACGAGACGGGCGACGACGGCGGCGAGCAGCGCCGTCGCGACCGCCCGAACCCAGCGCATCACCGCGCCGTTCTCGTCGAGTCCGCGACCGATGACGACGCCGAGCACCCGCCAGACCTCGTTCGGCAGGAATCCGACCAGCAGCACGACCAGCACCGCGTTCCATTCGCCGCCGAACAGGTTCATGTCTGCGCCGCCCTGATGCGAGCCAGCCCCTCGCCCGCGAGAAAGGCGATGGTGCCTCCGCCAACCCCGCTCCAGAACAGGTCGAGCCCACCGGGCGAGCCCGCGACGAGCGGCGCCAGCACCGTGCCGGCCGCGATTGCGAACCAGTCCATCGGAACGGCGGCATTGCGGACCAGCAGGATGGAAAAGGAAATTGGCGTCAGCATCAGCAGACCGACCGCCAGTGGCCCCGGCAGGCTGCTCATGAGGTAGAAGCCGATCGTCGTTCCTGCCACGCACATCAGGGTCAGGCCGGCACCAAGCCCCAGCGCATAGGCCGGCCGCCCTTCCGTCGGCACGGGTGGAAGCTGCCGAAGGGCTTCAACCCACATGGTGACAGCGACGAAATGGGCGCAGATCAGTTCCAGCCACAGCCGCGGCCGACGACCGCGCATCAGCGGCATGAGCGAAACGACCATCGGCAACAGACGCACACCGGACAGCCCCACCGCCAGCGCCAGCGCCGGCAGGGCCGTGCCATCCCCCAGCCCTCCGACCAGGATCACCTGCGCCGGCAGGGCCCAGACGAACAGCGTCGAGGCAAGCGTAGGCAAGAAGGCGAGGCCGAGACCATGGGCAAGGCCGCCAAAGCCGATATAGGCGGCGATCAGCACAAGGCCAGGCACGGCTGTCGCGCCGCGCATGCCGGCCACAAACCAGTGGCGGCGTGGCCGGAGGGCCGGACCGGCTTCGCTATGAGGGGGGGAGGACACCATATGCAAACTCTGGCGTTCTCATCGCGCCCCACGGCTGCAGGGTCAACCCCGCCCTTCGTTGCGGCCGGTCACGACAACCGGCCGCAACGGGATCAGGACAGCACGAATCAGGCCTTCACCAGCGGGACCTTTGGCGTGGTGCTGCGCGCGCCGCCCGAGGGCTTGCGCGGCTTCGGCTTGGCCGGCGCCGCAGCCGCCTTGCGGCGCGGCGCCTTCTTCTCCGGCTCGATCTTTTCCGGCTTCGGCGTCACGGGCCCGTCCGGGAATTCGAAGCCGAGCGTGGTCTCGCCCTCCTCGTCCTTCACCACGACGCGGACATGACCGCCATTCTTCAGCCTGCCGAACAGGACCTCGTCGGCGAGTGGCTTCTTGATGTACTCTTGGATGACCCGGCCCATCGGACGGGCACCCATCTGCTGGTCATAGCCGCGATCCACCAGCCACGCCGTCGCCTCGTCGGACAGCTCGATGGTGACGTTGCGGTCGGCAAGCTGGGCCTCGAGCTGGAGCACGAACTTCTCAACCACCAGCCCGATGATCTCGCCGGTGAGATGGGCGAAGGGGATGATGGCGTCGAGACGGTTGCGGAACTCCGGCGCGAAGAGGCGATTGATCGCCTCGACGTCGTCGCCTTCCCGCTTGGTGCGGGTGAAGCCGAAGGCCGACCTGCTGAGATCGGCCGCCCCCGCATTGGTCGTCATGATGAGAATGACGTTGCGGAAATCGACCTGCTTGCCGTTGTGGTCCGTCAGCTTGCCGTGATCCATCACCTGCAGAAGGATGTTGAACAGGTCGGGATGCGCCTTCTCGATCTCGTCCAGCAGCAGCACGCAATGCGGATGCTGGTCGATGCCATCGGTCAGGAGGCCGCCCTGGTCGAAGCCGACATAGCCGGGGGGCGCGCCGATCAGCCGCGACACGGTGTGCCGCTCCATATATTCCGACATGTCGAAACGCAGGAGCTGGACCCCGAGGCTGGAGGCGAGCTGCTTGGCGACTTCGGTCTTGCCGACACCGGTCGGGCCCGAGAACAGGTACGAGCCGATCGGCTTCTCCGGCTCGCGCAGCCCGGCGCGGGCGAGCTTGATGGACGCCGACAACGCCTCGATCGCCTTGTCCTGGCCGTAGACCACCCGCTTCAGCGTGGTTTCCAGGTTCGCCAGCGTCTCGGCATCGTCCTTCGACACCGACTTCGGCGGGATGCGAGCGATGGTGGCGATGGTCGCCTCGATCTCCTTCACGCCGATCGTCTTCTTGCGCTTGGCCTCCGGCAGCAGCATCTGCGCCGCGCCGCTCTCGTCGATGATGTCGATCGCCTTGTCCGGCAGCTTCCGGTCGTGGATGTAGCGCGCCGACAGCTCCACCGCCGCCTTGATCGCATCATTGGTATAACGCAGTCGGTGGTAGTCCTCGAAATAAGGCTTCAGCCCCTTGAGGATCTCGATCGCATCCGGAACGGTCGGCTCCGGGACGTCGATCTTCTGGAAGCGGCGGACGAGGGCCCGGTCCTTCTCGAAGTACTGCCGGTACTCCTTGTAGGTGGTTGAGCCGATGCAGCGCAGCGTGCCGGAAGCCAACGCCGGCTTCAGGAGGTTCGAGGCGTCCATCGCGCCGCCCGACGTCGCACCCGCACCGATGACGGTGTGGATTTCGTCGATGAACATGATGGCGTTCGGATACGCCTCGATTTCCTTCACCACCTGCTTGAGGCGCTCCTCGAAGTCGCCGCGGTAGCGCGTGCCGGCCAGCAGGGCGCCCATGTCGAGAGAGAAGACGGTGGCACCGCGCAGAACTTCGGGCACTTCGCCATTGACGATGCGACGGGCAAGCCCTTCGGCAATAGCGGTCTTGCCGACGCCGGGGTCGCCGACGAACAGCGGGTTGTTCTTGGAGCGGCGGCACAGCACCTGGATGGTGCGCTGGATTTCGCCGTCACGGCCGATCAGCGGGTCGATCTTGCCTTCGCGCGCCTTCTTGTTGAGGTTCACGCAATAGGCATCGAGCGCATCGGCCTTCTTCTTGGTGTCCTCCCCGGTCTTCGTCTCCGTCTCCTCCTCCGCGCCCCGGACAGGCCGGCTCTCGGACATGCCAGCGCGCTTGGCGATGCCGTGGCTGATGTAGTTCACCGCGTCGTAGCGGGTCATGTCCTGCTCCTGCAGGAAATAGGCCGCATGGCTCTCACGCTCGGCGAAGATGGCGACGAGCACGTTGGCGCCCGTCACTTCCTCGCGGCCGGAGGACTGCACATGGATGACCGCGCGCTGGATGACGCGCTGGAAGCCGGCGGTGGGCTTGGAATCGTCCCCGGCATCCTGAACGAGATTGTCGAGCTCGGTGTCGATGTATTCGACGAGGTTGCGACGGAGCTTCTCGAGATCGACATTGCAGGCCCGCATCACGGCGGCGGCGTCCTGGTCGTCGACGAGGGAGAGCAGGAGATGCTCGAGGGTGGCGTATTCGTGGTGGCGTTCGTTGGCGAGCGCGAGGGCCCGGTGAAGCGACTGCTCGAGGCTGCGGGAGAAGGTGGGCATCGGGACCTCTTCGTTTAGCCGCTGCTGCGCGTCACTTCTTCTCCATGACGCACTGCAGCGGATGTTGATGCTTTCTGGCGAAGTCCATCACCTGCGTGACCTTTGTCTCGGCCACCTCATACGTGAAGACACCGCATTCCCCGACCCCATGCTGATGCACATGGAGCATGATCGTGGTCGCCTCCTCCCGGCTTTTGTTGAAGAACTGCTCAAGCACATGCACGACGAACTCCATTGGCGTGTAGTCGTCGTTGATGAGCAGCACTCTGTACAGGCTAGGCCGCTTGGTCTGCGGTTTGGCACGCGTGATGACCGCCGTACCGGGCGCGTTGTCGCCGCGCCGTCGACGCTCCTCGTCGGCCATCATGAACGCTGTGTGGCTGGTCGGCACGTCCGCGAGCATCGCGTGATCCAATTCCTTTCCCGGCCGGATGATCGGGACTGTCGAGACTATAATATGTTCGCCTCCTGGCTTGCGCCAGAGTGGCGATGCGCGATTGGGGACCCGGCGGCTTACGGAATCAAGGCCCGCCAAAGATCTCACTACAGCGTGATGACGGCGTCGAGCGGCCTTGTGCACGGAGACGAGCCCGCGCCCTGCGATCATACGCCACCCCTTCCGCGCGCGAACCTGCCGATCCGTAGCGGCGGCCCGCCGTATCGAGGAGTGCGGGCACGCCAAATGAAAAAGGGGCCCGCAACCGCGGACCCCTTTTCGAAGACATCGTGACCTCACGCCGTCATCGTCCCCCAAGGGGGCCGGCGGCGCCGCCTCACTTCACCGCGAACTTGCCGATCAGGCCTTCATACGGCTTGTAGGTTTCCTTCGCGAGGTCGGCATAGAGCTCGCCGAGCTTGGTCGCCTCGGCGACGAAGCCCTCATAGGCGCTCTTGAAATAAGCGGACTGGATCTCGACGGCCTTGTCGAGCGTGCGGGCGCCGAAGAGCTGCTCGGCGACGGCCGTGCCGTCCTCGAACGACTTCTTGGAATAGTCCGCCACCTCGACCGCAATGGCCTGAAAGCCCTTCGACACGGTGCCGAAGCTCTTCATGGCGAGATCGACGTTCTCTTTCCCGAGCTTCTGCATCTCTTCGATGTTCTGCAGCATTGGGCAACTCCCTTTTGCGCTCCCTGCCGCCGTCCTGACGGCGCGTGGCCGACCACGGCTGACGCGAGGTTATGCATATCGCATCGCACCATGACCGTCAATGGTCATTGTGCAGCGCAAAACGAACCCACGATGTGTGTCCTCCGGTCCGCGGACGACCTCCAATTTACGAGTTCGTAACTGCGCTCTCGGTAACCTTCGGGATGTGGCCGGCACGCAACTTTCGCGACAGCCCCACACGGAAAATATGTCGTCGGCTGACTGTCAGCCAGAGTGATGGTGGCGGCCGATCCTGAGGCCGCAGCGTAGACGGGACGGGTCCATGCGGGTTCCGGCGACTTTCGGTGCGTATTGCTTGCGTGCCGGCGCGCTCCTCATGGTGCTGGCGGTGGCTGGTGCCGGTGTTGCCGAGGCGAAGACCACCAAGAAGAAGCGTGTCGCGGCGCGGCCGGCGGTGAGCCAGCAGGCCCCGAAGACCGCAGCAGCGTCGGGAGTCTGGAAGCACGGCTATTCGGAAATCGTCGTCGACGCCAATACGGGACGTGTCCTGCGCGAGCAGGCGGCCGACGAGCTGCGGCACCCTGCTTCCGTTACCAAGGTGATGACGCTCTATCTCCTGTTCGAGCAGGTCAGCGCCGGCAAGCTGCGCATGGATTCGGAGCTGACCGTCTCCCGCTACGCGGCGGCGCAGCAGCCTTCGAAGCTGGGCGTGAAGCCTGGCTCCACAATCACCGTCGAAGACGCGATCAAGGCCCTCATCACGCGCTCGGCCAATGACGTCGCCGTCGTCATCGCGGAGAACATTGCCGGCGACACCGCCACCTTCGGCACCATGATGACCCGCAAGGCGCGCGCGCTCGGCATGTCGCGCTCGGTTTTCGTGAATCCGAACGGCCTGCCCGACCCGCGTCAGGTCACCACGGCGCGCGATCTCTCCATCCTCGCCCGCGCGATCCAGGAGCGCTTCCCGCGCTATTACCCGATGTTCGCCACCCGCACCTTCTACTACAAGGGTACGCCCATCGGTAACCACAACCGCCTGCTCGGCAAGATCGAGGGTGTGGACGGCATCAAGACCGGCTATACTGCCGCCTCCGGCTTCAACCTGATGACGAATGTGCGGCGCGACGGCCGCCATCTGGTTGCCGTGGTGTTGGGCGGCCGGACCGCCGCCTCGCGCGATCAGCAGATGGCCGCGCTGCTCACCACCTACCTCCCCGTCGCCTATGCCGGGCGCCAGGTGGTCGCGCCGGTCGCCGAGAACGCGGCGGCAGCCGCCTCTGCGCCAACCATCGCCCGCGCCACCGCGCCGGCCCCGCTTCCCGAGCCAGCCGTTGCCGAGCTGAACGAGGACGAGGCCGAGATGACCACCGCCGCCCTGCCCGAGGAAGCGCCAGCGACAACCCGCGTTGCCGCCGTCCCGGCACCGGCACCGGCGCCCGCCGCCGCTCCGCAGCAGCAGGCTCCCGCGGCCACCCGCATCATGTATGTCGCCCCGTCCGCGCCGCAGGAAGTTGCAGCGGCACCCGCCGCGGGCTCCGTGGCCCCGATCGTGCCGACGCCTGTGAAGACCATCGCGGTGCCCCGTCCCAGCGCGCCAGTCGCTTCGATCAGCGGGCAGCCGGGCACGCTCGGCACCCTTACCTTCGCCGCCGCAAGCATGGGCGGCAGCACCGCCCCGGCGCCGCGCCCGACCACGCGTCCGGTTCAGGTCGCCAGCGCCGGTCCGGTGACGCTGCCCGCGCAGCCCGCCCCTGCCGCTCCAGCGGCCCCGCCGCCGACCTCCAAGACCACCGCCAAGGCCGCGGCGCGGTCCGGCTGGGGCATCCAGATCGGCGCCTTCGGCTCGGAGGAAGATGCCCGCGCCCACATGGCCAAGGCCAAGTCGATCGGCGGCGCGGCCCTGCGCCAGGCCGAGCCCTTCACCGAAGTGGCCCGCAAGGGCTCGTCCACGATCGTTCGGGCCCGCTTTGCCGGGTTCGACGCCCAGGCCGCGGCTCAGAACGCCTGCAAGGCGCTGAAGCGCGGCGACTTCGCCTGCATGGTGTTCCGGAATTGAAGGCGGTGTCAGCGATGTCGACGCATCAGGATATCCTTGGCCTCATTGACCCGCGCCGCGAGATAGTTCGATCCGCCCTGGTCGGGATGGAGTTTCTTCATAAGGCTCCGGTGAGCTTTGGTGATGTCGGGCACGCCCGCCCCCGGCTGAAGGCCCAGGACATCGTGGGCCTCCTCTTCCGTCATCGCGCCAGCGCGCGGCGGCGCAGCGCTCCGCCCGCCCGGGTCGCCTTGAGTGTGTTCACGCCAGCCGGGCGCCCGGCGGTCAAGATAAGCTTCGAGTAGGCGCCGGCTCTGCTCATCGCTCTCCCGCCGGAGGGCGATGAGCTGCATCAGGTCGAGCTGATCGAGCGCTCGACCGGCGAAGACGCCGGTGAGGACCTGGCCGGACAGGGCGCCGCTGTCGTGGTCGAGGCTCATGTCGAGCTGCGCGGTCCGAATGCGGGAAGCCCGGCCCGGCGAGGGGCGAGAACGCCGGAAGAACCCGCTTGCGTGACGCGTCGCGCTCCAGCCGAGCAGCGACAGGCCGAACAGCCCGAGCGGCAGCCCCGTCGCCACCTGCCCTTTCAGCAGCAGAAACGCCGCCAGCGCCAGCGAGGCCCAGCCGCCGAGGGCCCGCAGCGTGCGCGCGAGACGCTTGGGGTCGGCACGGCCCAGCATTTTCAGCAGGTAGATTCCGCCACCGAGAATCAGGGCGCCAAGGAGCAGATTGATCATTGGCCGCCCCGCATCGAGGCGACCAGGCGCCCGGCGGCGGCGGCGCCACCGGGCTGCCTTGCCAGCCTGGTCAGCGCCTCCGCGCCGCCCGCGGCATAGGCCGCCGCGGCTCGCAGCAGGTTGCGCAGCTCGCCGGCAGCGCCGGCATCGAAGCGCGCCCACGCGCCTCCGGTCAGCCGGGCGACCTCGCGATAGGCGGTGGTGACGGCGGAATCGCTGCCCTCCTGGAACATGAAGGCGGGCACGCCCCGCAAGGCGAGCTGGCCGGCGGCGGCGCAGACGGCATCGATGCCTTCTTCCATCGCGTCGCCGACGAAGACGAACGCCCCGACCGGGGCCCGCGCCGCCTCGTCCTCGACGTGCCGAATCATGCGGGCGAGCTGGGTCGGCCCACCCTGGCAACCGACGCGCCCCATCAGGGCGGCGAGTTTGATCGCATCCGGCGTCCAGCGCGAGGCCCGGCACTCGGAAGGGCCGCGGTAATACACCAGCTGCACCTCCAGCCCGCCGAGCGCCGCCGCCTCCTCGAACATGGCGGCCTGCAGCGTGCAGGCGAGATCCCAGGTCGGCTGCCGGCTCATGGTCGCGTCGAGGCCGAACACCAGCCGCCGCGCGGCACTGGAAGATTTACTGATCGGAGAAGGGGTTATGGCGATCTTCCGGAGAAAGGCGTCCACCTCCCCCGTTGTCGCGCCTGTCGTCGTCACCCGTCGAGACACCATGCCCACGCCCGTTTATCACCCTGCGGCCAAGCGCGCGGAACGGCGCGGTTGACGGTTCGAAGGTGCTTGATAGGTTCCCGCCACCCACCGCGCCAGCGGGGCGCCAAAGGGCGGTTTTCGGCAATGTATGACGGATTGAAGCGGATACGAACGGTCTCAGCGCTGCGCCGGCAGGTCGGGGCGTGGCGGGCGGCGGGCGAGCGCGTCGCGCTGGTCCCCACCATGGGCGCGCTCCATGTCGGCCATATCGCGCTGGTGCGCGCGGCGCGGCGGCGGGCGGACCGGGTCGTCGCCTCGGTGTTCGTCAATCCCGCGCAGTTCGGCCCAAACGAGGATTTCTCGCGTTATCCCAGGACGTTGCCGGCGGATATGGTGAAGCTGGCGGCGGCGCGGACCGATGCGGTGTTCACCCCCGACGTCGCCGAGATGTACCCGGACGGCTTCTGCACCACGGTGTCGCTCGGCGGGCCCGCCGAGGGGCTGGAGAGCGCGTTCCGTCCCACCCATTTTGCCGGCGTCGCCACCGTGGTCGCCAAGCTCTTCACCCAGTGCCGGCCCGACCTCGCCTTTTTTGGCGAGAAAGACTACCAGCAACTTCAAGTGGTTAGCCGCATGGCCCGGGACCTCGACCTCGGCGTCAAGGTCGTCGGCGTACCCACGGTGCGCGAGCCGGACGGCCTCGCCCTCTCCTCGCGCAACATTTATCTCTCGCCCGAGGAGCGCCAGCTGGCGCCGCTGATCTACCGGGCGCTCACCGCGGCCGCCGAGAGGATCGCGGCGGGCGGCGATGCCGGGGCTGCGGCCGACGAAGCGCGCAACCTCTTGGAATCGCAAGGCTTTTCTGTCGATTACGTCGCCGCCCGGCACGCACTGACGCTGGCGCCGGTGGCCTCAGTCGCCGACGGCCCGATCCGCCTTCTCACGGCAGCGCGGCTGGGACGGACCCGGCTCATCGACAATGTGCCGGTGCCGGCGGGCTAGCGAGCCATCGCGGCCAAGTTATTGATTCTAAGGAACTTCGGCTGCTGCACCGGCTCGCTTCGGCTAGATGCTGATGTAGCTGACGGCCATGCCGATGATGACCAGCACCAGCCCGATACCGAGCACGTAGCGCATCGGCCGCACTTCGACGCTCTGCCGCGACGGGGTGGTCGACTGCACGCCGACCTCGCCATTCTCTACGACGCGATTCTCCTTGGTGCTGTCCTCTGCCATGTTCCGTCCTTCCGCGTTGTCTGCCCATTGCTTTCGTGCCAACGCGCGACGCCGGAAATGGGTCCGCTCGGGATGGATGGTCAGTGCGATGAGGTGGACGATGAGGCCGACATCGCCGCTCGGGAGGATCAGATCAGGCCGAGCGCGCGCAGCTCGCGCCGCAGGCTCTCCGGCAGCGCCTCGCCGCCGCCACTGGCGGTACCCAGATCGGGCGGGGCATCCTTGGGCGCCAGATACCGCCATCCCTGGAACGGGCGGCTCGGCCGCGGCTCGACACGCTGCACCGACGGCTCCAGCACGAGCTCGCAGCGGCGAATACCATCGGCATCGACGAAGGGGGTCACCGCGAGGAGGCGCTGGCGGCAGCTCACCTCGCCTTTGACAACCCAGTAGAGCGAGCCGCCGTCAAGCAGTTCCTCCACCCGGGTCGGCACCATCCGCGTGACGTGGGCGTGATGGGGCGCGAGGCCGCGCCCGGCCTGATCGGCCAGGGTCTCGGCGATCCATGCCTCGATGTCCTCGATGGAGTCGGCACCGACGCAGAGCTTCAGCAGGTGGAGCGGCATGCGGTCTGGCTAGCACGCGCGGCGGGCGCGGAGCCAGAGCCCGGCGCCGGAATTTTTCAGGGGCGCACCCGCTTTGTGACGGACGCTCCGGGTCGCCCCTCGGCGGAGCAGCGGGTGCGCCCGGCCCAAGGCCTGATTCGTCAGATCCGCTTGACCACCGGCCAGTCGATCTCGTCATCGGCGACCAGCGCGGTCTCCTGCAGCGCGGCGTCATACCAGGCGCGGAACGCGGGGTGGGCGTGGATCGCCTCGACATAGGCGGCGCTCACCGGGTCGACCGGCAGCCCATAGGTGCGGATGCGCGTCGCGATGGGGGCATACATGGCGTCGACGCCGCCGAAGGCGCCGAACAGGAAGTCGCCGCCGGCGCCGAAGCGCTCGCGCGCCGTGCGCCAGCCGGCGGTGATGGCGTCGAGGTCGCGCTGGGCCCGCTCGGGCACCGGGTGCGGCGCGACCGGCCGCCAGAGGTTCATCGGGAACGCACTGCGGATGCCGGAGAAGCCGCCATGCATCTCGGTGGCCTGCGAACGGGCCCGCGCCCGCGCCACCGGATCGGCGGGCCAGATGCCCGCCTGCGGAAAGCGCTCGGCGATGTGCTCGATGATGGCGATGGATTCCCACACTACCGCGTCGCCGTCGATCAGGATCGGCACCCGCAGCGTGGGCGAATAGGGCCGCACCCGCTCGACGAATTCCGGCGTGTCGAGCAGCACCAGCTCTTCCTCGAACGGGATTCCCGCCGCGGTCAAGGCCAGCCACGGCCGCAGCGACCAGGACGAATAGTTCTTGTTGCCGATGATGAGCTTGAGCGCCACAGCCGAGTTCTCCCCTGTCCGACGCGGACAATCGGGGCAAAACCCTACCACTGCAAGTCGTCGCTGCACCTCGGCGGCCGGCTGCCCCCAGGCTATCGCGAAACGACCGCCGCGAAGGCCGCAGCCGCCGCGCACCCACGACTGAGGGGTCGGCCGGCGGCGGATGGCGGAAGCGGCGGCGCGGCCTAGCTGCTGACGACCGAGGCGAATCCGCCGAAGAGGTAGACGATGCCGACACCGGCAAGGAAGAGGGCGGCTGCCCAGCGTGCCACGCCCCAGCAGGAGCGCTCGGTAACGGAATTCATAGGAGATACCATGATGATGAAGCTGCCCGCGGCGTCGGCAGGCCCCCCGGCCGTATCGCGCTGCATGTTTCAAAAGCTAATGAATCGTGAATGATTTCGCAATCGCAAAACCGTCATGATGCCCCGCACGCGTGCATTGCTGTCCCGTGCGGCCTGCATGAGACGCGGCCCGGCGCGGGCGCCGAACACGGCCGGAGACCGACCCTGCGATGATCCCGGGTTTCTCGCTTCTGGATTACGTCGCGCTGGCGGTTTTCCTCGCGGCATGGCTGACCTACCACCAGCTCATGGAAGGGTCGTGGTCGGAGCGGCGCACCCTCAACCGGCGGATGGACCAGTTCCGGCTCGACTGGATGAACCGGATGCTGGCGCGCGACAACCGCATCGTCGACGCGCAGATCGTCGCCGCGCTGCAAAACGGCACCGCCTTCTTCGCCTCGACCTCGCTGCTCGCCATCGGCGCCTCGCTCGCCATCCTCCAATCCTCGGAGGACGTGATGAAGATTTTCTCCGACCTGCCTTTCGTGGCGCCTGCAAACCGGATGTCGTGGGAGCTGAAAACCTTCGGCATCACCATCATCTTCGCCTACGCCTTCTTCAAGTTCGCGTGGGCCTACCGGCTGTTCAACTACACCACCATCCTGCTGGGCTCGACGCCGCCGCCCGCCGAGGCGCAGACCCCGGCGGCGCAGCGCCACGTTCGCAAGGCAGCCCGCATGGCGACGCTGGCGGGCCGGCATTTCAACCGCGGACAGCGCGCCTTCTTCTTCGCCATCGGCTATCTCGGCTGGTATGTGAACGGCTGGGCCTTCATGGCCGCGACCTTCGCGCTGTTCCTGGTGATGCTGAATCGCCAGTTCGGCGCGGACGCGCATTGGGTGCTGGACGAGGAGGAGACTGCATGAACGCCGCCCATGAGGACGCCGCGATCCCCGCCGAGGGCACGGTGGACGCCGATCCGGCGGTGGAACAGGCCATCCTCGCCCTGATCGCCGCCGACCCCAAGGGCCGCCCGATCAGCCCGGCGGAAGCGGCGGTGCGGGTCGCCACCGAGGCGCAGACGCGGGACCGCTGGCAGCGCTTCCTGCCGCGGGTGCGCCGCGCCGCGGTGCGCATGGCCATCGAGGGGCGCATCGCCATCTACCGCAAGGGCCGGCCGGTCGACCCCGGCGAGTTCCGCGGCGTCTATCGCCTCGGCCGCCCCGCGCCTCAGGGCGCGGGAAACAGCGCCGACGACCGCCCGGTGGCGTAGTAGACCGGCAGGCCGATCCATTCCCTGAGCCCGATTTCGAACTGGCGCAGGCCTTCGGCCAGCGAGCCGGCGACGCTGGACGTGCCGATTGTCCCGGTGGTGCGGAAATCGACGGGAAAGGCCGTGACGGGAAACCCCGCCGCCCGGAAGCAGCCGACCGCGCGCGGCATGTGATAGGCGGAGGTCACCAGCAGCCAGCGTTCGCCCGGCCGGGGCTGCACCAGATCGCGGGTGAAGACCGCGTTCTCCCAGGTGTTGCGGGAGCGATCCTCCAGCAGGACCCGGTCCACCGGCACCCCCAGCCAGGGCAGGGTGCGCCGCACCGTCGCCGCCTCGGTGAAGCCGGCCTGCGCCTCCAGCGCCGAGCTGCCGCCGGAAAACACGACGCGGGCGTCGGGATAGCGCCGCGCGAGATAGGCGAGCGCCATCATGCGTTCGGCCGTGTCGGAAAAGGCCGGCTGGTCGCGCAGGGCGGAGATGTCGGGGTTCTGGCCGCCGCCCAGCACGACGACGCCGTCGACCCGCCCGCCATCGTCCTGGAACACCGGGAAGCGGTTCTCCAGCGGCAGCAGCAGCGCCGCCCAGAGCGGCGACAGCCCGAACAGCAGCAGCGCCGCCACCCCGGCTCCGGCGAGAGAGAGGCCGGCGCGGCGCCAGCGCAGCGCCAGCAGGAGGCCCGCCAGCACCAGCACCGCGAGGAAGGTGGAGGGCGCGAAGACCGACCAGAAGAGTTTGGAGACGACGAAGAACACGGCAGCTCCGTTCACTTGGAGGCCGCGCGGAACTCGCCGTACTCCCGGCGCGGCAGGCGCTGGCTGAGATACTGCTCGAAATCCTCCCGCCGCATCGGCGTGCCGAACAGATAGCCCTGGGCGTGATGGCAGCCCACCGAGGCGAGGTAGCGCAGCTGCGCCCGGGTCTCGACCCCTTCCGCCGTCACCGTCACCCCCAGCGCCCGCGCCAGCCGCACCACGCAGTCGATGATGGCGGGGGCGTCGTCGGTGACGCCGATGTTCTGGATGAAGCTGCGGTCGATCTTCAGGCTGTCGATGCGGAACCGGCGGATATAGCCAAGCGAGGAATAGCCGCTGCCGAAATCGTCCAGCGCGATGCGCACATTCATCTCACGCAGGGCGGAGAGGATGGTGAAGGCCTCGGGCTGGTTGCCCACCAGCAGGGTCTCGGTGATCTCCACCTCCAGCCGGCTCGGCTCGAAGCCGGTCTCCTCCAGGATGGCGGCGATGTTGCGCACGAGATCGTGCGACAGGAAGTCGACCGCCGAGAGATTGACGCCGAGCTTGATGCCGCCCCAGTCGCGCGCGGCGAGGCAGGCCTGCCGCAGCACATACATGTCGAGCCGGGTGATGAGGCCGGACTGTTCGGCGATGCTGATGAACTCCCAGGGCGGGATCATGCCGCGCCGGGGGTGCTGCCAGCGCGCCAGCGCCTCGCAGCCGATCACCATCTCGCCGTCGATCGCCATCTGCGGTTGGAAGTAGGCGGTGATCTCGCCGCGGTCGAGCGCGCTGGCGAGCTCCAGCTCCACCTCGCGGCGGCGGCGCAGCTCCGCCTCCATGCTCGGCTCGAACACCCGGAAGGTCGCGCGGCCCTCCGCCTTGGCCCGGTACACCGCGATGTCGGCGAGGCGGATCAGCTCGTCGGCCGAGCTGCTGTGATCGGGCGCCACCACCGCGCCCACCGAGCCGCCGATGACGATGGTGTGGGCGCCGATGGAGAAGGGCTGCCGCAGCACCTCCAATATGTTGGTGCAGAGCTGCTCCAGCTCGGCCTTGTCGGGGCCGATCGGCAGCAGCAGCACGAACTCGTCGCCGCCAAACCGCGCCGCCAGCCCGTCCACCGAGGCGAGGTGCTGAAGCCGGGAACCGACCTCCGACAGCAGGAGGTCGCCGAACTGATGGCCGAGGGTGTCGTTGATGTCCTTGAAGCCGTCGAGATCGACGAACAGCACCGCCAGCCGGCTCGTCCCGCCGGTGCGGGGCAGCCGCGCCGCCAGCGTGCGCAGGAACATGGCCCGGTTCGCCAGCCCGCTCAGCGGGTCGACGAAGGCGAGGCGGGAGGCCAGCGCCTCGCTTTCGGCGAGGTCGGCCGTCGCCCGCCGGGCGAACCACAGCACGATCACCGAGGCCGCCAGCAGCAGGACGGCGGTGCCGATCAGGGAGGGCAGCAGCGCCCGCAGCAGGGTCGCTCCGGCCTTCTCGGGCAGCCAGCTCAGCCAGGCCGGCCGCTCCGCGGGGTCGGAGAACGGAATGGGCACCGCCAGCCGATCCTCCCCCGGCCGCTCGTGGGAGACGGCGGGATCGCCGAGATGCAGCTCGGCGATGAGATCGCGGAGGAAGTCGCCGTCGAGGAACTCCACCGTCACCGCGATGGGCGGGGTCCGGGTGGGAGACACCACGCGGCCGAGATCGGGCGTGATGCTGATGGCGCCGACCAGCGCCGGCACGCCGTCCACCGTGGCATAGCCGGCCCGGAACACCGGCGCGATGTTGGGGCGGGTCTCCTCACCCGAGCGGCTCTCCTGTGCCGCGGCCTGCGCCGCCTCGGAGGCATAGGCGCTCTCCACCCCGCGCACGATCGGCATGATGGCGGCTGCCGCGAAGGGCGCGGTGCGGGCGGCGACCATCTCGCCGTCGATCGCGGCATAGGTCACCCGGTCGCCCATCACGATGTAGGCGCGGTCGTGATGGCGGGTGTCGTGCAGCCATTTGCCGAAATTGCGGTGCACCCAGGGGGCGTCGAGGAAGAAGGCGGTGCGCAGCACCGACTCGTCCCAATGCGCGAAGCTCGCGAGATCGCGCTGCAGGTCGCTGGCCCGCCGCTGCAGCGATTCGCCGACCAGATCGGTCCACCGCCGCCCCGCGGAGGCGTCGATCCGCTCGGCCGCGACCAGCGAAAACGCCCCCATGGCCGACACCGCCGCCAGGATGACGAGGGCGACCGCAAGGATCATCCGGTCGGCAGGCCCGGTGTTGCGGGGCATGGCACCTTGTCCAGAACGCGAACCACTTCCCGCGAGGGGAGATGGCCACTGTTCACGACGCGGCGGCATCTGTCACGAGAAGTCGCGGCAGATTGGATACGATTTCGTCGAATCGTTAATGGACGAATGACCGGATCAGCCGAACCACAGCGCGGCGATGCCGAGGAAGGCGAAGAAGCCCACCACGTCGGTGATGGTGGTGACGAAGGGGCCGGAGGAAACCGCCGGGTCGACGTTCAGCTTCTGCAGCGCGATGGGGATGAGGATGCCGCCCAGCGCCGCCGCCACCAGATTGATGACCATGGCCAGCGCGATGACGATGCCGAGGTCGATCACGCCGAACCGGGCGAACACCACCACCGCCATGATGACGGCGAAGGCCACGCCGTTGAACAGCCCGACCAGCAGCTCGCGCGCCACCACCCGGCCGGCATTGCTGGCGCGCAGCTCGCGGGTGGCCAGCGCCCGCACTGCCACCGTCATGGTCTGGGTGCCGGCATTGCCGCCCTGGCTGGCGACGATCGGCATCAGCACCGCGAGCGCCACCATCTTCTGCAGCTCGCCCGAGAACAGCGAGATGACGAAGGAGGCGAGATTGGCGGCGACGAGATTGAGCAGCAGCCAGGTGAATCGGCTCTTGGCGATGTACCAGACGCTGTCGGAAAGCTCTTCGTCGCCGGCGACGCCGCCCAGCGCCTTGAGGTCCTCGTCGGCCTCCTCCTGGATGACGTCGACGATGTCGTCGACGGTGAGCACGCCCACCAGCCGCTCAGCCTCGTCCACCACCGGCGCGGAGATGAGGTTGTAGCGCTCGAACACCCGGGCGACGTCCTCCTGGTCGTCGGTCGCCTTCACCACGTGGCGGTCGGGCGTCACCACCTCGCCGAGCTTGGTGCCGCGCCGGGTGCGCAGCAGGCGGTCGAGCGGCACCGAGCCGGTGAGGCGGTAGGTGGCGTCGACCACGAACACCTCGAAGAAGGTCTCGGGCAGGCCCTCGGTCTCGCCGATATAGTCCAGCGTCTGGCCCACGGTCCAGAACGGCGGCACGGCGATGAACTCGGTCTGCATGCGCCGGCCGGCGCTCTCCTCGGGGTAGTCGAGGCTGCGCTGCAGCGAGGCGCGGGCCAGCATCGGGAGCTGGCCAAGGATTTCCTGCTTCTCGGCGTCGTCGAGGTCTTCGAGGATGTAGACCGCGTCGTCGGAATCGATCTCGCTCACGCCCTGGGCGACGGTGGCGGCGGGCAGTTCCTCGAGGATCTGCACGCGCACCGTCTCGTCGAGCTCGGTCAGCGCGGTGAAGTCGAAATCCGCGCCCAGCAGCTCGATGAGGCGCGGGCGCTCGGCCGGCTCCAGCGCCTCCAGCAGCGCGGCGAGATCGGCCTCGTGCAGGCCTTCGACCTGCTCGCGCAGCGTGGCGAGGTCGCCGCGCCCGATCGCCGCGCTGACCGCGGCGACGAAGGCGTCGTCGAGTTCCGCCGGCCGAGGGTCCGGGCGGGCGGACGCCGCAGCCGGCGCCGGTGCGCCCGCGGGAGCGCCGGGGTCGTTCTCGTCGCGCATGCCGGTCTCCGCGTCGTGAGGGAGGCACGCCGGGCCCGGCGCCATGACGTCTTTAGAAAGCCCCCGCGTCCAAGGCAATTCATGGTGGTGCCGCGGCGGCGAGATTTGCCGGAAGCGGGCAGCCGTGCCACATCGGGGCCGGCCCGGTGCCGGCGACGCGCGACAGGCCGAGCGGGGGCCGTTCCGTCCCGGAGGCGCGCAGGGCTCCGGGCCGCGCGCGCAAACCGGACCACGCACAGGACCCGTTCCATGCCGCAGACGCACCAAATCCGCCTGATGATCCACGGCCGCGTGCAGGGCGTGGGCTACCGCGCCTGGCTCGCGCGGGAAGCCGGCCGCCGCGGTCTCGCCGGCTGGGTGCGCAACCGCGCCTCCGGCGCGGTGGAAGCCCTGCTCTGCGGGCAGCAGCCGGCGGTGGAGGCGCTGATCGCCGCCTGCCACGGCGGCCCGCCCGCCGCGCGGGTGGAGCGTGTGGACGAGCTTCCGCCGGGACCCGCGGAAGAGGTCACGGACGGCGCCTTCGCGGTGTTGCCGACGCTGTAGCCGCAATCCCTTTCGCCGGACGACGCCGCAAGCCGCTGGCGGACCGGGGCTTTGCGGCGCCAGCACGGGGGACCGGGCGGCACGGTGCCTCCCCGCCCCGGCTCACGCCGCGACGGTGGGGCCGAAGATCGCCTCGAAATTCTGCCGCAACGCCAGATCGGCATCCGCCATGTCGAGCGGCAGGCCGAGATCGACCAGGCTGGTGACGCCGTGCTCGCGCACGCCGCACGGCACGATGCCGCCGAAATGGGAAAGGTCGGGCTCCACATTCAGCGCGATGCCGTGCAGCGTCACCCAGCGCCGCACGCGAATGCCGATCGCGGCGATCTTGTCCTCGGCCTCGCCGGGCTTGTCGGGCCGCCGCACCCACACCCCGACCCGGTCCTCGCGCCGCTCGCCGCGAATGTGGAACGACCAGAGCGTGGCGATCAGCCATTCCTCCAGCGCCGCCACGTAGCGCCGCACATCGGGCGTGCGGCGGCGCAGGTCGAGCATGACATAGGCGATGCGCTGGCCGGGGCCGTGATAGGTGAACTGGCCGCCCCGCCCGGCCTGATAGACCGGAAAGCGGTCGGGCTCGACCAGGTCTTCCGGCCGCGCGCTGGTGCCCGCGGTGTAGAGCGGGGGATGCTCCAGCAGCCACACGGTTTCCGGCTCGGTGCCCTCGGCGATGGCGGCGGCGAGCCGGTCCATCTCCGCCAGCGCGTCGGGATAGGCGACGAGGCCCTCGCTGACCCGCCAGCGCACCGGCGGCGCCCCCTCCTCCGCCGGCAGCCGCGCCGCCAGATCGCCGCGCGCCGTGACGGCGGGCATGGCCGCCCTCTCCCCGGCGCCGGACCCGGCACGGACAGCGGAATCGTGGGGCGGCACGCGAGGCTCCGCGCCATCGGGCGGCGCGACCGCCCGATCCCCCGCGCCGGACAGCGCGGCAGAGGCTGGCGCGGCCGGTACCGGCCGGCCGGGCGTCAAGGGCGCCGGCGCGGCGGCCGGTTCCGGCGGTGTGAAAGGCGTTCCCGTCTCGCTCATGGGCCTGAAATAGTGGCTGCGCCGGCAAATGTCTCGACGTTCCACAGCTACCACACGGCGCAGCGGCTGGAAGGCGGCTCGGCACTTGTGGACCCCGAGTCGATCTGTTAGACGATGCCCCGCCGACGGGCGCCGCTCCTTGCGAAACCCAGACGGCATGCGGTCGTGGCGGAATTGGTAGACGCGCTGCCTTGAGGTGGCAGTGGGTAACACCGTGGAGGTTCGAGTCCTCTCGACCGCACCATTCTTATGAATTGGTGCTTCTTTCTTTCGGCGCCGTGCTTTCCCGCACCGGAACAGAAGGTGCGGGAACAGACCGTCCGGCACCGTTCGCCGCACCGGCCTGCTGATCCCGCCGAAGGCCGCGATCAGCCTTGTCTTTCCCGATACACATTCCGAGCGCCGGCAGATGCCGGATGGCGCGTGCCGATGGCGCTGCGGGCCGGGAATCGCTTTGCTCGATGGCGGGCCGACGCCGGCGCCCGGCTCGCCATCGTGGGCGCCGCCGATCCGTGCCGGCCGGCACCCTTCCGGTCCGGGCCCTCGCGGCCGGCGGCCCTCGTCCGCGTCGTCGCGTCCCCCGGCCCTCATCCCACGCCGGGCGGACGGAGCGTCTTCCGGCGGCTAGAGCGTGGCGCCGCGCCGGAAGCGGTCGACCTGGATATCCAGGATGCCCTTATGGACGCCCAGCGCCCCGGCGATTCCGGCGAGGCGGGCATATTCCTCGGGCTCGATCTCCCCATCCGCGCAGGAGACCCTGAACGCCGCCTCCAGCAGCAGGCCCCGCACATTGTCGTCCAGCGTGGGGCACTCCCGGCCCAGCAGCGCCAGCAGGCCGTCGAACGGGGCGCTGCCCTGGGCGAGGCGGGCCTCCGACAGCACCCGCAGCTGCGCCGGCGCGATCCTGGAGCCGATGATGGTGTCCAGCGTATTGGCGATGATGTCGAGCTCGTCGTCCTCGACATCGCCATCGGCGATGCAGATGTCGATCATCGTCTCCAGCAGCAGGTCATGGACCTTGCGGGCCGACCGGTCGCCATGGGCCAGCGCCCATTTGAGGTCGGAGAGATCGCGCTGCTTGCGGTTGTGCTGCGATTCGCGGGGGTCGAGCTTGCAGCCGGTCCGGCCGCCGGACAGGCTGTCATAGACATGGAAGGTGAAGCGCTCCACCAGCTTGCGGCAGAACGCGACGCCCCGCACCGAATTGCCGTAGCTGTCGAGCCGGGGCGAGAAGGTCGCAAAGCCCATGAGGTTGGGCACGACGACGAGAATGGCCCCCGCCACGCCCGACTTGGCGGGCAGGCCGACCTGGAGCGTGAACACCCCGGCATTGTCGTACATGCCGGCGAACTGCATGACGGCCAGCGTCTTCTTCACCAGCTCGGTCGGCAGCACCTGCTCGCCGGTCAGCGGGCAGACCCCGCCATTGGCGAGCGTCGCCGCGGCGACGGACAGCATCTCGCAGGTCATCTCGATGCTGCAGCAGGAGAGATAGACCTCGAGCATCTTGTGGAGGTCAACGTCGCGCGGCAGGCCCTTGCGGCCCTGCAGCAGATAGGAGATGGCGTAATTGTTGTGGGCGGTGCTGCGCTCCGACAGCATGGTCTCCTCGCTGAAGCGGACCTCGGCGATGCCGCCGCTGAGACCGCTCCACATCGCCATGATGTCGTAGGTGACCTCCCGCGCCGACTTTTCCGGGCTGCCCGAAGCGACGATGCCGGCGGTCATGATGGCGCCGGCATTAACGCAGGGGTTGAAGGGCCGCATGTCCGGCAGCAGGTCGAGCGCGTTGAACGGGCGGCCGGAGGGCTCGGTTCCCACGAAGCGGCTCGTGAACTCCTCGCCTTCCCGCAGCAGGGCGAAGGAATAGGTCAGCGGCTTCGAGACGGACTGGATGGAGTGGTAGATGTCCACATCCCCGCAGGAGAAGCGCTGCCCGTCGATGCTGCAGATCGACACGCCCCACTTCTCCGGGTCGGCATCCCTGAGGATGGGGATGTAATCGGCATTCGCCCCGGAACGGTCCGGCGCCACCTCGTCATAGATGCCGCGGATGGCGTGGCAGAAATCCTGCCAGTCCGGGATGATGAGCTGCCGCCGGAAGATGCGGCTGACCGTCAGCAGTTCGTCGCCGATCAGCTCGGCGAAGCCGGCGCGGTCGATCGCGGCGTCGCCGAGCGCGTCGAGCTTGCGGCAGGTGCCGGCGATGCGGTGATCGTCGGGCCCGATGCCGGCCTCGGCCATCCTGGCGAGGATGGCCTGCCGGCTGGTGACGCCGCCCTGCGCCACCGCGTCGAACAACTGCGTCATGCGGTCGTCCCACGGGCGGACGCCGGGGCGGAGGCCGGGACGATCCTGGGCTTCTGCGGACAACATCGGCTCACTGTCCTGTTCTGGATGGTGTGGTCGCTCGATCATCCCTCAGCCGAGGCTGACCCTGATGATCGCGACATTCGCGATGACATAGAAGACGGCGAGCCCGATCAGGGCGATGCGGTCGAGCTTCACGGAGTCCTCGGCCCGCCCGGCATAGCGCAGCCGCAGCGACCAGATGCTGACGAAGACGCTGAGGAAGATGACGGCCACCGACAGCAGGTTGAGCTGTTCCGCGAGGGTCAGCGAGGTGGTCTTCGGAAGATTGTCCGCCAGCACGAAGGCGTTGGCGCTCGCCGCGAAGATGGAGCCGACCCCCAGCCCGAAGCGGGCATCGAGATCGTGCGAGTGGATCAGCAGGGCGAGCAGCGCCAGCACGACGGCGAGCCCGGAGATCCAGAACTGCTTCACCAGCGCCATCATGCTCTCGCGCTTGAGCGCGATCGGAATCGTCAGGCGGGAATAGACCGAGGTCGCGCTGCCGGTGGAGCGCAGGCCGTAATCGGTGGGGTAGACATGTTCGGTGGCACGGGGCTGCAGAAGCGAGACCCCCCACCCCGCCACCTGCAGCCCGGGATCGAGCGCCATGCCGCGGTCGGCGACGTAGCGGATGGTGGAATCGTCGTAGGTCGAGTCCTCGATGTCGATGTCGAGCGTGTGGTCGTCCATCGGGAAATGCCGGACGTCGAAATCGTGGTAGACCAGCGCCTGAACACGCACGCTGGTGTAGTGATAGCCTTCGTCTTCGAGAACTTCGGTGTCGGACCGGCTGGTGATCGAGCCATCGGCGACCTCGAACGTCTTGTCGGGACGCAGATCGCCCTTCCACCGCAACCAGACCCACATGTCGACGTTGAAGGTGCCGTCCTTCTGCGAGACGTTGGAAATGCGCAGGATATAGGCACCGACCTGCACCTCGGTCGGCCCGGCCGGCGCCGGCGCGGCGGCCTTGTCGCCCTCGGTGGCGGCCGCGGCATCCGCGGCGGGAGCGGGAGCGTCGGTTGCGGCGGTGGCGGCGGCCGGAGGCGGCGCATCCTCGGCATGGGCGATTGACGCGGCGCCCATCGGGGGGAGGACCAGCACGGCCGCCAGCAGGGCGCGAACGGCGAGGGAGCGGACGCCGCCGCACCCCCCCGATAGGGCCAGCCCCCGGCGCAGGATCTCGCCGAGGCTGCGACGCAACGCGCCCCGCCTTACGCTCCCCAGGAAGTGTTCACGCGCTGACGACATGTCCGGTGCTCATATTTGGAGTGCCCTGAAGGCTGGAGTGCCCTGAAAGCGGAGGTTCAGTGGCCGCCTTCGGCCGATGCGATGGTTCGATCATCGTCGGCCCGGCAGCGCGGAAGGGCGGTGGCGGCGGTGAAGCCCGCGGGGCGCGTGGCACGTCCCGGCGGCGGGCCCGGCGAGAGCGCCGGAGCCGGGCGCCCCACCCCCAGGAGTCGGGCGCCGTCGTCGAGAAGCGGGGTGCGAACCATCACCGCAACGGCAGCGCCGTTCCGGTTCGGGGCATCGCACCGCTTCTGTGGCGGGCACCCCGGTGCGGCGGGGACCATCGCCCCTCCCCACCCGGTGCCCGTGCTGAGCCCGCCCGCTCAGTCGAGATGCAGGCGCCTGCCGCGCCGAGCCCCGGCCCCCACAGCCGGGTCGTCACGTGATCTGCCGCAGGGCTGCAGGAGATGCCAGGCCCCGGCCGGCGCGGAAGCCGGTGCAGGGGAAAGGCTGCCTTGCGTCGCCGAGAACGAGCGGCCAAACCGGCCGTCATTGCCGCACCTCGCATCGAGACAGCATCCTAGCACGAAAATTGCATATTACTTCTTGTGGTATCCCACAACGGGCCCACACGCAACGGTCACCATCCCCTTGAGCTGCGTCTTTTTGCAGCTTTTTTCGATCGAATTCTTGGGGAATGGACGCGGCCAAAGCTTACCAAAGGTTAGATCACTCGCAGGCTGACCGTGCTTACACGGATGGCAGCAGGTCTGCTTTCCGCCCATTCCATCGCCTTCCGGCGCGTCGCACGCGCAATGCCGTCGTCGGGATCGGCGACGACCCTCGCTCAATGCCGGCGAAAGGTTTTTTGGATATCCCGCAAACGCGCACCTCACCCGCCGCCGCGACGCGCCCGGCACACCGGCCATGCCGCGCCCCGCCGCCGCCCGTATGCGCGGGCGCTACATCGGCCGCGAGCTTCGCCGCAGACCAAGAGCCGACCCAACGGTCCGCCGCCGCCGTTCCCGGCGGCAGCACCCTCGGTCGCCTCGGGAGAGGTCGCGTTCTCGTTCCGGACGCGCTGATGCGTGCCCGCGGCACCGATCAGCCTCGAAAGAAACCGGTCGGAGGCGCGGGAGTCAGAGGCTCACGGCTGCGCGGGTGCGGCGGCGACGGCGGTGGCCGGCGCCACATGCACCACGCGATAGCCGCCCTCCTTCAGCTTCTGGAGAAAGGCGGGCAGCATGGCGACCGTCTGGGCTCGGGTGTCGTGAAACAGGATGATGCCCTTGCGGGCATGGTCGAGCCGCTCCATCACCAGCGCGAGCTGGTGCTCCGGGGTCTGCTTGTCCCAGTCGCTCGCCCACAGATCGGCGCCGAAGACGGCGATGCCGCGGCGGTCGAGATAGGCCAGCAGCTCCGGCGAGGAGCCGAAGCCGGGAAAGCGGAAGAACGGCACGCGGGGCCGGGCCGCGACCGTGCCATAGGCCGCCTTCTCGTCGGCGCGCAGGCCCTGCTCGATGTCCGCCACCGCCTTGTCGTAGGGAATGTCGGCCAGCGTCATCGGGTGGGTCATGCTGTGGTGGCCGACCGTGTGGCCCTCCGCCAGCTCGCGCTTCAGCAGCGCGGGATGCGCCGCGGCGTTGCGGCCGATGACGAAGAAGGTCGCCTTCACGCACTCGTCGGCCAGCGCCTTCAGCACCTTCGGCGTGGTGGCGGGAAAGGGCCCGTCGTCGAAGGTGAGCACCACCTCGCCGTCTTCCAGCGCCAGCGTGTCGGGAAAATGCTTGGTGCCGACATGCAGGCCGCCGGAGGCATCGACGGCCAGCGTGCGGGAGGTGCCGAGCTTGCCGGCGCAGCGGTCCTGCGCGCGGGCGGGCGCGGCGCACAGCCCCGCCAGCAGGAGGAGGGAAAGGGCGGTGGCGCGGGAGAGAGCGTGCATGGACCGAAACCGGGCGGAGGCCGCCTCGCGGGCGACGGGAAGGTGATACGGCACACGCGGCGCCGCCGCCAGCCTTGTGGCGGCGGCGGCCTCACGCAGCCGCACGGGGTGGCGCCGCGGCCACGCCGGCGGGATGCGGGCGAGGCGCGATGAAGCCAGCCCTCCCCGCCGGCCGGCCGGAGCGCCAACCCCAGTCCGAGGGAGAATTGGAGTCCACCGGGGACGGAAAGCCCTCAGGCGGCGCGGTCGAGCAGCGCGCGCAGCGATTCGCCGATCGGCGCTTCCGGCCCCAGCAGGCCGTCGCGCAGCGCCACCATGGCCGGTGTCATGCGCCCGTCCCTCAGGATGCGCTGCGCCAGCCAGCCGGCAACCTCCGGCGCCAGCGGCACGGAGGCGGCGGAGGGCCCGCCCGCCGGCTTTCCCGGCTGCAGCGAGAGGCCGCGCGGCGCGACGCGCTGGCCGGAAGCCGCCCGGACATGCTGGGTAATGGCGCCGACGAACAGCGGAACGAAGCCGGCAGCGTTTTCCGCGCCGATGGTGGCGTCGTGGATGCCGAACAGCACCTCCGCCTCCTCCCGCGAGATGGCGCGCCCTTCCCCACCGCCGCCGGCAACCAGAATGCGGCGGATGAGGGCGACGTCATGGGCGTCGACCATGCGGCTGGGGTGGTGGCGGCCGGCGAGCGCGGCGCCCTCCCCGGTGATGAGCGCGGCGCGCAGCTGCATCAGCGCGAAGGCCGGCAGGCGCGGCACCACCGAGCGGGCGCCTTCCATGATGCGCAGCAGCAGCGGCATGAGGCGGGGGCTGTCGGCGCGGCCGCGCGGCGCCAGCCGGTCGAACAGCCAGTCGCACTTTTCGCCATCCACCACATCCGCCGGGGCGCGGTCGGCGAGAATGTGGGAGGCGATGGCCGCGACGAAGAAGGCGGTCCATTCCGGCGCCTGCGCCACCACCAGATGGTCGAAGGCAATGAGATCCTCGGCGTCGCGCTCGCTCACCGCGCCGTCCATCACCATGGAACGGCTGAGATAGGCCACGTCGGCCGCGGCCAGGGCGCCGATGGAGCCGTGCATCATTCGCGCACGCACTTGGTCACTCAACGCAGCCTCCACTCGTTTAACCTTAAGCGAGTGTGCCGAAGCGCGGTTACGGACCGGTTACCCCGCCGCGCCGGACGCCGGCGCGGCCGCTTGTCCCCAGCGATCCACAAGGGGTGGGCCTGCCGGCACGGGGCGACGAGCCGGCCCGCCGGGTGTCCGGGAACCGCCATGGCCCGAGCGGGCGGCGAAGCGGCAGAGAAATGCCGGTGAGGCCGGCCCGGCGGCGGTCGCGCCGGCAGGGCGGAACGCGGGGCTGTGGGCGCGGAGCGGCCGAGCCCCGCCCGCAATGCAGGCCTGCCATGCGTTGTTGATGCGTCGATTCTGCAAAGGCCCACGCCGCGGAAGGGAGATGCGCGGCTGGCGAGGCGATGCTCTGCCCGGCGAAGCGGCAATGCGCCGGCGCGAGGGGCTGAGTCGGCAGCGGCGGTGCCCGACGCAAACCGGGCCCGCGAGGGGCCCGGCGAAAAGGCTCACGCCGATGGACGCATCTGATCCCGAAAGAGCGTCGCGCGGGCGGATGGGGCTCCGGTCCTGCCGGGCCGCACCGTGCCCGGCGGGAGAGACCGGGGGTCAGTAGGCGTTGCGGTGAACGAGCACGGTGAAGGTCATGATGATGATCTTCACGTCCAGCCAGAGCGACCAGCCATTGATGTATTCGAGATCGGCGGCGACCCGGCGCTCGATGTCGGAGCGGCGGTGGGTGGCGCCGCGCAGGCCGCGCACCTGCGCGAGCCCGGTGACGCCCGGCTTCATCGAATGACGCCGCCAGTAATCCGGCACCAGCTCCCAGAACAGCGCGCCCTCGGCGCGGGAGCCCAGCGCGTGCGGGCGGGGGCCGACCAGGCTCATGTCGCCGAGCAGCACGTTGAAGAGCTGCGGCAGCTCGTCGATGCTGGTCTTGCGCAGGAAGCCGCCGAGGCGGGTGATGCGCGGGTCCTTGCGCGAGGCCGACACGAAGCCCGAGGTGTCGGTGAGGTCGGTGCGCATGGTGCGCATCTTGAAGCAGCGATAGGTGCGGTTGTTGCGGCCCACCCGCTCCTGGATGAAGAAGGCCGGGCCGGGCGAATCCAGCTTCACCAGAATGGCGAAGATCGCGATCAGCGGCCCGAATACCGGCATCAGCGCCAGCGTTACCCCGAGATCGAACAGGCGCTTGACCACCCGCTCGCCGGTGTTGAGCGGCCCGCGCGAGATGACGAGGGTGGAGTGCCCCTGCCAGCGCGACAGCGCCATCGGTTTCACGTCGCCGAGATCGGCGATGAGCTCGGCATTGTGGCCGCTGACCTGCATCGCCTCGGCCCATTTCAGCCGCTCGACCGGGTCGTCGAAGGAGAGCACCACCCGGTCGGCGTCGCGCACGATGCGGCCGACGCGGTCGAGGAAGGCGGGGTCGTTGAGGCTGGGCACAAGCCCCGCGCCACGCACGTCGACCACCTTGGTGAAGCTGTCGCCGCTGCGACGGCCGAGAAGCAGGCCATCCGTGAGCACGACGGCGCTCTGGTCGATCACGCTGCGCAGCGCGTTCCGCAGCAGCATGGTGCCGAAGATGCGCATCATCATGAGCAGCAGCGCGGCAAAGAGGATGGTGTAGCCGGTTTCGAGCCGCGAGAACTGGCTGCCGACCTGAAGCGCGAAGGCGGCGCAGAAGCCGAAGCTGACGGCGAGGCTGAGCGCGACGAAACTCTTGCTGAGGGTTCGCGCCAGGGAGCGCAGGGTGCGCATCCGGTAAGCGCCGAAGCCGATCGCGGCCAGGAAATAGGTTGGTACGAGAACGCCGACGAGCTGCACCCAGCTCGAGGATTCGATATGCCCCTGCCGAAGAAGGGCTCCGATCATGGCTGCCACACCGATGGCTGCCAGATCCACGGCCACCGCTCCACTGATGATCATGAAGCGGATCAGATTTCGATGCCGAAGCATCAGGTCGCGAGAACGACGGTCGTCGAGCCCTTCCGCAACATCGAGGCCATATACGCCTCCGGCTTCACTCATATGTATCCCCCCGCTGTGGCGCCTGCACTGACAGGCACACTGCCGGCCCTTCCATACGCATGCGACGCGGCATCCAGTCGTCTACCGCCAGCAATCAAGAAACGGGCCACGGTAAGGCCCAGAGGCACCCTCTCCGCGTGAGACAGCGCCTTATTTGTATGCATTAAAACTTAAGCCCAAGACGCAATCATCTGTACCATACTGCTTGTCCCAAGCCCACCGCATTGCAAGCAGTCGGGCCAAGCCGCCTGTATGACATTGCGCATGTGGCACGACGGTGACGGTGACGCCGCGCGATGTCACTCATCGTCCGGTGCCCCGTCGATCGGGTCGTACTGGGTGGCATCGAATCCCAGCACGGCCCAGCTCTGCTGCATGTGGGGCGGCAGCGGCGCCGAAACGTCGATCAGCCGCTCGCCCCTCGGGTGCGGAATGACCAGCCGCCGCGCCAGCAGGTGCAGCCGGTTCTGCAGACCGCCCGGCAGCGGCCAGTTCTCGATGTCGAAATACTTCGGATCGCCGACGATGGGATGGCCGATATGGGCGGCGTGGGCGCGCAGCTGGTGGGTGCGCCCGGTCACCGGCTTCAGCGACAGCCAGGAAAGCTTCTGCGCCGCCTGGTCGACGACCGCGTAATAGGAGACGGCATGGCTGGCGTCGTCCTCGCCGTGGCGCGCCACCCGCATCCGTTCGGCCGCGTCGTCCTTGGCGAGATAGGTCGAGATGCGGCCCTGCCGCGGCTTCGGCACCCCCGGCACCAGCGCCCAGTAGACCTTGCGGGCGGAACGGGAGCGGAAGGTCTTCGCCAGCGCGGCGGCGGCGAGGCGCGAGCGGGCCACCAGCAGGATGCCGGAGGTGTCCTTGTCGATGCGGTGGACCAGGCGCGGCTTCTGGCCGTCTTCCGCGCGCAGCGATTCCAGCATGCCGTCGACATGGCGATAGGTGCCGGAGCCGCCCTGCACGGCAAGGCCGAACGGCTTGTTGAGCACGATGACGTCGCGGTCCTCGAACAGCGTCATGGCGCGCAGGGCCGCGGCGTCCTTGTCGTCGTCGACGGGGCGGCGGATGGCCGGGGCGAGGCCGGCGATCCGGCGGGCGACCGCCTCGCCACGGCCCGCGGCCGGCCGCGGCGCGCCTTCGGCGGCCGGTGCCGCCGCGACCGCCGCCGTCACCACCTCGCGGCCTTCCGCCGCGGTGGGAGCGGATGCCGTGACAAGCGCGGGGCTGAGCGCCGGGGCGTCATCGCCATCGGTTTCCGCAAGCGGCGGCACCCGCACGAGCTGGCCGGAGGCCAGCCGGGTGCTGGTCTTGGCCCGGGCACCGTCCACCCGCACCTGCCCGGTGCGCACCAGCTTCTGGAGATGCCCGAACGCCATGAAGGGGAAGTGGGTCTTGAACCACCGGTCCAGCCGCATGCCGTCTTCGTCGACCTGGACGCTGAGAGTGCGGACAGCCATGGAACATAAGCCTCGTCGGGTCGTGCAAGCGCTCGTCTGTCGGACGCCGGTCGACCTCTTCGGCGTTCAGCCCTAGGCCCACCGGGATGAACCACGCATTAACGCTTACTGGGATGACGCGCGCGAGGCTCCGCGTCAAGCGAAGGCGCGAATGGCAGCCATGCCGGCAAACACGGCCAGCAGGCACAACGCCAGCGAGCCCAGCGCATAGACGCCGGCCTGAACCGCATCCCCGCGCTCCACCAGCAGGGCGAATTCCAGCGAAAAGGTGGAGAAGGTGGTGAAGCCGCCGAGCATTCCGGTGGTGAGCAGCAGCCGCACATGCTGGGTCCAGAAGCCGCCCTCCCCGCTGCGCAGGGCAAACAGCGCGGTGATGACGCCCATCAGGAAGCAGCCGAGCACGTTGATGAACATGGTGGCGGCGGGGAAGCCCAGTATTCCGAACAGCTTCACGCTGCCGATGTTCACGAGGTGCCGCAGCAGGCCGCCGAAGCCGGCACCAAGGAAAACGAGCAAGGCGGGCGTCATGGCGGTCTCCGTCGGGCGATGGAGGACCCTGATAAGGCCAGCCCCGAACGGCTTCAAGATCATGACGTTACGGCAGATGCAGCGCGCGCGGCCTATGTTGCAAGGGCGCACGAGCTTCGGCCGGCGGGCGAAGGTGCGGCGGTGGGCATGCCTGCCCCGCCGGGCTCGCCGCCGGCCGGCGGCTCAGGAGCGACCCCGCTCCGCCTTGATGCGCGCCCAGTATTCCAGCCGCTTCTTCACCTCCCGCTCGAAGCCGCGCTCATTGGGGGCGTAAAGCTCCGGCCGGCGCTCGCCCGCCAGCTCGTCGGGGAAGAATTCCTGCCCGGCATAGGCGTCCGGGAAATCATGGTCGTAGCGGTAGCCGGCGTGGTAGCCGAGATCCTTCATCAGCCGGGTCGGTGCGTTGAGGATGTGCTTGGGCGGCGGCAGCGAGCCGGTCTTCTGCGCCAGCGCCAGCGCCGCGTTGAAGGCGGAATAGGCGGCATTGGATTTCGGCGCGGTGGCGACATAGGCGATGGCCTGCGCCAGGAACAGCCGCCCCTCCGGCCAGCCCACCCGTTCGAAGGCGGTCCACGCCGCCACCACCTGCGGCATCGCCTGCGGGTCGGCCATGCCGACATCCTCCGACGCGCAACAGGCCAGCCGGCGGAACACCGTGCCGGGATCCTCGCCGCCGACGATCATCCGCGCCGCCCAGTACATGGCGGCCTGCACATCCGAACCGCGCAGGCTTTTGTGAAAGCAGCTCAGCAGGTTGTAGTGCTCGTCCTGACCCTTGTCATAGACCGGCGCGCGCTTCTGCACCGTCTCGGCGAGGGCGGCGACGTCAAGGTCGGCGCCCTCCGGCAGCGCGAACAGCTCCTCGGCGAGGCCAAGGAGATAGCGCCCGTCGCCATCGGCCATGCGCACCAGCGCGGCGCGGGCGTCGGCATCGAGAGGCAGGCGCTTGCCCTCCAGCGTTTCCGCCCGCGCCATCAGCCGCTCGATCGCGGCATCGTCCAGCGGCCTGAACACCAGAACCCGGGCGCGCGAGAGCAGCGCGGCGTTGAGCTCGAAGGAGGGATTCTCCGTCGTCGCGCCGATGACGGTGACGGTGCCGTCCTCCATCACCGGCAGGAAGCTGTCCTGCTGGGCGCGGTTGAAGCGGTGGATCTCGTCGACGAACAGCAGCGTGCCGCGGCCAAGGGCGCGGCGCCCGCGCGCGGCCTCGAACACCTTCTTCAGCTCGGCGACGCCGGTGAAGATGGCCGAGACCTGCTCGAATTCGAGATCGGTCTGGCTCGCGACCAGCCGGGCGATGGTGGTCTTGCCGGTGCCCGGCGGGCCCCAGAACACCAGCGAGCCCAGCGCCCGGGTTTCCAGCATGCGGGTGAGCGCGCCCTTGGGGCCGGTGAGGTGCTCCTGGCCGACCACCTCGTCGAGCCGCCGCGGCCGCAGCCGGTCGGCCAGCGGGCGCGGCGCGTCCTTCGCGAGGCCGGCGGAGGTGAAGAGGTCAGCCACCCCGGTCAGCCCGGCAGCACGGCGGAAATGGTGCGGCCACCCCGCTTGAGGGTGATGCGCCAGATCCGCGAGGGGGTACGGGTCGCGTTGTCCAGATCGGCCGTGGTGGCGATGGGCACGCCGTTCACCTCGAGGATGACGTCGCCGGCCTTGAGATTGATGTCGTCCGCCGGCGAGCCCTCGGCGACCGCCGCGATCACCACGCCCTTGTCGGCATCGAGGGTGCGCATCTCCTCCATCACCGCCGGCGACAGGTTCACCACCGTGGCGCCCGTCAGCGGCGAGCGGCCGGAAAGGGTGATCTCGTCGCGCGGCGTCGTCTCCGGCGCCGCCACCAGCGGCACGTTGAGGCTGAGCTGGCGGCCCTGCCGCACCACGCCGATCTCCACCGACCCGCCGAGCGGGCGGGTGACGAACCGGAAGCCGAACGCGTCGGGATCGTCGACCTCCTGCCCGGCCACCGACACGATGAGATCGCCCGAACGCAGCCCCGCCTGATCCGCCGGGCTGCCCCGCACCACGCTCTGCACCAGCGCCCCGACCGGGCGGCCGATATCCAGCCCTTCAGCGATGTCGGCGGTGATGCGCTGGAGATTGGCCCCGAGCCATGGCCGGCGCACCGTCTTGCTGCCGGACAGCGCCGATTGCAGCACCACCCGCACCATGTCGGCGGGAATGGCGAAGCCGATGCCCTGCGAGCCGCCGGAGCGGGAGAAGATCGCGGTGTTGATGCCGATGACGCGGCCGGCGCCATCCACCAGCGCGCCGCCGGAATTGCCGGGATTGATCGCCGCGTCGGTCTGGATGAAGAAGCCGTAGTCGGTGATGCCGGCCTGGGTGCGGGCGAGAGCGGAGACGATGCCCTGCGTCACCGTCTGCCCCACGCCGAACGGGTTGCCGATCGCCAGCACGATGTCGCCGACCGCCAGATCATCGGAGCTGCCCAGCTCGGCGAAGGGGAAATCGCCCTTGCCGCCGCGCAGCTTCAGCACGGCGAGATCGGTGCGGGGGTCGCGCAGCAGGATTTCGGCATCGAACTCGCGCTTGTCGGCGAGCGAGATGCGGACCTCGTCCGCCCCCTCCACCACATGGTTGTTGGTGACGACGACACCACTGCGGTCGACCAGCACGCCGGAGCCGAGCGAGCGCTGCACCCGGTCGTTCGGCCCGCCGAAGCCGGGGCCGCCCGGCGCCCCGAAGAAACGCCGGAAGAACGGGTCGTCCAGCATCGGGTTGGCGCGGGGCCGGTTCTTGAGCGCGTAGACATTGACGATCGCCGGCGCCGTGCGGGCGACGACCGGGGCGAAAGTCAGCCCGATCTCGGCGCGCGAGCGCGGCACCTGAACCTGTTGGGCCAGCACGGGCGCCGGCACCGCCAGCGCGGCGATGACGAGCGCGGGAACGAGGAGGCGGAGCGCGTGATTCATGCCGCCAGATATAGAGTGCCGAGCGTGGCGGAGAAAGGGCGCGAACACGCCCGGCGCGCCCGCGCAGGCTGGCCGCGCCGCGGTCCCGGCCGGCGGCCGGGCTGCCGGCCCGCGCCGTCCGTGCATCGCCCCTCGCCCCCCTCCCCCACCCGGCCCCGGAAACGAAAAAGGGCGGCCCGAAGGCCGCCCTCTGTTCCTGCCGGCGCGCGGGCCGATCAGGCCGCGGCTTCCTCGGCCTTGCTCGCCTCGTGGCGGGCGATGTCGGCCGCGCCCTTGGCGTTGACGTCGCGGTCGACCAGCTCGATCACCGCGACCGGGGCCGAATCACCATGGCGGAAGCCCGCCTTGATGATGCGGGTGTAGCCGCCGTTGCGCTCCTTGTAGCGCGGGCCGATCACGTCGAACAGCTTGCGCACGGTCGGCAGGTCGCGCACTTCCGCGATCGCCTGACGGCGGGCATGGAGGCCGCCGCGCTTGCCGAGGGTGATGAGCTTCTCGACCACCGGGCGAAGGTCCTTCGCCTTGGGCAGGGTGGTGAGGATCTGCTCGTGGGTGATGAGCGCCTGCGCCATATTGGCGAACATGGCCTTGCGGTGCTCGGCGGACCGGTTGAACCGGCGATGTGCCTTGCCGTGGTTCATGGCTTCATTCCTGTCGTGCGACGGCTTTCGAGCCGGGGTGGAGTGGTGCGGCTCGAATGCCGCGCGTGATGCTCAGTAGTGATCTTCGAAGCGCTTGGCGAGATCTTCGATGTTCTCCGGCGGCCAGCCCGGCACTTCCATGCCGAGATGCAGGCCCATGCTGGCGAGCACTTCCTTGATCTCGTTCAGCGACTTGCGGCCGAAGTTCGGGGTACGGAGCATCTCCGCCTCGGTCTTCTGGATCAGGTCGCCGATATAGACGATGTTGTCGTTCTTCAGGCAGTTGGCCGAACGGACGGAAAGCTCCAGTTCGTCCACCTTCTTGAGAAGCGCCGGGTTGAAGGGCAGCTCCTGCATCGCGGGGCTTTCGACCTCGCGCTTGGGCTCCTCGAAATTCACGAAGATCTCGAGCTGGTCCTGCAGGATTCGCGCGGCATAAGCCAGCGCATCCTCGGGGCCGACCGAGCCGTTGGTCTCGATGGAGAGAGTCAGCTTGTCATAGTCGAGGATCTGGCCCTCGCGGGTGTTCTCGACCTTGTAGGACACCTTCTTGACCGGCGAATACAGGCTGTCGACCGGGATGAGGCCGATCGGCGCGTCCTCGGGGCGGTTGCGCTCCGCCGCGACATAGCCCTTGCCGGTGTCGACCGTGAATTCCATGCGGATCTCGGCGCCCTCGTCCAGCGTGCAGAGCACGAGCTCGGGGTTGAGAACCTGCACGTCGCCGACGGTCTGGATGTCGCCGGCGGTGACGATGCCGGGACCCTGCTTCTTCACCACCATGCGCTTCGGGCCTTCACCCGGCATCTTGATGGCGATGTCCTTGATGTTGAGGACGATGTCGGTCACGTCCTCGCGCACGCCGGGGATCGAGGAGAACTCGTGCAGAACCCCGTCAATGTGCACCGACGTCACCGCCGCGCCCTGCAGCGACGACAGCAGGATCCGGCGCAGCGCATTACCGAGGGTCTGGCCGAAGCCGCGCTCCAGCGGCTCGGCGACGACGGTCGCAAGCCGCTTGGGGTCGCTGCCGGCGGCAACCTCGAGCTTTTCCGGCTTGATCAGCTCTTGCCAGTTCTTCTGAATCACGACGTCACCCTTGCTCTCGACGGCGTCCCGGTCGTGCTACCGGAAAACCGCCTCCCGCACCCGGGAAGGAATGCCAAACGCAGCGGCTCCCGCGAGGCCGAAGCACCCGCGGGAGGGGACCGATCACACGCGGCGGCGCTTGCGCGGCCGGCAGCCGTTGTGCGGAATCGGCGTGACGTCACGGATCGAGGTGACGGTGAAGCCCGCGGCCTGGAAGGCGCGCAGAGCCGATTCACGCCCCGAACCGGGGCCGGACACCTCGACCTCGAGGGTGCGCATGCCGTGATCGGCGGCCTTGCGGGCGCAATCCTCGGCCGCGACCTGGGCGGCGTAGGGGGTCGACTTGCGGGAGCCCTTGAACCCCATGGCACCGGCCGACGACCAGGCGATGGTGTTGCCCTGCGCGTCGGTGATGGTGATCATGGTGTTGTTGAACGAGGCGTTCACATGGGCGACGCCGGAGGCGATGTTCTTGCGTTCGCGGCGCTTAACGCGGGCTGCTTCTTTGGCCATGGTTCCTTGATCCTTCGAGCGCGCCCGTAATGCCAGGCGCTCGGGACGAGAGTGAGGTGGACGCCGCCGGCTCCACGGGGAAGCCGGCGCGGGGCAGGAAGACGGGCCTCAGGCCCGCCGAATCACTTCTTCTTGCCGGCGATCGGCTTGGCCGGACCCTTGCGGGTGCGGGCATTAGTGTGGGTGCGCTGGCCGCGCACCGGCAGGCCGCGGCGGTGACGCAGGCCGCGGTAGCAGCCGAGGTCCATCAGGCGCTTGATGTTGATCGCGACTTCGCGGCGCAGATCGCCCTCGACGATGTAGTCGCGGTCGATGGTCTCGCGGATCTGCAGCACTTCCTGGTCGGTCAGCTGGTTGACGCGGCGCTCCGCCGGGATGCCGACCTTCTCCACGATCTCCTCGGCCTTCTTGGCGCCGATGCCGTGAATGTACTGGAGCGCGATGACGACGCGCTTGTTGGTCGGGATGTTAACGCCTGCAATACGAGCCACGTCGGCTTCTCCATGTGTGCCGCGGCATGCCGCGGCGTTGAGATCGTCCCCGCGTCCGGTGGAGCCCGGCCCCTGCGGAGTATGCGCGAACGGGCGCCCCGACATCTGGGACAGACGTCGTAACGCCCGGTTCGCTCAAAGTGAAGCGGCGCACATAGACGAGTGCACGCCACGTGTCAAGTCATCGAACGCCGGAGGCGCTCACACCGTCTCCAGCGCGCCCGCGATCTGGCGGGTGACCTCGTCCACCGGCGCCATCCCGTCAACCGCCGTCAGCAGGCCGGTCTTGGCGTAATAAGGCGCCACGATCGCGGTGTCGCGGTTGAAGGCCTCCAGCCGGGTCTTGAAGACCTCCGGGTCGTCGTCCCGGCGCACCGGCTCACCCTTGGCCTTCGCCTCGGCGGCGCGGCCCATGATCCGCTCCAGCAGGCGGGTCTGGTCGACCTTGAACTCGATCACCGCGTCGAGCTTGAGGCCCTTTTCCGCGAGGATGCGGTCCAGCGCCTCGGCCTGGGCCACGGTGCGCGGGAACCCATCCAGGATGAAGCCTCGCGCACAATCCGGCTGGTCGATTCGCTCGGAAATGATGCCGATCACGATCTCGTCAGAGACGAGCTGACCGGCGTCCATCACCGCCTTGGCCTTGAGGCCAACGGCCGTGCCATCCCGCACGGCCTCCCGCAGCATGTCACCGGTCGAGAGCTGCACAATGCCGTGGCGAGCCACGACCCGCTGTGCCTGGGTGCCCTTGCCGGCCCCGGGCGGTCCCAGCAGAATCAGCCTCATCGACGCTTCCCCCTGAGCCTCGCCTTCTTGACGAGGCCTTCATACTGATGCGCCAGCAGGTGACCCTGAACCTGCGCCACCGTGTCCATCGTCACCGAGACGACGATGAGCAGCGACGTACCGCCGAAATAGAACGGCACCGCGGCGTAGGAAATCAGGATCTCCGGGAACAGGCACACAATCGCAAGGTAAGCGGCACCGATGACCGTGATGCGAGTCAGCACATAGTCGATGTACTCGGCGGTGCGCTCGCCCGGGCGGATGCCGGGGATGAAGCCGCCGTGCTTCTTCAGGTTGTCCGCGGTCTCGGTCGGGTTGAACACGATCGCGGTGTAGAAGAAGCAGAAGAACACGATCAGCAGCACATAGAGCAGCATGAACAGCGGCCGGCCATGCGCCACCAGCGAGGTGACGGTGGTCAGCCACGCCGGGCCCTGCCCCTGCATGAAGCTCGCCACCGTGGTGGGGATGAGCAGCAGCGACGAGGCGAAGATCGGGGGAATCACGCCCGAGGAGTTCAGCTTCAGCGGCAGGTGCGAGGACTGGCCCTCATACACCTTGTTGCCGACCTGGCGCTTCGGGTACTGGATCAGCAGCCGGCGCTGCGCCCGCTCCATGAACACGATGAACATGATCACGGCGGCGGCCATCAGGATCACCGCGAGGATGATGCCGGTGGAGAGCGCGCCCTGGCGGCCGAGCTCCAGCGTGTTGGCGATCGCCGAGGGCAGCTCCGCCACGATGCCGGCGAAGATGATGAGCGAGATGCCGTTGCCGATGCCGCGCGAGGTGATCTGCTCGCCCAGCCACATCAGGAACATGGTGCCGCCGGTCAGGGTGATGACCGTCGAGATGCGGAAGAACAGGCCGGGATCGCTCACCACGGCGCCCGAACCCTCAAGCCCGACGGCGATGCCATAGGACTGGAACACCGCCAGGATGACGGTGAGGTACCGGGTGTACTGGTTGATCTGCTTGCGCCCGGACTCGCCCTCCTTCTTCAGCGCCTCGAGCGTCGGCGAGACGGTCGTGAGGAGCTGAACGATGATGGAGGCGGAGATGTAGGGCATGATGTTCAGGGCGAAGATCGCCATGCGCGAGACCGCGCCGCCCGAGAACATGTTGAAAAGGCCGATGATGCCCTGCTGGGCGGTGCGGAACACATCCGCCAGCGCGTCGGGGTTGATACCCGGCATCGGGATATAGGTGCCCAGCCGATAGACGAGAAGCGCACCCAGTGTGAACCAGATGCGCTTCTTCAGTTCTTCGGCTTTTGCCAGAGCACCGAAATTGAGGTTTGCCGCGAGCTGTTCTGCTGCCGACGCCATGATGGCTTCGCTCCTCGCCTGTGCCCTGAAACGTCGGCGGCTGACGTAAGTGTCAGTCCGCCGATTCGCCAGTGGCGGCCGGGACCAGAAGCGTCACCGAACCACCCGCCTTCTCCACCGCCTCGAGCACCGACTTGGTGGCGTGGGCCACTTCGAGGGTGATCTTGGAGGTCAGCTCGCCGGAGCCGAGCACGCGGACGCCGTCCTTGGCCCGGCGCAGCGCGCCGGAAGCCACGAGAGCTTCCTGGGTGACGGGCTGCGAGGCATCGAGCTTGCCGGCGTCGATCGCGGTCTGGATGCGGCCGAGGGTGACCTCGTTCCAGTCGCGGGCGAAGATGTTGTTGAAGCCGCGCTTCGGCAGGCGCCGGTGCACGGGCATCTGGCCGCCCTCGAAGCCCTTGATGGCGACGCCGGTGCGCGAGGTCTGACCCTTCACGCCACGGCCGCCGGTCTTGCCCTTGCCCGAGCCGATGCCGCGGCCGACGCGCATCCGCTTCTTGCGGGCGCCGGGATTGTCACGAATGTCGTTGAGGCTGCTCATCGCCTGTCTCCCTGTCCTGCCGTCACGCTTCGACGACGCGGACGAGATGACCGACCTTGGCAATCATGCCACGGACGGCCGGAGTGTCCTCGAGCGTGGACTTGCGCCCAAGCTTGTTGAGACCGAGGCCAACGAGAGTGGCCCGCTGGTCGCCCGGCCGGCGGATCGGACTGCCCGTCTGCTCCACCGTGATGGTCTTGGCGTTCGCCATGCTGGCCTCCTATCAGTCGGTCGCTTCGGCGTCGTCGACGCGACGACGCGACTGCAGCTGCGACACCTTCAGGCTGCGCCGGGCCGCCACGAGGCGGGGGCTGTCCTGGTTCTTCAGGGCGTCGAAGGTCGCGCGGACCATGTTGTACGGGTTGGACGAGCCGAACGACTTCGCCACCACGTCCTGCATGCCCAGCGTCTCGAACACGGCGCGCATCGGGCCGCCGGCGATGATGCCGGTACCCGCCGGGGCGGCGCGGAGCACCACCTTGCCGGCGCCGTGGTGACCATGCACGTCGTGGTGCAGGGTACGGCCTTCGCGCAGCGGCACGCGGATCAGCGCGCGCTTGGCCGCATCGGTCGCCTTGCGGATCGCCTCGGGAACTTCGCGGGCCTTGCCGTGGCCGAAGCCGACGCGACCCTTCTGGTCACCCACCACCACCAGCGCGGCGAAGCCGAACCGACGGCCGCCCTTCACCACCTTGGCGACGCGGTTGATGTGGACCAGCTTGTCCACGAACGTATTGTCGCGATCCTCGCGTTCACGCTCACGTTCACGAGCCATGATCTTATCCTCGTCTTTGCGCGGTCGACCCGCTCGTGATCAGAAGTTGAGACCGCCCTCACGGGCGGCATCGGCGAGCGCCTTGACGCGGCCGTGATAGATGAAGGAGCCGCGGTCGAAGACCACCTCCTTCACGCCGGCAGCGACGGCGCGCTCGGCGATCAGCTTGCCGATCGCCTCGGCCGCCGCGACATCCGCGCCGGTCTTGAGGCTGGCACGCAGCTCCTTCTCGAGCGTCGAAGCCGCCACGACGGTCACGCCGCGGGCGTCATCGATAACCTGCGCATAGATGTGCTTCGACGAGCGATGCACGGAAAGGCGCGGCCGCCCGTTCGCCGCCGCGCGGAGAGCACGACGGACACGCGCCTTTCGGCGCTCGGTAGCGTCCTGATAATTTGCCATGGTTCGTATCCGTTACTTCTTCTTGCCTTCCTTGCGGAAGATGAACTCGCCCGCGTACTTGACGCCCTTGCCCTTGTAGGGCTCGGGGCCGCGATACTCGCGGATCTCGGCGGCGACCTGCCCGACCTTCTGGCGGTCGATGCCGGACACCACGATCTCGGTGGGCTTCGGCGTGACGATCTGGATCCCTTCCGGGATCGGATACAGCACGTCGTGGCTGTAGCCGAGCGACAGGTTCAGGTTCTTGCCCTGCACCGCGGCCTTGTAGCCGACGCCGCTGATCTCCAGCTTCTTCTCGAAGCCCTTGGTCACGCCTTCGACGAGGTTCGACACCAGCGTGCGGGACAGGCCCCACATCGCCTTGTGCCGGTTGGTCTCGCCGCGCGGCTTGAACGAGATGACACCGCCATCGAGGCTGGCGCCGATCTCGTCGACCAGGTCGACCTGAAGGGCGCCCTTGGGACCCTTCACCTTGACGGTCTGGCCCTCGATCGCGGCAGTGACGCCGGCGGGGACAGTGATGGTAGCTTTGCCGATCTTGGACATGTTGCTCTCTTCCTCCCCGTCAGAAGACAGTGAAGAGGACCTCGCCGCCCACGTTCTTCTCGCGGGCTTCGTGGTCCGCCATCACGCCCTGCGGCGTGGAGACGACAGCGACGCCGAGACCGTTGGCGACGCGCGGCAGGGTCTTGACCGACGAATAGACGCGCCGGCCAGGCTTCGAGACGCGGGAGATCTCGCGGATCACCGGCTCGCCGTCATAGTACTTCAGTTCGATCTCGAACTCGGTGCGGCCATTGACGGGCTCCGACGCGGAATAGCCGCGGATGAAGCCCTCGGAGGCCAGAACCTCGAGAACGCTGGCGCGCAGGCGCGAGCCCGGCGTCGAGATCTTTTCCTTGCGACGCATCTGCGCATTGCGGATGCGAGTGATGAGATCGCCGATCGGATCGGTCGTGGACATGGGTCAGCCCTCCCTCACCAGCTCGACTTCACGAGGCCAGGAATCTGGCCCTGCGAACCCAGTTCGCGCAGCGCGATGCGCGACATCTTCAGCTTGCGATAGAACGCACGCGGGCGGCCGGTCACTTCGCACCGGTTGCGGATGCGGACCTTCGCCGAGTTGCGCGGAAGCTCAGCCAGCTTGAGGACGGCGGCAAAGCGCTCCTCGATCGGCAGTTCCTTGTTCTTCACCAGGGCCTTGAGACGCGAACGCCGGCCGGCATAGCTCTTCGCGAGCTCCCGGCGGTGTTCGTTCTTCTCGACCGCGCTTTTCTTCGCCATAGGGTGTTGCTCCTAGTCTCCGCGTTTGGGGCTCTGCCCCACGGCCGGAAGGGGATGCTTACTGCCGGAACGGGAAATTGAAGGCCTTGAGAAGCGCGCGCGCCTCGTCGTCGGTCTTCGCCGTCGTGCAGACGATGATGTCCATGCCCCACATCTGATCAACCTTGTCGTAGTTGATCTCGGGGAACACGATGTGCTCCTTGATGCCGAGGGCATAGTTGCCGCGGCCGTCGAAGCTCTTGGGGTTCAGCCCGCGGAAGTCGCGAACGCGCGGCAGCGCGATGTTCACGAGCCGGTCCACGAACTCGTACATGCGGACCTTGCGAAGGGTGACCTTCGCGCCGACCGGCTGGTTCTCGCGCAGCTTGAAGTTCGAGATCGCCTTGCGGGCCCGGGTGATGACCGGCTTCTGGCCGGCGATCATGGCGAGGTCGCCGGCGGCGGTCTGGACCTTCTTGGTGTCGGCGGTCGCTTCACCCACGCCCATGTTGATGACGATCTTGTCGATGACCGGCACTTCCATGACGTTCTTGTAGCCGAACTGCTCGATCATCGCCTTGCGGACAACGTCCTCGTAATGGGACTTGAGCCGCGGGATATAGGTAACCTCAGCCATCGATCTTCTCCCCCGAGCGCTTGGCCACACGCACCTTCGTGCCGTCGGCCTGCACCTGGAAACCGACGCGCGTCGGCTTGCCGTCCTTCGGATCGGCGATCGCGATATTGGACAGGTCGATCGGGGCCTCCTTGGAGATGATCCCGCCTTCCTGGTTCGCGCTCTGCCGCTGGTGCCGCTTCACCAGGTTGACGCCGCGCACGCGCGCGGTGCCGTCCTTCGGGAGCACCTCGAACACCTCGCCGGTGCGACCCTTGTCGCGGCCGGCGAGAACGACGACCTTGTCGCCCTTCTTGATTTTCGCGGCCATCACAGCACCTCCGGCGCCAGCGAAATGATCTTCATGTGGTTCTTCGCGCGAAGCTCGCGCGGCACCGGCCCGAAGATGCGGGTGCCGACCGGTTCCTTCTGGTTGTTGATCAGCACGGCCGCATTGCGGTCGAAACGGATCACGGAACCATCGGCGCGACGGATATCCTTGGCCGTGCGAACGACCACGGCCTTCATCACGTCGCCCTTCTTCACGCGGCCGCGCGGAATCGCCTCTTTCACCGACACCACGATGATGTCGCCGACATGGGCGTATTTACGCTTGGAACCGCCGAGCACCTTGATGCACATGACGCGACGCGCGCCGGAATTGTCCGCCACGTCGAGATTGGTCTGCATCTGGATCATGACGCACCTTTTTCTCGTAATTATGCGCGCGCCCGGCGAACCGGCGCACCCTCAACCCCGTTTCCGGGAATCCAATAAGATCGAAGGCTCCGAAGAGCCTCAGACCTCGACCCGCTTCTCGCCCTGGACCACGATCCAGTTCTTCAGCTTGGAAAGAGGACGACTCTCCTCGATCCACACTGTGTCGCCTTCCTTCCAGGAATTCGCCTCGTCGTGGGCGTGATACTTCTTGGAACGGCGGACGGTCTTCTTCAGCAGCGGATGCGTGAAACGACGCTCGACCCGGACCACCACGGTCTTGTCCTGCTTGTCGCTCACCACGACGCCCTGCAGCAAACGCTTCGGCATCGTTATCTCCTCACTTCGCCTTGGCCGCCGAAGCGACCTTCTGCGCCTGGACCGTCTTGATCCGCGCAATGCTGCGGCGGACTTCGCGGACCCGGGCGGTGTTCTCGAGCTGGCCGGTCGCACGCTGGAAGCGCAGGTTGAACTGCTCCTTCTTCAGCGACAGAAGCTCGTCCGCGAGCTCGTCAACCGTCTTCGTCCGAATATCGGAAGCCTTCGTCATTCCTGCCTCCTCACTCGGCGATGCGTTCGACGAAACGGGTCTTGATCGGGAGCTTGGCGGCCGCAAGCGTCAGCGCTTCCTTGGCCGTCTCCTGATTGACGCCGTCGATCTCGAACATGATGCGGCCGGGCTTCACCTTGGCGGCCCAGAATTCAGGCGCGCCCTTGCCCTTGCCCATGCGGACTTCGGTCGGCTTCTTCGACACCGGCACGTCCGGGAACACGCGGATCCACACCCGGCCCGCACGCTTCATGTGACGGGTGAGCGCGCGACGCGCGGCTTCGATCTGACGAGCGGTCACACGCTCGGGCTCAAGTGCCTTGAGTCCGAACTGGCCGAAATTGAGGTCAGTCCCGCCCTTCGCAGTGCCGTGGATGCGGCCCTTGAACTGCTTGCGGAACTTCGTGCGCTTCGGTTGCAGCATGTCGCGCCTCTTATTCCTTTTTCACTGCTCACGCCGCGTCGCGGCGCGAGGAGCGACCACCCGACGGCTCGTTCTCCGAGAGGCGCTTGTCCTGCGCCATCGGATCGTGCTCGAGGATTTCGCCCTTGAAGATCCAGACCTTCACACCACAGGTGCCGTAGGTCGTGAAGGCGGTCGCAGTACCGTAATCCACGTCGGCGCGCAAGGTGTGAAGCGGCACGCGGCCTTCACGATACCACTCGAGACGCGCAATTTCCGCTCCGCCAAGGCGGCCGGAGCAGTTGATGCGGATGCCTTCAGCGCCCAGACGCATCGCGGACTGCACCGCACGCTTCATCGCGCGGCGGAAAGCGACGCGGCGCTCGAGCTGCTGGGCGATTGATTCGGCCACCAGGCGGGCGTCGATCTCGGGCTTCCGAATCTCGACGATGTTGATGAAGACCTCCGAGTTGGTCATCTCGGCGACCTTCTTGCGGAGCTTCTCGATGTCCGCGCCCTTCTTGCCGATCACCACGCCCGGACGGGCCGAGTGGATGGTGACGCGGCACTTCTTGTGCGGACGCTCGATCACGACCTTGCTGACCGCCGCCTGCTTCAGCAGCTTCATCAGCATGTCGCGGATCTTGATGTCTTCGTGCAGCAGCTGGCCGTACTCACCCTTGCCCGCGAACCAGCGCGAGTCCCAGGTGCGGTTGATGCCGAGACGCAGCCCGACCGGATTGACCTTCTGACCCATCAGGCCTTCTCCCCGACTTCACGCACGACGATGGTGATGTGCGAGAACGGCTTTTCGATGCGGCTGGCCCGACCACGGGCGCGCGCGGCGAAACGCTTCATGACGATGCCCTTGCCGACATGCGCCTCGGCGACGATGAGATCGTCGACGTCCAGCTCATGGTTGTTCTCGGCATTGGCGATGGCCGACTCCAGGACCTTCTTCACGTCGCCAGCGATACGCTTGCGCGAGAACTGAAGGTCGGCGAGTGCCGTCGCGACCTTCTTGCCCCGGATGAGGCCGGCGACGAGATTGAGCTTCTGGGGGCTGATGCGGAGATTCCGCGCAACCGCCTTGGCTTCCGTATCCGCGAGCGCGCGCGGACGAGCTGCCTTACCCATGGTGCTTGCCTCTACTTCCGCTTGGCCTTCTTGTCCGCCGCGTGCCCGTAATAGGTACGGGTCGGGGCGAACTCGCCGAACTTGTGGCCGACCATGTCCTCGTTCACCGAAACGGGGACGTGCTTGTTGCCATTATAGACGCCGAACGTGACGCCCACGAACTGGGGCAGAATCGTGGAGCGGCGGCTCCAGATCTTGATCACGTCATGGCGCCCGGAGGTGCGAGCGGCTTCCGCCTTCTTGAGGAGGTAGCCGTCGACGAACGGACCTTTCCAGACCGAACGAGACATTCTTCAGGTTCCCTCGCTCACTTCTTGCGTGCGTGCCGGCTCGACACGATGAACTTGCCGGTCTGCTTGTTCTTCCGGGTCTTCTTGCCCTTGGTGGGGAAGCCCCAGGGCGTGACCGGATGACGACCGCCCGAGGTGCGGCCTTCGCCGCCGCCGTGCGGGTGATCGACCGGGTTCATGGTGACACCGCGGTTATGCGGACGACGGCCAAGCCAGCGCTTGCGCCCCGCCTTGCCGAGGTTGGTGTTCATGTGGTCGGGGTTCGAGACCGCGCCCACCGTGCCGAAGCACTCGCCATGGACCAGACGCTGCTCGCCCGAGTTGAGGCGGACGATCACGTAGCCCTGGTCGCGGCCCACGATCTGGGCATAGGAACCGGCCGAACGGGCGATCTGCCCGCCCTTGCCGATCTTCAGCTCCACATTGTGGACGATGGTGCCGACCGGCAGATTGCCGAGCGGCGCCGCGTTGCCCGGCTTCACGTCCACGCTCTTGCCGGCGATGACGGCGTCACCGACGGCAAGGCGCTGCGGCGCCAGGATATAGGCCAGCTCGCCGTCCTCATACTTGATGAGGGCGATGAAGGCGGTGCGGTTCGGATCGTACTCGATCCGTTCGACCACGGCGGGGACGTCGCGCTTGGCGCGCTTGAAGTCCACCACGCGGTAGGTCTGCTTGTGTCCGCCGCCGCGAAAGCGAACCGTCACGCGGCCGAGATTGTTGCGGCCGCCGGACTCGGTCTTGCCCTCGGTGAGGGTCTTGACCGGCTTGCCCTTGTAGAGGCCGGAGCGGTCGACAATCACGAGCTGACGAAGGCTCGGCGTCACCGGCTTGAAGGTCTTGAGCGCCATGTCTCTGTCCCCTTAGGTCCGGCTCACAGACCCGTCGTGATGTCGATGGTGTGTCCCTCGACGAGGGTCACGACCGCCTTCTTCACGTCGTTCTGCACGCCCTTGCGGCCCTTGAAGACCTTGGTCTTCCCCTTGCGGACCAGCGTGTTCACGCTCTTCACCTTGACGTCGAAGAGCTTCTCGACCGCCTCCTTGATCTGCGGCTTGGTAGCCGTCAGAGCAACCTTGAAGACGACCTGGTTGTGCTCGGACGCGGTCGTGGCCTTCTCGGTGATCACCGGGGACACGATCACGTCGTAGTGGCGCGGATCGAGACTCATTTGAAGCGCGCCTCCAGCGCATCGACAGCCGCCTTGGTCAGCACCAGGGTCTGACGGCGAAGGATGTCGTAGACGTTGATGCCCTGGACCGGCAGCACGTCGAAATGGCCGATGTTGCGCGAGGCGAGCCCAAAGTTGAGATCGACCTCGGCACCCGAGATGACGAGCGCGTTCGACAGGCCGAGACCCGCCAGCCGCTCCTTGAGCAGCTTCGTCTTGGGCTCGGCCAGCTTGGCATCGTCGAGGACGATTATCTGCTGGTCCTTAGCCTTGCTCGACAGCGCGTGCTTCAGCGCCAGGGCGCGGACCTTCTTGGGAAGGTCCGAGGCGTGGCTGCGCTGGACCGGGCCGAACGCCTTCGCGCCGCCGCGGAACTGCGGGGCGGAAGCCGCGCCGTGACGCGCGCCGCCGGTGCCCTTCTGCTTGTACATCTTCCGCTTGGTGCGGTTGACGTCAGCACGGGACAGGGTCTGGTGCGTGCCCGCCTGGCGGCGCGACAGCTGCCACACCACGCAGCGGTGCAGTATGTCCTGGCGCGGTTCGAGACCGAAGATCTCGTCCGACAGGGTGACGGAACCGGCGTCGGTTCCCTCGAGAGTCTTGACGGCGAGTTCCATCACACGCCCTCCTCGGCAGTGGCTTCAGCCGGAGCCGCGTCGGACTCGGTGGCCTCGCTCGCCTCGCCCGGAATCCGGAACTTGCCCGGCTTCGGCGCGTCGGCAGGCAGCTTCTTCTTCACCGCGTCCGCGACGATGATCCAGCCACCCTTGTGGCCGGGCACCGCACCCTCGACCGCGATCAGGCCACGCTCGACATCCGTCAGCACGACCTTGAGGTTCTGGGTGGTCACGGTCTCGACGCCCATGTGACCGGGCATCTTCTTGTTCTTGAAGGTCTTGCCGGGGTCCTGACGACCGCCGGTAGAACCGATCGAACGGTGGGAGATCGACACACCGTGGGTGGCGCGCAGACCACCGAAATTGTGCCGCTTCATGCCACCGGCGAAGCCCTTGCCGGTCGAGGTGCCGGTCACGTCGACGAACTGGCCGACGACGAAATGATCGACCGTCAGCTCGGCGCCGACCGGGATCAGCCCGTCTTCCTCGACGCGGAACTCGGCGAGCTTCCGCTTGGGCTCCACCTGAGCGACCGCGAAATGGCCGCGCATGGCGCGCGTGGTGTTCTGAGGCTTCGCCTGACCGACACCGAGCTGAACGGCGACATAGCCGTTCTTGTCCAGCGTACGGTGGGCAACCACCTGGCAATTATCGACTTTCAGCACAGTGACCGGAATGTGCTCACCTGCATCATTGAAGATGCGGGTCATTCCGACCTTCTGGGCGATGACGCCTGACCGCATGGCCGTGTCCCCTCGCCTTCAACTCAGAGCTTGATCTCGACGTCGACGCCGGCGGCGAGGTCGAGCTTCATCAGCGCGTCCACCGTCTGGGGCGTCGGGTCGACTATGTCGAGGAGGCGCTTATGGGTGCGCATCTCGAACTGTTCACGAGACTTCTTATCCACGTGGGGCGAGCGGTTGACCGTGAACCTCTCGATCCGCGTCGGCAGCGGAATCGGGCCGCGGACCTGAGCGCCGGTGCGCTTGGCCGTGTTCACGATCTCGCGCGTCGAGGCGTCCAGGATACGATGGTCGAACGCCTTGAGGCGGATTCGGATGTTCTGGCCGTTCATTTTTCTTCAGGCTCCCAGAGGGTGGCCACTTGCGGGCTCGCCGATGGGGCTCACAACGAGCTCCACGAAAAAGGGGCGCACGACGCTGGCCGAGCGCCCCTCACGTTCTTTGCGTCACTCGATGATCGAGGCGACGACGCCGGCGCCGACGGTGCGGCCGCCTTCACGGATGGCGAAGCGCAGCTTCTCTTCCATCGCGATCGGCACGATCAGCGCCACGTCCACCGTGATGTTGTCGCCCGGCATCACCATTTCCGTGCCTTCCGGCAGCGTCACGATGCCGGTCACGTCCGTCGTCCGGAAGTAGAACTGCGGGCGGTAGTTCGTGAAGAACGGGGTGTGACGCCCGCCCTCTTCCTTCGTCAGGATGTACGCCTCGGCCTTGAACTTGGTGTGCGGCTTCACCGAACCCGGCTTGCACACGACCTGGCCGCGCTCAACGTCCTCGCGCTTGGTGCCGCGCAGCAGCACGCCGACATTGTCGCCCGCCTGGCCCTGGTCCAGCAGCTTGCGGAACATCTCGACGCCGGTCACCGTCGTCTTCACCGTCGGACGGATGCCGACGATCTCGACTTCCTCGCCAACCTTGATGATCCCGCGCTCGACGCGGCCCGTCACCACCGTGCCGCGGCCCGAGATCGAGAACACGTCCTCGATCGGCATCAGGAACGGCAGGTCGATCGGGCGCTCCGGCTGCGGGATGTAGGCGTCGACCGCCTTCATCAGCTCGAGGATCGCGTCATGGCCGAGCTTGGCATCGCCATTCTCAAGCGCCACCAGCGCCGAACCGCGGATGATCGGGATGTCGTCGCCCGGGAAGTCGTACTTCGACAGCAGCTCGCGAACCTCGAGCTCGACCAGCTCGAGAAGCTCCTCGTCGTCGACCATGTCGCACTTGTTCAGGAACACCACCAGCGCGGGAACGCCGACCTGGCGGGCCAGAAGGATGTGCTCGCGGGTCTGCGGCATCGGGCCGTCCGCCGCCGAAACCACAAGGATCGCACCGTCCATCTGCGCCGCGCCCGTGATCATGTTCTTCACGTAGTCGGCGTGGCCGGGGCAGTCCACATGCGCGTAGTGACGGTTCGGCGTCTCGTACTCGACATGCGCCGTCGAGATCGTGATGCCGCGCGCCTTCTCTTCCGGCGCCTTGTCAATCTGGTCGTAAGCGGTGAACGTCGCGCCGCCCGCCTCGGCCAAAACCTTCGTGATCGCTGCCGTCAGCGACGTCTTGCCATGGTCAACATGGCCAATCGTGCCAATGTTGCAGTGCGGCTTCGAACGGTTGAATTTCTCTTTGGCCACGGGACTCTCCGTCGGTCAGTAAGGCGAATGTTGTTGACTGCTCGTCCAGGAATTCAGGCCGACGCTCACGCGTACTTGGCCTGAACCTCCTGAGCGACGTTCGACGGCACCTGCTCGTAGTGGTCGAACTGCATGGTGAAAGTCGCGCGGCCCTGGCTGAAGGAACGCAGCGTGTTGACGTAGCCGAACATGTTGGCAAGCGGCACCATCGCGTTGATGACGTTCGCGTTGCCCCGCATGTCCTGGCCCTGGATCTGGCCGCGGCGGGAATTCAGGTCGCCGATGACCGAGCCGGTGTAGTCTTCGGGCGTCACCACCTCGACCTTCATGATCGGCTCGAGCAGGACGGCACCGCCCTTCTGCAGAGCCTCGCGGAAGGCCGCGCGGGACGCGATTTCGAAGGCGAGCGCCGACGAGTCGACTTCGTGGTAGGCACCGTCGATCAGCGTCACCTTGACGTCGACCACCGGGAAGCCCGCCAGCACGCCGGAACCCAGCACGCTCTCGAGGCCCTTGGTCACGCCGGGGATATACTCCTTCGGCACCGCGCCACCGACGATGGCGCTGTCGAACGCGAAGCCCTTGCCGACCTCGTTCGGCTCGACCGTGAACTTCACCCGGGCGAACTGGCCGGTACCGCCGGTCTGCTTCTTGTGGGTGTAATCGATCTCGGTCTTGCGGGTGATCGTCTCGCGATAGGCCACCTGCGGCGCGCCGATGTTGGCGTCGACCTTGTAGGTCCGCTTCAGGATGTCGACCTTGATGTCGAGGTGCAGTTCGCCCATCCCCTTGAGGATGGTCTGGCCGCTCTCGTGATCGGTGGACACGCGGAAGGACGGGTCCTCGGCGGCCAGCTTCGACAGGGCGATGCCCAGCTTCTCCTGGTCGGCCTTCGACTTCGGCTCGATCGCGATCTCGATGACGGGTTCCGGGAACTCCATCTTCTCGAGGATCACGGGCTTCGCCGGATCGCACAGCGTGTCGCCGGTGCGGACTTCCTTGAGGCCGGCCAGGGCGACGATGTCGCCGGCATAGGCCTCCTTGATGTCCTCGCGGTTGTTCGCGTGCATCAGCAGCATCCGGCCGACACGCTCGCGCTTGTCGCGCGTCGAGTTCAGCAGGCCCATGCCGGTCTCGAGCTTGCCCGAGTAGACGCGGCAGAAGGTGATGGTGCCGACGAAGGGGTCGTCCATGATCTTGAAGGCGAGGACCGACAGCGGCTCGGAGTCCGACGGCTTGCGGTCGGTCTCTTCCTCGGTGTTGAAGTCGATGCCCTTGATCGCGCCGCGATCGATCGGCGACGGCAGGAAATCCACGACCGCGTCGAGCAGGGGCTGCACGCCCTTGTTCTTGAAGGCCGAGCCGCAGAACACCGGGTTGAACACGCGGCCGATGACGGCCTTGCGGATCAGCGCCTTCAGGGTCGCCTCGTCCGGCTCGATGCCTTCGAGGTAGTTCGTCAGCGCCTCGTCGTCGAGCTCGACCGCTGCCTCGATCAGCTTGCCGCGATACTCGACGGCCTTCTCGGCGAGATCGGCCGGGATTTCCTCGTCGTGGTACTTCGCGCCCAGCTCTTCATTGTCCCAGACGACCGCCTTCATGCGGACGAGATCGATCACGCCCTTGAAGTTGGACTCGGAACCGATCGGGAGCTGGCAGCACACCGGGTTGCCGGCGACGCGATCCACGATCATGTCGACGCAGCGATAGAAATCCGCGCCGGTCTTGTCCATCTTGTTGACGAACACGATGCGGGGAACGTTGTACTTGTCGGCCTGGCGCCACACCGTCTCGGTCTGCGGCTCCACACCCTGGTTGCCGTCGAGCACGCACACCGCACCATCCAGCACGCGCAGCGAACGCTCGACCTCGATGGTGAAGTCGACGTGGCCGGGCGTGTCGATGATGTTCAGACGCTTGCCGTGCCAGAACGCGGTCGTCGCGGCCGACGTGATCGTGATGCCGCGCTCCTGCTCCTGGGTCATCCAGTCCATGGTGGCGGCGCCGTCATGGACTTCGCCGATCTTGTGGCTCTTGCCCGTGTAGTAGAGGATCCGCTCGGTGGTCGTGGTCTTGCCGGCATCAATGTGGGCCATGATGCCGAAGTTGCGGTAGTCCTCGATGGCATGCGTGCGCGACATGTCAGTTCCTCGTCCCGGCTTTCGTCATCACCAGCGATAGTGAGAGAAGGCGCGGTTCGCCTCCGCCATACGATGGGTGTCTTCACGCTTCTTCACCGCGGTGCCGCGGTTGTTGGAAGCGTCCAGCAGCTCGCCCGACAGGCGCTCCACCATGGTCTTCTCGTTGCGGGCACGCGCCGCGGTGATGAGCCAGCGGATGGCGAGAGCCTGCCGGCGCTCCGGGCGGACTTCGACCGGAACCTGGTAGGTCGCGCCGCCGACGCGGCGGGAGCGCACCTCGATCGAGGGGCTCACATTGTCGAGAGCCTGCGTGAAGACCCCGAGCGGCTCCGCCTTCGCGCGGGTCTCGACGATGTCGAGCGCGCCGTACACGATGGTTTCGGCAACCGACTTCTTGCCGTCATACATGACGGCGTTCATGAACCGGCTCAGCACTTCGCTGCCGAACTTCGGATCCGGGGTGACTTCGCGACGCTCTGCGCGGTGACGACGGGACATCGTTCAGATCCTCACTTCGGCCGCTTGGCGCCGTACTTCGAACGGCGCTGCTTACGATTCTTGACGCCCTGGGTGTCGAGCACGCCACGCAGGATGTGGTAGCGAACGCCCGGAAGGTCCTTCACGCGGCCGCCGCGGATCATCACCACGGAGTGCTCCTGAAGGTTGTGGCCTTCACCCGGGATATAACCAATGACTTCATAGCCATTGGTCAGGCGAACCTTGGCCACCTTACGAAGCGCCGAGTTCGGCTTCTTCGGGGTGGTGGTGTAAACGCGGGTGCAAACACCACGCTTCTGCGGGCTGGCCTGCAGCGCCGGAACCTTGTTCCGGGCCTTCTGGGCTTCCCGCGGCTTGCGGATCAGCTGGTTGATCGTCGGCACGTCTCTCGCCTTCGTCTCTGTTGCGACGGGAGCAAGCCCCGCGCGAACCCATTTCCGCGGCCGCAACCGCATTCAGTTTTCGTCGGTCCGGAACGGGCACGACCTGCATGCCCTGACATGTCCAGCATGGCTACGAACGAAATAAGCGCCGCCGGCCGGAAGCCGAGGGCGCTGCACGTTCAGAGGATCACGCCATGTGCCTTGCGGCCCGGCGGCGCGATCATGCGCCTGCTTTGGTCATGCTTGCGTTCCGGCAGCGTCTCAGCGTTCTCTGTCCGGACTGGGCGCCCGAACACGGCAACACTGACTGGCCTGCCGCGAAAGTCCCGGCCTTCTACGTGGCGACTCGGTAGAAGTCAACCCCGTTCGTTACCGGAACGACATGAGGGACGGCCGCTCGCCCGATTCCGGGCGGGGTCCGGGCGCCGCCGACCCTCGTGTCGACCGCGCCATCCTCATCGGGGCACGGAAGGGGCCTGCAGCCCCTGCAGCGGCCGCGCTACGGCACCGGCGGGGGTACCGCGGGCGATCGCCGGAACATGCCACGGGTGCGTCTCCCGGGGCACAGAGGTGACAGCCGGCAACCGATACGCCGTTTGTCCCTGTCCCAGCTACTGCAGCCACCTTACCGAATCGTTACCGGGGGAACGGCGGCTCGGCGCCGGAAGAACACGCCGCAGGTGTCGCCCATCCCGGTCGGCGCCGGCGACCCGAGCTGGCCCCGCCGGGACAGGCGCCCTCCCCTAACCCAAAAACAAGAGGCCGCCCCGGCAAGGGGCGGCCTCTCTCATCGACATGCCGATCGGCGACAGCGCGGAAGCGGCGTCACTCCGCGGCGGCGGGGCCTTCGATCGCCGGCGCCGAGGTGTCCACGTCCTGCTCGTTCTGGGCGAGGATGAGGTCGTCGCGGGTCGTCGCGGTCACGCGAAGCTTCGCCATCTGGGCGCCGGTGCCGGCCGGGATCAGCCGGCCGACGATGACGTTCTCCTTCAGGCCGCCGAGGTCGTCGGTCTTGCCGTTGACCGCGGCCTCCGTCAGCACCCGCGTCGTCTCCTGGAAGGAGGCGGCGGAGATGAAGGAGCGCGTCTGCAGGCTCGCCTTGGTGATGCCGAGCAGAACCGGGTGACCGGACGCGGGCTTCTTGCCCTCGGCGATCATGGCCGTGTTGATCTCGTCGAGCTCGCTGACGTCGACCTGCTCGTTGGTGAGCAGCTCGGTGTCACCGGCGTCGTCGATCTCGACCTTCTGCAGCATCTGGCGAACGATCACCTCGATGTGCTTGTCGTTGATGAGCACGCCCTGCAGCCGGTAGACCTCCTGGATCTCGTTGACGAGATAGGCGGCGAGTTCCTCGACGCCCTTGATGGCCAGGATGTCGTGCGGCGCCGGGTTGCCGTCGACGATGAAGTCACCCTTCTCGACGAGGTCGCCATCCTGCAGATGGATGTGCTTGCCCTTCGGGATGAGGTACTCGACCTGATCGTCGTTGGAGTCCTGCGGCTCAATGGTGACGCGGCGCTTGTTCTTGTAGTCCTTGCCGAAGCGGATGGTGCCGGCGATTTCGGCGATGATCGCCGCATCCTTCGGCCGCCGCGCCTCGAACAGCTCCGCCACCCGCGGCAGACCGCCGGTGATGTCGCGGGTCTTGGCGCTTTCCATCGGCACGCGGGCGAGCACGTCGCCGGCCCGGGTCGTGGAGCCCGGATCGACCGAGATGATCGCCTCGACCGGCAGCGCGTAGCGGGCCTCGCCGCCACGCGCCAGCTTGGCCGGCTTGCCGTCCGAGCCGCGCACGACGATGGCCGGACGCAGCTCGGTGCCGCGACCCGTCCGCCAGTCGGTGACGACGCGCTTGGCGATGCCGGTCGATTCGTCGACCGACTCGCTCATGGACGCGCCTTCGACCAGATCCTCGAAGCCGACGGTGCCGTCGACCTCGGTCAGGATCGGGCGGGTGTAGGGGTCCCACTCCGCGATGCGCTGGCCGCGCTTGATGGAGTCGCCCTCATCCACCTTCAGCTTGGCGCCGAACTGGATGCGGTGCACCGCGCGCTCCGTCGTCCCGTCGTGATCGACGATGACGACCGAGAGGTTGCGGCTCATCGCGATCAGCTCGCCGTCCGAGTTGCGGGCGACGTTGCGGTTGCGGATGCGCACGCTGCCTTCGAAGTTCGATTCCACGAAGGAGGAATCCGCCAGCGTGGCGGCGCCGCCGATGTGGAAGGTGCGCATGGTCAGCTGCGTACCCGGCTCGCCGATCGACTGGGCGGCGATGACGCCCACGGCCTCACCCATGTTCACCGGCGTGCCGCGCGCGAGGTCGCGGCCGTAGCAGGTGCCGCACACGCCGTTCTTGGCTTCGCAGGTCAGAACCGAGCGGATCTTGATCTCCTGGATGCCCGACTTGGTGATGCGCTCGACATCAGCCTCCTCGATCATCCGCCCGGTCGGGACGATGACGTTGCCGGTCGCCGGCTCAATCACGTCTTCCGCCGCGGTACGGCCCAGGACGCGCGAGCCGAGCGAGGCCACGATCTGGCCCGCATCGACGATGGCGCGCATCTTGATGCCGTTGGAGCTGCCGCAATCCACGGTCGTGATGATGCTGTCCTGCGCCACGTCGACCAGTCGACGGGTCAGGTAGCCCGAATTCGCGGTCTTCAGGGCGGTGTCGGCGAGGCCCTTGCGGGCGCCGTGGGTGGAGTTGAAGTACTCCAGAACCGACAGGCCTTCCTTGAAGTTCGAGATGATCGGGCTCTCGATGATCTCGCCCGAGGGCTTGGCCATCAGGCCGCGCATGGCGGCGAGCTGGCGCATCTGGGCCGGCGAACCGCGCGCCCCCGAGTGCGACATCATGTAGATCGAGTTGATCTGCTTGTCCCGGCCGGTCTTGGGGTCTTTCTTGACCGACGAGATTTCGCGCATCATCTCCTCGGCGATGCGATCAGTGCACTTGCCCCACGCATCGACGACCTTGTTGTACTTCTCGCCCTGGGTGATCAGGCCGTCATTGTACTGCTGCTCGTACTCCTTCGTCAGGGTACGGGTTTCCTCCACCAGCTCCCACTTCTTGGCGGGGACGACCATGTCGTCCTTGCCGAAGGAGATGCCGGCGCGGAAGGCGTTGTGGAAGCCCAGCGACATGATCCGGTCGCAGAAGATGACCGTCTCCTTCTGACCGCAGTGGCGGTAGACGGTGTCGATCATGTTCGAGATTTCCTTCTTCGTCATCAGCTTGTTGACGACGTCGAAGGGAGTCTTGACCGTCTTCGGCAGCAGCTCGCCGAGCTTCATCCGGCCCGGGGTGGTCTCGTAGATCTTCGAGGCGGGGTTGCCGTTCTCATCCACGCCGACATAGCGCCCGCGCACCTTGGTGTGCAGGGTGATGACCTTCGCCGCGAGCGCGTGGTCGATCTCGCCCATATTGGCGAAGGCCATGCCCTCGCCGGGCTCGCCGTCGCGCATCATGGTGAGGTAGTAGAGGCCCAGCACGATGTCCTGCGAGGGCACGATGATCGGCGCGCCGTTCGCGGGGTGCAGGATGTTGTTGGTCGACATCATCAGGACGCGCGCCTCGAGCTGCGCCTCGATGGACAGCGGCACGTGCACCGCCATCTGGTCGCCGTCGAAGTCCGCGTTGAAGGCGGCGCAGACCAGCGGGTGAAGCTGGATCGCCTTGCCCTCGATGAGGGTCGGCTCGAACGCCTGGATGCCGAGCCGGTGCAGGGTCGGCGCGCGGTTCAGCATCACCGGATGCTCGCGGATCACCTCGTCGAGGATGTCCCACACCTCGGGACGCTCCTTCTCGACGAGCTTCTTCGCCTGCTTCACGGTCGCGCTCAGGCCCTTCGCGTCGAGACGCGAATAGATGAAGGGCTTGAACAGCTCCAGCGCCATCTTCTTCGGCAGGCCGCACTGGTGCAGCTTCAGCTCGGGACCCACCACGATCACCGAACGGCCGGAATAGTCGACGCGCTTGCCGAGCAGGTTCTGGCGGAAGCGGCCCTGCTTGCCCTTGAGCATGTCGGCGAGCGACTTCAGCGGGCGCTTGTTGGCGCCCGTGATGACGCGGCCGCGGCGACCATTGTCGAACAGCGCATCGACCGCTTCCTGAAGCATGCGCTTCTCGTTGCGGATGATGATGTCCGGCGCCTTCAGCTCGATCAGCCGCTTCAGGCGGTTGTTGCGGTTGATGACGCGGCGGTACAGGTCGTTGAGGTCGGACGTGGCGAAGCGGCCGCCGTCCAGCGGAACCAGCGGGCGCAGGTCCGGCGGGATGACGGGTACATGGGTCAGGATCATCCATTCCGGCTTGTTGCCGGACTGCTGGAAGGCCTCGACGATCTTCAGCCGCTTGGCGAGCTTCTTCGGCTTCAGCTCGGTGGTGGCCTCGGCGATCTCCTTGCGCAGGTTCGCCGCGATCTGCTCGAGGTCCATGCCGCGCAGAATCTCGCGGATGGCCTCCGCGCCGATCAGCGCGGTGAAGCTGTCCTCGCCATACTCTTCCTGCGCCCGCAGATAGTCCTCCTCCGAGAGGAGCTGACGCTCCTTCAGCGGGGTGAGGCCCGGCTCGATGACGCAGTAATATTCGAAGTACAGGATGCGCTCGAGGTCCTTGAGCGTCATGTCGAGCAGCAGGCCGATGCGGCTCGGCAGCGACTTCAGGAACCAGATGTGCGCGACAGGGGCGGCCAGCTCGATGTGGCCCATGCGCTCGCGGCGCACGCGCGAGAGGGTGACCTCGACGCCGCACTTCTCGCAGATAATGCCCTTGTACTTCATGCGCTTGTACTTGCCGCACAAGCACTCGTAGTCCTTGATCGGGCCGAAGATGCGCGCGCAGAACAGGCCATCACGCTCCGGCTTGAACGTCCGGTAGTTGATGGTTTCCGGCTTCTTGATCTCGCCGAAAGACCACGACGCGATCTTCTCCGGGCTCGCGATCGAGATCTTGATCTGATCGAACGTGGGCGCGGGAGCTGCCGGATTGAAGAGATTCATCACCTCTTGATTCATCGCCGTCTCCTTCGGCTCGGACACCGCGCCCGCCGCCATGGGCTTTCAGTGTCGCTGGAAAAAGTCTGTGTGACGCAATGATGGATGCGGACGCCGCCGGCGCCCGCATCCTGTCGACGTCTATCGGGTCACTCGGCCGCCGGCAGGCTTTCGCCGGCGCCGGGAACCGCGGAAAGGGTCTTCGAGTTCATCAATTCGACGTTGAGACCGAGCGACCGCATTTCCTTGACGAGCACGTTGAAGCTCTCGGGAATGCCGGCCTCGAAGGTATCGTCGCCGCGCACGATGGCTTCGTAGACCTTGGTGCGACCGGCCACGTCGTCCGACTTCACCGTGAGCATCTCCTGCAGCGTATAGGCCGCGCCATACGCCTCGAGCGCCCACACCTCCATCTCGCCGAAGCGCTGCCCGCCGAACTGCGCCTTGCCGCCCAGCGGCTGCTGGGTGACGAGGGAGTACGGGCCGATGGACCGCGCGTGGATCTTGTCGTCGACCAGGTGGTGCAGCTTCAGCATGTAGATGTAGCCGACGGTCACCTTTCGATCGAACTCCTCGCCGGTGCGGCCGTCGAACAGGGTCGACTGCGCCGAGCGGTCGAGACCCGCCAGCTCCAGCATGCGCTCGATGTCCGCCTCGCGGGCGCCATCGAACACCGGGGTGGCGATGGGAACACCGCGCCGCAGGTTCGACCCCAGCTCGACCAGACCTTCCTCGTCGAGCGAGGAGACGGTCTCGTCATCGCCATAGACCTTGCCGAACGCGTCCTTCAGGGGAGCGATATCGTGCGTCGCCTTGTAGGCTTCAACCGCACGGTCGATCACCTTGCCGAGACCGGCACAGGCCCAGCCCAGATGCGTCTCCAGAATCTGGCCGACATTCATCCGGCTCGGCACGCCGAGCGGGTTGAGCACCATGTCGACCGGGGTGCCGTCCTCGAGGAACGGCATGTCCTCGACCGGGACGATGCGCGAGACCACGCCCTTGTTGCCGTGACGGCCGGCCATCTTGTCGCCCGGCTGGATCTTGCGCTTCACCGCGATGAAGACCTTCACCATCTTCATCACGCCGGGCGGCAGCTCGTCGCCGCGCTGCAGCTTCTCGACCTTGTCGAGGAAGCGCTGCTCCAGCCGCTTCTTCGACTCGTCGTACTGGTTGCGCATGGCCTCCAGCTCGCCCATGAGCTGGTCGTCCGCCACCGCGAACTGCCACCACTGGCTGCGCGGATACTCCGCCAGAACCGACCGGGTCAGCGCGGTCTCCTTGCGGAAGCCCTTCGGGCCGCTGACGCCGACCTTGCCGTCCAGCATCTCGGCGAGACGGCCGAACACGTTACGATCGAGGATCGCCTGCTCGTCGTCGCGGTCCTTGGCAAGACGCTCGATCTCCTCGCGCTCGATCGCCTGGGCGCGCTCGTCCTTGTCGACGCCGTGGCGGTTGAACACCCGGACCTCGACCACCGTGCCGGTGACGCCCGGAGGAACGCGCAGCGAGGTGTCGCGCACGTCGGCCGCCTTCTCGCCGAAGATGGCGCGCAGCAGCTTCTCCTCAGGCGTCATCGGGCTCTCGCCCTTCGGCGTGATCTTGCCGCAGAGGATGTCGCCCGCCTGAACCTCGGCACCGATATAGACGATGCCGGCTTCGTCGAGATTCTTCAGCGCCTCTTCCGAGACGTTCGGAATGTCGCGGGTGATTTCCTCCGGCCCGAGCTTGGTGTCGCGGGCCATCACCTCGAATTCCTCGATATGGATCGAGGTGAAGATGTCGCCCTTCGAGATGTTCTCGGACAGAAGGATGGAGTCCTCGAAGTTGTAGCCGTTCCACGGCATGAAGGCGACGAGGATGTTCCGGCCGAGCGCGAGGTCGCCGAGGTCGGTCGAGGGACCGTCCGCGATGATGTCGCCCTTCTTCACCCAATCGCCGACACGCACCAGCGGACGCTGGTTGATGCAGGTGGACTGGTTGGAGCGCTGGAACTTCTGCAGGCGGTAGATGTCGACGCCCGACTTCGAGGGGTCGTTGTCCTCGGTCGCGCGGATGACGATGCGGGTGGCGTCCACCTGGTCGATGATGCCGGTGCGGCGGGCCGCGATCGCCGCGCCGGAGTCGCGGGCGACGACCGACTCCATGCCGGTGCCGACGAAGGGCGCGTCGGCGCGAACCAGCGGCACCGCCTGGCGCTGCATGTTCGAGCCCATCAGCGCGCGGTTGGCGTCGTCGTTCTCAAGGAACGGGATCAGCGCCGCGGCCACCGAGACGAGCTGCTTGGGCGACACGTCCATGAAGTCGACGCGGTCCGGAGTCACCAGCAGCACGTCGCCGGCATGACGGCAGACGATCAGGTCCTCGACGAAGCGGCCTTCGCCGTCGAGCGGGATGTTCGCCTGGGCGACGTAGTACTTCCCCTCCTCCATGGCGGAGAGATAGACCACCTCGTCCTGCACCTGGCTCTCGCGGACCCGGCGATACGGCGCTTCGATGAAGCCGTACTTGTTCACGCGGGCGAAGGTCGCCAGCGAGTTGATCAGGCCGATGTTCGGGCCTTCCGGCGTCTCGATCGGGCAGATGCGGCCATAGTGGGTCGGGTGCACGTCGCGCACCTCGAAGCCGGCGCGCTCGCGCGTCAGGCCGCCCGGACCCAGCGCCGAGAGACGACGCTTGTGCGTGATCTCCGACAGCGGGTTGGTCTGGTCCATGAACTGGGAGAGCTGCGAGGAACCGAAGAACTCGCGCACCGCCGCCGCCACCGGCTTGGCGTTGATGAGGTCCTGCGGCATCACGGTGTCGATGTCGACCGAGGACATACGTTCCTTGATCGCACGCTCCATGCGCAGCAGGCCGACGCGGTACTGGTTCTCCATGAGCTCGCCGACGGAACGGACGCGGCGGTTGCCGAGATGGTCGATGTCGTCGATCTCGCCCTTGCCGTCGCGCAGCTCCACCAGCGTCTTGATGACCGCCAGGATGTCGTCGCGGCGCAGCACGCGCACGGTGTCCGGGCAGTCGAGATCAAGGCGCATGTTCATCTTCACGCGGCCGACCGCGGAAAGGTCGTAGCGCTCGGAATCGAAGAACAGCGAGTGGAACATCGCCTGCGCGGAATCGAGCGTCGGCGGCTCGCCCGGGCGCATCACACGGTAGATGTCGAACAGCGCGTCCTCGCGCGTCATGTTCTTGTCGACCGCCAGCGTGTTGCGGATATAGGCGCCCACATTGACGTGGTCGATCTCGAGAACCGGCACCTCGTCATAGCCGATGTCGGCGAGCAGCTTCAGCGTCTTCTCGGTGATCTCGTCGCCGGCTTCGACATAGATCTCGCCCGTCTGCATGTTGACGAGGTCTTCGGCGATGTACTGGCCGACCATCTCGTCGTCGCCGATGCGCAGCGCCTTGAGGCCCTTCTCGGCGAGCTGGCGCGCCTGGCGGACGGTGATCTTCTTGCCGGCCTCGATCACGATCTCGCCGGTGTCGGCGTCAACAAGGTCGGCAACCGCCTTGTAGCCCTTCATCCGCTTGGGATCGAACGGCATGCGCCAGCCGTCCTTCGTCCGCGAGAAGGTGATGGTGTTGTAGAAGGTGTTGAGGATCTCCTCGCCGTCGAGGCCGAGGGCGAAGAGCAGGCTGGTGACGGGAATCTTGCGGCGACGGTCGATGCGCGCGAACACGATGTCCTTGGCGTCGAACTCGATGTCCAGCCAGGAACCGCGATAGGGGATGATGCGGGCGGCGAACAGCAGCTTGCCCGAGGAGTGCGTCTTGCCCTTGTCGTGGTCGAAGAACACGCCCGGCGAACGGTGCATCTGCGAGACGATGACGCGCTCGGTCCCGTTCACGATAAAGGTGCCGTTCGAGGTCATGAGCGGGATGTCGCCCATGTAGACGTCCTGCTCCTTGATGTCCTTGACGGACTTGGAGCCGGTGTCGGGATCGACATCGAACACGATGAGACGCAGGGTGACCTTCAGCGGCGCGGCGAAGGTCATGCCACGCTGCCGGCATTCATCGACGTCGTACTTCGGCGGCTCGAACTCGTAGCGCACGAACTCCAGCATGGCCGCGCCAGCGAAATCCGAGATCGGGAAGACGGACTTGAAAACCGCCTGAATGCCGTCGTCGTCGCGCCCGCCCTTCGGCTCCTGGATCTGCAGGAACTGGTCGTAGGATGCCTTCTGAACCTCGATGAGGTTCGGCATCTCCGCCACTTCCTGGATCTTGCCGAAAAACTTGCGGACCCGCTTACGACCGGTGAACGTCTGCGCCATGTCGATCCTCGCTCCGTCCGAGTGTTCCGTCCGCGCGCCCTTGACCCGCCGCTGGATCAAGGGACCGCATGAGCACCGCCCGGCCCGGGACGGAAGGCGGCCCGCCCTCCGTTCGGCCCTGCACGGCGTCTGACGGCTCGCCGGGCGACCGCGGCCTTGGCCTCCGGTCGCCGGGAGAACCGTCAGGGTCCTCCATTGCCGCCGGACGCATCGCCCGACGGAACGGGGACGCCGCTGACGCGGCGCCCCCGAAACGTGTCAGATCACTTAAGCTCGACCTTGGCGCCGGCCTTCTCGATCTGCGCCTTGATCTTCTCGGCCTCTTCCTTCGTCACGCCTTCCTTGACGGGCTTGGGAGCGGCTTCGACGAGGTCCTTGGCTTCCTTGAGGCCCAGGCCGGTGATGGCGCGGACTTCCTTGATGACCTCGATCTTCTTGTCGCCGGCGGCAGCCAGAACGACGGTGAACTCGGTCTGCTCTTCCACCGGGGCGGCGGCGGCAGCGCCGGGGGCAGCGGCCACGGCCACAGCGGCGGCAGCGGAAACGCCCCACTTCTCCTCGAGGAGCTTCGCGAGCTCGGCGGCCTCGAGAACGGTGAGGTTGGACAGCTCGTCAACGAGCTTCGACAGGTCAGCCATTTTACCTAAGTCCTTGGATTTTGGTTCGAACCAGTATTACCGGGAAAGCCTCACGCGGCTTCGTTCTCTTTGGCATAGGCCCCGAACACGCGGGCGAGCTTCGCCGCCGGCGCGGTGGTGAGCTGGGCGATCTTGGTCGCCGGGGCCTGGATGAGGCCGACCAGCTTGCCGCGCAGTTCATCGAGGGACGGCAGCGTGGCCAGAGCCTTCACGCCGTCCACATTGAGGGCCGTCTTGCCCATCGCGCCGCCAAGGATGACGAACTTGTCGTTCGCCTTGGCAAACTCGACGGCAACCTTCGGCGCCGCAACGGGATCGCTGGAATAGGCGATCACGGTCGGGCCCTTCAGCAGGGCACCGACATGTGCGACGTCCGAACCTTCGAGAGCGATCTTCGCGAGGCGGTTCTTGGCCACCTTCACGGTCGCGCCGCTCGCCTTCATCTGCTGACGCAGCTTGGACATCTGAGCGACGGTGAGACCGGAATAGTGGGCCACGACAACGACCGACGTGTTCTGGAACACATCGGCGAGCGTCGTGACGAGCTCTTCTTTTTGAGCGCGATCCACTTCTCTTGCTCTCCGGTGGCGGAAGGATGGGAACCCTCCGCCGGTTTGCGCCTTGCCGGCCCGCCGGGAGGCGGGACGACGGGTGAATATCCTGTCCCCTTGGGTCCGAAGCGATCCGGCCAAGGCGCTGGTTCGAGCCGAAATTCAAGAGCCGTCCTGGGACGGCACAAGCACTGCGGTCGTACCCCGTCTATGCAGGCCCCGGTCGGGATTACGCCGCGCCCCGGAGGGCTTGGCACCTGCAGTCTCGGACAGGACTTAGGCCGGCAGGGCGAACCCTACCGGCCCCTTCGTCCGGGTTGGCGGACGAAAGCCTGGAATGTCATCAGCTCCGCTCAAACGAGTCAGAGCGAAACCTGCGATATAGAGGTTAACAGGGGACTTGTCAGCCCCCTCTTCGCATCGGGGGGTTGACAATTCCGCATACGCGCCGGTCACGCCTCCGCGACCGGCGCGGCTCCGGCATCACGCCGGCGACAGCACCGAGCTGGTGTCGACCTTCACGCCGGGGCCCATGGTCGAGGACACCGCGATGCGCTGGACATAGGTGCCCTTGGCGCCGGTGGGCTTCGCCCGAACCACGGCATCGGCGAAGGCGCGGATGTTCTCGGCGAGCTTGTCGACCGGGAACGAGGCCTTGCCGATACCGGCGTGGATGATGCCGGCCTTCTCGACGCGGAATTCGACCGCGCCGCCCTTGGCCGCCTCGACGGCGCCCTTGACGTCCATGGTCACGGTGCCGACCTTCGGGTTCGGCATCAGGCCGCGCGGGCCGAGGATCTTGCCGAGACGACCGACCAGCGGCATCAGGTCCGGGGTCGCGATGCAGCGATCGAACTCGATGGTGCCACCCTGGATCGTCTCCAGCAGGTCTTCGGCGCCCACGATGTCGGCACCGGCCGCCTTGGCCTCGTCGGCCTTGGCGCCGCGAGCGAACACCGCGACCCGCACGGTACGGCCGGAGCCGTTGGGCAGGTTGCACACGCCGCGGACCATCTGGTCGGCATGGCGCGGGTCGACGCCGAGGTTGATCGCCACCTCGATGGTCTCGTCGAACTTGGCGTTGGCCCGGTCCTTCACGAGCCCGAGAGCCTCGTCGAGGCCATAGAGCTTCGCCCGGTCGATACCCTCGCGGGTAGCCTGGACACGCTTCGCAATCTTGGCCATCAGATCAACCCACCACCTCGAGGCCCATCGAACGGGCGGAGCCTTCGATCATGCGGACCGCCGACTCGACGGTGTCGCAGTTCAGATCCTTCATCTTCTTCTCGGCGATCTCGCGCATCTGTTCCTGCGAGATCTTGCCGATGAAGCCCTTGCCCGGGGTCTTGTGGCCGGAGCCGGGCTTCTTCTTCGTCTGCAGGCCGGCGGCCTTCTTGAGGAAGTAGGAGACCGGGGGGGTCTTCAGCTCGAAGGTGAAGGACCGGTCCTGATACGCGGTGATCAGGACGGGGATGGGCATGCCCTTCTCCATCTGGGCGGTCTGGGCGTTGAACGCCTTGCAGAACTCCATGATGTTCAGGCCGCGCTGGCCGAGCGCAGGACCGATCGGGGGGGCGGGGTTCGCCGACCCGGCCGGCACCTGCAATTTCACATAGCCGGTGATCTTCTTTGCCATGTCTTACTCCCAGAAATGCCGGCGACCTGCCGGCGCGGGGCACGTGGTCCGGGCGATGAAGCGATTGGCGGTCGCCCCTGCCCTCCCACGACCTTTGGACCGGTCGAAACCGGCCCGTAAACGGCCGGCGAACCGGCCTGAAGCGATCAGGTCTTCTCGACCTGACCGAATTCGAGCTCCACGGGCGTGGCGCGACCGAAGATCGACACCGCCACCTTGAGGCGGGAGCGGCCTTCGTCGACCTCCTCGACCACGCCGTTGAACGACGCGAACGGGCCGTCCGACACCTTCACCGTCTCGCCGACCTCGTAGGAGATCGACGGCTTCGGGCGCTCGATGCCCTCCTGCACCTGCTGGAGGATGCGCATCGCCTCGCCCTCGGCGATCGGCATCGGCTTGTTGTCGGCGCCGAGGAAGCCGGTGACCTTCGGCGTGTTCTTGATGAGATGAAACGCCTCGTCGGTCAGGTCCATCTTCACCAGCACATAGCCGGGAAAAAACTTGCGCTCGGCGTCCACCTTGCGGCCGCGCCGCACCTCGACGACCTTCTCGGTCGGCACCAGCACCTGGTCGAACAGATCGGTAAGGCCACGCTGGGCGGCCTGTTCCTTGATCGAATCCGCGACCTTCTTCTCGAAGTTCGAATAGGCGTGGACGATGTACCAGCGCTTCGCCATGGCTCTCACCGCCCGATCTGCAGGAGCTGCGCCACCGCGAAGCTCAGAATCTGGTCCGCGACCAGAAAGAAGAGCGAGGCGACAACCACCATGACGAACACCATCGCCGTCGTGATCAGGGTCTCGCGACGGGTCGGCCAGGTCACCTTTCGCGCTTCGGCGCGGACCTGCTGGAAGAACTCGACCGGATTCGTCTTCGCCATGCTCGTCTCGAAACGCCCATAGCGCGGGAACACGCCCCCGCGCTTTCCTGTCAGTCAATGAGGCAGGGCGGGCCTATAGCCTGCTAAACCCGTCGCGTAAAGGGTCGCGTGACTGTGGCCGTCCGCCTCCCGCGCCGGCTGGCGGCGTGAGTGGCAGGAGTGGAGGGACTCGAACCCCCAACCCCCGGTTTTGGAGACCGGTGCTCTAACCAGTTGAGCTACACTCCTACAGCCCGCGAAGCAGGCGGCGCTCTTCCTAGAGTTCCGCCGCACCGATGTAAAGGGGATGCGGCGCGGGAGACGGCTCACTCCACAGGCCCGGATGCCGGCGGCATCTCCACGGCCGGCACTTCGCGGCGCTTGGGCCGGGGCGACAGGACGCACTCCCGATTCGCGCCGGTGCCGGGCGCGTTCTCGAAGGTGCAACGACTGTCCGGCGGGTTGCCACAGACCCGATAAAGGTGCCGAAAGCCGACGCACTGGCCATCGGGGCCGCGATAGCCCGGCCCGCCCTTGCAGCCGCAGCCCCGGCACGGCGGGTGGTCCGGGCATTCCGCATGGAGCGGCACGATGCCAGCCGCCAACAGCAGCAGGGCGAAACCGAGGGCGCGGCGGCGGCACCGGCTGGCTCCGGGCATGGCGCCCCCCAATTGACGCGATTCGCCGGCGGGCCATCCGCTGCCGCCGGCACGCGCTCGCATCCTGCCGCGACACCCGCCCCTCAGGGCACGCCGCGCAAAAGAAAAGGAGCGCCCGGATGGGGCGCTCCTTCATGAAACGGTGACGGAAGCGGCCGTAGCCGCCGGATCACTCGATGATCGAGGCGACGACGCCGGCGCCGACGGTGCGGCCGCCTTCACGGATGGCGAAGCGCAGCTTCTCTTCCATCGCGATCGGCACGATCAGCGCCACGTCCACCGTGATGTTGTCGCCCGGCATCACCATTTCCGTGCCTTCCGGCAGCGTCACGATGCCGGTCACGTCCGTCGTCCGGAAGTAGAACTGCGGGCGGTAGTTCGTGAAGAACGGGGTGTGACGCCCGCCCTCTTCCTTCGTCAGGATGTACGCCTCGGCCTTGAACTTGGTGTGCGGCTTCACCGAACCCGGCTTGCACACGACCTGGCCGCGCTCAACGTCCTCGCGCTTGGTGCCGCGCAGCAGCACGCCGACATTGTCGCCCGCCTGGCCCTGGTCCAGCAGCTTGCGGAACATCTCGACGCCGGTCACCGTCGTCTTCACCGTCGGACGGATGCCGACGATCTCGACTTCCTCGCCAACCTTGATGATCCCGCGCTCGACGCGGCCCGTCACCACCGTGCCGCGGCCCGAGATCGAGAACACGTCCTCGATCGGCATCAGGAACGGCAGGTCGATCGGGCGCTCCGGCTGCGGGATGTAGGCGTCGACCGCCTTCATCAGCTCGAGGATCGCGTCATGGCCGAGCTTGGCATCGCCATTCTCAAGCGCCACCAGCGCCGAACCGCGGATGATCGGGATGTCGTCGCCCGGGAAGTCGTACTTCGACAGCAGCTCGCGAACCTCGAGCTCGACCAGCTCGAGAAGCTCCTCGTCGTCGACCATGTCGCACTTGTTCAGGAACACCACCAGCGCGGGAACGCCGACCTGGCGGGCCAGAAGGATGTGCTCGCGGGTCTGCGGCATCGGGCCGTCCGCCGCCGAAACCACAAGGATCGCACCGTCCATCTGCGCCGCGCCCGTGATCATGTTCTTCACGTAGTCGGCGTGGCCGGGGCAGTCCACATGCGCGTAGTGACGGTTCGGCGTCTCGTACTCGACATGCGCCGTCGAGATCGTGATGCCGCGCGCCTTCTCTTCCGGCGCCTTGTCAATCTGGTCGTAAGCGGTGAACGTCGCGCCGCCCGCCTCGGCCAAAACCTTCGTGATCGCTGCCGTCAGCGACGTCTTGCCATGGTCAACATGGCCAATCGTGCCAATGTTGCAGTGCGGCTTCGAACGGTTGAATTTCTCTTTGGCCATAGCTCGTTTCCTTCAGGCGACACATCGAGCCGCAAAATCGGGGCGTGGGATAGGCGGTTTCCGGCGCTTTCGCAAGTGCCCCGCGGCAATGGCCGCGCCCTTGTCGAGGCCGTCGCGCGCCGGGGGCGCCGACCGGGCGAATCACGGTGCCGGCGCGGCGCCCCTGCCGGTCCGGTCCGGTGGAAGCCCAATTCCGTCGCCGGCCAGATCGATCAACCCCCGCGAGCGGCCAAAAGCCGCGCAAGCGGGACATGTCGGCTCACCGTTCAGGGCATCCCGAATCTTCCCGGCCGAAGCGAAGTCGGGCAGCGTGCCGAAGGGCGTATCGCCCGTGGCGACCAGCTCGCTGAAGATGATGCGCCGCGCGCCGCGGCTGCCCGCTCACGCGGAGAGCGGTGAATCATGTCTCGGGATGGCATGGGCGAGGCTGGAGCGGGTGAAGGGAATCGAACCCTCGTCATCAGCTTGGAAGGCTGTTGCTCTACCATTGAGCTACACCCGCAGTCGCCATGACCGGACATTCTGCGGCAGAGGACGTGGTGGGGGAGGTAGGACTCGAACCTACGAAGGCATAGCCAGCGGATTTACAGTCCGCCCCCTTTGCCGCTCGGGACACTCCCCCAAGTCGTACGTGACGACTTCACTTCTCGACGTCTCGGTCGACCTGCCCGCCGCATTCACGCGACGGCGCCTGTCGACTGCCCGGAGACCCGGCCCGGCAATGGTCGCCGAGGCAGGTGAACCGTGAGGGCGGGTTTATGGTGAGGTGCCCCTGCCCTGTCAACCCCGGCACGGCTCTGTCCCCAGCCGGATCCGTCCGCCGTGTTACCGTCGAAATTGCCAATCGCCTCCCGGCGTGACAAGAACCGCGCATGAGCGAGCGCCCGCCACGTCCCACCCGTTCTGCCGACCGCAAGGGTTCCGGCGGCTTCCAGCGTCGAGCGGCCGGCGGCGGCCGCGATCGGCCGGCGGCCCGCCCCTTTGGCGAATGGCCCGGCGACGTCGCGATTCTCTACGGCTGGCACAGCGTCGCCGAGGCGTTGCGCAACCCGCGCCGGCGAATCCGCCGGCTGCTGGTCACGGAGAACGCGGCCAAGCGCCTCGCGGAGGAAGGCATCGCACCGCACCCGGCCGCCGAGATCGTCCGCCCCGGCGAGATCGACCGTCTGCTGGAGCCGGATGCGGTCCATCAGGGCATCTTCGCCGAAGCCGACCCCCTGCCCTCGCCCAGTCTGGAGGAAGCGGCGCGCTGCGACCTGCTGCTGGTGCTCGACCAGATCACCGACCCCCACAATGTCGGCGCCATCGTCCGCTCCGCGGCGGCACTGCGGGTCGGCGCCATCGTCACCACCGCCCGCCACAGCCCCGCCGCCACCGGTGTGCTGGCCAAGAGCGCCAGCGGCGGCCTGGAACACGTGCCGTTCTGTTTCGTGCCCAACCTCGCCCGTGCTCTCGATGAGCTGAAGAAGCGCGGGGTGCAGGTGGTCGGCCTCGACAGCGAAGGCCCCGCCGACCTCCTGGACACCGCCCTGCGGGCGCCGCTGGCGCTGGTGCTCGGGGCCGAAGGCAAGGGCCTGCGCCAGCTGACCCGGCAGACCTGCGACACCCTCGCGCGGATCGACCTGCCGGGCGCGATCGTCAGCCTCAATGTTTCGAACGCCGCGGTGCTCGCCCTGCACATCGCCCGCCGCGCCATCCGCACTACGGCCGGTTGAGGCTGAAGGTTTTACGACCAATTACCAATCGTCAGAACGGCAGCTTTTCGCCAAGCTTCCGAACATAAGCGCATGGAGTCTGAGTAATTCCGCGCAAAAGCCGGAACCTTGCCGCCTGTAGTGCGCGGTTCCGGGAGGAACGAACCGGGTGGAGGGCAGCCCGAAAGGCTTCCCCGACTCGCTGAATGGATTCGGCCGGCTCTGCGTCGATGTGAGGGTCCGCGTGCGCTTTTCCATGCGCATCGCCGCGGTCTCGCACCGGGCGCACGCCCGCGAGGATAAACGAGGGGAAGGGAAGCAGCACATGAGCGTATCAGCCAGCGGCACCGCGGCGCCGCCACCCATGACGCGGGAAGAGAGGAAGGTGATCATCGCCTCCTCCGCCGGCACGGTCTTCGAGTGGTATGATTTCTATCTCGCCGGCTCGCTCGCGGCAAACATCGCCGCGACCTTCGTGCCCGGCAGCAACGACACCGCAAAGTTCATCTTCGTGCTGTTCGGCTTCGCGGCGGGATTCGCGGTGCGCCCGTTCGGCGCGCTGGTGTTCGGCCGGCTGGGCGACCTGATCGGTCGCAAATACACCTTCCTCGTCACCATGACGCTGATGGGCATCGCCACCTTCGTCGTCGGTCTGCTGCCCGGTTACGACACCATCGGCTATGCCGCGCCGGTGATCTTCATCCTCTGCCGGCTCGCCCAGGGCCTTGCGCTCGGCGGCGAATATGGCGGCGCCGCGACCTACGTGGCCGAGCATGCCCCGCATGGACGGCGCGGCTTCTACACCTCGTGGATCCAGACCACCGCGACGGTGGGTCTGTTCCTGTCCCTGCTGGTCATCCTCACGCTGCGCCTGTCCATGACGCCGGAGACCTTCGCGGCCTGGGGCTGGCGTGTGCCGTTCCTGCTGTCGATCATCCTGCTCGGCTTCTCGCTCTGGATTCGCCTGCAGCTTGCGGAATCCCCCGCCTTCCAGAAGATGAAGGACGAAGGAACCCGCTCCAAGGCGCCGCTTACCGAAGCGTTCGGCAAGTGGTCGAACGCCAAGATCGCGCTGATCGCCCTGTTCGGCGCCACCGCCGGCCAGGCCGTGGTGTGGTACTGCGGCCAGTTCTACGCGCTGTTCTTCCTGACGCAGACCCTCAAGGTCGACGGCACCACGGCGAACCTGCTGATCGCCTTCGGCCTCCTGCTCGGCACGCCCTTCTTCGTGTTCTTCGGCTGGCTGTCGGACAAGATCGGGCGCAAGCCCATCCTCATCGCCGGCTGCCTCATCGCCGCGGCGACCTATTTCCCGCTGTTCGAACTGATCGCCCGCACCGCCAATCCGAAGCTTATCGCGGCGACCAGCGAGGTGAAGATCGAACTCACCGCCGATCCCGCGAGCTGCGGCACGCTGTTCGATCCGGTCGGCGTGCGCGTCTTCACCCGGCCCTGCGACGTGATCCGGCGCACGCTGGCAACCAACTCGATGCACTACACGCTGCTGCCGGGCGCCGCGGGCAGCCCCGTTGTGGCAACCGTCAACGGCACCGACGTTCCCACCGCGGACAACACCGGCGCGGCACTGGTGGCGGCGGCGCAGGCGGCGGGCTATCCGAAGGCCGGAGACCCCTCGATCATCAAGCAGCCGAGCATTGGCGGCGTGCTGAGCGACAGCCGGTCGCTGACCCTGATCGGCCTGCTCTTCGTTCTCGTGCTCTATGTCACCATGGTCTACGGCCCGATCGCGGCGCTGCTGGTCGAGCTGTTCCCGACCCGCATCCGCTACACCGGCATGTCGCTGCCCTACCACATCGGCAATGGCTGGTTCGGCGGCTTCCTGCCGCCCACAGCCTTCGCCATCGTGGCCGCCTCGGGCAACATCTTCTCCGGCCTGTGGTACCCCATCATCATCGCGCTGATGACCGTGGTGATCGGGCTCATCTTCCTGCCCGAGACCAAGGACCGGAACATCGAAGACTGGCACTGACGCCAACCGCCTCCGTCAAATGAAAACGGCCCCGCGCGAGCGGGGCCGTCATGCTTCATTGAGAGCGAACCGCCGCAGCGGCCGGCGCTCAGATCGCCGCGACGACGACGATCTCGACCTTGTATTCCGGCGTCGCCAGCGCAGCCTCGACAGTCGCGCGGGCCGGGGGGTGGCCCGGGGCGACCCAGCCTTCCCAAACCGCATTCAGCTCGCCAAAGGTGGCCATGTCGGTGAGATAGATGGTGGCGGCGAGGATCTTGGTCTTGTCCGATCCCGCCGCGGCCAGCAGGCGATCGATCTCGGCGAGGATAGCCGCCGTCTGGGCGGCAACGCCGTCGCCCTTCGCGACCTGGCCGGCGAGATAGACGGTCGAGCCGTGAATCACGGCCTGGCTCATGCGCGGGCCGGTCTCAATCCGGGTAATGCTCATCTCTCATCTCCAAACAAAATGCCGGCGGAGAGGTCTCCGCCGGCGCCACACCACGGTCGCAGACGTCACTGCGCCGACGGCATCGGCTTCAGCGTTCCGATGTTGAAGATCTGGACGCGGCGATTGATCGGGTCGTCCGGATTCTTCGCGTTCTGCAGCGCTTCCTGGCCGAGGCCGACGGCCTCGAGACGCGCCGGGTCCACCCGGTACAGGGTGACGAGCGCATCGACAATGGCCTGCGCGCGCTCCTGGCTGAGCTTCAGGTTATACGCACGGGTGCCGGTGGCATCGGTATTGCCGACGACGGCAAAGCGATAGTTCCACAGGATCGGGTGGTGCATGGCGTCGGCGATGGAGCCGATCGCCTCATAGGATTCCGGGCGGATGATCGCGGAGTTGAGCGCGAACTGGATCTGCACGGTGATCTGCGCCAGCGAGAACAGCTTCTTGACGATCTCCGGCTGGGTCGGCGGGATCGCGGCGTTCTGGGCAACGCTGTTCTGGGCCCAGTTGCGCAGGGCCTGGGCATCGATGACCGGAGAATCGGTGGTCACCGCGGTCAGACCCTGGATGATCTGGCCATAGGAGGTGGCCGTCTGCGCGGAGGCCGGCAGCGACAGCGGGGCGCAAAGGGCGGCGGCAAGGGCCGCGGCACTGGCGAGGCGGATGAGGCTCGACATGGTTGTGATCTTTCCGTGAGCGTGAGCAGCCAGACCGTCAGTACCAGCCGGCATCGAGCAGCACCTGCTTGCAGGTACCCTTCACGACAGCCTTGGAATCGACCAGGCAGCTGAGGATGTTGCCGTCGCCGGGAGCCACGCCGGAGCAATAGGCGCGAATGTCGGCATTGCAGGCCTTGTAGGCATCACCCTGCGCGGCCACCCGCTTGTTGATCGAGGCGAAGACGGCCGAGAAATCCGCGAAGCACTGCGGGGGCACATCGGCCTGATGGGACTTGAGACAGTCCATGATCTTGCCGGTGCCGATGTTTTCCTTCGAGCAGTACTTCTCGATCGAGGGCCCGCAGCTCTTGGCGATCAGCGCGCCGGCTTCGGCGTAGCTCAGGGTCTGGGCGCTGGCGCCCATGGTCAGGCCGGCCAGGATCATTCCTGCCAGCAGCATCAGTCGTGTCATGATTGTCCGCCCTCCATGCGCGAGACGATGTCCGGGCCCCACCGCCGTAAGCCTGGCGGAACCCGCTCCGGCTTACGCCGGGATGCCTTCCTGTTGCAGATCATACCTCCCGACGCAACACGGGATTTTGAAGCAAATCAGTCATACTCGACAACCGGTTGCCTGCCGCCGCAGGTCTTGCTAGGTCGGGGTGGCGCATGGGTCTATCACGGCTGCGGGGCCGCGATTTGCGAATAGAGGACAAGCGCGGCATAAGACATGCCGATCAGGCGCCCGGGCCGGGCGCGGTTCGGCACATCAAGGAAAGGCACCCGATGTCCGGTGCCGCAGGAGCCGGCTTAGCACAGCGGTAGTGCAGCGGTTTTGTAAACCGAAGGTCGGGGGTTCGATCCCCTCAGCCGGCACCAATTCCCCGTCACGAACGCAGCCGGCCTCATCGTCATCGCGGCGCCCGGGGGGTGCCGCGGAGAGGTTTGCTACAGATGCCGTGCCGCGATGCGGCGGGCAGAGGCCACGATGCCGCGGAGGACATCGCGCGGGGACTTACCGGGTCGCGATCAGCATCATCACCGTCGCCCCGCCGCCGCCGGTGAGGGCCGCCGCATTGAGCGTGACCGCGAGACGATCGCCCTTGGCAATCCTGTGCGCGCTGGAAACCGAGGGATCCCAGCCCGGCGTCAGATAATTGACACCCGACGAGCCCGTCGTGATCTGCACGTTGAAGGCCGGCGAACCGATCGTGGCCCCATTGATCGACGGATACACCGACAAGGTGCCGGAGCTGACCGGAGCGGTGAGATAGACGAACAAGCCCACGAGATAGCCATCCGTCGGCGAGGGCAGCGCGGTATAGGCGGTGGTGGGGTCGTAGACCAGCCAGGCCGGGCTGCTGCTTGCCGACGCCACGTTCGACAGGAACCAGGGCCCCGCCGTTTCGGCGCTGTTGAACTCGATCCGGTCACCCGCGCTCGCCGCATAAAGCCGCACATAGGCGTCGGTCGACTGCATCGCGATGACCGGCGGCAGGAGGATCCGCCCCTCATTGGCGGTCTGGACCGCGCGGAACTGGCCCGAGGCGTTGCCGGTCGAATTGCTCACCCGCAGGGCGCCCGTTATGGACACGCGCGCCGAGACATTGGCCAGCAGACCATAGGCGACGCCGGCGCCGGCGAAATCGACGGTCTGGAATTCAAGCGTGTCGATGACGACCGTAGCGCTCTCCCCCGCCACCGCGATGAGGTCGGAGGATGGGGCAACCGATGCCTTCTCAAAGCGGAGCATGCCGATCGACAAATTCGGACAGCTTTCCAGCAGCAGCACGCGATTGATCGCATCATTGACTTCGATCGAATTGATCCTCAGGCCGGTCTGGGCACCGACGCGGAACGCGCACCCCGCCGAAGCCGCGCGGTGGGGAGCCTTGATATAGACCTTGTCGATCACGCCCGCCGGCGCTCCCGCGGCCACGCCGGAATTGAGATTGAAGACCCGCCCGACACAATTGGTCTGCGACTGGAGGCTCGTAATTTCATAGCCCCAATAGGGCGCCCGAAACGACGTGCTGTCCGGGTGAACGCCGAGCAGATCATAACCGTTCTCGATGCTCAACTTGCACCTGAACGAGAAAGAATAGCAGCCATCACCCAAATTCGTCGTTGGCTTGAAGGCAATCGCTATTGAATATACATCCGTATCGGATTGATTTTCATATCATTTAAATGAAACCGAAACCCTCTGAAATGACAATCACACCTAGAACCGAAACAACAGCATAATTGATAGAGTAAAGATCGCCGAACGCGCCAACGACGAATTAAGACATTCGCTGATTTACTAAATCGCAGATTAATGCAATAATCTTTATGAAGATGACGACCACCGACAAGCCGGACACCCAACAATTCGATGGAAGCGTTGGAGCCTCGCGCGGCTGACGATCAGTAACGTCTAGAATTGTCAGGGTAAAGACGATCGGCCAACCCCCGCCGAGACAGGTGGATGGGGACACTACCGGCCGGGCAGCCCCGCGCGTCCGGCCCTGCAAAGCCGAAGCCCGGGCGGTAATTCGATATTGGCACCGCCGATGCGCGGGATCCCCGTTCGGTTACCCGCTCGCGCCCACCAGAAAGCGCTCGCATGTCGCTCCCACGCCAGCCACCGCCTGAGGCCCCATGGCGTCGCGGCCTTTCCCGCAGGAAAAGGCTGGCGCGACAAAATGTCACGAATTGATCTATTTCCTGTCGCCCGCCTGTTACACCCGGCCGACGGCAACCGCGCCGAGCACCCAACGCGGCCCTCTCTTCCCCCGGTAAAGAGCGCGGAAGCCGAAATCTCGACTTCTTTCCGGTATCTTGTTCCGGTTTCTCGTCTTTTCCTGATCTGGCATTCTCCGATCCGGGAGCGGATGGGGGCATTTAAACTTGGGGACCGACCGTCTGCGGCGGGGTGGCGCCGCTGCGAATCACCCTAAACTCTTGCCCGTAATGCGGAGGGCGAGATGAAACCGGAATGGCAGGCGCCGATCAGCGTCGTGGGCGTGACCAGCATCTGCCTGACCTATGTGTTCGTGGTTCCCGGTGTGAGCGCCCTCGACCTGTGCACCGGCGCCGGCCTCGGCGCGTCCGCGATGTGGGCCCTGACCGAATGGGAGGCGCGCCAGCAGCGCCGCACCACCGACAAGGGTGCCGCCACCGGGTCGGGGGAGGGCGCGCTGTCCATGTCTTCCCGCCTCGCGGCGCTTCGCGGCCATGCCTCCTCCCTGGTCGGCACGCTGGTCCAGGCCGGCGCCGTTCGCGTCGCGCGGATACGTCCGCAGGCGAAGCCGCTCCCGGCCGCCGAAAAGGGCGGGATTCGGCGCGCACGGCCGGCGGGCACCCCGGCAGCGGGCGCGGCCACACGGCAGGCGCCCCGTCGGCGCCCTCTCATTGCCGCCCAGGTCGCCGCGAATGCGGGCGAGCCGAACGTGGTGAGCGCCCCGCCCGCCGAGACCCCGGCCTCGCCGGCGCCGGCCGAGCGGGCTTACCGTCCCGCGGCGGATGTGTTGCCCCGGCTCGAGCTGGACATGACCGGGGCGACTGCCACCCCACCCCAGAGCACCCGCCCTCCCCGCATGGCGGAGGTGCCGGACGAAGCGTTTTCCTTCGCTCCTGTTCGGCCCGCGCCGGAGGCCTTGGCGCAGATACCTGCGTTCGAGGCGCCCGGCGCTTCGGCGGATGATGTGGCGGCTGAGGACGACATGGCCTTTGAGGCGGCCCTCCGCGAGCTGGAGCGTCAATCCACGCCCGCGGCCCGTGAGGAGCGAAAGGCGGAGCTGACCGCCACGGCGCCCATCCTCGCCATAGACATTTCCGGGGACACCCCGGCGGCGGCGGCGGACATCCGGCCGGCCGAAGCCGTTCGCCGGGAGGTGCCGGCGCCGCACGCACAAGCCGGCCGCCACAGCCAGCCCGCCGCGGCCAGCCGGTCGCCGGAGCCGCCCCTCCCCGAGGCCGCGCCGGTGCCGCGCCAGCCCATGGCGGCCACGCGCCGTTCCGTCCGGCTGCTGGAGGAGACCGCGTGGACGGTGGCTCCCGCGAACGATGCCGGGCCGGTCGCGGTGCAGAACGAACAGCTGGTGCAGAAGATCGCCGAAGATCTGATCATTGCTCTGGCGGAACGCGAACGCGCCCGCGACGAGGACGCCCGCTTCGGTGCGGCGGCGGAGGGAGACGGCGGCGCGGCGCACGAGCCGCCGGTGTCGCTGGAAGACCTGCCCTTCAAGCTGGAGATTCCCGATATTGTGCGGCAGGCGCTGGCCCGCCACACCGAGGCCGCGCCGGAGCGTCACTCCGCGCTCGCCGCCCAGCGCAATCTTGCTCCCATGCCGCTCGAGCTGGGACGCCGCGAGCGCATCCGCCAGGAGCTGGAGCGCCAGCAGGCCGAGAGGCGCCTGAAGCGCGAGCGGATGGAGGCGGAACAGTCCGCCTACGATCGGGACCATGACGGCGCGGGGCATGCGCCTCAGGCCCGCCCGGCCTCGCCGATGCCGATGCGGCGCGTCGCAGATCGCAGCGGCACATCCGGCCCCAACCGCGCCTGAGCGGGGCGGCAACCATCTGCCGTCGCAACCACGCCTGGCACCGGCTTGATATGGTGTTGGCCACAGGTTAGCCTTATTCGAAGGTGCCGGCGTCAGTGTCGATGGCGGCGATCACGAGCGTGGAAGCTCTCGCCTGCGGGAACGCAGCGGGAGCTTTTTTGCATGGATGCGTCTGCCATGTCCGACGAAGGCTCCGTCTGGAGCGATAGCCCCCTGCCGATCGGCGTCCTGTTCTCGCAGACCGGCGTCACCGCCTCCGTGGAGCGCACGCAACTGCTGGCGACACGCCTCGCGATCCGCGAGATCAACGCCGCCGGCGGCGTCGCCGGGCGCGAGCTGGTGGAGGTCGGCGAGGATTGCCAGGCCAATCCCAAGCTGTTCCGCGCCGAGTCGATCCGCCTGCTCGACGAGCAGGGCGTGCGCCTCATCTTCGGCTGCTACATGTCGAGCACCCGCAAGGCGGTGCTGCCGGTGATCGAATCCCGCAACGCTCTGCTGGTCTATCCCACGCTCTACGAAGGCTTCGAATATTCACCGAACTGCATCTATACCGGTGCCACGCCGAATCAGAACTCGCAGCCACTCGCACGCTATATTCTGGAAAATCACGGCCCGCGCATCCTGCTGATCGGATCGAACTACATCTTCCCCTATGAATCCAACCGCATATTTTCTGACCTCGTGATCGAGGCGCGCGGCAAGATCCTCGACGAGATCTATGTTCCGCTCGATCCCTCGCCCGCCGATTTCGACCGGGCCCTGAACCAGATCCGCCGGCTCGCACCGGACGCTGTGTTCTCCACGGTGGTCGGCTCCGGCACGGCCATGTTCTACGAGGCCTATCGGCGGGCCGGCTTCGATCCCGCCCGCACCCCCATCGCCAGCCTCACCACCAATGAGGCGGAGGTGGCGGAGATGTCGGCCGCGGCGGCCGAAGGCCACTTCACCGCCGCGCCCTATTTCGAGACGCTGGCGACGGCGCGCAACCGGGCCTTCCTCGCCGCCTATCGCCGGCTTTTCGGCCCGGACATTCCCGTGACGGCCGCAGCCGAGGCCGCGTATTTCCAGGTTCATCTGGTGGCCGCCGCCGTCGCCCAGGCCCGCAGCCTCGACCGCGCCCGCATCGTGGAGGCATTGGCCCGGGTGGAGTTCGACGCCCCGCAGGGCATGGTCGCCATCGATCCGACCAACAACCACACCTTCCTGTGGCCACGGGTCGCACGGCTCGACGCCGCCAAGCGCTTCGAGATCGTGTGGGACCCGCACCGGCGGATGAAGCCGGACCCCTATTTCGTGTCGTCGGCGCTGGACGACTGGTCCCTCGCCCCCCAAGCCGCGAAGATCGATTGACGCCATGGCGATGCCACCGCTGAAAAGCCTCAAGGGCTTGCCGGTTCTCGTCGTCCACCCGCCCGACGCCGACGGCCGCACCTTGATCGAGCACCTGCGCCGTATCGGTTGCCACGCCGAGGCGGCCTGGCCGATTCCACGCGAGGTGCCCGCCAAGGTGGCGGTCATGTTCCTGTCGATCGACCACGAATACCGCACCGACATCATCCGCCTCGCCCGCGGCGTCGAGGGCATTCCGCCGGCCATCATCGCCATTGTCGACTACGAGAACCCGCGCACCCTGGAAGTGCTGTTCGACATCGGCGTGCTTGCCGCGATGGATCGCCCCATCCGACCCTTCGGCGTCCTGACCAACCTGCTGCTGGCGCGCGGCCTGTGGCAGGAAAAGCAGGAGCAGCAGAAGCGGCTGAACAAGCTGGAACGCCGGGTTTCCAGCCTCCAGCGCATCCAGAAGGCCAAGGCGATCCTGATGGCGATCCACGGCATCGGCGAGGAGGCCGCCTATGAGACGATCCGCCAGCAGGCCATGTCGAAGCGGGTCTCGATGGACGAGATCGCCACCTCGATCATCAACGCAAACGAGCTCTTGCATTCGCCAAAAATCGGTGGTTAGCTCAAATCGCGTTCAGTTTTGAACCTGCCGAAACATTCGGCACCGCGGTTTTGACAGTGCTGTCATACCGCATTGGCTAGGTAGCCCGAGCCGCCCCTCCGAGGGGGCGTCCCGGGCTTTTTGTTTTTCCGGGCTCGACAGGGTGGTCGACCCGACACGCCACAACCAGCGCGGTCGCCGCGCCGCGATTTCCCGACGCGCCCTCCCCGGCGCGCGGTTCCGGCTGCGCGTCCCGCCGTCTCCCTTCCGGTCCCCCGAGGAAACCCATGTCGATCAACCGTCGTCATTTTCTCACGGCCTCCGCGGCCATCGCGACGGGAGCCATCGCCGCTCCCACCGTCTTCAGCCGCGCCGCCGCCGCCGCCGACAGCATCAAGGTCGGCGTGCTGTTCTCGCAGACCGGCGGGCTCTCGATCGTCGAGCGCTCCCTGACCGACGCCACCCGCATGGCCATCGCCGAGATCAACGCCTCGGGCGGCGTGCTCGGCAAGCAGGTCGAAGCGGTGATCGAGGACGGCGCGTCCGACCCCAAGACCTTCAACGAGAAGGCCTCGAAGCTGGTCATCCAGGACCGCCTCCCCACCGTCTTCGCCTGCTACACCTCGGCGAGCCGCAAGGCGGTGCTGCCGGTGTTCGAGAAGCGCAAGGCCGCGCTGTTCTACCCCACCTATTACGAAGGCTTCGAGTGCTCGAAGAACGTGGTCTACACCGGGGCGGTGCCGAACCAGCAGCTTTCCAACTTCATTCCCTGGATCATCAAGACGCTCGGCAAGAAGAAATTCTTCATCGTCGGCTCGAACTACATCTATCCCCGCGAGATGGCCAAGGTCTCCAAGATCCTCATCGAGAAGAACGGCGGGGAATGGGTCGCTGACGAATATCTGGAGCTCGGCCATTCGGAATGGGGCTCGATGGTCAACAAGATCAAGAGCTCGGGCTGCGATGTCGTGCTGTCCAATGTCGTCGGTGACAGCGTCATCGCCTTCTACCGCGAGTTCAAGAACCAGGGCCTCAGCCACGACAAGCTGCCGATCTGCGCCACCGTGACCTCGGAAATCGAGATCGCGGCGATGGGGCCGGAATATGCCGTCGGGAGCTACACCTCCTTCCCCTATTTCCAGGCGATCGACACCCCGGCGAACCTTGCCTTCGTCGAGCGCTACCGCAAGTTCGTCAACGATCCCAAGGCCGTGACCCATCACGCGCTCGAATCCTCCTACTTCCAGGTCTACCTGTGGAAGCAGGCGGTCGAGGCCGCCAAGGACACCTCGGCGGCGGCCGTGCTCGGCGCCATCGGCGGGCAGAGCTATGCCGCGCCCGGCGGCAAGGTGACGGTGGAGAAGGAAAACCTGCACACCGCGCTCACCCCGCGCATCGCCCAGTGGCAGGCCGACGGCCAGGGCAAGATCGTCGACGCCTATCCCGAGCCGGTCTTCCCGCTGCCTTATGTGGCCTATGGCGAGACCCAGCAGAACCTGTTCTGCACCCCCGCCGGTCTCGACGCCGCCAAGCTCAAGGGCTGAGCCGCCATGGCGGCCGGCCCGACGCGCCGGCCGCCCTCTCCCCTGTCGCCGCCGCGGAGTTCCGCTCGCATGCTCGACACCATTTTCATCGGCCTCAGCCTCGGCTCCGTGCTGCTGCTCGTCGCGCTCGGCCTCGCCATCACCTATGGCGCCATGGGGGTCATCAACATGGCCCATGGCGAGATGGTGATGCTCGGCGCCTATACGGCGGTGATGACGAGCCTGTATCTCGGGCTCGGCCTCATCGCCGCCATGCCGGTCGCCTTCCTCGTCACCGCGCTCATGGGCCTTGCGATCGAACGGCTGGTGGTCCGGCGGCTCTACGGACGGCTGCTCGACACGCTGCTGGCGACCTGGGGCGTGGCCATCCTCATCCAGCAGGCGGTCCGGCTGTCCTTCGGCCTCGCCTTCGCCGGCATCACCATAGCCGGGCTCGGGCCGGGGCTGCAGAATGTCAGCCTGCCGGAATGGCTCGGCGGGGTGTTTTCGGTCGCCGGCTCGGAGATCAGCGTCTACCGCTCCTTCATCATCCTGGTGTCGCTGCTGCTGGCAGCTCTCACCTGGTTCCTGATGTACCGCACCTCCATCGGCATGCAGCTGCGGGCCATCATGCGCAACCCGCAGATGGCCGCCGCCTGCGGCATCGACACCAACCGCATCAACGCCCTCGCCTTCGCCTATGGCTCCGGCCTCGCCGGTGTCGCCGGCGTGCTGATGGCCGGGTTCAAGACGGTGTTCCCCGACATGGGCACACCGATGGTGGTGGACGGCTTCCTCGTCGTGGTGATGGGCGGCGTCGGCAGCCTGGTCGGGTCGATCCTGTCGGCGGGCATTCTCGGCCAGATCAACGGCCTGACCGCCGCGGTGAGCAACGACATCATCGCCCGCGCCGTGGTCTTCGCGGTGGTCATCGCGGTCATCGTCTGGAAGCCCAAGGGGCTGTTCTCCTACAAGGGACGCTGAGATGCGGCTCACCAAATCCGGGCTGAACACCGCGACCTATGTCGCCTTCATCGCCCTCATCCTCGCCGCGCCGCTGGTGTTCGATCCGTTCTGGCTCAACCGGCTGTCGAAATACCTCGTCTTCGGCATGCTCGGCGCCGCCATCGCGGTGTCGTGGGGCTATGCCGGCATCCTCAATCTCGGCCAGGGCCTGTTCTTCGGCCTCGGCGCCTACGCCATCGCGATGTCGTTGAAGCTGGCGAGCGCCACCAGCCTCGCCCAGGGATCGGACACCCCGATCCCGGACTTCATGCTGTGGAACGCGGAGCCGGGGGCACCCACCGAGCTCTGCTGCATCACCAAGGGCTCGTTCCTCTGGATTCCGTTCCAGAGCCCATGGTTCGGCATCGCCATGGGGATCGTGGCGCCGGTGGCGATCGCCTTCGGGCTTGGCATGGTGGTATTCCGCAAGCGTATCTCCGGGGTGTTCGTGTCGATCATCACCCTGTCCGTCGTGCTGCTGATGCGCCTGCTGCTGGTGCAGGCCCAGCCGCTCACCAACGGCTTCAACGGGCTGACCGATCTCGGCTATCTCACCGTCCTCGGGCTCGAATTCGATCCCTACATGCCGCAGACCTATTACCTCGTCGCCATCAGCCTCGCGCTGGTGCTGGTGGGCGCCCGGCTGCTGGTGGAGACCCGCTCCGGCCTGATCCTCCAGGCGATCCGCGACGACGACCGCCGCGCCCGGTTCCTCGGCTTCGACGTGCCGCGCTACCAGACCTTCTTCTTCTGTGCCTCCGCGGCGATCTCCGGCTATGCCGGCATGCTCTACGTGATGGCCTCGGAGTTCGCGTCTCCGACCTTCATGGACCTGTCCTTCTCCATCACCATGGTGGTGTGGGCGGCGGTCGGGGGGCGCAACTCCATCCTCGGTGCCTGCATCGGCGCGATCCTCATCAACATGATCGAGGCCACGGTTTCCGAGACCCCGGCGCTGATGGAAGCCTGGCGCGTCGTCATCGGCCTCGCCTTCGTCTTCGCGGTGCTGTTTCTCCCGCGCGGCCTCGCCGGCCTCGCCGCGGGTCTGCGCGACTGGCTCGTGGCACGCAGCGAGGGCGCGCGCCCGCACGCCGCCCCGATCCCCGCCGCCGAGGAAAGGGGCCGGGCATGATCCAGAACCCGATCGGCGCCCCCGCCTCCGGCGCCGCCCTGACCATAGACGGACTGACGGTCGACTTTGCCGGCTTCCGCGCGGTCGACACGGTGTCGACCGTCGTCGAGGCGGGCGAATTGCGGGTGCTGCTGGGCGCCAACGGCGCGGGCAAGACAACGCTGATGGACCTCATCTCCGGCAAGACCCTGCCCACCGCGGGCCGGGTGTTCCTCGGCGAGCGCGAGATCACCGGACTGGAGGAGCACCGCATCTCCCAGGCCGGGCTGGGCCGCAAGTTCCAGATCCCCAGCGTGTTCCGCGACCTCACCGTGCGCCGCAACCTCGAGGTGGCGGCCTGCCGTAACCCGGGCGTCTTCGCCAATCTGCGGCTCGGCTTCTCCCCGGCGCAGACCCGGCGGGTGGAGGATATCCTCGATCAGGTCGGCCTCGTGACGCGCCAGGAGGACGACGCCGGCAGCCTCAGCCATGGCGAAACCCAGTGGCTCGAACTGGGCATGCTCATGGCGCAGGACCCCAAGGTCATCCTGCTCGACGAACCCACGGCCGGCATGACCGAGGCCGAAACCATGAAGACCGCCGCCATCATCAAGGCGATGCGGGGCCGGCACACGCTGGTGGTCGTCGAGCACGACATGGCCTTCGTCAAGGAAATCGCGAACCGCATCACGGTCATGCATCTCGGCCGCGTGCTGGCCGAGGGCAGCGTGGCGGACATCGAGGCCAATGCCGAGGTGCGCGCCGCCTATCTCGGCGCCAAGGGAATCCGCTGATGCTGACGCTGGACAGGGTCGACAGCTTCTACGGCCGCAGCCACATCCTGCACGGGCTCAGCCTCGTCGTGCCGGAGCGGGCCATCACCGCCATCGTCGGCCGCAACGGCACCGGCAAGACCACGCTGCTGAAGACCATCATGGGGCTGACCGACCGCATCGCCGGCCGGGTGGCCCTGCGCGGGCGCGATCTCACCGCCGAGCCGACCTTCCGCCGTGCCCGCGCCGGCATCGCCTATGTCCCGCAGGGACGCCAGATCATCCCGGACTTCACCATCCGCGAGAACATCCTGATGGGGGGCTTCGCGACGAGCGGCCGAAGCGGTCGCATCCCGCCGCTGGTGCCGCGCCTGTTCCCCTATCTGATGGAGAACCTCGACCGGCCGGGCGGGGTTCTCTCCGGCGGCCAGCAGCAGCAGCTCGCCATCGCCCGGGCGCTCGCCGCCGAGCCCAGCGTGCTGCTGCTCGACGAGCCGACGGAGGGCATCCAGCCCAACATCGTCGAGGACATCCAGAACATCGTGGTCCGGCTGAACGCCGAGGAGGGCCTGACCATCGTCCTCGTCGAGCAGAACGTCGCCTTCGCCCGGTCCGCCGGCCACCATTTCGCCATGCTGGAGAAGGGCCGCGCCGTTGCCAGCGGCCCGATCGACCAGCTCACCGACGACCTCATCCACCGGCACATCGCCGTCTGAACCTTATCCAACGCGCGCAGCAGCGCCCTGCAGGAGGAACCCCCATGCATCACGGAGACATCACGTCGAGCGCGGACTCGGTCGGCGTCGCGGTGGTCAACTACAAGATGCCGCGTCTGCACACCCGGGCCGAGGTTCTCGCCAATGCCCGGAAGATCGCCGACATGCTGGTGGGCATGAAGCGGGGCCTGCCCGGCATGGACCTCGTGATCTTCCCGGAATATTCGACCCACGGCATCATGTACGACGCCGCCGAAATGTATGAGACCGCCTCGCAGATTCCCGGCGAGGAAACCGAGATCTTCGCCGAGGCCTGCCGCGCCGCCGGCGTCTGGGGCGTGTTCTCGCTCACCGGCGAGCGCCACGAGCAGCACCCCGACAAGGCGCCCTACAACACCCTCATCCTGATGAACGACAAGGGTGAGATCGTCCAGAAATACCGCAAGATCATGCCCTGGGTGCCGATCGAGGGCTGGTATCCCGGCGACTGCACCTATGTCTCCGAAGGCCCGAAGGGGATGAAGGTCAGCCTCATCATCTGCGACGACGGCAATTACCCCGAGATCTGGCGCGACTGCGCGATGAAGGGGGCGGAGCTCATCGTGCGCTGCCAGGGCTACATGTACCCGGCCAAGGAACAGCAGGTGACGATGGCCAAGGCGATGGCCTGGGCCAACAACGTCTATGTGGCGGTGGCGAACGCCGCCGGCTTCGATGGCGTTTATACCTATTTCGGCCGTTCCGCGATCGTCGGCTTCGACGGCCGCACCCTCGGCGAATGCGGCGAGGAGGAGTACGGCATCCAGTACGCCCAGCTCTCCCTCCCGCTCATCCGCGAGGCGCGCACCAAGGGTCAGGCGCAGAACCACCTCTACAAGCTGCTGCACCGCGGCTACACCGGCATGATCAATTCCGGCGAGGATGTCCGTGGCACCTGCGCCCTGCCCTTCCAGTTCTACAAGCAGTGGGCCGACGACCCGGAAGGCACGCGCGACATGGTCGAGGCGCTGACCCGCAGCGCGCCGGGCGTCGAGGACTGCCCGATCGAGGGCATTCCGACCAAGGTCGCCGCCGGCCATCGCTGACGCCGCGAACGTCCTGAGGTGGCGGCGGGCCGCCACCCGCCGCCGCAGGACCGCGCCCGCCCAGCACCCGGGCCGGCGCACGGGCCTGAACCCAGCAAAGGAGTCCCGGCGCCATGACGCTGCAGCCGAACCCGCCCCTTGAACACGCCGTGCTGGTCTCCTCCATCGTCGGCTCCCGGCTCGACCACGATCTCGGCCACCGCCTGCACCACATGGAGCATGACGGCATGGTCGAGACCGTGCGGATCGAGACCCGCGACATGGCGCGGCGCCGGCTGCGCGTCGTCACCGACCGCGGCACCGCCTGCCTCGTCGCCCTGCCGCGCAGCGAACAGCTCTTCGACGGCGCCGTGCTGCTGCTGGAGCCGGGGCGGGCCATCGTGGTGCGGGCGCTGGAGCAGGCCTGGCTGCGGCTGCGCCCGGCCTCGCTGCCGGATGCCCTCGCCCTCGGCTATGCCGCGGGCAACCTGCACTGGAAGGTGCGCTTCGCCGGAGGTGATATCGAGATCGCGCTCGAAGGCCCCCCCGCCGCCTATCTCGACCGCGTGCGCGAGCTGATCGCCGAAGGCCGGGTGACGCCGGTCGACGCGGCGGACGAGGCGTAGGCCATGAAGACGGCCGGCCTGCTCACCGCGCTGCGCTTCGGCGATTCCGCTTTTCCGGGCGGCGGCTTCGCCTTTTCGCAGGGTCTGGAGGGCCTCGCCCCCCTTCGCGGCGCGACGCCGGACGCTGACGCGGTCGCCGCCTTTCTCGACGAGCAGATCAGCCACCGCTGGGGACCGGCGGAGCGGGTGACGCTGGTGCGCTGCCACCGCGCGGCAGGCACCGGCGGCGCGGCGGCAGACGATGACGGCGCCGACACGGCAATGGACGAGGGTGCGCTCGACGCCGTCGCCGCGCTGGACCGCGACCTCGATCTCTCGACCTTCAGCCAGACGCTGCGGCGGGGCGCGCGGCGCAACGGTGCCGCCTTTCTCGCGGCCCATTTGCGCCTTGGCACGCCCGGTGCCGGCGCCTACCGGGGCCGCATCGCTTCCGGCGCCGCGCCGGGAACCCTCGCGGCCATTCAGGGCCTGCTGTGGCGCCGCGCCGGGCTCGACGAAACCGAAGCGGCGGCACTGGCGGGCTACCAGCTCGTCGCCGGCGGGCTGACGGCCGCGACCCGGCTCGGCCTCGTCGGCGCGCTCGGCGCCCAGGCGCTGATGCCGGTGCTGCTGGGGCGGGTGGCGGACGTCGTAAGCCGGCCCGTCGCCGCCGACGAGGAGCCCTCCGGCTTCTCCCCCTATGCCGAGATTGCCGCCGCGCGACAGGCCCGCCTGCCGCTGCGGCTGTTCTCCAACTGAGAAGACCCGCTGATGCTGCTGACCCCGACCGAGTATGAACGTCTCACCATCTTCTCCGCGGCGGAACTTGCCCGGCGGCGACGCGCCCGCGGCTGTCGGCTGAACGCGCCGGAGGCCACCGCCCTCATCGCCGACGAGATACTGGAGGGCGCGCGGGACGGGCGCAGCGTCGCCGAGATGATGGAGCTCGGCGCCAGCCTGCTGACCACCGCCGATGTGATGGAGGGAGTGGACGCGCTGCTCCCCATCCTCCAGGTCGAGGCGACCTTTCCGGACGGCACCAAGCTGGTGACGGTGCACGAACCGATCCGCCCCGCCGCCGGCCACGCCGTCGCCGACCGGGTGCCGGGAGAGATCATCGCCGCGCCCGGCGAGATCGAGCTGAATGCCGGCCGCCGTACTGCCCGGCTCCATGTCGTCAACACCGGCGACCGTCCGGTGCAGGTCGGCAGCCATTTCCATTTCTTCGAGGCCAACCGAGCGCTCGATTTCGACCGCGCCGTCGCCTTCGGCCTGCGGCTCGACATTCCCGCCGGCACCGCGGTGCGGTTCGAGCCCGGCCAGTCGCGCGAGGTGTCGCTGGTGGCCTTCGGGGGACGCGGCGAGGTCACGGGTCTCAATGCCCTGACCGAAGGCCCGACCGACCCCGCCGCCGCTCCCGCTGCGCTCGAGCGGGCGCGGCGCGCCGGCTTCCGCGGCGCCTGAACCAGACGAGGAAACCCGCCATGGCCCGCATCAGCCGCGCCGACTACGCCGCCATGTACGGCCCCACCACCGGGGACGGCATCCGCCTCGGCGACACCTCGCTGGTCGCGGTGGTGGAGAAGGACTACGCCGTCTATGGCGAGGAATGCCTGCACGGCGGCGGCAAAACCCTGCGCGACGGCATGGGCACAGTCGCGGGGCTGACCAGCGCCGAGGGCGCGCTCGACATGCTCCTGTGCAACGTCCTCGTCATCGACGCGGTGCTGGGCATCGTCAAGGGCGACCTCGGCATCCGCGACGGCCGCATCGTCGGGCTCGGCAAGGCCGGCAATCCCGCCATCATGGACGGCGTGGACCCGCGCCTGCAGGTCTCCGCCGCCACCACGGTGCGGGACTGCGAAGGCATGATCGCCACCGCCGGCGCGATCGACGTGCACGTCCATTTCGACAGCGCCCAGCTCTGCGAGCACGCCATCGCCGCGGGCATCACCACCATGATCGGCGGCTCGCTCGGCCCGATCACGGTGGGCATCGACTGCGGCGGCCCGTTCAATGTCGGCAAGATGCTACAGGCCAGCGAGGCGTGGCCGATCAATTTCGGCTTCCTCGGCCGCGGCAACTCACACCGCCCGGCCTCGCTGGTGGAGCAGATGCGCACCGGCTGCCTCGGGCTGAAGCTGCACGAGGACTGGGGCTCCATGCCGGCGGCGATCGACACCTGCTTGAAGGTGGCGGACGACCTCGATTTCCAGGTGCAGATCCACACCGACACGCTGAACGAGAGCGGCTTTCTCGAAGACACCATGGCCGCCATCGCCGGCCGCACCATCCACATGTACCACACCGAGGGCGCCGGTGGCGGCCATGCGCCGGACATCATCCGGGTCGCCGGCTTCGGGCACTGCCTGCCCTCCTCGACCAACCCCACCAACCCCTACACGGTGAACACCTTCGACGAGCACCTCGACATGACGATGGTGTGCCACCACCTCAACCCGGCCATACCGGAGGACGTGGCCTTCGCCGAGAGCCGGATCCGCCCGCAGACCATCGCGGCGGAGGATATCCTGCACGACCTCGGCGCCATCTCCATGCTCGGCTCGGACAGCCAGGGCATGGGCCGCATCCATGAAGTGATCACCCGCACCTGGCAGCTCGCCTCGAAGATGAAGGACCAGCGCGGCCGCCTGCCCGAAGAAGCCACCTTCGGCGACAATGAGCGCATACGCCGCTACATCGCCAAATACACCATCAACGCCGCGCGGACCTTCGGCATCGACGCCCATGTCGGCTCGCTGGAGGACGGCAAGATGGCCGACATCGTCGTCTGGCGGCCGGCCTATTTCGGGGTCAAGCCGGAGCTGGTCATCAAGGGCGGCTTCATCGCCTGGGGCGCGATGGGCGACAGCGCAGCCTCGCTGATGACCTGCGAGCCTCTGGCGCTGCGCCCGCAATGGGGCGCCTTCGCCGGCGCCGCCCGCGCGCTCTCCGCCTGCTTCGTGCATCCTTTCGCGATCGAGGACGGGCTCGCCGGCCAGCTCAGCCTCACCAAGCGGCTGCTGCCGGCGCGGGGAACCCGCACGCTCACCAAGGCGGACATGCTGCGCAACGACGCGCTGCCGACGATCGAGGTGAACCCCTCCACCTTCGACGTCTTCGTCGACGGCGTGCTCGCCACCTGCGAGCCCGCCACCCGGCTGCCGCTGACGCAGCGCTACATGCTGAGGTGAGCCCGATGAACGCCCTGTCCCCCCGCCTTTCCCCAGCGCCTGCGATGTCCCCTCCCAATGCCGCCCGCATCGGCATCGGCGGGCCGGTCGGCTCGGGCAAGACCGCGCTCATCGAGGCGCTGCTGCCGGTGCTGCAGGCGCGCGGCGTCTCGGTCGCCGTGGTCACCAACGACCTCGTCACCGCGGAGGACGCCGAGCGCCTTCGCCGCAGCGGCATCATCGATCCCGCGCGCGTGCTGGCGGTCGAGGCGGGCGCCTGCCCGCACACCGTCATCCGCGAGGATCCCACGCTGAACATGCTCGCCGCGGACGAACTCGACGCCCGCTTTCCCGAGCTCGACCTCGTCATCATCGAATCCGGCGGCGACAATCTCGCCTCCACCTTTTCGCTCGACCTGGTGGATTGGTGGATCTTCGTCATCGACGTTGCCGGCGGCGGTGACATTCCCCGCAAGCGCGGGCCCGGCGTGCTGCAATGCGACCTGCTGGTGGTGAACAAGGTCGACCTCGCCCCCCATGTCGGCGTCGATCTCGACGTCATGCTGGAGGAGGCGCGCCACGTGCGCGGCGGCCGGCCGCTGGTCGCCACCGCCTGCCGTGCCGGCCTCAACATCGATCAGGTCGCCGATGCGATCGCCGATGCGGTGCTGCTGCGCCGATGAACGCGCACCTGCCGCCGCCGCGCCGCCCGGAACTCGACATCGCGGTGGAGCGGCGCGACGCCGCCAGCCGGCTGGTGGCGCGCTATGTCGCCTATCCCTTCCACCTCACCCGCCCCTTCGCGCTGGACCCCGCACGGCCGGAGGTGGCGACGCTCTACATCCAGTCCTCTTCCGGCGGCTTCTATGCCGGCGAGGACCTGACGCTGCGGGTGCGGGTCGGGCGCGGCGCCGCCCTCCACCTGACGACGCAGGCCTCGACCATCGTTCATGGCGACCGCGGCCAGCCGGCACGGATGCGGCTGCTGCTGGAGGTCGAGCCGGGCGGCTTCCTCGCCTATACCCCGGACCCGCAGATCCTGTTTCCCGGCGCGGCCTGCGAGACCCGTCTGGAAATCCGGCTGCAAGGCGACGCCGAGGCGCTGCTGACGGAGGGCCTGCTGCTCCACGACCCTGCGCGACGCACGGGCGGACAGGAGGAGGCGCGCGCGAGCGGCGCTCCCATGGCCTACAGCGCCCGCACCGATATCCATCGCGACGGATGTCTGGTCTTCAGCGACCGCCAGCGCATCGCCGGGCCAGACCTCGCGCGGGCCGACGGGCCGCTCCACGGCCACCGCGTGGCGGCCAGCGCGCTCTGGCTTGGACAAGTGTCCTCCGCCACCCTGCAAAGCTGGGAAGATGCCGCGACTGCAACCGGCAGCCTTGCCGGGGCCAGCCTGCTGCCGGGTGGATGCGGGGCCGGGCTCCGGCTGCTGGCAACCGATGGGGCGATGCATCAGCGCGCGCAGGAGGCGGTTTTCGCCCACGTCTTCACCGAGCGCTTCGGCATCGCGCCGACGCGACGGCGCAAATGAGCCGCGCCGGCCGGATTCACCGCACCGTGAGCTGGAAATAAAGACCGGCGAGCCGCTGGGGCAATTCGGCGACGCGGGAGACGCCGAAGGTGTTGCGCCGTCCGAACACCGCCGCCCCGGCGCGGTCCGCCGCCGGCCCCAGGGCGACGCAGAACACATCGAGCCCCTCTCCCCGCGCCTGCACCACCGCCCGCCGCGCGTCGGCGGCGAGGTAGCCCTCCTCCTCGACATCGATGTCCGACGGCTCGCCATCGGTCACCACCACCAGCACCCGGCGGTGACTGGCCTGCGGTGCCAGCACGGCGGCGCCGTGGCGGATGGCGGCGCCAAGCCGGGTCGAATAGGCCGGCCGCAGCGCCGCCAGCCGCGGCAGCGCCTCGGTCCAGCGCTCGGCGAATCTCTTGACCGGCGTGATGCGCACATCGCTGCGCCCATTGGAGGCGAAAGCCAGGGCGGCGAAGGGATCGCCGAGCCCATCCAGCGCCTGCCCCAGCAGCGCGACCGACAGGGCCGCGGTGGAGAGCACCGTCTCGCCCTCGCCCGGCACCGGGTCCGCCGTGGACTGGGACACATCCAGCAGCAGCAACAGAGCCACGTCGCGCCCCTGCCGGCGCTTCAACGCATGGATGCGGGGGTCCGGCATGACGCCCGCCCGCAGCGCCTGAAGCGCATCCTGCGCGGCCTCGAGGTCGATCTCCTCGCCGTCCAGCCGTCGGCGCAGGCGGTCCGGCCGGCCGAGACGGGCACGGCGGACCAGCGCGCCGATCCGCGCGCCGACACTGCGGGAGGCCTGCAGCCGATCCTCCAGCGCCGCCGCGGTGACGGTGACGGCGGGGTAGAGCCGCACGGTGACATGGTCGGGCTGGTCGGCGCGCAGGGCGGGGTGCCATTCGGGGTAGAGCGCCAGAATCTCCCCCGGCTCGTCCGCGGGAGGAGCGGGCCGGGGCCGGGCCGATGTCGTCTCCGGCGGCTCGGGCGGCGGGTCGGGGAATGCCGTCTCCCTCTCCTCCTGCCGCAGCCGGGCCGCCTCCACCGTCAGCTCCAGCCGCTCGGTGGCGGACGGGTCGGCCTCATCCTGGTCGAACAGCCCGAGCCCATCGTCGCGATAGGCCGGCTCCACCCGGTAGCTGCGGCCATCGAAGGGGATGCGGAGCTGGCCGAGATCATGGCCGAGGATCCGGGCGATCTCAGTAACGAAACCCTGCCGCTGCGGCTCCCGCGCGAATGCGCGCTCGAACAGGTCGCGCGCCTTGACGATCCAGCCGTCGCCGTCCTCATAGGCCGGGTCGGCAAGGCCGCGCGCGAGCCGGGCGAACAGCGAGGGGATCGTCTGCGCTGGCGAGGCCGGCACGGTGTGGAAGCCCCGCCACAACCGGCCCAGCCCGGGAAACCGGGCCACCGCCAGCCGCTCCACCCGGGCGTCCTCCAGCAGGGCAACGAGCGCGCGCTGCACCGGCTTCATCCCGGCCGGCGCGAACAGGGCCGGCGTGAAAGCGCGGTGGGCCGCCGCGTGCAGCATGGCGGCCTCGAAGAAGCGCGCCGCGTCCGCTCCACCCAGCCCGTCGAAACGTGCGGGCATCAGCAGCAGCCCGCCCGCCAGACGGGTGCGGCTTAACGCGGGCTCCGCGACGAGGTGGACCTGCGGTTCGAAACCGAACAACGCCCGGGTGAGGCGGCGCAGCCGCTCCTCATGCGGGGCGTAGCGCACCGCGCCGGCGCGTTCGGCGAGGCGCAGACGGGCAAGCGGATCGATCAGACGGAAATAGGCGGCGCGCCGGCGGCGGTCGGTGGGATGAAGCGCGAGGCCGTCGCCGATCCAGCCGGCGAGGCCGGCGGGGTCCAGCGTCCGCGCCAGCTCGTCGAACACCTCCAGCAGCGGCATCACCGCGTCGGGCGCCCGCGCGGCAAGGCCCGCCAGCGCGGCCAGCCGCGCCGCCTCCCCGGTTCCCGTACCGCCATGAGGAAGCCCGCTGCCGACCGCCGCCAGCGCCGCCAACGCCGCGCGGGCGCCGGCATGACGACAGAGCACCCGGGCGTTGTCCCACAGCGCGAACACGGTTTCCGCCTCGGCGCCGGGCAGGAGGCGCGCCTCCAGCTCGTACAGCGCCGCGAGCACGGCGGGGCCGGCATTGACCTCATAAAGCGCCCGCACCCGCAGCGCCCACACGTCTTCCACGGTGGCGCCGAGCGCACGGCGAACCCGCCCGCGCGCCGTTGCAAAGCGCGCCGCCAGCTCCGGCCGGCCGCCTAGCTGCCGTTCAAGCCGCATCGCGGCGGCGGTGTCGGCTGCCGCCTCGGGCATGGCCGCTGCCATCGCCGCCCTCACAGGCAGGCGGAGACGACGGAGCGCAGCGCCCCGCGCGTGTCGCGGTCGTCGGTCAGCGGCGCCACGATGGCCATGTCGCAGGCATCGGCGAGGGCGATGCCGCGCGCAACCAGCTTGCCGGTGCGGATCAGGGTGCGGGTGGAGGCACCCTCCTCCAGCCCATGGCCGCCGAGATTGCGCGACGCTATGGCGATGCGGACCAGCTTCTCCGCCACCTCCACGGCGATGCCGGCCTCCTGCGCGACGATGGCGGCTTCGCGGGCCGGCTCGGCATAGCCGAAATCGATCGCGGCGAAGCGCTGCTTGGTCGATTCCTTCAGGTCCTTCACCGCGCTCTGGTAGCCGGGGTTGTAGGAGATCACGAGGAAGAAGTCGGGATGGGCGGCGACCAGCTCGTTGCGCTTGTCCAGCGGCAGGACGCGCCTCTCGTCGGTGAGCGGGTGGATGACCACGGTGGTGTCCTGACGCGCCTCCACGATCTCGTCGAGATAGCAGATGGCGCCGTGCCGCACCGCCTCGGTCAGCGGCCCGTCGCGCCACACCGTACCCTCCGCCTCCAGCAGGTAGCGCCCGACGAGATCCGCCGCGGTCATGTCCTCATGACAGGCGATGGTGACAAGCGGCCGGCGCAGCCGCCAGGCCATGTGCTCGACAAAACGGGTCTTGCCGCAGCCGGTCGGGCCCTTGAGCATCAGCGGGACATGCTCGTGGAACGCCGCCTCGAACAGCGCGATCTCACCCGCGACCGGCGTGTAGAAAGGTTCTTCCGCCATCCTGAAATGATCAAGGCTCATGCTCGGCTCCGTGTGCCGGATGTCCGGCGCGAGGTGGACGGAAGGCACAAAAAAACCCCGCTCGGGCGGTGAGGCCCGATGCGAGGCTGCGATGCCAGCGCCGCCCACGACACTGTGCGGCGGCTATCGAGGGGATGATGGTCGAAGCGTTGCCGCGGTGCAAGAGGCGACGGCGCTGGAGGCGATGGCGGGAACTCAGGCCGACATGGTCGGAGGCTCCGAGGCAACAGCCCGAGGCGCCTCATTCGTCGTCGGAATAGCGCTCCTCCGTCCAGGGGTCGGCGTGGTTGTGGTAGCCGCGTTCTTCCCAGAACCCGCGCTTGTCCGCCGCCATGAACTCGATCTGCCGCACCCACTTGGCGCTCTTCCAGAGATAAAGGTGCGGAATCAGCACGCGCACCGGGCCACCATGCTCGCGGGCCAGCGGCGCCCCCTCCCAGCTGTGCACCAGCAGCGCGTCCTCGGCGCCGAAGTCCTCCAGCGCGACATTGGTGGTGTAGCCGTCGTAGGAGTGCATCATCACATGGCTCGCCTCCGGCTTCGGCATGACGATGTCGAGGAGGTCGCGCACCAGCATGCCCTCCCAGCCATTGTCGTAGCGCGACCAGGTGGTGACGCAGTGCATGTCGGTAACGAGCTTCGTCTGCTTCTGGTCGAGAAATTCCTGCCAGCTCCACGACACCGGATGCTCGACGAGGCCGGTGACGTCGAGCCGCCACTGCACCCGCGAGATCGCCGGCTGCAGGCCGAGGTCCAGCACCGGCCAGTCGCGCACCAGATGCTGGCCGGGCGGCAGGCGATCGGAGTCCGGGCGGGTCACGCGGCCGGTGAGGAAGCGGCCCTCGCGGGCCCAGCGCTGCTTGGTGGTGGTCAGCTTGCTGTCTTCCGGCAGTCCGGGCGCGGTGGGGGCGGTCTCGTCATCGGCCATGGAGGGCTCCGTGAAGGGCGGCGGCCCCGAAGCTTAGCATCCCGCGGCCGGCATGCACGCAATCCCTGGGACCGGGTGGCACGTCGTGTTGCGCGAACGCACGGCGCCGCCCGCCGGGGAGCGGGCGGCGACGGTCGCGGTCAGTGGCCGCGGCGGCGGCGCTGGATCATGTTCAGGGCCTCGACGCCAGCCGAGAAGGCCATGGCGGTGTAGATGTAGCCCTTGGAGACATGCGCGCCGAAACCCTCGGCGATCAGCGTGGTGCCGATGAGCAGCAGGAAGCCCAGCGCCAGCATGACGATGGTCGGGTTGCGGTTGATGAACTCGGCCAGCGGATTGGCCGCCAGCAGCATGCACAGCACCGCGACCACGACCGCAATCACCATGATCGGGATGTGATCGGTCATGCCGACCGCGGTGATGATGCTGTCGACCGAGAACACCAGATCCAGCACCAGGATCTGGAAGATCGCCGCGCCGAACGTCATCTGCACCACCTGCCCGACGCCGGTATCGGCCTCGTGCGGCTCCATGCTGTGGTGGATTTCCTTCGTCGCCTTCCACACCAGGAACAGGCCGCCCGCGATCAGGATGAAGTCACGCCACGAAAAGCCGCGGCCGAACAGCTCGATGACCGGCTCGGTGAGCTGGACGATGAAGGCCACCGTGCTCAGCAGGCCGAGCCGCATGATGAGGGCGAGGCCGATGCCGATCCGGCGGGCCCGGCGGCGCATGTGCTCGGGCAGCTTGTTGGTCAGGATGGAGATGAAGAGCAGGTTGTCGATGCCCAGCACCACTTCCATGGCGATGAGCGTGACGAGCGCGGCCCAGGCAGCGGGGTCCGCGGCGAGCTGAAGCAGGTAGTCCATCGATCACTCCGCGGAAGACGTCTGACGAAGCGGTGCGGAAAGGCGTGCGCAGGGCGCGCTCCCGCCGGGGCGCGTGAACATCGCCCGCGCGGGGATCACGCGGAAATGTGGCAAGCAAAGCAGGGACACGAGGCCATTCTCTCTCAGCCGGCGGGCAACGTCGGGAAGAGATCCGACATCACGCAAACGCCGGCTTGGCTCGCGTCAGAGGGGCCCGGATCGGGTGTCTCTATTTAGATTCGACCGCGCAGAACGGCAAGAGGCACGATGATAACGTCGGCGCTCACGGCGGGGCGCCTTTGATCGGACAAGACGTCGCCCGGCACGGCCGGAGCGGGCATCCTGTCGCCGTCGAGCGCGCGGCTGCATGTGGCGCCCGGCTCGGCTAGGATGTCGGCTCTCGTCCGGCCCGACGCCGCGCGCCCACCCTTCCGGCTCCGACAGCCACAAACGCCGCATGCCCTGCCAGGTTCCGCTCCCCTCCAGCGTTCCCGAGGCCCCGCCGATCTCGCGGGGGCACCGTCGTCGTCCACGGCGCGCCGCTCTTGCCTCCGTCCTGTGCGCGGCGCTGGCGGCGGGGCCGGCCGCCGGGGAGCCGAGCCGGATTCCCGCGCGCGCCGAGACCGTGATCGAGGCGCTGTGCCGCATCGTCGACACCTCGGCGGCGGCCCGTGGCCTGCCCGGCGACTTCTTCACCCGGCTGATCTGGCGGGAGAGCACCTTCCGCACCGACGCCGTCAGCCCCAAGGGCGCACAGGGAATCGCCCAGTTCATGCCGGGCACCGCCAGCGAGCGCGGGCTCGCGGACCCGTTCGACCCGGAAAGCGCGCTGCCCGCCTCCGCGCGGCTGCTGGCGGAGCTGCGCGCGCGTTTCGGCAATCTCGGCCTCGCCGCCGCGGCCTACAATGCGGGCGCGGCGCGGGTGGAGCGCTGGCTGGCGGGGCAAGGCGCGCTGCCGCTGGAGACGCAGGCCTATGTCCTGTTCATCACCGGGCGCGAGGCCGAGGCATGGGCCGACCAGCGCCGGCAGGAGCGGGCGGGCGTCGATGAGTCCAACGAAAAAGCGCTGGCGGAAACCGTCACGGCGGCACCGCCCGCCGGCCCGGGCGACTGCCTCACCGTGACCGCGGCGCTGCGCACCGGCGGCGGCGAGATCGCCGAGGAGATCGCCAGCGTCAGCGCGCCGTGGGGCGTACAGCTCTCCGGTAATTTCTCAAAAGCACGGGCCCTCGCCTCCTATCAGCGGGCCCAGCGTCGCTATGCCGCCGTCCTCGAAGGCACCGAGCCGATGATCATCGGCCAGCGGCTGCGTTTCCGCGGCTCGCGGGTGTTCTACCGGGTCCGGGTCGGCCAGCCCACCCGCGAGGCCGCCGAACGGCTGTGCCAGAGCCTCCGCCGGGCGGGCGGGGCGTGCATCGTGCTGCCGAGCTGACCGCGCGTGCACTGCAGCGATTCACAAGCGCCCGTCATGATGTTGAATATAACCGACGGTTGTCCTGTCTGGTCGCGACACCGCCTGTCGCCGCGACGAAAGCCGTGTCATCGTTCATTCATTGGCCCCGACTAGATGCGGGGTCGCTCCGCCTGCTTTGGGGTGGAATAATGTTCTGGGAGGCTCAGATGACCCGCTTTACCCGCCGCGATCTCATGAAGGCGGGCGCGTTCGCCCTGGCCGCTCCGGCGGTGCTCCGCGCGCATGACGCCCTCGCCTCGTCCGGCTCCATCAACGTCTATGCCTGGGGCGACTATTTCGACAAGAATACCCTGGTCGCCGATTTCACCAACGCCACCGGCGTCAAGGTGAACCTGTCGACCTACGGCTCCAACGAAGAGTGCGAGAACAAGCTGCGCGCCGCCGGCGGCAAGGGCTTCGACGTGATCTTCCCGTCGGTCGACACCGGCCCGAACTACTACAAGGACAGCCTGCTGCAGCCGATCGACGAAGCCAGGTTCAAGGTCGCGCAGGTCGTTCCCTCGATCTACCGCAACTCGATCAGCCTCGGCGCGTCCTATCGCGGCAAGCGCTACCTCGTGCCGTTCGACTGGGGCACCGAGGGCATCACCTGGGATTCCAGCAAGTTCAACAAGAAGTCCGGCGAGATTTCCTATGCCGACCTGTGGCTGGCCGGCAACCCCAAGCAGACCGCCATCCGGCAGAAGTCGGTGTTCAACGGCGTTGCGCTCTATCTCGACGCCACCGGCGAGCTGAAGTCCGACCGCGGCCTCGACCTCTACAAGTCCGAGGCGGAATCCCGCCGCGTGTTCGAGGGCTGCCTCAAGTTCATCGTCGCCCACAAGGGCAACATCGGCGCCTACTGGAACAACGCCACCGAGGCGACCGCCGCCTTCACCGATGCCGGCTGCACCATCGGCCAGACCTGGGACACCACCGGCATCCTGCTGCACCGCAAGACCGACAAGAAGTGGGCCTACGGCATGCCCAAGGAAGGCGGTCTCGCCTGGACCGACACCTTCGGCATCCCCGCCGGCGCCGCCAGCGTCGAGCAGGCCTACGCCTTCGTGAACTTCCTCTATGACCCGGTGAACGGCGCCAAGTTCGCCAACACCACCGGCTACAACACCTGCGCCGCCGGCGCCGACCAGTACCTCTCCGACGAAGCCGCCGACGCCTTCAAGGCTGCCTATCCCGCCGGGACCATCGACAACCTGTTCTGGTGGCCGATGCAGACCGACTTCTACGCCAAGCTGCGCGCCGAATACGTCGAGAAGCTGACCAACGCCTGAGGCCGGGCCGGCGGCGCCCTGCCGCCGCCCACGCCGCACCTTCCGCCCGGGGTCGACCGCCCCGGGCGCCCTCCCCACAGCCTTTCCTGCGCAGATGGGCACGGTCGGGACGGTCCCGGCCCTGCCGGCCATTCCGGCTCGCGCGGCCCCGTCAGGACCCTCTCTCATGCGCGGCAAGGACGTCCGCCTCGATCAGGTCGCGATCCGCTTCGGTGGCTCCACCGCCGTCCACCCCACCAGCCTCGCCATCGAGGCGGGGGAGTTCTTCTCCATTCTCGGCCCATCCGGCTGCGGCAAGACCACCATCCTGCGCGCCATCTCCGGCTTCATCGAGCCGTCCGAAGGCCGCGTGCTGCTGGGCGGCGAGGACATGGCGGGCAAGGGACCGAATGAACGGCCGACCGCGCTGATCTTCCAGAACCTCGCGCTTTTCCCGCTGATGAGCGTCGCCGAGAATGTGGCCTTCGGGCTGGAGGCGCGCGGCGTCGGCCGGCGCGAGCGCCTCGCCCGGGCCGAGGAACTGCTCGACCTCGTCGCGCTCGGCGGCTTTGGCGGCAAGAAGCCGGCAGACCTCTCCGGCGGCCAGCGCCAGCGCGTGGCCATCGCCCGGGCGCTGGCGGTGGAGCCGTCTGTCCTGCTGCTCGACGAACCGCTCTCCGCGCTCGACCTGAAGCTGCGCCAGCACATGCGCACCGAGCTGCGCGCGATCCAGAAGCGGGTCGGCATCACCTTCATCTACATCACCCACGACCAGGGCGAGGCGCTGGCCATGTCCGACCGGGTCGCGGTGATGAGCCGGGGACGCATCGAACAGGTGGCGGCCGCCGACACCATTTATGCCGATCCCGCGACCCCCTTCGTCTCCACCTTCGTCGGGGAACAGAACGTGCTGCCCGGCACGCTGGTCTCGCTCGCCAAGGACGAGGCGACGGTAGACACGCCGGTCGGCCGGGTGACGGGCCGCGCCAAGGGCGACCTTGCCCCCGGCGCCGCGGTGCTGGTCATGGTCCGCCCCGAGCGCATGGCACTCGACGGGCGACGCGAGAACAGCCTCACCGCCCGGCTGACCGCGCGCCACCTCGAGGGCGCCAGCGTCAATCTCGATTTCGAGGCCAAGGGCCGCCGGTTTCTGGTGGTGATGCCGAACGGTCCGGCCGCCCGCGACATTCCCGACGAGGTGACGCTGAGCTTCGGCCGCACCGACGCGCTCGTCTATGCCGAAGGACCGCTGGCCAATGGGTAGCCTCGCGCGCGCCTATGGCCGCCCGCTGGCGGCGCTGATCGCCGCCATCACGGTGGTCTGGGTTCTTGTCCTCGTTCTGGTGCCGCTCGGCGCCATGATCGAGCAGTCGCTGTGGTGGCGGGAATCGAAGGGCGACACCTCGCTCGCCATCGACCGGCTCTACAACGACATGTCCACCCTGCAGCTCGACCGCAGCAGCGCGACCGACCCGGCGCGGCAGGCCGCGCTCGATGCCCAGATCGCGGAGAAGCAGGCGCAGGCGACGGCGCTGGAGGCCCAGGAGAAGAACCCGCCCAAGGTCTATGGCTTCGACAATTTCACCCGGATCAGCGAACTGCACCTCTACATCTTCGCCCGCACCATCCTCTACGCGCTGATGGTGACGCTGCTGGCGCTGGTGGTGTGCTACCCCGTCGCCTATTCCGTGGCGCTGGCGAGCGGGCCGCGCAAGGCGGTGATCCTCACCGTGGCGCTCATCGTGCCCTACGCCATCAACGAGCTTCTGCGGGTCTATGCCTGGCTGATGATCCTCGACTATCGCGGCGTCATCAACGGCGTGCTCGGCTGGTTCGGTCTGGTCGATCTCGACAATCGCGGCTGGATTCCCTTCCTGGAGAACCCCTCCGCCGTCTTCGTCGCGATGATCTACACCTACGTCCTGTTCATGGTGTTCCCGATGGTGAACACGCTGGAGACGCTCGACCGCAACCAGATCGAGGCGGCGCGCGACCTCGGCGCGTCCTCCTTCCGCATCCACCGGCGGGTCATCATCCCCCACGCCAAGCCGGGCATTGCGGTCGGCTGCATCATGACCTTCATGCTCTCGGCCGGCTCCTATTCGGTGCCGCAGATCATGACGCGGGGCCAGGGCGGAGACTGGTTCAGCCAGCTCGTGTACCGCCAGTTCTACGAGAGCAACAACTGGAACATGGGCTCGGCCTATGCGGTGTCGCTGCTGGTGGTCTGCACGGCCTTCATCCTCATCATGATGCGCCTGTTCGGCGTCGGGCTGAGGGACATCGCAAAATGAGCGCTTCCACCGAGAGCCGTGGCGCACAGCTCGTGCTCAACATCTATGTCGGGCTGTTCTGCCTGTATCTGTTCCTGCCGCTGGCGGTGATGTCGGCGGCGGCGTTCAACGCCTTCGACTACCCCTCCGTCACCCAGTGGCACGGCTTCACGCTGAAATGGTTCGTGGCGCTGGCCCATGACCAGCGCCTGCTGCAGGGGCTCTACAACTCGGTGATGGTCGCGCTCGGGGTCATCGCGGTGTCCATCCCCACGGGGCTGGCCGGCGCGCTCATCCTCACCCGGCTGGGGGAGCGTTCCGGCACCCTGCTCTATTCCGTGCTGGTGTCCCCGGTGCTGACGCCCGGCATCATCCTCGGCATATCGAGCCTCATCTTCTGGCGCGAATTCGGGGTGCCGGGCGGGCTGTTCGTGGCGGTGATGGCGCAGTCGAGCTTCATCGCCTCCTACGCCATGCTGCTGTTCCTCGCCCGTCTGCAGCGGCAGGACCGCACGCTGGAGGAAGCCGCGCTCGATCTCGGCGCCGGGCATTTCCTCGTCTTCCGCCGCATCACCCTGCCCTTCCTCGCCCCCACCGCCTTCACCGCCGCGGTGGTGGCGTTCCTGCAGTCCTTCGAGAACTACAACACCACGGTGTTCGCGGTCGGCGGCGACTGGACGCTGGTGACGGAGATCGCCTCCCGCCTGCGCTTCGGCCTGTCGCCGGTCATCAATGTGGTGGGCGTCATCTTCGTGGCGTTGACCCTGCTCGCCGCCACCGCCTATGTCGTGCTGAAGGGGAAGCCGGCCCGCTGAGCGGACGGCGAGGCCGCCGCGCCGCGTGTCGTGCGGTGCGCCTCCCGGCGGCGGATTGTGGAGGGTGGAACATGCGCCGCATACTGTTCGTCGCCTCGCTGCTCGCCCTTCCATCGGTGGCGGCGCGGGCCGACAGCACCACGATCGGCGCCAGTGTCACGAGCGAGCGGGTTCCCGGCGATTTCACCGCCACCAAGTCGACCGACTGGGAAGTCACCCTCGCCCACACCTTCGACAGCAACCTGATCATCGCGGCCGGCGTGAAATATTACGACACCGCCAACACCACCGATTCCAAGACCAACGTCCAGGCGCTGGTCGGCTACACCCATGACTTCGGCGGGTTCGCCCTCACCGGCATGATCGGGGCGGGCCAGCACTTCATCTCCGCCGACACCGACAGCAGCTTTCCCTACTACGTCGCGACGCTCGCGGCGAATATCCCGGTGACGGACAAGCTGGTCTGGACCGCGGCGCGGTTGCGCTACCGCAATGCCTTCGACACCCGCGACGACTACAACACGCCCGAGATCGCAACCGGCATCAATTACCGCCTCGACGCCCACGGCACGGTGACGCTGTTCGTCACGCGGGACTGGTCGGATGGCGAACCGAACTACAATGGCATCGAACTCGGCTACAAGCACAGCTTCTGACCGGGACCGTTTCACCCGATCGTGAAGGCAGGCGCCGTGACCGCGGCGGGGTGGGCCTCTAGCTTGCCCGGCGCGCAACAGGGATACCCCATGACCAGCATCTCCCGCCGTTTCCTCTTCGGCGCCGCCGCCGCCCTCCCGGCCTATGGCGCCCTGTCCACCGTGCTGCCGGGGGCCGCGAGCGCCGGCCTCTCGCCGATCGGCCAGCAGGTGCCGGGCCTCTACCGCTATAAGGTCGGCACGATGGAGGTCACGGCGGTGAGCGATGGCGCCCGCACCTCCCCGCTGGCAGACGGCTTCGTGAAGAACGCTTCGCTGGCGGAGGTGAATGCGGCGTTGAAGGCAGCCTTCCTCCCGGAGGGACAGATCACCGCCCAGTTCAACCCGTTGCTGATCAACACCGGCGGGAAACTGGTGCTGATCGACACCGGCAACGGCCCGCAGAGCGGCGGGGCGACCGTCGGCCAGCTCATGGCCAACCTCGCCTGGGCCGGGGTGAAGCCGATCGACGTCGACACCGTCATCATCTCCCACTTCCATCCCGATCACATCAACGGCCTGCGTGACGACGAGGGTGCGCTGGCGTTCCCCAATGCCGAAGTGCTGGTGCCGGCGGCGGAGTGGGCCTACTGGATGGACGAGGGCGAGATGAGCCGCGCCCCGGAGGCCCGTCAGGCAGCCTTCAAGAATGTGCGCCGGGTGTTCAAGGATATCGAGACCCGGGTGCAGCGGTTCGACGCCGACAAGGAGATCGCGCCGGGCATCACCTCGGTGGCGACCTATGGCCATACGCCCGGCCACACTTCCTTCGTGCTGGCCTCGGGTAACGACAAGGTCTTCGTCCAGGCCGACGTCACCAACCTGCCGGCGCTGTTCGTCACCCATCCCGAATGGGAAGTGCAGTACGACATGGACCCGGCCAAGGCGATCGAGACCCGCCGCCGCGTCTACGACATGCTCGCCGCCGAGCGCCTGCTGGTGACGGGTTATCACTTCCCCTTCCCCGCCCTCGGCCATGCCGCCAAGGACGGCGAGGGCTACCGCTTCGTGCCGGCGGACTGGAGCCCCGTGCTCTGAGGGCGGCGCGACCGGTTGGCTTCGGAGGCGGGGGCGGCTATGTCTCCCGCCACCCCGCAGCCGCGCGTGCCTGACCTGAGGAGCCATCCATGGCCGACACCCTGCCCGACCGCCTTTCGAGCGACCCCACCAGCCCGTTCTACGATGCCGACCTGCTCGAGAAAGGCGTCGGCATCCGCTTCAAGGGCGTGGAGAAGACGAACGTCGAGGAATACTGCATCAGCGAGGGCTGGATCCGTGTGTCGGTCGGCAAGGCCCGCGACCGCGCCGGCAACCCGATGACGGTGAAGCTCCGCGGCCCGGTCGAGGCCTATCTGCGGGCGCCCGAAGAGCCGTGACCGCCGCTGCGGGACGCCTCACAGCTGCGTCGCCTCGCCGATCCAGCCGAGATAGGCGGCATCTCCGCCCGCGACCGGCAGAATAAGGATGGCGGGCGTCTCATAGGGATGGCGGGCCCGCACCGCCTGCGCCACCGGGCCGGCGAGCGCCGCCGTCGTCTTGAGCAGCATCAGCACCTCTTCGGCGCGCTCGACCTCGCCCTGAACGCGCGACAGCGCGATCAGGCCGGGAAGTATGTTGGCGCAGGCGGCCAGACCATCGGCGACAATAGCGCGGCCTGCCGCTTCGGCATCGAGGGCAGATGGCCACGTCGTGTAGACGACGATTGTGCTATATGCGTTATCCGGCACCGCCATCCATCCTCGTGCATCGGGCCTGCCAGATGAACCATGCCGCCCGCCCCCGCCTCGACGGGCTCGAACCCGGTGAGTCGGCCGCGCCATCCGGCTCCGCCCGGCCAGCATATGGCCGAATCGCCTTCGTCGCGAGCGAGGCGCGCGATGCCGGGGAAGCCCGTGCCCATCTCGCCGCCCGCTATGGCGGCGTCGCGCCGGAAGATGCCGACGTCGTCGTCGCGCTGGGCGGCGACGGCTTCATGCTCCAGACCCTGCATCGCTTCCGCGATACCGGCATCCCGATCTACGGCATGAACCGCGGCTCGGTCGGGTTCCTCATGAACGCCTACCGTCTCGACCACCTGCCGGATCGCATCGCCGAGGCGCAGCGGGTCGACATCCATCCGCTGATGATGGAGGCGACGGATTCGAAGGGCGCGGTCCACCGCGCCCCGGCCATCAATGAGGTGTCGCTCATCCGCCAGTCCTATCAGGCCTCGAAGCTGCGCATCGCCATCGACGGCAAGGTGCGGATGGAGGAGCTGATCTGCGACGGCGTGCTGGTCGCAACGCCGGCGGGGTCCACCGCCTACAATCTCTCGGCGCAGGGCCCGATCCTGCCCATCGGCACGCCGCTGCTGGCGGTGACGCCGATCTCCGCCTTTCGCCCGCGGCGCTGGCGCGGGGCGCTGGTGCCGGACAGGGCGGTGGTGGAAATCGAGGTGCTGGAGGCGGAAAAGCGCCCGGTGAACGCCACCGCCGATCATTTCCAGGTTCTGAGCGTCGTGAAGGTTCGCGCCCGGCTCGATGCCGCCTCGTCCATGACCATGCTATTCGACCCCGACCACTCCATCGACGAGCGCATCCTGCGCGAACAGTTCGACTGCTGAGGTCGGCCGGCGCCCGGCGAGGCCGGTGGCACGGCGCCGGAACGCCGGGCCGTGCCGGCTTATTCCTGAATGTCGCCCGTCGGCTGCTGCGGCAACCCGGCATTGGCTTCCACGGAGAGCTCGATCGCTGTGTTGTTGCCGGCCTGGACCTCGAACTCCTTGCTGTAGGTCTTGCCGTCGTTGCGGGCGATGGCGGTGTAGCCGCCTTCGGCCAGCACGAAGGTGGGCGTGGCGCCGATGGATTCCTTGATGGTGTCGCCGCCCGGCGTCAGCACCGACCACTGGGTGTCGCTCAACGCCTCGCCACCGGCCTTGGCCGCCAGCTTCAGGGTGATCTCGGCGGCGCGGTGATGGATGGTGGCGTCGGTGAGCTTTCCCGGCTGCACGGTGAGGTCGGCCTGAATCACCGCGTTGCCTTCGCCATAGGTCGAGACGACATGGTAGCTGCCGGCGGGCAGCACGACCACGGAGCCGGATTCGGCGTCGCGGAAGTAGGGCCGGGTCGAGGTCTTGCCCTGCAGGAAGCTGCCCTCGAAAATATCGAACGTCACCTTCTGCGCGGGAATGAGCACGTCGTTCACGTCGCCCTGCAGCTTCATGGCGCCGGCTTCGAGGTCGAACTGCTCGCGCCGCGAGCTGGAGCCGACGACGAGGCGGCGCACCGCGCTGGCAAGGCCATAGGAGACGTGAACCACATAGCCGCCGGGCGAGAGAAAGAACACCGGCGAGGGATCGACCGCCTCGGCCACCAGCGGATAGGCGCCGGAGGCTTCCGGCTTGTCGGCGAAGACCCGCCACACCAGCCCGCGCGGAATCAGCGGCTCGTTGGCGCCGAAGCGGGCACTCACCCCGATCGCCGCCTTGCCGGCCGGCGGCTGCGGCAGGACGGTGTGGGGATCGCGCGCCGTGCCCGCCCCCACCGGCGGGGCGGTGCCGGGGGAGAGGATCGGCGCCGGGGCGAATCCGCTCATCGGCGGCACCCGGCTCGCCGAGCCGGGAACGCCGCTGAACGGCATGACCTGAGACATCCCGCCGGACAGCGTGCCGGATTTCACCGTGGCGTTCTGCGCCGAGGCGGCAGCAGGCGCGAGCGCCAGCAGCACGATCAGCCCACGCACGGCGGCGCGCCGTGCGCCGCCTGACGCGGCGCAACGTGCCGGAATGCCGTAGCGGCGCAGCATCGGGAGGGGAAGACGAGGCGACTGCATGATGCGAACTCGTGCCCGCAAACCGGGGCGAATTCAAGTCGTCGCTTTCCGCTGGAACGGCGAAGCGGGCTGCCGCCTTGGAGGGGCGCTGGGGGCGTGCTACCGCGGGAGAGAACGAGGAACGATCCCACCATGACCGACGCTCTGACCCTGCTCGAAACCCGCAAGAGCCCGAAGATCTTCGATCTCGTCGCCCCCGGCCCCTCCCCGGCGGAGATCGACCGCATGCTCGCCATCGCCTCGCGCGTGCCCGACCATGGCAAGCTGGCGCCGTGGCGCTTCATCGTCATTGAGGGCGAGGCGCAGGCGCGCGCCGGCGAAGCCATCGCCTCCGTGTTCGCGCGCGACAATCCCGGGGCCGACGCCGACCGGCTCGCCATCGAACGCACCCGCCTCTCCCGCGCGCCGCTGGTGATCGCCGTGGTGTCGCGGGCAGGTGCCCATGTCAAAATACCGGAATGGGAGCAGCTCATGTCCGGCGCCGCCGCCTGCACCCTGCTGCTGCTGGCGGCGCACGCCATGGGCTACGCCGGCACCTGGCTGACCGAATGGTACGCCTATGATGCGCGGGTGCGCAGCGCCTTCGGGCTCGCCGAGGCGGAACGCTTCGTCGGCTTCGTGCATATCGGCACGCTGGCCCGCGCGCAGGAGGACCGCCCCCGCCCGGCTCTCGCCGACATCGTCACCCGCTTCTGACCGCTGGGAGCCGCCGCATGTTCTACGAGCCTCGTCTCGCCAATCATGGCCTGCCGTTCGGGCCGCTCAAGGCGATCGTCACCCCCCGGCCGATCGGCTGGATCTCGACCCTCGCGCCGGACGGCACCGCGAATCTGGCGCCCTATTCCTTCTTCAACCTGCTGAGCGAATCGCCCGACATCGTCGGCTTCTCCTCCTCGGGCGCGAAGCATTCGATGCGAAATGCCGAGACCAGCGGCGAATTCGTCTGCAACCTCGCGACCCTGCCGCTTCTGGAGCAGGTGAACCTCACCGCCAAGGCCATCCCCGCGAGCGAGAGCGAGTTTGATCTTGCCGGGCTGGAGAAGGCGCCCTCCCGCCTCGTCGCCCCTCCCCGCGTCGCGGCCTCGCCCTGCGCGCTGGAATGCCGCTACATCGAAACCATCCGGCTCAAGGATTCCAACGGAGTCGACTCGAAAAGCTTCCTCGTTCTCGGCGAGATCGTCGGCGTCCACATCGACGACCGCTTCATCGAAGAAGGCCTGCTTCAGGCGGAGCGGCTGCAACCCGTCGCCCGTGGCGGCTATTTCGACTATTCGTGGGTGGACAGGGTGAAGTCCGTGCCGCGGCCATGAGGCCTGGCGGGAGGCGGGGCGGCACCGGCATATTCTTGAATCTACGCAGAGAATTCTGCGCCGTGGCGCCGCTGCAATACCCGGGGAGAGGCCCAGCGGCTAACATTGGCGCAGACCTGATTCCGGAGCCTCACCTTCCCATGCGCCATTCTCGCCGCCGCCTCCTTGCCGGCCTCTGCGTGGCCAGCGTCGCCATCGGCCTGGCGGGATGCCAGTCCACCTCGACGCCGGCCCCCTCGGCCTACCTGCCGACGACGTCGGTGCTGCCGGCCACGCCGATCACCATGTCGTCGCTGGGCTTCATCGCGCCGGACTATGGCCCGATGCAGGACAAGTTCCCCGTCGCCGGCATCGACACCAAGAAGCTCGACCGCAAATATCTCCGTCAGGAGGTGGACTTCGTCACCACCGAGCCGCCGGGAACCGTCGTCGTCGACCCGCAGAACAAGTTCCTCTACTTCGTGCAGCCGGGCGGACGCGCCATTCGCTACGGTGTGGGTGTCGGCAAGGCGGGCTTTGCGTGGTCGGGCGAGGCGACGATCAACTCCAAGCAGGAATGGCCGGACTGGTATCCGCCCAAGGAGATGATCGACCGGCGCCCCGACATCAAGCCGCAGCTCACCCAGCTCCAGAGCGGCATCGGCATGCATGGCGGGCCGGGCAATCCGCTCGGAGCGCGCGCCATGTATCTGTGGCAGGGCGGCAAGGACACGCTGTTCCGCATCCACGGCACCGTGGAGCCCTATTCGATCGGCTCCAACGTGTCGTCCGGCTGCATCCGCATGATCAACCAGGACGCCATCGACCTCTACAACCGGGTTCAGGTCGGCGCGCGGGTCGTGGTGCTCGGCAACGGCACCAAGGTGTCGGACATCGTGAAGCAGCAGAAGCCGCAGCCGAACCAGACCACCCCGCCGAAAGCGGGCTGAACACCTGTCCCGCGACGGTCCGCCGCTTGCGGAACGGGCCGGAAGGGTGCGACGCTGCGGCAGGGGATTGGGGCGCCATGGCCGGCAGGATCATCACCATCGCGCAGCAGAAGGGCGGCTCGGGCAAGACAACCCTCGCCGCCCATCTCGCGGTCGCTTTCGTGCTGGCCGGCGGCGGGCGGGTCGCGCTGCTGGATTGCGATCCGCAGGGCAGCCTCGGCGAGTGGTTCGAAGCCCGGGAAACGTCGCTGGGCGAGGACGCCACCGGGCTGGACTTCCGCACCGCCAGCGGCTGGGGCGCCCGCCGCGAGGCCCGCAGTCTGGCCCGCGACTATGACCTCGTGGTCATCGACACCCCGCCCAAATCCGACATCGAATCCCGCCCCGCCATCGAAGCAGCCAGTCTGGTCGCGGTGCCGGTGCAGCCGACGCCGATCGACCTGTGGGCCACCGCGCCGACGCTGGAGATGATCGCGAAGGAAGGCACCGCTTCGCTGATCGTCATCAACCGAGCGGTATCGCGGGTGGGGCTGACGGAAGAAATGAGCGCCGCCATCCGCGCCCTTGGCCACCCCGCCGCCCAGACCCGGCTCGGCAGCCGCGTCGGTTTTGCCGCGAGCATGGGGGCGGGACGGACGATCCAGGAAACCGACCCCGGCTCCAAGGGCGCGCTGGAGATCGCCGCCCTCGCCGCCGAAATCCGTCAGGCGCTCGGCGGCTGAACCGCGCGCCGCGGCGACTGGGGGTCGGCGCGGCTACAGCACGTCGCTGCGTTCGCGCGCCACCTCGTCGACGCGCCCCTCCGGCAGGACACGGTCCTTGGCCTGCCGGCGTTTGCGCGACTGCATCGTCGCGTAGACCAGCGCCACCAGCCGCAGCAGAATCCCGATGGGATAGACGACTTCCATGCGTTCCTCCCGGTTTTTCACCGGGGTCAACGGGCGAGACGGCTGGAAGTTCGCGCCGCCCGCCGTGGCGACTGGCGCGGTAAAGAACCCCGGTACATCAATGAAAAAGGCGCGGACGGTGCCCGCGCCTTAACATGGACCTCTCGCGCCGCTCAGTCGGCGGCGCGCACCACGTCCGGCGACTGCGCCTCGGCCAAGAGGGCGGCGAGCGCCTCGTCCAGCGTCAGCGTGGTCTGGTTGGGAGAGCCGAGGCGGCGAATGGACACCGTCCGCTCCGCCGCCTCCTTGCGGCCCACCACGATCAGCGCCGGCACCTTGGCCAGCGAATGCTCGCGCACCTTGTAGTTGATCTTTTCGTTGCGCACGTCGAGCTCGACCCGCAGCCCCGCCTTCTTCGCCAGCGCCGCGATCTCGCGGGCGTAGTCGTCGCCCTCCGAGGTGATGGTCGTCACCACCGCCTGCACCGGCGCCAGCCAGAGCGGGAAATGCCCGGCGAAATGCTCGATGAGGATGCCGGTGAACCGCTCCATCGAGCCGCAGATGGCGCGGTGGATCATCACCGGCGTCTTCTTCTGGCCGTCGGCATCGACATAGAAGGCGCCGAACCGCTCCGGCAGGTTGAAATCGACCTGCGTGGTGCCGCACTGCCATTCGCGGCCGATGGCGTCGCGCAGGGTGTATTCGAATTTCGGGCCGTAGAAGGCGCCCTCGCCCGGCAGGATGCCGGTCTTGATGCGGCCGCCGGACTGCGCCTCGATGGTCTTCAGCACCTGCGTCATCACCTCTTCGGCGTGGTCCCACACCGCGTCGGAACCGACCCGCTTCTCCGGGCGGGTGGACAGCTTCACCACGATCTCCTCGAAGCCGAAATCGGCGTAGGTGGAGAGGATGAGATCGTTGATCTTCAGGCACTCCGCCGCCATCTGCTCCTCGGTGCAGAAGATGTGGGCGTCGTCCTGGGTGAAGCCGCGCACCCGCATCAGCCCGTGCAGCGCGCCGGAGGGCTCGTAGCGGTGCACCGCGCCGAATTCGGCGAGGCGCATCGGCAGGTCGCGGTAGCTCTTCAGCCCGTGCTTGAAAATCTGCACATGGCCGGGGCAGTTCATCGGCTTGAGGGCGAAGACCCGTTCATTGTCCTCGTTGGTGCCGGCGGACTGCACCTTGAACATGTTCTCCTTGTACCAGCCCCAGTGGCCGGAGGTCCCCCACAGCGACTTGTCGAGCACCTGCGGGGCGTTGACCTCGTCATAGTCGGCGCGCAGGCGCCGGCGCATATAGGCGACGAGGTTCTGGAACAGGCTCCAGCCCTTCGGGTGCCAGAACACGACGCCCGGCCCCTCCTCCTGGAAGTGGAACAGGTCCATCTCGCGGCCGAGCCGGCGGTGATCGCGCTTCTCGGCCTCCTCCAGCTGGTGGAGATAGGCGTCGAGTTCCTCCTGGGTGCGCCAGGCGGTGCCGTAGATGCGGGTGAGCATCGGGTTGCGGGCATCGCCGCGCCAATAGGCGCCCGCCACCTTCATCAGCTTGAAGGCGGTGCCGACCTTGCCGACGCTCGGCATGTGCGGGCCGCGGCAGAGGTCGAACCACGCGCCCTGCCGGTAGATGCGGATCGACTGGTCCGCCGGGATGGCGTCCACCAGCTCGACCTTGAACGCCTCGCCCTTCTCGGCGAAGACGCGCCTGGCCTCGTCCCGGCTCCACACCTCCTTGGTGAAGGGGGCGTCGCGGGCGATGATCTCGCGCATCTTCTTCTCGATCGCGGCGAAATCCTCGGGCGTGAAGGGCTCGTTGCGGAAGAAGTCGTAATAGAAGCCGTTCTCGATGACGGGGCCGATGGTCACCTGGGTACCCGGCCACAGCGCCTGCACCGCCTCCGCCAGCACATGGGCGGCGTCGTGGCGGATCAGCTCCAGCGCCTCGGGGCTCTCGCGGGTCACCAGCTCGAACCGCGCATCCGCGGTGATGGGATCGGACAGGTCGGCCAGCGTGCCGTCAAGCTTCACCGCCAACGACTTCTTGGCCAGCGACTTGGCGATCGAGGCGGCAACCTCGGCGCCGGTGGTGCCGGGGGCGAAGTCGCGCACAGCGCCATCGGGGAATGTCAGGTGGATCATCAGCGTCTCTCCGGCCCACTCCTGCGAACCGCGCAGGTAGGCATGTTGGTGTCGTCGCGCGGGCGCGGATCCGGCCCGGGATCACCGGCCCTGCGGGCTCGGCCGCGGCCTTCGCGCGTAACGCCACGGCATATACCAGCGGGCATGGCGCGGCAATTCCACCGGCACCGCCTCGAAGCCCGAGCCGCCCCAGGGGTGGCATCGGCAGACCCGGCCCGCCGCCATCCAGCCGCCGGCCCAGGCGCCGTGACGCGACAGCGCCTCTTCGGCGAATTCCGAGCAGGTCGGCAAATAGCGGCACTGCCGGCCCATGAAGGACGACAATGTATAACGGTAGGTCAACACGAGCCCGCGCAGAACATATTCGGGAATGCGGGCAACGTGTTTCACCATGACCATGGGTAAACGTTCCAGCATCTTGTTCCCGCGCCGGAAACGGTGCTGACGACAGCTCCATGACATGCGCGCGTCACGTCCGCCCGGCTAGGTTCGCCACTTCGATTCATGGCCCGGAGGCCCTCATGCGCCGCATCGCCGTTTTGTCCACCCTTCTCGTCCTGCTCATCACGCCCTGCCTGGCGGATGGCGGAAACTACATCACCCGCGAGCAGCTCGACCTCACCAAAATCCTCGCGCCGCCGCCCGCGACCGATTCCGCGACCACGCAGGCGGAAATCGAGCAGTTGCTCGCCATCCAGCAAAGCCGCACCCCCGAGCAGGTCGCCGCCGCGCAGGCCGACGTCGTCGAGAACGTGTTCCGCTTCGCCGAGGTGATGGGGCCGAACTTCACCGCGGAAAAGCTGCCCGTCGTCACGGCCTTCTTTGCGCGTGTCGATGCCGATGAAGGCTTCATCGTCGATCCCGCCAAGGACATGTGGAAGCGCCCGCGTCCGCACCTCGCCGACAGCCGCATCAAGCCGGCGGTGAAGCTGTCGACCAGCGGCGCCTATCCCAGCGGCCATGCCAGCTTCGCCTATCTCACCGCCATCGTGCTCGCCAATATGGTGCCGGAGAAGAGCGCCGCCATCTTCGCCCGCGCCGCCGACTACGCCAACAACCGCATCGTCGGGGGCATCCACTACGCCAGCGACATCCAGGCCGGCCGGATCGCCGGATCGCTGATCGCCGCCCAGGAAATGCGCGACCCGCAGTTCCAGAAGGACTTCGCCGCGGCGAAGACCGAGCTGCGCCACGCGCTCGGCTATGCCGACTGAGCCGCGTCTTCGGGAACCGCTTACCGACCGGCGCATTTAAGCAGGCACGACGCCACGAGCGAGGAGCCTGCCCATGCCGATCCACCGCTTCCCGAGTGCCATCACCCTTGCCGCGATCCTGGTCGCGGCGCTGGGCGGGCATGCCGGGCCGGTCCACGCGACCACGCTGGCGCAAAGCGCGGCGCCGCCCCAGGTCGGTCCCGCTCCGGCCATCACACCGGCGCCGCCGCAGAAGCCCGCCGTCGAAGGGCCCGTCCCGACGGCGCGGCCGGCTGATGCCGCCACCTCCACCCCGGCGCCGGCGCCACCGGAGAAGCCCGCCGCCGCCGAGGCACCCGTGCCGCCCACCGCGGCGGGCACCGAACCGGCGGCCACTGAGCCCGACCCCGACATGCAGAAGGTTGCCGACTGCAAGGTGCAGGCGCTGGCCCGGCTGAAGCAGGCCTCACCCTCCATCGACGACATCTTCATCGATGTCGACGGCCTCACCATCGCCGAGGCGAACTCGAAGCTCGGCGACACCGAGGTCAAGGGGGTCATGATGGGGGAAGCCTATATCCAGCGCGACCGCTCCGACCGCGCCAACCGTTTCCTCTGCCTCACCGGCGCCGACGGCAAGGTGCTGTTCACCTTCTTCACCGAACGCTGACATGGCAGGCGGGGCCGCAGGGGTGGCGAGGCTGCGCCGGTACTCAGCCCGCGGTCGCAGGGCTCGGGGCGGCGGCCTTCGCGGCGGCCCTGGCGTCGATCTGGTCGAGCGCGTCGACCACCGCGTCGAAGGTCAGAAGGGTGGAGGCGTGGCGCGCCTTATAGTCGCGCACCGGCTCCAGCACCGCGAGTTCCGCCCATCGCCCGTCGGGAGGCGCGGCGTTTTCCTTCAGCATCCGGCGCATGCTCTGGCGCACCGTCCGCAGTTCCTCCGCCGTGGAGCCGACCACGAGGCCCGCCATGATGGAGGACGATGCCTGACCGAGCGCGCAGGCCCGCACCTCATGGGCGAAATCGGTGACCACGCCGTCGCGCACCGCAAGGTCGATCGTGACGGTGGAACCGCAAAGCTTTGAATGCGCGGTTGCTGTGGCATCGGGATGCGGAAGACGGCCCAGCCGTGGTATGTCTGCCGCCAGTTCCAGAATCCTGCGATTATAAACGTCGTTGATCATGAGTCCGGTCATCCGCCGAGTAGGGGCAGCGTATAAGCTGCTGTTGCGGCCCTTTGTTGCTCCCCTATATAGGAGTGCAGAGTTGGTGACGGAAGCGGCTCGCTCCCACGGCGGGCGCTGCCCCGGCGCCATCTGGCATGTGCCCTGTTCGGCGGTGGGCTCGGTGAAGACCGGCCATGCCGCACCCACATGGCGATCGCAACCGGTGACACCCCGGCGCTCCGGTAGTCAAAGCGCCGTCGAACGGAGTTCGTCATGGATGCCGTGCTTAAATCTCTGATGCAGCGAGCAAAGCGTGAAGAGGAGGCCCGCGCGGCCTCAGCCCAGGAGCTGCCCCGGCCGAGCCGCGAGGAGGCGGAGGCCGCGGTGCGCACCCTGATCGCGTGGGCCGGCGACGACCCCAGCCGCGAAGGGCTGCTCGACACGCCCAAGCGGGTGGTGAAGGCCTATGAGGAGCTCTTCAGCGGCTACCGCATACCCGACGAGAGCGTGCTCGACCGCACCTTCGGCGAGATCGGGAACTTCGACGACATGGTGCTGGTGAAGGACATCACCTTCCACTCGCACTGCGAACACCACATGGTGCCGTTCGTCGGCAAGGCGCATGTCGCCTATTTCCCGGTGGAGCGTGTGGTCGGCCTGTCGAAGATCGCCCGGGTGGTGGATCTCTACGCCCGCCGCCTGCAGACCCAGGAGCACATGACCTCGCAGATCATCACCGCGATCGACGAGGCGCTAAAGCCGCGCGGCGTCGCCGTGCTGATCGAGGCGGAGCACATGTGCATGGCGATGCGCGGCATCCAGAAGCAGGGCGCCTCCACCATCACCACCCAGTTCACCGGCATTTTCCGCGACGATCCTCAGGAGCAGATCCGCTTCCTCAGCCTCGTGCGCGGGGTGCGCGTCTGAGGCCGTCATGAGCGAGGCCCTGTTCGCTCCGGCCGCCGACAAGGCGGCGACGGAGGAAGGCGATCGCCTGCGTCCGAAATTCGACCGCGACGGCCTCATCACCGCCGTCGCCGTCGATGCCGGAAACGGCGAGGTGCTGATGGTCGCGCACATGAACGCCGAGGCGCTGGCGCTGACGATCGAGACCGGCGAAGCGCATTACTTCAGCCGCTCCCGCCGCCGCCTCTGGAAGAAGGGCGAGAGCAGCGGCCACGTGCAGAGCGTGGTCGAGCTGCGGGTCGACTGCGACCAGGACGCCGTGGTGATGCGCGTGCGCATGGCCGGGCCCGGGGCGGCCTGCCACACCGGGCATCGCTCCTGCTTCTTCCGTTCCGTGCCGCTGGGCGCGCGCCCCACCCCCGAGCTGACGCTGGCGGTGAACGACGGCGGCAAGCTGTTCGATCCCGAGGCGGTCTACGGCGTGCCGGGCAAAACCGACACGCCGCGCTTCTGAGGCACGCGCCGCTCAGGTCGACATGATGTATTCGCGCATGGCGTGGCTCTCGCGCTCCATCTCCGCCACGCGGTGCTTCACCACGTCGCCGATCGAGATGATGCCGACCAGCCGGCCCGCGGTGACGACGGGGATATGGCGGAAGCGGCCCGCCGTCATCTTCTCCATCACCTGATGGACGGTCTCGCTGCCGTCACAGGTGACCACCTTGTGGGTCATGACGGTGTCGACGGTGTCCTCCAGCCGTTCCGGCCCGTCGAGCCCGACCACGCGCACCACGTCACGCTCGGAAAGGATGCCGACGACGCGGCGGCTGCCGTCCACCACCACGATAGCGCCGATGCGGTTCTCGGCGAGCAGGCGGGCGGCCTCGCGCAGCGGGGCGTCGGGCATGATGGTCAGGACATCCTGCCCCTTGGCATTGATGATCGATCGAACGGTCATGGTCTTCCTCCTTGAAAGGCGCGCGATCATTCAACCGTCGCGCGCTCCTTGAGGGCCGCCGAAGCGGCTCCCCGGGCGAAGATGATCCGTCCATCCGGTTTCCCGGGCAATAGGGAGTTTCAATCGGGCGTTGACGCCGCCGCGGCGATCAGGCGCGGTCGCCGTCGAAGAAGCGGTCGACGTCGGCATCGCTCCTCAGCCGCGGCAGCGGGTCGAACAGCGGGAACAGCAGCAGCCCGGCGAGAAAGCCGCCGATATGGGCCTGCCACGCGATGGTGCCGCCCGCCTCGGTCCCGACCGGCAAGCCCACGCCGATCCCGATATTGATGAGGAACCACACCGCGACGAAGCCGATGACGCGGCGGTCGCGCAACACCACGCCGAGCGGGGCCGCCGGCTGCCGCATCGTGTGCTCGAAACCCTGCGGGCCCATGCCCGCGAATCCCGGCGCCGCGAAGATGAAGCGCACCGCCCCCGCCATGAAGCCGGCGATCGCACCCGACGCGCCCACCAGCGGCACGATCTCGCCCTGGTGGGTCAGCAGGTGCGCCACCGCCCCGGCCGCGGCCGTCACCGCGAAGAAGGCGAGGAACCGGCCGACGCCGAAGCGGCGGGCGACCGGGCTGCCGAACGCCACCATCCACAGCAGGTTGATGCCGATATGGGCGAGGCTGCCATGCAGGAAGGCGTAGGAGACGAAGGTCCAGACATCCGGGCCGAGCGCTTCGCCGATATAGGCCGGCTCGTAGCGCGCGGGGATGAAGGCAAACTGCAGCAGCACCCAGGTGTCCGCCTCGGGGCCGAGCAGGCTGCGCACCCCGTGGACCACGAGCATGACGACGCCGAGCGCGGTGATCACCGCGGGCACATTGAAGACAGGCTGGCGCCGCGGCCGGGGCATCGAGGTTGGGTCAAGCACGGCGCTGACATAGGCGCCAGTCCGCCCCTCCGCAAGCGAAAGCACCGCCTCGCGCCGCCGCCCGCCCGTCCCGGCGGCCCGCAGGCCGTCAAGAATCTCGCAATATTAACGAGCCATTACTGGTTAACGACAAGCAAAACAGGCATTAACAATGTCTGTCCCCGGTATGTCTGAATCGCTCTATCAGCTTAGACCAAGATAAAATCGGCTGTGCGAATATCGCCTCATGGACAGGAAATGAGGTGCGCGATGAAGAAGAGGCTCGAACGGGCCCTGATCGCGGCAATTGCCGGTGCGGCCCTTCTGGGCGGCGCGGGGATTGCCGGCGCGACTCCGGCGCAGGCGCAGCAGCAGGGCGAGAGGCTTCACTTCGCCATGCTGCCGCCCTCGGCGTCGTATGGCGTGAGCAGCATGAGCACCGGGCGCGAGACCAGCCCGCCGCTCGGCTATGTGCAGTTCTGCCAGGCGCAGCCGGCCGAATGCGGCCATGCCAATGACCGCGGCGGGCAGGTGGTGCTCGACCAGGCCGGCTTCAGCCAGCTCGTCGCGGTGAACGCCGACATCAACGCCCGGATCAAGCCGATGACCGATCTCGATCACTATGGCGTGGTCGAATACTGGGCTTACCCTGATGACGGCTATGGCGACTGCGAAGACTACGTGCTGCTGAAACGCCGCACCCTGATCGGGCTTGGCTGGCCCGCCGAAACCTTGCTGATCACCGTGGTGCGCGACGTCAACGGCGAGGGGCACTCGGTGCTGACGGTGGTCACCGACCGCGGCGACCTCGTGCTGGACAACCAGAACGACAAGGTCCGCTCCTGGCTCGACACGCCCTATCGCTATGTGAAGCGGCAGATGCAGGGCCAGCCGGATCGCTGGGTCTCGCTGGGCGATGCCCGGGCACCGGCGACGGTCGGGCGCAACTGAACCCTATCGCCGCTTCCTGCCGCCCGGCGGAAAGCGGCAGCGGGATTGGTCAGCCGAGGCGGACCAGGCCGCCGGCGAAGCGGCGCCAGTTGCGGACATAGTGGCCGGCGGTGCGGCGCAGCCGCTCCACCGTCGCGGCGTCCAGCTCGCGCACCACCCGGCCGGGCGAGCCGACGATCAGCACATTGTCGGGAAATTCCTTGCCCTCGGTGATGAGGGTGTTGGCGCCCACCAGGCAGTTCGCGCCGATACGGGCGCCGTTGAGCAGGGTGGCGCCCATGCCGATCAGGCTCCCCTCCCCCACGGTGCAGCCATGCAGCATCGCGCGGTGGCCGATGGTGCAGTCCGCGCCGAGGGTCATGGGGAAGCCGGGGTCGGTGTGGAGCATGCACAGCTCCTGCACATTCACCCGCGCCCCGAGGTCGATCAGCTCGTTATCGCCACGGATCACCGCGCCGAACCACACGCTCGCCTCGTCGCCGAGGCGGACATTGCCGATGACGGCGGCATCCGGGGCCACCCAGTAGCGCCCGGCGGCCGGAAGTTCGGGTTCGACGCCGTCGAGCGCATAGATCGTCACGAAACGCCTCAGTCTTCCAGATCGGTATCGAGGATGGCCATCTGGAAGTTATAGGAGAGGTCGCCGTCTTCCTTGTCCTCGAACATCACGCCGATAAACTCGTCGCCGATATAGACCTCGGCCGAATCCTTCTTCTTCGGGCGCGCGACGACCCGGATCTGCGCATTGCCGAACAGGCGGCGCATATAGGTCTGGACGCGCTCGAGATCCTTCTTCTCCAAAGTCCGTGCTCCCGTGAACCGTTGAACCGGGCGCAGGCTTGCCACGCCGAGGCGCCCGGCGCAACCCGCGGGCGGCCCCGGCGCGGCGCAAGGGCCGCGGCCGGAGAAAAGCGGGGACGCCGTTCAGATCGCCTCGCCGAGGAAAGGCATGTCGAACACGTCGAACATCTGGTTCATCTGCCGCGAGGGTTCGGAACAGCCCGCTTCCCCCACCACCTTCGCCGGAATGCCGGCCACGGTGGATTTCGCCGGCACCGGCTTCAGCACCACCGAGCCGGCGGCGACGCGGGCGCAGTGACCCACCTCGATATTGCCGAGCACCTTGGCGCCGGCGCCGATCAGCACGCCGCGGCGGATCTTCGGGTGGCGGTCGCCATGCTCCTTGCCGGTGCCGCCCAGCGTGACGCCCTGAAGAATGGAGACGTCGTCCTCGATCACCGCGGTCTCGCCCACGACGATGCCGGTGGCGTGGTCGAAGAACAGGCCACGGCCGATCCGCGCCGCCGGGTTGATGTCGACCTGGTGCACGCTGGAGGAGCGGCTCTGCAGGTAGAGCGCGAAGTCGCGACGTCCCTGCGTCCACAGCCAGTGCGCGAGCCGGTGGGTCTGGATGGCGTGGAAGCCCTTGTAATAGAGCAGCGGCTCCAGCGCCCGGGTGGTGGCGGGGTCGCGGTCGCACACCGCCATGATGTCGGCGCGTATGGCGATGCCGATGTCCGGCTCGGCGGCGAAGGCTTCGTCGAAGGCCTGCCGGATCAGCTCGCCCGGCACGTCGACATGGTGCAGCCGCTGGGAAATTCGGTGCGCGACCGCGCGCTCCAGCGACTGGTGGTAGAGCACGGTGGAGAAGATGAAGCTGACCAGCGCCGGCTCGCGCGCCGCCATCTCCTCGGCTTCGCGACGGATGCGCGCCCACACCGGGTCGACCTTGTCGAGGGTGCGCGGGGGCGGTTCGACGACGTGCAGCGATGTCTGCGCCATGGGATCACCTGAACATGCGGCGGGCCAGTGGCCCGGGCGTTGGCAACCGTCCTAGCACAATTGGGGTGGCGAGCCTACGCCGTCCAGCCCCCGGTCCGTGCAGGCCGCGCGGGCCTGCCCTACCCGGCGTTCCAGCCGAGAATCGCGGCATAGACCGCCATGGAGGCGGCATAGAGCGCGGCGAGCAGCGCGAAGCCGGCGATCTCCCGCCAAAGGCCCGGCTCCGGCACCAGCCACCAGCCGAACCAGCCGAACGCCTTCGGCACCGCCCACCAGCCGAGCAGTTGCGTGCTCACCAGATTGCCGATGAACAGCGCCAGCCAGAACGGCACGCCGAGCCCGCCCAGCACCGGCCCGCCGATGAAGACGCTCCAGAGGAAGACCACGGGATAGAGCACCAGCAGCACGAGCAGATTCGACTTCAGGATGCCGAGCGGACCGGAACGCTCGCCGGCAGCGGGACCCCGGAACCAGAAGTCGAAGCCGCGCCCGGCGCGCCGCAGGCTGAAACCGGGCTCGAAGGGACGCCCGCCCTCCAGATGCCGCCGCCGCTGGTCCGACTGAAGCCAGTTCGTCAGCGCCTCGTCGCTGTCGAAGCTGAGAACGATGATCCATTCCTCGTGCAGCCCCGGCACGGGGCGCTCGATCTTGTGGCGGAGAAAGCCGGGAAAATCCGCCTCCGCGCGCTGGATCTCGCGCTGCCACGCCAGGAAGGCCGCCTCCTGCCCCGGCTCGACCCGGTAGGAAATGACGGCGGAGGCGGCGGCCGCCGGCCGCGGGCCGCCGTCGCTCAGCAGGTGCACCTCCTCCGGGCCGACGAAATGGCCCTCCACCTCCCGCAGCAGCGCGCCGTAATCGGCGTGCCGGAGCCAGTCCCGCGCCGCCTCGGCCCGCGCGAAATGCTGGATCAGCACCCAGTCCGGCTGCGCCGGCGGCGTCGGCGGCACCACCTCCTGCCCGTGGAAGCCCGGCCAGTCCCGCAGATGCTCGGCAAGCCGGCCGAGCCATCGGGCATAGTCGGCATAGCCGCCATCGGCGATGCGGCGCTGGCTCACCAGCGCCACGCCCCCGCCCTTCGATGCCCGGTCGGCGCCCGCCATCGCGCGCTCAATCCCGGCTGTAGAGGCGCTCGCCCATCACCCAGGTTTGCGCCACCGCCCGGTCGTCGCCCACCATCATGATGGCGAAGAGCACGTCGGCCGCCTGCTCCATGGTTTCGGGACCCGATTCCGGTGCCAGCAGCGACTGGTGCCAGCGCTGCGCCAGAGGGCCGCCGTTCCAGTCCAGCGCGACGAAATCCGCCTCCTTGCCCGGCTGGAAATTGCCGACCATCTCGTCGATGCAGAGCCCCTCGGCGCCGCCGAGCGTGATCGACCAGAAACTGCGCCAGGGCGACATCTTGTTGCGCTCGGCCTCGGCGAGGTCCTTGCGCGCGGGGTCGACGCTGCCGTCCAGCAAGGTGTTGTTGCACATGCCGACCTTGTAGGCATCGTCGAGCACGTTGAGCATGGAGAAGCGGTTGCCGCCGCCCATGTCCGTGCCGAAGGACATCTTCACCCGGTGCGCGGGGTCGGTGGCGCGGCCGATGCGGAACAGCCCGCTGCCGAGGAACAGGTTCGAGCACGGGCAGAACACCACCGCCGCCCCGCTCGCCGACATCCGGCGGAACTCGCCGTCCGACAGCCACACCCCGTGGCCGCCGGAGAATTTGGGGCCGACAAGGCCGTATTTCTCATAGACGCCGAGATAATCGTCGCAGTCGGCGTGCTGCTCCAGCACGCCGCGGCATTCCGTGGGATTTTCCGAGATATGGGTGTTCACCCAGCAGTCCGGGTGCTCCTGCTTCAGCCGCTGGCACGCCGCCAGCAGTTCGTGCGAGGCGCCGAAGGCGAAGCGCGGGGTGATGGCGTAGAGGTTGCGCCCCTGCCGGTGGTAGCGCGCGATCAGCGCCTTGCTGTCGCGGTAAAAGTTCTCCGGCGTGTCGAGGAACTCGGCCGGCGCGTTGCGGTCGATGCCGGTCAGCCCGGCGATGACGCGCATGTTGCGGCGGCCGGCCTCCTCGAACAGCTCCTCGGTGCTCACCGGCGAGGAACTGGTGAAGGCCTGGCAGGTGGTGGTGCCGGCGGCGAGAAGGTCGTCGAAGAAGCGCCCGGCGCCCTCACGGGCATAGTCGCGGTCGCGGTACTTCAGCTCCTCGGGAAACACCCATTTCTGCAGCCACGGCAGCAGCTGCTCGCCATAGGCGCCCAGCACCCGGGTCTGCGGGAAATGGATGTGGCCGTCGATGAAGCCGGGCAGGATGAGGCGGTCCTCGATGACCGTGATCGCGACCCCGGCATGGCGCGGCGCCACCTCCGCGAAGGGCCCGAAATCGGCGATGAGCCCGTCCTCGATCACCAGCAGCCCGTCCGGCAGGAAGCGGGCGGCCTCCGCCTCGCGGCCGACATGCTTCCAGGGATCGTCGATGAAGTCGAAGAAGCGGCCGCGGATCGCGAGGGTGCTCATGGAACTACCTGAAGTGGAGGCGGCGGGAAGCGGAAGGCGCGGGCACAGGCGTTCACCGGCACCGTTCCGGGCGCCGGCGCATCGCGGCGGTCCGACCGCCGAGAATGTGCCTTGCGCGCCGGAGTTAACCACGTAACCCGTGGGAAGGACAGCGGCGCGCCGCGAGGCCGCGCGGCGGATTCACTTTCCCAGAAAGAGTCAACAACCCATTGATTTAAGATAATATTCGGCAAAGGCCGCGTGCGGACCACCCTCTTGCCGCGCCGCTTCAGCCGCTGCGGCCAACCGATTCCGCAGACTCGGCTTTTGCCGCCTCAGCCATGGGCGTCGAGGAACTCCAGCACCGCCGCCTTGAACACCTTGTCGCCGACCGCGACCATATGGTCGCGCCCGGGGATATCGACCACCCGGGCGTCGGGCATGATGTCCGCCAGCGCCTGCGCCGAGCCGGCGACGGTGTCGCGGGTGCCGACCCCGATCAGCGTCGGCACATGGATGCCGGCGACATCCTCCTTGGGCAGCTTGCGCCGCGAGCCGAGGATGCAGGCGGCGAGGGCGCGGCGGTCGCTGCCGGTCTGGTCGGCGAACTGGCGGAAGGTGCGGCCGACCGGGTCGCTCACCGCGTCGAGGCTGTCGGCCAGCAGGGCGTCGGCGATGCTGTCGGGCAAGCTGGCGCCTTCGACAAGGTGAAGGCCGATGCCGCCGAGCACGAGGGTGCGCAGCCGCTCCGGCGCCTGCACCGCCACGCAGGCGCCGATCCGCCCGCCCATCGAGTAGCCCATCAGGTCCGCACGGGCGATGCCGAGATGGTCGAGCAGCGCGAGGGCGTCGCGCGCCATGATGTCGGGGTCGTACTGCGCCTTGTCGTAGAGCTTGGCCGAGGCGCCATGGCCGCGATTGTCCAGCGCGATGACCCGCCGCCCCGCCCGCACCAGCGTCGACACCCAGCCCGGCCCCACCCAGTTCACCTCCTTGGTGGAGCCGAAGCCGTGGATGAGCAGGATCGGTTCGCCCTCTCCCTCGTCGAGAAAGGCGAAGTCGAGGCCGTCGTGCTGGAAGCTGGGCATGGGCGGGTCCGTCTCCTCATCGGCGCGGAAAAGCGCGGCGCGCGGTCCGGCGCAGCAAGGCCGATGCGGCGGCGAAGCGCAAGCCGGCGCGCGGCCGATGCGCCGCCGGGGTTAAATGTTCTCTTTTTGTTCGGATGTCGCTAACCTGCCGCCGATCAGGGAGCGAATCCATGCCGACACCCCCGCCCGCACCGTCCATGCCGTCCCCGACGGACGCCGGCGACCGACCCGAGGCCGCCTTCGCCGCGCGGCGCGCGGCGCGGCATGCCGCCTTCCGCGCCCTGCACCAGCGCCCGGGCGCTTTCGTCATGCCGAATCCATGGGACGCCGGCTCCGCCCGCATTCTCACCGCCCTCGGCTTCGAGGCGCTGGCCACCACCAGCGCCGGCTTCGCCTTCTCCATCGGCCGGCGGGATTCGCAGGCGGCGCTGCCGCGCGAAATGATCCTCGCCAATGCCCGCGCCATCGTGGAGGCGACGGAGCTGCCGGTCTCGGCCGATCTCGAGGACGGCTTCGGTCCCGCCCCGGAAGATTGCGCCCTCACCGTCCGGCTGGCGGCGGAAGCCGGGCTCGTCGGCGGCTCCATCGAGGACGCCACCGGCGATCCGGCGCAGCCGATCCATCCCTTCGCCCAGGCGGTGGAACGCGTGGCCTCCGCGGCGGAGGAGGCCCGCCGCCACCCCTTCCTGCTCACCGCCCGCGCGGAGAACTTCCTGTGGGGCCGGCCCGACCTCGACGACACCATCCGCCGGCTGCAGGCCTTCGAGGCGGCGGGCGCCGACGTGCTCTATGCGCCGGGCCTGCGCGATCTCGCCATGATCCGCGCCGTCTGCGCCGCGCTCTCCCGGCCGGTCAATGTGGTGATGGGGCTGGCGGGGCCGACCTTCACCGTGGCGGAACTGGAGGCGGCGGGGGTGAAGCGCATCAGCGTCGGCGGCTCCTTCGCGCGCGCCGCGCTCGGCGCCCTCGCCCGGGCCGCCCGGGAGGTGAAGGAGCACGGCACCTTCAGCTATGCCGGCGACGCCATGTCGGCGCGGGAGGCGGAAAGCTACATGGCGGCGGCGGCGCGGTAGGGTACGCCCGCCGGGCCGAGCCCCGGCACCGCATCGCGGCCGCGCGGGCGGCCGTGGCGCCGGCCCCGGCGCCGCCAGAGCGGGCGCAACATCTCCACCACGAAGCCGTTGAACGCCGTCACCAGCCCCAGCAGGTTGAAGGCGGCGGCGATCAGCCAGAGCGCAAGCTTCGCCATCGCCTCGGTCACCACCAGCGCGCCACGGCCCAGCGTCTTGAGGATGGCGAGGGTCTGGCCGCCCTTCACCTCCGCCAGCCGCCGCAGCCGGGCGGCGTCGCCGGCGCCGTCGAGGTGGCGCAGGCCGAGCAGCGTGGCGCGGGTGCCGGCCTTGCCCTGCGCCGCGCCGAGATCGCCTGCGAGCGCGGCCAGCGAAACCGTGCCGCGTGCCGTCCCCCGTGCCGCCAGCCGGGAGGCGCCGGCGCCGTCGGCCGCGGCGCCACCCAGCCGGGCAGCGGCCGGCGCGGCCGGGCGCAGGCCGCGGACGACATCGGCGGTGAGACGCGCGCTCATCAGCCCGGCGCGACGGGCGCCCTTGAGCACGCTGAGCCCCGCCCGCATCGGCAGCGAGGCGCCGAGCGTCGCGTAGGTGACGCCGGTGGCGGCGATGCCGGCGGCGGACAGGCCGAGAATGAGGTCGTCCACCTCCTCGCCGCGCGCCCAGTTCAGAACCTGGCGGCCGCCGTCGCGCAGGTCGCCCCATACGGTGAGATCGCCGGCCACCGCGCCGGCAAGGCCCGGCAGGTCGTCCGCCGTGCCGGTGACGAGGCCGCGCCCGAAGCTGCCGGCCCCGCGCAGCGCCGCGGCGGCCCCGCCCGACCCGGCCGCCACCCGCGCCCGCTGCGCCGGGTCGACCGCGACATGGCGGTCGTCGGCAAGGGCGAGGAAGCTCGCCGCCAGCTCGCCATCGCCGTCGGCGAGCGCCGCGTCGATCTCGGCGGCGACGCGCGGCGCGGTCAGCTCCCGGTCGAGCGCGAGGTCGGCGATGCGCGCGGCGTCCTCGCGCGCCATCACCCGGTCGAGCGCGAACCGGCCCATCGGCACCACCCAGTGGGCGGCACCGGCACAGGCCAGCAGCAGACCGAGCGAGGCGAGAAGGCGGCGCATGGGCGGTTCGGGCTCCAGATCGCGGCAAGGGGAGGGGAAAGGCGCCCCGACACGGGGAAAACGCCGTCTCAGCCCATATGATCCGCCATTGTGGCGGGCAAAAGGGCGCGCCTCCCTTTGACCCGGCCGGCGGAACCGCTATGTTCGCGGCGAGGGGCCGGCCTCGCCGCCGCACGCCCCTGCGATCAGTCGAGCAGAGAGTCGAGCGCACCATGGCGGGCCACGTCGTTCCTCATTTCCACAATTCGGCGGGCGTTCCGATCATTCGCGTCGGCGCGAAGGAATTCATGTGCGTCGGGGCCAAGCCGCCCTACGACCATCCCCACGTCTTCCTCGACATGGGCTCGGATGACGAGATCATCTGCCCCTACTGCTCGACGCTGTACCGCTACGATCACCACCTCCACGGCACCGACACCAACCCTCCGGGCTGCCTGTTCGACGTGCCCGCCGCCGCCTGAGCGGCGACCATGCCCCAGACGCGGCGCATCGCCATTGCCGGAGCCGGCATCGGCGGGCTGGCGGCCGCGCTCGGCGCCGCCCGCGCGGGCTGGCACGTCACCGTGCTGGAACGGGCGCTGAAGCTGGAAGAGGCCGGCGCCGGCGTCCAGCTCGCCGTCAACGCCACGCGCTGCCTCGCCGCGCTCGGGGTGCTCGATCTGCTGCGCGACAGCGCGGTGCATCCCCGCGCCTTCCGCATCCTCGACGGGCTCGGCGGCCGGCTTCTTGCCGAAGCCCGCACCGACCGCGACGCCGAGGCGCATTATGGCGGCCCGTTCCTCGTCATCCACCGCGCCGACCTGCAGAGCGCCCTGCTTGCCGCGGTGCACGCCGAGCGCCGCATCGAGCTGAGGCTCGGCCGCACGGTGGAGGATTTCGCCGAGTCCGACCGCGGCGTGACGGTGCTCGCCAGCCATGACGGCCGCACCGAGCAGATCGAGGCGGAGGCGCTGGTGGGGGCGGACGGCCTGCGCTCCACCCTGCGCGCCCGCCTCTTCCCGCAGTCCGACCCGGTGTTCCGCAACCGGGCGGCCTGGCGCGCCACCCTGCCGGTCGGCGCCGTGCCGGAGCGGCTGCGCGACCCGGCGGTGCGGCTGTTCCTCGGCCCGCGCGCCCATGTCGTCGCCTATCCCGTCAAGGCGGGACAGGCGCTCAACCTCGTGGTGGCGACGCCGGAATCGCGCGCCAGCCATGGCTGGGGCATCGGCGCCTCGCCGGAGGAACTCACCAGCCTGTTCCGCGGCTGGAGCGCCGAGGCGCGGGCGCTGATCGGCGCGCCGGAGCACTGGCTGCGCTGGGCGCTGTGCGATATCGAGCCGCTGCGGAGCTGGGGCAGCGGCCGGGTGACGCTGCTGGGCGACGCCGCCCACGCCATGCTGCCCTTCCTCGCCCAGGGCGCGGCGCAGGCGATCGAGGACGCCACCGTGCTCGGCCTTTTTCTGGAACGCGCCGGCCGCGACGTGCCGGCCGCGCTGCGGGCCTATGAGCGCGCCCGCCAGCCCCGGACCCGGCAGGTGCAGAAGGCCGCGCTCGGCATGGACCGCATCTACCATCTCGCCGGCCCGGCCCGGCTCGCCCGCGACATGGTCATCCGGGCGCGGGGCGGCGCCGGGCTCTACCGGCGCTATGGCTGGATCTATGGCTGGCGGCCGCCCGTGCTGCCGCCGGCCGGGGCGGAGCCGCTCAGCCCATCTGCAGCCGCAGGCCGATGATGCCGGCGAGGATGGCGCCGACCGAAACCACCTTCAGCACCGTCAGCGGCTCGTTGAACAGCACCGCGCCCAGGATCACGGTTCCGATGGTGCCGACCGCCGTCCAGGCGGGATAGGCGACGCTCACCGGCAGCGTCTTCATCGCCGCGGTGAGGAACATCAGGCTCGCAATGCCGGCGGCGACGGTGAAGACGCTCCAGCCGATGCGGGAGAAGCCTTCGGCATATTTCATCGTCACCGCGAACAGCATCTCGAACAGCGACGCGACGACGAGACAGACCCAGGCCATTGCGCTCCCCCCTGCCCGCCCCATGACGCAGGCCATGCGAGCGATGTCATCCATGGCTGGCCGGCGCCAGCCGAGCCGCTTATAGATGCTCGACAATCCTCCCGACAAACGCGGAGATGTCATCGGATGGATGAGAAAAACGCATCCATCGCGCGCCCGCTGCCGCCGCTCACCGCGCTGCGCACCTTCGAGGCGGCGGCGCGGCTGGAGAGCTTCAAGCGCGCCGCCGCCGAGCTGGGGGTGACGCCCACCGCCGTGAGCCACCACATCCGCCGGCTGGAGGCCGATCTCGGCGTCGTGCTGTTCCACCGCGCCACCCGGCGCGTCACCCTGACCGAAGAAGGGCGCGCGCTTCACGGCCCGGTGCGGCAGGGTTTCGAGGCGATGGCGGAAGCGGTGGCGCGGCTGCGCCGGCGGCCGGTGCGGCAGGTGGCGACGCTGTCGGCCACGCTCGCCTTCACCGCGCGGCTGCTGGTGCCGCGGGTGGCGCGGTTCCGGGCGCGGTTTCCCGGCTGGGACCTGCGCCTCACCGCAACGGACGAGCCGGTCGACCTGCTCGCCGGCGAGGCCGACGCCGCCATTCGCTACGGTGCCGGCCCCTATCCCGGCCTCGAGGCCGTCGACCTGATGGCCGACCGCTTCGCGCCGGCCTGCGCGCCCCACCTCGGTATCCGCACCCCGGCGGATCTCGGCCGGGCGACGCTGATCCATGTCGATCCCCTCGCCTTCGCGCCGGGGGCCAGCGTGCCGAGCTGGCGGCACTTCGCCGCCCGCGCCGGGCTGAAGGGGCTCGACAGTGCCGGCGGTATAGCCTTCAACGACGAGGGCAGCGCCATTCAGGCCGCCATCGCCGGGCAGGGTATCGCGCTGGTGAGCCTCGTGCTCGCGGCGGGCGAGATCGAGCGTGGCACGCTGGTGTGCCCGTTCGGCCCGACGCTGGAGGGCCTGACCTATCGCTTCGTCGCGCCCGGCGGCGGCGGACGTCCCGCCGCGCAGGTGCTGCGGCAATGGGTGACGGAGGAGTTCGCCGCCCACGACAACCCGGCGGACCCGGAGAGCCGGCGGGCGGCACGCGGGGCGACGCCCTGAGGGCGGCCGGGCCGGCGCGGCCAACACGCCGGCGGCGCACCCGGGTCGATGATCAGGGCCGCGGCCGCTGGCCCTGTTCTCCCGCCTCGGCCGGCCGCTCCATCACCACCACCTCGATCGGGTCTCCGCCGAGGCCGTGGGAGAAGAAGCCGGTGCGGACGCGGACGAAGCCGTGGCGGGCGTAGAAGCCTTCCGCGTTCAGCGTCGCCTCGACCGTGATCGGCCCGTCATGGCCCTGCCGCGCCGCGGCGATGCCCTGGGCGAGGAGCCGCGCGCCAAGCCCCTGCCCGGCCGCCCCGGGCTTCAGGAACAGCCGCGTGACCTCGCCGGGCTCGGCATCGACAAAGCCGACCACCTCGCCGCCCGCTTCCGCCACCACCGTGCGGCCCCGGGCAATGATGTCCTCATAATAGGCGGGACTGCGGGTGCCCATCCAGCCAGCGATCTGCTCAGGGGAATAACGTCCCGCCGCGAGCGCCCGCACCGACTGCACGGTGGTGTCGAACAGCGCCGCTCCCTCGCCCGGCCGGGCCGGGCGCAGCAGCACCGGCTCGTCTGCGCGCTCCACGCCGGGCGCCGGCACCGCGGCCGCCGTCATCTCAGCTCGCCGCTTCCGGCAGGCGCAGCGGCGGCGCCCGGCCGGCCACTAGCAGCAGGTCGCTCTCATCCTTCAGCTGGACGCCGGTAAGCCGGCGCGCCAGCGCCTCCTTCAGCAGCCACGCCAGCTTGAAGGCGGCGAGATCGTGGGAAAGCCCCTCCCCGCGCACGTTGGAGATGCAGTTGCGCTCCGCGTCGGTGCGGCCGACCTTGGGTTCGAAGGTGAGGTAAAGGCCCAGGCTGTCCGGCGAGGAAAGGCCGGGCCGCTCGCCCACCAGCACCACCACGCAGCGCGCGCCGAGCGCCGCGCCCACCTCGTCGCCGAGCGCCACCCGCGCCTGGCTCGCCACCACCACCGGGCCGGTGCGCCAGCCATTCTCGACGAGGCGGGCGCGGAAGGCGGCGAGGAACGGCACCGCCTGAACATGGATGGCGGTGGAGGAGAGCCCGTCCGCCACGACAAGGGCGATGTCGGGCGCCGCCGCGGGGTCGCCCTGATGCAGCGCCTCCAGCGTGGCGCGGCCTTCCGCCGAGAGCCGCCGGCCGAGATCGGGCCGGCGCAGATAGATGTCGCGCCCGGTGGCGGCGGAGGACACCGTCACCGTCTCGAAGCCGAGGCCGGCGATGCCCGCCGCCACGGTGGCGCTCTCGAACGGGGTGTGGACCGCGTCGCGCGCCTGCGCATGCGCCAGCGAGAAGCGCAGCACCTCGGCGGTGGGCAGCCCGGCCCCGACCCGGCCGAGCGCGATCCGCGCCGGGGTCAGCCCGGCAAGCCGGCGCCAGGAATCACGATGAACGGGGGAATCATCACGATGAACGGGGGAGTCGTCGCGGCGCTCCGGCGGCTCGCGGCCGCCGGCGTTCTCGGGCGTGGTGCCGTCGCCGGCGGCAGGGGTTCCGTTCGTCCCGGTGGCGCCGCTCATGCCGCCAGCCCCGGCGCGGCGGCAAGCAGGGGGTGGTTGGCGCCTTGCGGGCGCAGCCGGCCGTCGGCCTCGGCGATGCCCATCTCGGTGAGCCAGCGGGCGAATTCCGGCGCCCGCCGGAGGCCCAGCACCTCGCGCAGATAGAGCTGGTCGTGGAACGAGGTGGACTGGTAGTTCAGCATCACGTCGTCCGAGCCGGGAATGCCCATGATGTAGGTCACGCCCGCCGCGCCGAGCAGCGTCATCAGCGTGTCCATGTCGTCCTGGTCGGCCTCGGCATGGTTGGTGTAGCAGACGTCGCAGCCGAGCGGCACGCCCATGAGCTTGCCGCAGAAATGGTCCTCCAGCCCGGCGCGGATGATCTGCTTGCCGTCATAGAGATATTCCGGGCCGATGAAGCCGACCACGGTGTTCACCAGCAGCGGCCTGAATGGCCGGCACACCGCATAGGCCCGGGCCTCCAGCGTCTGCTGGTCGACGCCGTGATGGGCGTTGGCCGACAGCGCCGAGCCCTGGCCGGTCTCGAAATACATCACATTGTCGCCGACCGTGCCGCGCTTCAGCGACAGCGCGGCCTCGTGGCCCTCCTTCAGCACGGCGAGATCGATGCCGAAGGAGGCGTTGGCGGCCTGCGTGCCGGCCACCGACTGGAACACGAGGTCCACCGGCACGCCGCGGTTGATCACCTCCACCGAGGTGGTGACGTGGGTCAGCAGGCAGCCCTGGGTCGGGATGTCGAAGCGCTGGATGATGCCGTCCACCAGCTTCAGCAGCTCGCTCAGCACCGGCACGCTGTCCGAGGCCGGGTTAATGCCGATCACCGCGTCGCCGCAGCCATAGAGCAGCCCGTCGAGGATGGCGGCGGTGATGCCGGCGGGATCGTCCGTGGGGTGGTTGGGCTGCAGCCGCACCGCCATGGTGCCGGGCAGGCCGATGGTGTTGCGGAACCGGGTCACCACGCGGCACTTCTTCGCCACCATGATGAGGTCCTGGTTGCGCATCAGCTTGGAGACCGCCGCCGCCATTTCCGGCGTGATGCCGGGGGCAAGGGCGGCGAGAACCGCCGGCGTCGCCCGCTCCGAGAGCAGGAAATCGCGGAAATCGCCGACCGTGAGGTGCGCCACCGGGGCGAAGGCCGCGGCGTCGTGGGTGTCGATGACGAGGCGGGTCACCTCGTCCGCCTCATAGGGCACCAGCGCCTCGGTGAGGAAGGTGGCGAGCGGCACCTCGGCGAGGCACATGCGGGCGGCGACGTTCTCCTCGGCCGAGGCGGCGGCGATCCCCGCCAGCATATCGCCCGAACGCGGCGGGGTCGCCTTGGCCATGAGCTCGCGGAGGTCGGCGAAGACCCAGCTTCGCGCGCCGATCATGTGACGATAGGCCATGAGACACCTCCTGCGCCGCGGCACCGGGGCGAGAATGCCCGAACCGGCGCCACGGCGGAACCTGCTGCATTGTGCGGCGCCCGCGCGCGCCTGCCAAGCCCGCCCCTGCCAAGCCCGCCCCTGCCATCCCCTCCGCGTGAAGCCCGCCGGCATCAAGCAGGCAACCTCGCAACGTCGGCATACCACATGCCACGCTTTACGCCGGTCGGCCCGCCCGCTACCAACCCGACATGACAGGGCCCGCCGGAAGGGCGGGCGGCACGGGGACAGCGCGCATGGCCACCTTCATCCTCCTCCACGGCTCCTGGCACTGGGGCGGCTGCTTCGGCAAGGTGGCGAACCTGCTGGCGGCGCAGGGCCACGCCGTCATCGCCCCGGACCTCGCCAGCCACGGCTTCGACCCCACCCCGACCGCCGCCGTCACCGACATCGCGGTCTATGCCGCGCCGGCCAGGGCGGCGCTGGAGACGGTGTCGGGCAAGGCGATCCTGGTGGGCCACTCGGTCGGCGGGGCGACCTGCACCTGGCTGGGCGAACTGATGGCGGAGAAGGTCGCGGCGCTGGTCTATCTCACCGGCTTCATGGCGCCCGCCGGCCGCAGCGCGCGGGATTTCGTCATGACCCCGACCTACCTCAAGGACCCCGCCATCGTCGCCAGCCAGGGCATGCTGCGGATGGGCAAGGAAGGGCTCGGCGTCGATCTCGCCAAGCGCGACCTCGTGGTCGGCTCGCTCTATTCCGACTGCGCCGAGCGCGACATCGAGGTGGCGCTGGCCAATCTGGTGCGGGTGACGCCGCACGCGCCCTTCGCCGCGGTCTCGCAGGCGACGCCCGGCCGCTATGGCCGGCTGCCGCGGCACTACATCGAATGCCTGCACGACCGCGCCCTGCCGCTGGCGGTGCAGCGCGAGATGCAGCAGGCGGTGCCCGGCGCGACGGTGCACCAGCTCAACAGCGGGCATTCGCCGTTCCTGAGCCAGCCGGAGGAGCTGGCGGCGACCCTCGCCCGGATCGCCTGAAGGCCCGGAGGCGCAGCGGCAGGGCCCTATCCAGACGCCCTACCTCGATGCTACCGTGAAGAGGTGCCACGCATGGGGTGGCACGTGGGGGACATCGTGCCGAGCGTTCGAGTTTGCGTTTCCACCGTGGCGGCGCGGATGCCGCGTTTCGTCGCGGTCCTCTTCGTTGCGGCCCTGGTCGTCGGCTGCGCCGGACGGCCCGGCCCTGACGCGCTCGACATCAGCGAGACGGCGGCGCCCGGCACCCATGACCACACGGTGCTGGTGGCGTCGACCCGCGCCCGCGACCCCCAGCCCGGCGTGTTCTACAATGGCGACCGGTCGGAAGCCCTCAGCTTCGCCCGCTTCGACATCAGCGTGCCGCCCACCCACAAGGCGGGCGAGGTCGAGTGGCCGCGCAAGTCGCCGCCCAACCCCGCGACCGACATGGTGGTGCGCGAGGCCGCCTACCGCCAGACCCCGCAGGAGTTCGACGCCGACCTCGCCGCGGAGCTGGCCAAGCTGCCCCCCGGGCAGCGCCGGGTCATCATCTTCATCCACGGCTACAACACGCTGTTCTCCGAGGCGCTCTACCGCATCACCCAGGTGGCGGAGGATTCCCACCAGCCGGGCATCCCGGTGCTGTTCACCTGGGCCTCGCGCGGCGAGACGGTGGACTATGTCTACGACAACAACAGCGCCACCGCGGCCCGCGACGGCCTCGAACAGACCATCCGCCGGGTGTTCGCCAGCGGCGCGGAGCAGGTGAACATCCTCGCCCACTCCATGGGCAACTGGGTGACGGTGGAAGCGCTGCGGCAGATCCGCATTTCCGGTGAGCTGATCCCGACGCAGAAGCTGGGCAATGTCATCCTCGCCGCGCCGGATATCGACGTCGACGTGTTCAAGACCCAGCTCAAGCGCTTCGGCAAGCTGCCCAAACCCTTCATCGTCATCGTCTCGGGCGACGACAAGGCCCTGAGCTTCTCCCAGTTCATCGCCGGCGGAAAGGGGCGCCTCGGCTCCTACACCAACGACGCCGAGCTGGTCGAACTCGGCGCTGTGGTCATCGACATGACCAAGGTGAAGGGCATCGACGACTTCAACCACGGCAAGTTCGCCCAGCTCGTGGCCATGGCGCCGGAGATGCAGAAGCTCGTGCTGGCGGCGCGGGAGGGCAAGGGACCGGAAGTGGTCGACGTCAATGGCGTGCGCGTGGTCGGGCTTGCCCAGTTCGGCCGAGGCCTGTCGCCGCTCGACAAGCCGCGTCTTCCGGGCCTGCCGCCCGGCAAGCCGCAGCCGGCAACGCCCCCGCCCGCCACCCCGGACGAGGTCGCCGCCCCCGCCGCCGACCCACGGGCGCAGTAGGGCGACCCCGCGCGAGCGGGCCGGCGGCGCAGGGAGCCGAACCCTCGCGGACAGGCGACGCCGGACGCAGATGAAGGCGGCGACGGGGTCGCACGACCTCGCCCCGCCGCGGTGCCGCGATGGGGCCACGCCACACCGGCCGCCAAGAGGCTCGAGAGCATTGACCGGGATGGCATTGACCGAGTTGCCCGGCCGGTTTCCCGACGCGGCCGCGAATGGCCCGGCTCACCTAGGCCGGCCTGTTCACAGCCGGGACATCCCGACGTCAACCGAGCCCGCGACCGCCGGAGGCGGCTGACCGGACGCGGGAATGCCGCCCGCCCGCATCAACTTTCCTTCTCAGCCTCATGAGAACATCGCGTTTCCCGATGCCGGCGGGTTCGCCTAGCGTGCCGCGCGATGTCGCCCGCCGGAGCTTTCCATGTCGCCGCCCGCCGCTTCTGCCTCCCACGGCGCCTCTCCCGCGCCCTCCGCCGCGCCGCCGCCCGCCACGCCGGAAACAGGGCGGGCGGCGGGCGGGAAGCCCGATGCCGGCGCCCGGCCTCTGTCGCGTCCCCGGCTGCCGATCCCGCTGCTGGTCGCCACCTTCTGCGTGCTGTGGTCCTCCGCCTTCGCCGGCGCCAAGCTGGCGCTGGCGGATTGCCCGCCCCTGCTGCTGCTCACCGTGCGCTTCCTGCTCGCGGGCGGCGCGATGCTGGGCCTCGCCCGGCTGACGGAAGGGCGGATCGCGCTGACCCGGCGGGACCTGCGCTCGCTGGTGCTGATCGGCACGCTGAACAACGCGCTCTATCTCGGCCTCAGCTTCGTCGCCCTCTCCTTCGCCAGCTCGGCCTATTCGGCGGTGCTGTCGAGCTGCCTGCCGCTGCTCGTGGCGCTGGCGGCCGGCCCGGTGCTCGGCGAGCGGCTGACGCCGGGCAAGTGGCTGGGCATCGGGCTGGGGCTCGCCGGCGTCGTCATCGTGCTGCGGTCCCGGCTGGCCGGGGCGCATGAGAGCGTGGAAGCGACCGTGCTGATCGCGCTGGCGGTCACCTCGCTCGCCGCCGGCACCGTTGCCTACAAGGCGCTGAAGCCGCAGGGCGGCATCTGGACCGGCACCGCCGTGCAGTTCCTCACCGGCGGGGTGCTGCTGATGCCGCTGGCCTTCGCCACCGAGAGCCTCGCCGACATCCACCTCACCGGGCGCTTCCTGCTGGGGCTGGGCTATCTCGTCTTCGCGGTGTCGATCGGCGGCTACTGGCTGTGGTTCTACCTGCTCACCCGCTCCACCGCGACGGCGGCCTCCAGCCTGCACTTCCTCATGCCGCCGCTCGGCCTGCTGTTCGGCTGGCTGCTGCTGGGCGAGGCGGTGCCGGCGATGGACATCGTCGGCATCGTGCCGATCGCGCTCGGCATCTGGCTGGTGACGCGGGCGGCGCCGCCCGCGCGATGAGGCGGCGCCGGCGCGCTCAGGCGGTGGCGGTTTGCGCCGGCCGCAGCGCAGGCCGCAGCTCCGCCAGCAGCTCGTAGGAGCGCTTCTTGGCCTCCGGGTCGTAGATCGGCGTGGTCACCATCAGCTCGTCGGCCAGCGTGGTGGCGAGGAAGCGGTTTAGCCCGGCCGCCACCGTCTCCGGCCCGCCGACCAGCACCCGCTCGCGGTTGCGGCGGATGAAGGCGCGGTCGGCTTCGGTGTAGGGATAGGCCGCCGCCTCCTCGGGCGAGGGAATCGGCGCGAAGGAGCCGCGCTGCCGGCGCAGATGCGACAGGTCGACCGAGGCGGCGAGCCGCTCCGCCTCCGCATCCGTCTGCGCGCACACCACCGACAAAGCGAGGATGGCGTGGGGCTTTTCCAGATGCTCGGAGGGCTGGAAGCCCTCGCGGTAGCTCAGCATCGCGTCGAGAACGTCGTGGGTGGCGAAATGGTGGGCGAAGGCGAAGCCGACCCCGATCTGCGCGGAGAGCCGGGCGCTGTAGCCGCTGGAGCCGAGCAGGAACAGCGGCGGCAGCCGCACATCCACCGGCATGACCTGGATCTTGCGGAACGGGTGGTCCGGCGCCCAGCGGCCATCGTCGAAGGCCATGAGTTCGCGCAGCCGGTCGAGGAAATCGTCCTCCGGCTCGACATTCTGCCGCCGGCGCAGCGCGATGGAGGCGAGCTGGTCGCTGCCCGGCGCCCGGCCGAGGCCGAGATCGACCCGGCCGGGATAGAGCGCCTCCAGCACCTTGAACCGCTCCGCCACCATCAGCGGCGCGTGGTTGGGCAGCATCACCCCGCCGGAGCCGACCCGGATGCGCCGGGTCGCGGCGAGGATCTGCCCCGCCATAATGTCCGGCGCCCCGCTCGCCACGGAGGGCAGGTTGTGGTGCTCCGCCACCCAGAACCGGGCGAAGCCGAGCGCATCGACGTGGCGGGCGAGGTCGATCGTGCCGCGCAGCGCCTCAGGCCCGGAATGGCCGGCGGTGACGAAGGAGAGGTCGAGAACCGACAGCGGCACGGCCGCGGCCGGGTTCCCGGGCGAGCCGATGGGCTGGGAAGACGGGGGCTGATGAGCGTTCATGCGAATTAGGTGGTGCCGCCCCGGCCCGCCGCAAGTGGGTCGCGCGCGATAGAACTGGGAGAATCGGGCTGATTCCGCGGCTGGTCCGCGCGCGCCGGGAGTGGCGATGAGGGGCAACCGGCCGGTGGCACCACCCCTCCCGATGAGGTTGCGCCCACTGGAAACAGGGTTGCGCCTGTGGTATCACCTTGGCACTCCATCTATCGCAACCACACCCGGGCAAAGCCATGGCCACCACCACGATCGGCGTGAAGATCGACGAGGATCTGCGCAACCGCCTGAAGATCGCCGCCGACCGCCATGGTCGCACCCCCCACGCCGTCATCAAGCAGGCCCTGCTGACCGCGCTGGAGCGGCTGGAGGCCGGCGAGGCGCTTGCCGCCCCCGGCGAGGATGCCGAGCCCGACGCGCCGGCGCTGCCGGAGCCCGCCCGGCCGGACAACCGCTTCCTGCCCTTCGCCCAGGGCGTGCTGCCGCAGACCGTGCTGCGCGCCCGCATCACCTCCGCCTACCGCACCCCGGAGCCGGACTGCGTGCCGCTGCTGGTGTCGGAAGCCGCGCTCGGCGCGGAAGAAGCCGCCCGCGTGCGCGAGCGCGCCGCCGCACTGGTGCAGGCGCTGCGGGAGAAGGGGCGCAAGGGCGCGGTGGAAGGGCTGATCCACGAATATTCCCTCTCCAGCCAGGAGGGCGTCGCGCTGATGTGCCTCGCCGAGGCGCTGCTGCGCATTCCCGACCGCGCCACCCGCGACGCGCTGATCCGCGACAAGATCGGCGTGGGCGACTGGCAGTCCCATCTCGGCCACAGCCCCTCGCTCTTCGTCAACGCGGCGACCTGGGGCCTGCTGGTCACCGGCAAGCTGACCGCGACGACCAGCGAGAGTGGACTCACTGTCGCCCTCACCAGACTCATCGGTCGCGGCGGCGAGCCCCTCATCCGCAAGGGCGTCGACCTCGCCATGCGGATGATGGGCGAGCAGTTCGTCACCGGCCAGACCATCTCGGAGGCTCTCGCCAACTCCCGCAAGCTGGAGGCGAAGGGCTTCCGCTACTCCTATGACATGCTTGGCGAAGCCGCCACGACGGCGGCCGATGCCGCGCGCTATTTCGCCGATTACGAGCAGGCGATCCACGCCATCGGCAAGGCCTCGGGCCGGCGCGGCATCTATGAGGGGCCGGGCATCTCGATCAAGCTCTCGGCGCTCCATCCGCGCTACGCCCGCGCCAAATATGAGCGCGTCATCAATGAGTTGCTGCCCCGCGTCGCCGCTCTCGCCCGTCTCGCCCGCCATTACGACATCGGGCTGAACATCGACGCCGAGGAGGCCGACCGGCTGGAAATCTCGCTCGACCTCCTGGAGGCGCTGTGCTTCGACGAGACGCTGGCGGGCTGGAACGGCATCGGCTTCGTGATCCAGGCCTATCAGAAGCGCTGCCCCTACGTCGTTGATTTCCTTGTCGATCTCGCCCGCCGCAGCGGCCGCCGGCTGATGGTGCGGCTGGTGAAGGGCGCCTATTGGGACAGCGAGATCAAGCGCGCCCAGCTCGACGGGCTGGAGGGCTTTCCGGTCTACACCCGGAAGATCCACACCGACGTGTCGTATCTCGCCTGCGCCCGCAAGCTGCTCGCCGCGCCCGACGCCGTCTTTCCGCAATTCGCCACCCACAACGCCCAGACACTGGCCGCCGTGATGGAGATGGCGGGGCCGAACTACTATGCCGGGCAATATGAATTCCAGTGCCTGCACGGCATGGGCGAACCGCTCTACGAGGAGGTGGTCGGGCGGGAGAAGCTCGGCCGGCCGTGCCGCATCTATGCCCCGGTCGGCACCCACGAGACGCTGCTGGCCTATCTCGTGCGCCGCCTGCTGGAAAACGGCGCCAATTCCTCCTTCGTGAACCGCATCGCCGACCTCGCCGTCCCGGTCGAGGACCTGGCGGCGGACCCGGTCGAGGCGGCGCGGGCGATCCAGCCCGTGGGCGCGCCGCACCCGGCGATCGCGCTGCCCGCGGCGCTGTTCGGCCCCGCCCGGCGCAATTCCGCCGGCCTCGACCTGTCGAACGAGCAGCGGCTCGGCTCGCTCGCGGGCGCCCTGCTCTCGGGCGCGGCGACGCCGCTGCGGGCGGTGCCGCTGCTGGGCGACGGGCCGGCGCCCGGCCGGCCCCGCCCGGTGCTGAACCCGGCCGATCACCGCGACGAGGTCGGCATCGTCGAGGACGCGACCCCGGAGACCGTGCAGCGCGCGCTGGAACAGGCGGTCGCCGCCGCGCCCATCTGGCAGTCGACGCCGCCGGCCGAGCGTGCCGCCTGCCTCGCCCGCGCCGCCGAGCTGATGGAGGCGCGGATGCCCGCGCTGATCGGCGTCATCGTGCGGGAGGCCGGCAAATCGATCCCCAACGCGGTCGGCGAGGTGCGCGAGGCGGTCGATTTCCTGCGCTATTACGGCGCCGAGGCCGCCGCCCGGCTCTCCAACGACACCCACCGACCGCTGGGGCCGGTGGTCTGCATCAGCCCGTGGAACTTCCCGCTGGCCATCTTCACCGGGCAGGTCGCGGCGGCGCTGGCGGCGGGCAATGCGGTGCTGGCAAAGCCGGCCGAAGAGACCCCCCTCATCGCCAGCCTCGCCATTGGGCTGCTGCGCGAGGCGGGCGTGCCCCCCGGCGTGGTGCAGTTCGTGCCGGGGGCCGGCGATGTCGGCGCAGCCCTGGTCGGCGATTCCCGCACCCGGGGCGTGATGTTCACCGGCTCGACCGAGGTGGCGCGGCTCATCCAGCGGCAGCTCGCCGGGCGGCTGAGCCCGGAGGGGCGCGTCATCCCGCTGATCGCCGAGACCGGCGGCCAGAACGCGATGATCGTCGATTCCTCGGCGCTGGCGGAACAGGTGGTGGGGGACGTCATCGCCTCCGCCTTCGACTCGGCGGGCCAGCGCTGCTCGGCGCTGCGCGTGCTGTGCGTGCAGGAGGACGTGGCGGAGCGCGTGCTCACCATGCTGCGCGGCGCGCTGGAGGAGATCGCGCTCGGCGATCCCGCCCGCCTCGCCACCGATGTCGGCCCGGTCATCTCCGCCGAGGCGCAGGCCACGATCGAAGCCCATATCGCCGCCCTGCGCGGAGCGGGGCGGGCCGTGCATCAGATCGCGGTGCCGGCCGAGTGCCGCGCCGGCACCTTCGTGCCGCCCACCCTCATCGAGATCGAAAGCCTCGCAGAGCTGAAGCGCGAGGTGTTCGGCCCGGTGCTGCATGTGGTGCGGTTCGCCCGCGAGCGGCTGGACGACCTCATCGGCGAGATCAACGCCACCGGCTACGGCCTCACCTTCGGGCTTCACACCCGGATCGACGAGACCATCGCGCATGTGACCGAGCGGATCGAGGCGGGCAATCTCTATGTCAACCGCAACATCATCGGCGCGGTGGTGGGCGTGCAGCCCTTCGGCGGCCATGGACTGTCCGGCACCGGCCCCAAGGCCGGCGGCCCGCTCTATCTCTACCGCCTGCTGGCGACCCGCCCCGTCGACCTGCCGCTCGAGGCCCCGGCCCGTGCGCCGGAGCCGGCCCGGCTGTTCGTCGCGAGCCTCGCGGACGCCGGCATCCGCGCCCGCTGCGAGAGGCTGCTGGCGGCGACCCGGCACGGCGCCACGGTGGACCTGCCCGGCCCGGTGGGCGAGCGCAACGTCTATCGCCTCACCCCGCGCGGCACCGTTCTGTGCCTGCCGGCCAGCCCGCTCGGCTTCGCCCTGCAGGTGACGACGGCGCTGGCGACCGGCAACGAGGTGCGGCTGCCGCCGGCCTATGCCGAACAGGTGCCGGCGGGTCTCGGCGTCGTCGCCGGCACCGTCCTCGACCGCACCGCCGCCGCCTTCGACGCGGTGCTGTTCGAGGGCGACGGCGACGCCCTGAAGCGGCTCGGCGAGGAGGTGGCGGCCCGCCCGGGGGCCATCGTGCCGGTCGCCGGGCTCGGAACCGGACAGATCGAGGCGGGCGAGGACTACCCGCTCGATCTGCTGCTGCTGGAACGCTCCACCAGCACCAACACAGCGGCGGCCGGTGGCAATGCCAGCCTGATGTCGATCGGCTGAAAAGGCGGAATGAGCGGCATTTAACACTATACCTCGTCTGCTTCGACGCTTTCAGCTTGGGCGGATGAGGGGTTTCCCCTCATCTCGCCCAGCTTCCGCAACGCCGCGACGTTGTTGCTGGACAGAGGTCGCGCCTTGCCCCAGTGTTACCTCCAACGTTACATAAAAACGGCCGGGGCTATGGAAGCACGCAAGGATCCGGGACCAAGCCCAGCGCAGCGCGCGCGGGATGAGGTCAGGCGCGCCCAGCGCCGCGCAGGGTATGTTTCGCCGGAAAATCCCTATTCGAAACTGCCGACCTGGGTGCCCTATCCGCTCGCCCGGCTCATCATGGCCATCATCATGCCGGCGAACGACACCGGCCCGCGCAAGCGCAAGCGGCGCAGTTCCTCCCGGCACTGACGTCCCCGAACGGATCATCGCGTCCTCGACCGAGGGCGGCCGTGGACCGGTGCGCCGGGCGTGGCGGCCGGGCCGCTGGCACGCACAGGCCCGCCGGGCGCGAATCGCGGGGCGTCTCGCCACCGCGATCGCACGCTCGACGCCGCCGGCGCGCCCGCCGGGCTCCCCGCCTTTCTTGCGGCGCGGCGCGGACGCCGGATGGGCCGATTCGGCTGGACCGGACCCGGCCGCCGGTGGCCCGGACCGGCCGTCCTTTGGCGGCGAGGGTCTTGCCCTGCGGCAGGCGGCGAGGTCGCACCCCGGGAGGCGCTCTTGAACTCCTCCACCTTCCCCGGCTAGTTGAAGGCAAAGACAGGAAGGGGCGCAGACCCATGCAGCGCGCGGCGCGGACCATCGATCCCAACAGCGACGCCGCCATCGCGGCTTCCGTCACGCCACGGCCGATCGAGCAGATCGGCGAGGCGCTCGGCATCGCCGCCACGGACCTCTACCGCTACGGCCCCTACAAGGCCAAGGTCGCGCTGCCGCTGGCGGCGCGGGCGGAGGCCACCCCGCGGGGCCGGCTCATCCTGGTGACGGCCATCAACCCGACCCCGGCCGGCGAAGGCAAGACCACCACCACCATCGGCCTCGGCGACGCGCTGGCCCGCAGCGGCAAGCGCACCGCCATCGCCCTGCGCGAGCCGAGCCTCGGCCCGGTGTTCGGCGCCAAGGGCGGCGCCACCGGCGGCGGCCGCGCCCAGGTGATCCCGATGGACGAGATCAACCTGCACTTCACCGGCGACCTCCACGCCATCACCGCCGCGCACAATCTGCTCGCCGCGGCGATCGACAACCACGTGTTCTGGGGCAACGCGCTCGACATCGACGTGCGCCGCGTGACGTGGCGCCGGGTGATGGACCTGAACGACCGCGCCCTGCGCCGGGTCACGGTGGGCCTCGGCGGCGTCGCCAACGGCTTTCCGCGCGAGGACGGCTTCGACATCACCGTGGCGAGCGAGGTGATGGCGATCTTCTGCCTCGCCCGCTCCCTCACCGATCTCGAAGCCCGGCTCGGCCGCATGGTGGTGGCGCAGACCCATGCCCGCACCCCGGTGACCGCCGCCGACATCGGCGTCACCGGCGCCATGGCCGCGCTGCTGCGCGACGCCTTCCAGCCCAATCTGGTGCAGACGCTGGAAGGCACGCCGGTGCTGATCCATGGCGGGCCCTTCGCCAACATCGCCCATGGCTGCAACTCGGTGATCGCGACCCGCTCGGCGCTCGGCCTCGCCGACTATGTGGTGACGGAGGCCGGCTTCGGTGCCGATCTCGGCGCGGAGAAGTTCCTCGACATCAAGTGCCGGCAGGCGGAGCTGACGCCGGCGGCGGTGGTGGTGGTCGCCACCGTGCGGGCGCTCAAGATGCATGGCGGCGTGCCCCAGGACGGGCTCGGCCGCGAGGACGTCGCGGCGGTCGAGGCCGGCACCGCCAATCTGGTGCGGCACCTCCAGAACATGGCGGCCTTCGGCCTGCCCACGGTGGTCGCCATCAACCGCTTCAACAGCGACACCCCGGCCGAGATCGCGACCATCGAGGCGGCGTGCCGGGGCGTCGGCGCCGGCGTGCACCTGTGCACCCACTGGGCGGAAGGCTCGGCGGGGACGATGGAGCTGGCCGCCACCGTGATGCAGCTGGCCGAGCAGCCTTCGCGCTTCCGCCCGCTCTATGGCGATGACCTCTCACTGATCGAGAAGATCGAGACCATCGCCAGGCGCATCTACCGGGCCGGCTCGGTGGCGTTCGATCCGGCGGCGCTGGCGCGGCTGGCGGATTACGAGGCGCGCGGCTTCGGCCGGCTGCCGGTCTGCATGGCGAAGACGCCGTACAGCTTCTCCGCCGATCCCGGCCTGCGCGGCGCCCCGGAAGGCTTCGTGCTGCCGGTGCGCGAGGTGCGGCTGTCGGCCGGCGCCGGCTTCGTCGTGGCGCTGTGCGGCGATGTCATGACCATGCCCGGCCTGCCGCGCCGGCCAGCCGCCGAGCAGATCTATGTCGACGAGGCCGGCGCCATCTGCGGGCTGAGCTGACACGCCCCGGACGCCGCGCCCGCCGGGCGCGGCCAGCACCACAGGCCGCTTGCCGAAACCGGTAGACGGAAGGCACTTAAAATGCCTCGGGCTTCGCCCGTGTGGGTTCGAGTCCCACAGCGGCCACCACATCCCGCACCCGCGGCCACGACATCCCCGGTCTCGCGGCGGCCGCTGCGAGGCCATGGGCGGGGCGGCCGGAACCGGGCTGGACCCGGCGGGTTCATGAGCCGAGGATGGCGCTGCCCACGGTGGCGCGCGGCGTGGCGCGAAGGAGGCGGGGAATGGATCGGTTCACCGGCGGCTGCCTGTGCGGCGCGGTTCGCTTCGAGGCGACGGGCCGTCCCCACCGGGTCGGCCTCTGCCACTGCCTCGACTGCCGCAAGCACCATGGCGCGCTGTTCTACGCCGCGGCGATCTTCCCGCAGGAGGCGGTGACCGTCACCGGCGAGGCCCGCGACTATGCCGGGCGGTTCTTCTGCCCGCGCTGCGGCTCCTCCGTCTTCGCGCGCTTCGGCGAGGAGGTGGAGCTTCATCTTGGCGCGCTCGACGCGCCGGACCAGTTCATCCCGACCTATGAGAACTGGGTGGTGCGCCGCGAATCGTGGCTGCCGCCCTTCCCGCTCGCCCGGCACTACCCGCGTGACCGCGAGGGCACCGGCCCGACCGAGCCGTAGCGCGGCGGGCGGGCCCGGCGGGCCGGGTGCGCCCGCTCAGGCCACGCCGTCGCGGATCGGCGGCTGGAAGCTCAGCCCCATGTCCCAGGGAAAATAGATCCAGGTGTCCTGGCTCACCTCGGTGATGAAGGTGTCGACCACCGGCCGCCCCAGCGGCTTGGCGTAGACCGTGGCGAAATGCGCCTTGGGCAGCATGGCGCGCACGAGGCTGGCGGTCTTGCCGGTATCGACGAGGTCGTCGATGACCAGCAGCCCCTCCCCGCCCTCGCGGCCGGCGGCGAACACCGCCTCGGCGATGGGCTTCAGCACCTGCATCTCGCCCTGGTTCTGGTAGTCGTGATAGCTGGCGATGCACACCGTCTCGATCAGCCGGGTGCCGAGCTCGCGCGCCACGATGGCGGCGGGAACCAGCCCGCCACGGGTGATGCAGACGATGCCCTCGAACGGCCCGGCCCCGGCCAGCCGCCAGGCCAGCGCACGGGCGTCGCGGTGGAACTGGTCCCACGAAACGGGGAAGGCCTTCTGCTGGCGGCTGTCGGTCATGTCGCGTATCCCGGCGAGGTCGATCTGCCGCGCATCCTTAGAGCACGGGCCGAGCCGGTTGCAACACAGGCGCGCCGAACGAGGCCGGCCACGCCATCGCCCGGCGACCGGCGGCGCTACCGGCGATGGTTACCCCAGAGCACCGGGCCGCCCCGGCTCGCCCCGGGATGCGCTCGCCCGCCCTCAGCGCGAACCCCGCTGCGCGATCGCGGTCACCATCGCCTGGACATCGGCCAGAGCCGCCGCGAGCTTTTCCGCGTCGCGGGCGCGCACCACCAGATTGGTGTTGGGGCGGCCGTCCTCGGCGATGAAGGGATAGCTGCCGATCGAGGTTTCGGGATGGGCCGCGGCGATGGCGGCGAGCGGGCCGCCGATGTCGCCTTCCTTGGCGTTGGCCTGCACCGTCTCGGAGAGCATCCGCCGCCCGGTGGCGAGCTTCGGCGCCACCTCGTCGAGCATCGCCTGCATGATGGTGGGCACCCCCGCCATGACGATGACGTTGCCGATCCAGAAGCCCGGCGCCTTCGACACCTTGTTGGCGACCAGCTCGGCACCCTGGGGAATCCGCGCCATCCGCAGCCGGGCCTCGTTCAGGTCGGCCTCGGGGATGCGCTCCAGCAGCATGGCGCGGGCGCGGGGATCGACGTCGATCGGCACGCCGAACGCCTTCGCCACCGAATCGGCGGTGATGTCGTCATGGGTGGGGCCGATGCCGCCGGTGGTGAACACATAGGTGTAGCGCGCCCTCAGCGCGTTCACCGCGGCGACGATCTCGGCCTCGATGTCCGGCACCACCCGCACCTCCGACAGGTCGATGCCGATGGCGGTGAGGTATTCCGCGATGTAGCCGATGTTCCGGTCCTTGGTGCGGCCGGAGAGGATTTCGTCGCCGATCACCAGCAGCGCCGCCGTTACCGGGGTATCCGTCGTGCCCATTCGATTCCCTCCCATGCGGCCCCGATGGATAGCGCCGCCCCAAATGAACGCAAGCCGCGCCGCAAGCCTCGGCAGGACGCCTCAACAATGTGCATGACCGGCGCCCGTGACGAATTTGCTCCGGCGGCCACCGTTCAGGCTCTTCCTATGGCACGCGGTTTGTAGCTAACGTGAGTCAGCAGGGGAGTAGAAGTCCGCCAATGACCGTCGCGTTCGACGAAATGACCAATGTGGACGGTTCGATCCGAACCGCCTATGCCGCCCTCTCCCGATGGCTCAAAGAGGTCCCTCCGGACGTCCTCGACTACCGTCGCAAGGAAGCCGAGTTCATCTTCCGGCGCATCGGCATCACATTCGCCGTCTATGGCGACAGCGACGCCCAGGAACGGCTCATCCCGTTCGACATCATCCCGCGCATCCTCACCAACAATGAGTGGCAGCGGCTGTCGCGCGGGCTGGAGCAGCGCACCAAGGCGCTCAACCTCTACCTCAAGGACATCTATTCCCGGCGGGAAATCCTCAAGGCCGGCGTCGTGCCGGAGGACCTCGTCTACCAGAACCCGGCGTTCCGCCCGGAGATGAACGGCCAGAAGGTGCCGCACGACCTCTATGTGCACATCGCCGGCATCGACGTGGTGCGCATCGACGCCGAAACCTTCTATGTCCTCGAGGACAATGCCCGCACCCCCTCCGGCGTCTCCTACATGCTGGAGAACCGCGAGATCATGATGCGGCTGTTCCCGGAGCTGTTCTCCGAGAACCGCGTCGCCCCGGTCGAGAACTACACCGACGAGCTGCTGGCGACGCTCAAGTCGCTCGCCCCCGTCACCTCGAGCAGCGACCCCAACGTCGTGGTGCTGACGCCGGGCATCTATAATTCCGCCTATTACGAGCACTCCTTCCTCGCCGACAAGCTGGGCGTCGAGCTGGTGGAGGGGCGCGACCTCTTCATCAAGAACGATGTCGTCTACATGCGCACGACCGAGGGGCCGAAGCGCGTCGACGTGATCTACCGCCGGCTCGACGACGACTTCATCGACCCCCTCGCCTTCCGGCCGGACAGCATGCTCGGCGTGCCGGGGCTGATGAGCGCCTACCACGCCGGCAACGTCACCCTCACCAATGCGGTGGGCACCGGCGTCGCCGACGACAAGGCGGTCTACAGCTACATGCCGGAGATCGTGCGGTTCTATCTCGGCGAGGAGCCGCTGCTGAAGAACGTGCCGACCTGGCGCTGCCGCGAGCCCGACCACCTGAAATACGTGCTCGACCACCTCGAAGAGCTGGTGGTGAAGGAAGTCCACGGCTCGGGCGGCTACGGCATGCTGATCGGTCCGCGCGCCGACAAGGCGCAGATCGAGATGTTCCGCGCCAAGCTGAAGCAGGACCCGACCAACTTCATCGGCCAGCCGACGCTGGCGCTGTCCACCTGCCCCACCTTCGTCGAGGAGGGCATCGCGCCGCGCCATGTCGACCTGCGCCCCTTCGTGCTGACCGGCGCCGACCGCACCCGCATCGTGCCGGGCGGCCTCACCCGGGTGGCGCTGCAGGCCGGCTCGCTGGTGGTGAACTCCAGCCAGGGCGGCGGCACCAAGGACACCTGGGTGCTCGACGAATGAGCGCGGGGTCGCGAATGTGACGCGCGCGAGCCGCGCGGGAACGGACCGGCAGCCACGAGGCGCAGCACAGCGCCCGCCGCCGGCCCCTTCCGCGGGGCGATGACGGACCGGGCAACTGACGCGAGGGGGTGCAGATGCCGATCGACCTGATGCCGCTGGAAAGCTGGCTGGCCTTCGTCGCCGCCTCGGCGGTGCTGCTGGTCATTCCGGGGCCGACCATCCTGCTGGTGGTGTCCTATGCGCTCGGCCAGGGCCGCCGGGTGGCGCTGCCGGTCGCGACCGGCGTCGCGCTCGGCGACTTCACCGCGATGACCCTCTCCATGCTCGGCCTCGGCGCGCTGCTGGCGGCGTCGGCGGCGCTGTTCACGGCGCTGAAGTGGGTCGGCGCGGCCTATCTGATCTGGCTCGGCATCAAGCTGTGGCGTTCCGCCGGCGCGGGCGCCCTGCCCGACGCGCGCCCAAGCGGCTCGCCGCGGCGCATGCTGCTGCACGCCTGGGTGGTGACGGCGCTCAACCCCAAGAGCATCACCTTCTTCGTCGCCTTCCTGCCGCAGTTCCTCGACCCCTCGCGCAGCTTCCTCGCCCAGATGGCGGTCTTCGAGACCACCTTCCTGGTGCTTGCCGCGCTCAACGCCTTCACCTACGCCCTCGTCGCCGGACGGCTGCGGGGCTCCATCGGAAACGCTCGTGTCGTCGCCGCGGTCAACCGCGCGGGCGGCACGCTCCTGATCGGCGCCGGGGTGGCCACCCTGGCGTGGCGTCACGCCAAATAGACTGGGATCCCATGCTCTCTCGCACCGCCGACAATCTTTACTGGCTCGCCCGCTACATGGAGCGCGCGGAGTGCCTTGCCCGCATCCTCGACGTGTCGCAGCGCCTGGCGCAGCTGCCCGCGGCCTATGGCGGCTCGACCAATGAATGGAGCTCGGCGCTGCTCACCGCCGGCTGCGCCGACCTGTTCCGCGAGGTGCATGGCGACGCGGTGAACGAGGCCAATGTCGTGGCCTTCCTCGCCTTCGCGCCGGAGAATCCCTCCTCCATCCGCAACTGCTTCGAGATCGCCCGCACCAATGCGCGCTCGGTGCGCACCGCGCTGACGATGGAGATGTGGGAGACCATCAACTCCGCCTGGCTGGAGCTGAAGCGCTATTCCACCAAGAACATGACGCGTGAGGAGCTGGCCCGCTTCCTCGCCTTTGTGAAGGAGACCTCGCTGCGCTTCGACGGCGCCGCCTACCGCACCATGCTGCGCAACGACGCGTTCTGGTTCTCGCGGGTCGGCATGTATGTGGAGCGCGCCGACAACACCGCCCGCATCCTTGACGTGAAGTATCACGTGCTGCTGCCGGAATCGGAGCATGTCGGCGGCCCGCTCGACTATTTCCAGTGGGCTTCCATCCTGCGCTCGGTGTCGGCGCTGACCTCGTTCCACTGGGTCTACCGGCAGAGCGTGAAACCGTGGCTGGTGGCCGACCTGCTGATCCTCAACGCCCAGATGCCGCGCTCGCTGACGAGCTGCTACCAGAACATCTCGCGCTATCTCGACGACATCGCCGCCTATTACGGCCGGCAGGGCACCGCCCAGCGTATCGCCCGCTCCAACCTCACCCGCCTCGGCAACAGCCGCATGGAGGAGATTTTCCAGACCGGGCTGCACGAATACATCGACAGCTTCATCGCCGAGAACAACCGTCTCGGCGGCAGCATCACCGAGCAATATCTGGTCTAACGTCGTCCCGTCCTCGGGCTAGGGTGCCGGCCTATGCGTATCCGCGTGAATCACGCCACTGTCTATCGCTACGACCCGCCGGCGCTCGGCGCGATCCAGATCCTGCGCCTCACGCCGCGCAGCCATGACGGGCAATATGTCGTGTCGTGGCGGATCGACGTGTCCGAGAGCTGCCGGCTCCAGGCCCATGACGACGCCTTCGGCAACCTCACCCACACCTTCGCGCTGGACGGACCCATCGCCGAGCTGCGGGTGCTGGTGGAAGGGGAAGTCGAGACGCAGGACACCTCCGGCGTGGTGCGCGGCACGGTGGAGCGCTTCCACCCCTCGCTCTACCTGCGCCAGACCGAGCTGACCGAGCCGCATGGCGAGCTGCGCGGCTTCGCCGAGCAGGCGACCACCGGCCTGAGCGACCGGCTGGAGAAGCTGCACGGGCTGATGGGCGCGCTGAATGCCGCCATGACCTATGATCCCGACCCGACCCAGCCCTCCACCTCGGCGCGGGAGGCGTTCGAGCTGAAGCGCGGGGTCTGCCAGGACTACGCCCACATCTTCGCCGCCTGCGCGCGGCACCTGTCGATTCCGACCCGCTATGTCAGCGGCTATCTCGTCGGCGACGGGGCCACCCCCGGCGACGGCGCCGGGCACCAGGCCGGCCATGCCTGGGCGGAAGCCTATGTCGAGGGGCTGGGCTGGGTCGGCTTCGACGCCACCAACGATGTGTGCCCGACCGATTCCTATGTCCGCGTCGCGGTGGGGCTCGACTATCTCGGCGCCGCACCGGTGCGGGGCAATCGCTATGGCGGGGGCGAGGAGAAACTCTCGGTCGCGATCACTGTCGACCAGTCGGGCCGGCAGATCCAGGGCTGAGCCAACCGGCCCGCACCACGCGCCGCCGCAGCGGACAGCGGCTACAGGTCGCGCCGCCCCACCCATGGCGGCATCACGAAACCTGCATCAAAAGGGTTACCTGACGCGAAACCGCGCTATAAGAGCGCGCAAGCGGACGGACAGTGACTGGGGCATGCATTCATGACGTATTGTTGCGGCATACTCGTTCGCGACGGGCTGGTGATGATCGCGGACACCCGCACCAATGCGGGGCTCGACAACGTCTCCACCTTCCGCAAGCTGCACATTTTCGAGGAACCCGGCCGCCATATCATGGCGCTATCGACCGCGGGCAACCTCTCGATCTCGCAGGCCGTGATCTCCACCCTTCAGGAAGGCCTCGAAGACCCGGAAACCGGCAAGAAGCAGCTTCTCGCCGACGTCACCAGCATGTTCCGCGGGGCGGAACTGGTGGGCCGGGCGATCCGCCATGTGCACACGCTCTATGGCGAGGGGCTCAAGGAAGCGGACGTGCGCTTCGACGTCTCCTTCCTGTTCGGCGGGCAGGTGAATGGCGGGCGGATGCGGCTCTTCATGCTCTACGCCGCCGGCAACTTCATCGAGTGCACCAACGACACCCCGTTCCTGCAGATCGGCGAGCACAAATACGGCAAGCCGGTGCTGGACCGCTCGATTTCCTACGACACCGACCTCTACGACGCGCTGAAATCCGGCCTGATATCGATGGATTCGACCATGCGCTCGAACATCGGGGTCGGCATGCCGATCGACATCCTCATTGCCCGCCGCGACGCCGGCAAGGCCGAGCTGAACCACCGCATCGAGCCGGGCGAGCCCTATTTCCACGACCTGCGCGAGCGCTGGTCGGCGGCGCTGCGGCAGGCCCACACCTCGATCCCGCGCCCGCCCTACCAGCCGAAGTGAAAAACGACCGGCGCCGGAGACGGGATTTTCCGCTCCGGCGCCAGTACCGTGAAAGTTCTCGCCGCTCGCCGGTCAGGTGAGCAGGTAGAGGATGATGATGATCGGAATCGGAATACCGATGAGCCACATCAGAATCGCGGGCATGATCCTGTCCTTTCCTGTCGTTCGACCTTGATCCTGCTGATATAACGCGACACCAAAGCCGTGGTTCCGCGACGGGAGGCGCCGCCGCCCGCGCAAGAGGAGGACGCCCATGACCGAGGCCCGAATCGCCGCTCTCCCCGCCGGCCACCCGCGCATCGCCCTCGTCACCGGCGCCGGCTCCGGCATCGGCAAGGCCGCCGCGCTCGCCCTCGCCGAGGCCGGCTTTACCTTGGTGCTCACCGGGCGCCGGGCCGGCCCGCTGGAGGCCTTGGCCAGCGACATCGCCAGCCGCTTCGGCGGCGAGGCCCAGGTGGTGCCGGCGGATGTGGCCGATCCCGACTCGGTGGCGGCGCTGTTCGAGGCGATCCGCGAACGCCATGGCCGGCTCGACCTGCTGTTCAACAATGCCGGCGGCTGGTCGCCCGCCCGCCCGATCGAGGACGTAGCGCTCGCGGACTGGCAGTCGGTGCTGGCGGTGAACCTGACCGGCGTGTTCCTGTGCATCCAGCACGCGGTGCGGCTGATGAAGGCGCAGGAGCCCAGGGGCGGGCGCATCATCAACAACGGCTCGATCTCGGCCCACACGCCGCGGCCCAACACCGCCCCCTACACCGCCACCAAGCACGCGGTGAGCGGGCTGACCCGGCAGGTCGCGCTGGAAGGCCGGGCCCATTCCATCGCCTGCGGCCAGATCGACATCGGCAATGCCGACACCGACATGGCGGCGGGGATGAAGGCGGGCATCCTGCAGCCCAACGGCCAGATCATGGTGGAGCCGACCTTCGACCCCGTCCACGCCGCCCGGGCGGTCGCCTATATGGCGAGCCTGCCGCTGGACGCGAATGTGCTGTTCATGACGGTGATGGCGACCAACGCGCCCTTCGTCGGCCGCGGCTGAGGGCGTCAGAACACCGCCAGCGCGCCCTGGAACAGCAGCCAGCTCAGCAGCCCCATCACCCCGAGGCTGACGAGGGTGGCGACGATGCCGGCGATGATGAAGGCGCCGTCGCGCTCCACCAGCCCGAGGCCGAGGATGCACACCGCGATCCCCGGCGGCAGGTTGCCAAAGATCGGGATGGGCAGCATCAGCAGCAGGCCGAGCACGACGATCATCAGCCCGACCACGCTGCGCGCGGTGGGGCCGGAGAAGAAGGCCTGCCGCGGCCGCGAATAGACCTCGAAGCGCTTCACCCAAGGCAGCGCCCGGCCGATGATCTTCTCCAGCAGCGCGCGCGAGAGGGTGCGCCGCGCCAGCCAGCCCGGCAGCCACAGCTCGTCCCGGCCGATCGCCATCTGCACGCCCACGAGGCAGAGCACCACGCCGCAGAGCACGGGAATGCCCGGCGGCATCGGCAGGCAGTTGGGGATGCCGAACAGCAGCACGGTGAGGCCGAAGGCTCGGTTACGCAGCGCGCGCACCAGCTCCCCGAGCGAGATGCGCTCCGCCGAATGGGCGGTGACGATCGCCGAGAGGAGTTCGGAGGTGCGAGGACTGCGGTGATCCACGAGACTGCCCATTGCGGTACGGCTGTCCGGCCGCCAGCGGGCGTCCGGGCCGGGCCGTATAGCACGGCAATCGCGGCGAGAAGAGGCCCCGGCGGCCGCCGGCGTGCTTTCCACGGCCGGCGGGCCATCCTCACGGTGCCATGGAACCGCCCGCGCGGCTCAGTTCAACAGGAAAACCCCGTCCACCGCCCGCAGTTCCGCCGGCTTGACCAGCCGCGAATGGGCGACCGTCACCGAATGGAGCGGTCCTTCCAGCTCGCGGCGCCAGAAGGCGAGGAAGCGGTTCAGCTCGGGAAAGGCCGGGCAGAGATCGTAATGCTGCCAGAGATAGGTCTGCAGCAGCGAGGGATGGTCCGGCATGCGGTAGAGGATGTGGGCCGTGGTGAGGCCGTAGCCTTCGAGCTGCTTCACGAAGTCCCGCGACACCCGCGAGGTTCCGACACCGCTTACCGCACGCTCCGTCCGCATATTCACCCTCCTTCGCGTCGACAGGATCCGGGATGGGACAAGGGTGCGGCGAGACCGCCCGGACGGCAAGGGGAAAAATTGGATTTCGCGTTCAAAATCAAGGCATTGGCAGCATGCGTGAAGGAGTGCTGACAGTTCCGCGCGCCTCCACCCGCCACCTCTGGCACTCGCGCCCCCCGACTGCCAAAATTTTGCGCCGGCCCCCTTGCGCCCGTACGGGAGGGGTCCTAGATGACGGCCGGTCGCGCGCTGGCTCGGTTCGGGCGCGGCCGGAACATTTGGATTCCAAAGCTTTCTGGAGAGATGCGATGAAATTCCGTCCTCTGCATGACCGCGTCGTCGTGAAGCGCGTCGATGCCGAACAGAAGACCGCGGGCGGCATCATCATTCCCGATACCGCCAAGGAAAAGCCTTCGCAGGGCGAAGTCGTCGCCGTCGGCCCCGGGGCCCGCGACGAGGCCGGCAAGCTGGTCCCGCTCGATGTGAAGGCGGGCGACCGCGTGCTGTTCGGCAAGTGGTCGGGCACCGAGGTGAAGATCGACGGGGTCGACTACCTCATCATGAAGGAGTCGGACCTCCTCGGCGTCCTCGACGTCACCGCGCCGGCCCAGAAGGCCGCGTGAGCGGGGCGCCCGCCCCTGATTCCCTTTGCCGAAACGAAGCCCAACGCTTCTCCCGGAGAATTCTGAAATGGCTGCCAAGGAAGTAAAATTTGCCGGCGATGCGCGCGAGAAGATGCTGCGCGGCGTCGACATCCTCGCCAACGCGGTGAAGGTCACGCTCGGCCCCAAGGGCCGCAACGTCGTCATCGAGAAGAGCTTCGGCGCTCCCCGCATCACCAAGGACGGCGTTTCCGTCGCCAAGGAGATCGAGCTCGAGGACAAGTTCGAGAACATGGGCGCCCAGATGGTGCGCGAAGTGGCCTCGAAGACCAACGACCTCGCCGGTGACGGCACCACCACCGCCACCGTGCTCGCCCAGGCCATCGTGAAGGAAGGCGCCAAGGCGGTTGCCGCCGGCATGAACCCGATGGACCTGAAGCGCGGCATCGACCTCGCGGTCGAGGCCATCGTGGCGGACCTGAAGAAGAACTCGCGCGAAGTCACCTCCAATGAGGAGATCGCCCAGGTCGGCACCATCTCCGCCAATGGCGACGCCGATGTCGGCAAGTTCCTCGCCGAGGCGATGCAGAAGGTCGGCAACGAGGGTGTCATCACCGTCGAGGAAGCCAAGACCGCCGACACCGAGCTCGACGTCGTCGAGGGCATGCAGTTCGACCGCGGCTATCTCTCGCCCTACTTCATCACCAACGCCGAGAAGATGCGCGTGGAGTTCGAGGACCCCTACATCCTCATCCACGAGAAGAAGCTCTCCGGCCTTCAGGAGCTGCTGCCGGTCCTCGAGGCCGTGGTGCAGACCTCCAAGCCCCTGCTGATCATCGCCGAGGACGTCGAGGGCGAGGCCCTGGCCACGCTCGTCGTCAACAAGCTGCGCGGCGGCCTGAAGGTCGCGGCGGTGAAGGCCCCCGGCTTCGGTGACCGTCGCAAGGCCATGCTGCAGGACATCGCGATCCTGACCGGCGGCGAGGCGATCTCCGACGATCTCGGCATCAAGCTCGACAGCGTGACCCTTGCCATGCTCGGCCGCGCCAAGAAGGTGGTGATCGAGAAGGAGAACACCACCATCGTCGACGGCGCCGGCCAGAAGGCCGACATCGAGGGCCGCGTCGCCCAGATCAAGGCGCAGATCGAGGAGACCACCTCGGACTACGACCGCGAGAAGCTCCAGGAGCGTCTGGCCAAGCTCGCCGGCGGCGTCGCGGTGATCCGCGTCGGCGGCGCGACCGAGGTCGAGGTGAAGGAGAAGAAGGATCGCGTTGACGACGCGCTGCACGCCACCCGCGCGGCGGTCGAGGAAGGCATCCTGCCGGGCGGCGGCGTCGCGCTGCTGCGTTCGGTCAAGGCGCTGGACGGCATCGCGACCCAGAACAGCGACCAGAAGACCGGCATCGAGATCGTCCGCAAGGCGATCCAGTCCCCGGCCCGCCAGATCGCCTCGAACGCGGGCGAAGACGGCTCGCTGATCGTCGGCAAGATCCTCGAGCAGGACAGCTACGCCTACGGCTTCAACGCCCAGACCGGCGAGTATGTCGACATGTTCAAGGCCGGCGTCATCGACCCGACCAAGGTGCTGCGCTCCTCGCTGCAGAACGCGGCCTCGGTCGCCTCGCTGCTCATCACCACCGAGGCGATGATCGCCGAGCTGCCGAAGAAGGCCGGCGCGGCCCCCGCCATGCCCGGCGGCGGCGGCATGGGCGGCATGGACTTCTGATCGACGTCCATCTGGACGCCACGACGTCTGATCGACGTCCATCGGCTTCAGCATACGGAAGGGCGCGGCGAAAGCCGCGCCCTTTTTCTTTGGGCGATCGGACGCCGCCTCAGAGGCCCTGCCCGCCCGACACCTCGATCCGCTGCGCGTTCACCCAGCGATTGTCCGGCGACAGCAGGCTCGCGATCATCGGGCCGATATCGTCCGGCACCCCCACGCGGCCGAGCGCGGTCGCCTGCGCGAAGCTCCGGTTGAGCTCGGCATTGTCGCGGACGGCGCCGCCGCCGAAATCGGTCTCGATCGCGCCCGGCGCCACCGTGTTCACCGCGATGCCCCGCGCCCCGAGTTCCCTGGCCATGTAGACCGACAGCACCTCAACCGCGCCCTTCGCCGCGGCATAGGCGGCGAAGCCCGGATGGGCCATGCGGGTGAGGCCGGAGGACAGGTTCACGATGCGGCCGCCATCCGCGAGCAGCGGCAGCAGCGCCTGGGTGAGGAAGAACACACCCTTGACGTGCACGTCGAACAGCCCGTCGAACTGCGCCTCCGTCGTCTCGGCGATCGCGGCGTAGTCGCCATGCCCGGCATTGTTCACGAGATGATCGAAGGTCTCGCGCCCCCAGCTCTCCCGCAGCGCGGTCCGCAGCCGCTCCGCGAACGGCGCGAAGCTGGCAACTTCCCCCGTGTCGAGAGCCAGCGCGACGGCCGTGCGGCCCAGGGCGCCGATCTCGGCGACCAGCGCGTCGGCTTCCTCGCGTCGGCTGCGATAGGTGAAAACGACATCGCCGCCGCGCCGGGCGATGCTGAGCGCGGTATTGCGGCCGAGCCCGCGGCTGCCGCCGGTGATGAGGCTGATCGTGGTCATGGTCCAACTCCTCTAGCGTGACCATTCCGGTATCCTGCAGGCGCGCCGCGCGTTGTTGCCGGAAGCTCGGCGTTCCTTGCCTGATCCTCCGGAATGGGTGCGCGCCCGCGGCCAAGGGAGTAGGATCGCCCGATGACCACGCTGTTCGACGCCGTCCGCCGCCATGCCGAGGCCCATGCCGACACCGACGGCGTGGCCGCGACCGCCATACCCGGCCTCGGCACCGTTCGGGCAACGGCGGCGAGCGACCTCGTCCACGCCATTTCCCGGCCGCTGATCTGTCTGGTGGTGCAGGGTGGCAAGCAGGTCTCCATGGGAAGCCGGACCTTCGCCTTCGCGGCGGGCGATTCGCTGCTGATCACCGCCGACGTGCCCATCGTCAGCCAGATCACCCGCGCCAGCGTCGCCGCGCCCTATCTTTCCCTCGTGCTGGAGCTCGATCCGGTCGTCATCGCCGACCTCATGGTGGAGATGAAGGCGGTCGGCCTCGCCGACCCCTCCCCCGTGCGGGTCGAGCCCACCGACAGCGAGGTTGCGGATGCGGCGCTGCGGCTGATGCGGCTGCTCGACCGGCCGGAATCCCTTCCGGTGCTGCAGGCCCAGCTCACGCGCGAGATGCACTATTGGCTGCTGGCCGGGCGGCACGGCCCGGCGCTCCGCCGCCTCGGCTGGCCCGACAGCGTCGGCCAGCGCATCGCGCGCGCCGTGGCGGTGCTGCGCGCCGACTTCGCCCGTCCGCTGCCGGTGGAGCGCCTCGCCGGCGTGGCGGGCATGAGCCCCTCCACCTTTCACCACCACTTCCGGGCGGTGACCTCGCTGTCGCCGCTGCAGTTCCAGAAGCAGCTGCGGCTGATCGAGGCGCGGCGGCTGATGCTGGCGCAGGGGGCGACGGCCAGCCAGGCGGCCTTCGCGGTGGGCTATGAGAGCGTGCCGCAATTCACCCGGGAATATGGCCGGATGTTCGGCCTGCCGCCGGTGCGGGACATGAAGGCGGTGCGGGACCGGGCCCGGACCGCCGCCTGAGGCGGGGCCGGCCGAGGCGGGATGCCGCCTCCCCCTCAGTCCAGCGTCTGCCGGAACCGGCTCACCGCGATCAGCATCGCGACCAGCATGATCGCCGCCAGCATCGCGATGTCCCGCGCGAGGTCGGCCGCGTCCGCGCCCTTCAGCATGATGCCGCGCACGATGCGCAGATAGTGGGTCAGCGGCATGGTCTCGGAGAGCCACTGTGCCCAGCGCGGCATGCCGGCGAAGGGAAACATGAAGCCGGACAGCAGGATGTTCGGCAGGAAGTACATGAAGGTCATCTGCACCGCCTGGAGCTGGTTCTGCGCCACGGTGGAGAAGGTGTAGCCGATCGAGAGATTGGCGACGATGAACAGCGCGGTCAGCGCCACCAGCAGCGCCAGCGAGCCCACCATCGGCACCCCGAACACATACCAGCCCGCCAGCAGGATCATCCCCGCCTGCACCGCCCCGACCATGACATAGGGCGCGATCTTGCCCAGCATGATCTCGACCGGGCGGATCGGCATGGCGAGCAGCGTCTCCATCGTGCCGCGCTCCACCTCGCGCGTCACCGAGAGCGCGGTGAAGATCAGCATGGTCATGGTGAGGATGGTGCCGAGCAGGCCGGGCACGATGTTGAGCTGGGTCACCGCCGCCGGGTTGTAGCGGGGATGGGTGCGGATGACGAAGGCGGGTGGCGCCGTCTCGGTGCCGCTGCCCTGCGGCCCGCCCTCGCCGGCGAAGCGCTCCCGCGCCACCGCCCGCTCGACGATCTGGGACAGCGCGGAAAGCGCGCTGCCCGAGGCGACGGGGTCGGTGGCGTCGGCCGCCACCAGCAGCGCCGGGCTCTCGCCGCGGCGCACCGCGCGCTCGAAGCCGGCGGGTATCTCCACCACGAACAGCACCTGCCCCGCGCGCACCAGCGCTTCCGCCGCCGCCTCGTCCGCGGGGCGGGCGGTGAGCGCGAAATAGCCGGTGTTCTCCAGCGCGGCGAGGATGGCGCGGGTCAGCGCGGTGTTCTCATGCGCCAGCACCGCGGTCGGCAGGTGGCGCGGCGTGGTGTTGATGGCGTAGCCGAACAGCACGAGCTGCAGCAGCGGGATCAGGATCATGGTGGCGAAGGACACCCGGTCCCGCTGCAATTGCAGGAATTCCTTGCGCATCATGGCGCCGACGCGGCGGAAGAAGCCGCCGCCCGCCGGGGCGGGCAGGCCCGGCAAGCCCTCGGGGCCGGGCGGCGTCATCGGAAATTGTCCTGCGAGCGGTTCATCAGGTCGATGAACACGTCCTCCAGCGTCGGCGCGTCCGGCCGCACCGCGAGCCCGTCGCGCGCCCGCAGCGGCGCGACCGCCGCCTCCAGCGCCGCACGGTCGCGCCCGCCGACATGCACGCTGGCGCCGAACGGGGCGATGAGCTCGATGCCCGGTCGGCCCTGAAGCTCGGCCATCAGCGCGGCGGGATCGGCGCCGGAGACGGTGACGGTGGAAAGCCCGGCCCCGGCCACCACCTCCGCCACCGTGCCCTGCGCCAGCACCTCGCCATAGGCGATATAGGCGATGGCGTGGCAGCGCTCGGCCTCGTCCATGTAGTGGGTCGAGACCAGCACGGTGAGCCCGTCGGCGGCGAGCTGGTGGATCTGCCCCCAGAACTCGCGCCGCGCCTTGGGGTCGACCCCGGCGGTGGGCTCGTCGAGCAGCAGCAGGCGCGGCGAGGGCAGGATGCAGGCGCCGAGCGCGAGGCGCTGCTTCCAGCCGCCGGAGAGCGAGCCGGCGAGCTGGCGCTCGCGCCCGCCGAGGCCGAGCCGCTCCACCGCCGCCCGCGCCGCCTTCACCGGCTGCGGCACGCCATAGACCCGGGCGACGAATTCGAGGTTCTCGCGGACGGTGAGATCGGCGTAGAGGCTGAAGCGCTGCGCCATGTAGCCGACATGGCGGCGGATTTCGCGCGACTGCGTCAGGATGTCGAGGCCGAGGCAGGTGCCGCGGCCGCTGTCCGGCGTCAGCAGCCCGCACAGCATGCGGATGGTGGTGGTCTTGCCCGAGCCGTTGGGGCCGAGGAAACCGTAGATCTGGCCGCGCCGCACCCGCATGGAGAGGTCGCGCACCACGGCGCGGCCGCCGAACGCCTTGGTCAGCCCCTCCACCTCGATCACGTCGTCGGGCTCGGGCGCCAGGCCGGGCAAAGCCGCGCTCATGGTGCGGTCCCCGCCGGCGCATTCCCTGCCGGCGCCGTACCCGCCGGCGCCGTGCCTTCCGCGGCGAGCGTCACCGTCACCGGCTGGCCGGGCCGCAGCGCGGCGGGGTCCTGCGGGCGCGCCTCCAGCATGAAGACCAGCTTCGCCCGCTCGTCGAGGCTGTAGATCACCGGCGGGGTGTATTCCGCGCTGGCGGCGATGAAGCTCACCCGCGCCGGGATGGCGGCGGCGCAGCCGTCGCAGGTCACGTTCACCACCGTGCCGGTGCGGAAGCGCGGCAGCGCCGGTTCCGGCACGAAGAAGCGCACCCTTATGCGCTCCGGCGGCAGGATGGCGAGCACCGGCCGCCCCGCCGGCACCAGCTCGCCCGGCCGGAAATACACCGTCTCGACGCTGCCGCCCACCGGGGCGACGCGGCGGCGGCGGTCGAGCCGCACCTGCGCGGCGGCGCGGTTGGCCTCCGCCACCGCCACCGCCTGTTCCGCCGCGGCGATCTGGTGGGTGCGCCCGGCCAGCGCCCCGGCGGCGATGCGGTTGCGGGCCTCGTCGAGCGCGGCGGCGTTCTGGTCGTAGGTGTGCTGGGCGGTGTCGAGCGCGGCCTGCGAGCCGACCTTCTTCTCGGTCAGCTCCTTCTGGCGCTCCAGTTCGAGGCGGGAGAGGTCGAGCGCGGCGGCGGCGCGGCGCTCCGCCGCCTTCAGCACCTCCAGCTCCTCCGGCCGCTGGGTGGCCTCGCGCAGATTGGCAAGCTCGGACTGGGCCTGGGCGAGGCTGGCCTGTGTCTGCGCCAGCTCGGCGGCCTGCAGCGCGTCCTCCACGGCGAAGAGCGGGGTGCCCGGCGTCACCCGGTCGCCCTCCTCCACGTCGAGCGTGACGAGGCGGCCGGCCTCGTCGGGCCCGACGAACACGGTGTCGCCCTCGGCATAGCCCTGGAAGCGCGGCGGCGCGGCCTCGCCGCAGCCGGCGAGCAGGCCGGCACAGGCCAGCACGCCGAGCCACCCCGCGAGAGCGGACGCACGGCGCCGGCCGGAGGCACGACAGGCGCGGGCGCTGAGAAATGCCAAGCGACGGCACGGCACGTTCATATCCTGCTCCAGCCGGGACGGCGCGGCCGCCGCTCACTACCGCTCGCCCGGGTCGCCGCCACCCCCGCCGGCGCGCGGCGGCGATGGGAGACGCGCGCCCCGGCAGCGCTGGAGGTATCACCGCACGCCGTCCCCCGCGCATTGATGCCGCGCAACCCCGCGTGGCCACCGGCGCACCGCCAGCGGTCGCCGGGGCCGGACCGGGGCGGAAAACCCTCGCCCTTGCCGCGCAAGAGGCGCACGCTGTGGCGACGCTGGCGCACCACAAGGGCGCGCCGGGACACCGGGAGCGGCCCCGCGGCGCGGGCGGCCCGCCGTTCCCCCCGCCCCGGCCGGTGCCGTGGGCGGGCGGGCCCGTGTGGGTCGGGCAAGCCGGGCGGCTGCGGATGGGTGGTTCGACAGGACATTGCATCCTCCGCGTGCAGGATAGGGCTACCCCTCCGGTTCCACAACGCGCGGCGCCGCACTCCGTCGCAGCTCTTCGTGCCCCTGGGCACGTCCAGGCGGGAATCGCCGCCGTATCCACCCGATGGAGCCGGCCGCCCGCCCCGGCCCGTCGTGACACAGGAATGCGCAGACATTCCGCCGCCGAATCGGAAGGCGCCGCCTTCCACCCGTACCGGCACAACGCCACCGGAGAAACGCCATGCTGCCCATGCCCGACGCCTCCGCCTTCCCCGCCGCCCGGCCTCCGGCCGCGACACCCGCGCGCGCCGCCCGGCGCGGCGCCGTCGCCGCCCGGCGGCACCGGTTCGGCCGGCCCTCGCCGCTGGTCGCGGCCGCCCTGCTGCTGCCGGCGTTGCTGCCCGCCCGGGCGCTCGCGGCGCAAAGCTGCATGCGCGCCTGCATCTCCGGCCGGATGAACAGCGGCGACGACGACCTCGCCCTGCGCAACACGCTGCGGGCCTGCCGCGACACCTGCCTCGCCGAGGAGAAGGCGGCGCTGGAGCGCGACGGCCTGCCCGAGCGCTACGCCGGCTGCAAGGCGACGCCGGTGAGCCCGGCGGAATTCCGCGCGCTCCGCTCCGCCAATGCCGGCTTCACCGTGCACACCAACGTGCTGCTGTGGGAGTTCACCAACACCCTGCCGGACAAGGTGATCCGCTCGGTGGAGGTCAGCACCCAGACCATGAGCCTCTCGGACGCCGCCTTCACCACCCGCACCCTCATTCCGCCGGGCCGCACGGCGACCATCGTGGTGATGGATTTCTTCGACGGCTACCCCAATGCCCGCTTTGCCGCCAAGCTCTCGCGGGTGGAGGCATGCCCCCTGCAGTGAGGCGCTGCCCGCTGCGGCACGGCAGGGCCGCACGGCTGCGCGAGCTTCCGCAAAGGCAGCGTTGACAAGCGGCGACGGAGGGCGTTGCTAGGGCGTGACGCTAAAAGTCACGTTGGACCAATAGGTTAGAGTAATTCCAATGTACCGGATCGACCGCCGCTCCCTGCTGCGGACCGGCCTTGCCCTCGGCGCCGGTGCCGCCCTCGCCGGTGGCTCCGTGCGCGCCGGCCGCGCCGCCTCGGCCGACGAGCTGACGCTCTACAACGGCCAGCACCGCCAGGTGACCGACGCCGTGGTCGCCGCCTTCAGCAAGGCGACGGGCATCGAGGTGCTGGTGCGCAACGGCTCCAGCCCGCAGATCGCCAACCAGCTCATCGAGGAAGGCGACCTCTCCCCGGCCGACGTGTTCTATTCCGAAGGCAGCCCGCCGGTGGCGGCGCTGGCCAAGCGCGGCATGCTGGCGAAGCTGCCGGCGGAGACGCTGGCGCAGATTCCCGCCACCTATGTCGCCACCTCCGGCGAATGGACCGGCATCACCGCCCGCGCCCGCGTGGTCGCCTTCAACCGCGACCTCGTGAAGGAGGAGGAGCTGCCCGCCTCCCTGCTCGGCTTCGCCGACGCCCGCTGGGCCGACAAGGTGGGCTATGCCCCGGCCAGCGACGCCTTCCAGGAACAGATCGTGGCGCTGCTGCAGATGAAGGGGCGGGACGCGACGCTCGGCTGGCTGCGCGGCATGAAGAAGGTCGGCCGGGTCTACAACAACAATATCGGCGCGATGCAGGCGGTGGAGCGGGGCGAGATTCCCTGCGCGCTCATCAACAACTACTACTGGTTCACCGTGGCGCAGGAGGTGGGCGCGGCGAAGATGCGCTCGGCGCTGCACTACATCCGCCACCAGGACCCCGGCGCGCTGATCACCGTCTCCGCCGCCGCCATCCTGAAGAGCGGGCGCAACCCGGAGGCGGCCCAGCGCTTCCTCGCCTTTCTCGTCAGCGCCGAGGGACAGAAGATCATCGCCGACGCCATGGCGGAATACCCGCTGCGCCCCGGCATCGCCTCGCCCTACGCGCTGGAGCCGTTCGACCTGCTGGACCCGCCGCCGGTGACGCCGGCCGATCTCGGCGACGCCGCCGAGGCGATCCCGCTGGCGCGCGAGGCGGGCCTCGCGTGAGCCCCGCCCGCCCCGCCTGCGCGGTGTTGCCATGAGCCTCGCGCCCGAGCTTCGCGCAGACGACGTGCGCCCCCCGGAGGAGCCGCGCGCCCGAGGCGCGCTGCTGGGCCGGGAGGAGCCGGGCATGGCGGACCTGCCGCTCCGCCTCGCCGTGGCCGGCGACGCGGCGGCCGGGGATGTGACCGCCGGAGACGCGAAAACCCTGCCGGCCGCCGGCCGATCGCGGCGGGGCGGGCGCGGGCGGGCGCCGTTCTGGCTGCTGGCGGCGGCGGCGGTGCCGGTGTTCCTCGTCGCCCTGCCCATTCTCTACGTGCTGGCGCGGGGCTGGGAGGCGGGGCTTGCCGCCGCGCTCGCCCTGCTGCTGCGCCCGCGCAGCGCCGAGCTGCTGGCCAACACGCTGGCGCTGGCCCTCGCCGTCACCGGCCTCTCCATCGTGATCGGCACCGCCTGCGCCTTCCTCATCGAGCGCTGCGCGCTGGCGGGGCGCGGCCTCTGGCGCACGCTGGTGTGCCTGCCGCTGGCGGTGCCGGCCTTCGTCTCCTCCTATGCCTGGGCCTCGCTCGGCCCGTCCTTCCAGGGCCTCGGCGGGGCGATCCTGATCCTCACCCTGTCGCATTTCCCGCTGATCTACCTGCCCGCCGCCGCCGCGCTGCGGCGCATGGACACCCGGCTGGAGGACGCCGCCCGCTCGCTGGGCGAGACCGCGCCGCGCGCCCTGCGCCGGGTGGTGCTGCCGCAGATCCGCCCCGCGCTCGCCGCCGGCGGGCTGCTGGTGATGTCGCACATGCTGGCGGAATTCGGCGCGCTGTCGCTGCTGCGGGTGCAGACCTTCACCACCGCGATCTTCCAGGAGTACGAGCTTCAGTTCAACAGCGCCAACGCCGCCCTGCTCTCCGGCGTGCTGATGGCGCTGTGCCTGCCGGTGGCGTTCGGCGAGGCGTGGGTGCGGCGCGACCAGCGCCTCGCCCGGGCCGACCGCCGCAGCCGGCGCGAGCCGCCGCTGCTGCCGCTCGGCCGGGTCCAGCTTCCCGCCCAGCTCGGCCTCGCGCTGCTGGCCGCCGCCGCGCTGGGGGTGCCGCTCGGCATGCTCGGCTACTGGCTGACGGTGGGGCTCTCGGCCGGCGCCGGCGCGGCCGGGCTGCTGCGGGCGATCGCCGGCTCGCTGCAGCTCTCGCTCGGCGGGGCGGCGCTGACGACGCTGCTGGCGCTGCCGCTGGTGCTGCTGGCGACCCGCTTCGGCACCCGCTTCGCCCCGCTGCTGGAGCGGCTGCCCTATGTCGTGCACGGCCTGCCGGGGCTGGTGGTGGCGCTGGCGCTGATCTTCGGCGCCATCCGGCTGGTGCCGGCGCTCTACCAGACCACGGCGCTGGTCTTCGTCGCCTACGCCATCCTGTTCCTGCCGCTGGCGCAGTCCGCCCTGCGCGCCACCGCCGAGCTGGTGCCGGCGGAGCTGGAGCAGGCGGCCCGCACGCTCGGCCGGGGACCGCTCGCCGCCTTCGCCGCGGTGACGCTGCCGGCATTGGCGCCGGGGCTCGGCGCCGGTATGGCGCTGATCGTGCTGGAGCTGATGCGGGAGCTGACGGCGACGCTGCTGCTCGCCCCCTCCGGCGTCTCGACGCTGGCCACCGAGGTGTGGTCCTACACCAATGACGGCTCCTATGCCGCCGCCGCGCCCTATGCCGCGCTGCTGGTGCTGGTGTCGGGGCTGCCGGTCTATGTCTTCACCCTGCGCACGCTGAAACAGGGCCGCCGCGGTGCCTGACGCAGAAGGTCCCGCGCGCCCGTGCGCGGGGCCGGCGGCCGGCGATGGCCGGGCCGCCCGCTCCAACGTCATCCGCTGCCGCCCCCCTTCCCTGAAGGTCCCCGCCGCCGGCCCCGACGGGCCCCGCCGGCATGACGGCGCGGTGGTGTCGGGCTATGCTGCCGGCGCGGATTCCGGGCGTGGCGGGCGGACGTCGAAGCGATGGTGATGGGCGAAACGCCGGGCGGGAACGGCGTGGACGGCGAGGCCGACCCGATCGGTCCCATCGTCCACCCCACCGCACCGACCGCACCGCGCGCGGGGCGGGCTCCGGTACGCAGCGTGGTGCACACCGCCTGCCCCTATTGCGGGGTCGGCTGCGGGCTGCTGGCGCGGCCGGACGGGCGGGGCGGCGCGACCATCGCGGGCGACCCCGCGCACCCCGCGAACCACGGAAAACTCTGCTCGAAAGGCGCCGCTCTGGGCGAGACGCTGGGCCTCGGCACCCGGCTTCTGCACCCGATGATGCGGCAGGGCGCCGGGCCGCTGCGCCGCGTCTCCTGGGACGACGCGCTCGGGCGGGTGGCGGAGGGCTTCCGCACCGCCATCGAGCGCCATGGCCCTGATTCCGTTTCGTTTTATCTCTCGGGCCAGTTGCTGACGGAAGATTATTACGCCGCCAACAAGCTCGCCAAGGGCTTCCTCGGCACCGCCAATGTCGACACCAATTCGCGGCTGTGCATGGCCTCCACCGTATCGGGACACCGCCGCGCCTTCGGCTCCGACACCGTGCCGGGGGTGTATGCCGATCTCGATCTCGCCGATCTCGTCGTGCTGGTCGGCTCCAACGCCGCCTGGTGCCACCCGGTGCTGTTCCGGCGGCTGGAAGCGGCGCGGGCGGCGCGCGGCACAAGGCTGGTGGTGATCGACCCCCGCCACACCGCCACGGCGTCGGAGGCCGACCTCGCCCTCCACCTAAACCCCGGAAAAGACACGATCATTTTTGCCGGCCTGCTCGCCTTCCTCGCCGAGGCCGGCCGGCTCGACACCGCCTATATCGCCGCCCACACCAGCGGCTTCGAGGCCGCGCTGGCCCGTGCCCGGGCGCTGGCGCCGGATATCGACGCCGCCGCCCGGGCCAGCGGCGTGCCGGCGGCCGACCTCGCCGCCTTCTACCGGCTGTTCGCCGAAACGGAGCGGGTCGTCACCGCCTTTTCGCAGGGGGTGAACCAGTCGGCGCAGGGCACCGACAAGGTCAACGCCATCATCAACTGCCACCTCGCCACCGGACGGATCGGGCGGCCCGGCATGGGCCCGTTCTCCCTCACCGGCCAGCCCAACGCGATGGGCGGGCGAGAGGTCGGCGGCCTCGCCAACCAGTTGGCCGCGCACATGGTTTTCACGCCCGAGGCGATCGACCGGGTGGGCCGCTACTGGCGCGCCCCGCGCATGGCGACGCGGGAGGGGCTGAAGGCGGTCGCGCTGTTCGAGGCGATCGCGGAGCGCCGCATCCGCGCGCTGTGGGTGATGGGCACCAACCCGGCGGTGAGCCTGCCGGAGGCGGACCGACAGCGCAAGGCACTGGCCCAGCTCGATTTTCTCGCCATCTCCGACAATGTGCTCGCCAGCGATACCCTCGCCTGCCAGCCCCATGTCGCGCTGCCGGCGCTGGGCTGGGGCGAAAAGGACGGCACGGTGACGAATTCCGAGCGCCGCATCTCCCGCCAGCGGCCCTTCCTGCCGCCGCCGGGTGAGGCGCGGCGGCTCGGCTTCGCCGGCGCCTTCGGCTGGGACGGCCCGGCCGCGGTGTTCCGCGAGCATGCCGGCCTCTCCGCCTTCGAGAATGACGGCACCCGGGATTTCGACCTCGGCGCGCTGGCAACGGTGGACACGGCCGCCTACGACGCGCTGGCGCCGGTGCAATGGCCGGTACGCGCCGGCGAAACGACGGGCGAGACACGTTTTTTCGCCGAGGGCGGGTTCTTCACGCCGGACCGCCGCGCCCGCTTCGTCGCGCCGGAGGCGCCGGCGCTGGCGCAGCCGGCGAGCCCCGCCTTCCCCCTGGTGCTCCTCACCGGCCGCACCCGCGACCAGTGGCACACCATGACCCGCACCGGCCTCAGCCCGCGGCTCGGCGGCCATGCTCCGGCGCCCTTTGTCGCGATGAACCCGGCCGACGCCGCGCGGCGCGGGATCGGCGCGGGCGATCTGGTGCGGCTGTCCTCGCCTCATGGGGCGGCGACGCTGCTGGCGCAGCTCTCGGCGGACCAGCCGCCCGGCACCCTGTTCGCCCCGATCCACTGGTCCGACACCACCGCCTCGGGCGCCCGGGTCAATGCCCTGATCGGCGCGGAGGTCGATCCCGTCTCCGGTCAGCCGGAGTCGAAGGGCGCCCCGGTGCGGGCGGAGCGTGTGGATGCCGCCACACGCGGCATCCTGCTGGTGCGGGGGGCCGCACCGGTACGGGACGCGGCGCCATGGTCGGCGGCGTGGTGGGCGGATGTCGCGGTGGCGGGCGGCCATGCCCGCCTCTTCGCCGATGCCCGCGACGCCACCGCATGGCGACAGGCGCTCTGGCGGGAAGAGGCGTGGCGGCAGGCCGGCGCTTCCGGAACGGCGGTGGAGCATGACGACGGGCCGGCCGGGCTCTACCGCGCCGCGCGCTTCGATGCCGACGGCCGGGTCGCGGCGGCGCTCTTCATCGGGCCGGCGGTGGCGCCGCCGCGGCTCGATGCGGTCAAGCACCTGCTGGAACAGGCGAATGTGGCGCCCGAAGCGCGGCGCGCGCTTCTGCGGGGCGTGGACGCGGCCGGGAGCCCGGGCCCGCAGGTCTGCGCCTGTTTCGGGGTTGGCCGCCATGCCCTCGAGCGGCTGGTGGCGGCGGAGCCGGGAGTGGACCTTGCCACCCTCGGCGAAAGGCTCAAGGCCGGCACCGCCTGCGGCTCATGCCGGCCGGAACTGTGCCGCCTGCTGCGGCCGGCGGCCGCCGCGCCCTGAACCGGCGCGGCGCCCCCATCAGACGCGCGGAAGCGCCGGCTTCCGCGGCCTTTGGCGGACGTCCGCCCTCACATCTTCACGTCGACCTTGCCGATGCCGATGAACTGGGTTTCCCCGGACGAGCCATCGACCCCGTCATTGTCGGTGACGATGTAGCCATTGCCGGCGCCATCGAGGGTGAAGCCTTCCACCTTCTCCAGCACATAGCCCTTCGGCGTCTTCAGCGCCTCGATGAGGTCGACCGCGAGCTGCTTGCGCAGCACCGGGGCGTCCTTCGCGTCGAGCGGGGCCGGGGTGACACCGGCGAGCGAGACATAGGTGAGCTTCTTCACCTTGGCGTCCGGGCCGATCTGGTTGTCGCGCTCGATGAGGAGGAGCCCGCCATTGACCGCGGAGACCTCCGAAAGCCCGACCCAGCCCCTGGCGGCGGGATCGAGGGGGTAGCGCACATAGCCCCAGCTCTTGGTCGCCGGGGTGTAGGCGAGCAGCCGGGCCTGATCCTTCGGATCGTCCTTCCACGGCCGCTGCACCGCGATCCACACCGTCTCCCCGGCGCCGGAGCCGACCACGGTCACGCCCTCGAAGCCGAAGCGGGTCGCCTGCGCGGCGAGCGCTTCCGGCAGGGCGATCTCTTCCTCGATGGCGCCGGTCCCGGAGAGGCGGAGCAGCAGGTTCTGGGTCGGGTTCTCCTTCTTCTCCGGGTTACCCTCGGAAACCACCCAGAAACCGCCCGCCGGGCGCACCGCAATGCCTTCCAGATCCAGCCCCTTCGCCGGCTGTCCCCCGCGGGTGACGAGCGTCGCCGCGGTGATGGTGGCCGGCTTCTGCGCGGCGTCCACCGTGAGGATGCGGGCCTGCGCGTAGAAGCTGTCGGTCACGGCGTAGAGCGTGCCGGGCTTCGACGCGTCGGCCGCGAGGCCGGAGAGCGCGCCCCACCAGATCGGCTTGCCGTCCGGCCCGTCCTGCGCGGTGATGGTGGGATAGGCCGCCACGCCGGGCGCGCGCTGGAAGAGGGTGACGACCGAGCCGATGCCGCCATCCTCGCGGCGGTCGGTCTCGCTCGCGGTCACGAAGAGCTGGCGCGAGGGAATGGCGAGCAGCCCCTCCGGGCCGATGCCGCCGGGCAGCATCTGCAGGAATTCCGGCGCCGCGTCCGGGCCGCGGTCGCGATAGACGAAGACCAGCGAGGCGCGTTCGGCCCCGACGAAGATCAGGCGCTCGTCGCCGAAGGTCGCGACCTCGGCGCCCTCCATCTCGATGCCCTTCTTGTTGCGCTTCTCGGGATAATGGCCGGCCCGCACCGCGAGATATTCCGGCGCCGGACCGCTCTCGAACAGCACCTTGCCGGTCGTGTCGTAGACGGTGAAGCCTCGGGTGCCGCCCTTCCAGTCGCCTTCGTCGGCGGTGACGAAGCGGTTGTCGTCGATCCAGTGCACCGCGTCCGGCTCGCGCGGCACGTCCTTCAGGGTGCCGGTGAGGTCGATCACCCCATCCTTCTTGGTGTCGACATTCTCGAGCGTCACCGTGCCGGTGGGGAAATGCGCCGTGACCTTGCCGGTGGGCAGGTCGACCAGAACGATGTGGTTGTTCTCCTGCAGCGTCACCACCGCCTGGTTCCGGGCGTTGATGTCGACGAACTCCGGCTCCGGGTCCTCCGGGGCGATGGCGGCGAGGCCGGTAAGGTCGACGACCTTCTTCGCCGCGCAGTCGGCCACGCCGTCCTTCAGCGGCAAGACGGTGAGATTGCCGCCGGGAAGCTGGGGCAGCGCGCCGTCATTGATCTCCTCGTCGCGCTCGTTCTCGATGGCGATGGCGAGGAAGCTGCCGTCCGGGCTCACCGCCAGCGAATCCGGCTGGCCGCCGAGATCGCAGCTCATCTCGATCTTGCGGCCGGCGAGGTCCACCGTGGCGAGGAAGCCGGAGGGCTCCGCCTTCGACTTCGAGGTGACGACGCCGACAAAGGCCCGGCCGCCGACCACGACGGTGGAGGTCGGCTCGCCGCCCAGCGCCACCACGCCGCCGGCCCTGGGCGCCGCGGGATCGGTGATGTCGACGAGGCCGAGCCGCTCACCCGGGCTGTCGGTGTAGACCAGCGTGTTGCCGTCGGCGGTCGCCTTGATGATCTCGGCCGAGGTGGGCTTGGAGGCATCGGCGCCGGGCGGCAGGTTGTCGATCACGAGGAAGCTGGACACCCGGTTGAACACCGGCGCCGGCGACTGCGCATGGGCCGTGGCGGCCATCAGTACAGCGAGCGAGATGCCGGAGAGGAGAGAAGCGCGCATGGATCATCCCTTGAGCTGAATCGTCGGGGCAGTTCCAGCGCGGTTCGATGACGACGGGATGACACCTGCGGAAGCCGGGCGAAGGGTCATGAATATTGACGTAGAGTCAAAAGCATTTCTACTTTAGTTCAGTCGTCTTTTTCTGGAATACCAAGCTTTTCGCTTGCACCTGCCGAAGCGGCATCGTCTCTTTCCCCAAGGTTCAGGCGCACAAGCGCCGGATCGAGGCGGGCAACGCACCGCACGAGGAAACGCCAGAGGAGACGCCCCCATGACCGACACGTCAGGGAACGACGCGCCCGTGCGCGCGCAGAACGAAGTGCCCGTCCGCGCTGAAGGTGCCGCCAGCCGCCGCCGCTTCATCGCCACCGTGGCGGCCGGCGCCGCCGGCGCCGCCCTCGCGGCCCCCGCCGTCCACGCCCAGGCGCCCATCCGGCTGAAGTTCCAGTCGACCTGGCCGAACAAGGACATCTTCCACGAATTCGCCGGCGACTATGTCAAGCGCGTCAACACCATGACCGGCGGCCGGGTGGAGCTGGAACTGCTCGCCGCCGGCTCGGTGGTGCCGGCCTTCCAGATGGCGGACGCGGTCTCCGCCGGCATTCTCGACGGCGGCCACGGCGTCGCCGCCTATTGGTACGGCAAGAACAAGGCCTTCTCGCTGTTCGGCACCGCACCGGCCTTCGGCTGGGATGCCGATGAGCTGCTGGGCTGGGTGCGCTATGGCGGCGGGCAGGCGCTCTATGACGAGCTGATCACCAACGTGCTGAAGCTGAACGTGGTCGGCATGCTCTACGGGCCGATGCCGACCCAGCCGCTCGGCTGGTTCAAGAAGGAGATCACCTCCGCCGCCGACCTGAAGGGTCTGAAATACCGCACCGTCGGCCTCGGCGCCGACCTCAGCAAGGAACTCGGCGCCGCGGTGACCATCGTCCCGGCCGGCGAGATCGTGCCCGCCATCGACCGCGGGCTGCTGGACGGCGCGGAGTTCAACAACCCCTCCTCCGACCTCGTGCTCGGCTTCCCCGACGTGTCGAAGGTCTACATGATCCAGAGCTACCATCAGGCGCTGGAGTGCTTCGAGATCCTGTTCAACAAGACCAAGTTCGACGGGCTGCCGCCGGACGTTCAGGCCATCCTCAAATCCGCCGGCGACGCCGCCTCCTCCGACATGATGTGGAAGGCGCAGGACCGCTATTCCAAGGACCTGGAGGCGATCAAGGCGCGCGGCGTCAAGGTGCTGCCGACGCCGAAGCCGGTGCTGGAGGCCCAGCTCGCCGCCTGGGACACGGTCATCGCCAATCTGTCCGCCGACCCCTTCTTCAAGAAGGTGATCGACAGCCAGAAGGCATGGGCGCAGCGGGTGGTCGGCTTCCGCCTGCAATACGAGGTCGACAGCCGCATGGCCTACGACCACTTCTTCGGCAAGGCCTGACCCCGGCGGGCGCCGCCGTCGCGGCGCCCCGACCGCCCGGCCCCGGCCCGCCGCGCGCGCCACGGGCCGGCGCCCTGTTCCGACGCCGCCAGAACGGCCACGCAGCGGACGGCGACGCCCGGCCGCGGCGGTGGTCCATCGTCCCGCGCCCAGCGCCCGCGAGGCCCTCCCATGCAATCCGTCCTGCTCGCCGTCGACCGGCTCAATGCCTTCATCGGCAAGGCCTTCGCGTGGTGCATCGTCATCCTCACGCTGGCGATCACCTATGAGGTGTTCCGCCGCTACGTGCTGAAGGACCCCACCACCTGGGCCTATGACGTCAGCCTCATGCTCTATGGCGCGCTGTTCATGATGGCGGGCGCCTACACCCTCTCGCGCAACGGCCATGTGCGCGGCGATTTCCTCTACCGCAAATGGTCGCCGCCGACGCAGGCGCGGGTCGATCTCGTGCTCTACTTCCTGTTCTACTTCCCCGGCATCCTGGCGCTGATCTATTCCGGCTGGGGCTATTTCCACCTCGCCTACATGCTGAACGAGCATTCCTCCTTCAGCCCCGACGGGCCGATCATCTGGCCGATCAAGGCGGTGATCCCGATCACCGGCGCGATGATGCTGCTGCAGGGCGTGGTGGAGGTGGTGCGGTGCCTCATCTGCATGCGCGACGGCGACTGGCCGCAGCGCCTGCACGACGTCGAGGAGATGGAGAAGGTCATCCTCGAGGAAGCCGCCAACCGGGCGGACCGCGAAGGCACCACCCACGGAGCGCTGTGATGTTTCTGTCGGATCCCGCCCTGGGCGTGCTGATGCTCGTCCTGTTCCTGATCTTCCTGATGCTCGGCTTCCCCATCGCCTTCACCCTCATGGCCCTCGGGGTGGGGTTCGGCTACTTCACGCAGGGAGACAGCATCTTCAACCTGTTCGTCCAGCGCACCTATTCGGTGATGGCGAACGACGTGCTGATCTCGATCCCGCTGTTCCTGTTCATGGGCTATGTGGTCGAGCGGGCGAATATCCTCGACCGGCTGTTCCGCGCCATCCAGCTCGCCGCCGGCTGGCTGCCGGGTTCGCTCGCGGTCGCGACGCTGCTCACCTGCGCGCTGTTCGCCACCGCCACCGGCATCGTCGGCGCGGTGGTGACGCTGATGGGGCTGCTGGCCTTCCCCGCCATGCTGCGGGCCGGCTACGACACCCGGATCGCCTCCGGCGTGGTGTGCGCCGGCGGCTGCCTCGGCATCCTCATTCCGCCCAGCGTGATGCTGATCCTCTACGGCGCCACCGCCGGCGTCTCGGTGGTGAAGCTCTACGCCGCCGCCTTCATTCCCGGCATCATGCTGGCGGGCATGTACATGGCCTATGTCGTCATCCGGGCGATGCTCAACCCGGCGCTGGCACCGAAGCTGCCGGCGGCGGAGCGCAACGTCCCGGCCAGCACCATCATCTGGGCGCTGCTCACCTCGTTCATGCCGCTGGTGCTGCTCATCAGCGCGGTGCTGGGCTGCATCATCCTCGGCCTCGCCACCCCCTCGGAGGCCGCGGCGATCGGCGCGCTGGGGGCGATCCTGCTGGCGCTGGCCTACCGCACCTTCAGCTTCCAGAAGCTGAAGGATTCGGTTTTCCTCACCGCCCGCGCCTCGGCCATGGTGTGCTGGCTGTTCGTCGGCTCCGCCGTCTTCTCGGCGGTGTTCGCCCTGCTCGGCGGCCAGCACGTGGTGGAGCAGTTCATCCTCTCGCTCAATCTCGGCCCGGTCGGCTTCCTGATCCTGACCCAGATCATCATCTTCGTGCTGGGCTGGCCGCTGGAATGGACCGAGATCATCGTCATCTTCCTGCCGATCTTCCTGCCGTTGCTCGACAATTTCGGCATCGACCCGATCTTCTTCGGCATTCTGGTGGCGCTGAACCTGCAGACCTCCTTCCTCTCGCCGCCGGTGGCGATGGCGCCGTTCTACCTCAAGGGCGTGGCCCCCAAGTACGTCTCGATCGACGAGATCTTCTCCGGCGTGATGCCGTTCATCTACATCGTGATCCTGGCCATGACGCTGCTCTACATCTTCCCCGGCATCGCGCTCTGGCTGCCCGGCTTCCTCTACAACTGAGGCAGGGGCCGGCAACAGGCGTGGTGCCCCCGCCCGGCCCTGCCCGCAGGACGTCAGCCGCGGACGGGCTCCGCCGCGCGGGAATCGCCCGGGCGCGCCTCGGTGGGGCGGGGATCGCCGGCGGCGGTCTTCCAGCCGAAGGCGGGGAAGCGCACCACCCGCTTGCCGCGGAAGTCGCTCTCGCAGGCGAGATAGCCGCGCTCTTCCATGTAGGTGAGCAGCCAGCGCCCGCGCGAGGGCGAGCGGCTGCCATAGGCCCGCGCCAGAGCCTCGTCGGTCGGCGAGGGCGCGCCCTCCATGCCGGCCCGCGCCAGCATGAGAAACACGCCCTGCATCTCCTCCGGCAGTTCGCCGGCCTGCGCCAGCGCCCGCTGCCAGTCCCCGCTCTCGCGGTCGGCGCAGGCGAGGCCATGGTCCACCCCCGCCCGGGCGATGGCGAGGCGGCGGGTAAAATCGGCGAGGTCGGGCACGCGCGAGCCCACACGGCGCACCCGGCAATGCACGAGAAAGTCCTGATAGAGGCTCGCCGCCGAGCGGATCGGCTGGTCGCCCTCGGTGACGAACTGGCGGACGATATCGGCGATCAGCTCCTCGCGCTCGGCCTCGATGGCGCGCAGCGTCTCCGGGTCGGCAAGGGCGGCCTCGGGCGCGGGCGCCTCGTCGATGCGCTCGAGAATCTCGGTGATCGGCCGCGGCGCCGGCACCACCCGCGCCGGCGGCTCGGGATCGGCGCCGTCCTCGAAGATCAGGTCCTGCAGCGCGGCCGCGCCCATCTCCGGCGGTGGCATCAGCTCCGGCCGGCCGTTGCGGCTGGCGGTTTCCACCGGGCCGACCCGCACCGGGAGCGGGCGCCGGCTGAGCGCCGGGCCCAGCGCGACGAAGGAGCCGGTGTTGAGGTCGCGGAAGCTCTCGGCCTGCCGCTTCTCCATGCCCAGCAAGTCGGCGGCGCGGGCCATGTCGATGTCGAGGAAGGTGCGGCCCATCAGGAAGTTGGAGGCCTCCGCCGCCACGTTCTTGGCGAGCTTGGCGAGGCGCTGGGTGGCGATGACCCCGGCAAGGCCGCGCTTGCGGCCGCGGCACATGAGATTTGTCATCGCGGCGAGCGAGACCCGGCGGGCCTCGTCGGAAATCTCGCCGCCGCCGGCCGGCGCGAAGAGCTGCGCCTCGTCGACGATGACCAGCATGGGAAACCAGTACTCGCGCTCGGCGTCGAACAGCCCGTTGAGAAACGCAGCGGCCGAGCGCATCTGCGCGTCGGCGTCGAGGCCCTCGAGGTTGAACACCACCGAGGCCCGGTGGCGACGAACCCGCGCCGCCAGCCGCTGGATCTCGCCCTGGGTGCGCTCAGCGTCGATCACGACATGGCCGTAGCGCTCGGCGAGCCCGACGAAGTCGCCCTCGGGATCGATGATCGCCTGCTGCACATGCCCGGCGCTCTGTTCCAGCAGGCGGCGCAGCAGGTGGGATTTGCCCGAGCCGGAATTGCCCTGCACCAGCAGGCGGGTGGAGAGCAGCTCCTCAAGGTCGAGCCGCACCGGCTGGCCCGCCGAACTGCTCCCGAGATCGATGCCGACCTTCATGCCGTTTCGCGTTTCCGTCTGCCTGAATGAGCCATCGCCGGAGCGGGAACGACCGGGCAAGGCCCCCGCCCGCGCCACCCGGGCCGCAGCCCGACCTGCGCCCCGTCTCTAGCACGGGCGCGCGCCGCGCGGCCGGTGACGGGGCGGCACTCTCCACAGATTCGGCGCCGCCGGGCAAGCGCCGCCGCGGCTTCGGCGCGGCCTGTGTCTTCCGCGCATCCGCCCGCCGAGCCCACCGACACCACGGGCGGCGGCAACGCTCGACAACGCCGCCGCGCTCTGACAATGCTGCGTCTCCGCCCCATCCCAAATGTCCCGCCAGACCTTCCCGCGATGACCGACACCACCACCGCGCCGCTGTTCACCATCGGCTATGAGCAGGTCTCCTCGCAGGCGGTGCTCGACGCGCTGTCGCGGGCGGGGGTGGACCTGCTGGTGGACGTGCGGGCGGTGGCCGCCTCCCGGCGCGCCGGCTTCTCCAAGACATTGCTGGCCGCGGGCGTCGCCAGCCGGGAGATCGGCTATCTCCACCTGCGCGGCCTCGGCACCCCGGCGGAAGGGCGGCAGGCGGCGCGCAGCGGGCGCCACGCCGAGATGCGGCGCATCTTTTCCGAGCATCTCGCCACCCCCACCGCGCAGCAGCAGCTCGACGAGCTGACCGGGCTGGTGCGGGCGGGGCGGCGGGCCTGCCTGCTGTGCTTCGAGCGCCACCCCGAGCACTGCCACCGCCAGATCATCGCCGACATCGTCTGCGAGCGGGTCGGCGTCCGGGTCGAGCATCTGGCGGCCGACCCGCTCTGAACGGCTGGCCTGCATCTCCGGCGCGTGCCGCGGGCAGATACGGACTTCCGCGCGCAAAATCAACTCAGGATTGCTTGATCACAACCGAATCACCGTGCTCGGATCGGTGGTATCAGGCGCCCGACGCCACCATCAGCCACACCCCGGTTCACCATGTCCCGTTCGCCACGGATCGTCGGCGCGCGCCTCGTTCCGGCTGTGTGCGCCGTTCTGGCGGCGCATCTCTGCCAGCCCATGGCGGCACGGGCGGAGGATGCCGCGGCCACCCTGGCCAACCGGCTCTATTTCTATTCCGGCATGGATGTCGCCCGCGACAATGCCTATGGCTGGGCCGGCGCCGCCTGGGCGCCCTTCGCCCCGATGGACCGCGAGGGGCTGCGGCTGCGCGCGCAGGGCGGGCTCGGCCAGTACCGCTACCGCACCGACGCGGTGGCGGGCGGCTGGAACACCGGCACCAAGACCGAAGGCGAGATGCTGGCCGGCTGGCAGTTCCTGCGCGGGCCGCACGCGCTGGCGCTCTATGGCGGCGCCAATGTCGTCGACAACCGGCTGCAGAACCCTGACCCCTCAAACCCCGACCAGGGCACCCAGACCGGCGCCAAGGCGGTAGCGGAATATTATGGCCGGCTGCGGCCGGACCTCATCGCCACCGCCGCCGCCGGCTTCTCCACCGCCGACCGCACCGCCACGCTCCGGCTCACCGCGGCCAAGGTGCTGGAAAGCGGCTGGGAGATCGGCGCGGAGGCCGGCGCCCTCACCGACCGCCTCTCCAGCGAGATGCGCGCCGGCGGCTTCGTCAACCTGCCGCTGCTCGGGGCCATGGTCCGCGCCGCGGCGGGGTGGCGCTGGAGTTCCGACAGCGACGACGGCGCCTATGGCACGCTCTCGCTCTACCGGCCGTACTGAAGCGCCTCACGCATCCTCGGCCCGCATCGCCTCCAGCGCCTCGGCGCCGTCGGTGCCGGCGCGGGCGGCGATGCGGTGAAGCTCCTCCAGCTCCAGCGCGTCGCTGGTGTCGACATCGACAAAGGCGTCGTCGTCCTCCACCGCGACATCGGCCACCGCCTCGGCATGGGCGGCGATGAGATGGCGGGCGCCGACGTCCCCGGTCAGCGCCGCCAGCTCCGGGAAGAGGCGGCGCGCCCAGGCCACCGGGTTGCCGCGCCGGCCCTGACGCACCGGCACCGCGACCAGCCGGCCGGCCGCCGGGGCCAGCGCCTCGACCAGCCGGTCGATCAGCCCGCCCGTCACCCGCGGCATGTCGCCGAGCAGCACCACCGCGGCATCGGCTTCCGCCGGCACGGCGGCGATGCCCGCCCGCAGCGAGGTCGACATGCCCTCGGCATGGTCGGGGTTGTGGACGAAGCTCACATCGAGCCCGGCCAGCGCCTCGCGCACCCGTTCCGGCTCGTGGCCGGTGACCACCAGCACCGGCCGCGCGCGGGAGGCCAGCGCGGCCTCCACCGCCCGGCGCACCAGCGGCACACCGTCCAGCGGGGCGGCAAGCTTGTTGCGGCCCGGCATCCGGGTGCCGCGGCCCGCCGCCAGCACTACCGCGGCGGTACGGGCGATAGCGGGCTCTTCCAGCCCCTCGCGGGGCTGCGGGCGTGTCGCGATTTCCATGAGAAGGCCTCCTACCCCCATGCCGGCAAGGTCCGCCCGCCGCACCGGCAGGCCGGCGAGCAGCCGGTGAAGCACCCAGTCGAAGCCGTTCTCCCGGCTGCTGCGGGCGCAGCCCGGCGCGCCGAGCACCGGCACCGCGCCGCAGCGCGCCACCAGCAGCAGGTTGCCGGGGTCCACCGGCATGCCGAAATGCTCGATCTGCCCTCCCGCCGCCACGATGCCCGCCGGCACCACGTCGCGCCGGTCGGCAATGGCGGAAGCGCCGAACAGGATGACGATCTCCGCCCCGGCCGCGATCGCCTCGCGCACCGCCCGCTCCACCGCCTCCGCCTCGTGGGGGATTTCGGCACGCCAGACGATGGCGGCACCCGCCGGGGCGAGGCGCTGCGCCGTCACCCGCAGGGTCTTGGCCACCACCTTCGGCAGCAGGCCGGGCAGCAGGGTCGAGATCACCGCCGCGCGCCGCAGCCGGTACGGCGCCACCCGCACCATGGGCCGCGCGCGGGCAAGCGCGGCGCGGTGCACCGCGCCTTCCACCGCGAAGGGAATGATCTTCACCGTCGCCACCATCTCTCCCGCCGCCACGGCGCGGAAATTCGGCAGGGTGGCCAGCGTCACGCTCTCATCCACCGCGTTGAGCACGTCCACCGCCGCGGGGTCGACCACCAGCACGCCGGGCACCGTGGCCCGCAGGTTCACCCGGCCGGTGAAGGCGGCGTCCGCCGTGGTGCCCGCGCCGGCCAGTGCGGCGGCGAGGCTGGCGGCGGCATCGTTCTCCGCAATATCGCCCGGCTCCAGCCGGGCGGCGACGAGGCGTTCCACCCCCGCCCGCGCCAGCGCCTCGAGCAGCGCCCGGTCGAGCCGGGTGCCCTTGCGCAGCTCCAGCCCCGGCAGGCGGATGGAGTGCACCGAGAGCGCGCCCTCGGCTTCCGCGAGCGGCAGCGTGCCGAACTTCACGCCGCCTTCTCCCGCGCGGCGGGCCGCTGGCGCAGTGTCGCGACGATTTCCGCCAGCACCGCCACCGCGATCTCGGCCGGGCTCACCGCGCCGATATCGAGCCCGATCGGCGCGCGGATGCGGGCAAGGCCCGCCTCGGGCACGCCGCGCGCCGCGAGCCGCTCCAGCCGGGTGGCGTGGGTGCGGCGGGAGCCGAGCGCGCCGATATAGAAGCACCCCGCCTCGATCGCGGCGGCAAGGCCGGGATCGTCGATCTTGGGGTCGTGGGTCAGCGCGGCGAAGGCGGTGAAGGGGTCGAGCCCGATCCGCGGCAGCACCTCATCCGGCCAAAGCGCGTGAAGCGCGACACCGGGAAAGCGCTCGGCCGTGGCGAAGGCGGTGCGGGGGTCGATCAGGGTGACGTCGAAGCCGGCCATGGTCGCCATCGGCGCCAGCGCCTGCGAGATGTGCACCGCGCCGGTGACGACGAGGCGCGGCGCCGGCACATGGGCGGTGAGGAACACCCGCTCATTGCCGAGCGTGAGCATGCCGCTGCGGCCGCTGCGCAGCGCCTCGGCGATGGGGCCGGCCAGCGGGTCGGCAGCAGCCTGTGCCGCGGTCACCAGCCGCTGGCGGCCGTCATCCATGGCGGTGACGAGCACGCAGGCCCGCCGCGCCGCGCGCTCCGCGTTCAGCGCTTCGAGAAGGGCGAGGTCCATTCAGGCCACCTTCTCCACGAACACCGCGATGCGCCCGCCGCAGGAGAGCCCGACCTGCCAGGCGGTCTCGTCGGCGACGCCGAATTCCAGCAGGCGCGGCCCGCCGCCCGCGATCACCTCGGCCGCCTCGGCGACCACCGCGCCCTCGACGCAGCCGCCGGAGACCGAGCCGAGAAACGCGCCCTCCTCGTCGATGGCGAGGTGGCTGCCGACCGGGCGGGGGGCCGAGCCCCACGTCTCCACCACGGTCGCCAGCGCGACCCCGCGCCCCTCGCGCCGCCAGCGGGCGGCGGCCTCCAGCACATCGTCCTCGCGCGCGAACATGAACAACCTCCCGGGCGGACCAACCCATCACATATAGCCCAGCCCGGCCCGTCGCGCCTTGCCCAACACGCCGAAACACATCACAAGGCGCCGATGTCCCGCGTCCTTCCGCTGCCGCCCGCCGCCTCCCCCGCACCCTCTGCCACGCTGCGCACGCTCGACGCGCTCGACGCCGCCGGCCTGATCGGCAGCCGCGCGGGGCTGGAGGCGGTCGCCGGCCGCTACGCCGTGGCGGTGACCCCCACGCTCGTCGGGCGCATGGACCCCACCGCCGCCGACGACCCGGTGCGCCGCCAGTTCGTGCCGGACGCCAGCGAACTGGTGGAAACGCCGGGAGAGGATGGCGACCCGATCGGCGACGACGCCCACAGCCCGGTGCCGGGCATCGTGCACCGCTATCCCGACCGGGTGCTGCTGAAGCTGGTGGGGGTGTGCGCGGTCTATTGCCGCTTCTGCTTCCGGCGCGAGATGGTGGGGCCCGGTGCGGGGACCAGCCTCTCGCCGGCGGCGCTGGACGCGGCGCTCGACTACATCGCCCGCACCCCCGCCATCTGGGAGGTGGTGGTCACCGGCGGCGACCCGTTCATGGCGGCGCCGCGCCGGCTGGCGGAGCTGGCCCGGCGCATCGCCGCCATCGGCCATGTCGCCGTGTTGCGCTTCCACACCCGCGTGCCCGTCGCCGCGCCGGAGCGGGTGACGCCGGAGCTGGTCGCGGCGCTGAAGGCGGAGGGCCTCGCGACCTATGTCGCCGTCCACGCCAACCATGCCCGCGAGATCGGCCCGGAGGCGCGCGCCGCGCTCGCCCGCCTCGCCGATGCCGGCATTCCCCTGCTGGGGCAGAGCGTTCTGCTGGCCGGCGTCAACGACACGGCGGAGGCGCTGGAGGCGCTGTTCCGCACCCTCGCCGCCAGCCGGGTGAAGCCGTACTACCTGCACCACCCCGATCTCGCGCCGGGCACCGCGCATTTCCGCCTGCCCATCGCCCGCGGGCAGGCGCTGATGGCGGCGCTGCGCGGCCGGCTCTCCGGCCTCGCTCTGCCGACCTATGTGCTCGACATCCCCGGCGGCCACGGCAAGGTGCCGGTCGGGCCCGGCTATCTCGAACCGACCCCGGAAGGCTGGCGGGTGAGCGACCCCTGCGGCGGCACGCACCCCTATGCCGAGGGCCTCGCCGCGCCGGCAGAGGTCACGGCACGATGATGAAGCCCTTGAGGTTGGGCTTCATCACGTTGCGGCTGTCGAGCTGAAACACGCCGATGCCGTTGTTGCTGCCATCGGTGTTGGTGTTGCCCTCCACCGTGGTGAGGGCGCCGCCGGCGGCGCTGCGCACGAAGCCGGTGTGGCCGTTGCCGTCGCCATAATCGAGGATGAACACCGCGCCCGGCACCACCAGCGCGGGGTTGGCGACGGCGGCGGCCTTGGCGATGCGGATGGGCTTGGTGCGGTTCCACGCGTCGAGGCAGCCGGCGGTGCGCGGAAAGGGATTGGCGACGCCGGCCTCGCTCGCGGCCTGCCGGAAGCACCAGTAGACGAAGGCCATGCACCAGTAATGGCCGCCGCCGAGGCCGGTGGAAGCAAGATATTCCTCCACCCGCGGCCCGCGGTTGGAGCCGACCGGCACCTCGCGCACGCCGATCTCGCCGATCGCGATCCGCAGGGCGCGCTCGCGCAGCGTGGTGCCTCCCGGCAGCGGGCCGCCCCCCGCGCCCCGCGCCACCGCCGCCGCGTCGAGCGTCCCGCCGAACAGCGAGGCCCAGCTCAGCGGGCCGACCTCGCCGTCCACCGTCAGCGCCCGGCCGAGGGCGTCGACATGGCGGGTCTGGTAGAGCTTGACCACCGAAGCCAGCGCCCTATCGAACACCCCGGGCGGCGAGGTCGTGGCATAGCCCAGCTCGGCGAGGCGCTGCTGCAACGCGCGGACGATGGCAGCGTCCGCCTCGCCGCGCGCGATCACCCGTCCCGGATAGTCCATGGTCAGCCCCCGCTGCACGCCTCGCATGGCCGCGCACGCCGCGCTGCCTTCGGCGCCCGGCAGAGCGGGCGGGAGGCGGCCCATCACACCACATTTACCCTGCGTTGTAATGGCCGGGCGCGACGCCCTCGCGCCGATTCGGCCTGCGGGCTGACGTGCCCGCGCGATCAGCCGTCCCGCCCCTCGCCGGAGAGCGCGCGCACCAGCGCCTCCATGCTGGCGAGGTTGTGGATGGGGCGGAAGTCGTCGACATGGGGCAGCATCGCCTTCACCCCCTGCGCCCGCGCCTCGAAGCCCTCATAGCGCAGCAGCGGGTTCAGCCAGATCAGCCGGGCGGCGGAGCGGTGCAGCCGGTCCATCTCGAAGCCGAGCGAGGGCCCCTCGCCGGCAGGCCGCTCCAGCCCGTCGCTCACCAGCAGCACCCGGGCGCCCTGCCCCAGCACCCGGCGCGACCACTGCCGGTTGAACGCCGCCAGCGAGGTGGCGATGCGGGTGCCGCCGGACCAGTCGCGCGCGGTGGCGCCGGCCGTCTCCAGCGCCTCGTCGGGGTCGCGGCGGGCGAGCGCCCGGGTGACGCGGGTCAGCCGGGTGCCGAACAGGAAGGTTTCGACGTTGCGCCGGGCCTCGGTGAGGGCGTGGGCGAAGTGCAGCATCAGCCGGGAATAGTCGGCCATCGAGCCGGAGATGTCGATCAGCAGCACCAGCGGCGCCAGCCGCTCCGCCGGGCCGCGCCGCTTCAGCGCGACCAGATCGCCGCCCACGCGCAGGCTGGCGCGCAGGCTGGCGCGCAGGTCGAGCCGGGCGCCGCGGGGGTCCGGCCGCAGCCGGCGGGTGCGCACCCATTCGCGCGGCAGCGCCAGCGCGGCGATGCGGCGGCGGGCCTCGGCGATCTCGGCCGCGCTCATCTGGGCGAAATCCTTGGCCCGCAGCACCTCGTCGGCGGAGACGGTGAGACGCGCATCCACCTCGATGCGGGGTGGCGGCGCGGTCTCGGCGCGGCGCTCGCCGATGCCGGCGAACAGCGCCTCCTCGATGCGCCGGAGCGGGGGGCGCTCCGGGTTGGGCCGGGCCGGCACGGTGGGGGACATCATCGCGATCAGCCGCTCGTCGAGCTGGCGGGTGCGCCAGAACAGCCGGAACGCCTGGTCGAAGACGAGGTGCTGCTCGCGTTTCGTCACGAACACCGCGTGCAGCGTCCAGTAGAAATCCTCGCGCTCGCCGAGCCCGGCGGCACAGGCCGCCTCCACCGCGTCGAGCACCGCGCCCGGTCCCACCGGCAGCCCGGCCGCGCGCAGGGTGCGGGCGAAATAGGCGATGTTGTCGGCGAGGCGGCCGCCGGCCGGCCCGGTCGCACCCGGCGGCGACATGGTGCCGCCATCGTGGCGCCCCGCCCCGGCGCTGCCGCCCGCGCCGCGCCCGGCGCTCATCCCGCGGCCCGGGCGGCGTGGCGGGCCTCCTTCACCAGCGCCGCGACCTTGCCGGCGTCGGTGCGGGCGATGTCGTCCTGGTACTTCAGCAGCACGCCGAGCGTGTCGCCCACCACCGCGGGGTCGAGCGCGGCGGCGTCGAGCTCCACCAGCGCCGAGGCCCAGTCCAGCGTCTCCGCCACCCCGGGCGCCTTGAACAGGTCCTCCCGGCGGATCGCCTGCACGAACGCCACCACCTCGCGCGAGAGCTTCGCCGGCACGCCCGGCAGCCGCGCCCGCAGGATGGCGAGCTCCCGCGCCGCGTCGGGATAGTCCACCCAGTGGTAGAGGCAGCGCCGCTTCAGCGCGTCGTGCACCTCGCGGGTGCGGTTGGAGGTGACGAGCACGATCGGCCGGTGCGGCGCCCGCACCGTGCCCAGCTCGGGAATCGTCACCTGGAAATCGGAGAGCACCTCCAGCAGGAAGGCCTCGAACGCGGCGTCCGTGCGGTCCAGCTCGTCGATCAGCAGCACCGGCGCGCCGGCGGCGTCGGGCTCCAGCGCCTCCAGCAGCGGGCGGCGGATGAGGTAGCGCTCGGCGAACACATCCTCCACCAGCCGCTCGCGGTCCACCGTGCCGGAGGCCTCGGCGGCGCGGATGGCGATCATCTGCGCGGCGTAGTTCCATTCGTAGACGGCGCTGGCGAGGTCGAGCCCCTCATAGCACTGCAGCCGGATCAGCCGGCGGCCGAGCCCGGCGGCGAGCACCTTGGCGATCTCGGTCTTGCCGACGCCGGCCTCGCCCTCCAGGAACAGCGGGCGGCCCATCCGCAGCGCCAGGAACACCACGGTCGCCAGCGCCCGGTCGGCAACATAGCCCTGCCCGGCGAGCAGCGCCTGCGTGGTCTCGATGGAGTGGGGAACGGCCTGTGCCATGGGGTCGCCTTCCTCGTCGGTGGGCCGGGGTGCGGCCGGGTCGGGTCCGGCTCCGGTCAGCTCTGCATCTTCCAGAGGAACCACAGCGCGATGGCCAGCATGCACAGCGCCATGAGCCGGTGCATCTTCCGCTCGGCGTGCCGCCCGCCCATGACCCGGCCGATCTGGCTGGCGAAGATCAGCACGGAGAGGTGCAGCAGCGCCGCCACGCCGAGATAGATGACGACCAGCACCAGATTCTGCACCACCAGCGGGTGCCATGCCCGGTCTATGAAGGTCGGCATCACCGCGAGGTAGAACACCGCCGCCTTGGGGTTCAGCGCATTGGCGAGAACCCCGTCGGCGAAATGCTGCCGCGCGCTGAGCCGGGGCACCGGCGGCAACCCCTCGCCTCCCTCGCCCGGGCGGGTTTCCACCGCGCCGGCGCGCTGGCCGTCCCGCCACGCCCGCACCGCGAGCCACAACAGGAAGACGACGCCCGCCCAGCTCAGCACGTCGAGCGCGACCGGGTTGCGGTCAATCAGCGCCGCGAGACCGGTTGCCGCCAGCACCCCCACCAGCGCCTGGCCGAGGGTGAGGCCGAGGATGGCCGCCACCCCCGCCTCGCGCCCGCGCGTCAGCGTCAGCGCGGCGAGATAGGCGGTGCTGGGGCCGGGCACGAACTCGAAGACGAAGGTCGTCACCACATAGGCTTGGAGGCTCGGCATGAAACGATCCGGTCGGCCGGGACGCGGCGTCCGGTCATCCGGCTGCCGCCTCCACCGCGCGCTGCGCGATCACGCCCACCAGATGGGCGCGGTACTCGCCGCTGCCGTGAAGGTCCGAGATCATATCATCGGCCGGTAGGGAGAGACCATCCAGCGATCGCCCGGCGAAGCGCTTCTTCAGCGCCTCCTCCGCCTCGGTCCAGCGGAACACCCCGCTCTGCGAGGCGCCGGTGACCGCCACCCGGATGTCGGCGGTGCGCTTGGCCGCGAACACGCCGACCATGGCGTAGCGCGAGGCGGGGTTGGCGAACTTCACATAGGCCGCCTTCTTCACCGCCGGGAAGGCGATGCGGGTGATGATCTCGCCCGGCTCCAGCGCCGTCTCGAACAGGCCGGTGAAGAAATCGTCCGCCTCGATCCGCCGCTGGCTGGTGATGATGGTGGCGCCAAGGCCGAGGCAGGCGGCGGGATAGTCGGCCGAGGGGTCGTTATTGGCGATGGAGCCGCCGATGGTGCCGCGGTTGCGCACCGCCGGGTCGCCGATCAGCCCGGCGAGATAGGCGAGCGCGGGCACCGCCTCCTTCACCACCGGGGAGGCGGCGACCTCGGCATGCCGGGTCATCGCGCCGATGGACAGGGTGCGGCCGCGCAGCTCGATGCCGGCGAGATCGGGAATCCCGCCGAGGTCGATGACGTCGCCGGGCGCGGCGAGGCGCTGCTTCAGCGTGGGGATGAGGGTGTGGCCGCCCGCGAGCAGCTTGCCGTCCGCGACGCTCGCCGCCAGCGCGGCGGCTTTGCGCACGCTGGAGGGGCGGTGATAGGTGAAGGCGAACATGGATCGGTCTCCTGTCCGTGGGTCTATTCGGCGGCGCGGGGGGCGGCGCGGGTGCGCGCGATCTTCCACACCGTCTGCGGCGTCGCCGGCATCGGCACCGCCTCGGTGCCGAGCGCGTCGGTGATCGCGTTCATCACCGCCGCCGGCGCGGCGATGGCGCCGGCCTCGCCGCAGCCCTTGATGCCGAGCGGGTTGGAGGGGCACTTGGTCTCGGTGAAGCCCATCTTGAAGCTCGGCAGGTCGTCGGCGCGCGGCATGGCGTAGTCCATGAACGAGCCGGTCACGAGCTGGCCGTCGCGGTCATAGGCGGCGCCTTCCAGCAGCGCCTGGCCGACGCCCTGGGCTATGCCGCCATGGACCTGGCCTTCCACGATCATCGGGTTGATGACCACGCCGAAATCGTCCACCGCCGTCCAGTTGCAGATGGTGGTGCGGCCGGTGGCGGGGTCGATCTCCAGCTCGCAGATGTGGGTGCCGGCCGGGAAGGTGAAGTTCACCGGGTCGTAGAAGGCACCCTCCTTCAGCCCGGGCTCGATCTCCGAGGTCGGGAATTTGTGGGCGACATAGGCGTTCAGCGCCACCGAGGCGAAGTCGATGGAGCGGTCGGTGCCGGCGACGGAGAATTTGCCGTCCTTGAACTCGATGTCGGCCTCGGCCGCTTCCAGCAGGTGGGAGGCGATCTTCTTCGCCTTGGCCTCCACCTTGTCGAGCGCCTTGACGATGGCGGACATGCCCACCGCGCCGGAACGCGAGCCATAGGTGCCCATGCCGAACTGCACCTTGTCGGTGTCGCCATGCACCACCGTGACCTGCTCGATCGGGATGCCGAGCCGGTCGGAGACGAGCTGGGCGAAGGTGGTCTCGTGGCCCTGGCCGTGGCTGTGCGAGCCGGTGAGCACCTCGACATTGCCGGTGGGGTTCACCCGCACCTCGGCGCTCTCCCACAGCCCGACGCCGGCGCCGAGCGAGCCCACCGCCTGCGAGGGCGCGATGCCGCAGGCCTCGATGTAGCAGGAGTAACCGAGCCCGCGCAGCTTGCCCTCGCGCGCCGACTGCCGGCGGCGGCGGTTGAAGCCCTTCACGTCGGCGATCTCCATCGCCTTGTCGAGCGAGGCGCGGTAATTGCCGATGTCGTAGGTCATGATGACCGGGGTCTGGTGCGGGAACTTGCGGATGAAGTTCTTCTTGCGGAAATCGGCGGGATCCATGCCGATCTCGCGCGCCGCCGCCTCGGCGAGGCGCTCGACCACGAAGGTCGCCTCCGGCCGGCCGGCGCCGCGATAGGCGTCCACCGGGGCGGTGGTGGTGTAGACCGCCTCCACCGCGGCGTGGATGGCGGGGATGTCGTACTGGCCCGACAGCAGCGTGGCGTAGAGATAGGTCGGGATGGACGAGGCGAAGGTGGAGAGATACGCGCCCATATTGGCGCGGGTCTTCACCCGCAGCGCGGTGATCTTGCCGCGCTCGTCCAGCGCCAGCTCGGCGGTGGTGATGTGGTCGCGGCCATGGGCGTCGGACAGGAAGGCCTCGGAACGGTCCGAGGTCCATTTCACCGGCCGCCCCACCCGCTTGGAGGCCCAGGCGCAGACCGTCTCCTCGGCGTAGATGAAGATCTTGGAGCCGAAGCCGCCGCCGACATCCGGCGCGATGACCCTCAGCTTGTGCTCCGGCGCGATGCCGACGAAGGCGGAGAGCACCAGCCGGGCGACATGCGGGTTCTGGCTGGTGGTCCAGAGGGTGAAGGAGTCGTTGCCGGAATCATATTCGCCGATCGCCGCGCGCGGCTCCATCGGGTTCGGCACCAGCCGGTTGTTGACGATGTCCAGCCGGGTGACGTGGTGGGCGCGCTCGAAGGCGTGGTCGGTCATCGCCTTGTGGCCGAGATGCCATTCGAAGGCGAGGTTGCCGGCGATCTCGTCATGCACCAGCGCGGCGGTCGCGTCGGTGGCGGTGGCAAGATCGGCGACGGCGGGCAGCACCTCGTAATCCACCTCGATCGCCTCGGCGGCGTCGCGGGCCTGGTCCAGCCGCTCGGCGATGACGACGGCGACATGGTCGCCGACATAGCGCACCTTCTCCTTCGCCAGCGCGGGGTGGGAGCCCATCTTCATCGGCTGGCCGTGGATGTCGTGGATCATCCAGCCGCAGATCAGGTCGCCGATCTTGTCCTCGGCGAGGTCCTTGCCGGTGAGGATGCCGACTACGCCGGGCATCGCCGCCGCCTCGGCGGTGTCGAGCCGGCGGATGCGGGCATGGGCGTGGGGCGAGCGCAGGAAATAGGCGTGGGTCTGGCGCGGGCGGAAGATGTCGTCGGTGTACTGGCCCTTGCCGGTGATGAAGCGGTGGTCCTCCTTGCGGCGCACCGCCTCGCCGATCCTGGTGACGGTCATTGGCGTTCCTCCCCGGACTTTTGCCGGAATCCGCCCATCCTCGCGGACGAGCTGGCTGTTCTGTTGTACGGACGGCCGTTCCCCCGCGCGGGGACGGGCTACTCGGCGGCGCGGTTCAGCACCGGCGCCGCCATGGCGCGGGCGCCCTCGGTGATGGCGCGCACGATGTTGTGGTAGCCGGTGCAGCGGCAGATATTGCCTTCCAGCTCCTCGCGCACCGTGTGCTCGGCAAGCTCGTTGCCGTGGCGGTTCACGATGTCGATCGCGGCCATGATCATGCCCGGGGTGCAGAAGCCGCACTGCAGGCCGTGATGCTCGCGGAAGGCTTCCTGCATGGGGTGCAGCAGGCCCGGCGCGCCCAGCCCCTCGATGGTGACGACGGCGCCGCCTTCCGCCTGGAGCGCGAGCACGGTGCAGGCCTTCACCGCATGACCGTCGAGATGGACGGTGCAGGCGCCGCACTGGCTGGTGTCGCACCCCACATGGGTGCCGGTGAGCATGAGGTTCTCGCGCAGGAACTGCACCAGCAATGTGCGCGGATCGACGTCGGCGCTGACGGGACGGCCGTTGACCGTCATGGTGACGATGGGCATCGCTTCCTCCTGGACGGGGCCTTTTCGGCCCTCGTTCGGCTGCGGACGCCCGAAGGGCGACCGGTCGGCCGTAGCAGATGCGCCGTTTTCGGCGCGTTTATTATTTGTCCAATGTGAAGCGCGTTCCGAAGCCGGGTCAAGCACCCCGCAGGTGAGCCGCAAAGGAAATTTCACCGGAACGGTACGAATACCTGACGTTCGCGGGCATTCGCGAGAAAAGAGACACGTCTCCCACCGTTTTCTGCTGCGCTGCGGGAGACGTTCTTGGTATACCGCATACGGAAGACCGGGCGATCAGGCCGCCGCCTTCTCCGTCACCGCCTTGGCGAAGGCTTCGAAGAACTGGTCGGCCAGCTTCTTCGCGGTGCCGGCGACGAGGCGCTGGCCGAGCTGGGCGAGCTTGCCGCCAATCTGCGCGTCGACCGAATAGTGCAGCGTGGTGCCGGCCTCGCTCGGCTCCAGCTTCACCACCGCGCCGCCCTTGGCGAAGCCGGCGATGCCGCCGTCGCCCTGGCCGGCGATGCGGTAGCCGGCGGGCGGATCGAGGTCGGTGAGCTCGACGCTGCCCTTGAAGCGGGCCTTCACCGGCCCGATCTTGGCCACCGCCGAGGCGCGGAAGCCGTTGTCCGAGGTCTTCTCCAGCTCCTCGCAGCCGGGAATGCAGCGCTTCAGCATCTCCGGGTCGTTCAGCGCTTCCCACACCGCCTCGCGCGGCACGGGCAGCTCGTAGGAGCCCGTCAGTTCCAGAGCCATGTGGATACCCTCCGTTTTTTGGTTGGCGCCATTCTAGACGCCGAAACCGGCGCGCCGTCCAGCCGGTCGGGCCGCCATTGGGGACGGGCCGGCTTGCCCGGCGCTGGCGCCGGCGCGCTGGCGCCATTGACGAATTCGCCCCGTGCCGCGATAGCTCGCCCGATCGAAGGGAGCCCGGCATGAAGCCCGCCATGGCCTATGACGTGGTGATCGTCGGCGCGGGCGCCGCCGGCATGATGTGCGCCATCGCCGCCGGCCGGCGCGGCCGCCGCGTGCTGGTGCTGGACCATGCGAGAGCCCCCGGCGAGAAGATCCGCATCTCCGGCGGCGGGCGGTGCAACTTCACCAATATCGACGCCGGGCCGAAGAACTACCTCTCGGAAAATCCCGCCTTCTGCATCTCGGCGCTGAAGCGCTACAGCCCGCGCGATTTCCTCGCGCTGGTGCAGCGCCACGGCATCGCCTGGCACGAGAAGACGCTGGGCCAGCTTTTCTGCGACGGCTCGGCCCGGCAGATCGTCGAGATGCTGCTCGCCGAGATGCGCGACGCCGGGGCCGAGCTGCGCCTCGGCGTGGAGGCGACGGCGATCGAGCGGGACGCCGACGGCTTCCGGCTGGAAGTCGCGGGGGCGCGCCTCGCCTGCCGCGCCCTCGTCATCGCCTCCGGCGGCCGCTCCATCCCGAAGATGGGGGCGAGCGGCTTCGGCTATCAGCTCGCCGAGCGATTCGGCCTTCGGCTGGTGCCGACCCGGCCCGGCCTGGTGCCCTTCACCCTCGACACGGCGAGCCTGGAGCGGCTGGCGCCGCTGGCCGGCGTCGCGCTGGACTGCGTGGCCAGCCATGGCCGCACCCGCTTCCGCGAAGCCATGCTGTTCACCCATCGCGGCCTCAGCGGCCCGGCCATGCTGCAGATCTCCTCCTACTGGCGCGAGGGCGAGGAGATTGTCGTCGACATGGCGCCGGAGACGGACATGTTCGCCGCGCTCAAGGGCGCGCGCTCGGCCCATGGCCGGCAGTCGCTCGCCACTGCCCTCGCCACCGCGCTGCCGCGCCGCCTCGCCCAGGCGATCGGCGAGGCCGAGGCCGGCACCCGCAACCTCGCCGACCTCTCCGACGCCGTGCTGCGCCGGGTGGGCGAGGCGGTGAACCGCTGGACGCTGCGGCCGCAGGGGACCGAAGGCTACCGCACCGCCGAGGTGACGCTGGGCGGCGTCGACACCCGCGACCTCGATTCGCGCACGCTGCAGGCGCTGGAGGTGCCGGGGCTCTATTTCATCGGCGAGGTGGTGGACGTCACCGGCTGGCTCGGCGGCTACAACTTCCAATGGGCATGGGCCTCCGGCTGGTGCGCCGGGCAGGCCTGCTGAAGCCCGGCCGCCGCCCCGCGGAGGGGAGGCCGCCATCCGCCCGCCGAACCGGGTTGCGCCGCCTCCGGCCGCCGCGCGGCCGCCGCTGATTCGCGCCCGCCGCCGCCGGCGAGCGCCCCGTCCGGGAGCCTGCCCGGGCTGTGCATAATGTCGCTGCGGAAGCGCTCAAAGCCCGGTGCCGAAAGGCGTGGCGGGCAAGCCGGCGCGGCGGCGGCCGGGACGCGGCGCGGTTGCAGCCTGCGGCAGCGGCCGCGGGCTTAGCGTCGCAAACGCGTTGATTGCGCCGGCTTTCGAGCGACTTAGCCGAGTTATCACTGGTTTCGATGGATTGCATTTCGCCTTTCGATCGAATTGTATCTCGTGGTTCTGCACGCTAAGAGTAGTCATCTCGCACACAGGCCGGGCACGGCGCCAGAATGGGCAAAAGCCGCCGCCAACGCCCGGATTCACAGGCGGCAACGCCTCCGCTGAGGGGAGCGGACAGATCAAATGGACATTTTTGTTCAGCAGCTCATCAACGGGCTGACACTGGGCTCGATCTACGGGCTCATCGCCATCGGCTACACGATGGTGTTCGGCATCATCGGCATGGTGAACTTCGCCCATGGCGACGTGTTCATGGTGTCGGCCTTCATCGCGCTCATCTGCTTCCTGCTGCTCACCACCGTGCTGGGGATCACCTCGATCTTCCTCGCCCTCGCCATCGTGCTGGTGGTGGCGATGTTCTTCACGGCGCTGACCAACTGGGCGATCGAGCGGGTGGCGTACCGCCCGCTGCGCGGCTCGTTCCGCCTCGCCCCGATGATCTCGGCCATCGGCATGTCGATCCTGCTGGCGAACTTCGTGCAGGTCTCGCAGGGCCCGCGCAACAAGCCGGTGCCGCCGATGATCGGCGACGTCATCGTGCTGATGGAGCGTGACGGCTACCAGGTCACCCTGGCGTGGAAGCAGGTCATCATCATGGTGCTGACCGCGGCGCTGCTGGGCGGCTTCTGGTACCTCGTGCAGAAGACCTCGCTCGGCCGGGCGCAGCGCGCCTGCGAGCAGGACCGCAAGATGGCGGCGCTGCTGGGCATCAATGTCGACCACACCATCTCGCTGACCTTCGTCATCGGCGCCGCCCTCGCCGCCGTGGCCGGGGTGATGTACCTGATGTATTACGGCGTCGTGAACTTCGCCGACGGCTTCGTGCCGGGGGTGAAGGCGTTCACCGCCGCCGTGCTGGGCGGCATCGGCTCGCTGCCGGGCGCCGTGCTCGGCGGGCTGCTGATCGGGCTGATCGAGACCTTCTGGTCGGCCTATTTCTCCATCGAATACAAGGACGTCGCCGCCTTCTCGATCCTCGCCGTCACCCTGATCTTCCTGCCGCAGGGCCTGCTCGGCCGGCCGGAAGTCGAGAAGGTGTGAGGACCGACCCATGGCTGCACAGATCGCCGAACCCGCCGCCGGCGGCACGGGCGCGCCGGCCCGGGCCGACAGCTTCGGCCCCGCCCTCAAGGACGCCCTGATCGCCGGGCTCGTCACGCTCGGGCTGCTCGGCCCGCTCGTCGGCTTCCACGCCGTCGTCAAGGACGAGGGCATGAACGGCCAGGCCGCGCTGGGGCTGGACTACCGCCCCGGCCTCGTCGCCATCATGGTCGGCATCGTCTTCGCCGGCCGGCTGCTGCTCAACCTCACGGTCTGGTCGCCCAACCGGGTGGTGGCCACCCGCTCCGGCCCGACCGTGTTCGACCGGATCGGCACCACGCTCGGCCCGGCGATCAAGCCGGCGCTGCTGGCCTTCGCGGTGGGCTTTCCCTTCCTCGCCGCCTTCCTCATGGGCGGGCTGAACGAGAGCCGCTACCTCGTCGACGTCGGCATCCTCATCCTCACCTACGTCATGCTGGGCTGGGGCCTGAACATCGTGGTCGGCCTCGCCGGCCTGCTCGACCTCGGCTATGTCGCCTTCTACGCGGTGGGCGCCTACACCTACGCCCTGCTCGCCACCAGCGCGCCGATCAACGACTTCTTCGCCGGGCTGCTGGGCGCCACCTTCTGGGCGAACTGGGCGTTCTGGATCTGCCTGCCGCTGGCCGGCGTCTTCGCCGGGCTGTGGGGCATGATCCTCGGCTTCCCGGTGCTGCGGCTGCGCGGCGACTATCTCGCCATCGTCACCCTGGCCTTCGGCGAGATCATCCGCCTGGTGCTGATCAACTGGGTGGACTTCACCGGCGGCGGCGCCGGCATCGCCTCCATTCCGCGCGCGACCTTCTTCGGCATTCCCTTCAATGCCAGCGAGGACGGCTTCGCCGCACGGTTCGGGCTCGACTTCAACCCGATGCACCGCATCGTCTTCCTCTATTTCGTCATCCTGGCGCTGGCGCTGGTCACCGCCTTCGCCACGGTGCGGCTGCGCAAGCTGCCGGTCGGGCGGGCGTGGGAAGCGCTGCGCGAGGACGAGATCGCCTGCCGCTCGCTCGGCATCAACACCACCAATGTGAAGCTGTCCGCCTTTGCCACCGGCGCCATGTTCGGCGGCTTCGCCGGCTGCTTCTTCGCGGTGCGCGCCGGCTTCGTCAGCCCGGAGAGCTTCACCTTCGACATCTCGGCGATGATCCTTGCCATCGTCGTGCTCGGCGGCATGGGCTCGCAGATCGGCGTCGCGGTGGCGGCGGCGGTGATGATGGGCGGCATGGAGCTGCTGCGCAATCTCGGCTTCCTCAGCAACGTGTTCGGCCCCGGCTTCGACCCCACGCAGTACCGCATGCTGCTGTTCGGGCTGGCCATGGTCGCCATCATGGTGTGGAAGCCGCGCGGCCTCGTCTCCACCCGCGAACCCACGATCTTCCTGAAGGAACGCAAGGCCGTGTCCGGCGATCTCGTGAAGGAGGGCCACGGCTGATGGCTTCCTCCCCCGCTTCCGGCTCCCGCCTGTGGGAGACCGACCCCATCCTCACCGTCGAGCACCTGTTCATGCGCTTCGGCGGCCTGGTCGCGGTGAACGACCTGTCCTTCAATGTCGGGCGCGGCGACATCACCGCGCTCATCGGGCCGAACGGCGCCGGCAAGACCACGGTGTTCAACTGCATCACCGGCTTCTACAAGCCGAGCGCGGGCCGCCTCGCCCTCGCCCACCGGCGCGCCGCCACCCCGGCCGAGATCGACGCCGCCACCGCCATCGGCGAGCGCTCGCTCGCCACCGGCGATGCCGCGGTCTACCTGCTGGAGCGCCTGCCGGACTACCGCGTCTCCGGCGAGGCGAAGGTCGCCCGCACCTTCCAGAACATCCGGCTGTTCACCGGCATGACCGTGCTGGAAAACCTGATGGTGGCCCAGCACAACGCGCTGATGCGCGCCTCGGGCTATTCGCTGCGCGGCCTGTTCGGCCTGCCGAGCTGGGGCCGCGCCGCGCGCGCGGCGACCGAGAAGGCCACCTTCTGGCTCGACAAGGTCGGGCTGCTGGAGCGGGCCGACGACCCCGCCGGCGACCTGCCCTACGGCGCCCAGCGCCGGCTGGAGATCGCCCGCGCCATGTGCTCGGACCCGATCCTGCTCTGCCTCGACGAGCCCGCCGCCGGCCTCAACCCGCGCGAGAGCCTGGAGCTCAACACCCTGCTGCGCTCCATCCGCGCCGACCACGGCACCTCGATCCTGCTCATCGAGCATGACATGAGCGTGGTGATGGAGATTTCCGACCACGTCGTCGTGCTCGACTACGGCACCAAGATCTCCGACGGCACCCCCGAGGCGGTGAAGAGCGACCCGCGCGTGATCGCCGCCTATCTCGGCGTCGACGAGGACGCGGTGGAGGAAGCCGGGGCGGAGATCGAGGAGATCGTACAGACGGGAGCGGCATCGTGAGCCAGACCAGCCCAGCCACCCCCGCCGCGATGCTCTCGGTGCGCGGCGTCAAGACCTTCTACGGCAACATCATGGCGCTGAAGGGCGTCGACGTGGAGGTCAACCGGGGCGAGATCGTCACCCTGATCGGCTCCAACGGCGCCGGCAAGTCGACCCTGATGATGACCATCTTCGGCCAGCCGAGGGCCCGCGAGGGGCAGATCCTCTATGAGGGCCGCGACATCACCCGGATGCCGACCCACGAGATCGCGCAGCTCAAGATCGCGCAGTCGCCCGAGGGGCGGCGCATCTTCCCGCGCATGACCGTGTACGAGAACCTGCAGATGGGCGCGTCGGTCGACGGCTTCGCCCATTTCGACGAGGACCTGCTCAAGGTCTTCACCCTGTTCCCCCGCCTCAAGGAGCGCATCAGCCAGCGCGGCGGCACCCTGTCGGGCGGCGAGCAGCAGATGCTCGCCATTGGCCGCGCGCTGATGAGCCGGCCCCGCCTGCTGATGCTGGACGAGCCCTCGCTCGGCCTCGCCCCGCTGATCGTGCGCCAGATCTTCGACGCCATCCGCGAGCTGAACCGCAACGAGGGGCTCACCGTGTTCCTGGTGGAGCAGAACGCGTTCCACGCGCTCAAGCTCGCCCATCGCGGCTATGTGCTGGTCAACGGCGTGGTCACGCTCGCCGGCGAAGGCCGCGAGCTGCTGGAGCGGCCCGAGGTGCGGGCCGCCTATCTCGAAGGCGGGAGGCACTGACATGGCCACCAACACCACCGGCACCGTCATCGCCAACGGCGCGCCTTCCGGCATCGCCGTGGTCGTGCCCGCGCTCGTCATCCTCGCCATCCTCGCGGCGGCGGCGTTCGCGCCCGCGCTGGTCGTCGAGGTCTCGCGCGGCGACTTCCTGCTCGTCACCGTCGTGCTCGGCGGCGGCGCGGCCTGGCTCTCGGGCCGGGCCATCGCCTCCACCTGGCGGCCCTACCGGCAGGTCGTGACCTACGCGCTCCTCCTGGGTTGCGTGGTGCGTTTCTTCCACTATGCGCTGTTCCAGGGCACGCTGCTCTCGGGCCAGCACTTCCTGAGCGATACCGCCTTCCTGCTGGCGCTCGCCACGCTCGGCTTCCGGGCGGAGCGGGCCTCGCAGATGGCCACCCGCTATGGTTGGCTCTATCGTCAGGCGGGGTTGTTCGGCTGGGTCTCGGGCCGCCGGCCCTGAGAGACCCGCCCGCGCAGCTTCGCCGTCGACTCCGGCGCCGAAAAGAGCATGATGAGGCCCGCAACGGCGCTGGATTTTCTACGGAACTACCATCTCACCATCAGGGGAAACTTCATGAAGAAACTTCTGTTTGCCGGCATGGCGCTCGGCGCCGCCATGGCGCTGGCGGCTCCGGCCTCCGCCCAGGTGAAGGTGGGCGTCGGCGGCCCGATCACCGGCCCGAACGCCACCTTCGGCGCGCAGCTCAAGAACGGCGCCGACCAGTGGGCCACCGACATCAACGCCTCCGGCGGCCTCCTCGGCCAGAAGGTCGAGATCCTCGTCGGTGACGACGCCTCCAAGCCCGAGCAGGGCGTCTCGGTCGCGAACAAGTTCATCGCCGACGGCGTGAAGTTCGTTCTCGGCCACTTCAACTCCGGCGTCTCGATCCCCGCCTCCGAGCAGTATGCCGAAGGCAACGTGATCGCCATCAGCCCGGCCTCGACCAACCCGAAGCTGACCGAGCGCGGCCTCTCCAACGTGTTCCGCACCTGCGGCCGCGACGACCAGCAGGGCGCGGTCGCCGGCGAGTACATCATCAAGAACCTGAAGGACAAGAAGATCGCGATCGTCCACGACAAGACCCCCTACGGCAAGGGTCTGGCGGACGAGACGCAGAAGGCGATCAACGCCGGCGGCGTCAAGGAAGTGATCTACGAAGGCATCAACCCGGGCGAGAAGGACTACTCCGCGCTCGTGTCGAAGCTGAAGGCGGCCAATGTCGACGTGCTCTACTATGGCGGCCTGCACACCGAAGCCGGCCTGCTGGTGCGCCAGATGCGCGACCAGGGCATGAAGACCGTGCTGTTCTCGGGTGACGGCATCACCGACAAGGAATTCTGGACCATCGCCGGTCCGGGCGCCGCGGGCACCCTCATGACCTTCGGTCCCGATCCGCGCAAGAACCCGGCGGCCGCCAAGGTCGTCGAGTCCTTCAAGGCGAAGGGCATCGATCCGGAAGGCTACGTGCTCTACACCTACGCCGCCGGCCAGGTGCTGCAGCAGGCGGCCGAGGCCACCAAGTCGCTCGATGCCAAGAAGATCGAGGACTACATCCACTCCGGCAAGCCGTTCAACACCGTGCTCGGCACCCTGACCTTCGACAAGAAGGGCGACCGCACCAACCTAGACTACGTCATGTATGTCTGGAAGGACGGCGGCTACACCGAGATGTGAGCCGCGCGCGGCCGGGCTCGCCCGGCCGCACCGCCCGCGACACCAACCCGCCGGGGCACCACCCCGGCGGGTTTTGTTTTGGGCGGGCGAAGCGCGGGGGAAGCCGGCAGGGTGCGGGGCCAAGGCGCGGAACAGCGGCATGAAGGTGGCGGAGGCGAAGGCCGGGGCGCGACGGGGCTTCGGCTCGGCGACCGGCGCCAGCGCGGCACCGGCAAGCGGCGGCAGCACGCGGCGACAGCATGCGGCGGCGCGGCGGCGCCCCTCCCCCGGTACCCGAGCCACCGACGCATCGCCCCGAACCCGGTAACGGCGCGGCAGACCGGAAGGCGGGCCACCGCTCGGGCGTCGCCATCCGCGCGGCGGGGGCCGTTCCGGGGCGTCGGGTGAGAGACATGCCTCCGGCCGCCGGCCGCCCCCTCGGCAGCACCGTTCGCGACGGCTCCGCCGCAGGGCCGTCGAGACGGAACCGGGTCACGCGGCGGACCGGGGCGGCGAAGAAGGAATGGATGGACTCCGGACCGGCGGGAACGAGCAGGATCGGACTCATCGTCCACCTCACCGCACTGACCCTCCACTCGCTTTCGGGGCGCGTTCAGCCCAGCCGGGACAGCAGCGGAAAGGTCTCCAGCAGCCAGAAGCTCGCCTGCGCGATCCAGCCGGAGAGGAACCCGATACCGGTGAGCACAAGCAGCCCACCCATCGCCTTCTCGACCATCGGCAGATAGCGCCGCGCATGGACGAGCAGTCCCAGCGCCGGTCGCGCCGCCGCCGCCACCAGCAGGAACGGCACGCCGAGCCCGGCGGAATAGATCGCGAGAAGCCCGGCGCCGCGGGTCAGGGTCTGTTCGGACGCCGCCACCGCCAGGATCGCCGCCAGCACGGGGCCGATGCAGGGGGTCCAGCCGAAGGCGAAGGCGAGCCCCATCAGATAGGCGCCGCCAAGCCCGACCGGGGCATCGACATGCACCCGCTTGGTCCGCACCAGCCAGCCGAACCGGAAGACGCCGAGAAAGTGAAGCCCCATCAACAGGATGCAGACGCCGGCGAAGATCGCCAGCTCCTGCGCGTAAAGCCGGAGATAGCCGCCCAGCACCGACGCCCCGGCTCCCAGCGCGACGAAGACGGTGGAGAATCCGGCGACGAAGACCAGCGCGGCCGCCAGCGTCCGCCGTGCCGCGGCATCCGTCGGCGCCTTGTGGGTGATCTGGTCCAGGCTGGTGCCGGCGAGGTAGCACAGGTACGGCGGCACCAGCGGCAGCACGCAGGGCGAGGCGAAGCTGGCAAGGCCGGCGACGAACGCCGCCGGAATCGTGACGTCAGCCATGGCGAGCAGCCATCATGTCGTTCGAGCACCTCGTCCACTGCACCGAGCCCCCCAAGAGCACGAGGCGACCCGTCCGCGCAATGCGTCGCGCCCGCGCATCGCCCGGATGTGATAGGAAATCCGGGGAGGCTCCCATGCGCAATCTCATCACCGATGTCGACGGCGTCCGTGTCGGCAACGCCACCGACCCCGCCCTCGCCTCCGGCGTCACCGCCGTGCTGTTCGACGAGCCTGCCGTGGCCTCGGTGGACGTGCGCGGCGGCGGGCCGGGCACGCGCGAGACCGACCTGCTCGCGCCCGACAGCACGGTGGGCGCCATCCATGCGCTAACCCTCAGCGGTGGCTCGGCTTTCGGCATCGACGCCACCACCGGGGTAATGGCGTTCCTGGCCGAAAGGGGCATCGGCTTCGCGGTGGGAGCGGCGCGGGTGCCGATCGTGCCCGGCGCGGTGCTGTTCGATCTGCTGAATGGCGGCGACAAGGCCTGGGGCCGCTTCCCGCCCCATCGCGATCTCGGCCATGCCGCGGCAGAAGCCGCCGGGATGGACTTTGCGCTGGGCAGCGTGGGCGCCGGCACCGGGGCTTCCACCGCGCGGCTCAAGGGCGGGCTGGGCTCGGCCTCCGCCGTCTCGGCGGCCGGCCACACCGTCGGCGCCGTCGTCGCGGTGAACGCAGTCGGCTCGGTGACGGTGGGTGATGGCCCGCATTTCTGGGCGGCCCCCTTCGAGCGCGACGGCGAATTCGGCGGGCTCGGCCTTCCCTCGCCTCTTCCGCCTCCAACCCTGTCTCCCGTCATCAAGGGCGTGCAGGCCGGGGCCAACACCACTATCGCGGTCGTCGCCACCGATGCCGCGCTCACCAAGGCGCAGTGCAAGCGGCTCGCGGTCATGGCGCATGACGGGCTGGCGCGGGCGATCTGGCCAGTGCACACCCCGCTGGACGGCGACACGGTGTTCGTCGCCGCCACCGGCCGGCGCCCTCTCGTCGACCCCATCACCGACATGACGTGGCTCGGCGTGGCGGCGGTGGATGCGCTGGCGCGTGCCTGCGCGCGCGGCGTGTTCGAAGCGACAGCGCTGCCCTTCGTCGACGCCAAGCCGGCCTGGCGCGACCGCTGGGGACGCTGAGGGCCGTTGCCGGATTGCCGTGACGGGCATCCCCTGCTAGGGCGGATCATCCGCCAGGCGACACCCACGCTATCCGGGATAGGAACCGCATGTCCTTCGCGCCGCTCATCATCGCCCCCTCGATTCTTGCCAGCGATTTCGCCCGTTTCGGCGAGGAGGTGCGGGCGCTGGACGTCGCCGGGGCCGACTGGATCCATCTCGACGTGATGGACGGCCATTTCGTGCCGAACATTTCCTTCGGGCCGGAAGTGGTGCGGGCGCTGCGCCCGCTCAGCGCCCGCACCTTCGACGTGCATCTGATGATCGCGCCGGTCGACCCCTATCTCGAGGCCTTCGCCAAGGCCGGGGCCGACCACATCACCGTCCACGCCGAAGCCGGGCCGCATCTGCACCGCTCGCTGCAGGCGGTGCGGGCGCTGGGCTGCCGGGCGGGCGTCGCGCTCAATCCCGGCACGCCGGCCAGCGCCGTCGCCCATGTGCTCGACCTTGTCGATCTCGTGCTGGTGATGACGGTGAATCCCGGCTTCGGCGGGCAGGCCTTCCTGGCGCCCATGCTCGACAAGGTCGCGGATGTGAAGGCAATGATCGCGGATCGTCCCATCGTCATCGAGGTCGACGGCGGCGTAGGGCCGGACAATGCGGGGGCCTGCGCGGCGGCGGGCGCGAGCGTGTTCGTCGCCGGTTCCAGCGTGCTCCGCGGCGGCCCGGATGCCTATGCGGACAATATCGCCGCCATTCGCGAGGCGGCGGCATTGGCCCGGGGCGAGATGGTCTGACCGCCGCCAGCGGTGCGGCGTCTGGGAGGGGGGCAAGGTGGAAAACGGCGCGAACGGCGATGAGCTCAGAAAGATCCTGTGCCGGCTGGAGGCCGGCATGGTGCTCAGCATTCCCGACCGGTGGATCGAACGCCACATCCCCGGCCCGCGGCTGGCCCGCAGCCGGCTGATCGAGGACATTGCGCGGCAATATTACTGCGTCTGCCATCAGGACATGGACGCCCACCGGTTCGAGCGGCTCGGCTTTCCGGCGACGGGCTGACGTCGGCGGGTCGGTGGCCCGGGGATTTGTCGGGCTCCTGCCGATCTGCTAGAGCCCCGGCAATCCTCTCCTGACGAAAGAGCCGCCCGTGATCCCGCGCTATACCCGTCCCGAAATGGCCGCCATCTGGGAGCCTCAGACCCGCTTCCGCATCTGGTTCGAGATCGAGGCCCACGCCACCGACGCCCTCGCCGAACTGGGCGTGGTGCCTAGGGAGGCGGCGGCAACCATCTGGGAAAAGGCGAAGGACGCGACCTTCGATGTCGGCCGCATCGACGCGATCGAGGCGGAGGTGAAGCACGACGTCATCGCCTTCCTCACCCATCTCGCCGAGATCGTCGGGCCGGAAGCCCGCTTCGTCCATCAGGGCATGACGTCATCCGACGTGCTGGACACCTGCCTGTCGGTCCAGCTCGTGCGCGCCGCCGACATCCTCATCGCCGATACCGACCGGCTGCTGAAGGCGCTGGAGGCACGCGCCTTCGAGCACAAGCTGACCCCGACCATCGGCCGCTCGCATGGCATCCACGCCGAGCCCACCACCTTCGGCCTGAAGCTGGCGCAGGCGCATGCTGAATTCCAGCGCAACCGCACCCGGCTCGTTGCCGCGCGCGAGGAGGTCGCGACCTGCGCCATCTCGGGCGCCGTCGGCACCTTCGCCCAGATCGACCCCCGCGTTGAGGAATATGTCGCGGCAAAGATGGGGCTGAAGGTCGAGCCGGTGTCGACCCAGGTGATCCCGCGCGACCGCCACGCCGCCTATTTCGCCGCCCTTGGCGTGGTCGCTTCCTCGATGGAGCGGGTCGCGACGGAAATCCGACACCTACAGCGCACCGAGGTTCTGGAAGCCGAGGAGTTCTTCTCCGCCGGCCAGAAGGGCTCCTCGGCCATGCCGCACAAGCGCAACCCGGTGCTGACGGAGAACATCACCGGCCTCGCCCGGCTGGTCCGCGGCATGGTCACGCCGGCGCTGGAGAATGTCGCGCTGTGGCATGAGCGGGACATCTCGCATTCCTCGGTGGAGCGGATGATCGGGCCCGACGCGACGGTCACGCTCGATTTCGCGCTGAACCGTCTCGCGGGCGTGATCGAGAAGCTGGTGGTCTATCCCGAGAACATGCAGAAGAACCTGGACCGGCTGGGCGGGCTGGTGCATTCGCAGCGCGTGCTGCTGGCGCTGACCCAGAAAGGCGCCGCACGGGAAGACGCCTATCGCCTCGTGCAGCGCAATGCCATGCCGGTCTGGCGCGGCGAGGGCGAATTCCAGGCGCTGCTGACCGCCGATCCCGACGTGCGCCGCTATCTGAGCGAAGAGGAGATCGCCGAGAAATTCGACCTCGGCTACCACCTCAAGCACGTCGACACCATTTTCCGCCGCGTCTTCGGTCGGAGTTGAGCGTCGGCCGCGTTCCGCCATCGGTCAGGGCTTCGGGAGACCGCCTTGCGGGCCGCTCCCGAAGCCGGGGGGAGATCAGCGCCAGCCGCGGCCACCCCAGCCGCCACCGCCCCAGCCGCCACCCCAACCGGGCCGGCCGCCCCAGCCGCCACCCCACCCGGCCGGGCGGTAGGCCCAGCCGGGCCGAGGTCCCCAGTAGCCGCCACGCCAGTAGCCGCCACGCGCGCCCCAGTAGCCGGGGCCCCAGTAGCCCGGGCCGCCCCAGTAGCCCGGCCCCCAGTAACCACCGATCCCGACAACCACGGGCGGTGGCGGGGCATAGATGTAGGACGGTTGCACCACGACGCGGGTCCCGCCGCCTCGCCCGAGCAGCCCGGCGGCGATGAAGCCCATGCTGGTGCGGCACCACCCGCCGGCACAGGAGCCCACATCCACCCGTGCGCCCGGCGGCAGCGTCGCCACGACGCGATATCCCGTGCCGGGCCCGCTGCGGACATTGCTGCTGGTGGTGGTCGTCGCCGGCCAAGCCATCGCGCTGACGGTGCCCGCCAGCGTCAGGCCAATGGCAAGCGGCAGGGATTTCGTGAGTCTCATCGCGCTTTCCTCCACACGACCTACGTCATGCCGGACCCGGGTTGCCTGCGGCTGTGGCCGCGTCACCTGATCAACGAGATGGGGAAAGCCCGGTTGCACCGCCAGTAGCGAAAGGGCAAACCGGCATTATTCGCTGGAGCGAGGCCTCGGCCGTCTGCAGCCGACAATGGGGAGCGCGCGGCTCCCTCTGTCTGTTCTGCGGGAGGCGCTATCCTTCCCGCCGGGCCTTCGCGGCCTCAGCCTTCCTTCTTGAGCGATTCCACGGCTTCGGCGAGCAGTTCGTCCATGGTGCGGCGGATGCGGTGCTCGGAGATGTCGAGACCCTTGGCGTCGAAATCGGTCCGCAGCTTGCGGTACACATCCTCGTCACCGGCCTCCTCGAGGTCGGCCTCGACCAGGGTCACCGCATAGGCAGCCGCTTCGTCGCCGGAAAGACCGAGCTTCTCCGCCGCCCACAGACCGAGCGCGCGGTTGCGCCGCGCATGGGCCCTGAAGCGCAGCTTCTCATCATGCGCATACTGGGCCTCGAAGCCCTCTTCGCGCTTGTCAAACGTGCTCATGATGGCTGCCCCCTGTGCATGCGCCGGATTGGCGGCTTGATTATCGCGTGCCGGTACCCAAATCAACGGCACAGGTCATGACGGCACGTCCCTACGTCAATATGACGCCGCCCGCCATCGGCTCGAACAGGCATGCATCCGGCAGGCGGAAGGCATGCACAGCCAAGGCTCGCGCTCAATGGCATCGCGTTGTATACGGCCCGCCGATCGGCTAGTGTCCGATAGCGGGCGCTTGTGCGTTGCGACACGAATCGACGGAGCACGTCAGGCCGCGTGGACACTCGGCGCCCCGAGCCGTGGACCAGTCACAACCGGAGCCCCGGCACGATGGATTTCCTCAACCGACGGTACCCACCCATGAGCCGCCGCCGCCGCATTTATGAAGGTAAGGCAAAGGTCCTTTACGAAGGCCCGGAGCCCGGCACTTTGATCCAGCACTTCAAGGATGACGCCACCGCCTTCAACAACAAGAAGCACGACGTCATCGACGGCAAGGGTGTGCTGAACAACCGCATCTCGGAATACGTCTTCCTGAAGCTGAACGAGATCGGGGTGCCGACCCATTTCATCAAGCGTCTCAACATGCGCGAGCAGTTGATCCGCGAGGTGGAGATCATCCCGCTCGAGATCGTCATCCGCAATGTCGCGGCCGGCTCGCTCTCGACCCGGCTCGGCATCGAGGAAGGCACCGCCCTCCCCCGGTCCATCATCGAGTTCTATTACAAGAACGACCAGCTCAACGACCCGATGGTGTCGGAAGAGCACATCACGGCCTTCGGCTGGGCCACGACGCAGGAAATCGACGACATCATCGCGCTGGCGATCCGCGTCAATGACTTCCTGTCCGGGCTCTTCCTCGGCGTCGGCATCCGTCTGGTCGATTTCAAGATGGAATGCGGCCGCCTGTGGGAGAACGACATGATGCGGATCGTGGTCGCTGACGAGATCAGCCCCGATTCGTGCCGGCTGTGGGACATCAAGTCGAACGACAAGCTGGACAAGGACCGGTTCCGCCGCGACCTCGGCGGCCTGGTCGAGGCCTACTCCGAAGTGGCGCGCCGGCTCGGCATCATGTCCGAGAACGAGCGGGCGCAAGGTGGCGGCCCGGTTCTGGTCAAGGCCGAACCCGAGAAGTGAGGCGTTGAGCCTCGGCCGGTCCGATGATAGGCGGGGGCACGAGCGCCCCCGCTTCTGTTTTCTGCGTAAGGCGCATTCCAGAAGGCCAGATCCATGAAGGCGCGTGTCCTCGTCACCCTGAAGTCCGCCGTGCTCGACCCCCAGGGCAAGGCAATCGAAGGCGCCCTGCGCTCGCTCGGCGTCCACGGCATCGGCAGCGTCCGCCAGGGCAAGGTCTTCGACATCGAGCTCGACGTCGCGGACACCTCCAAGGCCGAGTCGGTCCTCAAGGACGCCTGCGAGAAGCTGCTGGCCAATACGGTCATCGAGAGCTACCGCGTCGAGTTTTTGGGCTGACGCCATCATGAAAGCTGCCGTCATCGTTTTCCCCGGCTCCAATCGCGAGGGCGACGTCGCCCGCGCCCTGGAGCTGGTGTCCGGTTCGCGTCCGACCCTGGTCTGGCATGCCGACACCGCCCTGCCGGCCGGCACCGACCTCGTGGTGCTGCCGGGCGGCTTCTCCTATGGCGACTATCTGCGCTGCGGCGCCATCGCCGCCCGCGCCACCATCATGGAAGCGGTGCGCGCCCATGCCGCCCGCGGCGGGCTCGTTCTCGGCATCTGCAACGGCTTCCAGATCCTGTGCGAAAGCGGCCTGCTGCCGGGCGTTCTGGTGCGCAATGCCCGGCTCCGGTTCATCTGCCGCGAGGCCCGGCTGCGGGTGGAGCGCATCGACACGCCCTACACCCGCAAATACGCCAAGGGCAGCATCGTGCGCTTCCCGGTGGCCCATGGTGAGGGCAACTACACCGCCGACGCGGAGACGCTGAAGCGTCTGGAGGGCGAGGGGCGCGTGGTTTTCCGCTACGTCACGACCTCCGGCCAGCGCGATGACGAGCAGGTGCTGAACGGCGCCGCCAATTCCATCGCCGGCATCGTCTCCGAGAAGCTCAATGTGCTCGGCCTGATGCCCCACCCGGAAAACCATGTGGATCCGCTCATCGGCCCCACCGATGGCCGTGCCCTGTTCGAAAGTCTCGCGGGCGTGCTGGAGCGGGCCTGAACCCGCGCTTCGGCGTCCACACCCCGTGCCAACCTTGATGATGGCGGTCGCATGATCCCCAACGAACCGAAGATCACGCCGGAACTCGTCGCCGAGCACGGCCTGAAGCCCGACGAATACGAGCGCATCCTGCAGCTCATCGGGCGCGAGCCGAGCCTCACCGAACTCGGCATCTTCTCGGCGATGTGGAACGAGCACTGCTCGTACAAGTCCTCGCGCCTCCATCTGCGCGGCCTGCCCACCAAGGCGCCGTGGGTCATCCAGGGTCCGGGCGAGAATGCCGGTGTCATCGACATCGGCGACGGGCTCGCCGCCGTGTTCAAGATGGAGAGCCACAATCACCCCTCCTATATCGAGCCCTATCAGGGCGCGGGTACGGGCGTCGGCGGCATTCTGCGCGACGTGTTCACCATGGGCGCGCGTCCCATCGCGGCGCTGAACGCGCTGCGTTTCGGCGACCCCACCCACCCGCGGACCCGCCATCTCGTGGGCGGCGTGGTGGCGGGCATCGGCGGCTACGGCAACTCCTTCGGCGTTCCCACGGTCGGCGGCCTCGTCGGCTTCCACACCCGCTATGACGGCAATTGCCTCGTCAACGCGATGGCGGTCGGGCTCGCCGAGGCGGACAAGATCTTCTACGCCAAGGCGACGGGCGTCGGCCTGCCGGTGGTGTATCTCGGCTCCAAGACCGGCCGCGACGGCATCCACGGCGCCACCATGGCCTCCGCCGAATTTGGCGAAGGCGCGGAGGAGAAGCGGCCCACCGTTCAGGTCGGCGACCCCTTCGCCGAGAAGCTGCTGCTGGAAGCCTGCCTCGAAATCATGGAAGCGGGCTGCGTCGTCGCGATCCAGGACATGGGCGCGGCCGGGCTCACCTGTTCCGCCGTCGAGATGGGCGCCAAGGGCGACCTCGGTATCGAGCTGAACCTCGACAACGTGCCCTGCCGCGAAGAAGGCATGAGCGCCTACGAGATGATGCTCTCCGAAAGCCAGGAGCGCATGCTCATGGTCATCGCGCCGGGCAAGGAGGAGCAGGCCGAGGCGATCTTCCGCAAATGGGGGCTGGACTTCGCCATCGTCGGCTACACCACCGACACGCTGCGCTTCGTCATCAAGCACAAGGGCGAGGTGGTCGCCGATCTTCCGATCAAGGAACTGGGCGACGAGGCCCCGCTCTATGACCGTCCCTGGGTCGAGACACCGAAAAAGGCCCCGATCGACCCGGCGACGCTCGACATCACCCACACCGTGCCCGGCATCCTCGAGCGGCTCATCGCCTCGCCCGACTTCGCCTCCAAGCGCTGGATCTGGGAACAGTACGACCACCTCATCCTGAACAACACGGTGCAGCGTCCCGGCGGCGACGCGGCGGTGGTCCGGGTGAAGAACGGGCCCAAGGGCCTGGCGATGACCACGGACGTCACCCCGCGCTACTGCGAGGCCGACCCCTTCGAGGGTGGCAAGCAGGCCGTGGCGGAGGCCTGGCGCAATCTCGTCGCTGTCGGCGCCCGCCCGCTGGCGCTCACCGACAATCTGAACTTCGGCAATCCGGAGAAGCCGGAGATCATGGGCCAGCTCGTCGGCTGCCTGAAGGGCATCTCCGAGGCGGCGCGGGCACTGGATTTCCCGGTCGTTTCGGGAAATGTCAGCCTGTACAACGAGACCTTCGGCCGGGCGATCCTGCCGACCCCGACCATCGGCGGCATCGGCGTGCTCGACGACGTCGCGGCATCGGTTGGCATCGCTTTCGAAGATTCGGGCGAGACCATCCTTCTCGTTGGCGAGACCAAGGGCTGGCTCGGCCAGTCCGCCTTCCTTTCCGAGATCCTCGACCGCGAGGAAGGCGCCCCTCCGCCGGTCGATCTGGCGGCCGAACGTCGCAACGGCGACTTCGTGCGCGGGCTGATCAAGGACGGGCTGGTGGCGGCGGTGCACGACGTGTCCGACGGCGGACTGCTGGTGGCGGTCGCCGAAATGGCGCTCGCCTCCGGCATCGGCGCCACCCTCACGGCCCCGCCCGCCGGCATGGTGCCGGTGGCGTGGTGGTTCGGCGAGGATCAGGCCCGCTACATCATCACCTGCGCCAGCGGCAAGGGCGCGATCCTCAAGCGCGCCGAGGCCGCAGGGGTGCCGCTGACCAAGATCGGCGTGACCGGCGGGGACCGATTGAATCTGCCCGGCGAGCGCCCAATTATGGTGGACGCGCTGCGCGAGCGGCACGAGGCCTGGTTGCCCATCTATATGGGCGCGGGCCTGATGTGAGGGGGGACGGACCATGGCGATGGATGCCATCGACATTGAGCGCATGATCAAGGAAGGCCTTCCCGGCGCCGAGGTGACGATCCGCGACATGGCGGGGGACGGCAATCACTATGCCGCCACGGTGATCTCGGAGAGCTTCCGCGGCAAGAGCCGGGTGCAGCAGCACCAGATGGTCTATGCGGCACTCAAGGGACAGATGGGCGGCGTGCTCCACGCGCTCGCCCTGCAGACCAGCGTACCGGACTGAACGGCGCGGCCCGCCCGCCGCTTACATCATCTGCCAGAGGTAGAGACCATGAGCATTCGCGATTTCATCGACAGCCAGGTGAAGAGCAACGACGTCGTCGTCTTCATGAAGGGCACGCCGCAGTTTCCCATGTGCGGCTTCTCCGGCCAGGTTGCCCAGATCCTCAACCACATCGGCGTCGACTATAAGGGCATCAACGTGCTCGATTCCGACGAAATCCGTCAGGGAATCAAGGACTACACCAACTGGCCGACCATTCCGCAGGTCTTCGTCAAAGGCGAATTCGTCGGCGGCTGCGACATCGTCCGCGAGATGTTCCAGGCCGGCGAGCTTCAGGCGCTGCTGGAGGAAAAGGGCGTGCCGGTGATGGGCCGCGCCACCGCCTGAGGGCGGCGCAGGATCAGGCTTCAGACGGGGTGCCGCAGGGCGCCCCGTTTTGTTTTGTGCGGCCTTGGCTGGGTCTGATGCCGCGGGAGGAGGAAATCGTCATGAAAATCATCCTGATTGGCGCCAGCGGCACCATTGGCCGGGCCATCGACGCCGAGCTGGCGCCGCGCCACGAGATCGTGCGGGTCGGCCGCAGCGGCGGCGACGTCCGCGCCGACATCGCCGACCCCGCCTCGATCGAGAACCTCTATGCCGCCGTCGGGGCGTTCGACGCGGTAATCTGCGCCTCGGGCAAGGTGACGTTCGGCGCCTTCGAGGACTTCACCGCCGGCTCCTTCGAGCTGGGCCTGCGCAACAAGCTGATGGGACAGGTGAATCTGGTCCTGCTGGGGATGAAGCACATCCGCGACGGCGGCTCCTTCACCCTCACCAGCGGGCTGCTCAACGACGATCCCATCCGCGAAGGGGTCTCCGCCGCCCTCACCAATGGCGGCATTGACGGCTTCGTGCGCGGCGCGGCGATCGCGCTGCCGCGCGGGTTGCGGATCAACGCGGTGAGCCCGACGGTGGTCGAGGAATCGCTGCCCGCCTATGGGCCCTATTTCCGCGGCTACAAGGCGGTTCCGGCGGCGGAGGTGGCGCTGGGCTATGCCCGCAGCGTCGAGGGCGCGCAGACCGGGCGGGTTTACCGCATCGGCTGGTCCCGGGACGCCTGACGACCTCCCGGCGGGAAGCCCCGGCTCCGCGCAGGCCCCCGCCCCAACAAAAAAGCCGCCCTTCGGGGCGGCTTTTCCGTGTGGCTGGTCGGTATGGTCGGGTGGACGATCCGACCGAAACGAACGATCAGCGCGAATAATATTCGACGACGAGGTTCGGCTCCATCACGACCGGATAGGGCACCTCGTTCAGCTCGGGAACGCGGGTGAACTTCGCGGTCAGCTTGCCGTGGTCGACTTCGAGATAGTCCGGCACATCGCGCTCACCGGAGGCGACGGCCTCCAGCACCAGCACCATCTGGCGGGAGGCTTCCTTCACCTCGACCACGTCGCCGACCTTCACCTGATAGCTCGGGATGTTGACCCGGCGACCATTGACCTTCACATGGCCGTGGCTGACGAACTGGCGGGCGGCGAAGGGGGTCGGCACGAACTTGGCGCGATAGACCACCGCGTCGAGACGACGCTCGAGCAGGCCGATCAGATTGGCGCCGGTGTCGCCCTTCAGGCGGGAGGCCTCGACATAGACGGCGTAGAACTGCTTCTCGCCGATGGAGGCGTAGTAGCCCTTCAGCTTCTGCTTGGCGCGCAGCTGCACGCCGAAGTCGGAGAGCTTGCCCTTGCGGCGCTGGCCGTGCTGGCCGGGGCCGTATTCACGCTTGTTGATGGGGCTCTTGGAACGGCCCCAGATGTTCTCGCCCATGCGGCGATCGAGTTTATGCTTGGCCGAGACGCGCTTGCTCATTGCGCTGGTCCTCTTCGCAGAAGGTTGCGGGTTGGATCGCGCCCCCTCCTGTTCCCTCATCGAGGGCGACAGGCCCCGTTCGAACGCGCCGAACCGGGACCACGGGTGCGTGAAACACATCGCCGAGCGTGTGACCGCCCGGCGAGGTGGGCTGCATAGGCGCAAAGCGCGGCAAGGTCAAGGCCGGCGGTCATGCGCCCGTCATAGGCACGCCCATGCCGTCGCTGGGCGCTGCCGGCGGCGAAGGCGCGCACGCTTGATGGTGCGGCCCTACCCACCTTACTCTCTGCCGTATCGTCATGCCTGTCCATGCCGGAACCACCATGCCCGACGCGCGCGACTTTCTGCGGCCGACCCGACCCCACGTTGCGACACGTGCGGCTGCGGCGTGCCTCCTCGCCATCATGACCGTTCCCGTGCGGGCGGAAACGCTGGAGAATGTGCAGCGCGAGGCGGCGGACATCCAACGGCAGATAGATGCCGCGGTCGCCTGCAAGAAAGGGGTCATCGCGACGCTGCAGGGAATCGACCGCGACCCCGGCTGCAAGACCCCGAACGAGCGCTGCAAGGCAATGGCCTACCGGGCCTTCGACACCGACAAGCGCTGCATCGCCATGGCGCTGGCCGCCAAGGAGCGGGCCGACGCCCTCGCCGCGCGCGTCAACGCCGAGGCCCGCGCCAGCGAAGCGCGGCGGGCGGCGGAGGCAGAGCGGGCCAGAAAGGCCCAGCAGGCCCAGTCGTCGCAGCCGGCGCCGACCCCGGCCGTGCCCGTCGCCAAGCCGCCGGCCAGCACGAGCGGAGCCGGCAGCGGCAAGTGCACCCCGGTGAACCCGGACGGCTCGCCCTGTGCCGTCAGCTGCGGCACGGTGGTTGACAGCTGGACCTCCAATCTGGTCTGCAGCAGCAGTTGCGACGCCAGCCTCACCGTCGCCTATCTGCGCAGCGACAGCGACGGCCGCACCGTGCCCCGCACGGCAACGGTGCCGGCCCATGCCGATCGCGCCGCTGTCGCGCAACATGAGAAGGCCTCGCGCTATCAGCTCATCGGGCCGACCTGCAAATGACGGTCCCGGACGCAACGCCCGCCGGCCTCACCGCCCCCGCAGCGCCTGCAGCACCTCGAGCCCGGCATAGCCGTCGGCCGGGGCGATTCCCGCCTTCTGCTGGAAGTCCCGCACCGCCTGCATCGTCATGTTGCCGACCCGCCCGTCGGTGCCGCCGGTGTCGAAGCCGGCGGCGGTGAGGCGCTTCTGCACCTCCTGCACCTCGGCAAGCGTGAGCGGGCGCTCGCCGCCGGGGAACGGGGTGACGAAGGGCGCCCCGCCCAGCACCCGGTCGCCGAGATGGCACACCGCCAGCGCGTAGTTCATCGACGGGTTGTAGGACTTCACGGCGTAGAAGTTCTTCGTCAGCAGGAAGGCCGGCCCGTCCGCGCCGACCGGCGCCCAGAGCCGCGCCACCGCCTTGGGGTGGGAGAAGCGCCCTCCCCCCGCCGGCTTCACGCCGAGCCCGCCCCAGGCCTCCACCGGCCGCGTCGTGCGCTCGTCGGCGAGCTTTGCCGGCACGCCCGTCAGCGACACCTCGAAACCCCACGGGATGCCGCGCTGGTAGCTGCCGCGCTTCAGCAGGTAACGCGAGGTGCCGGCCAGCGCGTCGCCCACCTCATAGGGCGAGACGCGGCCATCGCCGTCATAATCGATGCCGAGATTGAGCCAGACCTCCGGCATCCACTGGGTATGCCCCATCGCCCCGGCCCACGAGCCGAGCATGGCCTGCGGCGTGCCCCAGCCGCGCTGCACGATGGCGAGCGCGTTGATCAGCTCGGTCTCCCAGTAGCGCCGGCGGCGCTCCTCGCCCCAGGCCAGCGCCGCGAGCGAATTGAACACCGGCTTCATGTGGTCGGGGTCGGTGACGAGCTCGCCGAAGGCGCTCTCCATGCCCCACAGGCCGAGCAATATGTCGGGGGCGACGCCGAAATCGCCTTCCAGCTTCTTCAGCAGCCGGGCATTGGCCTTATAGGCCGCGATCCCGGTGCGGATGCGCCATTCCGAAATGCGGCGGTTGAGATATTGCCAGAGCTGCTCGCGGAATTCCGGCTGGGCGCTGTCGCGGGCATAGACCGAGGTGTCCGGCGTCACCCCGCCCATGACGCGGTCATAGACCGCGTCTGAAATGCCCTTGGCCCGGGCCGGCGCACGGAAGCTCTCGACCCACGCCGGGAAGGGCTGCCGGGCCGATTGCGCGGCGGCAAGGCGCCCGGCAAGGCTCGCCCCCAGCCCGGCCAGCACCAGCCGGCGGCTGAGCCCGGCCATCCCCGCGCCCGCAACGCTGCGTTCCGTCACCCTGTCTCTCCCTGCATCCGCCCCGCGCGGCTGACGCTGCGTCGGTGGGGAATGATGGCAAGCCGATCGTGACCGGCGCAAGGCCGGGCCGACAGATCGGCAGGGGAGTGGCGGCCGGGCAGGCGGGCGAGAGCTGCGCCAGCCCGGCGGGCGTCGCCTTCCCGCCGCGCCAGCCCTCTCAGGCCGAGAGCGCGAGCGGGGCCAGCACCTCGCCCGGCGCCGCCGCGGCGCCGGTGATGCCGGCGACGAGGCCGGCGTCGAGCGGGTGGCCGGTCGAGACCAGCCGCACCGGCGGGGACGGAACCTCGCCAGGGGCCACCTCAGCCGGCGGCGGGCCGATGAGGCTCGCCAGCCGCCGGGCGATGGCCGGGGCGGGGTCGATCCAGCGCACCGGCCAGGGCGCCAGCGCGGTCATGCGATCCAGCAGCAGGGGATAATGGGTGCAGGCCAGCACCACCACGTCGGTGCGCGCCGCGCCCTCGCCGACAAAGCAGGGGGCGATCTCCGCGGCAATGGCGGCATCGGCGACCGGCTCCCCGGCCATGGCCCGCTCGGCGAGGCCGGCAAGGCCGCTGGCGCCGACCAGCGTCACGTCGCAGCCGCCGGCGAAATCGCGGATCAGCGCCTGGGTGTAGTCCCGCTTCACCGTGCCGGGGGTGGCCAGCACGCTGATGCGCCGGCTGAGCGAGGCGGCGCAGGCCGGCTTGATCGCCGGCACCGTGCCGACGAAGGGCATGGGGTAGCGCGCCCGCAGCGCCGGCAGCACCACGGTCGAGATGGTGTTGCAGGCGATCACCACCGCATCGGGCGCCTGCTCGGCGATGAGCCGCTCCATCACCGCCAGCACGCGGCCGAGCACGGCAGCCTCGTCGAGCCGGCCATAAGGAAAGGCGGCGTCGTCCGCGGCATAGACGAAGCGGGCGTCCGGCCGCACCTGCAGCAGCTCCCGCAGCACCGACAGCCCGCCGACACCGGAATCGAACACGAGAACCTTGGGCGCCGGCGGCGCGGCGGCGGGCACGGGCGACGACATGATGGCCGATCCGATGCGGATGCTCTGCTCAGTGCCGGACGGGAGTGTCTCGACGCTCATGGTCTCCCCCTCTACCCCGGCGTCATTGTGGCGCGGCAGGGTGAACGAAGGGTTAGGCCCGCCGGAGGACAGCGAACAGCGTGCGGGAAGAGGTCACGGCGCGCCCTCGCCGGGCTCCGCCGCCGGCTCCGGGGCGCGGGTGGCCACCCGCGCCGCCTTGGCGGCCTGACGCCGTGCCCGGCCCTCGCGGCCTTCCACCAGCGCCACCACCATGCCGTGCAGCGTGGCGATGTCCTGCCGGGTGAGGCCGACGCGGTGGAAGATGTTGCGGATGTTGCGGATGGTGGAGGGCTTCTTCTCCGGCGAGCGGAAGAAGTGCGCCGCCTCCAGCTCGCGCTCGACATGGTCGAAGAAGGCGAACAGGTCGCCCTTGTCGGCGAGCGGGGAACGGTCCGGCGGGGCGAAGGGCAGCGCGCCCTGCGAGGCGAGCTTGAACCATTCATAGCCGATGATCGCCACCGCCATGCCGAGGTTCAGCGAGGCGAAGGCGGGGTTCACCGGCAGGGTGAGGATGGCGTCGGCCAGCGACACCTCCTCGGTGTAGAGCCCGGTGCGCTCCCGGCCGAACAGCAGGCCGCAGCCCTCCCCGGCGGCGAGCCGGCCGGCGATCTGCCCGGCCATGGCGTCGGCGCCGAGCACGGGCTTGGCCATGGCGCGGTCGCGCGCGGTGGTGGCGGCGACGAAGTTGAGATCGGCGACGGCGGCGCGCACGTCCGGGAACAGCTCGGCATTCTCGAGGATGCGGTCGGCCCCGGAGGCGAAGGTCACCGCCTTCGGATTGGGCCAGCCCTCGCGCGGATTGACCAGCCGCAGGCGGGACAGCCCGAAATTGCCCATCGCCCGCGCAGCCGAGCCGATATTCTCGCCGAGCTGCGGCTCGACCAGAATGACGACCGGCCCGCCTTCGGACCACGGTTTGGTGCTGTCGGTTCCTGCGCCCGGCATCGGTTTCCCCATTGCTGCGCTCATATAGCCGCGGCATCGCCGCTTGCGAAGCCTGCGGCGCCCTCTCCGCCCCTGCGGCAGGGCGATGGGGCGGGATAGCGCGGGCTTTGCCCTAAAGTTGGCCCGCCCCGTGCTTTCCACCGGGGCGACGTCGCGATATCACCCCCTCACCGGCGCCGGCCGCGCGGACCGGCGCCGAAGCCCTCTTACGAAGCCGCGTCCGCGCGAGGTGACACCATGGCGAAGATCAAGGTCGCGAATCCCGTCGTCGAACTCGACGGCGACGAGATGACCCGCATCATCTGGCAGTACATCAAGGACAAGCTCATCCACCCCTATCTGGATGTGCCGCTCGAATATTACGACCTGAGCGTGGAGAACCGCGACGCCACCGGCGACCAGGTCACCATCGATGCCGCCGAGGCGATCAAGCGGGTCGGCGTCGGGGTGAAGTGCGCCACCATCACGCCGGACGAAGGCCGGGTGAAGGAGTTCAACCTCAAGAAGATGTGGCGTTCGCCGAATGGCACCATCCGCAACATCCTCGGCGGCGTGATCTTCCGCGAGCCGATCATCTGCAAGAACGTACCGCGGCTGGTGCCGGGCTGGACCCAGCCGATCATCGTCGGCCGCCACGCCTTCGGCGACCAGTACCGCGCCACCGACTTCCGCTTCCCCGGCAAGGGCACGCTGTCGATCAAGTTCGTCGGCGAGGATGGCGAGGTCATCGAGCACGAGGTCTACAAGTCGCCCGGCTCCGGCGTCGCCATGGCGATGTACAACATCGACGAATCCATCGCCGAATTCGCCCGCGCCTCGCTGAATTACGGCCTGCTGCGCAACTATCCCGTATATCTCTCCACCAAGAACACGATCCTCAAGGCCTATGACGGCCGCTTCAAGGACATCTTCCAGGAGATCTACGACGCCGAGTTCAAGGCGGAATTCGAGAAGCGCAAGATCTGGTACGAGCACCGCCTGATCGACGACATGGTGGCCTCGGCGCTGAAGTGGTCCGGCGGCTATGTCTGGGCCTGCAAGAACTATGACGGCGACGTGCAGTCCGACATCGTGGCGCAGGGTTTCGGCTCGCTCGGCCTGATGACCTCGGTGCTGATGACCCCGGACGGGCAGACCGTCGAGGCGGAAGCCGCCCACGGCACCGTCACCCGCCACTACCGCGAGCACCAGAAGGGCAAGGAGACCTCGACCAACTCCATCGCCTCGATCTTCGCCTGGACCCGCGGCCTCGCCCACCGCGCCAAGCTCGACGACAACGCCGACCTCGCCGCCTTCGCCACCACGCTGGAGAAGGTGTGCATCGACACCGTCGAAGCCGGCTACATGACCAAGGACCTCGCCCTGCTGGTCGGCGCGGAGCAGAAGTGGCTCTCCACCACCGGCTTCCTCGACAAGATCTCCGAGAACCTCGCCAAATCCCTCGGCTGAGGAACCCGCCGGCCGGGCAGGCGCTCCGGCCGGGAAAAACCGCACGCACCGGGCCGGTAACGCCGGCCCGGTGCCCGATCGAGCCGGCACCCGCGCCACCTGTCCCGAACCCAAGCCCGCCGGAACCACAGACAGTCTGCGGTGCGACGGCACGCTGCCGCGCGCCCGTCCCGCCAGACCTGCTGGCTGCCGGCCGGCGCCCGCGATCTCCCGCCGTGGCGACCGGCGCACGACCTGCGCGACCAGCCTTCGCCTTGAAGGGGAGCACCGCCCACCCTAGACTACCGCCGGCGCCGCCCAGGTCATCGCGACCTCATCCGCCCGCAGCGCCTCAAGAAACGGGGGAACGACCGGGTATGACACTCGCAAACATGCAGGAAACAAGTTCTATTTCCGATATATCGGGAATAGCGGCCACCAATGGCATGGCCGTTTATTTTTCGGCCCCAGGCCGGGAAGGCGCTTTTGTCTTCTCCCAGGTTAATCTTTCTGCGGAAGTGACCAGCGACCCCAATCAAGGCGTCTATATCGCGCCGAATGCCGACACGTCCGGGGCTTCCGGCGCGTGGGTCCGTGCCGATATCGCCAACGGCGTGAGGCCGGAGTGGTATGGCGCCAAGGGAAACGGCACCAGCGACGACACCACCGCCTTCACCAACGCCATCGGCTTCGCGGTGGCGCAGACACCGGTGATGTCGGTTCTGCTGTCGACCGGCGCGATTTACTACATACCGACCGGGCTCTGGATCAATTCCGACGGCGTCCGGCTGGAAGGCAACGGCGCCACCGTCAGGATGGCCCCGAACAACAGCACCCAGCATGTTCCCGCCTGCGGCAAGGCCACGATCACGGTTTCAGCCAATGATGTTCACATCAACAATGTCGTCGTCGACGGCTCCAATATCGGCGGCACGTCGCTTCCCGACGGCCGCGGGATAAGCTCGAACAACGCCGCCCGCCTGAGGATCTCGAACTGCTCCTATATCAATGGCGGCCAGGGCCTCAATCGCGCCACCGGAACGGTCATTGATCATATTTACGAGAATTTGAGCGCCTATACCACCGGCTATGGCGTCTGGATACAGGAACCCTCATCCGGCTCTTCCGGCCTGATCATCCGCAACTGCCATTTCGACCTGCAATCTTCCCTCCAGTCCGATGGAATCGAGCTCAATTGCCCCGGAAACGGCCTTGGCCGCATCCTGATCGAGGGCAATTACATCAAGGGTGCCTACGGCAATGCACAATCGGCCGGTATCGGAATCGGCATCGCCAATTGCGACAATGTGGTTATTTCCAACAATATCATCTTCGACTGCTCCAACGATGGCATACACATCGAAGACGGATCGAGCAACTTCACGGTCACGGGCAATGTCGTCTCGGGCTGCTGCGCGGTGGGCGACAAGTCGACGGCCGGCATCGCCATATTGACCGGCTCACGCAACGGCACCATCGCCAACAATACGGTGAGCAACCAGATCAACAATGCCTGCTTTACCATATACAGCTCGGACAGCACCGGATACAATTCAAATATCTGCGTTACCGGAAATCAGTTCCGGCAGTCTAAAAACAACCTCATACTGATCGACAGCGCAGACGGACTGGTGTTTTCCAACAATGTTCTGGCGGACGCCAATCTCAGCAATAACGCATCCTATGCCGTCATTTTCATATCGAAATACGGGACGAAGAATAATAACGACATCAAGATATGCGGAAACGTCTATCACAAGGGCGCATATGATGTGATCGCGGTGAAATTCGCGGCATCGAACGCCACCTCTCAATGCCAGATCTACGACAACAGCTTCATCGGCTGCGGCGCCTTCGTGACGAACAGCTCGCCCGGCGACTTCAGGGGCAACGTGTTCTCGGCCTCGGCCAATCAGTACGGCACCCTCGCCTCGGTGACGACCAATCCGGTATCCGTGACCAACGAAAACGTCACCGCGCGGCAGAAGATACTGTTCTTCCGGACAAACGCCGCGGCATTCGCCAACCCATGCTGGGTCAGCTCCTTCACCCCGCTGAGCGGCTTCGTCGTCCAGTTCGCGACGACGCCGACCGGATCGGAAACCTACAACTACCTTCTCCTCTAGACGTGACGGCAAGCCGGCCGGACCCGCGGCGGCCGGCCGGCTTCGACCCGAACGGGCCCTCCAGCCTAAACCGCCGGCGGAATCTCGTGCGAGGCGATATCCGCCTTGTCGTGGCCGGGCGTCGGCTCCAGCTCCCGCGCGCTGGCGCGGATGCGGCGGCCGATGTCGGGATGCCGGCGGATGACGTCGGCGAGATCGTCGGCGTCGAGCATCAGCAGCATCGCGCGGCCCCGCGCCCGTGCCGTCGCCGCGCGCCGGGCGTGGTGGATCAGCGCCAGCTCGCCGAAGAACTGCCCCACCCCCAGCAGCACCTGCTCATCGGCAAAGTCCAGCTCCACCTCGCCCGAGGCGATGAAATACATTGAGCGCGCCACCTCGCCACGCCGCACCACCACCTCGCCGGGCTGGCAGGTGTGGGCCGCCAGAATGCGGTGGATCTCGCCGATGCCGGCGGCGTCGAGATCGGCGAACAGCGGAACCCGCGCGACCATGCCCCAGGTGATGACGAAGTCGCGCCGCTTGATCACCTCGGCGAAGGCGGTGGCGACGATACCGACCGGCAGTGCGATGGTGATGATGCCGGCGATCATGGTGAGGCCGGCAACGATGCGCCCGGCCACGGTGACCGGCACCACATCGCCATAGCCCACCGTGGTGATGGTGGCGATCGCCCACCACATCGCGGCGGGGATCGAGCTGAAGCGATCCGGCTGGGTGTCCCGCTCGGCGATATACATGGCGGAGGCGGCGATCAGCACCGCGGCGGAGAGCAGCCAGAAACAGGCGAGCAGCGACTGCCGCTCGCTGCGCAGCACATCCAGCAGCGACTGCATGCCGGGCGAATACCGCGCAAGCTTGGCGAAGCGCAGCAGCCGCAGCATGGCGAGCGCCCGCAGGTCCAGCCCCTGGAACAGCATCACCAGCACGAAGGGCAGCCAGGCCAGAAGATCGATCAGCGCCGGCAGGCTCGCCATGTAGCGCTGCCGCGCCGCCCGGGCCGACAGGCCGCGGTAGCGCGGGTTTTCCGGCGACACCCACACCCGGGCGGCGTATTCGCCGACGAACAGCACCAGCGAGACGATCTCGAAGGCGTGGAACTCGATCCGGTCGTGCAGTGCCAGCGAGGAGACCGTCGCCAGCGCCGCCGACAGCGTGTTGAGCAGGATCAGCGCGATGAGGAAGCGGTTGACGATCTCGGCGGCACGGTCCTCCGCCGCGTCACGCTCGAGGATTTCGTAGAGCCGGCGCCGATTGGCGCGGCCTAGCAGCCGCCGCGGCCGGCCGCCCGGCTCCCCGCGATGACCGCCGGCCGCCCCGCCAGCGTGCTCGACGGCATGCGGGTGCGCCGCGCCGCCGATATGGCCGGCGGTGGAATCGGCGGCAGGGTGTTCGTGCCTCCCGGCATCGCCGGCCTGTTCGCGGGAGTGCCCATCCGCCGCGCCGCCATGGCCACCTCGGGGACCCGTGGCGGGGTGTTCGTGCCCGCCGGAATCGCCGGCATGTTCACCCGGATGCCCACCCGACGCGCCGCCAGGGACGATGTGAGAACCGGCGGGGTGGGACCGGACGGACGCCCGGTCCGCAACCGCTGGACCTGGGGCGGGATGGACGGCGGCCATCTGTTCCGCCGCCGCCGGGACCGACGGGCCACCGAAAAGATCGGTGGCGGCGCGAGGATGGCCCGCCGCGATGTCCGCCGCGGCGCTGCCGACCTCTGGCTCCGCCACGGCCGTCCCGCCGCGGGTTTCACCGCCGCCAACACGACCACCTTCGAGCCCGCCGCGGCCGGTCGGCGGTTCACCGCCCGCCCCGCCATCGTCGGAAGGCGCGACACCGGGAAGAACGCCCGGCGGAACCGCGGCGGTCGGCGAAGCAGCCTCCGCCGGACCGGCGGCGGAGGGCGCGCCACCACGGCCGGCCATTGTCGGGGCGGCGGCGGCGCCGACGCCCGACGTCTCCGCCGCCGCGCGCGTCTTCGGCGCGGCCGAGTCCTGCCCCATAGCCACCTTCCCCCGAACCCAGTTCTGGCAGGCCGGGCCTCGCTGCGCCGGCCGGACGGCGCGGCCAGGACACCCAAACGCCCGCAAGGCTGCGGCGGGAAAGCCCGCCGGCGTCACGCCCGCGCACGGCTACCCCGCATACCCCCGGCGCACGGCCCGCGCCACCCGATGATGGCGACCCGCCCGCAGCCCCCGATGGACCCGACCGGCCGCGCCGGCCCGCCGGGCCCGCACCGAACCGGCGGCGGCCCGTCGGCGTTCAGATCGCCGCCAGAGCGCTCTCGATCGCCGCCAGCGCCGCCGGGGCCCGCTCGCCATCCGGCCCGCCGGCCTGCGCCATGTCCGGGCGACCGCCGCCGCCCTTGCCGCCCAGCGCCTCGGCGCCGACCCGGACCAGCGCCACCGCGTCGTAGCGGCCGGCGAGATCGGCGGTGACGCCGACGACGAGGCCGGCCTTGCCTTCCTCATTGACCGCGACGATGGCGACCACGCCCGAGCCGATGCGCTTCTTGCCTTCGTCGACCAGGCTCTTCAGGTCCTTCAGCTCGATGCCGGCCACCTGCCGCGCCAGCAGCTTGACCGAACCAACGGTGCGGGCGGCCTCCTCGGTCGCCTCGCCGCCGCCCATCGCCAGCCGGCGCCGGGCCTCGCCGAGCTCGCGCTCCAGCCGGCGGCGCTCCTCGACGAGCTGGGCGACGCGCGCCTCGACCTCGCCGACCGGCGCCCGCAGCACCGCCGCGGTCTCCTGCAGCGCGCGGCTGGCGGCATTGAGGTGGTGACGGGCGGCCTCCCCCGTCATCGCCTCCAGCCGCCGCACCCCGGCGCCGACCGCGCTCTCGCCGAGCAGCGTCACCAGGCCGATGTCGCCGGTGCGCGCGACATGGGTGCCGCCGCACAGTTCCACCGAATAGGGCGAGCCGTTGCCGGGATCGGTGCCCATCGAGACGACGCGGACTTCCTCGCCATATTTTTCGCCGAACAGCGCGCGCGCACCGGATTCGATCGCCTCGTCCACCGCCATGAGCCGTGTCACCACCGGCTCGTTGCGCAGCACCATGCGGTTGGCGAGATCCTCGACCGCGCGAAGTTCGCCCTCCTCCACCGGCTTGGGATGGCTGAAGTCGAACCGCAGGCGGTCCGGCGCCACCAGCGAGCCCTTCTGCGCGACATGGTCGCCCAGCACCCGGCGCAGCGCCTCGTGCAGCAGGTGGGTGGCAGAATGATTGGCGCGGATCGCCCCGCGCCGCGCGCCATCCACCTCCAGCACCACGGCGGTGCCGATGGCGAGGCGGCCGCTCTCGACCTCCACCTCGTGCACGAAGACGTCGCCGAGCTTCTTCTGGGTGTCGAGCACCCGCACCACCAGACCGTCCTCGCCGATCAGCGTGCCGGTGTCGCCGGTCTGGCCGCCGGATTCGCCGTAGAACGGGGTCTGGTTGAAGACGGCGAGGCCGCGCCCGCCCGCCGGGATCGCATCGACCCGGGCGCCGTTGGCGACCAGCGCGGTCACCGCCCCTTCCGCCCGCTCGGCACTGTAGCCGAGGAACTCGGTTGCGCCGACCTCCTCGCGCACGCCGAACCATACCGTGTCCGTCGCGGCCTCGCCCGACCCGGCCCAGGAGGCCCGGGCCTCGGCACGCTGGCGCTCCATCGCGGCGTCGAAGGACGGCCGGTCGACCTCGATGCCGCGGGCGCGCAGCGCGTCCTCGGTCAGGTCGAGCGGGAAGCCATAGGTGTCGTAGAGCTTGAAGGCGGTGTCGCCGGAGAACTTGGCGCCGGCCGCGAGGCCCTCGCTCTCGCCCTCCAGGATCGACAGGCCGCGCTCCAGTGTCTTGCGGAAACGCGTCTCCTCCAGCCGCAGCGTCTCGGCGACCAGGGATTCCGCCCGCACGATCTCGGGATAGGCCCGGCCCATCTCGCGCACCAGCACCGGAACCAGCCGATGCATCAGCGGGTCGCGCGCGCCCAGCAGCTGGGCGTGGCGCATGGCCCGGCGCATGATGCGGCGCAGCACATAGCCGCGGCCTTCGTTGGAGGGGAGCACGCCGTCGGCGACCAGGAAGGTCGCCGCGCGCAGATGGTCGGCGATCACGCGGTGGCTGGCCTTCTGCGGGCCGTTGGCGTCGACATTGGTGAGGTCGGCCACCGCCCCGGTGAGCGCCCGCATCAGGTCGATCTCGTAATTGTCGTGGGTGCCCTGCAGCACCGCGGAGATGCGCTCGAGCCCCATGCCGGTGTCGATGGAGGGACGCGGCAGGCTGATGCGCTCGCCGCCGGCGAGCTGCTCGAACTGCATGAAGACGAGATTCCAGATCTCGATGAAGCGGTCGCCATCCGCCTCGGCCGAGCCGGGCGGGCCGCCCCAGATGTGGGGGCCGTGATCGTAGAAGATCTCGGAACACGGCCCGCACGGGCCGGTGTCGCCCATCTGCCAGAAATTGTCCGAGGTCGGTATGCGGATGATCTTTGATTCCGGCAGGCCGGCGATCCGGCGCCACAGATCGAACGCCTCGTCATCCTCGTGATAGACCGTGACCAGCAGCTTCTCGACCGGCAGCTCGAATTCGCGGGTGATCAGGTTCCAGGCGAATTCGATCGCGTTCTCCTTGAAATAGTCGCCGAAGGAGAAATTGCCGAGCATCTCGAAGAAGGTGTGATGCCGCGCGGTATAGCCGACATTGTCGAGGTCGTTGTGCTTGCCGCCGGCGCGGACGCATTTCTGCGAGGTGGCGGCGCGGGAGTAAGGCCGCTTCTCGATGCCGGTGAAGACGTTCTTGAACTGGACCATGCCCGCGTTCGTGAACATCAGGGTCGGATCGTTGCGCGGCACGAGCGGCGAGGAGTCCACGACCTGATGACCGTGCCGGGCAAAATAGTCGAGAAAGGTCGATCTGATCTCGTTGACGCCGCTCATTAGAAGTCCGCGATTTGGCTGAACGACCGGCCCATCTGCGGCCGGCCCGCGCAGGACGCGCGGGCCTCCGGTTCTACCGGCGGCCCCGGGGCTTGTCCAGAAAACGCCGCAGTGTCCGGCGAGCACGTCGCGGCTCCCGGCGGCGGCTCGCGGCCGGAGTGCCGGCGCCGCCCGCAAGGCAGACGCCGCCGGGGCGAGGCCTCACGGCTCGCCGTCGCCGCCTTCGCCGTCCTCGCTCGGGCCCGCCAGGATCTGCTCGGCGATGAGGCCGGCATTCTGGCGGATGGTCGCCTCGATGCGGTTGGAGATGTCGGGGTTCTGGCGCAGGAAGTTCTTGGCGTTCTCGCGCCCCTGGCCGAGGCGCTGGCTGTCATAGGAGAACCAGGCGCCCGACTTCTCGACCACGCCGGCCTTGATGCCGAGGTCGATAAGCTCGCCCATCTTCGAGACGCCTTCGCCATACATGATGTCGAACTCGACCTGCTTGAAGGGCGGGGCCAGCTTGTTCTTGACCACCTTCACCCGGGTCTGGTTGCCCACCACCTCCTCGCGCTCCTTGATGGAGCCGATGCGGCGGATGTCGAGACGCACCGACGCGTAGAACTTCAGCGCATTGCCGCCGGTGGTGGTTTCCGGGCTGCCATACATCACGCCGATCTTCATGCGGATCTGATTGATGAAGATGACCATGGTGTTGGAGCGGTTGATCGAGGCGGTGAGCTTGCGCAGCGCCTGGCTCATCAGCCGCGCCTGCATGCCGGGCTGATTGTCGCCCATCTCGCCGTCCAGCTCGGCGCGGGGCGTGAGCGCCGCCACCGAATCGACCACCAGGATTTCCACCGCCCCGGAGCGGACCAGCGTGTCCGCGATCTCCAGCGCCTGCTCGCCGGCGTCCGGCTGGGAAATGAGGAGGTTATCGAGGTCCACCCCGAGCTTGCGGGCATAGATCGGGTCCAGCGCGTGCTCGGCGTCGATGAAGGCGCAGATGCCGCCCTTCTTCTGGGCTTCGGCAATGGTGTGCAGCGCCAGCGTGGTCTTGCCGGAGGATTCCGGCCCGAAAATCTCCACCACGCGGCCGCGCGGCAGGCCGCCGATCCCCAGCGCGATGTCGAGGCCGAGCGAGCCGGTCGAGACCGTCTCGATCTCCATGACCTTGTCGTTCTTGCCGAGCCGCATGATCGAGCCCTTGCCGAAATGGCGCTCGATCTGTGAAAGCGCGGCGTCCAGCGCCTTGGCCTTATCCATGGAAGATCCTTCGACGAGTCGCAACGTCGCTTGAGTCATTGCCGGGCTCCGCTGTCAGCGCAAGGGGAATTGGGGAACGTGACACCAGTCGTACCCCTTTCGTTCCATGTTCGCAATATGTTCTCAACATTTGTCGCGAATATCCTGAATCACCATCGCGATCGCCGGATGAAAGGGGTTCAGCGCGGCTCGCGCAGGCTCTCGTCCATCACCCGCAGCACGGGATAGGTGATGTAGGCGATGACCGATTGCCGGCCGGCGTCGATCTCCGCCCGCACCGTCATGCCCGGGGAGAGCGAGGCGCCCCCGGCGGCGAAACGCCGGATTTCCGCCGGGGTGAAGGCCACCCGCCCGCGGAAATAGGTGCCGCCGCCGGCGCTGGGCTCGCGGCGGGCGGCGTCGGGGCTGACCACCGCCAGCCGGCCCTCGAGCGTGCCGTAGCGCTGGAAGGGAAAGGTGTCGAGCTTGACGCGCACCGCGTCCCCCACCCGGACCACGCCGCGGTCGAGCGCCTCGATCTGGACCTCGGCCTCGAGCGGCGCGCCGGCCGGCACGATGGTGACGAGCGGTTCCGCCGGCTGCAGCACGGAGCCGACCGAGCGCCGGGCGATCTCCATCACCGTGCCGTCCACCGGCGAGGTCAGCAGGCTGAGGCTGGCCTTGCGGCGCGCCTTGGTCACCTCCTCCGTCACCGCGTGGAGATTGCGCCCGGCCTCGACGAGTTGCTCCTCGGTCTTGCGCCGCCACTCGCGGGTGAAGGCGGTGCGCTTGGCCTGCGCGCTCGCCAGCTCGTGGGCGAGCTGCTGCTGCTCCCCGGCGAGCTGGCTGAGCTGGGTGGTCGCGCTCAGCGTGTCGGCCTCGGCCTGCAGCAGTTGCAGCCGCGAGGTGTAGCTGCGCTCATAGGATTCGCGGCGGATGGCCTCAATGTCGCGGAGCAGCCCGACCCGGCCGTTTATCGCCTCCTGGTTGGTACGGTTGGTGGCGAGCTTCGCCTCGGTCTGGCGGACGTCCTCGTCGAGACCGGCGAGCGTCGATTCATATTCCGCCCGCCGTTCGGCGAAGAGCCGGGCGTGGTTGAGCTGTTCGGGACCGCCACTGGCGACGAAGTCGGTGCCCTCCAGCTCCGCCCGCAGCCGCGCCACCTCCAGGTCGAGATCGGCCTTGCGTTCCTCCAGCGCGGACTGGTCGGCGGTCACGAAGGTGGGGTCCAGCTCGGCCACGGTCTGCCCGGCCGTCACCGTGTCTCCCGCCTTGACGAGAAGGCGATGGATCACCGAGACCTCCAGCGGCTGAACCACCGCCAGCGGCTCCGAGGAGACGATCTCGCCATTCGCGACGGCGATGCGGTTCACGCGGGACACGCTGGCCCAGACGACGAAGCTCGCGAACATGGCGAGGATGACATAGGCGGTGATGCGCGCCGGCAGCGGCATGCGCCGGCCTTCCAGTTCCAGCGCATCGGGCAGATGCTGGTTCACCAGATCGGCGGCCTGGCGCCGGCTCAGCACCTCGTTCATGCCGCGCGGCTCGTCTGCTCGCCCCAGAGCTGCCGGTAGAGCGGACAGTCCCGCAGCAGCGCCTCGTGTCGGCCCTGGCCCACCACCTGCCCGCGGTCGAGCACGACGATCATGTCGGCATGGCGGATCGTGGTGAGGCGATGGGAGACCGCGATGGTGGTCCGGCCGCGGGCGATCTTCTCCAGATTGGCCACCACCAGCGCCTCGCTTTCCGGGTCGAGCGCGCTGGTGGCCTCGTCGAGGATGAGGATGGGGGGATCGCGCAGCAGGGCGCGGGCAATGGCGATGCGCTGCTTCTGCCCGCCGGAGAGGTTGACGGCGCCCTCCTCCAGCAGCGTGTCGAAGCCCTGCGGCAGTTCCTCGATGAAGGCGAGCGCCCCGGCCATGCGGGCGGCGGCGATGATCTCCGCCAGGCTCGCGCCCGGCCGCGTGGCGGCGATGTTGTCGCGGACGGAACCGCGGAAAAGGAAGGCATCCTGCAGCACGACGCCCATCTGGCGCCGCAGATCGGCAAGGTCCATCTCGCGCACGTCGACGCCGTCGAAGCGCACGATGCCGGACTGCGCGGTGTGCAGCGTCTGCATCAGCCGGGTGAGCGTGGTCTTGCCCGAACCGCTGGGCCCGACGATGCCGACGAAGGTGCCGGCCGGGATCGACAGGTTCAGCCGGTCCAGCGCGGGGGCGGTGGTGTTTCGGTACTGGAAGCGCACATCGCTGAAGCTGATCTCGCCGCGCAGCCGCGGGCGCAGGCCCCGCCCGAGATTGCGTTCGGCCGGCTGGTTCATCACCTCGCCCAGCATGCGCACCGACAGTGCCGCCTCCTGATACTCGTTGAACAGCGTGACGAGCTGAACCAGCGGACCGCTGACCCGGCCCGCCAGCATCTGGAACGCCACCAGCGCTCCCACCGTCATGTTCTGGGAGAAGACCGCCTGCACCCCGCCCCACACCACGGCGACCATCATCAGGCGCTCCAGCAGCGCCGAGGCCTGCCGCGCGCCGAGGGCGATCTTGCCGACCTCGAAATGACGCTCGATGGCGTGGGCCGCCTGGCTGTCCCAGGTCGCGCGCTGGCGCGGCTCCAGACCCAGCGCCTTGATGGTCGGCATGCCGTGGATCGTCTCGACCAGCAGCGCCTGGCGGTCGCCCTCGGCCCGGTAGAGCTGGGTAAGGCGCGTGCGGTACGGCCCGATCAGCAGGCCGACCACGGCGCAGATGGCGAGCGAGAAGCCCAGCACGATGCCGGTGAGCGGCAGGCTGTAGAAGGCCAGGGCGGGGATGAAGACCACCAGCACCGTCGCGTCCAGCAGTGTGAGGAAAAGCCGCCCGGTGAGGAACTCGCGCACCACCGAGGCCTGCTGCATGTGCTTGGCCAGCACGCCGGCCGAGCTTGCCTCGAAATACATGGAGGGCAGCGCCAGCAGATGGCCGAAGGTGCGGGTGACGAGGCGGATGTCGATCCGGGTGGTGGCATAGAGCAGGAAGTAGGAGCGCAGGAAGCCCAGCGCGGCCTCGAACACGAGGGCGATCAGCACCCCGGCACCGACGACATAGAGCGTCGAGAGCGAATGGTGGACCAGCACCTTGTCGATGACGATCTGAAAGAAGATGGGAACGGCGAGGGCCAGCGCGTTGAGGACCAGCGCCATCACCCCGATCTCGGTGAAAAGCCGGCGCTGCCGCAGGATTTCCGGGATGAACCAGCGCAGGCCGAAGGGCTGGTCGACGTCGCCGAGGGAATAGCGCCGCTTCAGCAGCACGACGGTGCCGCTCCACGCCTTCTCGAAGCGTTCCCGGCCGATCGGCAGGGCGCCCACCTGCGGCGCCAGCGGATCGACCACCGCGAGCCGGGCCTCGTCGGCGTCGTCGAGGCGGCCGGAGACGATGACGGCATTGCCGTTGTCGAGCAGCACGATGGCGGGAAAGGCGAGGCCGAGGCCGATGAGGCTGTCCCAGTCGAGCCGGGCGGCGCGCGCGGTCAGCCCATTGGCCTGCGCGATGCGGGCGAGCTGGGCCCCGGAGGGCTCGCTCACCAGCGCATGGTCATGCGCCAGCCGCTCGACGTCGAGATCCAGCCCGTGATGCCGCGCCACCGCCGCCAGGCATTGCAGCGCGGTGTGGTGGCAGGCGGTATTCTCCCCATCGGGAGGCAGCACGGTTTCGGCGGTCATCGGGCCGGTTCATTCATGGGGCGCTTTCATCCCGGCGCTCGCCGCGGCCGGCTGGGCCATCCTGCGAGCGGCGGGCCGGCGAGAGGCGGAGACGAACGGCAGGCTCGGCTCCCCGGCAAGGGCTCTACGGTGGACCGGGACGCCGGGGGTCGGCAATCGATCCACGCCGCGCGCCCACAGGCCGCTCGCAGGGCGGGCCGGCGCGGGCGCACGATCGGCGTCAGGCGAAATTGGGCGAGGTCGGCACCGGGACATCCGCCACCGTCGCAGCCGCGGCCGGCGCCGCCTCGCGCGTGACCAGACCCTGCCGGACGAGGAGATCCAGCATGCGCTGCATCATCTCCTGCGAGCGCAGGAAACCTTCGATGGGAAGCACGACGCGCTGGCGGAATTCCATCACCGGCTGACCCGCATCGTCGCGCACGGTCGGCGACTGCGAGACGAGGTCGATCCGGATCGTGGTTCCCGTCACCGTCATGTCGCCGAACCGGTCGGCAAAGACTTCAGCACTCATAGGCACCCCACAACGCCTCGCCGCCCGTACCGACGGGCATCGGACCGGGCCGAAGGCGCGTAGCGCGAACGCCCGACACCGCCGGCCCACGAAGAACGACGGACGAGGCCCGCCCCGGCCCCATCGGCATTCCGGCACGATCCCGCCTCCCGCGGCGGAGGGTCGGCGGCACGACACGCCCATCCGGCCGTGGCGCGCGATATTAAAGAGCCGATCCGTCTCGTCGTCTCGCTTCTGCGAAGGGTATCGCTGGCCGCCGACGCGTCAAGCGCAATGAAAACCGCCGGTGCGAGAAAGGGCCGGAGACCTCCCGGAAAGGTTGACCCGTTCCCGGTCACACCTTACCATGCCGGCGCATGCAGGAGCGCGCCCGGGTGTCCTGCCCGTATCGCCTCCTCCCTGGGCTCGCCTGCGACCGTCACGGGGATGGCGCCGTTTTCGGCGACGCCATTCGCGCTCTCGGCCCCTGCGGCTGCAAGACCTGTTGCCGGGGTCTCCGGCGACGCCACGTCGGACGGCTGATCGCCGGTTCGGGCACGGCCCGAAGCCCGGCCTTTTGCCGTCGTGCCTGAGGTCTGGCGCGCCGCGCCGTGTCACAGACAGCAGGTCGGTGCCTGAACCCTGCCACTCCTGCGCCGCCCGGCGCCCGTCTCAGGTCTGAGCCCATGCCGAGCAACATCCTCTACACCTATGGCAACACGGTCGAAGCCACGCCCGCCAAGCTGGCCTCCTACACCCTGATCGCCGTCTCGGCGACGGACCTGACATCGAGCGTGTCGCTGTCGCTCAGCTCACCCGGCACGGCCGATCTCACCACCCAGCTCAAGGGCCGCGGCGCCTACCTCTACGGGTCGAGCGGGGCCGACATCATTACCCTGTCCGACGGCAACGACACGATGCGGGGCGGCGACGGCAACGACACGCTGAGCGGCGGCGCGGGCGACGACACGATCTACGGCGACGGCGGCATCAACACGCTGAACGGCGGCGCCGGCAACGACAAGCTCTATGGTCATGTCGCCGACACCTATTCCGGCGGCGACGGCAACGATCTGCTCACGATCGATTTCTATGATCCCGCATCCAGCAGCGTTCTCACGACGGTGACCGCCAGGCTGGACGGCGGGGCGGGCAACGACGCGCTCAACGCCGGGGACGCCGACTTCAGCAAGGCCACCATCAGCAACATCGAGACCCTCTATACCCAGGGCGGCACCGTCACCGCCACCGCCGCCCAGTTCACATCCTTCACCACCATCGCCGCCAACGAGGGCACCGCGAGCGCAAGCCCGGTCACCCTCCAGCTCTCGGCGGCGGGCGCGGTCGACCTTGCCCGCCAGCTCAAGGGGCGCAGCGCCGTTTTCACCGGCACGTCCGGAGCGGACACCATCACGCTTTCCGACGGTGCCGACGTGATCTATGGCGGTGCCGGCAACGACAGGCTGAGCGGTGGTGCCGGGGACGACACGCTCTATGGCGGCGACGGCAACGACACACTCTACGGCGGTACCGGAAACGACACCCTCTATGGCGGGGCCGGCACCAACAGCCTCATCGGCGAAGCCGGCAACGACAAGCTCTACGGCACTGTCGCCGATAGCTATTCCGGCGGCGACGGCGACGATCTGCTCACGATCGACTTCTATGATCCGGTGTCCGGCACCAATCTGACCTCCGTGACCGCCCGGCTGGATGGCGGCGCCGGCAAGGACGCGCTCAACGCCGGGGAGGCCGACTTCAGCAAGGCCACCATCAGCAATATCGAGATCCTCTACACACGGGGCGGCACCGTCACCGCCACCGCGGCCCAACTCGCCTCCTTCACCACCATCGCCTATGCCGACTGGGACACGACGAACAGCCATTCTGTCCTGCTGAAGCTTTCGGCGCCGGGCACGCTCGACCTCAGCACCCAGCTCATGGGTCGCTCGGCCACCGTCACCGGCTCGTCCGGCGCGGACACCATCACCCTGAGCAATGCCAACGACTTCATCTATGGCGGGGCCGGCGACGACACGCTCAATGGCGGCGCGGGCGAGGACACGCTGGATGGCGGCGACGGCAACGACACGCTCAACGGCGGCGACGGCAAAGACATGCTTTATGGCGGAGCCGGCAACGACACGCTGAACGGCGGCGAGGGCCACGACAGGCTCTATGGCGGCGACGGCGACGACACGCTGAATGGCGGCATCGGCAACGACACCCTCTATGGCGAAGGCGGCAACAACACGCTGAACGGTGGCCAGGGCCACGACACTCTCTACGGTGGCGACGGCAACGACACGCTGAACGGCGGCGACGACGATGACTGGCTATCCGCCGGAAACGGCAACAACAGCCTCAACGGCGACGCTGGCAATGACCTTCTCTACGGGACGTTCTCGACACGCTTCTCCGGCGGCGATGGCGACGACCAGATCACCATTTCCGGCTATATCTCCTACGCCAATCCTGGCAAGATCGACGGCGGCGCCGGGACCGATTTACTCTTCACTCAGCCCTATTCTGCGCAAGGCAGCCTCGACCTCAGCAAGACGGTCGTCAGCAATATCGAGGTGCTCTACACCAAGCGCACCTCGATCATCGCAACCGCCGCCCAGTTCACATCCTTCACCACCATCGCTTCTGACATAGGGACGTCGGCAAGCTACGATAGCGTCTCGCTGAGGCTGGCGGCGCCGGCGGTGATCGACCTCAGCACCCAGCTTAAGGGGCGTGGCGCCATCTTCACCGGCTCGTCCGGCGCCGATACCATCACCCTGGGCAATGGCCCCAACCTCATCTATGGCGGGCTCGGCGACGACACGCTGAACGGCGGCCCCGGCAACGACAAGCTGTATGGCGGGAACAACAGCCGTGCGGGTGGCGACGGCAACGACACGCTGAATGGCGGCGATGGCAACGACTACCTTAATGGCGAGGACGGCAACGATATCCTGCGCGGCGGCGCCGGCAACGACACGCTTATCGGTGGGGCAGGCATCGACACTGCGGTGTTCTCCGGCGCATCCTTCAACTTCAGCATCGTTACGAAAGCTGATGGCTCCCGCATCGTCACCGACCTGCGCAGCGGCTCGCCGCTCGGTTCGGATGTGGTGGACGCTTCGGTCGAGAACATCGTCTTCGAGACGCCCGTCGCTTCCATCGCCAGCGCCAGCGTCAACGAGGGCAACAGCGGCACGACCAACCTCGTCTTCACCGTGACGCTGTCCAGCGCCTCGGCCACCGCCACCACCATCAAATACGCCACGGCCGACGGCACCGCCAAGGCCGGCTCCGACTACAAGGCGACCTCGGGCACCCTCACCATCGCCGCCGGCGCCACCACCGGCACCGTCACCGTCGCGGTGACCGGTGACACCACCTATGAGGCAAACGAAACGCTGTCGCTGGTGCTGTCCTCGCCCACCGGCGCCACCCTGGCCGGGGGCGGCGCCTCGCTCGCCGCCACGGGAACGATCAAGAACGACGACGCCGCGCCGGTCGCCTCCATCGCCAGCGCCAGCGTCAGCGAGGGCAACAGCGGCACGACCAACCTCGTCTTCACCGTGACGCTGTCGAGCGCCTCGGCTACCGCCACCACCCTCAAATACGCCACCGCCGACGGCACCGCCAAGGCCGGTTCCGACTACAAGGCGACCTCGGGCACCCTCACCATCGCCGCCGGCGCCACCACCGGCACCGTCACCGTCGCGGTGACCGGTGACACCACCTATGAGGCAAACGAAACGCTGTCGCTGGTGCTGTCATCGCCCACCGGCGCCACCCTCGCCGGGGGCGCCAGCTCGCTCACCGCGACCGGCACCATCAAGAACGACGACGCCGCGCCGGTCGCTTCCATCGCCAGCGCCAGCGTCAACGAGGGCAACAGCGGCACGACCAACCTCGTCTTCACCGTGACGCTGTCCAGCGCCTCGGCCACCGCCACCACCCTCAAATACGCCACCGCCGACGGCACCGCCAAGGCCGGCTCCGACTACACCGCGACCTCGGGCACCCTCACCATCGCCGCCGGGGCGAAAACCGGCACCGTCACCGTCCCGGTTATCGGTGACACCACCTATGAGCCAAACGAAACGCTGTCGCTGGTGCTGTCCTCGCCCACCGGCGCGACCCTCGCCGGCGGCGGCGCCTCGCTCAGCGCCACGGGAACGATCAAGAACGACGACGCCGCGCCGGTGGCGCTCTCGGGCATCGACACCACCCTCAGCGTCGGCAGCAAGATCAGCCTCTCAAGCCTGTTCAAGGTGGCCACGGGATCCAGCGCCGACATCCTGCAGTATCAGGTGACCGACACCACCACCGCCGCCGGCAGCGGCGTGGTGGCGCTGAACGGCACGAGCGCCGCCAGCCTGACGTTTTCCGCCAGCCAGATGAAGCAGACGACCTTCTCCGCCGGCTCGGCTGCGGGGCAGGATACGCTGGTGGTGCGGGCCCAGAGCGCCAGCGGCTGGGGAAGCTGGACCGCGGTCAATGTCACGACGGCGGCGCCACGGACCCCCACCCTCGCCACCAGCGACCGGACGGTGAAGACCTCCACCTCCCTCGCCGCCAGCAGCCTGTTCACCGTGACGGACACCGGCGGTGCGGCGCTGACGCGGTTCCAGTTCATCGACCTGACCCCGGATGCCGGCAGCGGAAGCTTCGACGTCAACAAGGCCAGCCAGAGCGCCGGCGCCGTGATCGACGTCATGGCGAGCGCGCTGGCCTCCACCAGCTTCAAGTCGGGCACGGCGGGCAGCAGCGACGAGCTGATGGTGCGGGCCAGCAACGGTTCGAGCTGGAGCAACTGGAGCCGCCTCACGGTGTCGTCGGGTTCGCTCGCGGCCTGATCGCGGCCTGATCGCCCCCTGCGGGCCGTGTGACAGGCCCGCGGAGGCGGCTGATTCCGGGCGGCCCGCCCGGGCCCGTTCGGCTTGGCAAGGCTCCGCCGCGCCCCATCGGGCACCTTCTCCGCCAGTCGGCGGAACGGTGCCAGGGTGCCGCCGCTAGGGAAAGGGTCTCCCGGCTGCAACACCCGCTCCGAAGACGACACGCCACACGGAATTTCTGGCCGCGGGGGCCCGGCAGCGGCTCGCGAGATGCCTCGGAAATAGGTATGATGTTGTTATACCCCGACTCCGTAGAATCCCGGCAAATAGCTGCGAAGGCTTGCGGAATCGG
>NZ_JAHBGE010000071.1 GCF_018390635.1 Ancylobacter lacus | reverse complement strand
TGCTGGCCGGATGACGATTGGAAACCCGGCCGGATGAACGTCGGAATCTGCAATCGGGTCCGGCAGATCGTCGACCGTTCCCTCGTGATGGGCGAAGAAATCCTTGAATTCGTTCCGCCGCCCGTTCCGCACGGCCTCGGCGAGATCGCCGCTGAAATCGCAGAAGAACGGGAACGGCGTCGCCAGCTCGGCCTCCTCTCCCATGAAGAAGAGCGGAATCTGCGGCGAAAGCATCAGGACGAAGCGCAGCAGCGCGGTTGCCTCGGGCGTGGACGAGCTGACCAGCCGGTCGCCCAGCGGGCGGTTGCCGATATGATCATGGTTCTGCACGAAGGCGACGAAGGCATCCGGTGGCAGATGCGCCGAAGGGGTGCCGCGCGGGTGCCCGCCCGCGTCGGGATAAGGCTCGCCCTGAAACACGAAGCCCTGCGCCAGCGCCCGGCCGAGATCGGCGAGCGGGTCGACCGCATAGGGTGCGTAATAGCCGGCCGCCTCGCCGGTGGCGAGGTGGTGCAGCACATGGTGCCAGTCGTCGTTCCACTGCGCGGTGTAGAGCGCGCCGTCGCGCTCCAGCCAGCGGGCGACATTGTCGTGGTTCTCCAGAACCAGCCAGGCGTCGCGGCGAACCCGGCGGCAGCCTTCGGCCAGCTCGCGCAGAAAGGTGCCGGTGCCTCGCGTGGCGAACGCATGCACAGCGTCGAAACGAAGCCCGTCGAAACCATAGCGCGCCAGCCACTGCTGGGCGCTCTCCACAAAGAAGGCCCGCACCAGCGGGTTCTCGAGGTCGACGGCGGGACCCCACGGGGTGTCGACATCCTGCCGGAAGAAGGCCGGCGCATAGAGCGGGAGGTAGTTCCCCGACGGGCCGAAATGATTGTAGACGACGTCCAGCATGACGCCGAGGCCCCGCTCGTGGGCGGCGTCGACCAGCGCCCTCAGGTCCTCGGGCGTGCCATAGGCGCGGTCGGGGGCATACAGCAGAACGCCGTCATAGCCCCAGTTCCAGCGCCCAGGGAAATCCGCCACCGGCAGCAGCTCGATTACGGTGAAGCCGGCGTCTCGGTAATGGTCGAGCCGGTCGATCAGGGCGCGGAACGTGCCCTCCGGCGTGGCGGTGCCGACATGCACCTCGGCGATGATCGCCTCGCTCCAGGGCCGGATCGCGAGCTCCGGCGTCGGGGCAAGCGGCGCCGTGACGAGGCTCCAGCCCTCCACATCTTCCCGCTGGGCGCGGGAGGCAGGGTCCGGCACGTCATGGCCGCCGACGCGGAACATATAGGCCGTGCCCGGCCCGGCGCCGGGCACATGGCACTCGAAAATGCCTTCGGCGCCGCGGCGCATCGGTACCGGCTCGGCACCTTCGACCAGAAGGTCGACCCCGGCCACGCCGGGTGCCCAGAGCCGGAACAGGGTTCCATCGGCGCGCAGAAGCGGCCCGAACCGGGAGGAGAGGCTCGCCTCATTCATTCGCGCCACTCCCACACGGTGAGCGCCCGGGCGGGCATGGTCAGGGTCTCGCCCGCCTCCAGCGTGCGGCCCTCATGCTCGCCGGCGGTGCCGAGAATGGCCTCCCAGTGGCCGGACGAAACCGGCGGCGCGGTGAACGGTACCTCGACATGCGAGGCGTTGAGCATGACCACGAGCGAGGGCTCGTCCGCCGTCGCGGGAGCGAGGCGCACCGTCAGGCACTTGTTGAACGGATCGGCCCAATCCTGGTCCTTCATCCGCTCGCCGGTGGAGGAAAACCAGCTCACATCCGGCTGCCCCATCTCGTTGCGGATGCCGGTGAGGAACTCGGGCCGCGAGAGCGCGCTGCGGCTTTTCCGCAGGGCGCTGAGACGCGCGACGAAGTCGGTCAACTCCGGCTCCTCGTGGCTCCAGTCCACCCAGCCGATCTCGTTGTCCTGGCAGTAGGCGTTGTTGTTGCCGCCCTGCGAGTTGGAGCGCTCGTCGCCCCCCAGCAGCATCGGCACGCCCTGGGAAAGGAACAGCGTGGCGAGCAGGTTCTTCTTCTGCCGCAGCCTCAGTTCGCGAATGGCGGGATCGTCGGTCTCGCCCTCGACGCCGCAGTTCCAGCTGCGGTTGTCGTCGTGCCCGTCATTGTTGTTCTCGCCATTCGCCTCATTGTGCTTCTCGTTGTACGAGACGAGATCGTGCAGGGTGAAACCGTCGTGAGCGGTGATGAAGTTCACGCTCGACCAGGGTCGGCGCTTGCCCTCGGAGAAGATGTCCTGCGAGGCCGCGAAGCGGGTCGCGAAGCTCGGCAGCAACCCTTCCGAACCGCACCAGAAGTGGCGGACAACGTCGCGGTAATCGCCATTCCACTCGGAGAAGCCGGGCGGGAAGGAGCCGAGTTGATAGCCGCCCTGCCCGATATCCCACGGCTCTGCGATGAGCTTTAGCCCGCCGAGGGTGGGGTCCTGAAGAATGGCGTTGAAAAAGGCATGGCTGGGATCGAAGCCGGTGGGCCGGCGCCCCATCGTCACGGCGAGATCGAAGCGGAAGCCGTCGATTCCATAAAGACTCGCCCACATCCGCAGGCTGTCCATCACCATCTGCAGCACGCGGGGGTGATCGGTGTTCACCGAATTGCCGCAGCCGGTCATGTCGTCATAGTAGCGCGGCTCGCCCGGCATAAGCCGGTAGTAGGACTTGTTGTCGATGCCGCGGAAGGACAGCGTGGGACCCAGATGGTTGCCTTCGCAGGTGTGGTTGTAGACCACGTCGAGAATGATCTCGATGCCGGCCTGGTGCAGCCGGTCGACCGCCTCCCCGATCGATTCCAGCCCGCCCTCGCCGAGATAGCGCGGCTCCGGGGCGAAGAAGGAAAGGGTATTGTAGCCCCAGTAATTGGAGAGGCCGCGGTCGACCAGATGGCGGTCCTGGGCGAAGGCGTGCACCGGCAGCAGCTCGATCGCGGTCACGCCGAGCCGGGTGAGATAGTCAATCACCTCCGGGGTGCCGAGAGCGGAAAAGGTGCCGCGGATCTGCTCGGGCACCAGAGGATGGCGCATGGTCAGCCCGCGCACATGGCCTTCATAGATGATCGCCTTGTGCCACGGCACGCGTGGGTGAGAGGTGGTGACGAGGGGGTTGCCGGAGACCACGCGCGCCTTCGGCATGAAGGGTGCGCTGTCCCGGTCGTCCTTGACGAGGTCGGCACCCTCACCGACACCGATGGTGTAGCCGTAGAGCGCATCGTCCCAGCGGATGTTGCCGACCAGCTCCCGGGCGTAGGGGTCGAGCAGCAGCTTGCTGAAGTTGAAGCGATGTCCTTCCAGCGGTGACCAGGGACCGGACACCCGCCAGCCATAGACCTGCCCGCGCCCGACCCCGGGGAGATGGCAGTGCCACACGCCGTTGGTGCATTCGCGAAGCGGGATGCGCTCCTGCTCCGTTTCGCCGTAGCGGTCGAACAGGCAGAGCGTGACGCCGTCGGCATTGTCGGAGAAGATCGCGAAATTGGTACCGGTCTTGTCGACCGTGACGCCAAGAGGGAACGCGTAGCCGGGATCGACTCGTCTCATTTGGGAGGAGGCTCCGAGGGGGTGCGATGATGCCCGTCAGCAACACCTCCGGAGCACCCGGCGTTCCACCGCCCGCGTTATTTTTCGGCGGGCGGTGGGGAGCCGACGCGACGTCGTCAGCTCGCGGCGCGCATGTTCAGCTTGGATTCCGCGAGTTTGGTCAGCTTGGCGTCGGTCGCCTTTTCCTCGTCGAGGTTGCGCTGGAGAACCCCGGCGCAGTCGGTGCGGCCGAGCTGCCGCGCCCATGCGATGAGCGTGCCGTAGCGCGTGATCTCATAGTGCTCGACCGCCTGAGCGGCCGCCGCCAGCGCGGCGTCCAGCACCTCCGTGTCGGCGATTTCGCCGGAAATCTCCTCGGTCTCGGAAATGATGCCGTCGATCGCGGGGCAGGTCACCGTCTTGGCCTCGGCGCCGTGCATGCGGAACACCTCCTCCACCCGCAGCACATGCTGCTCGGTCTCCTGGAGGTGCTGGCGGAAACCGGCCTTGAGGGTGGGATCGCTCGCCTTTTCGATCATCTCCGGCAGCGCCTTCAAAATGCGCTTCTCGGCATAGTAGATATCGCGCAGCGTGTGGACGAACAGATCGTCCATCGTCTGGATGTCCTTGGAAAAGAAACCCATGTTCGTTCCTCCTTGAATGGTATCTCAGTGTCGGAAGGGTCAGGGTGGCCCACTCGACAGATGTCGAACCAACAAAGCAGCCGTGCCCGCGTTCCCGCTTGCCGAAACGGCACGAGCGAAGCTTGAACCGGAGCGGTATTATCTGGTGCGCGAACGAGAACGCCTTGCGTCCGCACCCCACGCGATTAGGTTCGCTGCAAGCTTCACCGGAAACCTCCCATGCCGATTTCGCGAAGTGCCTTTCTGCGCTCGACCCTGATGCTCATGACGGTCGGGCTCGGCGCGCTGGCCGTGGTGGTCGCCACCACCATCTGGCTGGTCGGCCGCACCCAGGACTATTTCGAGACCGTGGTGCAGCTCCGCCAGGCCCGCGGTTCAATCGTCGAGCTGCGCTCCCAGCTTCAGGATGCCGAAACCGGCCAGCGCGGCTTCCTCCTTACCCGGCAGGAATCCTATCTCGCCCCCTATGTGCGGGCGAAGGAGGTGCTGCCGGTGCAAATCGAGATCGTGCGCCAGCGGCTGGGCGGGCGCGACGCGCCGGAACTGGGGCAGCTCACCGACATCATCGGGCGCAAGCTGGCGGAGATGGACCGCACGATCGAGCTTACCCGTGCCGGCCGCCCGGACGAGGCGCTCGCCGTCGTTGAGACCGACACCGGCAAGCAGCTGATGGATCAGGCCCGCGCGCTGCTCGCCAGCCTGGTGACGAACACCGAGACACGGCTGAACCAGCAGGTCGAGGACCAGAATGCCAACGCGCAGGCGCTGTGGTGGGTCGTGGTGCTTGGCGCGGGGATCATCCTCGTCGTCACGGGGCTGGGCGTTTGGGCGATCGGCAACTACACCCGGGAACTGGCGGCCGCGCGCCGGGAGGTCGAGGAACTCAATCTCGGTCTCGAGCAGCGGGTGCAGGAGCGCACCGTCGACCTCGCCCGGGCCAATGAGGAGATCCAGCGCTTCGCCTATATCGTGACCCACGACCTGCGCGCGCCGCTTGTCAACATCATGGGCTTCACTTCCGAGCTGGAGACGAGCCTCACCCCGCTGCGCAGCTACATCGAAAAGCTCGATCCGCCACCGGCGGACCCCGATTTCGCCGAGGCGAAGCTCGCCGCGACCGAAGACCTGCCGGAAGCGCTGAGCTTCATCCGCTCCTCCACCCGCAAGATGGACGGTCTGATCAACGCCATCCTCAAGCTCTCGCGCGAGGGCCGGCGCGTGCTGAAACCGGAGAGCGTGGACCTGAAAGGGGTAGTGGAGGCTTCCTCCAACGCCATCATCCACCAGGTCGCGGCAGCCGAGGGGGAAATGACCCTCGACATGAAGACCGGCCCGATCATTTCCGACCGCATGGCGCTGGAACAAATCATCGGCAACCTGCTTGATAATGCGGTCAAGTACCGCCGGAAGGACGTGCCGCTGCGCATCGCCGTGCGGACACGACGCACGGAGAAGCAGAGGGTGCTGATCGAAATCGAGGACAACGGCCGCGGCATCGCCAATCAGGACCATGAACGCGTCTTCGAACTGTTCCGCCGCTCCGGCACGCAGGATCAATCCGGCGAGGGCATAGGTCTGGCGCATGTGCGTACTCTGGTACGCACGATCGGCGGAGAAATAACTCTTGCTTCCCAGCTTGGAAAAGGCACCACTTTCTCTATAAGCCTGCCGCAGGACATGCGAAAGGCGACGGGGAGTATTGCCGCGTGAGCACCGAAGCCATCTCGGTTACCATTCTCATGATTGAGGATGACGAAGGCCACGCCCGCCTCATCGAGCGCAACATCCGCCGCGCCGGCGTAAGCAATCCCATCATGCCCTTCACCAACGGCACGGCGGCGCTGGAGTTCCTGCTCGGCGCCGACGGCTCCGGCCGCGACAGCGCCGGCCGCCACCTGCTGATCCTGCTCGACCTCAACCTGCCGGACATGACCGGCATCGAGATTCTGGAGAAGGTGAAGAACAATCCCCACACCCGCCGCACCCCGGTCGTCGTGCTCACCACCACCGACGACAGCCGCGAGATTCAGCGCTGCTACGACCTCGGTGCAAATGTCTACATCACCAAGCCGGTGAACTACGAGAGCTTCGCTCACGCGATTCGCCAGCTCGGCCTGTTCTTCTCGGTGATGCAAGTGCCGGAAACGGCCTGATGCCTTCAAGCGTCCTGCGGGTTCTCTACATCGACGACGATCCCGCACTTGCCCGGCTGGTGGAAAGGGCGCTCGGACGCCGCGGCTACCATGTCGAGCATGCCGGAGATGCGGAGACGGGTCTCGATCGGCTGCGCGGCCGTAACGACATCGACGTCATCGCCCTCGACCATTTCCTGCCCACCGGCACCGGGCTCGACGTCCTTGCCGCGCTCCAGCAATGGGAAACCCCGCCGCCGGTGGTTTATGTCACCGGCTCGGCGGAGACCCATGTGGCGGTGCAGGCGCTGAAAGCGGGGGCGTTCGATTATGTGCCGAAGACCGTCGAGGCCGATTTCTTCGAACTGCTCGGCAGCGCCATCGACCAGGCCGTCGAGAAGGCCCGGCTGATCCGCGCCCGCGACGAGGCCGAGCGGGAGGTACGCGAGGCGCGGGACCGCGCCGAGATCATGCTCGCGGAAGTCAACCACCGCGTCGCCAACAGCCTCGCCATGGTCGCCGGGCTCGTGCGGCTGCAGTCCAACGCCATCACCGATCAGGCCGCCAAGGCGGCGCTGGCCGAGACCCAGGCCCGTATCCTCGCCGTGGCCGGAGTGCACCGTCGGCTCTACACCTCGCCGGATGTGCGGGTCGTGGAGATCGACGAATATCTCAAGAGCCTCACCGACGAGATCGCGGCCTCCATGCGCGAGGCCGGCTATCGCGCCCATATCCGCACGGAGGTGGCCCCGGTGCAGGTGCCGACCGACCGCGCCGTCTCGGTCGGCGTGATCGTCACCGAACTCGTCACCAACGTGTTCAAATACGCTTACCCTCCCGGCGAAGGAGGCGAGGCCCGGGTAAAGCTGGAGGCGCTGCCGGACGGGGTTGCCCGCCTCGCGGTGGAGGATGACGGCATCGGCTGGCGCGGCGAGGGCAAACCGCAAGGCACCGGCCTCGGCAGCCGCATCGTGCGGGCGATGGCCGGCAGCCTCGGCGGCTCGCTGATCTATGACGAGATCGACCGCGGCACCCGCATCTCGATCGACTTTCCGGTGCTGCGGGCCTGACACGGCAGGACGGCCGGCCCTGCTGCGCCGGCCGGGCGGAGCCGCGGTGCGGCGCCGGCGGCCATCGCCTGTCATAACAATCTATCGCGTTACCGTGAGCGCCAAAGAAAGCAGCGATGCGGCCCGGGACAGGATGATGCGAATTTCCATCCGATGATGATGTATACCCCGACTCCGTAGAATCCCGGCAAATAGCTGCGAAGGCTTGCGGAATCGG
>NZ_JAHBGE010000070.1 GCF_018390635.1 Ancylobacter lacus | reverse complement strand
CAGACTGCGCTTTCACGCCCAACCTATGAAGGTGCCGCCGGGACGACGCTTACAGCCCATCAGCCCGCCATTTCGCTTCTGTGGCCGTCACGCCGGTCGAGATAGCCGCTCCACAAGGTCAAGAGCAAGCCGCAACCGACCATGATCGCACCGACCCAGGGCGTAGCGCCCAGACCGAGGCGGGAGTCGGCGACGGTCCCGCCGATCAAAGCACCAAGCGCGATACCGGCATTGGCGGCGGAGACGTTGATGGTGGAGGCGATATCGACATTGCCGGGCCGGGAACGGTGGGCGAGTTGCACCACGTAAAGGGCCAGCCCTGGAACATTGCAGAACATCAGCGCCCCCAGTCCACCGAGCGTCAGGATCGAACCAATCATGGAAGATGCCGTGAAGGTGAAGATCAGCAGCACCGCCGCCTGCGTGCCGAGCATCAACGCCAGCACCGGCACCAGCGCCTTGCCGGACACCAGCCCGCCGAGGACATTGCCGACGATCACGGACACGCCGTAGAGCGCCAACATCCAGGCCACGCCGTTCGGGCCGAAACCGGTGATCTCCGCGAGAATGCTGGGGAGATAGGCGAAGGCGACGAAGGTGCCGCCCCAAGCACAAAAGTTCATGCCGAACGCCAGCAACAAACGCCCGCTTCCGAGCACCTTGAGCTGGTCGATCAGGCGTCCGGCTGGTGCGATGTCGATCTCTTTGGGCAAGGTCGCGGCCATCGCCACCAGTGAGACGAGGCCCACCGCCGCAACGAACCAATAGGACATCGGCCACCCCAGGCGCTGCCCGATGACGGTGGCGAGCGGCACGCCCGCGGCGACCGCGATCGTCAGCCCGCCAAACACCATGGCGACGGCCGAGGCCCTGCGGTCTTCCGAAACGAAGCTTGCCGCGATCGCCGCGCCCACACCGAAGAAAATGCCATGCGGCAAAGCCGAGACGACGCGCGCGATCAGCAGCATGTCGTAATTCGCGCTTAACGCCGCGGTGGCGTTGGCGAGTACGAACACGGCCATGATCGCGAGCATCAACGTCTTGCGTGAAACACCGCCCGTCAGGGCTGCAAGTACCGGAGACCCGATGCTGACCCCAATCGCATAGAAGCTGACGACCAATCCGGCGCGCGCCATGTTGATTGCGAAATCATCGGCAATCTGTGGCAGGACGCCGACACTGGCATATTCGGTGGTGCCGATCGCAAATCCCCCGACCATCATGGACAACAAGGCAGGCATTTGGGCGGGTCTTGAGCGAAGCATGGAACCTCATGAGAACAATGATTGGTCGGTTCTCAAAAGGTAGCGCTGGCCTTGATATGATGGTAGATTGATATCAATGAAATCAGAAATCATGAAGAGATGATATCCGACGCTCTCACCCCCGATTTGCTGCGCGCCTATGTCCTGGTCTGTCGGCTGGGCAGTCTCAGTCGCGCCGCTGAACAGGCGGGGCGGGCGCAATCTGCGCTCAGTATGCAGATGCGGCGGCTGGAAGATGTGCTCGGCAAGCGCCTGCTGCACCGCACGGGCCGCGGCGTCATTCCGACCGCGGAAGGCGAACTTTTCCTCAGCTTCGCAACGCGGCTGCTGCTGCTCGGCGAGGAGGCGGTGGCGCGTCTCGGCGACTGCTGCGCCAGCGATCCCGTTCGTATCGGTCTTGCCGAGGAAATCGCCATCGGCACCCTGCCGGAGGCGCTGGGGCGGCTTCGTCGCGCCCGGCCTGACCTGACCTTCGTCGTCGTGGTGGACCACAGCATCGCGATCGCCGATCGCTGGCGGGAGGGCGATCTCGATCTCGCCATCGCAACCTGTTCGTCCTTCGCCGGGGATGCGGCCGAGACCTGGGACGTCGAACTGCTCTGGGTTGGCGGGATTGACAGCGATCCAGCGCCGGCGCGACCGCTCGACATCATCGTCTATGCGGAACCATGCTTGTGGCGGCGGCGCATGGTGGAGGCGCTCGCGGACTGCGGACGGGACTACCGCGTGACCTTGACCAGCCAGAGCATTGCCGCGATCCAGGCCGGCGTGGAGAACGGTCTTGGCGTTGCGCTGATGATGGCTGAATGCGTCCGCCCTGAAACCATGCGGGCGATTCCGGCCTCGGCCGGGCTGCCGGCCCCGCTCATTGTCCAGTACGGCCTCTATGTGCGGGGTCGGGCCAATCCCGCCATCGGGGCGGCGATGGACCACTTCCTCGCCAGCCTGCGCAGATCGGCTTTCATGGCGCGGCGCGGTCATCCATAGACCGCCTGCGTCAGCTCGTCTGGGAACCGGCCGCCGGGCGATTGGCCTTCCAATCCGGCGTTGGTGAAGGCGACAACCGTCAATCCATTCGCACGATCGGCGAACCACGAATGGCCATAGGCGCCGCCCATTCGCCATGTCCCGACCGACTCCGGGGAATTGGCGGCAACGGAATCGCGTAGGATCGTAAAACCGAGGCCGAAGCCGCGCCCGGGCCACGGCAGCAGGTCCATGCCCGGTGTCTGGTCCTTTATCATCGCCTCGACCTGTGATGCGGAGAGCAGCGGCGCTCCACCTTTGCGCAGGGCTTCGAGGACAGCGAGAAGATCGCCGGCCGAACCGATCATACCCGCGCCACCGGAGGGATAAGCGTTTTCGTCGAAGGCGCGCATCAGCGACATCCGCAATCCTTCCGAACCTTCGATGAACGGCAGCGGGATGATTTCGAGGTCGGCCATCCGGCGCGGCGCACCGCCGTCATCGACATAGCCGGCGGCCAGTCGGTCGGGATTGGCCACGCCGAAACCCGTGTCGGTCAGCCCGAGCGGTCCCGTCACCAGTTCGCACACCGCTTCGGCGAGCGGCCGATCGGATGCACGCTCGATGACTAGCCCGAGCACATCGGTCGCCAACGAATAGTTCCACGCTGTTCCGGGCGCGAATAGAAGCGGCACCGTTCCGATCCTGCGGACATTCTCGGCGAGTGTCACATCGGCGATGTCCATGCCGTCGGACACACCCGCTTGGGTGTACGGGCCGTCCGCCGGTTCGAGGAAACCGTAACTCAACCCGGCCATGTGGCTGAGCAGGTGGCGGATTGTGATGGCGTAAATGCCGCCGTCAGGCGATGCCGGCCGGAAATCGGGCAGCCAGCGTGTTACCGGCGTATCGAGCGCGAGGCGACCCTGTCCGACCAGCGCCATCGAGCCGCTCGTCTATATGGCCGAGCGCGGTCTCGGCATAGCTTGTCTGCCGGACTTCGCCATCCGCGATCAGGTCGAGGCCGGGACGCTGCTGAGCGTGATGGACGGCGCACTCAGCAATTCCGGCATCTTCCGCATCCTCTGGCCGTCAAGCCGCCAGCTCGCCCCGAAAATCCGGGTCTTCGTCGACTTCATGGCAGAGAATTTGTTCGCAGATCGAATAACTATCTGACGCTGTTGGCATTATGCCGCTGCCCGAAATAGCAAGTTGAGATGGTTGCTGGCCCCCGCAACCACCGATACCGACACTCCCGAGAGCTCAGCTCCGGGAGTGTTTGTTTTTGTAAGTCCGCCAATGGCTTGGCGATCGGTCCAGTTCAAAATTGTGCCTAGTTCGCCATAGAGAGCTGCGTCGATCTCGCCCTTGTTCGGTCCTGGCTTCAGTACGATCTTCTCGATCAGCAACCGCAGGGCTTCTGCCGCCTCTGCTCGCTGGTCGGGCTGGTTCAGTGCCTCTGTCAGCCGGCCGACTTTCTTAGCATAGATGGCCGACGCGCTTGGCAGAAGATCCGGCACGTCGGCCGGAACATCGGCGAGCATGGCGGTCAGCTCGGCTTTGCGAGCTTCGAGAGCATCCATCTCGGCTTTCATGCTCGGCTGGAACATGCCTTCCTTGATCGCTTCGATGATGCCCCGGATTTGCTTTGTGACCTTCGCCAACTCGGTGCGCCAGGCTTCACCATTCGAGCGACGCTCGCGGTTCAGCCGATTCATCTCTTCGGCATAGGCGCGCATCGCCTCGGCCGCCACGTCTGGTGCCATCATGCGGTCCTTGAGACCAGAGAGAACGCGGTGCTCCAGTTCCTCACGTGGGATCGTCCGACTGTTCGAGCAAGACCCATTGCTGATGTGGTTTGAGCAGGCGAAGCGATCGGCGCTGCGCAGCGAATAGGGACCGCCGCAGCAGCCGCAGAAGATCAAGCCGGACAGGAGCGACTTCGGGCGACGTGCGCCATTGAGGCGGTTGCGTGTGTGGTGTTCGCGGACCGCCTCGGTCAGGTTGACGTGCTTCTCGGCGATGTCGTTCTGACGCGCCTTCGTGGCCTGCCACAATTCGTCGTCGACGATCCGCAGTTCGGGCACGTCCGTCGTGATCCATTCGGATTCCGGGTTGAGTCGGGAAACCCGCTTGCCGGTCGAGGGATCTTTGATGTAGCGCTGCCGGTTCCACACCAGCCGGCCGATATAGAGTTCGTTGTTGATAATGCCGGTGCCGCGCTTCACGTGGCCGCGGATTGTTGTGTCGTTCCAGAGCTTACCGTCTGGGCCGGCGATGCCCTGATCGTTCAGCGCTTTGGCGATGGCGCGTGGGCCGATGCCAGCGGCGAAGTCGCGGAAGATGCGGCGGATGACCTCGGCGTGATGGGCATCGATCTCGCGGTCCCCGCGAATCTGCTCACCGCGCGCGTCGAGCTTCTTCACGACGCGATAGCCGTAGCAGAGACCGCCGCCCGACTTCCCGTCTTCTACCCGGCCGCGCAAACCGCGGTGTGTCTTTTGTGCGAGGTCTTTGAGGAAGAGGGCGTTCATCGTGCCCTTCAAGCCGACATGCAGTTCGGATATCTCGCCTTCAGCCAGCGTGACGATCGGTACACCGGCGAACTTGAGATGTTTGAACAGCGTGGCGATATCGGCTTGGTCGCGACTGACGCGATCGAGAGCCTCAGCCAACACAATGTCGAACTGCCCGGTCTGAGCGTCCTGCAGTAGCGCTTGGATACCGGGACGCAGGATCATGCTCGACCCGGAAATGCCCGCGTCCTTATAGGCGCCGACCACCTGCCAGCCCTCGCGTTTGGCCTGCTCGCGGCAGATGCGGAACTGATCCTCGATCGACGCGTCGCGTTGATTGTCTGAGGAGTAGCGGGCGTAAAGCGCGACGCGGGTCATGGCGGCAATCCTTTCAGGCAACCTTATCCATCCGGCTGGGTCGGATCAGCACCTCAGCTGAGATACCAAGACGTTCATGCAGGTGCCGGATCATCTCGATTGACAGGCCCCGTTTGCGGTTCAGGACATCCGCTACCCGGTTGCGGGGGCCGATCATCGGCTCCAGATCCTTGCGGGTGAGACCCTGCTGCTCCATACGGAAACGGATCGCCTCGATAGGATCAGGCGGATCGATCGGATGATGCCGCGCTTCATAGGCGTCGATCAGGGTCGCCAGTACGTCGAGGCGGTCGCCTTCCGGCGTGCCACTCTTGGCACCCCACAGGTGTTCTACCTCGGCCAGCGCTGTCTCGTAATCCGCCTCATTGCGAATAGGCTTCAGGTCACTTGTCATGTTCGACCTCCGTGACGTCGATCATATCATAAGCCTCGTGTGTGCCAATCCATTTGACCCAGACGATGCCCTTCTCGAAATCAACGGCGACGACGAGGCGGTAATCGTTACCCTTGATGTTGAATACGATCCGCTCTGCATTGACGATACTCGCTGTTGCATAGAGCCGCTTCACATCGGCGGTGCTCGACCAGGCCGCCTTGCTGACTTCATCAAACCATGCTTCGAGCGCGGCCTTGACGGCTTGCCTGTCCTTCTGACCCGCAAGGCTATCGACAAATTCGCGCAAGGTGCGGCGGGCGATGATCCTCATGTGCTCACCTATAACATGAGACCGTAATGGTCTCAAGCGGAATACGCCAACGGCCCGACGGGGAAATCCCTGCCGGGTGTTCGAGTTGATGCAACAGTGCAGTCTACTGCTGCTCGTCGCTGTTGATGGGGCGGCGCTGCTGCTGTTCTTTCGCTCTCTCACGCTCGTGTTGCTCGCGGGCGATCTGACGACCGATCAATCTGGCGAGTTGAAGCACGGTATCGCTCGATAGGCTGCGCGAGCTTTCAGCCATTTCCGCGACATCGGCGGGGCCGAAGACCGCAATCCTGATCTTGTCCTGCCTCGCTGTCATCGCTCAATAAAATCCGCGCCGGAAATCGGCTCGGACGATGAAAACGCAGCCGGGCGCTTATGAAAATACCGACGATAACACTGGACGGTAATCGGCGGCTGCATCGAAGAAATAGGATGGCTCGGACGCCCATTGTGGGGAGACGGCAGACAGCAGTTTAGTGACGATCTCAGCAATGTTTGCCTCCGTTACCGATCGACTGGAGCGAGTTCCCCCACGTCGAACTGGTGGACGGTGATTATCTTTTTTCACTGCGAACAATCCTATCGCCTTTCTTAAGTGGAAAGCACTCGGTTTTGTGCATTTTGGCCTGACGCTGTTACGCACGGCCGTAACACAGTCTATATTGACGTCCATATAGACAGATCATCCAATTCCGCTTGCTTTGGGAGCAGCAAGGGGCCTTCCTCGGCACCAATGATTCCAATCTTCATCTCTGCACCTTTGCCAAAGTCCGTTTTCATCAGCGGGAAGAGGCGTCCGCCCGCATCGCCTTCCTTCTTCCGAAGGCGAGGAAGCTGAGCGCCGACAGGCCACAGGCGCATGTCGCTGCGTATAGCGTGACCCAGCCTATGCCGTGCGCAAGCGCATCGCGCGCCGTGGCGACCGGGAAGCCGAAGTTTTCGGCGGCGGAGAGATTCCCGGCCGATACCACATCCGCCAGCGCCCGAAGCGTAACGTCGGAGGGAACATCCGGCAGCGCCCGCACGAGATAGGCGGATACGCCGGTCAGCAGAATGAACCCCATGAGCGCGATATTGACCGCCAGCGAAATCATTCTCGCACTCATGTCCATGCCCGACGCCATGCCTGCTCTTTCCGGCGGTACGGCTGCGGTGGCAGTATTGGTGACAGGCGTATTGGTCAGCCCGAGACCGATCCCCGCGAGGATGCAGCCGGGAAGAAGCGTCTGCCAATGTGCGTTGCCGCTGGTGATGGCGACATGGAGAACGGCGAAGCCCGCGCCGATGGTCAGAAGACCGAGGGGAATGACAAAGCCCGGTCCGCGGCGCAGGAGCAGCCGCTCCGCAAGGGGCGGCACCACGATTGTCGGCAAGGTGTAGGCGAGCACGGTCAAGCCCGCCGTGATCGCGTCGTAGCCGAGCACGCCTTTCAGGTAGATCGGCAGGTAGATCACGAAAGGCCAGAAGCTGAAATTCATGCCGCTCGACCCCAGAAGCGCGCCGGAAAACTTGCGGACACGAAATGCGCTGAAGTCGAACATCGGCCGCGCGATGCGGTTCTCGATCAACACGAACAGGAGGAAACTGACGATACTGAGAGCGAGAATTGTCAGCACCAGAGGGCTTGTAAGCCCCAGCGTCTGGCCCTGTGTGATCAGATAGACGACGCCGAACACCGCGAGCGACAGCGTCGTCATGCCAGCGAAGTCGATACGGATCGCGTTCGGGTCCGACGATTCCTCGACCCCCTTCAGCGCGCAGAGCAACGTCACAACCGCGATGAAACCGTGGATCAGAAACACCCACTGCCAGCTCGCAAGGGTGATGATCGCGCCGCCGACAATCGGACCGAAACCGAGACCGACCCCGAAGACGATGCCCCACCAGCCAAACGCCTTGCCGCGTTCCGCTCCGTTGCGGAACTGGTGCGACAGGACGGCGACCTGACAGGCGAGCATGGCCGCCGCGCTGAGCCCTTGAAGAAAGCGCGCTGCGATCAGAAGCGGCGCATTGATCGCCAGTCCGCAAATGAGCGACGCCATCGCGAAAACAGCGATTCCGGACATGAAAATGCGCTTGCGGCCAAATCGATCTCCCAAAGCGCCCATCGCCATCAAGACCGCGCACATGGTGATGGTATAGGCGTTCATGATCCATTGCAGTTGCCGGAAGTCGGCAGGCAGCAGGCTTTCGAGCGTAGGCAGGATGGACGGGACGGAGGTTATTTCGAGTCCGAGCATGAGCGCCGACAGACAGACGGCGACCAATGCAAAGTGATTTCTGGATGAGGATACGGGAGTCATGATTTGCCTTGCTGTTATCTGCGTCGCAAGGCGGACTATCCCGACAGCCGTGTGCTTAACCCGGATCACTCCGCGCGACGATATTGTTCGCTTGCAAAGTTGCAGTTGCGCTGCTCATTATGCAATCGTATGACCGGATATTTCAGTGATGACAAAATCGGATAGATAGAATGGACACGCTTGAGATCGAAGCCGTCCGCGCCTTTGTGATGATCGCGGACCTTCAGAGCTTCACCCGTGCGGCGGAGGCTCTTGGTTCGACGCAAGGCGCGGTCAGCGTGAAGCTCAAACGTCTGGAAGATCGTTTGGGCAAAAAGCTGATCGAGCGCACCCCGAGACAGGTCCGCATGTCCGCGCAGGGCGAAACCTTCCTGCCTTCCGCAAGAGAGTTTCTGGCCGCTCACGAGCGCGCGCTTGCCGCCCTCACAATGGAGCGTCGGCGCTTCCGCCTCGGTATTGCCGCCCACGTCATGGGGCCGGAAGTTCCAACCCTGCTGGCGAAGCTCAAATCTCTCGATCCCTGTTTGACCGTCGAGGTGCTGGTCGACAATTCACGCGCGCTGCTTGATGCATATGAACAGGGATCACTTGATGCGATAATCGTACGCAGCGACGATGACCGGCGCGATGGGGAAGTGCTTGGACCGGAGCATTTCGGGTGGTTTACCGAACTCCAGAGCCACTATGATGTTGACGCCACTCAGATCGGGTTGGCGTTGTCCATTGTCGGCTTCGTGGGTCTCGTCCTGGGCGTCAGTGCGGGCGTTCTGGCTGGACGCACCGGATATCGTCGCGTTCTTGTCGGCTGTTTGATTGTGGGGGCGTCCCTCAGCCTTCTTCAGTCGTTTCTCCCTCCATTTCCGGTGTTACTGTTCAGTCGGTTCGCGGAAGGTGTTTCTCATCTGGGGATAGTCGTCGCCGCTCCGACGATGATGGCTTTTGTCAGCGCACGCCGACATCGATCGATTACCATGGCGATATGGGGTACGTTCTTTGGCGTCGCATTCGGCCTGATGGGCTGGATCGGCCCCCTCGTGATCAAGCACTCGGGTTTGCCTTCACTCTTTGTCGGTCATGCCGCCTTCATGGCGATATTCGCGCTTTGCGCTTTACGTCTCCCCGCGACCAAGCAAGCAGCAATGAGGTCGGTCGAACAGGCGACGTTCGGGCATTTCTTTAAGGAAAACCTCGCGGTTTACAGAAACCCGCGAACGGTTCTTCCCGGCGCGATCTTTCTGTTTCACACCTCGATGTATATTGCCCTGCTGACGTTCGTTCCGCGCCTGACCACTCACCCGGATGTTACAAGCCTCCTTCTCGTTGCGCTGCCGCTGGCGAGCACCGGGGGAACGTTTCTCGCCGGTATCATCGCGCAATATCTCATGTCGCCGCAGACACTCGTCGTGATCGCCTACATGGTCGTAGCCGGTCTTTCCGTTGCGGTGGCAACGACTGTTTCCTCAGATTACGTCTTTGTCTGCGCAGCGATGAGCTTGCTCCTCTTCTCCGGGCTTGTGCAGGGCGCAACCTTTGCAACCATTCCGCATGTAACCCGCAGCCCCGATGAGCAGGCTCAAGCGAACGGGGCGATCGCCCAACTTGGAAATCTCGGTTCAACCCTCGGACCACCGGTATTCGCTATGGCGCTCGGCAAATACGGGAGCACTGGCATAATTGGGCTGACATTCTTTCTTTGTCTCGGCGGGGTGGCGGTCGGTTGGATGGCGCAAAAGCTGCGATAAATGAAATTGGTGCATGCCTTTGGCCAGTAGCGGACCTTCTTTTGGTCGGGGATTTCATCGTGCTCGCTTAAATTCCTGACGACGGGCGGATCGGGAGGTTCGAGGGCGGGGACTATGGGGGCACGACCCTTGGACCAGCGTCAGGCCGCTCGATGCGGCTAAGGGGCGGCAGGTGGTGCCGGGGGCAACGTCAATAGTGGGATCGAGTGAATGCAGCGATCATCCCTATCGGTCGCGGCTCGACAGGCAATACCCGACGGCGCGTTTTTCCCGAGGGGAAGAAAATGCTCTACATCCAGAAAGAGAGCTCACCGAACGGCTCTCTTGAAGCAAAATTTCCGGATTATGGAATATTGTCATGGGTAATGACAATTAAAATTTCGCATTTTGTAATGTATTTCGCATATAGGAATATAATGTCCTCTATTTTCCGCGAAATAAACATAGCATGATTTGCCATCATTGCTCATAATTTCGCGCAATTAAAATGAAAATACATAATGTTACACACATTTTCCATGAGAAGTTGAATAATCACTTGGCAAAAATTAACCTATGGCGTGTATCCAGCCATAGAAGCTACGCGTTTATCGGAGCGAACGAATGAGGCAAGAAACGTCCGAGTCGATGGAGATCGAGTCGGTGATCAATGCTTCTCTCCGTCTCCAGAAAGCAGCTTCTGAAGCCGAGATATTCACTGTCCTATACGAAGCCTGCACAGCAGTGGCAGGTCCCGTCGGCCTCGACGGTTGGGTAATCGGCCATAGCCGCTCCGCCCACCACGTTGCTCACCTCGGACCCGAATCGGTCGAGGCGACGGTCGACGAGGTCGAGGCATGGCTCGCTGGTGGCTCCCTTCCCGAGGCCTTCGCCCGCCACGACCATGTTGCCACGGATGTTACGACTTCGCGCCTGGAGAGTGAGAAGCGCGTCGTCGGCGGGATCGTGGTCATCGCCGCGCGTCTGACATCGCTCGAGCGGCGATACCTCTTCGATTTAGCCCGCCTCGCTGCCGAGGCATTGGCAAAGCTCCCCGAGATGCGGCGCTGCCAACTGGTCCTTGAGGCGCTCGAACAGAGCGAAGAGGCAATCTCTTTTTACGACGAGACTGAGGGCATCGTCTTTACGAACGATGCCTATCACCGGATCTTTCAGCACTATCCTGATCGATCCGAACTTCTCGGGATGAACCATCTTGATCTCTACCGCCTCGATCTCAATGCTGGCGTGATCGAGGATCCCCTGGCGCAATGCGATCCAGAGGCTTATCTCGCTCAACGAGCTCGTCTCTCGGCGACCCTGGTCGGGCAGCAGCGCGAGATCCAGACGATCCGCGGTCGGACCTATATCTATACCCGCAGCCGCTCGACGACCGGGGCGACGATGTCGCGGCGGATCGACATCACGGAACAGGTGGCGACCGAAATGCGGCTGAGAGAGCGAGAGAGGGAACTCCACGATCTGGCGTTTCGCGACTCGCTCACCGGTCTCTACAATCGCGCCCATCTGCGCGATCTCCTTGGAAGTCTGACGCGGCAGGTCGCCGATGGGACGCTGGCCGGGGTCACCGCGTTTCTGGTCGATCTCGACGAGTTCAAATGGGTCAACGACACCTATGGCCACGACTGGGGCGATCACGTCCTGAAGACTGTCGCCGACCGCCTGTCCCGGTCCTCTGCGACTGATGGCGGAGCCGTGGCACGGATCGGTGGTGACGAATTCGTCGTTCTCTTCGAAGCGCCCTTCACGCCGGAAGAAATGGTGGCGGCGGGAGACCGGTTTATCGCCGTTCTGGCCGAACCGATGGCGCACGACGGTATGGTTTTGCGCATCGGTGCGAGCATCGGTATCGCCCACCGTTGTGGCGCCGCCGCTGACATCGCTACAATCCTGACCGATGCCGATTCCGCTATGTACGAGGCCAAAAAGGTGAAAGGCGGCGCCAGTCGGGTCTTCACCCCAGGCCTCAAGACGGCGACTCTCGACCGGCTCCGCCTCTTAGAGGACATACGCAATGCGTTGTACAGGCGCGAATTCACGCTCCTCTACCAGCCGCAGTTCTCGATCGGGACAAGGCGGCTCAATGGCTTCGAGGCCTTGGCGCGCTGGATGCATCCGACGCGCGGATCGGTGCCGCCCGACATATTCATTCCAATGCTCGAGGAGCACGGGCTCATCGAGGAATTCGGCGAATGGGTGCTCGAAACGGCTTGCTCGGAGGCGATGCGTTGGCCGGACGACCTCGGCGTCGCTATCAACGTATCGCCGCTTCAGGTCCACGCCGTCCGTTTTTCGCTGAAGCTTTGCGAGACACTGATGCGTACCGGCTTGCGACCGGGTCGACTGGAGCTGGAGGTTACCGAAACGGTGTTTCTCGACGGAAAACAGCAAACCGAGGCAGTGCTCAACAACTGGAAAGCACTCGGCATCCGCATCGCCCTGGATGACTTCGGCCACGGCTATTCCAGCCTCAGCTATCTCGGCAACTTTCCGATCGATAAACTCAAGATCGACCGCGGCTTTCTCGGACAATTCGATCCTTCGCAGCCGCAAGCCAAAGCCGGTGTCATACTCGATACCATCATCGACCTAGGACGAAAGCTCGGCATGACGGTAACGGCGGAAGGAGTTGAATCGGCCGAACAGCTCGAGCATCTACATCGGCATGGGTGCACCGAGGCTCAAGGGTTCCTGCTCGGTCGCCCTATGTCGGCAGACGAGGTCCGGCAGATCATATCGGCGCGGGTCACGCCGCCGCCATCGAACCGAGATTGATCCAGACGCCAATCCTGACGAGATGATGCCGGGAAGGTTGGTCGACCGCGCGGAACGAGAAGCCCTGCCGGCTGGCGGCACCCTGTTCGTTGATGTGGAAACCGCAACTTGGACGGCCATGCAGATCGACGCGACGGCACGTGTTGGAGCCTGCCGCCGTTTGCCGGAGCGTCGTTTTCTCCGGCTTCAGCAGAGGGATCAGCCTGGTGTCAATTATGTGCTCCGGCTCTTCCGACATGGCCGTGGGACTCTGGTCCAACATCCTCTCAACGCATCGTCCAACAAGAGTAATCCGGTGTGCTTTCGTCTGCCGCGCGATCTCGCCGAACGCCGCACTCAGGTTCCTCGCTCGCGCTGGCGACGGTCATCACGTTGTCGGATGCCAGATGGGCAGCGCCGGCAACATCGCGCGTCTTGCCGATCAAGCGCGCAGCGGACCCGGACAGGGTTCCGGGCGTTACCCGCTACTCGACCGCAGCGGAGGTGATCGAACCGACGACGCTGCCGATCGCATGCTCGAAGGCATCGGCCGTCGCATACATCATGCTGCGGCGCTGAGCCATCGTTTCGGCGCGCCGGGTCGCTCCCGCTTGTTCCAGGTCGGCGCTGCGAACCATGCTGCGGCGGAAGACCTCGATGGTCCCATCCGTGACGGGGATCGCGGCGAAATGGGGACCGAGGACCTTCTTGATATCAGCGAGCATCGCGATCTCACCAACATCTGCCACTGCGCGCAACATGGAGAACGGCCACCCGCATCTGTCCCCGTCTCGCTCGACAGTGGCGTTGCCGCCGCCCATATGGTCCCGGTGCTGGCTTGGCCGTTCGGCATTATGCTCTTGTGGATGCGACGCTCTGCCTGATCGGAGACGCCGCTTCAGATCCTGGGCCTTGCCCAATGACGCACGATGATCAGGCTCCGATCGTCGTGGCTGCCGCCGGGGATTACGCCCTTGACGGCGGCGAAGCGGCCGAGCCGGCGCGGATCTTCCCGATTGGCGGCATCGATCAGTGCCTCCCAGTCAGCGATGGTAGCGCCCGACGGTTGGCCCGGATAGCCGTCGGAGAAGAGCTCGACGGTGGAGAATTGCCCCCAGGGAATGGTGATGCCGGGTTGCGGTGGATTTTCATGCGAGAAGCCATCGATCGCCATGGAATAGAGCGGCGATCTCCCGTCACGGGCATCTCGACCGCCTCTGAGTCCGAGGTCAAGCGCCGCATCGATGGTTTCGGGAGGAAAATGCGGCTCGCGACGCAGCACGGTCTCGACGCGGGTACGGATATCGGCGATCTTGCACGAACAGGGCCGAGCGCTGCTGACCTATTGCCATGGTCAGAAGCCGGACGTGATGGATCAGGCGTTGGACTTTTTCACCGGACAACGGGTCGCGGCACTCGTGTTGAGCGGTGCCGATTGTCTCCGAGACAAACTCGTCCGCCTCGCCGATCGTGGCTTGCCGATCATCTGCTTTAACAACGATATTGAAGGCGTGCCGATGCAGCGAGTGTTCGTCAACAACCGCGACGCGGCGCGGCGAGCTGTCGGTCATCTCATCGATCTCGGTCATTCACGAATTGCTGTTCTGAGCGGTGACCTCAGTCAGTCCACCGCGCGCGAGCGCCTTGAGGGTTACCATCAGGCCATGGCGGGCCGCGGGCTCGCCGTCGATGACCGCCTGGTCGGGGCTGGTTCATGGCGACCGAGCCTCGCCTATGCGGCACTGTCAGACCTTCTCGACGGCCCGCAGAAGCCAACCGCGCTGTTTTCGTCGAGCGCCGGCATGACATTCGGGGCTCTCCAACTGTTGGCGGATCGGGGTTTGCGCGTTCCCGATGACATTTCTCTCATAGGCTTCGACGACAGCGTCGCTTTCCGGCTCCGCGAACACCCGCTGACCGTCATTCAGCAGCCGCTCGACAGGATCGCCGGTGCGATCGGGGAGCTTCTGGCCGCGCATCTCGAGGCCGACAAATACTTAGCGCCCGGAACTCTGCGTTTCGATTGCGACTTGATAACCCGCCGTTCCTGTGGGCGACTTCCGGCGTGAATGTAAGCTCAAATCCATTGGCCGAATCCGTTGGCAGTCAGGGGCCAGGTCCTTGAGGCTCAATGGGCCGTTGCGGTGATTGCGGCAGCGACCATTCTCTCCTGACTGGCCATCATGTTGTATGATACGTCGAGCCTTCAGCGACATTAAGTCCGGTCGGGCGGGGGAGCGGCATGGGTAGCCCGGGGTCAGCTGCCATACAAATTCGCCGTGTTCTTGTTCGCAGTCGACACATGATGAAAGCGGAGTGACACGTGCTCGCTTGTATCTCGTGATAGAGCATATTATTTTTTTGTGTTGGCGTGTGGAATGCAGATATTTCTTGTAATATCTGCTGTTCCAATTACCTTAAAAAGGTGTAAAGATCCACACTGCTGCCGTTTAAATCGGATACTTATGCTTCATCTGTCTGATTATAACTCAGAGTTAACTGTGTTGATAGATCAATTATTTCATATTTTTTTATGATATACCCCGACTCCGTAGAATCCCGGCAAATAGCTGCGAAGGCTTGCGGAATCG
>NZ_JAHBGE010000069.1 GCF_018390635.1 Ancylobacter lacus | reverse complement strand
CGGCCCTGGTCTGCCGCTACTGCCGGCACGAATTCACGGCCGAGCCGGCCTGACGCCCCGCGCGCTCCCGCCCACCACCCAACCCATTGACAATGAAGGCGCCCGCCGAGCGGGCGCCGCCTTAATGCTGCGCGCCGGGGCGGCGCATGTCGCCGGGCAAAAAATCGGATGAACACATCCAGCTTGTTGACGCGGCATAATGCAACCACCGATCATGGTTCTCCAGTACGGTCAATCCGACCGGAAAGTACCGACGATGGCGGCCATGTGGGGGAGTTGCCGTGGAAACAGCGTTGTTTGTTGCCCTGATGTATGCGGGGCTCTGTGGCTGGGGAGCCGCCGCGATCATGCAGAAGAAGGGCCGAAGCGCAACGGCCGGCGCCGTGCTCGGCGTCCTGTTAGGGCTCATCGGCATCCTCATCGCGGCGTGCCTGTCCGATCAGAAGCGTGACGAGCTGCGGATCGCCGAGATCAACGCGACTGCGGCCATGGCGGAGGCGGCGG